>NZ_JAAOIZ010000004.1 GCF_013184525.1 Chryseobacterium sp. LAM-KRS1
ACTCTCCATTGTATGTTTGTCTGACTCACTCAAAGTTTTGACGCTTTAGTTTTTCCTTACTTGGTTGTTATATTGTATTTCAATGATCTCTTTTCTTCCGCTTTTCTCTAAAGCTTTTTCTCTGTCGTTATTGCTTTAGATTTGCGAGTGCAAAAGTAATTAATATTTCTGAACTGACCAAATGTTTTTGAGGAAAATTTTAAAGTTTTTTCTGTAACCTTAATCCCTCTTAACACTTATCTCAATTTTACTCCGCGCTCCCTTAATTGGGATTGCAAAGATACAAACTTTTCTCAATTTTCAAAATAAATTATTATTTATTTTTTTTAAATCTTTCGTTTATAATTACTCTCTTCTGCGCTACCTACTATCTCTCGTTTTCAGTGGGGCAAAAGTACACCTTATTCATCAAACAATCCAAATCATTTTATACTTAAATTCATATTTAGTTCATATTTGGTCTTAACTCGCTGATAAGCAACCTTAAAAATTTTGATGCTTTTTCCTGGGTTTAGAGTGATAAAAGCAAAAACATAAGAGAAAACAGCAATAACAAGGGAAAAGGGAAAAAATAAAAGCTATAAAATGAAGGGTTTTTATCAAAAAGAAAAGTATAAAAGATGAAGAGACGGGTAAATACTAGGTAAAGTTTATATATAGTATATATAAAAGAAAAACGACCTCTATGAATTTGAGATCGTTTTTTATGCAAACAAGAAGATTCTTCTTATTTAGAATCTAATTTGGTATATATTAAACTTAAAAATTCAGCAAAAGATTTTTCCAGTCCAATAATATCACCTGATTTAAGGTTTAATCCACCAACTCCGGTATTATCAGATTTTACTTTGAGAGCTGACACCTGGAAATACTGATTGGTTTCATTTGTCTTAGGCTGCACTTTGATCGTAGAGCCTAATAATTTCCTTGTAGATATGGTATACACTTCACCCGGAACAACGTCTATCACAAAAAAAGATCTTGGAGATAATAAATAGTCTTTCTTATTAACACTAATTTTTTGATCTTTATCCGAGGATGCAAACAAAAATATATGATCTGTTTGTGAAACAAATTTTTCTTTTGGCAAATAATATAAATTCAATTTATAATTTGAAGGATTAAAAGCCTGAGGAGATCCATCTACATTGTTAAAAGGCTGTAAAGAAATTGCATTTGCTCCGATTTCTTTTGCTTTTTTAAATATCATAGAAAAAACAGCAGCATCGTCTTTCGAAAAACCACGCACTTCCACTTCTCCCAGATATTGCGCATCTTTTATTTCCTCTTTAATTTTAAATAAAAATTTATCTGAGTTATCATTTGTTTTCTCAACTTTTGTTAAATACACATTTTGTGCATTAAAAAAATGAATGGCAAAAACAAAAATTATAATTGCAAGGTTCTTCATAAGATATTTATTGTTGTGCAAGAATGCTAACACATTCTTCAAGACTATTCTCCCAATGTTTGGGTTCAATTTTATAAACTTCTTCAATTTTGTCTAAGCACATTGTACTTCTCTTAGGTCTTTTGGCCGGAGTAGGATATTGTTCAGTAGTCAGTGCATTTAATTTAACTGATGATTCTGATAATTCAGCAATTTTTTTTGCAAACTCATACCAGGTGGTTTCAGGATAATTTGAAAAATGGAAAACACCAAAGTTCTTACGTGAGGTTTTAATAATATCCATAATGGCCTCTGCAAGATCATTTGCGTTAGTCGGTTGTCCGAATTGGTCTGCTACAATTCCCAACTCATCCTTTTGCGAAAACAAGTTCAGCATGGTTTTTACAAAATTCTTATTGAATTCAGAATACAGCCAGGAGGTTCTTAGGATAATTGTTTGAGGGTTAATTTCCAATGCAAGTTCTTCTCCTCTTAATTTAGATGCTCCATATACCCCAATCGGATTTGTAAAGTCATCTTCTGAATAGCATAAATTTGTTTCTCCATCAAAAACATAATCCGTAGAAACATGTATTAAAACTGTTTTATGTTCAGAACATGCCTGGGCAAGATGTGCTACCCCATCAGCATTTACTGCAAATGCTTTTTCTTTCTCTTTTTCAGCCAGATCTACCGCTGTATACGCTGATGCATTGATACAGAAGTCCGGCTTATTATCGTAAAAGAAGGTGTCTACCTGGTCTTCATCTGTAATATCAAGGGTCTGAGAGTCCGTAAAAATAAATTCATAATCACTTTCAAAATCAGGGGCTATTTTCCTTATACAATTGCCTAACTGACCATTACTGCCTATAACAACTATTTTCTTCATTATGGATTTTTTGCGTTTTGGGATCTTAAAAACTTAACTCTTGATTGAAAATCTTTTTCTTCTAAATCTACGTAGAACTTATGGAAAATTTCTTTAATATCTTCAGGATGTATATCTGATTTTCTTGTTTTAACATTAAAATAAATTACGGTAACCCATAAAACAGCATGAATTGTACTTTCATCAAGACTCTTCATAAGAATTTCAACTTTTGCAGTTCTGTCCTGTATGTCGATTGTTTTGCTGCTGATTACAACCTGGGTATTGTATCTTACTTCTTTCAGGTATGCTATTTCATTCTGTATAGCAATCCAGGTACAGCCAGTTTTTTTGGTGTACTCTTCATAAGTAAAGCCATAAAATGTTTCAACGTGATCTTCTCTCGCATTAAACATATAATCCAAATACTTTACATTATTGAGATGCCCGATAGGATCGCAATCACTGAATCTGACTTTTACCGTTGTTGATACTTCTTTTTCCATTTGGCAAAAATAAAAAAACCACCCCTAAAAGAGGTGGTAAGTTTTATAAATGTTTGTTAATTTGTTAGATTATTGAACACCTAATTCTTTTTTTACAGCTGGAGTCGCATCCGGACCTCCTTTGTATACAAATGCAGAAGAGTTTGCATCCATAATGAAATCATATCCTGCAGCTTTAGCTACTTTAGATACAGCCTCGTTTAGTTTCTTCTCAATAGGCTCGTAAGCAGCATCTTGTTTAGCCACAAAATCTTTCTGAGCTTTATCGTTCATTTGTTGAATTTCTTCTTGCATTTTAGCTAATTCAGCTTCTCTTGCTTTGTTTTCATCGGCAGTTTTCTTAGGAGCTTCCTCAGAATATTGCTTTAATTTAGCTTGTCCAGCATCTGCTTTCTTTTTGATCTCAGCTTGCTTAGTATCTAAGAAAGTCTTTAAGTCAGCATCAGCCTTTTTCTTTTCAGGCATTGCGTTAAGAACACCTATAACATCTAAAGTAGCAATTTTTTGAGCTTTTGCCATACCTACAGATACAACCATCATTACTGCTGCAAATAATACACTTAATTTTTTCATAATTGGTAAATAAATAATTTAATTTGTTTTAGATTTTTAATTTCAGTAAAAGTTAATTCCATCGATTACTTTTTACCTCTTGTATTAGTTTTTTCTTTCTTTTCTGTTCCTTTTAAAAGAATGTCTAGTACTTTGTCTGTATAGTCATATCTTTTTTGAAGAAAAATAACATTAATGTTATTGCTTTTATCAAGAACTATGCCCAAGCCATTTTTCTCGGACATGGTTTTTACAGCGTTCCAAATTTGATCCTGAAAAGGTTCAACGAGATTAGATCTCAATTTTGTAATCTCCCCGTTTGTTCCAAAGCGTAAACTTGTTGTTGTTTTAATGTTTTTGTCGAGATCCATTACTTCCTTTTCTCTCAGTTTGAGCTGGTCTCCAACTAATAACACTCTCTCATTTTCAAATGCAGATCTTTTCTTTTCATACTCAGCATTCAAACTCTGAAGTTCCGATTCCCAAGTATCAATCTGCGAATTTAATCTTGCTTCTGCCTCTTTATATTGTGGAAGCTTGTTCAAAATATATTCTGTATCAACTACTCCAATTTTCTGCGCATTGCTAAAACTGAAGAGCAAAAATAATACAAATGTGAAAATGATTTTAATTTTTTTCATGTGATCATTATAATGATTGGTTCATTAAGAAGTGTGTCTTCCATCCTGAAGGCTCTGATGAGTTTATTGGTTTATCAAATCCATAAGCAAAATCAAATCCGATCAATCCAAATGCTCCCATATATACTCTTACCCCTACACCCACTGATCTTTTTAACTGGAAAGGATTGTAGCTTCCCCATGAGTTCCAAACGTTACCTCCTTCAGCAAAGGTTAGTGCATAAATTTTTGCTGTCTGATTTAATGATATCGGATATCTTAGCTCCAATGTAAATCTATTATAAATGGTACCTCCACCTTGTGGAGTGATATCTCCCTGAGTACCATCTCCTCCGTAAGTAGAAGCATTTTCATAACCTCTTAAAGGAATTAATTCCCTACCGTCATATCTTCCTCCGAAAAGCCCGGTTCCTCCCATATAGAATCTCTCGAAAGGTGGTGCTCCCAACTGCTTGTTATAACCATCCATGAAGCCCATTTCGGCAGAAGACCTTAGAACTAACTTACCTGCAATTTCGTTATAAACATCAGCTTTGAATTTAATTTTATAAAATTCCATCCACTTATATTTATCCGTAGGCGACATTGTAGAATAGTCTTTATTACTAAACAATGAATATGGTGGAGTTAACTTCGCAGAAAGTTCGATATTGGAACCCATTGTAGGGAATATCGGGTCGATACCTGCAGAGTTTCTGCTTAGTCCTAAATTTAAACTTAAGTTATTGGCTGAACCATAATTTTCTTGTGATCCTCCGAAATCAAATGGGTAGTTTTTGAAATCATATTTCTGGTACTGAATCCCAGTATACAATGAGAAATAATCATCCGGCCATTTCAATAGTCTGTTTAACCCAACAGATGCTGAAAAAATGTTCAATCTTGAAGGGTCAGTACTTGTCGTTGTAACTGACGTACTATATCTAACAATTGAGTTATTAATACTTACAGAAAGTGCCGTTGGCTTTGTTCCGAATAACCATGGTTCAGTAAACGACACCCCATAATTCTGAAAATATTGTCCGGCCTGAGCCTGAATAGATAAGGTCTGTCCATCTCCCTGAGGTACAGGTCTGAAATCCTTAAACTTCAGGAAGTTCTTTAAAGAGAAGTTATTAAAGGTTAAACCTAATGTTCCGATAAAGCTATTTCCTCCATACCCCGCTTGTAGCTGTACTTGTGAGGATCCTTTTTCAACAAGTTTCCAGTTGATGTCTACTGTATTGTCCTGCTGATTTGGCTGGATATCCTGACCGATCTGTTGCGGATCAAAGAAAGACATACCTGCTAAATCAAAATAAGTTCTTTTGATTTCGGTTTTCTTAAATAGCTCCCCTGGTTTTGTTCTTAATGCCCTTAGAATTACATGGTCATGAGTTGTTGTATTTCCTTGCCAGGTAACTCTGTTCCAAGTTGCCTGTTCTCCTTCGTTCACTCTGATTTCCAGATTAATAGAATCACCAGATACTGATTTTTCAACAGGGGTTACATTAGAGAAAAGATAACCATTATTCATGTATACCGATTTGATATCGGAATCATCCTCCTTACCTCCATCTTCTCCAACTTTTTTGTTGAAACCTACTGCATCATAAATATCTCCTTTTTTATAACCGAGAAGTCTTTGCAAGTATTCTGTGGCATATACTGTATTTCCGGTAAAAGTGATATCTCCGATATAGTATTTTTTACCTTCTTTTAATTTTACGTTGATTTCGTAATTATTTCTTTTATTTCTCCAAACAGAATCGGATACGATAGCAGCATCTCTATAACCTAATGAGTTATAATAGCTGATCAGGCTTTGTTTATCTTCCTGATATTTATCTTCGATAAATTTTGAGGATTTCAAGATACCACCGATCCCAAATCTTTTTTGTTTGGTTTCTTTAAATGCTTTGTTTCTAAGTTTAGAATCGCTCACATTTTCGTTCCCTTCGAACTCAATATGATCAATCTTTACTCTTTTGCCTTTATCTACATTGATGGTCCAGTCCACTAAAGCAGGGTCATTTGCATTTACTTTATCCTGAATGGAAATCTTTGCATCTGCAAAACCTTTCTTAATATAGTCTTTAGGAACATTTGTTTTTAGGCTTGAAACTAAATTCTGTGTAATTTTAGTTCCCGGCTTAAGGTTATTATCCTTAGCTAGTTTCTCGCTTTTTGACTTTCCAATTCCTTTACCGGAAAATTTAACTTCTCCAAGTTCTTTTAAGTCCTGCAAGTAAAATTTCAAAACTACTGTTTCTCCTTCAATACTTTGAACATAAACCTCTACTTCTGAAAATGATTGGGTATCCCAAAGCTTTTTGATAGCATTGCTAACTTTTTGTCCGGGGATATCCACACTTTCTCCTTTAGATAATCCTGTAAATCTTAAGATTTGCGCAGGTGTATATTTCTTAACCCCATCTACAACAATGTCTTTAAGAACGTAGGTTCCTGTTTGGTTTTCTGCATGCACAGGGTTATTCACTTTTGTGCTATCCTGTGGAGTCACCTGTCCATAAAAATGTGCAGAAGCAACAAACATGATGATGGGTAATAGTCTAAACTTCATTTTATCGTAGTCTTTCTTTTCTTTAAATTTTACTGGATTTTTATTTGTTCGCCGGTTAGGCCATATCTCCTTTCTTTGTTTTGATAGTCTACAATACATTGGAAGAAAATATCTTTTGTGAAATCTGGCCACAGAACATTTAAAAACTGGAGTTCTGCATAGGCGATCTGCCAAAGAAGAAAATTACTAATTCTTATTTCACCACTGGTTCTTATTAATAAATCGACGGGTGGAAAATCTTTTGTATAGAGATAATTTTCGAATAATTTCTCATCAATATTCTCTACATCCACCTTGCCTTCTTTTACATCAGAACTTATATTTCTCACGGCATTCAGGATCTCGTTTTGCGAGCCATAGCTGATCGCTAATACTAAATTACCTTTTGTGTTTTCTTTTGTTAATTCGACCACTCTTAGCAGCTGCTCTTTTACAAGAGGTGGCAGCTTATCCAGATTCCCAATAACATGCATTCTTAGACCTTTGCTGAAGATTTCTTCCGCTTCCAGCAATAATGTTTCAGTAAGCAAATTCATTAAAGTATTTACTTCATCACTCGGCCGGTTCCAATTCTCCGAAGAGAATGTATACAATGTTAAATATGGGATATTGATCTCATTACACGCATTAATGGCATTTCTTACAGCATTAATGGCATTTTTATGACCAAAAGTTCTTTCTTCACCACGAGATTTTGCCCATCTTCCATTGCCATCCATAATGATAGCAACATGTTTTGGTAAATTCTCTGAATTTATTTTATCTTTAATCAACGACATACTAATTACTCACAATAACACGGAGGTCTTCCAAAGGAGAATGTAAGACCTAAGCTAAAGGTATTCATCCAATCCTTAGATTTTGTATCTCCAACATTTCTTCCATTAACAAATGCAGCTTCTCTTTCTTTTGAAACAGCATAATAATTTCCTGTTTGCAATAAAGACCCTCCTGTTGTAGGGTTTACTATATCTCCATTATAGGTAGATACAACATCTTTAGTTAATATTTTACTATGATCCAACTGATCTGTTAATGTATATCTAAACGTAGCTTCCGCAAATATTGCCCAACTATGGTTAAATTTATATTTTAATCCGACTCCAAAAGGAATATGCATTGTTACTTTCTTACCCAGAGAATATTCTGCTCTTGTAGTAAAATCCCTTTCATTAATCGGAGCTTGTGCTACTCCATCTGCATCTCTTCTAAAGTCATTCACTAAAGTCGCTTTAGGAGCATCAAACATTAAACCTCCAATACCCCCAAATATATAAGGGCTAACCATACTTATCTGCTCATTATTTACCGGGAAAAAATTATATTCAAATACCAAACTTGCTTCATATACATTATTCTTTCCAAATGAGTTTCTATTTCTTCTATAATCTTCTTTCGCTGCTTTATCACTGAACTGTACCTGATTATAACCTAAATCTAGTCTAACAGTTTGGTAGGGATTAAAATTAAATCTATATAATATACCACCATAAAATGGAACTCCCCAATCTGATGCTCTGCTTAAATCCAACGGCTTTTGTAAAATATAACTCGTACTTCCTATATCACCCACTAGGTTACTCATACCTAGACGAACTCCCAATTCGTTTCTTTGTGCTTTCACACCAGTCATTGTTCCAAGGACGGCCAGGAAGCTAAATAATAATTTTTTATTCATAAAAGAATATGGATTTATGGTTATTTTAAAATTTAATTTTTGCAAATATAAAACATTTTTATATTAATGATATTCTTAATGTTTAGTTAAAAACAAACAAAAAAACATAATTTGTTATAAAGTAAACGACAAAGTACCGAAAATATTCTTTTTTTAATAGAATCAATAAAAGCCTTATATAATAAACCCTCATTAAATGAGGGTTTAATGTTTTATTTTTTATTAAAAATTGCCTGTATTTTATTTCTTATTTTAATCAATAGCGGCTCTTTGTAATTTTTGTCCTCATCAAAATAGCCATAACCGTATCCGTATCCATAGCCATAACCATATCCCTGCTTTATAATATAATCATTATATACAAGACCAAGGTTTTCAATCTCATTATTATGATATTTTTCCGTAATCATTTTAAGCATATACTTTTCAGTATATTCATGACGCACCACATAGATGTTGGTATCAGAATATTTCATCAATTCATATGAGTCTGCAACAAGTCCTACCGGCGGGGAATCAATAATGATAAAATCATAAATCTCCCTTAACTCTTCAATGAATTTAATATTCTTTTTGCTCATTAACAGTTCTGACGGATTCGGAGGAATTGGCCCTGAAGTAGCAACATCAAGATTTGGAATTGTTGTTTTATTGATAATCTGGTCAATGGAAACTTCGCCTGTAAGATAATTCGAAATTCCATATTTATTATCAATTTTGAAATCACCGAATATTTTTGGTTTTCTTAGGTCCATTCCCAAAAGAATAGTCTTTTTATCACTTAAACCAAGAACTGAAGCAAGGTTAATTGAAACATATGTTTTACCTTCCCCTCCAATCGATGAAGTAATTAAAACAACTTTACTTTTTTCATTTTCATCAGACAAAAATCGCATATTCGCCCTTATTCCTCTAAATGCTTCAGAAACTGAAGACTTAGGCTGATCAAGCACGGTAAGCATATTCTCATTATTATTATTACCTACCACTCCAAGCAATGGAATTTTGGTAGCACTCAATAATTCTTTAATATTTCTTATTTTATTATCAAGCAATTCTCCGATTAAAATAAACAAAAACGGCAGAAGTAATAAACCTCCCATAATGACCAGCTTCGTTCCTTTTACATTGGGCCCGATAGGAGACTGTCCTACATTTTTGGCAGGGTCAATAACAGAGATATCAGATTGATTCGTCGCCATCCTCATCTTAGTTTCATTCTGCCTTCCCAGTAAACTATTATAAGTGGCTTCAATCATATTGTATCCTCTTTCTGCATCTAAATACTTTCTTTCCTTTTCAGGGTAAGCGTCAAGATCCGCATTAGCTTCAGCTACCTGTTGATTAATCTTATTGATTTCAACATTAAATCCATTATAGTAATTGCTCAAAGAGTTGGAAGAGCTTAATTTTGCATCACTGATCAGCCTGTTGATTTCTTTCATAGGTTCTGAATTTGGCGTATAAATCGTAGCCATTTCTCTCCTTTTAAGATACAATGCCTTAAGTTCCGAAACTGAAGCCGTAAACATTCCGTCTTCGAACCCTGCAGCATTTGTACTGATCATTTTATCAAAATTCTGATTCTCCAGTGTGTTCTTAATAAGATTAAGGGAGTTAATTTTACTGGTCAGGTCCGCCTTTTTTGCTTCCAATTCCTTAATCTTCGTCAGAGATTTTTCATCTCTATCTTTAATGTCGTAGAGCTTTTCCGAAGTTTTTAAATAGTTGAGAACAGTAGCACTTGAATCCAGTTTCTTTCTTACTCCTGTAAGATTATCCTGAAGATAGGTTTCCGTATTTTTATCAACGGTCATTTTATCAAGCATCCTTTTCTTCTGTAGCTCACTTACAGACTTGTTAAGGAAATTTACAGTTCCATTAAGATTGAAACCTGTTTTTGTAATGATCATAATAGAATTGATCTCCTTATCAAACTCTACTCCGATGGTTGATACAATCTCATTAACGGACTGATTGACAGAACTAAGATTAACAATAATATTATCCAGTTTAATATTTGGGGTTATTGGATTCTGAAGCAGTCTAAATTTAATATTAGGTGCTGTGAACCATTCTCCTACTTTAATTATTTTATTCGATGGTCTTTTAAAGCTATTAATATCCTGAAACCCCTCCACTTCATAATTATACAAATGAGTTGATTCTCCTTTATCGGGTAATACCACTTCATACGTATTTCCTCCTTTTGGCATCAGTGTAATAGGATAATTAATCTGTTGTAGGTGTTTCTTATCAATCTGCACAAAGACCGGTGAATCGTCTTTATCCAGATAAGTAGATTTTATAGATCCTTTTGTAGAATAGTTAACAAAAAGATCAAGCTCCTTTACAAGAAATTCATTGTGTGATCTTGACAAAAGCATTTTTTTCAAATAAATCCCGTCTTGATTTCCTCCCTGTCCCCAAATAAAGTTAATTGACTGGTTAGGAGTAAAGTAGCTGGAAGTATTATTAGATACACTTAAAGAAAGGTTTGAAGCATAAATACTCTGTGCATAATATTTACCATACATCCATGAGATACAGTAGCCAATAAACAGCATTAAAACAAACCAATACCAGTTCTTTAATATCCTTCTTAAAAAGTGCTCAACATCAAACAATTCAAAAGAACCGGTTTTATCTTTTTGAGAATTATTCTTCTCAACGTTAGTTTCTTTTCCTGGAATCATGATATTAAAGTCTTGTTAGGATTAAATAAACTGACAACGCTGTAGTAATTAATGAAATTCCTGTTGTAATCGTCTGTACAGGGTCTTTTCCCAATCCATTCAAGCTTTTTCCTCTGGTATTAAGATAGATTTCATCACCATTTTGCACATAATAATACGGTGAATTCATTACATCTTCCCGGGTCAAATCTATTTTCGCAATTTTAATTCCTTCCGGTAATTTTCTGTGGATAACAATTGTTTTTCTATCTACACTTTTATTTAAACCTCCATTAATTGCCAGTGCTTCGGTAATGGTAAGCGTATTTTTGTGAGCCACTTTTTCTCCTGTAATAGCAACAGCTTCCGTGTCTCCAAGAATATAATAAGTTATCCCGTCCGTATTTAATCTCACCTGAGACTTTCCATCCTGGAAATTTTCATTTACTTTCTCCTGGATCTCTTTGGTGATATCTTCGATAGTACGTCCTTCTGCTTTGATGTAACCGATTCCAAAAACATTAATATCTCCATTGGAATCCACTTTTAATCCATTAAAATAGAAATTGGTATTTCCTCCACCACCACTTCCTCCACTTCCGCTTCCAACACGTCCTAAAGTTCCTATAGTTGTGGGATTAACCCCGGGAGCAACTGTACTACCGGAAGTATTTAAAGTAGAATAAAACTGCGCTGCATCGCCCTTTGGAGTAGTAACAATATTGAGATTCAGTATATCGTTCTTCGTGATCCTGTATACGGGAATGTTGTAAGGAACAAGACCTTCCTCATTGATCACAAGATTTTCATTAGGCTGCATATATCTTACATCTTTTTTTGTGATACAAGATGTAATGAAAAAAGGCAGGATTAAAAGGGATAAATATTTAAAATTTCTTATCATAATCAAATGTTGTTTACAAAAATAAAAATTTAATTGTTACTTCCTATTATTTCTTATCCGATAAATAAAATCCGGCAAATAAGCACCAGTAAAGCCTAGCACAAGTATCACCAATAACAATAAATTTACATTTATATGTCTTAAAAAATAAGCCACCATTACTATAAAAAGATAGTAGACGACAATATAAAAACCCGATCTTCTATGGGTAAAGTCAAGCTTCAGAAGCTTATGGTGTATATGATTCTTATCCGCATCAAAGGGAGATTTCTTATTCCAAAGTCTTACAAAGATGACATTCAAAGTATCTACAATCGGTAAAATCAATATGGCTACAGCTATCGCCGGAGCTGACTGTAAGTGATACCTTGGAATATCCGGAAGCTTTTTGTCTATAAATATATTGATAAAACAGATGCTTGTAAATGCCAATAAAAATCCTAACAACATAGATCCGGTATCTCCCATGAATATCTTATTGGTCCTGTAATTCGAGAGGTTATAGTATAAAAATGCCAAAACAGCTCCAATGATTACAACGGACAATACGACCAGAGGATAATTATATTCTCCTAATCTATAATAACTTATCCCAAACAATGCACTGCATATCACTGAATACCCTCCAGCGAGTCCGTCAATCCCATCAATGAGATTAAATGCATTAATAAGAACAATAAAAGTAATGACACTAAATATAACACTTACAACATACTCAAGTTCATAAATGCCAAAGATCCCAAAGAGATTTCTGATTCTTATATCAGATCCTATAACGATAAGCGTGGATACCACAATCTGGGCAACAAGCTTTTTGTAAGCTCTCATCACTACAATATCGTCCATTACTCCTACATAAAGGAGAATGAGCAATGAAGCAAATAAAAACTTATACAGATCAAAAAGTTCATAGGCAAAAATAGAAGTACATATACCTATAGAATAGAAAATAGCAATTCCTCCAAGATTGGGAATTTTTCTCAAGTGTGAACTCCTTACCCCCGGCTCATCCATCAGATTTTTTCTTCTGGAGATTTTAATAATGGTTGGTATAGAGAAAAACGTGATTAAAAAAGAAAACAAGAATCCAAATCCTATTTTTACATAAAAAATAGAAATATCCATCTCGCTTAAGAACAATTCAAAATTCTTCATTTTTTCCTATTTAAGTACTTTCATTATGCTTTAGCACTCATTACTTAAGATCTGCTAAATAGTATCTACGAAATTTGTAATATATCGAAATGACAGTACTTACATTTGTGTTTAAATCAACTTTCTTATCAATTTTTTTTGCCCTGCAAAAAACAATAGATAAAATATCTTTTTTTTCAGTGGCAAATATAAAATATAATTCTTACCAAAACGACTATAGAACAATATATCTTTAATTTTAATATTCCTTTCCTCTATAAAATTTTTCAGCTGATCAGCCATATCATAAAAAACTTTATCATCTTTTACAAACGCCAGATAGGCCAAAAAACTATATACTCCCTCTAAAATCTGGAAGTTTTTCAGTTCCTCTTTTTTTGTTGAGTAGGATGATGTTTTAAATTCAGATTCTACATCTTTTACTGCTTTGAGGATATCCAATCCTTTTTCAGTATGTGTTTTAGTGATAGAATCATTTCTTTCCAAATAGTGATAATGAAAGTTTTGCGTCTGTGCTACAATCTTACACTTGAGTAAAAGTTGTGGAATGAGCTGAATGTCTTCAAAATGCACCCCTTTTTTGAACCTTTTATCATTAAAAAGTTCCTTTCGGAACAACTTGTTGCATGCAAAATAGCTGAGATCAGAAAAAACAGAAAAGTTTTTCTCCAAATCAATTTTTTCCGGCATATTAGGAATTTGAGTAAGCTTTTGGGTAACAATTCCCGACTCGTCCACTTTTTGAATATTACAGATGACCATTTCGGCATTATGCTTTTCCGCAAGGTTAAACATTTCTTCAAACATGGTTTTTCCGACATAATCATCACTATCCACAAAACCAATATAATCTCCCGTCGCCCGATCGATGGCAAAATTCCGGGCATCGCTTAAACCTCCATTTTCTTTCTTCCAAACTTTTAGTCTTTCCGGAAAACGCTGGCCATATTCCTGTGCAATCAATCCAGAATTATCACTGCTACCATCGTCCACAACGATAATTTCAATTTCCTGCAGACTTTGATTAATCAAAGAGTCGAGACATTTAGCCAAATAATTTTCAACATTATAAACAGGAACTATGATAGAAACTTTTGATGGAACAGTATTCATCATAAATTAAATTTTCGTCAGCCTTGCATTCAACCAGCCTTTCTTTGCTTCGTCAAAATCTTTTCTTGAACAAGGAATACAATTCTCAATATTCTCATCATCTCCAAAATACCAAAGATTACTAAACGTATCACGCTTAAATGTATGTTGGCTATCATCGATCAACACATAAAAAATTTCGTAGTGCCTTTCTTTTGGGTGTGATCTTTGGATATTGATTCCTTCTATAAGATACCAGATCATCTGTGCCAACAATTGATGATTCAACTGGCTTTCCGAATATATGTTATAATTAAAAATTCCGACAGACTTCAAATTTTCACTCAACCCAACTTCCTTCATGTAAGCGCAGATTTCCCGTCTATTTAATCCATTCACCTGTGGATTTATTGAAAAAGGTTCTCCAAAACTTTCAATTGCATCACAATTGACAGTAACCAAATCAGCTTTTCTGAAGAAGGGTTCTGTTTTTTCTGTAGAATTCATCATTTCTGCCAGACGGACAATATCAAACTCAACTTCTTTAATCAGCTTTACAGAATCTACTTCGTTCAGGTGCTTCTGATATCCCAGGTGGTGGTAATTCTTAATCGAAAAATTCTTAGCACCCAAAATTTTACTTAGAAAAGTATGCTCATTGATATGCTCACCCTGTTTAAGAGAAATGACGTTACTGATCTGTGTATAATTGATATTTTTTTGATGAAAATTCAATCCTGAAAATAAAGAAAAGGCGAAATCATTAGAACCTCCGATAATGACAGGAATTGCTCTTTTATAGTGACAGGCAGAAAGAACCTCCTGTAAGATATAATGGGAATCCTGAACAGATTTACCGGAAACAAGGTCTCCAAGATCAACGATGGGAATTTCAAAATCCAACTGTGATAATTTATAAAATTCCTTTCTTACAGAGGTAAAATCCTGTACTTCAGCATCGCCACCTGATCCTCTGTAATCTGATACGAAAAGCAAAACAATACTGTCTTCTTTTATTTCTTTGGTAATCTGGTTTCCAATCTGCCAATTCTCAGTTTTGAAATTCCTAGGGGCAATTATAAAATCTTCAAAATTCATTCTCTCTAATTAAGTCTTAAAAACCAAAAATATTAAAATAAAATCATTTAATGGTCATAAAAAAAGCCATTAACACTGTTTGTTAATGGCTTTGTAATATCATTACTTTTTATTTCTTTTTTGTGGCAGTCGCTTTTTTCTTGGCTGCCGGCTTTTTTTTCTCGGCAAAAGCATTTTTATCCTGGGCAGTAATCCACTTTTTCACCTCATCCAATGAAACTTCTTTCAGTTCTTCAGCATCATATTTTGTGTCATCTTTTTTCTTTGGAATTTTGAACATGCTCTTTCCAAACTTAATAAATGGTCCCCATCTTCCATTTTCAATAGATATTTTTTCTTTTTCCCACTGCTGAATATATCTGTTTGCTTCTTTCTCCAGTTTAGCATCAATTAATTCATTAATGTCGCTTTGAGAAAGATTATCGAAATCATACTTTTTAGGAACGTTTACAAAAATACTCTGATATTTGATAAAAGGACCAAACCTTCCTGTTCCTTTGGTCACCGGCTCTCCCTTGTAGGTTGCAATAGGAGCATCAGCTTTTTTCTTTTCTCCTATAATTTCTTCAGCCCTGTTCTGATCTACAGAAAGCGGATCCTCTCCTTTTGGAATACTGATATACGTTTCACCCCACTTTACATAAGGACCGAATCTCCCCACACCTACTGAAACGGATTGGCCTTCATAATCTTTCAGATCAAAAGGCAGCTTGAATAGTTCCAATGCTTCTTCAAGCGTAATGGTTGCAATATTCTGCCCACTCATTAGCGATGCAAAAGTAGGTTTTTCTTCATCTTCAGTCTCCCCTATCTGGATCATAGCTCCAAATCTTCCAATTCTGGCATGAACATTTTTACCTGTTTTTGGGTCAACACCCAACAGCCTATCCCCATTTGCACGGTCCGCATTTTCTTCTACGTCTTCAATTCTTGGATGGAATTTGGAATAAAAATCAGTCATCATCTCCTTCCATTTCTGATCTCCGTTTGCAATTTCATCGAAACTTTCTTCAACTCTTGCCGTGAATCCGTAATCAAGAATTTCTTTAAAATGATCAATAAGAAAGTCATTGACTACCTCACCAATATCTGTAGGAACAAATTTATTTTTATCACCTCCGAATTTCTCGTCGAGTACTACCTTTTTAATTTTATCTTTTACCAAAGACATTTTAACCACTTCACGAATCTGTGGCTCAATCTCACGCTTATCAACATACTCACGGTTCTGGATGGTCTGAATGGTAGGTGCATACGTTGAAGGACGGCCTATTCCCAATTCTTCAAGCTTTCTTACCAATCCTGCTTCTGTATATCTTGCACTGGGTCTGGTGAACTTTTCAGTTGCCGTAATTGATTTATAACTTAAAACTTCTCCTACTTTTACTTTCGGAAGTAATTTCTCATTATTTTCTTCGTCGTCATCTTCCGTTTTTACAATACCGTAAGCTTTAAGGAAACCATCAAAAATAATAACCTCACCCTGAGCTTCAAAATGCTGAGGCAAGCTCGCATTACCTATTTCAATGACCGTTTTTTCAATTTTAGCATTAGCCATCTGAGAGGCCAGCGTTCTTCTGTATATTAATTGATATAATCTGTTTAATTGAGCATCTCCAATACTTTTTACTGCGAAATCAGTCGGTCGTATGGCTTCGTGAGCCTCCTGTGCTGAAGCCGACTTTGTCGTATAATTTCTCGGAGCGGAATATTCTGCACCGTATTCAGATATAATCTGCCTTTTTGATCCTTCGATTGCTTCCTGAGAAAGATTCACGGAATCTGTTCTCATATAGGTAATGTATCCTTCCTCATACAGTCTTTGTGCAAGACGCATAGTGTTTGTTACATTATAACCTAATCTGGAAGAAGCTTCCTGCTGTAATGTAGAAGTAGTAAAAGGAGCAGATGCGGAACGCGTTCCAGGCTTTGTTTCAACATTCAGAACTTTAAACTCTGTTGTTTTTGCCTTTTCCAGAAATTTTTCAGCTTCTTCTTCTTTTTC
Organism: Chryseobacterium sp. LAM-KRS1; assembly: GCF_013184525.1. Taxonomy (GTDB): domain Bacteria; phylum Bacteroidota; class Bacteroidia; order Flavobacteriales; family Weeksellaceae; genus Chryseobacterium; species Chryseobacterium proteolyticum. Next base: position 17,131 of record NZ_JAAOIZ010000004.1, read on the forward strand.
GAAATCTTTTTTAAGTTTCGCAGCGATTTCCTGATCTTCTTTATTCAGGAAAATCCCGTCAAGCTTAAAGCTTGCTTTAGGATTGAAAGCGCGTATTTCTTTTTCTCTTTCAACAATTAATCTTACGGCTACAGACTGAACTCTACCCGCTGATAATCCCGGTTTTACTTTTTTCCAAAGAACAGGAGACATTTCAAAACCTACGATTCTGTCAAGGACTCTTCTTGCCTGTTGTGCATTAACCAGATTCTGATCGATATCTCTAGGGTTATCAATTGCTTTTAGAATAGCATTTTTAGTAATTTCATGAAAAACAATACGTTTTCTGTTTTCCGGCTTAAGCTTTAATTCATCTGCCAAGTGCCATGCAATGGCTTCTCCTTCGCGATCCTCATCGGAAGCAAGCCAAACAATTTCAGCTTTTTTAACAGCAGATTTTAATTCTGTTACCAATTTCTTTTTGTCAGCAGAAACTTCGTAATCAGGACTGAATGTCTCAAGGTCTATACCCATCCCTTTTTTAGGTAAATCCCGGATATGTCCGAAACTGGATTTTACCTCAAAATCCTTTCCTAAATATTTCTGAATAGTTTTTGCTTTTGCCGGGGACTCTACAATTACTAAATTTTTCGACATTCTAAAATTTTTGCAAAAGTAAAGCTTTTTTATTACATAGGTTTTGCAATACTTGTTTAATTTAAAAATGAAATGACTTTACAGGGCATTTATATACTGGTTTTATTCTTTTCAATCAAGTGATTGACTTAAAATTAATTTAGTAAAACACATCTTAATAGAATTTTTCACCTATTATTATAAGATCGGTAAATAAAGTCGTAAAAAATAAGCTGTCTCATGATTGAAACAGCCTATTTATATTGAAATTTTTATTCTTTTATAAGCTTAATAATCTTATTCGAATTATTTATCCGGATCAAATATATTCCTGATGTCAATGCCGAAAGATCAGTCTTATCATTTTCAAATTTTCCGGACATGATCAGTTGTCCCGACATATTATATATCTGATAATAATATCCTCCGGTAGTATCCGGTGCCTTGATATGAAGTTCACTTTTTACCGGATTAGGAAAAACAGAGACCTGCTCTTTGCCCATAATATCCAAAAACTCATCTTTATTTAAAGGTGCTGCAGCTTTTGTCGCTGACAAAGATGTAATCTGAAGTTTTGTAATTACCCCTTCTTCATTTCCGTCTTCATCATATTTAACCTTTACACAACGGCAGCTCATTCCAAAATAAGGGTCGTTATTATCATGAAAAGCCATAATACGGTTTGAAGAGGAAGCTGCATCGAATAACATATTTACAGAACGCCCTGTATAATTCGACGCCAATGCACCGGTCCAGAATCCGGGATATTGATAATTAAGGACGTTATAAGTCCCCTGGGCAGATTGATTCCCTGTAACACTTCTGAAACCTCTGGATCCGGAATTAGGATAATTGCCGACAGGATATGCTGACTGATTGAACATATAGCCAATCGTAGTTGTCGTACTTGGATTTCTGACTCTCACTCCCTGATAATCGTTAACGATACTATACATGGTTGCAACATTTTTATCCTTTTTATACCATGGAGTCATTCCAAAATCTTTACCGGAAACAATTGCAACACCAGACACATCAGGAATTCTCCAGCCTTCCGGACAAGGATCAAACGGTGATTTCACACCTCCTCTTCCCCATCTGTCCGGCGCCAGATTCGGTTCAGTAGATAGCCAATCCGTTCCATTTGTATAATTAGGTGTACTGCTATTATAGGGAGCAAAAGTACTTGGAATCATATATACTAAAGGATTTCTAACAGAATAAGACAAGATTTTCGAAATTTTGTCAGACACCTTATCTGTATCCAGGAGATTTGCATTCGCAGCATAAGTATTATAAGGAACAATATAACTTCCGGACATATTATTATAAGTAGACGCAGCAAGGGTAGTATAACTAATCGTTCCGGTTGCTAAAACATTCCCAAGAAACACATTGTATGACCCTCTGTTATCAGCATACTGGAATGTTGGAATAGGATCTTTTCTTCCCCACTGATAATGAAGCCCAGTGGATGCCCTGATTCTGGATAATTCCGCAGAGGTAGGGGTAAGATTATTTACAACCATCGGAAATGCATCCGTTGCCCCCAGATTTCTGTCCATAAATTCGGTCCGGAAGGGAATATCTGCTTTATCTACATAATTGACATAATTGGTGGCATTTCCGGCCGGCAATTCTGTTGTATATTGAAGACTGTTCACGGGCGTGTCAGTAACCCAAATATGCCAGCTCCAGTAAACAGGATTAGTGATATTGCCATTATGAAGAGTAACCACCGCATTTCCACTTTGATTGGGATTAATTGCAACTACAATTTTAGACCCGCTTAAACCGCCCAGCGACGCAGGAGAGGGATTAGCTATTGATACATTACTAATTAAACTTGTATTAGTTGTCCAAAGTACATTTACCTTAAGGTTGTTATAATTGGAAGGATCAAGAATCTCCTGATTATTAAGAAGCTGACTTTGAACTGAAAATGCTTTACTCACTGGAATCTCTATGGTAGATACAGTTGTCGCCTTAACGATCTGATAAGTATTTGGATTATTTAGGCCCTCAAGATATTCATTGGAAATATTTAAAAATTCCGTAGGAAAATCATAATTATCAACCACATACAAAGGATCTTTTACGCAACGACATCCATTAGCTTCTGAAGTATTCATTGTTGCTAACGGCACATATTGAAATCTACCTTTTATCGTAGGGAAATTTGAATCCGGAATGTCAGGCTGGGCTTTATCCGGAATCATATACAAGCCTCTTGCAACAGTAGCAGGAGTAGCATCAAACTGTCTGGCCATCGTCGCAGTCCATATGTTGGTATGGTGCTGGTCCGCATATTGTCCGGCCTGTGTTTCAATAGCTACCTGCCCCGTTCCGGGAAACAATCCCATATCGTAACCTCCGACCTGAGAAAGGTCAAATCCGATATTGGAATACAATTTAATTCCCTTCATAAATAAAGGCATATTCGTATCAGTGGGTTTTATAATATGGTAGCCATTGGATTCAAAAGCATTTTTCCCCATATTGGTTCTTACTCCAAAGGGAGAAAAATCGGTCCTGATATCATCCACATAATTTGCTGAGGCAAGATTAGCAACCAAAACCGATGGAATCCGCCATCCGTTAGGACAAGGATCATAAGATGACTTATCACGGTACGGTTGAGCCGAATCATCAGTGGTATAAGTTGCGTTTATTTTCCCCTGTGAATTGTCTGACCATAAATTAAGCTCAGATAACTGGTAGTCTTTAAAATTAGAGGATTTTCCAAACCAGTTAACCATCAGATTAGCATTGTTATTATAATATGCGGGACCAGAGTTATCATCCTTATTCACATAGATAAGACTCAAAGGATTTTTTACAGAAAGCTTGATATTATTGGTCACTTCAGCATTGGATAATAAAACAAACTTCCTGAGATCATCAATTTTAATGGCATTAGTAAAATTTTTTGCTCCCCGGTGCCTTATTCTTCCGATAGATCCTGATACTTCATAGAAATCATTACCCCTGTATACCAGAGAGGGTATCGGATCTTTTCTACCCCATTGATAGAGTAAGCCTAAATTCCTGTTCCATTCTGTTCCTGTGATCGTTCCGCTTACAGAGCCTAAATCCCTATCCATCCACCTCCAGTCCGAATCAGGGATCTGTTCAATCACTCCATCGTTCCTCTGTCTTTTAATTGTTTCAAAACTTTTATAAGCAGATCCGTTAGTGGGATCATCAGTAACCCATACATGCCATGACCAAAAAATTTCGCCATTTATTCTAAATGCTATTACAGCATTTCCCTCTTTTGATTTATTTACAGGAACTTTAATTTTGGCATTCTGCCCTGTATCAAGTATTTCAAGAGCGTAATTTCCTCCACTTATAATGAGCCCAGGTACATCTTCCCATAATACATCAGCTGTTAATTTTCCTTCGGGAATACCTTCACTTCCTATATATTTATCATCTTCCCACATGGCATAGGCTTTTCTGACAGGTATTAGCAGGCCACCATATTCCTGGTTAGGATCAAAAATATAACTATTGGGCGCCTTAGTCCAATCTAAGGCAAGTGGGTTTGCTTTACTTTTTACATTAAGCCGGGATGAAAAACTTTGGGTATCAGAAGAATTGATCACTCTTTGATCAGAGTTTTGTGGTATCCTGACCAAAGAATCGTTAACTTTTGTATAGTGATCACCTGGCCACTCATCATTTTTATCATATCTATACCCATTGCTACAATAGGCACTCACTGACACAAGGCAAAAAATTGCCGTCATTTTTTTTAGTATACTGTTTCTCATATCCTTAGGTTTGGTGTAGAAACACCAATACAAATTTTAAGCCCGCATCAATAAATAGTGATTTATATTATAAATATATGTTTAATAAGTTAATTATTATATAAATATTATTAAATAAAACAATTATTTATAGATATTCTATTTTGATTAAAGCAGCACAAAACTACAATATTATTGTATTGAATTTTAAATTTGTGGTATATTAAATTCACAAATTACAAGGCAAAATATAGCTTGGAATACAAAGAAATGAGCATTCATAAGGCATAGCAAAAAAAAGACGCATCTTTAAAGTGCGCCTTTTTGTCAATACATTTACTTTATTGTTAAGGTAAAATATGATTTTTATAGAGGTCAATGGTGAACCTACCTGCAATAATATTTCTGAAACTGGAAAATACCACGAAGTTGAATATGGTCAATGCAATGATAAAGGAATATATTAATCTCTTTTTATTAGCCGAAACAACATACATTGCATTAGGAATCAATACAAATGAGAAACCAATAAACGCTCCCGCAAGCCTGGATGAGAACACCGGATTGTTTCTGAATATGAAATAAAAACAGATTCCAATGACGGCATAGTTCCTGTGATATTCATAATATGGATATTTTTCCTTCATGGGAGTATCAAATGCAAATAAAAAGAATGTGAGAATTGCCATTAACGCTTCGGGAATACCAAATCCCCCATTTAATCGCTGCGCCGTCTCATCCACATATCCGTTAAAACCTTCCACAAGCATACTATCGGAGGCAATATTACTCAAAAAGTTACCAAAAACCTTATACACTTCGAATGGAGACAAAAAGATCGAAACAATAATAGATACCAGCATCATTGTTTTATTTAAAGGTATGCGTGCAACCCAATACATGGGTAGAAATATGTAACATACATTATGAATCCCTGAAGCTATGAATACAAAGAATAAATAGTGCCATAATTTTCTTTCTTTAATATACCTGATTGCGAAGTATATAATAAAAGTTCCAAGATTCTGCCTGATCTGTCCACTTTCTCCAATGAAGAAATTGGGAATAAACATAAACAGCGTAAAAGTAAATGGATAAAAAGTATTGTCTTCTGTATATTTTATCTTAAAAAATATAGCAAAAATAGCAATAACGAGTGTCAGCATGTAAAACGGAGCATTGAACACATTAAGCATGATCTTATTTATCAATGCATACAACCATTCTATATCAACATTCTCTGAACCTTCTATGTGAAGGGCTTTTAAAAAGATACTCCAATATTCTTTTGTATCTGAATAGATATAAATTCCTCTATAACTCCCATAATCCGGCCCAACACTATCTCTGAGCCCGGCAATAATAATCAGGTAAACCCCTAAAAACCAAAACCACTTTTTATCAACTTTATTTCCAAAGACCTCCTGCACGCTAAAAATAAGCATGTAGATCATCGCAATGATGTAATATGGATGCAATAAACTCATGAGAGGATCAGGGAATTTTTAAATTGATGATAAGCCACTACAATTCCTGTCAGAATAAGTGGAAGGAAAAGCCTCACCTCCCAGTAAAGTCCCACCATGGTAATCATAGCAAGATAAGGCAATGAGAAAAATAAATACTTTTTAAATATCGTTTTATTCTCAGCAGATACGCCCAACAGGTATACAAAATACAAGACTATGGATCCAAATAACAGCCCCGCCAGATTGAACGGGCTTTCGAAGTTCCTGTTGATATAAAAGCCTTCTACAAAAGTGGTTTCCTGAACAACAATCATTCTCAATCCTAAATAGGCTGTTAAAAAAGAGATCACCAGAGGAATTGTTTTTGCGACCATTGTATAATTTCCTTTTCTGAGATCATCCATATCCAGGAAGAGCGCAGCAAAAAAAGCAATATTCAGACAAGCCGTCTCCCTAACGAACGTCGAAAGAAATATTAAAACAATTAGAATATAAAAATATGCAGTCTTATTTGTATGAAAATATTTTAATGTTAAAAATACTCCTGTCAGATAACAAAAAAGTGCCATCATATCACAATTTGTAGGTGCATATTGCGTGATTACAATAAAAAACACGGCCAGCAGATGAATAACCCTTTTTAGATTGATGTTTAAAAGAAGTGAAACCGGCTTCAGGGAAAGTAGTTTATTAAAAACAACGGAAGAAAGAATAAAGAAGAAACTGTTCATCAGAAAAAGACCATGATAAAATGCAGTTCCGTTTTTATGTAGAAATTTCCGAAAAAAGCCCAGATAATTTTCAATAATATATCCCACAATGTCCGTAAGATACAAACTGAGATAGTTGGGAAGTACCCGATAAGCATAGACCGATGAAAACAAATAATCGGGCGGCCTTTCTGCTGTTTTCAATCTTGTGTAGGAAGACTCAAATCCATAATAGGACATTGAGAACAGCAAAAGCGGAAGTATTATCGTAAATAAAAATCCGTTTATTTTTTCATCAAATATTTTCAACATATCAAAACAGCTTTTTATTCAGAATAATTTTGTTTTAAAATATATTATTAGGAGGGACATTTGCAAAAGTATAAGTTTTTTTTATTTTACCTAAACATTTTATTGATTTTAAAATAAACTTACGGGGTAAAAGTTTTGAACTAATACTTAAAAAATTAAATTTGCAAACTTGATTTTTTAATGAGATGCATCGTTTTTTTATATTTTTATACTATTTAATCTCCAAAAACAGAGTTCTATCTGCATTATTTGCAGTGGGAATTGCTTTGGTTTGCCTGTTTTTTGCATCAAAAATAAATTTCGAGGAAGACATCAATCAGATCATTCCTAAAAGTGAAAAATCTGATCTTACTGCAAAAATTCTTAAACAACTTAATTTTTCAGATAAGATCATCGTCATCATTGAGAATAAATCTTCGGAGGATAATTTTCAGCTTTCTGAAACCGCCAATACTTTTCTGGAAAAAATTTCTCCTTTACAAAAGTATATCGGAGCGATTCAGGGAAAGGTAAATGACAGTGAAATTTCCGAGACTTTTGATTTTGTAAATCAAAACCTCCCTTTGTTTTTAGATGAAAATGACTATAAAGAAATCAACAGGAAGATTCAGAAAGACAGCATTGCAAAACAGGTAGAAAACAATTACATCTCTCTTGCTTCTCCAACAAGCCTGGTTACAAAAGAATTTATAAAAAAAGATCCCCTCGGAATTACTTTTTTAGGCATTAAAAAATTGAATGCACTTAATGTCAGCAAAGATTTTAAGCTGGAGGATAATTTTATTGTAACGAAAGACGGAAAAAATCTATTACTTTTTATTGATCCTAAAAACAAAAGTAACGACACTAAAAACAATGAATTTTTTGTAGACCAGCTCAACAAAATAAAGGATGATCTTAATAAAGAATTTAAAGGAAAAACAGAAATCAGCTACTTTGGTTCACCCGTAATTGCGGTTGCAAATGCTGAACAGATAAAAAAGGACATTCAGAATACAGTAATGATTTCCATGACTGTACTGCTGATCCTGCTTATTTATTATTTCAGGAATTTCTTCACTCCGATTATTGTTTTTCTTCCTACGGTATTTTCTGTTCTGCTGGCACTGCTTATCTTATATTTTATTAAGGATAAGATCTCAGCAATTTCATTAAGTGTCGGAGCAATCCTTATCGGAATTACAATAGATTATGCCTTGCATATTCTTACACACTATAAACACAATAATAATATTGAAGAACTCTATAAAGAAATTACCCAACCTATTATTTTAAGCAGTGCTACCACTGCGGTTTCTTTTTTATGTCTCGTCTTCGTAAGATCGGAAGCCTTAAAGGATCTGGGACTATTTGCTTCACTAACCGTAATGCTTTCTTCCATTTCAGCCCTGATTATCGTTCCCCAACTATACCACCCTAAAGAAAAAGGGGAAAAAGCAAGCACAAATTTTATTGACAGGATCGGCTTTTATCCCTATGAAAAGAACAAACCCCTAATTATAGGATGCTCCCTGGTCATTATTGCCTGCTTATTTGGATTCAGGCACGTGGGTTTTAATGAAGACATTGGAGATCTAAATTACATTCCAAAGGATCTGAAAATAAGCGAAGCAAAATTACAGAAGCTTTCAGATATTACTTCAAAATCAATCTACACCATTTCCTATGGTAATTCTGAAGAAGAAGCATTAACCCGAAACACCCAACTGAACCAATTTCTGGAAAAAGAAAAAAAGGAAGGAAAAATCCTGAGCTATAATTCTCTGGGCAATGTAGTCCTGTCTGAAAAGGATCAGCAAAAAAAGATTGAAAACTGGAAAAAATTCTGGAACGACCCAAAGAAAAATCAAACGGTTTCAGAATTGGTAAGCAATGGAAACAAATTTGGATTTAATAGTTCAGCTTTTAAGCAATTTACAGAACTTTTAAACAAAAACTACTCCACCCGCAGCATTGAGGATTATGAAAAAATAAAAGCATTACAGGTATCTGAATTTTTAAGCAATGAAAAAGGATTTTATACTATTTCCAATATTATAAAAGTGGATGAAACTAAAAGAGATGCCTTTATCAGAGATGTAGAAAAAAAGCAGGATGTTCTTGCTATTGACCGCCAGCAAATGAATGAGAATTTTCTGGGATTATTGAAAAGAGATTTCAACACCCTGATCAATTATTCACTACTCGCCATCATCCTTACTATTATTGTCTTTTTCAGAAATTTTGAACTCACTGTCCTTACCATGTTCCCTATTGTATTAACAGGAGTGGTTACAGCCGGCATTCTTTATTTCTTAGGGCTGGAACTCAATATTTTCAGTACTGTAGTCTGTACCCTCATCTTTGGAGTCGGAGACGATTTCAGCATCTTTCTGACAAAGGCTATGCAAAAAGAACATACTACAGGTAAAAATGAACTTCCCACTTACAGGATCTCAATCATTTTAGCTGTTTTCACCACTATTTTATCGATCGGCTCATTGATTTTTGCCAAGCATCCAGCATTACACTCTTTGGCACTGGTGGCTTTAATAGGAATGTTTTCGGTTATTATCATTACTTCTACTTTGTATCCGTTCTGGTTCAGACTTTTAATTATTAACAGAGCAAAAAAGGGACTTTCTCCTATTACTTTTAGATTATTCCTTCACTCCGTGGTATCGTTTGCCTACTATGGGCTGGGAGGATTTCTTTTTTCCTTGTTTGGAGCTTTTTTTGTTAAAAATGCCAGGGGAAATACACTCAGGTATATCAAAATATTCATTGCCCGGTTTTTAACTTCTGTTTTATATAGTAATCCATTTGTAAAAAAGACGGTGATAAAAAATCCTGAAGAAGATTTAAGTAAACCTGCTATTATTATTGCCAATCATACTTCATTCCTGGATACACTGGCTCTAGCAATGACCAATTACAAGATTGTATATCTTGTAAATGATTGGGTGTATAACTCACCTATTTTTGGAAAACTTGTAAAGGCATTAGGTTTTTATCCGGTTTCCCAAGGTATTGAAAACGGAATTGACAAACTAAAAGAAAAGGTACAACAAGGATATTCGCTGGTGGTTTTTCCGGAAGCAGAACGTTCTTATACGAATGATATTAAAAGATTTCATAAAGGAGCTTTCTACCTTTCTGAGCAATTGAATCTGGATATTTTACCCGTGTATATTCATGGCAACTCGGAAGTATTGCCAAAAGGAGACTTTATCATTTATGATGGGAGCATTACGGTAAAAGTAGGAGATCGTATCCTTCAAAATGATGAGAGTTTTGGGTCCACGTATTCTGAACGAACAAAAAAAATAAACGCTTATTTCAGAGAAGAGTTTTCAAAGCTAAGAGAAGAGCTGGAGAATGAGGATTACTTTAAAAAGAAGCTGTTTCTGAGCTTTTTGTATAAGGAAAATGAGATTGTAAAACAGGTTAAAGAAGATTTCAGGATCAATAAGTCTGCTTACTTTGAATTGAACAAGCATATTCCTAAAGACGCAACGCTTCTTCATATTGCAGATGACTACGGCCAGATCGACATCCTACTTTCTCTTCAACAGGCAAGCCGCAAGATATTCAGTTTGATTCCGGATATTGAAAAAAGAGAAATCGCTGATCATAATTATCTCGTTAAAAAAAGAAAAATAAACTATATATCCACAATTTCAGAGATTAATAAAAAGGTTGGTATACTTTTAGTTTCCAGTGATAACTATGCTTTAAACAGTATTGACCAGCTTCCTGATGTTATTATCTTCTTCAATATTAAAAACTTATTGTTTCAAAACGACGAATATAATTTATATTTTAGTTCAGAATCAATTAAAATCTATAAGAGATAACAGATAAATTATAAAATTATATTTTTGTAAACAATAAAAATTTCCATGCAGAAGAACATACTTGTCTTATACTATACACAAACGGGCCAATTAGAGGATATTGTAAAGAATATTGCCCAGCCTTTTGAGGATAAAAAGGACGAATATAATGTCACCTATTATAGCATTAAGCTTAAGGAAGACTTCCCTTTTCCATGGCCAGGTGATGTTTTTTTCAATACATTCCCGGAGTCTTATTTACAGATACCAAGAGAAATACTTCCTCCGCCAGAAGAAGTATTGAATAAGAAATTCGATCTTATTATTTTCGGGTACCAGGTTTGGTACTTAACTCCCTCAATTCCAATTATCTCTTTCTTAAAAAGCGGTTATGCGGAAAACATTTTAAAAGACACTCCTGTTGTTACTGTTTCAGGGACCCGAAATATGTGGATGCTTTCGCAGGAAAAGCTTAAGGTATATTTAAAAAACTTAAATGCAAAACTGGTCGGAAACATTGCATTGGTAGACAGACATGACAATTATACCAGTGTATTGACTATTTTGCGCTGGTTGACAACTGGAAAAAAAGAAAAATCGGGAATGCTTCCGGCAGCAGGAATTTCCGATGAAGAGATTGCCGGAGCCGGAAAATACGGTAACATCATCAAAAGGCATTTCGATAATAACCACTATGATAATCTGCAACCTGAACTGGTAAAAAACGGAGCTGTAGAAATCAGACCTTTTTTAGTAAGGGTGGAAAAAGTAGGGAACAAAATCTTTACTGTATGGTCTAACCTTATTATCAGGAAAAAAGAAAAGCGACCAATGCTTATCAAATTCTTTAAGGTATATTTGATGGCAGCGATATGGATTATTTCCCCTATTGTTTTAGTTTTTCACATATTGTTGGCACCTCTTTTGAGATCTAAAAGAATGAAAGAAAAAAAATATTTACAAGGAATAAATTTAAAATAAGAGATGAACGACGTATTTATAACCAAAGCTTCAACATACTTACCCAATGATCCGGTTTCTAATGATGAGATGGAAAGCTATCTTGGCTTGGTCAATGACACCCCCTCTAAAGCAAGAGCTTTGATCTTAAGAAATAATCAGATTAAAACAAGATATTACGCTTTAGATAAAAACAGCCAACCTACCCATACCAATGCTCAGATCACAGCAAGAGCTGTAGAAGGGTTGTTTGATGAAAATTTCACGAAAGATGATATTCAGTTATTATCTTGTGGAACTACTTCTGCAGATCAGATTCAGCCTTCTCATGCTTCGATGGTTCATGGAGAGCTGAATGTGGGAAAATCTATAGAAATCAATACCTCAACAGGGCTTTGTAATTCAGGAATGAATGCCTTTAATTATGGTTTTCTTTCTGTAAAAGCCGGTGTACGTGATAATGCGGTTTGTGTAGGTTCTGAGAGATTTTCGGCCTGGATGACAGCAGATAAATTCAATCACGAAGCAGAAAACCTGAAACTACTGGAGGAAAGACCTATTATTGCTTTTAAAAGAGAATTTTTAAGATGGATGCTTTCCGATGGTGCAGGTGCTTTATTATTAGAAAACAAACCAAGGGAAAACAGCATTTCTTTAAAAGTAGAATTCATCGATTTCTATTCTTATGCACATGAAATTGAAGCTTGTATGTATTCCGGCTGTGAAAAGCAAGAGGACGGAAGCTTAAAATCATGGGCAGATTATCCATCTGATGAATGGCTGAAGCAGTCTCTTTTTGCATTAAAGCAGGATACAAAGCTTCTGGATCAATATATATTAGTAAAAGGGGCAGAAAGTTTAAGAGCTTCTTTCGACAAGCACCAGCTAGACCCTGAAAAAATAGATCACGTCCTGGCACATATTTCATCCGGTTACTTTAAAAATGGGCTTAAGGAAGAATTTGCCAAAAAAGGAATGGATTTCCCATGGGAAAAATGGTATTATAACCTTTCCGAAGTAGGAAATATTGGAGCTGGCTCTATTTTCATTGCTTTAGAAGAACTGATGAATTCAGGAAAACTGAAAAAGGGAGAAAAAGTACTTCTTTGTGTTCCTGAAAGTGGAAGGTTTGCTTACTCCTGTGCATTATTAACGGTTTGCTAATGGAAATCAATCTGCCAACATCTGATAAAAGTTTTGTGGAAAGTTTAATTCCACAGAGGTTTCCTTTTGTCATGGTGAATGAATTAACTGAATACTCTGAGAATCATTTGGTCTCGGGTTTTACGATAAAAGAAGACAATATCTTCTTGCAGGATGGAATCTTCCAGGCATCGGGATTGATCGAACATCAGGCTCAAAGCGTAGCTTTGCATACAGGCTATAAGTATTACCTTTTAGGTAAAGAAGCTCCAACGGGTTATATAGGAGCCATCAAATCTTTTGACGCGGAATCTTTACCCAAACTTGGAGATGAGCTAAAAACAGAAGTGGCAATCCTCAACGAAGTAATGGGAGTTACATTAGTTAACTGTATTACGAAACTGAACGGACTAACTATCGCAAGCTCTCAAATGAAAACTGTTGTAAAATAATAGTAATGAAAATTAAGGAAGACAATATCATCAATATCCATAACTTTTTACCTCATCGGGAACCGATGCTTATGGTGGATTATATTCTGGAATTAACAGAAGAAAATGTGATCACTTCCTTTCTGATAACAGCAGATAATATTTTTGTTCATAACAATGAACTTGTAGAAGCAGGGTTAATCGAAAATTCCGCACAAACATGCTCTTCTATTGTAGGCCAGAGTTTTTTTGAAGGGCCCGAAATAGAAACAAAAGTGATCGGATTCATTACCAATATTAAAAAAATCGACGTCTTTTCATTACCGAAAGTGGATGATACGATCATTTCGAAGGCATCGCTTATTTCCAAATATGAGAATATATGCAATATCTTCTGCGAAACTTTTAATAATGATGAATTATTGATAAGAGCTGAAATCAATCTGTTTATTCAAAAACTATCATAATAAAAACAGACTATGAAAAAGCAGGATCTTCCACAGGACGAAAGTAATCTGAAATCAGCGAACATGACCGAAGTGGTATATGTTACCGATGAAAATGACAATTATACAACAGCAAACAGTATTGGCTGGGAAGCCAAAAAGCTTGCCCTTGACGAATCCATGGCTCTTATTAATGAGAGAATAGAAGAAGCCCGGCAAAACGTTGCTGCTCAGACCGTAAGTCCCATCATTTATTTCATGGAATTAAATAAAATGGATATGGCTGTCCTTTCTGCATATGTCGGAATGTGGCAGTGGCGGATAAAAAGACATACCAAACCAAAAGTATTTAGAACACTAAGCGATACTGTGCTGAAAAAATATGCTGATGCATTTGGGATCACAGTAGAAGAATTAAAAAATTTCAATGGAAGATAATAAGATAAAGTACATAATTGATACTGATTCTATCTTCCCTGAAATAAAAAAATATAAGGATGAAATTGAATTTTGAACACCACCAAACCGCTCATTGCGAAAACGGTGTTGCCTCTAATTTATTACTCTATAAAGGTATAAAATTAAGCGAACCTATGATTTTCGGAATAGGTTCGGGGTTATTTTTTGTGTATCTGCCTTTTCTAAAAGTAAACTTTGCACCGGGCTTTAGCTATCGTCCGATGCCAGGTGCCATTTTCAGCAAAGCAGCAAAAAGATTGGGTATTAAAATTAAAAGACAAAAATTCTCAAATCCTAAAGATGCCCAGGTAGCATTAGAAAAAAACTTAGAGAACAATATCCCTACAGGACTTCAGGTCGGGGTTTTTAACCTTACGTATTTCCCGGAAGAATATAAATTTCATTTTAATGCGCATAATCTTGTCGTTTACGGAAAGGAAGACGGAAGGTTTCTGATCAGTGACCCTGTAATGGATTACGTAACCACATTATCTGAGGCTGAACTCGAAAAAGTAAGATATGCAAAGGGAGCATTACCGCCAAAAGGCCACATGTATTATCCCGTTTATATCCCTGAAAACATCCATTTGGAAGAAGCCATAAAAAAAGGGATTAAAGACACCTGTAAAAATATGCTTGCTCCCGTGCCTCTCATAGGAGTAAAAGCCATGAGATGGGTCGCGAAAAGTATTCCCAAATGGGCCGAGAAAAAAGGAACGAAAGTGACCAACCATTATTTGGGGCAATTAATAAGAATGCAGGAAGAAATAGGAACCGGTGGTGGCGGATTCAGATTTATTTACGGAGCTTTTTTACAAGAAGCAGCAGAAATTCTTAAGAATGATCAATTAAGGGAGTTGTCAAAAGAAATTACAGCCATAGGTGATCTATGGAGAGACTTCGCTGTGGATATTGCACGAGTTTATAAAAACAGGAATTCAAAAAGCAATATTTATCAGGAACTTTCGAAATCAATGCTTCATATAGCAGATCTGGAAGAAGCTTTCTATAAAAAACTAAGAAAAGCAATCTGATATGGCAGAGCATATTATTGAAATTAAAAATCTTTATAAAAAATACAAGAACTCTGATGAGTTTTCTGTCAATGATATTTCTTTAAATATCGACAAAAACGAAATCTATGGAATTCTTGGGCCAAACGGTGCGGGAAAAACGACCCTCATTTCCATGCTTTCGGGACTGATCAAGCCCACTTCCGGTCAGTTTACCATTAATGGTCTTTCACCACAGAAAAACAGTTTTAAAATAAAGCAGATTATTGGAATAGTTCCTCAGGAATATGCTCTTTATCCTACCCTTACTGCAAAAGAGAATTTGTTATTCTTTGGAAGCTTATATGGGCTCAAGCATAAAGCACTTCATAAAAGCATTGATGAATCCCTTGAAATTATGGGATTATCAAAATTTGCCAATAAAAAGGTAGAACAATTTTCAGGAGGTATGAAACGTCGTTGTAATCTTATTGCAGGAACACTTCACAATCCTAAAGTCCTTTTCCTGGATGAACCTACCGTAGGAGTAGATGTACAATCCAAAAAAGTGATCATTGATTTCCTTCAGGAACTCAATAAAAACGGAACCTGTATTATTTATACCTCCCACCATCTTTCAGAAGCCGAGGAATTTTGTACAAAAATTGCCATTATCGACAGAGGGAAGATCCATGCTACAGGGACCCCGGAGGAGCTTGTTGCACAGATAGCTTCCGCCGAAAATCTGGAAGACGTTTTCATTTCATTAACCGGAAAAGAACTAAGAGATGTTGTTGTATAAATTGTGGAGAAGTTTTATTAAAGAAATCCTTTTATTAAAAAGGGATATCGGAGGGATCGTTATTATTTTTGTGATGCCTTTGCTGCTTATCGTTACGATCACATTGATTCAGGATTCGACTTTTAAAAATCTGGAAGGATCCAAAATACCAATCATTTTTATCGATAAGGACAAGTCTGACGTTTCTCAAAATATAAAAAAGGAACTGGAAAACAGCAAAACATTTCAGCTTCTGACCCATTATAACGAAAAGTCCGCCCGGGACGCCGTTTTTTCAGGCGAATATCAGATGGCTATTGTCATTCCTGAAGACTTAACTAAAAACCTGAATTCCAATATAGAATCCAAAGTTCAGACGATCGTAAGTTCTTTCGGACTGGAAACTGACTCCGCAGCTGTAAAAAAAACAGCTCCAAAGACAAAAGATATTCATTTATATTTTGATCCTGCAACCAATGCTGGCTTCAAAAACTCCGTGATGAATTCTGTGAATAAAATGATCTTTGAGATTGAAAATAAAAAAATTTACAAAGCTTTCCAGGATCAGCTCGGAACAACAGAAAACCTGGAGGAAAACAAGAATCTCATCAGCTTTAAAGAGATCACTCCATCGAAAGGCAATGTGGAGATAATCCCGAATTCTGTTCAGCATAACGTTCCTGCATGGACATTATTTGCTATCTTTTTCATTGTAGTCCCTCTTTCTATCAATCTGGTTAAAGAAAAAAGCCAGGGCACCAGTGTTAGAGCCAGAGTGAGTCCAACACCTTATTATATTCATATTCTTGGTAAAACATGTACTTATCTAATCATCTGTATGATTCAGTTTTTACTGATGGTTGCTGTAGGTATATACCTTTTTCCATACATGAATCTTCCGGCTTTCGATGTGTCGGGAAAAATGTTCCACCTTATTGTGGTTACTTTATTTGCCGGGCTTGCCGCTATTGGGTTTGGGGTTTTATTGGGAACCATTGCAGATACTCAGGAACAATCTGCACCTTTTGGCGCAACATCTGTTGTTGTATTGGCTGCTATTGGTGGAATCTGGGTTCCCGTGTTCCTGATGCCTGAATTTATGCAGCATATGGCCAAGTTCTCACCTATGAACTGGGGACTTAATGCGTATTACGATATTATTTTAAGAAACAGTGGAATCACCGATATAGCGAAAGAGCTTATTTTATTATTTTTATTTTATATCGCTATGGTCACAATTTCTATTTTTTACGAAAGGAAAAAAAATGCAGTCTAAAGAAAAAAATATTACCTTTTCTGAACAAGTCAGAGTAAGATTCAATGAAACAGATCCTTTGGGAATTGTCTGGCATGGTCATTATATTGTCTATTTTGAAGACGGAAGGGAAGCTTTTGGAAGAGAGCACGGACTTTCGTATCTCGACATCCAGAATGCCGGTTACCTTACTCCTATTGTAAAAAGCACATGCGAGCATTTTCTTCCCTTAAAATACGGAGAAACCTTCAGAATAGAAACTACTTTTGTGAATTCGGTTGCGGCAAAACTGATCTTTACTTATGAAATATTCAATCAGGATAATAAACTGGTTTGCAAAGGCGAGACCATTCAGGTATTTTTAGATAATGACGGAAATTTATGCCTCTATAATCCCGACTTCTTTCAGAAATGGAAAGATAAAATGAAATTGTCATGATGAAGGAGATTTACATAACTGATTATAACTGCGTCACTCCGCTGGGTATGGACCTCAACGACAATTGGCATGCTCTGTTGCAAAACCAGTCCGGAGTTGCTCAGCATTCAATTTTAGAGAACCAGGAAGCAGTATATGCTTCAATGGTGGATACGGAAAAATTAAATACGGAATTCAACAGCCATTTTCCCCACCAGAATTTCACCCGATTGGAAAAAATGTTCCTGTTGTGCTTAAAACCTTTAATAGAAAGGCACGACATTACTACAGAAACAGCTTTTATATTATCTACCACAAAGGGAAATGTGAGCTTACTAAAGAATCAATCTTCTTTACCAGAGGGGGCATTTCTTTCTGTCCTGGCACAAAAGATCGCTGATTTTTTTGGATTTAAATCAAAGCCCATTGTTGTTTCTAACGCCTGTGTTTCAGGAGTGATGGCTATTGGCGTAGCTAAAAACCTGATTCAATCGGGAAATTATAAAGATGCTTTTGTCATTGCAGGTGATGAAATCACGGAGTTTGTTATCTCCGGTTTTAACTCTTTTCAGGCTCTGGCAACAGAACCTTGCCAGCCTTATGATAAAAACCGAAACGGAATTAATATCGGAGAGGCTACGGCAGCGGTATATCTAACTGCCGGGACAATTTCAACCGATCAGTTTAGGTTTAAAATTCTCGGAGATTCTGCTATTAATGATGCTAACCATATTTCAGGTCCCTCAAGAACAGGAGACGGACTGTATAAAAGTATCAGGAATGCCATGGCAGAAGCTAAAGTAGCTGTCACTGATATTGATTTTATCTCTGCACACGGAACAGCAACCCTGTATAATGATGAAATGGAAGCTATTGCTTTTAACAGAATGGAGCTTCAACATGTCCCGTTGAATAGTATGAAGGGGTTTTACGGACATTGTCTTGGTGCATCGGGATTATTAGAAAGTATCATTTCAATGGAAAGCGCTTTGCACAATACCCTTCTTCCCTCCAAAAACTTTAAAGAGATGGGTGTCTCCCAACCTCTGCATATCATAAAAGAACAGCAACACTCAGAAATTAAATATATTTTAAAAACCGCTTCTGGTTTTGGAGGATGTAATGCTGCAATTGTTTTAGAAAAATGTTAAACCGGATAAGATGAAGAAAACAGCTGTTTGCACTATAGAAAATTCTACAATTACCATGAACGGGAATATAGTCTTCTCAAATCAGGAAACAACATTTCAGGAGTTTGCTAAAGAAGCCTACAAGAACCTTGATCTTAATTATCCTAAGTTCCATAAAATGGATCCGCTAAGCAAACTTGCTTTTTTAGCCGCAGAAATGCTTCTGAAAGATCAGGATAACAGCAAAACTGCTTTGGTTTTTGCCAATAAATCATCAAGTCTGGATACGGACTTTAAATATCAAGAAAGTATCAATTCCAACGAGAATTATTTTCCCAGCCCTGCGGTCTTTGTGTATACATTGCCTAACATTTGTGTAGGAGAAATAAGCATCCGACATAAAATGCAGACTGAAAATGCTTTTTTCGTTTTAGACGAATTTGATGAAAATTTTTTAAACAATTATGCCCAGCAATTACTGAAGTCCGGAAAAGCAGAAAATGTATTGTGTGGCTGGGTGGAACTATATCAGGAAAGTTATAAAGCTTTTGTATATTTGCTCGCATTATAAAATATCATTGGTAATCTGGCACATTGTTATAGGGTTACCTTAAAATAATAATTATGGAAGATTTAAAATTAGAATTAAAACACAAAATTATAGAAGTTCTTAACCTTGAAGATGTAGCTGTTGAGGAAATCAAAGACACAGACCCGTTATTTGGTGGTGGTTTAGGATTAGACTCTATTGATGCGTTAGAACTGATTGTTCTTCTGGATAAGGATTATGGAATAAAATTAGCTGATCCAAAGAAAGGAAAAGAAATTTTTCAATCTATCGATACGATGGCAAAATTCATCGAAGAAAACAGAACAAAATAATTAATGGGTCATAAAATTGCCATAACAGGAATGGGCATCATTTCTTCCGTTGGCAACAACGTGGAAGAAAATTTTATTTCGCTGACAACAGGCCGGCATGGCATTTCGGACATCCAAATGTTTGAAACCCGCCATGCAGGACACATTAAAACAGGTGAAATAAAACAGTCTAATGAAGAACTTGTACAACACCTTCAGCTGAATGAAGACAACAATGTTACAAGAACCTCTTTATTGGGAATGATTGCTGCAAAAGAAGCTGTAGAAAATGCAGGAATTTCCGATATCAATGCCTTCAGAACAGGCCTGATTTCCTCGACAAGTGTCGGAGGAATGGATATTACTGAAAAGTATTTCTACAACTATGAAGACTTTCCTGAAAAGCAAAAATATATTGACGCTCATGATGCAGGAAACTCCTCTTTAGCCATTGCAGATTATCTGGGCTTAATAGGAATGGTATCAACAATAAGTACCGCATGTTCATCGGCAGCGAATGCGATCATGATGGGAGCTAAGCTTATTAAAAATGGGGTGCTGGATCGTGTGATCGTAGGCGGAACAGATTCTTTATCCAAATTTACACTCAATGGGTTTAATACCTTAATGATCCTAACCGATTCTTACAATACTCCTTTCGACCAGAACAGAAAAGGATTGAATCTAGGTGAAGCAGCAGCTTTTCTGGTGCTGGAGTCTGATGAAGTTGTAAAAAAAGAGAATAAAAAGGTTCTTGCCTATCTTTCAGGTTATGGAAATGCTAATGATGCCCATCATCAAACCGCGTCGTCTGAAAACGGACAAGGTGCTTATCTTGCGATGCAGCAAGCATTAAAGGTTTCCGGAATCGACAAAGAGGACATTAACTACATCAATGTTCATGGAACAGCCACTCCCAATAATGACTTGTCGGAAGGAATTGCAATGATCCGTATTTTCGGAGAAGGAAATGTTCCCGAATTCAGTTCCACCAAAGCTTTTACAGGGCATACATTAGCCGCTGCAGCAGGAATAGAAGCAGTTTATTCCATTTTAGCCATTCAGCACGGCATTATATTTCCGAATTTGAATTTTAAAACTCCTATGGAAGAATTCAACCTGGTTCCGGTTACTGAACTTAGGAAAAAGAATATCAACCATGTCTTATCCAACTCATTTGGATTCGGAGGAAACTGTTCAACCCTAATTTTCTCCAAGCCATGAGTTCAGTGTATATCAATGGGGCTTCATGTATTTCGGTACAGGATACATTAGCTGAAGATTTTTTTGGTCAGTTCAAACCTGAAAACTCTGTACCAATTGTAAAAGCAATAGAACCGGCATATAAAGAATTCATTCCCGCAGCAATGATCAGGAGGATGTCTAAAACGGTAAAAATGAGCTCTGTCGCATCTCACTACGCCTTGAAAGAGGCTGGAATAGAAAAACCGGATGCCATTATTGTAGGAACCGGAATGGGCTGTTCTCAGGATTCTGAAAAATTCTTAAAAAATGTAATCGACAATCAGGAGGAATTTTTAACTCCAACTTATTTTATTCAGTCGACGCACAATACCGTAGCCGGCCAGATTGCTTTGGCTCTACAATGCCACGCTTATAATTTTACTTATGTCAATACTTCTTCAGCTCTAGAGTTTTCCTTACTGGATGCCAAACTTCAGCTTACCGATGATGAGGCTGAAAATATACTTGTTGGCTCTACGGATGAACAGACCGAAAGAACAATGGAACTTTACCAGCTCCGCCACATCATTAAAAAAACCGAACATTTTCCTGTTGATTTTTTAACATCAACAACAAAAGGTGTACTATGGGGTGAAGGTTCAAGCTTTTTTGTCATTGGAAAAAATAAGACGGAAAATTCTTATGCCCAGATCAGGGACGTTCAAATAACCAATAAACTTGAACAGCAGGAAACCGAAAGATTTATTGAAGCTTTTCTCGTGAAGAATAATCTTTCTTTTACCGATATTGATGCCGTAATTTTAGGATTCAGTGGCGATCAGGAATCGGATACGTATTATAAAACAGCAATGAACCTGTTTCCTGAATCAGCATTGCTATATTATAAACATTTAAGCGGAGAATACAATACGGCAAGTGGTTTTTCAACATTTATGGCATGTCATATTCTGAAAAATCAACAAATCCCGGAGATCATGATGATCAATTCTATAAAAAAGAATGCGATTAAAAATGTGCTTTTGTACAATCATCTTTTAGGAAATGATCATAGTTTGGTATTGTTAGAAAAGGTATGATAGGATAAAAGGACGGAATTTTTAATCTTTACATTTCAAAATCGTTAAATTGTAAGCGGGTAACACCTAGTATGTTCTCAATTTTTTAGATTTTTCGTTCGGCTGTGTCAAACCCCGGATGAAAAATTTCAGATTGGAAGTTCAAAAAAAACAATACAATGAAGCACTATTCAATGATCCTATTTTATATTTTCTGTAATGTATTTATCTATGCATTTCACGGGAGCTTTTGGGTATATATATTCTGCTTTTTACTTTTTTCGGCATTTGTGGTTTGGGGTTCCTTTGATATTAAGCTGGGCTATTTTGTGAATAGCATTACCCATAAAAAAACAAAAGTTAAAGAGGTTGCCCTTACTTTTGATGACGGACCGACTGAGTTTACACCTCAATTTTTAGATCTGCTTCAGGAACATCACATCAAAGCAACATTTTTTTGTATTGGAAAACAAATTGAAAAATATCCTGATACGTTCAAAAGGATTATTGCCGAGGGTCATAGCATTGGAAACCATACGTATACCCATTCTAACTCAACGGGTTTTCTACCGACAGTAAAAATGACTGATGAAATAGCAAAATGTGATGAAATAATTGCCTCTGTGGGAAACACCACAACCGTATTATACAGGCCTCCATTTGGAGTGACCAATCCTTCCATAGCTAAAGCAATTAAAAGAAGCGGAAAAATAAGTATCGGCTGGAATGTACGATCGCTAGACACCGTTATAGAAGATGAAAGGAAAATCTACAAAAGAATTATATCTAAAATAAAACCCGGCAGCATTGTGCTTCTTCACGACACTTCAGAAAAGACCTATCGTGTTTTGGTAGATTTATTGCTATTTTTGAAGGATAAAAAGTATTCTGCTTTTACTATTGATTCAATTATAAAATCAAATAAAAAATGACTAAAAATATTGCTTTCGGAGCATTTTTATTGGTTTCAGGTTTCTTTTTTGCTCAAAACACAGCAATGACAGGAACGGAGGCAAAGGCGTTTGTAACGAAGGTATCATCTGAAACCCAACAAATCAAAACGTTGCAGAGCGACTTTACCCAAACAAAAAAAATGGATTTCCTGGATAAGAACATTGTCACCTATGGTAAGATGTCTCTTAAATCGCCCAATATGCTAAGCTGGAAATACACCAAGCCTTATCAATACAGCATTGTTTTTAAGGAAAATAAAATCTTTATCAATGATCAGGGGAAGAAATCCTCTGTTGATGCAAAAAGTAAAACATTTGAAAAAATTAACAAACTTATTGTTGGAAGCTCCAATGGAAAAATGTTTAGTGATCCCGAATTCATCGTCACTTATTTCAAAAGTTCTGCTTACAATATTGCAAAATTCACTCCTAAATCTGCTCAGCTCCTGAAGTACATTAAACAGATCGAACTATATTTTCCTAAAAATGAATCCACCGTTGCCCAGGTCAATATGCTGGAAGCATCAGGAGATACGACGAATATAGTTTTCAAAAACACAAAGATCAATGCCCCGATTTCTGCATCAGAGTTTTCTTTATAGTACTCTTCTACTGTTTTTCATATCCTGTAAGACCTATCAGCTTACTGATGTAAAACCTGCACCAGGAACTGAGAAATCTGTTGAGAACTTATATTTTTCTTCAAAAGAAGATTATGTGTATAAATGCCAGATCGATATTTATAAAAATCACGTCAGTGGAATTCTTATCATAAAAAGGATCAACGAAACGACACATCGCGTGGCATTGACATCAGATTTTGGAAATAAACTTATTGATTTTGAAATTTCGGATCAAGATTTCAAAATCAATTATATCATTCCTGATCTCGATAAGAAAATCGTGAAAAACTTCCTGAAGAATGATTTTCAACATCTTCTGAAGCAGACCTATCCGGTACAGGAAAGTTTTGAAAATGATCAGTCAAAGATTTTTGTCTCTCAGGAAGACCACAACAAGTATTATTTGTTTTTTGATAAAAAGGACGGCTTGCTTCATCAGATCATATATACAAGGAATAATAAAGCAAAAATCGATTTTAGTTTTGAAGCAAAAAAACATATATTCGCGGATAGTATCAATCTTCAACATAAAGATTTCAAGATCAATATAAAGTTAGTTCAAATAACAGAAACCGAGTAACAGATGCAAACCATTCTTACAGACTTTTATACTCTAAAATCGTACGACAAAGCGGAAAACGGAAGCTTCGTTGCCCATATCAGATTAAACAGTGATCACGAAATTTTTAAGGGACACTTCCCGGGAAATCCGGTTACGCCCGGAGTGTGCATGATGCAAATTGTAAAAGAACTTACAGAAGAGATCACCGGTTCAAAGTTGTTCTTAAAAACAGCTTCCAATGTGAAGTTTATGGCCATCATTAATCCTTTTGAAACACCCGACCTTACTGTACAGCTCGATATTAATGAGGGAGAAGATGAGATTAAAGTAAAGAACACGACTTTATTTGGCGAGACTATTGCATTAAAGATGTCTGTACATTATAAAAGATAGAAATTATGAAATTCATCTTATCGCTGGTAGCCGTATTTATATTTTTCTTTCAGTCCTCTGATCTGGAGTCATTGAGAAACAGCTATGCGAAAGCCAATCAATCGAACGCCAATACTCAGTCCTTTATCAATATCGCGGAAAAACAGTCTTCAACTGATCCCGTTATTTCCGGTTATAAAGCAGCTGCACAAATTATGGAAGCCAAGGTAACCACTGAAAAAGGAAAGAGAAAATCTTTTGTAAAAACAGGTGCAACAAGTCTTGAAAGTATTATTAAAAATAATCCTAACAATATTGAATTGAGAGTGATCCGCCTGAGCGTTCAGGAAAATATTCCTAAAATTGTAGGATACCATTCCAGTTTAAAAGATGATAAATTATTCATTCTGAACAATTACAGCAAGCAGAATCAGGCTTTAAAAAGCTATATTCAGAGATTTGCAGCGCAGTCTAAAACTTTTACTCCAGCAGACAAAGCTTCATTAAAATAAAACAATGACCCTTCCTGAAGTACAAAATACAATTTCCGAAAAGAAAATCTGTATTTTAATTCCCACCTACAACAATGAAAGAACACTGGCAAGAGTTATTGATGGTGTTTTAGAATATACTTCAAACATTATTGTGGTCAATGACGGATCCACGGATTCCACAGCTCAGATACTGAACGGCTATCCGCAAATTACAGTCATTACACTTCAGGAAAATAAAGGTAAAGGAAACGGCTTAAGAACAGGTTTCAGAAAAGCAAAAGAATCAGGATTTCATTACGCTATAACAATAGATTCTGATGGCCAGCATTACCCGGATGACATTCCGGTTTTTACAGAAGCCCTTATCAAAGAAAAAGAAGATGTTTTGCTCATCGGTAACCGAAATATGTCTCAAGACGGAATTCCTAAGAAAAGCAGCTTTGGAAACAGGTTTTCTAATTTCTGGTTTTGGTTTGAAACAGGTATTAAATTAGAAGATACCCAATCTGGCTACCGTCTGTATCCATTACTAAAGATCCCCAAGAAATATTTTACCCCAAAATTTGAGTTTGAGATTGAAGTTATTGTAAGATCTGCATGGCGGCATATTCCTGTTAAGAATGTCCCTGTTAAGGTTCTATATGATCCTGCAGAACGGGTTTCTCATTTCAGGCCATTTAAAGATTTTACCCGGATAAGTATCCTGAATACCATTCTTGTTACGATTACCCTTTTCTACATTATTCCAAGAAATTTTATTAATAATTTCCGTAAGAAAAGTCTCAAAAAGTTCATTAAAGAGGATGTGCTTGAAAGTGATGGCAGTAACAGAACGAAAGCTTTTTCCGTTGCATTAGGTGTATTTATCGGGCTGTCACCTTTTTGGGGATTTCAGACACTGCTTGTTATTTCCTTATCAGTATTATTTAAATTAAATAAGGTGTTGGCTTTTGTCGCATCCAATATAAGCTTACCTCCCCTTATTCCTTTTATCATAGCAATCTCTTTATTTATCGGAGCTCCTTTCGTACATGGTGAAAGCAATGTTTTTAACCAGGAATTAAATTTCGATCTGGTAAAGAATAACCTCCTTCAATATGTTATCGGCAGTATGATCCTTGCAAGCACAGCATCTGCTATTTCAGGTGCTGCAGTCTATCTTTTTCTTAATAAAGTAAATCCTGAATAATTTATTTAAATACAACCCCTGAAAATAACAAAAGGGTTAATATAACAGTAATAAATATCGAAACGATAACCAACACCATTTGAGCTGTTGCATAGGTCCTGGCTTTCTCGTCCTCTTTTATTTCAAAGGAAAAATTAATTTTATGAGGACTTTTGATAATCCACCAGATAAACAACAACAGGATCAGGTTAAGAATGATGGGAAAAAATAAAAACATTTTGCTGCCAAATCCATCTGTATTTTTTCCATATCCGTGGATAGGAATAATCTCGGGAATGGAATCATATACACTTACTAAATAACAAGTGTAGCACACAATAATAATAAAAGGAATACTAAATAAGATTTTAATCTTCTTCGAAATCATTGAATCGTTTTTACTTATTCTCAGAATAATGTAATATTATTTTGAGCCTGCAATATAGTATTTTAAATAAAAAACTGCATAGCCTTTCGACTTTGCAGTTTGAAGTTATTAATTGATTGTAGTACTATTTTTTAGTTACTTTCTGCGAATATAATTTGCCATTCTTATCTAATAACACGAGAATATAAGTACCTGTGTTCAGCTGTTTAATCGATATTGTATTTCTTTCAACTTTTGTCTGCAAAGCTATTCTACCGCTTGCATCAAATAATCTGGCCTCCACCGGAACGAAATCGGCGTTGGATTTGAAATTTAAAAGGTCCGCACTCGGATTAGGATAAACTGTCAGCAGTTCTTGTGTATTTTGCACTTCCTTCACATCAAGATGTGTTCCTTCCACAACATGCAATGTTGTATCCGGGGTAACATTACTAATAACATCTACCAATCCGGAAGGCCATTTTACGACCACTTTTCCGATCGTTGTTGCTTGCCCGATTCCAAAATGAACATTAAGAGTATTCATATTCATAAAACCTACCCCACTTTGCACATCCCGAATCTGTTTACCCCATTCTCCGTAAATCTCAACTCTTGCCCCGATTCCATTTCTGTTACTCTGGGTTCCCCTCAATGTCACTTTTAACCAGTGATTAGAATTTCCGTCATTAATCATGATCGTTTGTCCACTTTGAATGTCCAGGAAGCCATCGTTATTCAGATCACCTATTGGACGCTTGTTAAAGTCAAGACTATAAGGATTAAGGTTAGGAGTGAATTGGAAATTTCCATTGCCAAACATAATTGTATTTCCAGCTCCCAATACATCGAGGAATCCGTCATTATCAAAATCATAGGTCACATATTCCCTGCTTAGATTGCTTATAATATCATATCCGGAGCCTGCAGATACATCAGTAAAGGTGCCGTTACCATTATTTTTCATGACTCTGCTCAACCCGTTTGAGGTAGAATTTATCCCAATGATAGCATCCATCCAGCCGTCGTTATTAAAATCCCCCCATGCAGAGGACCATGTCTGTGTAGGATTCGCCATATTAGCCGCCACTGCCACATTCGTAAACGTTCCATCACCATTATTCCGGTGCAGCTCATCTACGTTTCCTCCTGGCCCTGAACCTCCACCACTGCATTTTGCAATATAAAGATCCATATCTCCGTCATTATCATAATCAATCCAGATAGAACCATAATTACCTCCTGAAGGAAAATCTCCCAATCCTCCCTGGTTATGGTTCATATTAGTACCATCGTTCAAATAGAACCGGTTCGGCGCATTATCATCACATACAAAAGCATCAAGCTTTCCATCTTTATTAATATCTATAAAATTGGTACGCTGTGTCAGGAATGTTTGGGGTTTTCTGTCAGAAGTGTACCCCGTTCCATCTGTATTGGCCTTTAAAAAACAAATGCCATTTCCCGAACCATATATCAGATCATTAAATCCGTTATTGTCATAGTCTCCAGCTGCTATGCTCCAGCTAGGGGTAACTGTGGTGTTGGGAACGTTATAGGTAACCGGATTAAAAGTTCCTCCAGGCTGCTGGTAGGAGATTGCAATCTGCGTGTTACTCAAAACGGATACAATATCATCCAGATAATCCCCGTTCATATCTACTACACAATTATTATAAGTACCATAAACATTACCGGACTGCGGGGTAAAAGACACCCTGTTGACAAGCGGAGCCGTTTCAGATACCGTGAAATTGAATCCTGAACTGGACCACTTATTATCAAAAACAATATAATATGTTGTGCCGGCCTGTGCTGTAAATGTTACCTGAGAAGCGTTTCCTAAAAAATCATCATTCGCCGTTACACAGGTCAATGCTCCGCAGGTGCCTTTAAATATAATCTCCCGGGTATCAACATTTTGTCCTGTAATGACTGTTGAGACGGTAACACTCCTATCCTGGGTCGCGGTATATTTGTACCATAATCCGGCCGTACCAGGCAGTCCGATATTACATGCCGTAGTAGCTGCAGTTCCGGTAATTACAGGTGCTGTATTTGTTCCCAGCACCACATTCAATGCAGAAGCACACGTTAATTGTGCAATTCCCCAGGTTATATTGAATAACAAAATAAAAAGGGATAAATTTTTTCTCATGTTTTCTTCAGGTTGTTTAGTTTTTAGGGACAGTTTTGGTTCAAAGAATTGATCCATTGATTTAAGAGGGCGACCCCTTCATCATGCACAATCGTTCTCCCCAACAAAGGCATTCTCTTACTTTCATCTACAGAAGAAAGTCTGAAGCTCATCACTGATTTGTTATGATTTCCAGGTGTTATAATTCTTTCCAATGAGGCATCTATCGGTTCATCTGCCAGTACACAAACTCCCATATTGGTAAGGTTTGTAGTCTGGTTAAAGCTCAATCGGATAGCCCGATAATCACAACGTGCATTCTGCTGATGGCAGTGAGCACAATTAATATCCAGATAGGATCGTAACCGGATATCCACAGGCTTACTCGTATCTTTATAATTCACTGTAGAAACGATGTTTGCAGGATAGCTGACCAGATAACCTTCGTCAACCAGTTTTTGCAATTGATTTTTAACTCCTCCAGGGTAATTGTATGTTGTATTTAAATTCTGGGGCTTTACCCCGATAGGGACAGGCTTATTGTCTAATTTGTGACATGCATAGCATTCTGCTTCCGATGGAATTCTGTAGTCAATATTCAGAATTTCATTATTTTCTTTTTTAAATGTAATATTTTTGGAGCTTCCGCTGGTAAAATCGTTTCCGGATACGAGGTTGGCTTCTGTCTGGTCATCATTCCATAAATATTCGGCAAATATCCATCCACTGGATTTTCTTATCATTAATCTCGTTTCCAGAATTTTCGTTGTATTACCGGGCTGTATGGTATTGTAATAAAAACTTTTTATCAATACAGTGCCAACAGGAAAGTCCAATGTTTTGCTATCACCATCAAAAGTAGCTTTTGTACCTTCCGGCATCCAGATAAATCTTTTCTTTAAAGCATAATCTGTAAAAAGCGAACTGGCAGGTTCATAAGGTATTACTTTGGGTGCCGGAACCAGGTTCTTCAATTCGCCGGTGAAAAAAGAATAAGTAGATAATTTTGCATAGGGAACAGCATTAATATCGAAATTAACACGGGGATTTTCAACGCCTATTCCTTCGATTCTCTCATCTTTACAGGAGTACGCAATAAGAAAGGACAAAAGAACTAAAAAATAGATTTTCTTCATTCATTTATTAATTTTAAACAAACGAATATAATTAATAAATTCAAATGTTTTAAAATATTTTTCACTTAAAAGCAATTTTTAATTAAAATAATAAAACAAATAACCCTAAACAAAACAAATTACTCAATAAAATAACTGAAAATACAAGCAATCCCACAAACACATATATTTTTATACCAATAAAAATCAGATAAAATATGATCACTAAATATTCAATAGTATTAAAGGGAATGGGAAGGTTTTAGATAGAACAGTCTTAATTCAATTTTCTATCGGATTTTCTCAGATATTTTTCAACTTTCCTTTTGTCCGGGACAGTAGTGATTTCTTTCGTCAGAGCTTTTTCGAAAGCTGCCTTTGCCTTATAAAAGTCTTTCTTACTGAGATAGTACTTCCCCGCCTGGTAATAAACAAGCCAGAAATCTGGGTTTAAGGATTGATAATGCCGGATCCAATCTTCTGACAGCACTTCTCCCTTACCTTCTGAAGCATCATCTATCTGGTTATGAAGCTTTTTGTATTCTTCATAATTTTTAAATTCCCGGGAGTCTAAGAAAGGATCTTTAGATATATTGAGGCTGGAAACAGCAAATTCTCCGGATTTCAAACGATCTGCGGAAAATATCCTGTTTAAATCATAACAAACAAATTCGCCCAACTGATAAGGATTAGAAGAAACCCAGACTAATTTCTTCTGAGGTGAAAATATGACGGCATGATGAGCCAGCAGCTGGTTAAGGGCTTTTTCATTTCCATATCCTATTTTTTCACCTTTTAAACCTGATCTGTCCCTGAGAATCGAAGCCATTTTTTCCGGATTTAATTTTTTGTTCTCCTGAAGAAGCTCCTGAAGTTTTTCATATCGATATCCCGAATGGCTTTCCAGAATATGTTTCCTGTTTTTCTTATCATCTTTATAAGACTCGGATTGAAAATGATTGGTACAAACAATACGACTTGAATTCTGAACCCGGTAAACTCCAAAGTTATTGGGAGAAACTTCAATTATCACTGCATCTTTATCATTGGCGCTTCCTACCAATATAGATTCTGAAACGAAAACCTTTCTTTTTTTAGCAATAGCAATGGCTTCGTCAATATTTTTAGCATACTGCAAAATCTCCCTGGTTACAAGAGATATTGGGGTTTTTGCGGTTAATGGGATTTTGGATTTCCCTGCGTTGATCGTCACCGTGATTCCTTCTTTATTCATTCCGGAAACCACCCCGATCATTCCGGGCCAGCTGACAGACATATAGGAAATACCTTCTTCAGGTTCTATAAATTCTACAAGCTTATTTTTTGCAAAATCGTCTCCAACATAAAAATCAAAATTTCTACCAATCAGCAGGTCTCCATCTTCCGTATTATCATTCCAAACTGCCAGAGAGCTGCATCCCACCAAAGCAAGATCCTGCATGGCGTGGCCAATATCATGAGCTCCATGAAGATATAGGCTTCTTAAATACCTTGGAGCAATAAAGTTGTACTGATCAGAGGAGTAACGGGACAATCCGTATAGTTCGGCCTGATAATCTTCCCTTACATTCAGGTACATCTTCCTGTTATACCATTTTAGAAATCCTCGTAGTAATTTTTGCTTAAAATTGGATGGTACAAATCCTTCTACCTTAGAGAAAAAAATGGCTTCCTGCTTCTGCATCAGGTCTTTCGTCAATGCACCATTATTGTATCCTAACTGTAAAGGATTTCCCTTGATATATAATTCCCAAAGCTGCTGCCGGTTCTTCGTTAAATAATTCTGATTAAAACTAAAGGTAGAATCGTTAATCCTTTCAACTTTGGGAACTTCCAAAGCATATTGTTTTACTTCAGGAAGATGATGTATGGATTTTTGGATACCACATGAGACGAGCGTAATAGTGCATAAGAGCGAGCATACTATCTTACAGATATCAACAATACGCAAGATAGAAAAGGAAGATTGAAAATCCTCATTCCACTTTCTATCATTCCGAATTGAAAACCTGAAATTAACTCTCTTTGTCACTCTTTGTATCCATTTTTTTCAAACGATCATCAATAAGTCCTTTCCCTAAAATCTCGGCACAGGTATTAAAAGCACCTATGGTCACGCCTAAAATACCATGCATATTAACAGTCTGTCCGGTTAAAAAAAGATTATCAATTTTAGTCCTTGGTGAAACCATTGTTTTCAATGGGGTTTCAGAACTTTTTATATATCCATACATATTTCCTTCAAAACTTCCTATATAATCACGATAAGAAAGTGGTGAAGAGGTGTATATATGTTTAATCGATTCTCTGAGATCCGGAATTTTCTTTTCCAGCGCATCAATCATCCTGTTGGCTTTTTCCTGCTTGAACTTTTCATATTCTTTCCCTCTTTCATGCTCATCCGTTACTGTATTGACTGTTTTCTCCCATTTTTTCACCTCATCAAAATCCATATAAGTAATTGCTGTCATACTTTCTGCAAATTCAGGATGATGCTTCGATGGAGTGGAGCTTAGCATATACGTCTCAGGCCAGGTTTCATTCTTATACTGATAAGCATTCCAAACCTGTTCAATGCAAGAATAATGGTAGATGTTGTGATTAAAATAAGGTATATTTCCCGGCTTCAGAACAATATAGACACTGAAGCAGGAAGAAATAGGCTCCCAGCTTAAAACCCTGTTAAGAAAAGATTTCCTTAGTCTTTTCTCATTGATCAGCTTTAGAGTAGAACGGATTTCCATGTTGGAAATAAACTTTTTAGCAGCATATTCCTTACCCGTTTTAGTCCTTACGGCCACCAAAACATCCTCATTAAAGATCATTTCAGAGACTTCAGAATGCTTGTGAACATCTGCACCATATTCCCGTAATTTGCGGATGAGCAACTTGGAGATCTGGCTTCCTCCTTTCACACATTTATAAGCACTCTGAATACAGGAATTAACGGTAAGTGCATGCACATAAAACGGGGTATTTTCAGAATCTCCGCCATACAGGAAATTAGACCCTAATAATATGGCCTGTAGCTTCTTATCAGAAGTAATTGATTCTATGAATCTCCGGGTATTGAGGTGAAGGATCTCCTCATTGTAATGATCTTTTCCAACCACATTATATCTGGGGAAATGATTACAGACGTATTGTACTCCCTCACAGTATCTTTCAAGGTTTTCTTTTTCATGAGGAAAGAAACGGGATAACTGAAAAACAAAGTTCCCATAACCCTGCGCATGAGGATATTCAGTATCATCTCCGTCAAAAGTTATTTTATCAAATCCGTTTAGATCCATTTGATGGATTTCCAGATCATCCATAATTTCCAGATAGGAAAAAAAACGGTTCAGGTTCTGGCCTTTTGAAAGCCCTCCAAGATAATGAACACCGGTATCGAAAATAAGTTTATTACGGGAAAAGGTCTGTAGATTACCTCCGTACTGATTGTTTTTCTCCAATACACATACCTTAAGACCTTCTTTCGCTAAAATCAAAGCCGAAACAAGACCTCCTAAACCGCTGCCGATTACAAGTATGTCATATTCTTTTTTCAAAAGTAGCGTCTCATTTCTTTAAAGCTAAGAAATTCAGAGGTTAAATTATTAAGCAGACGAGTATTTATTTTTGCTTCTTCCTTACATTAAGATTATGCAAGGACAAAAACAAATACAGTAAGCTTCATTGATCTAAACTTCTAAAGAAATCTTAGCAGTTGGAGTTATTGTTAGTTTTTATGCCTTAAAAGTATAGAAAATTAATTAATATCATCCCAGAAATCAAAATAATTGAACCATTGCAGCGGATATTTTTTAATCATATTCTCCAGATTCTCGACATAAGAGTTTAATAACCCCTGAGCGTCCCGTTTTTTTACGTGTGCAACCCTAGCGTATAAATGGTAGTGGAGATTCTTTTCTTTCATAACATAAACGTACACCACAGGCACTCCTAACCTAGAGGCAATAAGAAACGGACCTGCCGGAAACTTGGCACTTTTCCCCAGCAATTCGGTTTCCAGGGATTTAGAGCCTTCAAAGTAGCGATCTCCTGTAAAGCAAATCAACTCATTTTTAGATAAGGCGGTATTAATATCGAAAATATGGGACATATCATCTTTAACGTAAATAAATTTGATATTGCTTTTTTTAACAGCAATACTGTCCATATATTCTTTAATGGCTGTAACCTCCTGATCCGTAGTCACTAAATTAATCTGACAATCGAAATCAATATCTGCAAAAAAATGTTCCGCGATTTCGAAATTTCCGATATGAGCACTGATAAGTACGCCGCCTTTTTTTTCATTAAGAAGATCCTTAAGATTCTGGATCCCATCAAATTCATAGGTAAACCGATCCCTTAAGCCAACCGATATGGCTGTCTTATCGATAAGAACCTTTCCAAAAGTAAAGTAACTTTTAAATACAGCGATTTTTGACTTCCAGAAATTATACTTTAATCTTTTGTTGAAGTAATAAAAGATATACTGATTACTCTTTCTTAGAAACAGAAAGTAATAGGTTGCTACAAAATAAAGCACAAAATATGAACTTCTTATGCCGATATTTCTAATACAGTAAACAAATATCTTATATCCTGATATTGTTCCTTTAGACTTACCTTTCCACTTGTTCATTTTTGATCTGCCTGATTTTTATAATAAAAAATAAAGTTCAGTCGATAGTTATGCGTTTTTGTTAGCTATTTTGTTTTCAATAGTGTTGTAGAAGTCATCAAATGTGACCATCTTTTTAAAATCGGCTTCGCCTAACTTCACTCCGAAGTTAGCCTCAATAATGACAACCATGTCAATATAATCTAAACTGTCTAAACCTAAAGTTGTTTTAAGGTTAGCGTCTTTGTTTATCTCATCGCCATCTACCTCAAATTCATTTACTAAAAAATCATTAACGATAGCAACAATTTTTTCTCTTTCCATCTTTTTTAATCAAATTTTTTTACAATTAATGCCGAATTGGTTCCCCCAAACCCAAAAGAATTCGACAAAAATACGTCAATTTTTTGATTTTTTGTTTTAGATACCAAATTTATCCTTTTTGCCTCTTCATCGGGATTTTCAAGATTGATGTTCGGAGCTACAAAACCATTCTCCATCATCAGCATCGAATAAATCACTTCGCTGGCTCCCGCCATCCAACATTCATGTCCTGTCATTGATTTTGTAGAGCTTACCGGAACTTCGCTGCCAAAAATCTCGTAGATCGCACGTGCTTCATTAGCATCTCCTATCGGAGTAGATGTAGCGTGTGCATTGATGTAGTCTATATCTTTAGCACTTAATCCGGATTGTTTTAGAGCTCTGTCCATTGCTAAAGCAGGACCATCTACATTAGGAGTAGAAATATGTCCCCCGTTTGAAGAAAAACCATATCCTATAATCTCTCCTAAAACAGGAACTCCCCTCCTTTGGGCAGATTCAAGGCTTTCGACGATTAAGGTCGCCGCTCCCCCACTCGGGATCAATCCGTCACGTGCAGAATCGAAAGGTCTTGATGCCTTTTCAGGTTCGTCTTCCTTTACAGAGAAAACACCCAGCCCATCAAAACTGGCCATTGAGTATTTATTGGTCTCCTGAGCTCCGCCGCAAACAATCATGTCTTGCAGACCGCTTTTGATCATCAGATAAGCAAGCCCCAGAGAATGTGATCCGCTTGCACAAGCTGCGCTGATGGTAAGGTTAATTCCTTTGAGTTTAAAAATCGTGGATAGATTCATAGTCACCGTAGAGTTCATAGACTTGAAAATGGCACCTGATCCCATCAATGTAGTATCCTTCTTTTCCCTGGCAATATCAATCGCTTCCACTACAGCCTGAGATACGCTATCGTTCCCATACAAAATACCTACTTCATGATCTTCAAGAAAACTGTCGCTGACCTGAGCCTGTTTTAAGGCGTCTACTGTAGCAAGATAAGCATATTCACTTTCTTCTCCCATGCTTACACGCTGTCTTCTGTTCAGAAGACCTTTAAGGTCCGGTTTAGGAACTTGTCCTGTTAACCCTGATCTGTATCCGAATTCCTTTCTTTCCTTTTCCAGAACGATCCCTGATTTGCCTTGATATAGGGACTCTTTCACCTCTTCTAAAGAAGTTCCGATGCAAGAATAAATTCCCATTCCGGTAATCACAACCCTATTTTCCATCTTTCTTATGCTATTGATTATGAATAAATACCACCATTAATATTAATCACTTCTCCTGTAATATAGGAGGATTTTCGTGAAGCCAGAAATGCAACCAGATCAGCCACTTCTTCAGCCTCCCCAAATCTGTTTGCAGGAATCATTGCCTTTAATTCATCTTCATTAAACTCCTGCGTCATATCTGTTCTTATAAATCCCGGAGCTACTGCATTTACCGTGATATTTCTTTTGGCAACCTCCTGCGCAAGCGCTTTTGTTGCACCCACTAAGGCTCCTTTTGCCGCGGAATAATTGGTTTGTCCGGCAGTTCCTTTAACACCGGAAACTGAAACCATATTTATAATCCTGCCATATTTGTTACGCAACAATTTCTGAATGAAAAAATTCGTAACATTGAAAAAACCATTTAAACTGGTATTAATTACACTATTCCAGTCTTCGTTCTTCATCCACATAAACAAACCATCTCTGGTAATCCCAGCATTATTTACGATCACTTCAACCAATGCATCGGCATTACTTTCCTGCCAATCCCCTAAAACCTTAAGGGTTTCTTCTGCATTCCCCACATCAAACTTAAGAATTTCTCCAGTGGCTCCAAGTTCTTCAACTTTTGCCAATGTTTCCTTTGCAGCCTCTTCATTAGAAGTATAATTGATCAGTATATGATAATTTTTATCCTCAGCCAGTTTTATACAGATTGCCCTTCCTATACCTCTGGAACCACCTGTTACAATTGCACATTTCATCTCTTAGAATTAGTTTTAATTTTGAAAAAGTTCTGCATTATAAAACCATTTATTTCCCACCAGGGATCCTGTTTTATCAATAAAACCCCATTTTCCGGATTTCTTCACTCTGGAAACGCCGTCATTAAAACCTTTATTTTTTTCATTGAACCCAAAGCTTACTGAAATATCATAATCCATCGGAATAACAAGCTTACCGGAAGTATCAATGAATCCCCAATTCTTTCCCTTTACTGGAGCCAGGTTATCATTGCTAAAAACTTCAGCATCATTATATGCAGGTTCTACTACAAAGTTTCCTTTCATATCAATATATCCCCATTTTCCTCCTGAATATGCAGGAGCTAAATTTTGATTAAATGCCCTCGCCTTATCAAACTTAGGCTCTATCGCCCATTTTCCTGCTTTGTCAACAAATCCTATTTTTCCGTTTCTGCGGGCGTAGGTAATGGGCTGGTTTCCAAAATCCCAGATCTTATCCGCACCTTCAGCGATGGAAAAAGTACTTCCATCAATAATACCATAAGCTTTTCCTTTCTGCGCCCAGGTTGCTTCGTTCTTATATTCTCCGATATCGTTATATTCCACAGAAACAATAACTTTTCCGGCTGTATCAATAATTCCCCATAATCCGTTCTGAGAAATCCTCGCATAACCATTTTGAAAGGGTTTGATAACATCATATTCTGCGGGTATTACAACCTTTCCGCCCGTATCAAATGCTCCGATTTTATTTGAAACTTTCATTAAGGCAAGTCCATTGTTAAAATCGTATAATTTATCCGAATACGGCATGTTTTGCTTTTCTCCATTCTTATTGATATAGAACCAAATTCCGTCACGTTCCACAGCACAAAGTCCATCATTGAAATCCCTCGCCTTCGTGAAGGAAGGTTCGATAGCCATTTTACCATCTTTCCCTACAAACCCCCACATATCTTTGATTTTCACAGCTGCTAATCCGTCAGAGAAACTTCTTGCTGTTTCATATGCAGGTTCAATAACGTAATTTCCGGATTTATCAATATATCCTATTTTCGCCTTTTCTTTTACCAATGCAAGCTGCTGAGCAAATATACTTTGTCCCAATACGATAAGAGAAAGAATCAACACTTTTTTCATCCTTTGTTGTTTTTAAAATATTGTTTCACCTCTTCCAGAAAAGGATACATCACCATATCGTCAGAGAATGCCGGGATGATTTTTCTGATATCATCATATAAGCTTTTTGTTGAAGAAGACACTTTATCCTGGAAACCAAGATATTCGATTGCCTGAACAACTGTGATCGCTTCTATACTTAACACCTCAAAAGCATTTTCTATTACTTTTCTGCAAATAACCGCTGCATTCGTTCCCATACTTACAATATCCTGGTTATCATTATTGTTAGGAATACTGTGGACATACATAGAATTCGACAGCATCTGGCTTTCAGCAGTAGTAGAGGTAGCTGTAAATTGAACACCCTGCATTCCGAAGTTAAATCCTAATTTTCCTAAATTAACAAAAGGAGGTAAAATTTCATTGATCTTGGAGTTCAAAAGATAGTTCAATTGTCTTTCTGCAAGCATCGTTAATTTAGTTACGACCAGCTTTAGTTTATCCATCTCCAGCGAAATGTAATCACCATGGAAGTTTCCACCATGATATACATGTTTATTTTCAACGTTGATGATTGGATTATCATTTGCGGAATTGATCTCATTCTCAAGGACTTTCTCTGTATATTCCAAAGTATCCAGTACAGGTCCCAAAATCTGAGGAACACATCTTAATGAATAATATTCCTGAACCTTTTCTTTAAATACTTTTTCCTGCTCTTCGAAGTGGGTATACAAATGATCTTCTCTTTTTCTGATCAGTTTACTGTCAGATAAATGGGCTCTCATTTTTTCAGCAATTTTCTGCTGTCCATAATGTCTTTTAGTCCCGTTTAAAACCTCTGAGAAATGATCATCATAAGCCTGAACAATCTCATTAATCGCGCAGGAAAGCTTTATGGATATTTCAGTAAGCTGGTTCACTTTATAAGCATTTACAGCTCCGATACCAGACATTACAGAAGTTCCGTTCATTAAAGCTAATCCTTCCCTGATCTCAACTTTTATCGGCTCTAATCCTTCCGTTTCAAAAACTTTTTTTGTTGGTTGCCTATCTCCTTTATAAAATACTTCCCCTTCACCAATCAGAACCAATGCCAAATGGGCAAGCTGGACCAAATCCCCACTTGCTCCCACTCCTCCATGCTCAAAAACAAGAGGGATAACATCCCTGTTTATCAATTCTTTAAGTAAATAAACTGCAGAACTATGAACACCGGAATTTCCCAAAGACAAAGTATTAAGTCTCGCCAACATACAAGCCTTAACTTCGGCGGCAGGAAGAGGATTCCCAATTCCTGAAGAATGGCTTCTGATCAGGTTATACTGAAGCTGATGCGTGTCTTCATCACTGATTTTAAATTGAGCCATTGGCCCAAAACCTGTGTTTACACCATATATTACTTTATTTTTTGAAAATTCTTTTAAAAACTGAAAGCTTTCTTCCACCCTAGTTAAAAGTGTATCATCCAGTTCTATTTTCTCATTTTCAATAATAATTTTTTGAAAATCCCTCAGTTCTAAAAAGTTGTCTATTTTCATTAATCAGAAGTAATAGTAGATAATTTTATAAAATATTAATTAATTGTCACTAATTTTGCGGCAAAGATAGAAGTTATTATTAAAATAAAAAATCAAAGATGGGTAAAGAGTTTGTAGACGTTCTTGTAATCGGTGCCGGACCTTCAGGATGTGTATCTTCCTCATACTTAAAGAAGAACAACATCAATGTAAAGGTTGTTGAGAAAGCCAGATTCCCAAGATTGGTCGTTGGCGAAAGCCTAATTCCCAGAGTAATGGATCACTTTGATGAAGCCGGACTTTTCCCTGCCCTAGACAAAATGAACTTTGAAAAAAAACTGGGAGCCCGCTTCCTGAGAGGTGATGAAGTCTGCCTGTTTGATTTCAGTGACAAATTCGGAGAAGGTTGGGACTGGACCTGGCAGGTTCCCAGAGCTGATTTTGATAATACACTTGCCAACGAAGTCATCAATAAAGGAATTGACCTTGAATTTGAAACAGAAGTAATCAACATCAGGTTTGAAGGAACCGATTCTGTGACCACCGTAAAAAATAAGAATGGCGAGACGAAAGAGATCCATGCGAAATTCGTTATTGACTCCAGTGGTTATGGAAGGGTGTTGCCTCGTTTACTTGATCTGGAAAAACCTTCAAAACTATCTCCTCACTCCGCTATTTTTTCGCATGTTGAAGATATCAATAGAGAAACGGGAACGGAAGGAACCTTAATCTCTTTCGATATCATTGAAACTGAAGTATGGCTTTGGGTCATTCCTTTTTCTAATGGAAATACAAGCGTAGGAATTGTAGGTCCTACAGATTATATTGAAAAGCTTGCAGAAAATGGTGACACAACGGAAGCTCTCAGAAAAGCAATTTCACTCTCGGATTATTATGTGAAACGTTTTGGAAACGTAGACTTTATCTTTGAACCTAAAAAACTAGTTGATTACTCTTGCTCTGTAAAAAAACTATACGGTGACGGGTTCGCCCTTACCGGAAATGCATCAGAATTTTTAGATCCTGTTTTTTCATCAGGGATGGCTTTTGCTACAGAATCCGGAATGCTGGCAGCCAAACTTGCCATCAGACAATTGAACGGGGAAACTATTGACTGGCAAAAAGAATATGCTGATTACATATTATACGGTGTAGAAGTTTTTACCACTTATGTAAAAGAATGGTATACAGGAAACTTACAGGAGCTGTTTTTCCATAGACCGGAAAACGAAGATGTCAAAAGAAAAATATGTGCGGTCCTGGCGGGTTATGTATGGAATAAAGACAATCCTTTTGTAAAGAAGCACGATACCGTCATAAAAAATCTTGCTAACCTGATTAAAATAGAGAAACAACAAGAATTACAATAAAAAGCGGCCTAGTTTCAGGCCGCTTTTCTATTAGTTTAAAGTACTTTATTTCTTTTATCTATCTCATATCAATAAAAGTAATCGGTTTCCTGCTATTGGGATTATGTACAACTTTAGATAAAGTCTCAAATTCCACGATTTCAATCTTAGGACTTACCCTTAACTTAGCCCGGAAGTGATCCCGTACTTCGCTTACGAAATCTTCAGACTCACTATCCGTACTGATTTTAATGATGATCTCATCCAGCCCGATTTCATTAGATTGAATAACAATCTGATAACATTGTAAATTATTAAAATCATTCAAAATATCATTCATTGCAGGTGGATAGAGTGTTGTCCCTTTATATTTAATCATCTGCTGCTTCCTTCCGATCACAGGTCCAAGACGCATGGTGTTACGCCCGCATTGACAAGGCTCATAATGTGCTTTTACAATATCTCCTGTTTTAAATCGAAGCAATGGTATAGCTTCCACATCCAGAGTAGTAATAGTCAATTCACCACTTTCACCTTCCTGTACAGGATTTTCATTATCATCAAGTATTTCTGTAATGATCAGCTCCGGATGCTGATGTCCACCCACCTGAAACTCACATTCGGTAAATGCCGTACTCATTTCTGTGGAGGCATATGTAGAAAAAAGTTTAATACTCCATTTCTCCTTGATTTTCTGCGAAAGAATATTATCTGTAAAATCCTGGTTTTTGATACTTTCCCCAATACAAACAGCTCCATAAACGCTGGAATTTTTATAATCAATCCCATTCTTTTCTGCATAATCGATCATTTTTAGGAGAAAAGAAGGAACTGTGATCAGGTATTTAGGCTTATACCTGAAAATAGAATCCCATTGTAATTCCGGAATTCCAGGTCCCATCCTTACAACACTGGCACCCATTTTCCGCAGTCCCAGAAAATAAGCTAAACCCGCCATAAATCTTTTATCGATCGTAGTAATCATCTGCACTACATCTCCTTTCTGTACTCCCGCACAAGCAAAAGAAATAGCTTCATTATAAGCCAACCTTTCGAGATCTTTATCAGATAGCCCAAAGGTTACCGGATCTCCTAATGTTCCTGAAGTCGTACTGTAATCTACAATCTCCCCTGGAGGAATACAGAAGAAATC
This sequence comes from Chryseobacterium sp. LAM-KRS1, assembly GCF_013184525.1. Lineage (GTDB taxonomy): Bacteria > Bacteroidota > Bacteroidia > Flavobacteriales > Weeksellaceae > Chryseobacterium > Chryseobacterium proteolyticum. The sequence continues at coordinate 58,775 of NZ_JAAOIZ010000004.1, forward strand.
ATGGTTATGCTGCTGCAGATCATTTTTGGAGGTGGTAGGAATCTTCCGTAAATCTTCCAAAGATTGAATATCACCACTGCTGATATTATTTTCTTTAAATAATCTCTGGTAAAACGGCGAGTTCTTTTCAAGATAAATTAGAAGTTCCTGAAGTTTTTTATCCTGAAACTGTTTAATTTCGGGAAGGTTTGATTTTTCGATTGATGGATAGAATTCCAATGATTTTATTTTTATGTAACAAATTTATTAAATAAAATATTGTAGAATGCATTCGGGTACAATGTATTCATGATTTTTAATTGTCGTGTATCCCCGATTGTTATCTGTGAAATGTAAAAGTTTGTGTATTCATGTTTCCTGCAGTATTGGTTGTTGTCACTTTTAGTGTATGTACACCCGAACCTTTAGGACATTTTTCATCAAAAAGATAAACGAAATTATCTTTTATTCTTGCAAAACGAAGCCATTTCCCATCCAGTTCCGCACGAAATGATTCTATATCTCCAATATCCGTTTTCCCTCTGAGGATCAAAGAACTGCCTGCTATAAGCGCACCTTCTTTCCAGTTTGGAGAAACCGATGGCACACTACTATCCAAAAGAATTCTTGCTACCCCCAATCTCTTAAACTGTCCTTCGACATAGCTACCATTCCACTTTCCTTTAATGAACTCTTTATCACTTCCATAGTTAAGCTCAATTACCAAGTGGTTCTTTTCTTCATCATTTAATTTCCGGTTGGGTTTTATTTTCAGAGCATAATGATCATGAATGGGAACATAGAGATTGTGTAATATGACAGCATTTGAAACTGCATCCGCATCAGATCTTTCAGACATTTTAAAATTAATTGCGTCATAAAGAGCATTTTTGCTCAAATTGATTTCCGCATTCTCTGTTTTTATTGTCCTTGCTTCATTAGGATGTATTGTCTGGGCACTCTCAACTATTCCTTCTGAAGTTTTAATCCATTGGATTTGGGTTGTTAGCCGACTGGTATTTCCATTAATATCTTTTAATACAATTTCAATATTATGAATCGTATCATCAGGAAGGTTTATAATCCCATTTGATCCGGAACTGTAATCAGAAAGTTTCATTCCCGGTAATACAGACAAATGCTGAATACTCATTTTATCACGAATGAACTTTGCGTAATCGATACAACCATTGATATACCGGGTATCATCATAACTCACTTTATCTATTATAAAGCTGTATATCAATTTATTATCCATCAAAAGCTGTGCTTTATAGATCCCGAGATTAAAGCCCTTATTAGCTTTATCCACAGCTTTAATGGCTAAGCTCACAACCGGAGAATTGACGTATATAATATTGGCCGTATAAGTATTTCCTGATTTTTTAACAGAGACATCATTCGCCCCGGGCTCATAGCTACTGAACCGTCTGTCATACCAATACAAACCACTCACTATGGGGGCAACATTGTCCGGAATGTTAAAACCAAACAACAACGGATTCAGGCACTCTTCCGTTTTTGTATCTCTGATTTCAAAATGCAGATGGGGTCCGGCGGATCCGCCGGTATTTCCACTTAAAGCGATCATCTGCCCTTTCGCTACAGGAAACTGGCGTGGAGAAAAAGTAATATCCTGCTCCCACTTTTCATCTTTATACTGCTTTTCTTTTACGAATGCGTCAAGCTGATCAAAATATTTGTTTAAATGGGCATAAACAGTAGTATAACCATTAGGATGTGTAACGTAAACAGCATTGCCAAAACCATAGCGTTCAACCTTTATTCTGCTTACATAACCTTCCGCTGCAGCTACTACGGGCAGGTTTTCCTGACTGTTCGTCCGTATATCCAGCCCCATGTGAAAATGATTTGACCGTACAGCACCGAAATTAGCCGCCAGCTGTATCGGGATATTTAAAGGATTTCTAAAGTAGTTTTGAGGATAGCTATTTTGAGCCAGCATCAGGTTCCCGCTCACAAAATAAATAATAAGCAATAATCTGGAAATGGTTTTCATTCAAATGGTTTTTATGTGTTATCTTAAAATTACGAAATTTTGGTTAATTATCAGAAAAGTCTCTTTTTCAAATGGATTTCACGGATTTTAAATTTTAACGCATAGATTCTATTTTCTATATTTATTTAATAGGAAGACACTTAATCTTATTGCCTTTTTTTGCTTCAATTAAAATGATGCTTTATAAATTAAAACATCGTATTAAAATCTTCATAATGTTTCAAAACCTGCGAGGAGTATTATTATGTTTTGGTTAAAACCAAATGATAAAATATATAATTTGAAAGTGGGCTAAAGCCCACTTCTATTGATAAAAACAACAAATAAATAAAACTCTTTCTAAATCATATACTAGAAAAATAAACGATTATACTATTACTAAACAGATTAATTTTTAATATTACTTACACAGAGACTTGTTCTATAGTTTTAATTTTATTTCTTATTTTCAAGGAAAACTAAATGTACACAATATGAAAAAAGAAAGATTATATTTCATCTATTATCTTGTGCTGCTTACTTTCGTAGCGGCAAATATTGTTTTCCTTATTAGCAAACCTGAAAGGAATATAGATTGGATAATTGCAATAGGTAATATAATATGGTCCTCTACATTATCTTTTTTTATTTTAAAGATGTATCGAAAAAACAGAAACGAAAGATCTCAATAAAATTATTTTACTTGAATAATTTAGACTGTATTTCATTTTAACAAGCCTCATAGATATCCAAAAGTCTATGGGGCTTTTTTATAACTTCATATATGGTTTTTATATAGTAAAACTCAGTATTTTGCCTTCTTTTTATTAACCGCTGATATATATTTCTGAAATTGAAGTTTTTAATAGATGATATCAAAATAAAACATATATTATAAACCGACAAAAAATCACTAAATTTGCCAACTTAATTAATCAACGATATTGAGATAATACAATGAGTCAATTTAAAGAATACAAAAACCTCAACCTTATTGATATAGCCGACAATGTTTCGGAATTTTGGAAACAAAATAAAACCTTCAATAAAAGTGTTGAAATTCGCGAAGGTAGCCCTGAGTTTGTATTTTATGAAGGTCCGCCTTCAGCAAACGGTATGCCCGGGATTCACCATGTAATGGCAAGAGCGTTGAAAGATATTTTCTGCCGTTACCAGACTCAGAACGGTAAACAGGTTTTCCGTAAAGCGGGTTGGGATACACACGGGCTTCCTGTGGAGCTTGGTGTTGAAAAGGAATTAGGAATTACGAAAGAGGATATTGGCAAAAAGATTTCTATTGAAGATTATAATAAAGCATGTCGTGAAGCGGTAATGCGTTATACAGACGTGTGGAATAACCTTACAGAAAAAATAGGATATTGGGTGGATCTTGATGATCCATATATTACCTATAAATCAAAATATATGGAGACTGTTTGGTGGTTACTAAAACAATTATACAACAAAGAGTTGTTGTATAAAGGTTATACGATCCAGCCTTATTCTCCAAAAGCAGGTACAGGACTTTCTTCACATGAGTTGAACCAGCCCGGAACATACCGTGATGTTTCGGATACCACCATAGTAGCTCAATTCAGAGTAAAAAAAGAAACCAGTGATTTGTTCAACGATGTAGAAGGTAATGTAGACATCCTGGCCTGGACCACTACTCCATGGACGCTGCCGTCAAATACAGCTCTTGCTGTAGGAAGAGACATTGAATACGTTGTTGTTAAAACTTTCAACCAATATACTTTTGAGCCTGTAACGGTTGTGTTGGCAAGAGTTCTTTTAGAAAAGAACTTTGGTAAAAAATATGTAGCAGGAACAGCGGAAGATTTTGTCAACTATACATCGGAGAGCAAAACAATCCCTTACCAGATTCTGAAAGAGTTTAACGGAGAAAAGTTAGCAGGAACTCAGTATGAGCAGCTCATCCCATGGTTTACGCCGTCTGAAACCCCTGAAAAGGCATTCAGAGTGATCATCGGTGATTTTGTGACAACTGAAGACGGTACCGGTATCGTTCATATCGCTCCTACTTTTGGTGCGGATGACGCCAGAGTTGCTAAAGAGGCCGGTATTCCTCCAATGTTGGTAAAAGATGAAAACGACAATCTTGTTCCGTTAGTAGATCTGCAGGGTAGATTTATAAGAGGAGAAAATGTTCCGGAAGTATTCTCAGGAAAGTATATCAAAAATGAATATTATGATGACGGGACCGCTCCTGAAAAATCTTGGGATGTTCATTTGGCAATTGTATTAAAAGAAGAGAATAAAGCTTTCAAAGTAGAGAAATATGTCCACAGTTATCCTCATTGCTGGAGAACTGACAAACCTGTATTATATTACCCATTGGATTCGTGGTTTGTAAAAATGACAGCCGTAAAAGACCGCCTGGTGAATCTGAACAAGGAGATCAACTGGAAGCCAAAAGCTACCGGAGAAGGACGTTTTGCCAACTGGTTAGAAAATGTTAATGACTGGAACCTTTCACGTTCCCGTTACTGGGGTATTCCATTACCTATCTGGAGAACGGATGACCTGAAAGAAGAGATAGTAATCGGTTCTGTAGAAGAACTATACAACGAGATCGAAAAATCCGTTGAAAAAGGATTCATGAAAGAAAATCCTTTCAAAGGGTTTGAAATAGGAAACATGACGGAAGAAAACTACTCTTTGGTAGATCTGCATAAAAATGTGGTGGACAAAGTTGTTTTGGTATCTGCATCAGGAAAACCTATGAATCGTGAAAGCGACCTGATCGATGTATGGTTTGACTCAGGCTCTATGCCTTATGCCCAATTGCATTACCCTTTTGAAAATAAAGAATTAATAGATAATAAAAAGGCCTTTCCGGCGGACTTCATTGCCGAAGGTGTGGATCAGACCCGTGGTTGGTTCTATACCCTTCACGCAATCGGAACAGCCGTTTTTGATTCAGTTGCTTATAAAAATGTTATGAGTAACGGACTTGTTCTGGATAAAAACGGTCAGAAAATGTCTAAGCGTTTAGGTAATGCGGTAGATCCGTTTGAAACTCTTTCCGTTTATGGCCCGGATGCTACACGTTGGTACATGATCTCCAACGCTAATCCTTGGGAGAATTTGAAATTTGATATTGAGGGCATCGATGAGGTAAGAAGAAAATTCTTCGGAACCCTTTATAATACTTATTCCTTCTTTGCATTATATGCGAATGTGGATGGATTCAATTACTCAGAAAAGGATGTGGAAAACCGTCCGGAAATAGACAGATGGATCCTTTCCGAACTGAACCTTTTAATTAAAGAGGTTAAAGCATTCTACGAGGATTATGAACCTACAAGAGTAGCAAGAGCGATAAGTAATTTTGTAAATGACAACTTAAGTAACTGGTATGTAAGATTATGCAGAAGACGTTTCTGGAAAGGAGACTACTCCGATGACAAGATCTCCGCTTACCAGACTTTATATACATGTCTTGAGGTAGTTGCTAAATTATCCGCACCAATTGCTCCGTTCTTTATGGATCAGTTGTATCAGGATCTGAATAAGGTAACAGGAAAAGAAAACTGTGATTCAATACACCTTACAGATTTTCCGGTTGCTGATGAAAGTTTAATCGATCAGGATCTGGTTGAAAAAACCCATTTAGCACAGCAAATCACAAGCATGGTATTCTCTCTTAGAAAAAAAGAGAATGTAAAAGTACGCCAGCCTTTACAAAAGGTATTGGTTCCTGTATTAGATTCCAAAGCTGAAGAACAGATTCTTGCAGTTGCGGAACTGATCAAACAGGAAGTGAATGTAAAAGAATTACAATTAATCAATGCAGAAGAAGCTTCTCATTTAATTGTAAAGCAAATTAAACCGAACTTTAAGGCATTAGGCCCTAAATTAGGGAAGGATATGAAAGTAGTTGGAAATGAAATTGCTAATTTCTCATCAGAGCAAATTGCTGATTTAGAAAAAGAAGGCAAAATAGCTATCCAAGGTTACGAAATAACAATGAATGATGTTGAAATTTCAACAAAAGACATTCCGGGATGGACAGTAACTTCTGATGGAAAAACAACTGTGGCATTAGATTTGACGTTGACAGACGAGTTGAAATCTGAAGGTGTGGCAAGAGAGTTCATCAATAGAATTCAAAACCTGAGAAAAGACAAAGACTTCGAGTTGACAGACAGAATAAATATCTTCATAGAAGAAAATTCACCATTCCTTGATAATATCAAGAAAAATGAAGAATATATTTCTGCAGAGGTCTTGTCAAATAAAATAGAAATTGTATCTTCACTTTCAAATTTTAACGAAATTGAGATAGATGAGGTTAATTTTAAGGTAAATGTTGAAAAAAATTAACATATAGTTATTGCATTTCAAATTCCATTTCATAATTTTATTAAAAAAGAGAAAAGAACATGTCAGACGAAAGAGTAAGATATAATGATTCTGATTTACAAGAGTTTAAAGCGATCATTAAAGAAAAAATAGAAAAAGCAGAAAAAGATTTACAACTGATAAGAGAAAGCTTTATCAATGACCAGAATAATGGGACTGATGACACATCGCCTACATTCAAAGCGTTTGAAGAAGGAGCTGAAACTCTTAGTAAGGAACAAAACTCGATCTTAGCAGGAAGACAGGAAAAATTTGTTCGTGATCTTAAGAACGCTTTAATCAGAATAGAAAATAAAACGTATGGTGTTTGCAGAGTAACAGGGAAACTGATTCCAAAAGAAAGATTATTGGCAGTTCCTCATGCTACCTTAAGCATCGAAGCGAAAAATATGCAGAAATAACCGTAAGGTTTGTAAAATAAATTTGGGTTTATATTGTATTAGCAGTAATACTTTATAAACCTAATTTTTAATTTATATCCATGAGCGAATATTTAATTTTAGGGTTGATCCTTATTGTGGTTTTATGGTTTTTCAACAGGGAGAGGATTAAAAACAAATTCTTTCCTGATCAGCACAAAAACTATACAATCGATGATCAGTTTAATTCCGATAAACGCGAAAGGGAAAAAGAAATTGACAAACTTTTAGGTAAGATGGGCAAAAACGGCATCAATGATCTTTCTCCAAAAGACAGAAAAAGACTTGACGAATTATCTAAGAAGTAAAAATCTAAATCCAGAACAATGGAATCTATAATAGTACATCCCAAAAATCCTATGGAGCTGAGTGCACTGAAAAGTGTTCTGAAGGAAATGAACATTAAATTTGAAAAGGCTCATGTTAAAAGTTCATTTAACGGACAAAAAGTGATCAAGAAAGCAAGCGATAATAAAAATGTAAAACCAGCTGCAAAATCCTCAAAACCTAAAGGACAGTAATGAAAAAGATATTAGCTATTACATTTTTGGTATTGTTAATCGACCAGGCTTCAAAAATATATATAAAAACTCATTTCAACCTTGATGATAGCGTCTCCGTTCTTCCGGGTTTCAAACTTACTTTCGTAGAGAATCCAGGAATGGCTTATGGGCTTCACTTTGGCGGTGTTATAGGTAAATATTTTTTAGTTATTCTAAGAATATTCCTGATCGGGGGAATGATTTATATGTTCAAAAAATGGCTTCAGCAGGGAGCCTCCAATTATCTTATCATTCCAATGGCTGTAATTTTTGCAGGAGCCATCGGTAATCTTATCGACGGAATGTTTTACGGGTTAATTTTCGATAGCGGCACCGTTTATGATCCTAGCATCGACCGCTGGATCGGATACGGAGGTATTTCGAAAATAGCTTCTGCAGGACAAGGATATTCGTCTTTCATGAGAGGCTGTGTAGTGGATATGCTTCACTTCCCACTGGTAGACTGGAATGTACCGGAAAGCTTCCCTCTTATTGGTGGAAAGCACATTGAATTTTTCAAATATATCTTTAATGTCGCGGATTCTGCCATTACTGTAGGAGCCATATTATTATTGATTTTCAGAAAAAAGGCCTTTCCAAACGGACTGGAATTTTAGAAAATAATACAGATGAAAAAACTGATTAAAAATACTCTTAAAATTTTCCTGCTTCTTCTCGTAGCAGGAATTATTTTTATTGCCTTTGCCAACTATAATATCAAAAAACAAAGTGCCCCATACATTTCAGATAACTTATCAGTATTACCTTCGACCAAAACAGCAATCCTCCTTGGAACAAGTAAAACACTAAACAGCGGTATGCCCAATGCATACTTCTACAACAGAATACAATCCGCTATAGATCTCTATAAAAGTGGTAAGATACAATACATTATTGTAAGTGGAGATAACAGTACTGCGGACTATAATGAGCCTGAGGATATGCAGCTTGCTTTAATGAAATACGGAATTCCAAAGGATAAAATAATTCTGGATCACGCAGGTTTTAGAACACTAGATTCTGTAATCAGAGCTAAAGAGATTTTTGGACAAACCAGATTCATCATCATTTCCCAAAAGTTCCACAATGAAAGAGCCGTATTTTTAGCCCGTAAAAACGGAATCGAAGCCTATGGTTATAATGCAAATGATGTGAATAAATATGCGGGTTTAAAGACCAATCTAAGGGAGTATCTTGCTAAAACCAAAGTATACTGGGATCTTTTATTTGGGGTACAACCGAAATTCGGTGGGGAAAAGATTGTGATTCCATAGTTTTTGTGTCCCCCAGATTTTGAGGACTGAGCATATTTTTATTTTAAACTAATTTTAACTTTGGGCTAAAGTCCGCTCCTATAGATCCTTCTTTTTTGTAAAAATTTCCCGAGATTTATCCAAAAATCTTTTAATCTTTTAATCTTTTAATCTTTTAATCTTTTAATCTTTTAATCTTTTAATCTTTTAATTATTATTCCCGCCAAACCTCGTAAATTTGTGGTTCGTTAATTTTTATAAATAATAAAACAAAATGTCAAGAATTCTTACCGGCATTCAAGCCACCGGAACACCGCACCTTGGAAACTTATTGGGTGCTATTATTCCTGCTGTTGAACTATCGAAACAGGAAGGAAATGAATCATTTTTATTCATCGCTAATCTGCATTCATTAACTCAGATAAAGGATGCAAAAGAGCTGAAACAAAATACCTACGAGATTGCTGCGGCTTGGCTTGCTTGTGGGCTGGATACTGAAAAAACATTTTTTTACAGACAGAGTGATATCCCTGAAACCTGTGAACTATCTTGGCATTTATCATGTTTTTTTCCTTATCAGAGATTAACCCTGGCGCATTCATTTAAGGATAAAGCAGACAGGCTTCAGGATGTGAATGCCGGTCTTTTTACTTATCCTATTTTAATGGCTGCAGATATTTTATTGTACGATGCAGAAATAGTTCCAGTAGGAAAGGATCAGCTTCAGCATTTGGAAATTGCCCGGGATGTAGCCTCAAGGTTTAATAATCAGATGGGAGAGGTACTGGTACTTCCTCAGGCCGAACTTCAGGAAAATACAAAATATGTCCCTGGAACAGATGGTCGTAAAATGTCTAAATCCATGGGAAATATTATTAATATTTTCTTATCGGATAAAGAACTGAAAAAACAGGTGATGAGCATTGAAACAGATTCCAAATCATTGGAGGAGCCGAAAGATCCTGAAACCGACAAAGTATTTGCAATTTATCAATTGATTGCAACTCCTGAACAGACAGAGGAGCTAAGAGCAAAATATCTTGCAGGAAACTTCGGATACGGACATGCAAAAACAGAACTTTTAAACCTGATTACCACTCGTTTCCAGAAGGAAAGAGAAACATTTACCTACTATATGACCCACCTGGATGAATTGGAAGCAAAACTTCAGGAAGGTGCTGCAAAAACAAGAGTCATTGCAGTAGAAACCATTAAACGTGTAAGGGAAAGTCTAGGACTTTAATATATAAATAGCTAACTTTTATTCTTTGACAGAATAAAGCTATGCATTCCGTCTTCAAAATCATAAACAATATCCCATCCGGGATATTGTTTTATTATGGTTTTAATGATAGAAAGTCCCAATCCGGTAGAACTGCTGTCCGTGCTTTGCTTAAAAAACCTGTTGAAGATTTTTTTTCCATCCAGAGGGTTCATTGATCCGGTATTCTGAAAAATCATCCTGTCCTTTTCGGTAATAATATTTAAAATTCCATTTTGATGGTTATACCTGACTGCATTTTTAAGTAAATTAGAAAGTAAAATATTGGCTAAGTCAGGGCTGAAGATAGTTTCAAATATTTCTTTGTCCAACAGGTTTACTTTAATCTCTTTGTATTCTATAAAATCTTCATAGCTATTGACCAGCTCTTTGATCATCGCAGTAAAATTTACATGGGACAAAGTACTGAACTGATTGTTCTCAATTTTAGACAGCATAAGCAGTGATTTATTCAGGCTTGCCATCCTTCCCAGATCATTCTTGATGTCAGTAAAGAAATTCATATCCTTTTCATCAAACTGATCATTCTGTATTGCCAGATCTATTTTATTGATTGCAATTGCCAAAGGTGTCTGCAATTCGTGAGATGCATTTTCAATAAACTGTTTTTGTTGATTAAAGGCGAGCTCGTTACGATCAATCATTTCGTTGATCTCTCTATCCAGCTCTTCAAACTCTTTGATGGAATAGTTTGGAGACTCTTTATCAGAAGAAATCCCAAACTGATATTTTTTTAGCTTATCCAGAATACGGTAAAAAGGCTTCATCGCTTTGTGAAGCAAAAATCCGTTGATCCCGATAATGCTTACTACCAATAACAGATACAAAACAATCAGAGCTGTTGTAAGGTCATATACCAGCTCATCTTCTTCTACCGTGGACGTTCGGATAGTCAATTTCTGATACTTTCCAAACTGGTCTATAAAATCTGTCTCAAGAACTCTATAAGGCTGCTCTTCATCATCGTATTCCATGTAATACATCTTATTAAAAAGCCTGTTCTTTTCCTGATGCTCTGCTGCAGAAATAGGATTGATCTTAAATTCATTAAAACCAAACTCATTATTCTTTAACAAGTGCTCATCCAGATATACTGCCTTAATAATCTGTATTTTTCTGTTTTTCAATCCATCATCCACATTATCATACACTTCGTCCAGAATATAGGCGTAAAATAATGCCGCCCACACTGCAATGATCAATAGCAGAATGGTTATCAGGTATTTTATGGTATAATATTTCAGAGAAACTTTCATCATACAAATTTATATCCTATTCCGTAAACCGCCTGAAAATCAGCTTCAGCGCCTAACGCTTTGAGCTTTTTACGAAGGTTTTTTATCTGTGAATAAATAAAATCCAGGCTATCCACCTGATCAATATAATCGCCCCAAATTGCTTCTGCAAGCATGGTTTTTTGTAATGTTTTTTCAGGATGTATCACGAAATAATACAAAAGATCATACTCCTTACGGTTAAGGATCAATTCTTCATTACCTATCTTTACTTTTCTGTTGTCAGGATCCACAAAGATGTTTTTATAAGTGATTATATTCTCTCCATCCTGATTTTTCCTTCTGATGACCGATTTAATCCGGGCCATCAATTCTGCCAGGTGAAAAGGCTTGGCAAGGTAATCATCTGCCCCTATTTCCAATCCGCTTACTTTATCGTCGACAGAATCTTTTGCAGAAAGGATGATTACAGGATCTTTTTTGTGCATACTTTTAATTTCTTTAAGAAGATCCATCCCACTTCCGTCTGGCAGCATAATATCCAGGAGAATACAGTCATATTCATATGAAATGATTTTATCCAAACCTGAACTGTAGTCAGAAGCGGACTCTACTATAAAGTGCTGTGCTTCAAGAAAGCTTTGCACAGTATTTCTTAATTCCGCCTCATCTTCAACAAGTAAAATTTTCATAGTAAGTATTATTCTGACTTTCTGATCAAATATATAAAATTATAACCTCCTGTTCCCGGGAGGCCATAATTTATCAAGATTAAAAATTATTTGTGATAGAACTACCATCCACATGAAAACTAAGCGTTTGCCCATTCCGCAGATGGATTTTGTATTTATTCTTTATATCTTTTACCGATTCAATGATCATACATGGATGGTATATAGTAAGAAAAGTAAGTATATTTCTTCGGCTTTCTTTGTTGATTATATTCCAATTTACCATAACATAAAAATTTAAAATAGTATTAGTCATCAATCTTACTAAAATTCCCATTTTTGTCGAATTTCAGGTCAACGCCATTGGATAGTTCAGCTTTATAAGACCATCTTTCTTTTTCAATTTTTATAATCGAAGTGTTTGGAAAGCTTTTAACCACATAATTTCTTATACCAGCAGGGATAAAGCCATACGGGAGCTTCTGATGCTTACCATCCACTTCCTTCCAGTTTCCCTGGCTGTCAAACTCTATTTTCACACCATTGGAAAGGTATACTTTGTATTCGTCTACCCCATATATTTCACGGTCCTCTATAACGGAACCTACTGCAATACCTTTAAAATTTCCTGCCAGAAACTTCTTTGCAGCAGCAGGTAATTGATTGGGGCTGATTGCTCTATCCTGTGCAAATATGAAACCTGCTGATAAAACTAAGATAAAGGATAGTAAGCTGGTGATCTTCTTTAAACTTTTCATAATATAAAATTTTATTCATTTATTATGAAGCAAAATTCTATATTAATTTAGGAAAGAATTAGGAAAAAAATGTAAGCGGCAAATTTTAAAGATATTCTTTGATTTGAAGAAGATGCTTAATGGTTTTTACATTTTCTTCTGTCCGGTTTTCGTTCAGGACATCAAAGAAAATAATATCCATTCCAAAATTCATGGCTCCTACAGCATCTGCAATCCAATCATCCCCTATCAAGATACTTTCTTCCTTATTCGCCTGTGCACGACCTAAAGAATACTCAAAAATTTCAGGATTAGGTTTCCTCACTCCTACGGCATCAGCACTGGTGATCGTATTAAAATAATGATCAATCCCGGAAAGTATACATTTTCTTTCCGTGACTTCCTTAAAGCCATTGGAAATAATGTGCATTGTATATTCTTTTGATTTTAGATAATCAAGAACATACAAAGCTCCCTCTACCAGTTCATTGTGATTAAGAATTTTATCGAGAAAGTGTTCTTCAAAATAATCTGACAACTGCTCATCTTCAACACCAAAATGTTTAAAAGTATTAAGAAAACGGTGTTTTCTTAAATATTCTTTACCGATTATGCCGTCTCTGATTTTTTCCCATAAGCTCTCATTGATTTCATGATACACTTCATGAAATTCCTCGAAATCTATATTGTATTTGAGTGTTATTTCCTGCTTTTCGAAAAGATCCCTGATGGTAAGGTAAGCGTTCTTGCGATGATCCCAAAGCGTATTGTCCAGGTCAAAAAAAATGTGCTGAATTTTCATACAGCACAAAATTAATACTTTAATTTTTAGAGATCGAATAATTTTTATCTTTGATTTTTACTATTCCAAGATTTTTTGAAAAGTTGAGTAGAAAATCAACAGTTTGTTTTTTTGGTTTCAAAGTTTTCACTTTTAAGGAATCATTTTTTTTCATAGGCGAAACATGTTTATCCTTAAAACGGGAATTTTTTATAATTATTATCTGGTAAGGATAATATTATTCTCTTCCATGATTTTTCTCAGGTTAATCAGCGCATATCTTACACGTCCCAATGTAGTGTTAATGCTCATATCCGTGTGATCTGCAATCTCCTTAAAGCTCAACCCATCAAAAAATCTTAACTTAATAACCTCTTGCTGATTCTGAGGCAGGTATTGCAGCATTCGCAATAAATCTTCCTGAATCTGATTAGTCACTAATTGATCTTCAATATTTTCTGAAGGCTCTCTGATTAAATCGAAAATAGAATATTCGTCAGTTTCAAAAGTCGTTTCCGAAACCTTGATATTTTTCGATTTCAATCTGAAATGGTCAATAATAAGATTATAGGCAATTCTTTTAGCCCAAAGAATAAATTTTCCTTCTTCGTTATAACGTCCTTCTTTCAACATCACGATGATTTTCATGAATGTATCCTGGAAAACATCATTAGCTAGGTCTTCATCATTAATTTTGTAAAAAATGAATGTAAACAATTCTCTCTGATGACGATGAATAAGAGTTGATAAAGCTCCTTCGTCTCCTTTTTGGTAAAGGGAAATTAATACGCAATCCGATTTTGATTTCATGACTTTCTTCTCAATATAATATATATTTGCCGACAGTTTTTCTTCCAGATATTTTATCTGGTTTTAGCTGTAAATACAAAACAGTTTTTCAGAGTAAAGTCCAATCAATAAGCAGTTCGTTTATTTATGGATGTAAATATAATAAAATTTTAATAACTGTTAACCTATTATTAATATTTAGAAAAAATTTTTAAAAAAAATCACTTAAACATATCATGAATGAAGACAGTTGGGATATTTAATGTAAAATTTACATTCACTCCTTTTAGCTGTTTTCCGTTCAATTCAGCGTCTCCAAAGGGAAAAGAATACCCTGCAGTCAAATCCAGCAGCCCGAATAAAGTAACCCCTACTTTGGGTGCAATATATTTATTGGTCCCTTCAACTCCTGCTAAAAAATAATAAGAGTGATAAAAATCTACATTTTTTTCAAAATTAAGCAAGACATCTGCCTGAATTTTGGGCATGATGGCAAATTTAGAATTAGTGGAACCCATTAATGCGGAAGCTCCTAATCTGTAAATAACATCGTCATTCTTAAGGAAAAGTAATTTTCCACCCAATTCTCCGAAGCTTTGGTTTTGATATGTATATCCAACACTAATCATTTTGTGCATGGTATATTGTGCACTTGCGTAGGTGGATAAAAAAAATACGGATACAACCGTTATTACCCATCGGAAATTCATCATCTTTTTATTTATTTAAGGTGTAAAATTAAAAAAAACTGCCTTATCTTGTTAAAGATAAAGCAGTATAAATATCTTAAAGAAAAAATTAAATACCAAATGCTGTTTTAATCTCTTCTACTTTGTCTAATTTCTCCCAGGTGAAGAATTCCAGGTCTTTAAGCGTAAGCTCATTTTTATGACCTTTATTAAACGTTTTATCAGCAATGTAGTGTTCTTTACCCATATGTCCGTAAGAAGCTGTTTCCTGATAAATAGGGTTTCTTAATTTCAGATTTTCTTCAATTGCGTAAGGTCTCAGATCGAAAATTGCAGAAACTTTCTTCGCAATTTCCCCATCATGAAGATCTACTTTTGAAGTCCCATATGTATTGATATACAGACCACAAGGCTCAGCAACACCAATTGCATAAGAAACCTGCACCAATACTTCATCTGCAACACCTGCAGCTACAAGGTTTTTAGCAATATGCCTTGTTGCGTAAGCAGCACTTCTGTCTACTTTTGAAGGGTCTTTTCCGGAAAATGCCCCACCTCCGTGAGCTCCTTTTCCACCGTATGTATCCACAATGATCTTTCTACCTGTAAGACCGGTATCACCATGAGGACCACCGATTACAAATTTCCCGGTAGGATTGATGTGATATTTGATCTGATCGTTGAATAAAGCTTTGATTTCCTCCGGCTGTTGAGCCACTACTCTTGGGATCAGGATATTTTTGATATCCTCACGGATCTTGTTCAACATTTCTTCTTCGGATCCGAAGTCATCATGTTGAGTAGATACTACGATAGAATCAATTCTTACCGGTTTATGATCGTCAGAATATTCAATAGTAACCTGGCTTTTAGCATCAGGACGTAAATAAGTAATTTCTTTATTTTCTCTTCTTACTGCAGAAAGCTCTTTTAGAATAGTATGTGCAAGGTCAAGTGCCAAAGGCATATAATTAGCGGTCTCATTAGTAGCATAGCCAAACATCATTCCCTGGTCTCCTGCACCTTGTGCATTAGCCTTGCTTTCAAAAGTCTCATCTGCTACTTTTCTATCAACCCCCTGATTGATATCCGGTGATTGCTCATGGATCGCAGAGATTACCCCGCAAGAGTCTCCATTGAACATATACTCTCCTTTTGTATAACCTATTCCATTGATTACTTCTCTGGCAATGGTCTGAACATCAAGATAAGCATCCGACTTAACCTCTCCTGCCAATACTACCTGTCCGGTAGTAACAAGTGTTTCACACGCTACTTTTGAGGATTTATCGTATGCTAGAAAATGATCAATCAAAGCGTCAGAAATCTGATCCGCAATTTTATCAGGATGCCCTTCTGAAACGGATTCAGATGTAAATAAATAAGACATATTATTCTTTGTTTTATTAAATTAAAAATATGAGGAATAACGTGAATAATTGCATGGAAAGCTCAAAAAGAATACTGTTTTAGCTTTTTTTTATAGAGGTTGCAATCAGGTCAAATTTTTCCTCGTTTGTAAACAGGGGCAAAGTTAAGGACTATTTTTCAATAGCCAAAACTTTTAAGAAATAATTATAAATTTCTTGAAACAAGCGATTTATCCCGATTGAGTATAAAAACTATTGTGGTTTTATGCTTACGAAATCTTTTGGACTTTCATTATAATTAAGTCTTTCTTTTAAAGAAGACTGGATTGAAGAAGACAATTCGTCAATAATCTTTTGTTTGAAAGTCGGTTTGTAATAAATGATGCTTATTTCCCTGTAAGGGAAAGGCTTCTTAAATCTGAAAACTTTACCTTTCTGCTCTTCAGAAAGCTGACTTAAAGCCAATTCCGGCAGAATACTTATTCCTCCTACCTTATCAACCATATGAACCAGCGTCTGGATGTTGGAAGCAAGGAAGTCAAGATTTTTTGGCTTGAGTGTATTTTCTTTCAGATGACAAATGTTTTCAAACTGATTTCTCAAACAGTTCCCTTCTTCCAGAAGCCATACTTTTTCAACATTAAGCTCCTCAGGAATAATATAGGAATTCTTTTTATTAGCTTGTGTATCGGAGCTGTAGATCATCAGCTCTTCATTGAACAGAAAATCCTGATAGAATTCATCCGCCGTATCATACGGAGTCGAAATAATTCCAGCATCCAGTTCCCCAGCCTTTAAAGCTTTGATAATACTGTCTGTTGTCATTTCCTTCACGTTCATCTGAATTTTCGGATTCTCATCAAGGAATTTGAAAATTTCTGTAGGTAAAATGAAGGAAGATACTGTAGGAATAATTCCCAGGTTAATTGTTCCTCCTAAAATGTTATTAAGCAGGTTTGCTTTATTTCTCAGCTCATTGACAGATTCTATAATCACCTTCGCCTGATCAATGATCTGAAGCCCTACATCTGTGGTACGGATCGGGTGCGTAGTCCTGTCGAACACCTTTACATCCAGTTCATCCTCAAATTTCTGTATCATCGCACTTAGTGTAGGCTGCGTAATGAAGCATGCTTGAGCTGCTTTCCCAAAATGTTTGTACTTATCTACAGCGATAAGATACTCCAATTGCTGAATGTTCATCTGATTAATATTATCTATTACAAAGATATGATGTTTTTGCTATAAGCAATTAAAAATTCAAGTAAATTTGATAATTCTTACATCCAAAAACACAACAAATAAATCAAATCTTAACTATATGGATTCTAAAAAATTAACATTAAGCAGCGGTGCTCCGTACTTTGAGCATCAGGATTCTCAGACGGTAGGTCCCAGAGGTCCTGTCCTATTGCAGGACTTTATTCTTCAGGAAAACCTTGCCCATTTCGTAAGAGAAAGAATTCCCGAAAGAATTGTTCATGCAAAAGGAAGCGGCGCTTATGGAACATTCACCGTAACACACGATATTAGTAAATATACCAAAGCAAAATTATTTTCGAAGGTGGGAAACTCCTGCAGAATGTTTGCAAGGTTTTCTACCGTAGGTGGTGAGAAAGGAAGCGCGGATACCGCAAGAGACCCGAGAGGTTTTGCATTAAAATTTTACACTGAAGACGGAAACTGGGATCTTGTAGGTAATAATACTCCTGTGTTTTTTATTAAAGATGCCAAAAAATTCCCTGATTTTATTCATACTCAAAAAAGAGTGCCGAAAACAAATTTAAAGAGTGCCACAATGATGTGGGATTTCTGGAGCCTGAATCCTGAATCCCTTCACCAGGTTCTGATCTTAATGTCCGACAGGGGTACACCTCATGGTTACAGGCATATGCACGGATTCGGATCCCATACATTCTCTATGATCAATGCAAACAATGAAAGAGTTTGGGTAAAATTCCATTTCAAAACAAAACAGGGAATTAAAAACTTCAACAATGAGGAAGCCGTAAAGATGGCCGGTGAAAATCCAGACTTTGCGCAGGAAGATCTTTGCAATGCTATAGAAAATGGTGATTTCCCGAAATGGACCTTATACATCCAGGTAATGACTGAAGAGCAGGCAAAAGATTTCAGATGGAATCCTTTTGATGTAACCAAGGTTTGGTTCCAGAATGACTTCCCTCTAATTGAGGTTGGAGAAATGGAACTGAATGAAGTACCTGTTAATTATTTTGCACATGTAGAACAATCCACATTTTCCCCTAGCAATCTGATCAATGGAATTAGTTTTTCTCCGGATAAAATGCTTCAGGGAAGATTATTCTCATATCCCGATGCTCACAGATACAGAGTAGGAGTAAATGCTCATCAGCTGGAAGTGAACCGTTGCCCTTTTGCTACCAACAATTACCAGAGAGACGGTTTTATGGCTGACTCTAGTGAATATGCTGATAAGCCTAACTACCATCCTAACAGCTTTGATGACATCAAGCCGGATCCTTCTTATAAAGGTTATGATTATGAACTTGATAGCGCTCATGTAGCTTTCTACAACAGAAATGAAAATGATGATGATCATTATACACAACCCGGGCTGCTTTATACAAAAGCAATGAATACTGAAGACCGGGAACGCCTTGTCCATAATATTGTAGGAAGCATGAAGGGGATTGACGGACCAAAGAGAGATGAAATCATAAATCGTCAGCTGTGTCATTTTTTCAGAGCGAATATTGAACTTGGCATGAAAGTAGCATCACAGCTAAATATCAATATCGATAGCAATATGATGAATCACATCAAATAAGCAAACAAAATAATATTTCAACAAAAAAGGAAAAAATATCAACTTTTTTTCCTTTTTTTTGTAAAAAAATGATAATTTGCAAGGGTTAGTATTTAAAGTGGAAAAATGAGTTACGAAAATATATTATTAAAAAAAGAAGATAAATTAGCTATTATTACAATAAACAGACCTGAAAGTCTCAATGCACTAAACGCTAAAACCATCCAGGAAATAAGTTCAGCTTTAGACGACCTGTATTTGGACAAGTCTTGCAGGGTGATTATTCTTACAGGAAGTGGTGAGAAATCTTTCGTTGCAGGAGCAGACATCAAAGAATTCAGTGATTTCGGACAGGAAAAGGCTGAAGAATTGGCAAAAAACGGTCAAAATTCTCTTTTTAATAAAATAGAAAATCTCTCTAAACCAGTCATTGCAGCAGTCAATGGCTTTGCTTTAGGTGGAGGTTTAGAGCTTGCTATGGCATGCCATATCAGATATGCTTCGGAAAATGCTAAATTAGGACTTCCGGAAGTAACCTTAGGACTGATTCCTGGTTATGGAGGAACGCAAAGACTTCCAAAGCTTGTCGGAAAAGGTATTGCCAACGAAATGATCTTCTCAGCTAAAATGATTCCCGCTCAAAGAGCCAAAGAAATCGGATTGGTGAACGAAGTATATCCTATTGAAGACTTATTAACCAAAACAAAGGAACTAGCAAACGTTATTGCCTTCAATTCAC
Organism: Chryseobacterium sp. LAM-KRS1; assembly: GCF_013184525.1. Classification (GTDB taxonomy): domain Bacteria; phylum Bacteroidota; class Bacteroidia; order Flavobacteriales; family Weeksellaceae; genus Chryseobacterium; species Chryseobacterium proteolyticum. The sequence goes on from NZ_JAAOIZ010000004.1 coordinate 78,434, forward strand.
CCATGGCAATTTCCAAGGCTATTCATGCAGTGAATTTATCGGATACGGATAAAGGCTTTGATACTGAGATTAAGTATTTTGGCGAGCTTTTTGAACTAGCTGATAAACAAGAGGGAGTAAGTGCTTTTCTGGAAAAAAGAAAGCCTAACTTCTAAGATTATTTTTACAAATTATTTCGAAAAAAACAATGCTGCGGTATGAATAAGTTTGATAAAGCTTATCTAAAAATGGCTCAGGAATGGGCAAAACTTTCCTACTGTAAAAGAAAACAAGTAGGGGCTCTTATCGTAAAAGATAGGATGATTATTTCAGATGGTTATAACGGAACTCCTTCGGGATTCGAGAATTGTTGTGAAGATGCAGAGGGAAAAACACATTGGTACGTATTACATGCAGAAGCAAATGCTATATTAAAATTAGCTGCTTCTACCCAATCTGCAAAAGGAGCAACGCTGTATTTAACGCTTTCTCCATGTAAAGAGTGCAGCAAGCTAATTTTACAGGCTGGGATTACAAGACTGGTATATATCAATGAGTATTCGGATGACGATGGGATATCATTCCTTAAAAACCATAATATTGAAATAGAACAAATTTCTGATTGTGAACTAAAAAAATAACACAAATGACTTGGGATGAAAAAATTAAAGATTTTGAAATCTTTCTTCGTTTCGAAAGAAATTTTTCAGAAAACACTCTAGACGCTTATGTTAGAGACATTAAAAAATTAAAGGAGTACGCTGAGGAAGACCTCGACAACATCGGACCGGATGTGATCGGATACGATAATTTACAGGAGTATATCTTCAATCTTTCCAAACAAAAATTCAGTGAGCGGTCGCAGGCCAGATGGATATCTTCTATCAAGGCTTTTTTCAAGTTCCTTCTGGAGGATGAAGCCCGTGAGGATAATCCGGCAGCATTGCTTGAAGGCCCTAAATTGGGATTATACCTTCCCGATACACTAAGCCTTATGGATATCAACAAGATTATCGGAGCCATTGAAGTGAACTCGGATCTGGGAAGAAGAAATCAGTGTATTGTAGAAGTACTTTATGGTTGTGGACTTCGGGTATCAGAACTTATTGATCTGAAAATTTCAAACATTAATTTTAAAGAAAATTACATTAAGGTGAACGGGAAGGGAAATAAAACCCGTTTCGTTCCTTTGGCTGATTACACTGCTGAATTATTGAACAGTTACATCAAAGAGGTGCGTTCTAAAAACAAGATCAACAAGAAATATGAAGATTCATTATTCCTGAACAGCAGAGGAACTTCTATGTCCAGAGTGATTGTATTTCTTATTATTAAAGAACTCACGGATAAAGCCGGTGTAAGTAAAAAAATATCCCCACATACCTTCAGACATTCATTTGCTACACATTTACTACAAAACGGAGCTGACTTAAGATATATTCAGGAAATGCTTGGTCATTCAAGCATTACGACAACTGAAATTTATACTCATTTAAAAACCGAAGAACTACGGGATGTCATTTTAAATTACCATCCCCGAAATATTAATATTGCTTAATGAAATTATTGAAATATTGTCCAAACTGTGGCAAAGAATCTCTACACTGGGATGGCGAAAAAAAATGGAGCTGCCCTCTATGCAATTTCACTTTATATAACAATGTAGCAGGAGCTGTGGCTGTTGTTATAAGATATGGTGATGAAATTTACCTGACAAGAAGAAACCGGGATCCTAAGAAAGGAAAGCTGGACCTAGCAGGTGGTTTTGTTGACCCGAAAGAAAGTGCAGAAGAAACCTGTAAAAGAGAACTTTTTGAAGAGCTACAGCTGAATATCGATATTTCAAATTTAAAATACCTTACCAGCCTACCTAATATCTATCAATATAAAGAGATCGACTACAATACGATCGATTTGTTTTATGAATACCGCGTGGATAAAAAATTCGAAGTTAACATTGAATTATCCGAAATATCGGAAGCACAGTGGATTCCACTAAAAGATATTAAACTGGAGGATATTGCTTTTGATTCTCAGAAAATATTTTTTGAGCAATATTTAAACAATCTATAATTACACAATTTAAAATATTGATAGCAGGGCCTAAGCTCTGCTATTATTATTTTACGACGCTACAAACCAGCGTATCAGTAAGTTTTGGATTTCAGCATTTCCTCGAAATAATTGATCAGCAGTTTTCGCTCTGCTTCGGATAAATTAGCCTCCTTATGATACACAATATATCCGGGCATCGGCATTGTCCTGCTTTGAAGTGTTGGAATAATACTGTTAAGCATACTTATCTTCAAATCTGAATTGTAAGTTTGCCAGATCGAAAAGTTCAGATGCTCTCTTCCATCATTAACATGGCTTTTTATAGACCACGATATAGGCGCTATATAAGAATATTTAGGATATACCGTTTCGTTGGAATGACAGTCATAGCAAGCCCCTTTTATAAGTTTAGTGATCTTTTCGGGTGTTTGTTTTGCATCTACAAAATTTACCTTATGATCAACGGGCATATTGGTCCTGTCTATAGGGATAAACTGAATGAGTGCAAAAACAACCAGGCTCCAGAATACAATCTTCTTTATCGTTTTCATACGTTCTCTATCTCACAGGTTGCAATACGGAATTACCGGACTTAAGTGCAGGATTATCCTTTTCAACAGGCTTTTCAACAACTGGTTTAGGAATATTTAATCCTTTTGTATCCAGCACTCTTGTATCCTTTAAATCCCAATCTTCATTGCTGTCCCATAAAGGTCTTACAACAACAGCTTTATAGAAAATATAAGAGTCTTCTGCAAACACGTCGTTCTGAAAGTCTGCTTCATCCCAATATTTATTATCATTGTTGTCAACCAGAATCCTCACAACATAATCTCCGGGTTTCAGAATATCAAATTTAACAGCGTCCCCCTTTGTATATTTCTGGTAAACCACTTTTTCAGATGTATCCAATAGCTGAAGCCAATAATTCGAAGCGGGGGCATTTTGGAGCTTGAATGCAAGACTACCGTAGTTTTCTACCTTGTCTGCTTCAAAGTCAAACCGCTTTGATGTTGGGTTTTTATCATAGAATGACAGAACAGTTGTTTTAGGAACAACCAGCTGATATTTTTTTCCCGGAACAAAATCGGATTGAATCAGGATCTGATACGGATTGGTTTCGGAAATTTTTGCCGTGAAGTTCTGAGTAGTTAAACTATCACTTTTCAATACCCATTTATCCGTATTTATTTTATCAATGATGTAATTGGAAGTAATCCTGAAATCTGTTTTAGGAGGTAAAAGAGATCCGTCATTGTTGTCAAGGGTCATTCCGTTTTTCGCATTGTATTTATAAAAGACAGAAACCGTATCCTTTTTATTATCAGCATCATAACTAAACTTCAAATTTTCAGTAGTCGTCTGTCCTACATTGCTTTTCACCGCGTCAAACCATATCTTTACAGAATCCGATTTAGGTCTGTGGGTTACTTTTATATCCTGAAGCTTATCGTTAATAGAAAGAACCTTTACATTATCCGGCTTTCCTTCAAACGTCATTGTGATACCTCCCGGTGTTTCCTTCATCTCTACATACTTCAATGGTTTTCTCGATGGATATACTTTTAAGTTCAATCCCGAAATGGATTTTTCAAAGTCGATAGGCTCTTTCTGGAATCCTACTTTTTCTTTTCCGGGATCATACATGGAATTACCATTTTCATCTTCAAAGGCAATGATCTTGTATTTCCCAGGAGACAAATAATTAAGCTCATAATAGCCATCGTCATCTACCTTTGTGATATAGTAAGGTTTTTGTTTATAATTCATGGTATCCTGAACCTTGTATAAACCTACAACCATCTTATTTTCTGTACTTGTTTCCTTTTTAAAAGATACTGCATCTCTTACATCACCGCTGATATAAAGATCATCCAGTTTCTCACCCGTAGAAAAAGCAAAGTTGAAATAACGAAGTGTGTTAGACTCATTATTATCTACTATAGAATTTCCAAAATTAAAATTATAAGTGGTATTGGCCTGTAAGGTATCTTCCCACTGGATCAAAAGATATTTATTGGCAATATTCGAAGGTAAGATCCGCTTGATTTTTTTAATAGGCGGAGAGATGATTAAATTTTTGTTGATATCTTTCAGCGTTACATATTCATCAAAATCGATACGAAGTTCTTTAATATCTCTTCGAACATTTACTCTGGTTGTATCTATATTTGAGCTTAAAAACTTTGGAGCCAGCGTATCTTTAGGACCTCCTACCGGAGAACCTACTCTTGCACAGGACTGTACAAGAAAACCAATAATGAATAGTAAAAAAAGTCTTTTCATGAATATGTTTAAGCAAAAGTAAACATTATTCTCCAAAAACTTCATGTCCATTTTTTAAAGAATCCTGATTATCGTTCATGACACTATGCAGTTTATCTTTTTGCACAGGAAAATCTTCAAATAATCCGGATAATGCCAATGCTGTATACACCCTGTTGGAATATTTGTTTCCAATGGCAACAATGGTCACCTTTGAATTTAACAAATGAGCAAAAACAGAATTTGTTCCATGCCACCATCCGTTGTGATAGGTAAGCTTCTCTCCGTTATCAAAAATCTTCATCCGGAAACCTAATCCGTAATTATTCATTCCGGCTTTTTCATTACTGTAAGGTGTAAAAACCATCTGCATAAGTTCCGGCTTTAAGAAATCCTTGGAAAACATTGCTTTTGAAAAATTAAAAAGATCCCTTGGAGTAGTATATACATTCTTGTCTCCGTAAATAAGGTCAAGTCTGTCCAAAGGATATAACTTACCGCGTCCGTAATAAAAGGACTGTGCAGCGGTAGGTATATCTTTTTCCTGGAAGATATAGGTATTTTTCATTTTAAGAGGATCAAATACCATTTCCTTCATTGCCTGAGGAAACGGGGTTTTTGTAATCTTCTCAATCAGCAATGCCAATAAAGCAAAATTTGTATTGCAATACATAAAACCAGTATCTGTGTCTCTTGCCAGTTCAGGTTTATATTTGATGATCATATTCAATACATCCTGATTGGTCATGAATGTTTTGGAAAGCTCAACGGGAGCCGGTTGAATTTTAGTAATAAAATATTCGTATTTAGGCAGGCCGCTTCTCTGCGATAACAAGTTCTGAACGGTTACATTGGGATAAGGAAACCCCGGAAAATATTGTGTTAAATGATCAGACAATTTTATTTTTCCTGCCTCAATTAACTTCATCATCGCCATCGCCGTCATCGTCTTTGAAACGGAAGCAACATGGAGAGGGGTATTTTTATCAATAGGCATTTGATCTCCTTCTCTTCCAAAACCTCTGTAGTTTTCGTACAGAATGTCATCTCCTTTAGCCACAAGTATTCCACCACTTAAGTCACCGGCATCCCATACTTTTTTGTAATACTGATCAATATATTGTACCAGAGAAGCTTTATCCGGCAGTTGATCATCTGCTTTTGTAAAAACCTTGCTCAGGTCCACATTTCCGTAGTTGGGTAGGTTAGTAGTATTTTCTGCTACAGCTTCTTTAGTTTCGGATTTATTCTTACAGGAAAACAAAAATGCAAAAACAGCTAAAAAAAGGACAAAATTATGCTTCTTCATGAGTATCAAAAATGAGCGGCAATTTAATAAAACTCAAAATAAATATTGAAAAGAGTGCACAAATTATGAATTATTTAACACAAAAGAGGAAGAATGGCGGAAAGGCTAAAATGTAAAATCGCCAGTTTGCTAATTTGTAGAAATGTTTGCATTACAGCATACCTTTGGAAATTGCATCCTACAGCAAATAACCAATCTCAGAAGTGATTTAGCTATTCAGCTATTTCTACATTAACCCGCAAACGACCCTACAATCTTATCCACAATAACCTGGGCCAATTTTTCTTTGCTTTGATGAGTCCATCCCGCTATATGCGGTGTTACAATTACTTTTTCTGATTCCAGCAGATATTGCAGGTCTTCATTTTCCCCTGCCTCTAAGTTTTCAAAAGAAGATTTCTCATACTCTAATACGTCAAGGCATGCCCCTTTTACTTTCCCAGCTTTTAAAGCCTCAACTAAACTTTTCGTTTCTATATTTTTCCCTCTTGCCGTATTTATAAAATAGAAATCATTTTTCATATCGGAAATGAACGGTCCATCGATCAGATAATAAGATTCGTCGGTCAAGGGAATATGTAAGCTTAAAACTTCAGCCCTTTCCTTCAGGTCTTTTAAAGAAACCTGTGTAGCGTATTCATCAGAAAGGCCGGGTAAAATATCATGGAAAATCACAGTACAGCCAAAACCGGAAAGTCTTTTAGCAGTCGCCTTCCCCATATTTCCATAACCAATCAGCCCAACAGTTTTCCCTAGCAATTCATCACCTCTGTTTTCTTCGCGCAGCCAAATTCCGTTTTTCACTTCCTGGGAAGCTATAAACAGGCGATTCATAAGAATCAGTAACATTCCTACAACATGCTCTGCCACGGAATCCCTGTTTCCTTCCGGAGAGTTAATCAGCTGAATTCCCAACTTTTCAGCGGCGGGAATATCAATATTCTCCATTCCTGCTCCTACTCTTGCAATGAACTTCAGCTTTTTCCCTTTTTCAAGGAAGTGCTTATCCAAAGGAATCCTGCTTCTTATAATCACACCGTCATAATGATGAATTTTTTTACAAACCTCATCATAAGAAGACGTAAAGTCTTCTTCCAGGATAAAATTTTTTGCGAGAAGCTGCTCCGTGATAAGGGGATGATTTTTATCTAAAAGAAGGATTTTCATAATATTTAAACACTGATGACACAAATTTTATTAACCAATAACACCAATTAGAATCACTGTGTATGCAATTCCGGATATTTCATTCTCAGAAATACCTGCTTTCATAATTTTTGATCATATGTTGGCAAAAATCATTGGTGAAGTTTGTACCAACCACTTGTTTACTCGTATTTATTTCGGTTCCTGGAAAAGCTTTTTAAGCTCCACTGATTCCAGAGGTTTCATTCTACCGGAAAGAATCAATGAAAGTTCTTTTCTACGAAAAGCAGCAGCAAACCTTTCTTTTTCTTCTTCTGTTTCAGGAACCATTTCAGGAATAGGAATCGGACGATTAAATTCATCCACTGCAACAAACGTATAAATACCTGCATTGGTATGCATTTTCTTTTGATTGATGGGATCATCCAACCAAACATCAACATACACCTCCATGGAAGTAGAAAATGCCCTTGAAACTTTTGATTCCAGAACAACGACTCCACCTTCAGGAATAGGATGATTGAAAGAAACATGGTTTACGGATGCTGTCACTACTCTTCTTTCACAATGTCTTGCAGCCGAAATTGAGGCACAACGATCCATTTTTGCCAAAAGCTCTCCACCAAAAAGGTTTCTTAAAGAATTTGTTTCATTGGGAAGAACAATATTAGTCATAATCGTCAGGGATTCCGACGCTTTTTTTATTTTTTTTGCCATGTTGCCTTAGTGTTGTTTTGAGTGTTTTTAAGGTTTGCTCCTTTTTCAATCTGCTTTGGTAAAGAATCTTTTTTCAGGGAATCTAAAGTTTTCATCTGAACAGAATCTTTTTTAATCTTTACCGTATCTTTTACTATTCTTCTTGTTTTTGTCTGTACAGAAACACTATCGAATGATTTTTTCCCAAACAATAGTTCCTGCTGTGAGAATGCTACATACAAAATTCCTAAAACAGGAATAATGAACAGAAAGATCCAAAGAATGGATTTATTAAATTTATAATCGCTCTCTTTATTTTCTGAAACCAAAGGCTTCTGTGCACTATTAATATCCGAAAGCCTGATCTCTTCCAGGCCATAATATTCAGGATGGTTGGATTCCAATCTTTTTCCTTTGAAGTGGGTTTCTCCATCTTCAATAAAAATTGTTCCCAGATTCTGAATTTCCAAAATCTGATCCGCCTGGAGTTTTTTCTTCCAGAAATCAGTCTGAATTTGCAATTCATTCTGTGCAGACTCAATTGAAATTTGTTTTTGACTACTTATAAAGGATACCAGTTCTTCTGATTCCACCTCATAATCTGATGCAAAGGCTATCTGACTGGAGGGAGGAAGTATACTTCCGTTTTCAGAATTAATAATCGCTTTCGAGTTCTCCAGGGAAAACACGCCAAACGCTGGAACTGTAACAGAACCAAATTGTTTCAGATATTCTAGAATGTAAGCTGAAATATTCATCTGGCAGCAAATTTATAACTTTTTCAGGACTTTTTATGACATTTATTTGGATAAAAAAAGACTGCCTGAGCAGTCTTATCATGTATAATTTCCGAGTTTAGATGTCTTTTTTGCATATTTCAAAAAAAACAGCAACTATTTTTACATTATTCTTATTGTATTTTCCAACTTATTCCAAACATAAAATTAATTCCCGCTTGTGAAAAATAATACGGCTCACCGCCATACACAGCACCGTTATTGACATATTTTTTATTGAAAATATTATTAACCAAAAGCTTTAAAGCAATATCATTGTTGGCAATCCTGAGCTGATATTGTGCATTAAAATCGGTAAGAAAGTAATCTTTAAGCTGTAAATTCGGATCTTCAGTGTTATCAAGATATTGTTTTCCGACATATTGATTCATCAATGAAAACTGGAAATTTTTATCAGGATTAAATTTTAATCCCAGATTAGCAACAACATCAGGAGAGAACGAAATCTGTGTATTTCCCAATTCTTTAACAACCGTTTTATTTTCTATTTTAAAGTCCTGGTTCCTATTTTGACTTAAACTAACATTCCCTGAAATCTCCCATTGCTTTGAAACTTTTGCGACTGCTCCTATCTCGATACCTCTCCTATAGCTTTCACCCGAATTTGTACGGATAAAAGCTCCAACATTATTCAGTTCTCCGTTAAGCACCAGCTGATTTACATAATACATATAATACAAATTAGCCGTCAATGAAATAATACCAAGCTGTTTTTCAAACCCTGCTTCGAAATCATGAAGCTTTTCAGCTTTTACTTCATTATTGGCAATAAGATCGTCCCGGTTCGGTTCCCGTTGAGCATGTGCATAGGATAAAAATATTTTACCATTGCCTATTCTGTAGTTTATCCCTGCTTTCGGATTGAAGAACAACCAGTTTTTCTTGATATTAGCGCCTTCATCATCACCTTCCAATAAAATCTTTGTATCGTAGTCAATATTTCTAAGCTGCAAATCTCCAAAGAACTCAAAATCATTGACCCTAAACAAAGCTTTTGCAAATCCTGCCACCTCATTTTTTACCGAACGCCCTCTGTAATACTCATGCTCATCAATAGGAAAGAACACACCCGTCACATTCCCATAATGTCTTCCATAGTACTGATTTGCCACGGCACCGAAATTAAGATCCAGGTTTTCGTATTTTCCGTAAAGGGTTGAAACAATTCCGTAAAAATCATTGTTCAGCCATTTCTTTCTGATAAAATCTGATGTTTCTATGGTCTGCCCTCCTTCTATGATATTGGGTAAATTATACCTTGAAAACGGATCTCCCTGCTTATAATTTTCATAATACCCTTTTCCTTTGGTATAATGCAAAGTTGTCTCTAAATTCCAATGATCATTAAACCCCTGTTCCCATAATAACTGATAATGATTTTGCCTGTAGTTATCAGTTTCATTATTGTAAAAACCTGTGATATTCCCATCAGCGCCATAAATTGCACCTGAATAATTAAACTTCGGATCTGTCTCCCATGTTTTCCTGTCTATCCCGTTCCAGGCCTGATATGTTTTCTCCTTCCCTCCAAAAGCCATCAGACGAACCCTTGTTTTTCCTTCTTCAAATAAGGCAGTGAAATTATAAGAATCTAATCTTGATGAAGCCCTGTCAATATATCCGTCAGAACTGATGTGGGTATACCTACCCATTAATGACAGACGATTATTCCAAAACTTTCCGGAACCTACCTCAGCAGAATATTTATAGGTATTAAAAGACCCGTAACTGTCATCTGTTTTTACATAAAACTTATCTTCTGGATCTTTGGATATAACATTGATACTCGCACCGAAAGCCGAAACCCCATTATTGGAAGTTCCTACTCCTCTCTGAATCACAATCTGTGATGCCGAGCTTGTCAAATCCGGAACATTCACAAAAAAAGTACCCTGGCTCTCCGAATCGTTAAACGGAACTCCATTCATCATAACATTTATTCCCCTTCCTGCAACTCCACGAATTCTAAAACCAGTATATCCCACCCCGTTTCCGGCATCTGAAGTGGAAATTACAGAAGTCTGATTTTTTAAAAGTATGGGAAGATCCTGTCCGAGGTTCCTGCTGTCCAGGTCTCTTTGTACATTAATGATCTCCTTTGCAACGGGAAGTCTCCTGGTAAAATTAACCGCTTCAATTTCCTTGATTTTTAAGGAATCTGTATTTTGGGTTTGGGAAAAAGCCATTGAACTGGCAGTAAGCCCTAAAAAAAATAATCCTTTCATTCTATAAATTTTAAAATTTAATGAATAAAAGGGGATCAATAAGATATTATACAATTCCGGCAAAAGCCAGAGCGTCCCTAAACAGCATTACCTGTTCCAGGTTCAGTGGGTATAATCTCAGCCTGTAAAAGCACCCCTTTATTTCAGCCGCGAAATTACAAAAAATATATGAGATTGGGAGGCATGTGGATACCTGGGGCTCACATTTCTTAGTACGCTTTATTCTTCGAATCTATATAATAATAGTTTGTTCCGTCTTTTGTTACTTCAAACATCTTTCCCAATTTCCAACTGAAATTTCTTTTAATATTGGAATACTCGAAAGGGATCACAATTTTATTATGAACATCAATTACTCCAAAGCGGTCATTATGAGAAGCGACGATCATAGGATCAGAAACATCATCTCCTTCCATGATATGCAGATATTCATATTGAGGATAGATCTGATATTCTCTGTAATCAGCAGCATTCATAAATTTTGAAGGTTCAATAATTCCGTAAAAGCCATTTAAAATATAGGCTTGATATTGTTGCTGTTTAAATTCCATCTTACATTGTCCCAGATCGGAATTTTTATACTGATATACTCTTTTTCCGGTTTGATCTATTCTATAAGAAATCAGATCTTTTTCAACTGTAGCATATTCTTTTGTTCCGAATTTTCTGACCTTTTCATTAGGGGAGTACAGTAAATTACAGTCTTCAGCAAAAAAAACAGCAATATGGTATTCAGGCTGAATAATGAATTTTCCTTTTTGGTTCACATAACCGAATTTGCCATCCTTCTTTTGTGGAATCAGAACAGGAATCTCGTCATTAATAACAACCAGATCGGGATTGATTTTTGGTTCGGATGCTTTTTTAACAACCGCTTTGGAAACTTTTTTAACCGGATATTTCTTCACAGATTTAGCCTGTGAAAAAACAAAAATCGAAATAAAAAGGGATAGCAGACCCATTACATTTTTCACTTTCATCATTTATTTTTTGCAAAAGTACAGCCAAAATAGAAAATATAAAAATCATATTTATAAAGAATCTAAATAATTTCATCCTTATAAAATATTAAAAATTCGTACTTTTGGGAGCATTTTTAAATGTTTGATAATTTTAAAACGTCTTTGGAATACAAGATTTGATATTGATATGATCAGAAAGTTTTCCAACGTTACAAAGAGAGTTTTTGCGGCAAGACAGACTACAGGTAAGCCATTTACACTTTTCGATAAGGTCCTTTATACTTAGCTTTGGCATGAAACATTATCTTTCATTTTATAAAAGCAATGTAGATTGTACTTATTTTAACCGGTCCGTGTTACATATCAAAATGCAAAGCTCAAAAACGGCATATGGTTTAATTCTGACTGGTAAGGAAAAGTGGCGTTATCAATCTACCTTTAATTAATATTGAAAAGACTTCTATATGAATAATTATAAGGATTACATCAAAGAGATTGAGGAAAGAAAAAACCAGGGGCTTCATCCAAAGCCGATTGATGGTGCAGAATTGCTAAGCGAAATCATCGCACAAATTAAAGACCCGGCTAATGCAGACCGAGCAGATTCTCTTAAGTTTTTCATCTACAATACCCTTCCGGGAACGACCAGTGCAGCAGGTGTTAAAGCAAAATTTTTAAAAGAAATCATTCTGGGCGAATCTGTGGTAGAGGAGATATCACCTGCATTTGCTTTTGAGCTTCTATCTCACATGAAAGGTGGTCCTTCGATTGAAGTACTCCTTGATCTTGCTTTAGGAAATGATATTTCTATCGCAAAAGAAGCAGCAAACGTTCTTAAAACACAGGTTTTCCTTTATGACGCAGATACCAACCGTCTGAAAGAAGCATTCAATAATGGTAATGAAATTGCACAGGAAATTGTTGAAAGCTATGCAAAAGCTGAGTTTTTCACAAAATTACCAGAGATTGCTGACGAAATCAAGATTGTTACTTATATTGCCGGTGAAGGTGACATCTCAACAGACTTACTTTCTCCGGGTAACCAGGCTCACTCCAGATCTGACCGTGAGCTTCATGGTAAGTGTATGATCACTCCTCAGGCACAAGAAGAAATCAAAGCTCTGCAGGCACAGCATCCTGACAAAAGCGTAATGCTTATTGCAGAAAAAGGTACTATGGGTGTAGGTTCTTCAAGAATGTCCGGAGTAAATAATGTGGCTTTATGGACAGGTAAGCAGGCAAGTCCATATGTACCGTTTGTAAATATTGCCCCGATTGTTGGAGGTACAAATGGTATTTCTCCCATATTCCTTACAACCGTAGATGTTACAGGAGGTATAGGTATTGACCTTAAAAACTGGGTGAAAAAACTGGATGAAAATGGCAATCCTCTTCGTAATGAAAATGGTGAGCCGATCCTTGAGGAAGCCTATTCTGTAGCTACAGGAACTGTACTTACAATCAACATTAAAGAGAAAAAATTATATAAAGGTGATCAGGAGCTTATTGATATTTCGAAGGCTCTCACACCTCAGAAAATGGAGTTTATTAAAGCCGGAGGCTCATATGCCATTGTTTTTGGTAAAAAACTTCAAACATTCGCTGCACAACTTTTAGGAATAGAAACTCCTCTTGTTTTTGCTCCTTCAAAAGAAATTTCCCATGAAGGGCAAGGCCTTACGGCAGTAGAAAAAATATTCAACAGAAATGCTGTTGGAACAACACCAGGTAAAGTATTACACGCAGGTTCTGATGTTCGTGTACAGGTAAATATCGTTGGATCACAAGATACAACAGGTCTTATGACTTCTCAGGAACTTGAGTCGATGGCGGCTACAGTGATCTCTCCGGTAGTAGATGGTGCATACCAATCAGGATGTCATACCGCTTCAGTATGGGATAAAAAAGCTCAGGCAAACATTCCTAAACTTATGAAGTTCATGAACGAGTTCGGATTGATTACAGCCCGTGACCCTAAAGGTGAATATCATGCAATGACCGATGTAATTCATAAAGTTCTTAATGATATCACGGTAGACGAATGGGCAATTATCATCGGTGGTGATTCTCACACGAGAATGTCTAAAGGTGTTGCTTTCGGGGCTGACTCTGGAACAGTAGCCCTTGCCTTAGCCACAGGTGAAGCATCTATGCCGATTCCTGAATCTGTAAAAGTTACCTTTAAAGGAAACATGAAAGAACACATGGATTTCCGTGATGTGGTTCATGCAACACAAGCTCAGATGCTGAAACAATTCGGTGGAGAAAATGTGTTCCAGGGTAGAATTATTGAAGTCCACATCGGAACTCTTCCTGCTGATCAAGCATTTACCTTTACAGACTGGACTGCTGAAATGAAAGCAAAAGCATCCATCAACATTTCTGAAGACAATACTCTGATCGAATCATTGGAAATCGCAAAAAGCAGAATCCAGATTATGATCGATAAAGGAATGGATAATAAAAATCAGGTTCTTCAGGGATTGATCAATAAAGCAAACAAAAGAATTGCAGAGATCAGATCCGGGGAAAAACCGGCTTTAACTCCTGATGCGAATGCTAAATATTACGCTGAAGTTGTTGTAGATCTTGATGTTATTGTAGAGCCGATGATCGCTGACCCTGACGTAAACAATGAAGACGTTTCCAAAAGATATACACATGATACCATCAGAGCTCTTTCTTATTACGGAGGAGAGAAAAAGGTAGATCTTGGATTTGTAGGATCATGTATGGTTCATAAAGGAGATTTAAAAATTGTTTCCCAAATGCTAAGAAACCTTGAAAAACAGCAAGGTAAAGTAGAATTTAATGCTCCTCTTGTAGTAGCTGCTCCCACTTATAACATCATTGATGAACTTAAAGCTGAAGGGGATTGGGAACTACTGGAAAAATATTCTGCCTTCGAATTTGATGATAATGCTCCTAAGGGAGAAGCCCGTGTAGAATATAAAAACGTAATGTACCTTGAACGCCCGGGATGTAACCTTTGCATGGGTAATCAGGAAAAAGCAGCTAAAGGAGATACTGTACTGGCAACTTCTACCCGTCTTTTCCAGGGAAGAGTAGTTGAAGATTCAGAACGTAAAAAAGGAGAATCCCTGCTTGCATCAACACCTGTTGTCGTTCTATCTTCTATCATTGGAAGAATTCCTAATATAGATGAATATAAAGCTGCAGTCGAAGGTATTGACCTTACTAAATTTGCTCCACCTATTAAAGAACTTGTTCAGGTTGGTCATTAAGAGCTTGAAATAATAAGTCGAAAGACTCTTTTATATAATAATTTAAGAAAGGTTTCAATCTATTGGATTGAAACCTTTCTTTTTTATTTAGAATCTTTCCATTTAAGAGTGAATAGAATTATTTTAACCTAGGTCAACAGCTCAAAATTTATTTTTTCCTTAACTTGATAGGTATTAAAAATAGTAATGATTCATCTTATTTATGCCATTTTTGGAAGGTAGGAATAGTATTTGATGATTTGCACTCGAAGAATTTCCGCTTCTTATTTTTAAATTAATCCGGAAAAAAATTGAAAAAGAAAAATTAAAATAGATATGACTTTCGACATTGATATGATCAAAAAGGTGTACGAGCGTTACCCTGAAAGAATTGCTGCGGCAAGACAAATCGTTGGAAAACCTCTTACACTTTCAGAAAAAATCTTATACACCCACCTTTGGGAAGGAAATGCAACTACAGCACATGAAAGAGGAAGCTCTTACGTAGATTTTGCTCCGGATAGAGTAGCTATGCAGGATGCAACAGCACAAATGGCACTTTTGCAGTTCATGCAAGCCGGCAAAGCCAAAGTTGCCGTTCCCTCTACTGCCCATGCGGATCACCTGATCCAGGCCAGAGTAGGTGCAGAAGCAGATTTACAGGAAGGTATTAATAAAAACTCTGAAGTTTTCAACTTTTTGAGTTCTGTTTGTGATAAATATGGAATCGGTTTCTGGAAACCTGGAGCCGGTATTATCCACCAGGTAGTACTGGAAAATTACGCCTTTCCCGGCGGTATGATGATCGGTACTGATTCGCATACGGTAAATGCAGGAGGTCTTGGGATGGTAGCCATCGGAGTAGGTGGTGCTGATGCTGTAGATGTAATGGCAGGAATGGCATGGGAGCTTAAAATGCCTAAGTTAATCGGTGTAAAATTAACCGGTAAAATGAGTGGCTGGACTTCTGCAAAAGATGTGATCTTAAAAGTAGCAGGAATTCTTACTGTAAAAGGAGGAACCGGATGCATCGTGGAATATTTCGGAGAAGGAGCAGAATCTCTTTCTGCAACAGGTAAAGGAACCATCTGTAATATGGGAGCTGAAATTGGAGCTACCACTTCTACTTTCGGGTATGATGACTCCATGAGAAGATATCTGACTGCTACAGGAAGACAGGATGTTGTGGATGCTGCTGATAAAATTGCTGAACACCTTACGGGTGACGCCGAAGTATATGCAAATCCTGAACAATATTTTGATCAGGTAATTGAAATCAATCTTTCTGAGCTGGCTCCGCACTTAAACGGACCATTTACTCCAGATTTAGCAACTCCTGTTTCTGAGTTCAGAGCAAAGGCAGAAGCTAACGGATGGCCTTTAGAGGTTGAATGGGCACTGATCGGTTCTTGTACCAATTCGTCTTATGAGGATTTATCAAGAGCTGCTTCTATTGTTGAAGATGCTGTAGCAAAAGGAGTAAAACCTAAAGCTATTTTGGGTATCAATCCGGGATCCGAGCAGGTGAAATTCACTGCAGAAAGAGACGGTTTCTTAAATTCATTCAGAAAATTTGAAAACGCAAGAATCTTTACAAATGCCTGTGGACCTTGTATAGGGCAATGGGACAGAGAGGGAGCTGATAAAGGAGAGAAAAACTCTATTATTCACTCTTTCAACAGGAACTTTGCAAAAAGAGCGGACGGTAACCCGAATACGCATGCTTTCGTAGCTTCACCGGAAATGGTAGCTGCTGTAGCAATTTCAGGAAGACTGGACTTTAATCCTATTACCGATACGCTTACTGCAGAGAATGGAGATCAGGTTAAACTAGACGAACCGAAAGGATCTGAGCTACCGGCAAAAGGGTTTGCTGTAGATGACAATGGGTATCAGGCTCCATCTGAAGATGGTTCTTCAGTGGTAGTAAAAGTAAGCCCTACATCAGACAGACTTCAGTTATTAGAAGAATTCCCTGCATGGGATGGTAAAAATATTACAGGAGCTAAAGTTTTAATCAAGGCTTTTGGAAAATGTACAACCGACCACATTTCTATGGCTGGACCATGGTTAAAATATAGAGGACACCTTGATAATATTTCCAATAACATGTTAATCGGAGCAGTAAATGCTTATAATATGGAAACAAACCATGTTAAAAACGAATTAACGGGTGAATACGGTGAAGTTCCGGCTGTTCAAAGAGCTTATAAAGCGGCGGGTATTCCTACCATTGTTGTGGGAGACCAGAACTATGGTGAAGGATCATCAAGAGAACACGCAGCAATGGAGCCGAGACATCTTGGTGTGAAAGCAGTATTGGTAAAATCATTTGCAAGAATCCACGAAACCAACCTTAAAAAACAAGGGATGCTGGGATTAACTTTCGCTAATGAGGCAGATTATGATAAAATCCAGGAAGACGACACTGTTAACTTCTTAGATTTAGATCAGTTTGCTCCCGGAAAACAATTAACACTGGAATTTGTACATGCTGACGGAACCAAGGATATTATTATGGCTAACCACACCTATAATGACCAACAAATCGACTGGTTCAAAGCTGGTTCAGCATTGAATCTTATTAAACAGCAAGAGGCATAAATCTATTTATGCCCCGATAATAAAAAAAACATCCCGGTCGGGATGTTTTTTTATTATCTAATTATCTATATGTATACTTTATATGATAACCTTCAATTTTTATAGGAATATGTAATAAATCTATATAATAAGTTGTTTCAATAATAGTAATAAAACATCATGAAAACACTCCTTTACACACTCCTATTATTTTCCTGCTTTAGTATTCAGGCTCAAAAAAAACCATCTGATTTCTTCCCTACTCCAAAAACAAAAGTTTTAGTGGTAGGCTCATTCCATTTTGATTATCCTAATCTGGATGCCCATAAAATCAAAAAACAGGACCAGATCGATGTACTATCTCCTAAAACATCCAAAGAGGTTACCGATCTGGTAAATTATATTAAGAAGTTCAGGCCAACAAAGATTGCTATTGAAGCTTCACCCGAATGGAACGCCAATCAAAAACTCAAAGAGTATAATGAAGGAAAACACCATGATAAAAGAGACGAACGGTATCAGCTTGCCATGAGAATTGCCAGTGAACTGAAGATCAATGAACTATTCAGTGTAGACGCCTCTTCCGTATTAGAAGACCTTATGGAAAAGTTTGGAAAGACTGACTCACTGTATTTTAAGAAACTTACAGAGGGATATGATTATAAAAGTGACGACCCTATTTCTCAAAACTTTACTGATTTCTATAATCATTCAGAAGCCAAAAACTTTAGCTCACTTATGAACACCTTCCAATATCTTAACAGCAAAGAATATCACGAATATGGATATGGCGCTTATCTGAGTGGAGATTTTAAATTAAGGGATTATGACGGAGCTGATATACTTGCCATGAACTGGTATAGCAGGAATCTGAGAATATTCCGTAATATACAGAATATTCCGCATCAGAGTGACGACAGGATTCTTGTAATCGTAGGAAACGGACATGCAGCAGTCCTCAGACAACTTCTAACCTGCTCTGCAGAATATGAGTTCACAGAATTTTCTTCTTTATAAATATAAAGGCGGAGATTTAAGTTGAAATCTCTGCCTTTGTTTATATGGCTTTATGCTTCAAAGCTTCCAGAGCATTTAAAACTTAAATTCTACCCTTGTAAACAGAAATCGTCCTCCAATACCATATTGGGAAACCTGTCTGGAGTATACAAACTGATTATCTGCTGTCAGGGAATTGATTAGTGGATTTTTGGAAGGCATCACATTGAATATATTATTACTTCCAATGGTTGCAGATATATTTTTACTGAAGTCATAGCCTACTGAAAGATCTGTTACAAAACGATTATTCAATACAAAGTGTTCCTGTTTTCCTACTACACCATCAAAATTAGCATCCAATACATCAGCGTCGGTTACTTTTCCAAAGAAAGAATTCCTCAATAAAATATTAAATCCTAAAACTCTAAGATTATTGGATAGAGTTGCTTTTACACGGGGTACAGCTTCTTCAAAGTAAATCCTGTTAGGCTCAGAAAAGTAACTGTCTATCTGGCTAACTAATTTTGGGGAGGCATGAATATTTCCTATTCTTCTGGTCTGATTCAGATTGAGCCCAAAGTTATTTTCCAGGTTAATTCCTGAACCTAAATTGGATGTCTGGGAAATGGTAAGATCAAGCCCTTTGGTTTGGGAATCCACAGCATTCGCAAAAAAATTGGCGGCACTAGCTCTTGCAAGGTCAAAAGCATCCTGCAGAATTGCCTGATCCGATCCTTCAGGAAAATCTACACCTCTAGTACCTTTAGGCCTGAAAAACAAATCAGTGAGCACTACTCTATCTTTAATTTTAATATAATAAACATCTGCTGTAACCACAAGATTCAAATTTGGAGCTTTCCAAGTAAGTCCTGTACTGTACGACTGGGAGGTTTCCTGTTTCAGTTTTGGAATCCCAAGCGCCTGTGCAGCCTCGGAATTATTCCTAAAAGTTCCTACCTGGGTAGTATTACCCTGTTGAATTAAGGTTGATGTTGAGCTATAATAGATCTGGGCTAATGAAGGGGCTCTAAAACCTGTAGAAACAGCACCTCTCCAATTAAAATTATCAGCCAACTTCACATTAGTCGCTAGTTTATAATTAAAGGTAGATCCAAAGTCTGAATAGTTTTCATAGCGCAAAGCACCTTCTACCAGCCACCAATCCGTTGGTTCCAGCTCCACATCTACATATCCGGCCACACTATTTCTATTTCCGGAAACAGCATTATCCGGACTAAATCCCGGAAATACCTGGGAACCGGCAGGTCTTGTTACGCCAAAAAAATCAGTCACAAGCTCATTTTTTGGAGTATTTACGGTCACTACATTTCCATAAATATCATAAGAGGCATAAGAATTCTCGTTACCGGCATTCACCTTATAATTTTCATAACGGTATTCCCCTCCAAATGCAATGTTCAGCCCATGCAATACATCATACTTTTTGGAAAAGTCAAGGTTTAGGGTGTTTTGCAAAAACTCAAGTCCACCTGCATCAAATCTTCTTGGAGAGTTGTTGACCAATGAAGAATTAAAAGTATTAACAACTCCAAAATTGAAAGTATTCTTTCCAAAAGTGTTACTGAGATCTATATTCCAGTCATTCCATTTTCCTTTGATCCCAGCTGCATATGAATAATCATTAATGGTAGACTCAATCTGTGGCAGATATCCGTTGGGTGTTATAAAATTGATATTTCTCTCGGTATTAGGCAAACGGAAAAAACCTCCGGCATTCCCCAGCCTGTAGCTATATCCTCCAAAAGAATACACCTTCCAGTCATCATTAATCGGAATTTCCGAATTATAATAGACCTGTGCTGACTGCAGTTTCGATTGTCCAGCTCTGATACTGAAGTCTTTCCGTTGAAGTCCTCTATATGCAAGTTCATCATTGGTAACATCCCCTCCTAATAAACCCTGTAAAGTTGAAATGTTATTGGCGTTTGCGATTTTATTCTGTAAATCAGATGAAAAATAATTTACTTTTGTTGCATACTGCTTAATCGTATTGATAATTTGCTGGCTATTGGAAGTATTATTTATATTCTTATAAAGCCCGTCTATATCTATCCCATCTTGAGCAGCCCTGTAGTTAATAGCATTATAGGCATTGTATATATCGCCATTCCTCACACCAGCTCGGGAATAAGGATCCCGGTATTGGGTTGATGTAGTAATATTGAAGAACCCCTGTTTTCCAAGTTTGAATCCATAATTCAGGTCTAAAGAAATGGTTTCTCCATCCAGTCCACCGGAAAAATTGTTGGTAACCGGTGAAGCATATCCTCCCAAAAATAACTGACCGGATAGCCCCAATCTTTTTTTAAGACCTAAATTGACAACTCCTGCAATAGCATCAGATCCGTATTGAGCAGAAGCACCATCCCGAAGCACTTCAATTTTATCTAAAGCAAAAGTAGGAATCGCATTAAGATCTGTTCCCACCGAACCCCTACCTGGTGTAAGGGTTACATTGATGAGTGAAGACTGATGCCTTCTTTTCCCATTAAGTAAAACTAAAACCTGATCGGGACCTAAACCCCTCAACTGTGCAGGATCCACAAAATCCGTCCCGTCATTTACAGTATGCGATGTGGAGGAAAAAGAAGGGACAATATAGTTTAGAGCCTGGCTTATATTATTAACCGGGCTTTGTTTCAATATTTTTGAAATGTTAATAACGTCTACCGGAACCGGAGTATCTGTTAATGATCTACCTGATCCTCTTGAACCGAGAAGAACAACCTCATCGATTTTTTTTGATTTTAGAGTATCAGACTGGGCGAAGTAAAACGTCGAAATTAAAGTGGCCGAAGCAATGATACTTCTATTTTTAAAATGGCGCATGTGTTTTATTTTTAAATTTTTGTTATAATTTTTTTGTTTGCTTAAAATTTTAAGCAAAAAGTATCCTGTAACCTTGAAAACACAAGGCTAAAAGAAAAATGATAAACGGTTTTATTAGTTAATAGAAACCAGAGGCTAAGAACAACAACACATACACATCACGAAATGCCATGAGTGATCACCAGCATACAGAAGCTTTGCTTCGATATCTGCCGGACAAAAAGTCAAATTCATTGTGCTATAATTTTCCCTGTTCTTAAACATTGATTTTAAATTTTAAACAAAAATTGTAAGATGGGAATGAATAGAAAAACATTTTTTCCGGAGCTTGCCGGCTTATCTATTTCAGCACCTTGCTTGTTTTGCAGGTTGCTATCCCATCTATGAGATTCTTGATAATTGTGAGGCAAAGATATAACTATTTTATAAATAAAAAAATAATTTGTAAAATTTTTAAATTAATCGCAAAACCAAGCCGTATGATGATGCAATATGATTATATTCTATTGTGAGGTATTTCATGGAATAAAACAACCCTCTAAAAACTTTCTTTGTAACATTTTTTTATTTTAAACGTCTAACTGAGTAGTAGTAAAAACCATTATGAAAAAAATTGTACTCGTTTTATTTTCCTTAAGCATTATTGTCACAAAGGCTCAGGAAAAAACCAACATCCAGGTCAAGGAAAAGCAGATCGAAGGCGTTGTAATTACCAAAACTAAAAAAGCCGTTGAACAAAAGGCAGACCGTACTATTTTTGATTTTTCAGAACAGCCCCAACTGAACAACGGAAATGTTTTAGAGGGTATCAAAAAACTTCCGGGTCTGGTGTCTACTGATATTGCGGGTATGATGTATCAGGGAAAGATCCTTGATGTTTATCTTAACGGACGCCCTTTAAACATTACTTCCAATGAACTTAATTCATTTTTGGAAGGGATGCCTGCCAATTCTGTAGACCGAATTGAAGTGATCACTCAACCTGGCGCTGAATTCCCGGCAACTTCCGGGGGTGCAATTATGAATATCATTACGAACAAAAATGCCAATAAATATCTTACGGCAACTTATTCAGGAAATTATTCATTTACCAACTACGGTAAGTTGAGAAGCAGAACCAGCAACTCTTTAAATTTAAACGCCCGTAATAAATATTTCGGATGGCAGCTGAACATCGGACAGAACTATCGGGAAAGTATGCTGAATTCGAATCAAAATGATTTATTATTAAGCAATACGGATAGAATCGGCCGTGGTTATTTCGCGAAATCAGGCTTAACATTTGATCTGGGACAGGACAGATTATTATTAAATTACGATATCTATCATAATAAAAACAGCAATTACACAGATAGTAACGGTTTTGCTGACCTACCGTACATTCCTGTTAAAGACAGTATCAGGGAAGGATATTTTCATGCATTTGATGCTGCCTACACGAATAATTTGAGACAGGAAGCGGTAATAACCTATCAGAAACGCTTTAGTGATAAATCTCAAAAACTAGATTTCCAGTTCGGATATACCAAATCAACGAGTAAATTTGATCAGAATAATATTTTCAGAGATATCAGTTACATCAATCCTAACGAAAATCTTCCAAGATTTTCGGATGGTCTTTTACTGAACAATGAATCTGACATGAGAATTGCTAATTTTAAAGTGGATTATTCGCAGCCAATCAAGATCCTTGATGGAGGAAAGGTAAGTTTCGGTGGATTATATGAAAAACAAAACTTCGATACTCAAAGCAGAGGTCTGACCAATCTGGACTATCAACGACAGACCGCTTCCACCTATCTTGAGTTCCAGGCTAAATTTAAAAAATTCGATTTCACATTAGGATCAAGGGCTGAAAATTATGACATCTCTGGAATTACAAGGGTGATTGACAGTACCGGTGCAATACTTCAGAAAAATCTGATCCCTTTTAATAAGTTTAAATTATTTCCAAATGCAAGTGTTCAGTACAGCTTTATGAATCAGGTTTCTGTTTCAGCAAACTATAACAAGAAAATCAGTCTGCCAAGTATTTCTGCACTTAATCCCAATAACACTACATTCCAGGGACCGAATACCCAGGTTACCGGAAATCCGAATCTGCAGCCTACGATCTTTGACAATTATGAAGTAAAACTTTCTGCCTTTGATTATGCATTCATCGGATATAGTGTAAGTTCAGCTAAAAATCAGGTTGCACAGATCATCAGAAAAAATGGAAAAAACCTGTTTAATGAGCAGATAAACATTTCCAGCATGAGGATCCACAATTTCAATGTAGGGCTTCCTGTCCCTTTCATGATTTTTAGTAAGCCTATGAGCGAAATCATGAAGTTTGATTTTAATCCAGACAAAATCAATTTTATGTATCTGTATGCAGGATATCAGAAACATGATATTGATAATCTAAACAACAAAGGATTCTGGATTTTCAATGTGATGACCCAACTTATTCTGCCTAAACAGATTAAGCTAACAGCAAACTACAGCTACCTGACGCCAAAAGCAGGTTATTTCTACTTCACAGCAGAAAAACCATTCAGCAATTCACTGGATATTACACTGACTAAAAAGTTTTTGGATAATCGTCTTACTGTTTCTGTATTTGCTAATGATATTTTTAACGGACAGGTAATGCAAGTTCGTTCTAATCCGCCATCCGGAGAAGCGGTTACTTTGAGAACAAAATATGACACAAGAAATTTCGGACTTTCCATTAATTATAAGATCCCAACCAAAAACAAACTGGCTAAAGAGGATCCGAATATCTTAAACAGCAGCAAGAAAGAGGATAACGGAGGGGTAATGCAGCAGGATAGTAAATAATCAGGTTATAGTCTTTTAATACTACATCAACATATCAATTATCATAAAATCGGGCAGTAAGAATATTCTTATTGCCCGATTTATTTAAAAACAATATAATTAAAAATCGATGGTGTGAAATCTCCAGTCCAGAGTATCGACCAAAGTCAGCTGATTGGTATTCACAGGAAGATCTGTAATTATTTTCAGGCTCAGATGTGCCATCATACTTCCTATTATTCCGGGTAATGATCCCAGAACACCTAAACTATCACAATCCGGGGTATCTTCATCCACCGGTGGTTCAGGAAAAAGATCCCTCAGGTTTTTACTCTCTCTGTAATTAAATACTGCCACCTGACCGGAAAAGCCCAGAATACTTCCATAAACCACCGGTTTTTTTAGTCTCACACAAGCATCATTAATTAAATACCTTGTAGAAAAGTTATCTGATCCGTCTACAATCAGGTCATATCTAGAAATTATCCTTTCAATATTTGAAAGATCTATCTTTTCATCAATGGGAATAATAGTAATATGCCGGTTAAGTGCTTCAACAAATTGTACTGCGCTGGACACTTTGGATATCCCGACACTTTTTTCATTATGAATAATCTGCCTGTTCAGATTATGAAGCTCTACTTTATCAAAGTCTGCGATCCCTAAAATGCCAACTCCTGCCGCTGCCAAATATTGAATAACAGGACTCCCCAATCCACCAGCCCCCACAACAAGCACTTTTGCATTAAGTATTTTTCGTTGCCCTGAAGTACCAATCTCATCAATAAAAATTTGACGGCTGTATCTGGAAAACATTTCTTCGCTATTCATGATCATTCTATTAAAAACCACTGTACACAGAATCCCAATCTTTCATAACAGGATCATATCCCGCATTCCTGATCACATTTTTTATATCCTGCATGCTTCTTTCATCACTGGTTTCAAATTGTTCCAACGATTGAGGATCTACAGCATAGCCTCCCGGATTAGTCTTAGATCCGGCACTCATGGAAGTGGCTCCAAGAGATACAATATGATTTCTGAAATTTTCATTCTCCCTGGTAGAAATGGAAATTTCAAGATCTTCATTCCATATCCGATAAGCGCAAATAAGTTGCAAAAGCTCTTTATCCTCCATAATGAAGTTGGGTTCTATGATTCCCTCAGCGGGCCGTAATCTCGGAAATGATACGGAAAATTTACTTTTCCAGTATTGCTTTTGCAGGTAATCAATGTGGGCTGCATTGAAGAAGCTATCGACTCTCCAATCTTCCAATCCTAATAAAACACCTAACCCCATTTTATGAATCCCTGCTCTTCCTATTCGGTCAGGTGTTTCCAGCCGAAAATTAAAATTTGATTTTTTACCTTTCGGATGATACTGCTTATACACTTCCTGATGATAAGTCTCCTGATACACAAGGATTGAATGAACTCCTTCCTGATGGAGTAATCGGTATTCATCTTCTGACAATGGCTGTACTTCGATAGAAATGTTGGCAAAATGGGATTTTAATAACCGAACAGCATTCAGAAAGTAGGCTATTCCTACGGTCTTATTCGCTTCACCGCTTACCAGCAATATATGATTTACTCCCATGGCCTTCAGAACCGTTGCTTCTATCATAATCTCAGTATCGGAAAGTGTTTTTCTTTTTAGTTTATTGTCTAAGCTAAAACCACAATAGGTACAAATATTCTGACATTCGTTACTAAGATATAAAGGTGCATACAGCTGGATTACTTTGCCAAAACGTTTTTGGGTAATCGCTCTCGCCATG
Organism: Chryseobacterium sp. LAM-KRS1; assembly: GCF_013184525.1. Lineage (GTDB taxonomy): Bacteria > Bacteroidota > Bacteroidia > Flavobacteriales > Weeksellaceae > Chryseobacterium > Chryseobacterium proteolyticum. Next base: position 104,113 of record NZ_JAAOIZ010000004.1, read on the forward strand.
CCAGCCATCACTTCTAATTTCGGTGCCGCAGCCATTGAAATAAGATTAAGGAAATCATCCAATGTTTTCTGCTTCTTCTGAAGGCTGTATTCTACATCGGATAAAGTGACATTTTCCAGTTTTTGTTTAATATCATTCCACTCATAGGATGTGAAAACCTCCTCAAAATTTTTCATTCTAATACGATTTATTCAAATAAAAATGAAGTCAAGGGGCTTGATGCCTCAGCATGGGAACTGATCGAGCCCAGTCCGGCTTCGTAAGCTCTTCTTCCTGCAATAACCCCTTCCTTAAATGCAATTGCCATACTGATCGGATCCTTTGCCACGGCTATAGCAGTATTCACCAACACGGCATCAGCACCAATTTCCATGGCCTTTGCCGCATCAGATGGGGCTCCTATTCCTGCATCAACTACCACAGGAACGTTGCTCTGGCTAATGATAATTTCCAGGAAATCCAACGTCCGAAGACCTTTGTTCGTTCCGATAGGGGCTCCCAATGGCATAACCACTGCTGTCCCTGCGTCTTCTAACCGTTTGCATAAAACGGGATCAGCATGAATGTAAGGCATTACAATAAACCCAAGCTTCGCAAGTTCTTCCGTTGCATATAATGTTTCTATAGGATCCGGCAGTAAATATTTAGGGTCCGGATGTATTTCCAGTTTCACCCAGTTTGTTTCTAACGCTTCTCTGGCCAATTGCGCAGCCAGTACTGCTTCTTTGGCAGTACGGGCTCCGGAGGTGTTAGGCAGAAGATGGGTATTGGTGGGCTGCAGTGCCGTGAGAATACCGTCATCCTTAGATTGAGCATCAATTCTTTTCAGTGCCATTGTCACCATATTGCTTTCTGATGCAATAATAGATTGTGTCATTTCTGCCAGATTTCCGAATTTACCCGTTCCCAGAAATAGCCTTGATTCGAAATTTCTTCCTGCTATTGTTAGTATTTGATTCATTTGAAAGATTTTATAAATTCATTAACGACAGACGGCCTGCCTGTAATTTGTCCGGAGACAGCAACTCCATGGATTCCAATTTTCTGTAATAATTCTACATCTTCAAGACGTACACCTCCAATTGCATAGATTGCAGGAATTTTAACCGATCTTTTTTCTAAATCCCGGATCAGTTGCTGATACCCTTCAAAGCCCAGTACCGGACTTAATTTCTCCTTTGTCGGTGTATACCGCAATGGCCCCAAACCGATATAATCACAAGATTCATCAATTCTTTGCAGAACATCCTCTAATGTATTGGCTGTTCCCCCGATTATTTTTTCAGGACCCAGAATCTGTCTTGCCTGAGTGATTGTATCATCATCTAATCCTAAATGTACACCATCAGCATCTACGAGTTCTGCCAAATGTATGTGATCATTAATAATACATATTGCTCCGTATTCAGTACATTGTAATTTTGATTTTTCACACAATTCAAAAAGCTCTTTCCCAGGCGCGTTTTTCCAACGAACCTGCACCCACTTTACACCGGCGTCCAGAGCCCTGTGAATATTCAATTCCTGTTCTTCTTTTGTATTTCCCTGGGAAATATATTGTAATTTTTCTTTGATCAATTTCTACCTGTTTTGATAATTATATTCCAACATTCTATTCCTGCACTGATTAAATGCCCTTACAGGTTGCTCATTCATCCAGATCCCTCCCAGCAAGGCAAGACCTTCTGCTCCCAATTTCAGCGCTATCTCAATGTTTTCCTCATAGATTCCTCCTAAAGCAATAAGTTTTACATCATGATTATTCCGAAGTCCTATCTTCTCTAAAACCGTGGAATGTTCTCCATATCCTGGTTTTGAAATGCTTGAGAAAAATGGACTGAAAAAAGCATATTCCCAATTGGGTTCAAGAGCATTAAAAGAAATGACATCATGTACCGATGTAGAGATTACCGAACCTTTTGCACGCCATGAATGCAATCCATTAATACGGTCCTGTTCCCTGAAGTGTATTCTTGAAATTCCATATTCTGCTGCCAGGTCAAAATAACCGTGCATTACCAATCGATGACGGAATGATGCATCGATCTGATCCAAAAAAACGATCATTTCTTCCTCAGTGATAAAAGGTTTCCTGATATGAAATAATTCCAGCCCATCCTGAAACATCTTATTGACACATTCTGCCTCATTGATTAAAATGTTTTCAGGACTTATGACAATGATCATAAATAAATTTCCTTTCCGTTCTCGATAAACTCCTGTGATTTTATCATCATACCCATTTCAGCGGATTCCCGTATTTCCTGAGTAATTTTCATGGAACAGAATTTAGGACCACACATGGAACAAAAATGCGCAATCTTTGCTCCCTCTGCCGGTAATGTTTCATCATGATATGCTTTTGCCGTTTCAGGGTCCAGGGAAAGATTAAACTGATCTTCCCATCTGAATTCAAACCTTGCCTTACTCAGAGCATTATCTCTGTACTGAGCACCTGGATGTCCTTTTGCCAAATCCGCAGCATGTGCTGCCAGCTTGTAGGTAATAACCCCGTCTTTCACATCTTTTTTATTGGGCAGTCCTAGATGTTCTTTAGGGGTAACGTAACAAAGCATTGCACATCCAAACCATCCGATCATGGCAGCTCCGATTCCTGAAGTTATATGATCATAGCCCGGCGCAATATCTGTTGTTAACGGCCCTAACGTATAGAAAGGTGCTTCGTGGCACTCTTCCAGCTGCTTATCCATATTTTCTTTGATCATATGCATCGGAACGTGACCGGGACCTTCAATCATTACCTGTACATTGTGTTTCCAAGCAATCTTCGTAAGCTCTCCTAAAGTCTCCAGCTCTGCAAATTGTGCAGCGTCATTAGCATCTGCAATAGATCCCGGACGAAGTCCGTCACCTAAAGAAAAAGCTACATCATATTTTTTCATGATTTCACAAATTTCTTCAAAATGCGTGTACAAGAAGTTTTCTTTGTGATGATAAAGACACCATTTAGCCATAATAGAGCCTCCACGGGAAACAATTCCCGTTACTCTATTAACGGTAAGGTGAATATATCTGAGCAGCACTCCTGCATGAATGGTAAAATACGAAACGCCTTGCTCCGCCTGCTCGATCAGGGTATCTTTAAATACTTCCCAGGTAAGATCTTCAGGAACTCCTTTCACTTTTTCAAGTGCCTGATAAATAGGAACAGTTCCGATAGGTACAGGACTATTTCTAATGATCCATTCCCTTGTTTCGTGAATATTTTTTCCTGTGGAAAGATCCATAATAGTATCCGCACCCCATCTGCATGCCCACACTGCTTTTTCGACCTCTTCATCGATACTGGAAGAAACAGCACTGTTACCAATATTGGCATTTATCTTTACTAAAAAATTCCGCCCGATAATCATCGGTTCACTTTCTGGGTGGTTGATGTTATTAGGAATGATTGCTCTTCCGGCAGCAATCTCTTCTCTTACAAATTCAGGAGTAATTTTATTTTTAGGAGTTCTTGCCCCGAAATTGTTCCCGACATGCTGGGAAGACATTTCTTTGGAAATAAAATCAAGCTGTTCTATTCTTTGGTTTTCACGGATGGCAATGTACTCCATTTCAGGGGTAATGATCCCCTGTTTTGCATAGTATAACTGGGTTACTTCTTTTCCTTCCAGAGCGACTTTTGGCTTATGATTATAAGAAAAACGTAATTCATCCAGTTTCGGATCTGCCAAACGGGCTTTCCCATATTCGGACGATATTCCGTCTAGAATTTTTACATCTCCCCTTTCCAGGATCCATTGCTCTCTTATTCTTGGAAGTCCTTTCTGGATATCGATCTGCGAATTTTCATCCGTATAAGGTCCTGACGTATCATAAACCGTGACAGGAGGATTATTCTCCAATGTTCCATTGCTGAGCTTTGTAGGGCTCAATAGGATTTCGCGCATAGCAACCTTAATAGGATGAATGCTTCCTTCAACATAAATTTTCTTTGAGTTCGGAAATGGCGAACGCGTAATTGAATGTGCCATAAAATTATTGGGGTTTTACGAAGATTAGCCGCCCTGTGTTGCGGTAATAATTAAAATTGAATCCTGGTCCTGAAGTACAGTATTCTGCCAGGAGGAAATGGGAATAATACGATTGTTTAAGGCAACAGCGATTCCTTTTTTGCGGCCGGGTGCCTCCAGAGCCATCAAAGCCTCCAGGTTTTCCGGTGGAATATCGAAAGTTTTCCGTGTGTGATTGATTATAAGTTCCATTCCAAGATTTTTGTTATAAATCACTTTAGGAATGGCTATAATAGTACAATAGAAATGTACAGCAAAAAGTCATCTCACTTTTCCCTACGCTGGTATGATCCAGATCAGGTTCAAAGGGTAAAGTCTCAGTCTGCTTGTGAACAGACACCCCTAAAGTATGGGACGAAGTTAGTTATTTTTTCAAAACAGGCAAAATGATTTCATTAAAAACAAAAAGACCATCTGTTTTTAGATGGTCTTTTGTATGTTTAATAGTATAATGTTAAGATTAACTTTTATATTCAGACTTATTCTTCGCATGCTCTCCATATGGCATCATTTTGCGGAACAGGAGCTACAATTCTGATCTCTTCTTTGGTCACAGGATGGATGAATGTAAGCATTCGTGCATGAAGATTGATCCCTCCATCCGAATTTGACCGAGGTGCTCCATATTTCAAATCCCCTTTTATCGGAACTCCAATCTTGGAAAGTTGAGCCCGGATCTGATGATGTCTTCCTGTTTCCAGATCAATTTCAAGAAGCATATAATTGTCCAGGGTTTTAATAACATTATAAGTTAAAATTGCCTCTTTCGCTCCATCTGTTGCCTTTGGAAAAACAATGGCTTTATTATTTTTCTCGTTTTTCTTTAAATAATGAACCAGCCTCTGGTGATGCGGAATCATTTCTTTAGCAACAACAGCCCAGTATGTTTTTTTAATTTCCCTGTTTTTAACCATCTGAGTAAGACGGGAAAGGGCTTTTGAGGTTTTGGCATAAATAACCAAACCTGATGTCGGACGGTCTATGCGATGAACCAAACCGAGAAAAACATTTCCCGGTTTAGCATCTCTTTCCTTTATAAAGTTCTTTATTGATTCTAATAACGATTCATCACCGGTCTTGTCACCCTGTACAAGCTGACCGACTTTTTTATTTACAACCAGGAGATGGTTGTCTTCATAAACAATCTGCTCCTCCATTTTACATTTAATTAGTCTGTCGTCTGTTCGACAAAGAAAGAATAATCCCTGCAAGAAGCCCAAGCGTTTTCATTGCAGCCAGCCTTGATTCCAATGGAAGAAAAGCGCCAACAATACAAAGACCTGCGGCAGCATACATTGGATATACAAAATTTCTGTTAGACAGAAAAGGAGCCTGAATGGCAAAACTTATTCCTATGACGATGTAAAATACCCTTTTCGAGAGGATATCATTAGTTTCCGGTGAAAAGAAATTGAACCATCCTACGGCAAGGCAGATCAATGCGATAACGGAAATAACTCCTTGTATAGTCTGTTGATTATCCCTCATTAATAGCTTTCTTTTTCATTAGGAAAGGTAACCTCTTTTACATCTTTTACATATTGTGCAACCGCCCCTGTGATTTCACTGTAAAGATCAAGATATCTTCTCAAAAATTTTGGACTGAATCCCTGGTTCATTCCTACCATATCATGATAAACCAAAACCTGTCCGTCACAGTCAGGGCCTGCTCCGATTCCGATTGTCGGAATCGAGATACTTTCTGATACTTTTTTAGCCAAATCTGCCGGAATTTTTTCTAAAACAACAGAAAAGCACCCTAATTCTTCTAAAAGCTGCGCATCACTGATCAGTTTCTCAGCTTCTGCTTCGTCCTTCGCTCTTACTTTGTAAGTTCCGAATTTATAAATAGACTGAGGGGTTAATCCTAAATGCCCCATCACAGGAATTCCTGCATTAACAATTTTCTTGATTGATTTTGAAATCTCTTTACCGCCTTCAATTTTCACAGCATGGGCACCGCCCTCTTTCATCATTCTTACGGCAGACTCTAACGCTTTTTCAGGATTACTCTGATAAGTTCCAAAAGGAAGGTCAGCAATAACGAGAGCTCTGTCTACTCCACGTACAACGCTTTGAGCATGATAGATCATCTGATCAAGAGTAATAGGCAGCGTAGTTTCAAAACCTGCCATTACATTGGCTGCAGAATCTCCTATCAAAACAGCATCTACTCCTCCTGCATCTACCATCTTTGCTGTAGTGAAATCATAGGCTGTAAGCATTGTTATTTTTTCCTTGTCGAACTTCATTTTACGCAAGGTTTCAGTCGTAACTTTTTTTATTTCAGAATGAACAGACATAATGTATCTATATTTTAAAAGTTAAAAAGTCGGCTTCCGCCGACTTAAATTTTTTTTATGATTTATAAAACTACGTGACCTAGTTTCATTAGTTTGTCGTGGTTGAGGATCTTGATGTTTCTTCCGTCCACTTCTATCAGATCATCCTGTTTGAATTCGGAGATCAGACGGATAGCACTCTCGGTAGCTGTCCCGATGATATTGGCAATTTCTTCTCTTGTTAAAGAAATTTTGATAAACCCTTCCGGATCTACTCCTAATTTCTGTTCCAGAAGCAATAAAATTTCAGCCAATCGCTCTCTTACGGTTTTTTGAGCAAGGAAAGTAATCGTGTTTGAAGATTCTCCTAATTCATAAGCTATTTTCTGAAGCATTACGAAAGACAATTGAGAATCCACCTCTAAAAGATACATAAATACATCTGCAGGTAGAAAAGTACACTCAATATCAGTCATTGCTTCAGCTTTAGCCTGAAAATTTTCTCCGCAAAGCAAAGAACGGTAGCCAATAATATCACCTTCTTTGATAAACCTTAAGATCTGATCTTTTCCAAAGGCTCCGGATTTAGAAAGTTTAGCAGCACCATTTTCTAAAAAATATACTCCCTTTGGAGTTTCTCCATCTTCGAAAATAGTATCGTGTTTCTGAAATTTTAATTTCTTTTTTGTGCTAATGTATTTTTCAAAATCTGCGCTTGAAAGTCTTTCCTTAAAAGATTTATCATTAAAAACTCTGGCGAACCTCTCTTCAATTGCAATCTGTTGTTCCTGCGACATTTTAATATGACATTTATCACAAAAATAGAACATTTTAACTCGATAAACAAAAAAATTTGTTATAATTTTGTACCTCAATAATTTATGGAGGTGAGCGAGAACTGTTTTCATTGTGGTCAAGGCATAGAAAAAGAACGAATTCTTTTTGATGAAAAAATTTTTTGTTGCAACGGTTGCAAGTCAGTTTACGAAATTCTGAATACCAACAATCTAAGTAATTTTTATGAACTGAATAAAAGAGCAGGAATTCGTCCGGACGAAAATTCCTCTCAGTTCGATTATTTGGATACCCCGGAAATTTTTGAAAAAGTCACCGATTTTTCAGAAGGCAATACAAGTCTTGTGACTTTTAAAATACCTGTAATCCACTGCTCATCTTGCATCTGGCTTTTGGAAAGCCTTCATACCCTGAACGACGGCATTAAATATTCACAGGTCAATTTTACCAGAAAGACCTTACAGGTTTCTTTCAACCATAACGATCTAAAACTAAGCGAACTCGCTAAATTTTTAACCAACCTCGGATACAAACCGGTCATTAGCCTGGAAACGGCAGAGAAAAACGTGGATCATCTTGATAAGTCCCTTCTTGTTAAACTTGCCATTGCCGGTTTTGCGTTTGGGAATGGAATGTTCCTTGCTTTTCCTGAATATATTGGAGGTGAAGATTATTGGATGCAGCACTACAAAGGACTTTTTAGAACATTAATGTTTCTGCTTGCCATTCCTGTAGTTTTCTATTCAGCTTCAGATTATTACAAATCGGCCTGGTATGGTTTAAAGAACAAGATCGTTAATATTGACGTTCCTATTGTTTTGGGTATTTTCGTTCTTTTCGGAAGAAGTATTTATGAGGTAGCAACAGACTACGGACCAGGCTATTTCGATACACTTTGTGGGCTATTATTCTTCATGCTGCTAGGAAAAACCTTTCAGAAAAGAACTTATAGCGCTCTTTCATACGACCGTGATTACAAATCTTTTTATCCGATTGCAGTTACCAAAGTCGATTTTGATGGAAAGCAGGACAATATCTTACTTTCAGAAGTTAAAGTAGGAGACCGGATTCTGGTTAGAAACCAGGAAATCATCCCCGTAGATGCTATTCTTATTAACGGGGAAGGAAATATCGATAACAGTTTCATCACTGGTGAAAGTGAAAGCATAAGTAAACAACCGGGAGATAAAATTTTTGCCGGTGGAAAACAGATAGGATCTTCTCTTGAACTTGAAGTGATTAAAAATGTGGACCAAAGTTATCTTACTCAACTTTGGAATAAGGAAGCATTTAAGAAATACGAAACAGGACTTGACACTCTCACCAATAACATCAGCAAGTATTTCACATTTATCATCTTAGGCATAGCTTTAATTTCAGGAATTTACTGGTCATTCATTGATCTGGAAAAAATGTTCCAGGTGGTATCTGCCATATTGATCATTGCCTGTCCTTGCGCGCTGGCGCTTTCCGCTCCTTTTACTTTCGGGCATATTATGAGGATTTTAGGGCGGAATAAATTCTATGTGAAGGATACCCTGACCATTGAGAAAATTGCAAAAATCGACACACTTGTATTTGATAAAACCGGAACCATTACCCACCGCAAAAAAACAAATATCAAGTATGAAGGTTCAACCATTTCAGAATTCGACTCACTGAATATCAAAACCTTATTAAAAAATTCAAATCACCCGCTTTCAAAATCTTTATACGAATTTATTGATATTAATGATGACTACTTCCCTGTTGATAATTTCGTTGAGACCTCCGGGAAAGGATATGGGGCTACTGTAAGAGGAGCTCATTATAAGATAGGATCTGCAAAATATAATAATCAGGAATCTAAAAATCTTGAAACGGCAGTCTACATCAGTAAAAACAATGAATTTCTAGGTAAATTCATATTCAAAAATGAATATAGAAGTCGCCTTAAAAACTTATTCAAAACGCTCAACCATTATAAAATCTTCATTTTAAGCGGAGATAATTCTTCTGAAGAAAATCAGTTAAAGGAAATTATCCCCAACTATCAGGCGATGGCATTTAATCAAAGCCCGGAGGATAAATTAAATTACATCAAGCAACTCCAGGATAAAAATTACAAAGTTGCCATGTTGGGAGATGGATTAAATGATGCAGGAGCATTGAAACAAAGCAATGTAGGAATAGCCATTGCAGATGACACCAATACCTTTACTCCTTCATCTGATGTCATCATGAATGGTGACAAAGTGGTTACCCTTGACAGGTACCTGAACGTTTGCAAAGGCTCAATTACTATTGTTAAAATGACATTCATAATAAGCTTTTTATACAATATAGTAGGCTTAAGTTACGCTGTCACAGGCCATATGCATCCGCTATTCGCAGCGATAATCATGCCAATAAGCTCAATCACTGTAGTTGCATTCACTACAATTTCAACCTGGATCTTAGGACGGAAATACTTTACCAAAGAGGCGTAGAAGCCCTTATTTAGACTGATTTTAAATTAGCAAGAATCGGTATTTCGTGATGAATGTCATTATTTTTCACTAAATTTGAACCCCGAAAATAGGTTAATTTTGTTGTCTGATGGATATTCTATATTTAATGATCCTATGCAGTGTTTCTTTAGCTGCAATTTTCTTGGTCGTTTTTATAGTTAACGCCCGAAAAGGACAGTTTGAGGATGATGAATCTCCTGCTGTACGAATTCTTTTTGACTCCGGTGAAATAAAGGAGAAAGAGAAAGATGGCAACAAAACAGACGAGAAAGAAAAAGGAGAAAATAATAAAATTGAAGAAAAAAGTGAATAGTTGATATGGAGACACAAAAGTTTAGTTATGACAACAGTATTGTTCGGGCATTTCTTTATGCGACCATAGTTTTTGGGCTTATAGGGTTTTTGTTCGGGCTTACAGCAGCCTTAATGCTTTTCTACCCTGAACTTCCTGAATTTTTATTTGGTACAGATGATACTACCATTCAGAGTTTGAAGAGTGGTAATATCCAAGGGCTAATTAATACTCATGGTGCATTTGGTTTTGGTAGAATCAGAATGTTGCACACCAACACGGTAATCTTTGCATTCGTTTGTAATATCGTTTATACCGGTATTTATTACTCATTACAGAGATTATTAAAAACAAGAATGTATAGCGATACATTATCTTGGTTACATTTCTGGACTTGGCAGTTTATGATTGTTGCTACGTTCATTACATTCTTTATGGGGATCAACACCTCTAAAGAATATGCTGAGCACGAATGGCCAATCGATATATTAATTGCTTTCTCATGGATCATTTTCGGTATCAACATGTTCTTAACTATTGCTAAGAGAAGGGTAAGACACCTTTATGTAGCTATCTGGTTCTACATTGGTACCTGGATCGCAGTAGCAATGCTTCACATCTTTAATAACTTAGAAGTTCCGTTATCTTTCACAGGATGGAAATCATATTCAGCATATGCAGGGGTAAAAGATGCTATCGTACAATGGTGGTATGGTCACAATGCAGTAGCATTCGTATTAACAACTCCGGTTTTAGGTTTGATGTATTACTTCTTGCCAAAAGCGGCAGACAGACCGGTTTTCTCATATAAACTGTCTATTATCCACTTCTGGTCATTAATTTTCGTATATATCTGGGCTGGTCCTCACCACCTTCAGTATACTGCACTTCCTGCATGGGCACAGGCAGTAGGAACAGGGTTCTCTATTATGCTTATCGCTCCATCATGGGGAGGAATGCTTAATGGTCTTCTTACCTTAAGAGGAGCATGGGATAAAGTAAGAGAAAATCCTATCCTTAAATTCTTCGTGGTGGCTGTTACATGTTATGGTATGGCAACTTTTGAAGGACCGCTTTTAGCAACTAAAAATATCAACAAGATCGGTCACTTTACAGACTGGGTAATCGGACACGTACATTTAGGTGCACTGGGATGGAATGGTTTCATGGCATTCGGTGTAATCTATTATCTTGTACCTATCTTGTGGAGAACAAAATTATGGTCTGTAAAACTAGCTAACTGGCATTTCTGGTTAGGGACTTTAGGAATTATTTTCTATGCAGTACCAATGTATATTTCAGGATTTACTCAAGGTTTGATGTGGAAACAGTTCAATCCGGACGGAACACTATTGTGGAAAAACTGGTTGGATACTGTAACAGCTATTATCCCTTATTTTAAAATGAGATTCTTAGGAGGATTCTTCTACATTTCAGGAGCTATTTTAATGATCGTAAACGTTGTTGCAACGGTAAGAAAAGGATCATTCCAGAAAGAAGTTCCTGCAGAAGCTCCTGCTTTAGCAAACATCAGCAAAAACAGAAAAGAAGGAGAAGGAACTCACCTATGGTTAGAAAGAACTCCTGTATTATTAGGTATTTTATCTTTCATCACTATTTCTATCGGTAGTTCAGTTGAAATTATACCTACTCTATCACTTAAGAAAAGTGTACCTACCATTTCAGCAGTGAAGCCTTATTCTCCGTTGGAACTTGAAGGTAGAGATATTTATATCCGTGAAGGTTGTAACGCTTGTCACTCTCAGATGGTAAGACCATTCCGAGATGAGATCGTAAGATTTAACGGTAAAAACGGACAATATTCAAAAGCGGGTGAGTTTGTTTATGACAGACCATTCTTGTGGGGTTCAAAAAGAACGGGACCGGATTTACATAGAGAAGGAGGGAAAAACCCTAGTTCTTGGCACTATAAGCACATGTATAACCCAAGATCGACATCAGCGGGTTCTATCATGCCTCGTTACCCTTGGTTAATCGCTACGAACTTAGACAGATCTAAAATGGTTGATAAAATGTTACTGATGAAAAATACTTTTGACGTACCATATACAAAGCCTCAGATAGATTCTGCAAACAAGTGGGCAGATAACCAGGCAGCGAAGATTGTAAAAGATATTTTCTCTGAAGCAAATGACCTGAAAGAGGCTTATGCGAAGAGACCTAAAGGTGAGCTAGAGAAAAAAGAGGTTGTAGCCCTTATCTCTTATCTTCAAAGATTAGGTACTGATATCAAAACAACAGAAATAAAAACAGCAAGTAATAACTAAAAAATATTAAAGCTCAATGATTCCTCAGAACTTTAAAGATATATTATCCAATACAGAAAACGCTGGTTTTTACCAGACGCTGGCTCTGATTTTCTTTATGCTGTTCTTCGTAGCTTTGGTAATATATGTTTTTAGCAGACCTAAAAAATATTACAAGGAAGAAGAAGAGGCTCCTCTGCAGGATGACGAAGACGACTTTAATTTAAAAAATTAAAAATTTATTATGAAACAAAGAACACCGGTTGTTGTAAACATTTTAATAATAATTGGACTTTTAATAGTTTTTTATTATTTATTTGTACAAAGCTACTCGTTTCTAGCTTCACCATACTTCTGGGGAACTGTTGTGATAAGTGCTATCTTAGCTTATATTCATAGCGCCATTGGAGACCTGATTGAAAATAATAGATTCAAAAAATTGTCTCCTGAAGAAAAAGCAGCTTACCTTGCTGAGAAAAAGATTCCTTTCTTAAGAAGAATGTATGACAGTGCATTCAAAAAGCAATCTGTTACAGAGGAAAAAGACATCCTTATCGACCATGGCTTCGATGGAATTATGGAGCTCGATAATCAATTACCAAAATGGTGGGTAGGTTTATTTTATTTTGGGACTGCTTTTTGTATTGTATATATATGTGCATACTCTTTTACAGACTTCGCTCATCCATTAAGCGAATATGAAAAAGAATATAAAGAGCAAATCGCAAGTATTGCAGAGTACGAAAAATCTCAGCCTCCTGTAACCATTGAAACAGCGAAATATTCGGCTGATAATATTGCAGATGGTAAAGAGCTTTTCAAAACAAACTGTGCATCTTGCCACGGAGAAGACGGAAGAGGAGGTATTGGTCCGAACTTAACGGATAATTACTGGATCAACCAACCAGAGAAGACTTTATTTAAAAATGTTTTCCATATGGACTGGAATGGTTCTCCTACGAACCCTGCCATGAGACCGTTTGGTAAAAATGGTGAGGTTTCAGGTGCCGAAATTGAGAAAATTGCAGCTTTTGTATATCACATCAATCAGGAACAACCACCAATTACACCGGCTCAAGGTGGAGCAGCTCCTCAGGGAACAGAAGCTCATTGGGAAAAAGAATAATTTAAAGAAAATTAAAACATATGAAAAGCATAATTTGTTATTAGAAAAAAAAATAGTAACCAATTATGCTTTTCTTTTTTTAAATACACTACAAAATGTCAGACATAGAAGAAATAGAAGTACGCGGCGGACAGGGACAGGTTCTGGACCCTGAGACTTACAGGGATTCTATAGGGACTATGGAGCAATCCGGAAAAAGAAAATGGGTGTTCCCAAGAAAACCTAAAGGCAAATACACCAACTATAGGAACATTGTAAGTTATACTTTATTGGTTATATACTTTGCTGTTCCATTCTTAAAAATTAATGGTAACCCTTTCCTTTTATTCAATGTTATCGATAGGGAGTTCTTTATTTTCGGACAGCCTTTCTATCCTCAGGACTTTTTTATCCTTACTTTGGGTGCTATAGCATCTTTGATATTCATTATTATTTTTACGATTGCATTCGGAAGAATTTTCTGCGGGTGGATATGCCCTCAGACAATTTTTATGGAATCGATATTTCGTAAAATAGAATTCCTTATCGAAGGTGACAGAAACAAACAGATGAAGCTGGACAGACAGCCATGGGATAGCGAAAAGATCTGGAAAAGAAGTTTAAAGTGGTTTGTATACATTGTAATATCATTGATCATTACCCACTTTATGTTTATGTATATCGTGGGATATAAAGAAGTCTTCAGAATTGTTTCTGAAGGTCCTTTTGCCAATCCAACCAATTTCATCGTAATGATTCTTCTAACGGCAGCATTTTACTTTGTGTTTGCTTGGTTCAGGGAGCAGGTATGTACACTAGTTTGCCCATATGGAAGACTACAAGGTGTATTAATTGATAAAGATACCATCAATGTATTCTACGATTTCAAACGAGGAGAAAACAGGTCAAAATGGAGAAAGGGCGAGGATAGAAAAGCTGCGGGAAAAGGAGATTGTATAGATTGCCATCAATGTGTCGTAGTTTGTCCTACAGGAATTGATATCAGAGATGGGCAACAGTTGGAATGTGTGAACTGTACCGCTTGTATTGATGCCTGTGATGAAGTGATGGAGAAAGTAGGTCTTCCGAAAGGATTGATCCGCTACGCATCTGAAAATGAGATTGAAAATCAAACACCATTCAAATTTACGGGAAGGATGAAAGGATTTGCCGTTGTTCTCGTACTGCTTGTTGGATTCCTCGGCTACCTTCTGTACAACCGCGGAGAAATGGAGGCTAAATTCATTAAACCTGCAGGAAGTACATTCTTTGTAAGGGATGGTAAGATTACCAATACATATAATTACACTTTTTTAAATAAGACAAACGACAAGAAAATTGTAACCATCAAAGTAATAGAACCTGCTAAAGGTGAAATTATCTACAGTGCATCGAGTAAAATTACTGTAGAAAGAGATAAGATATCGAAAGGGACAATTAACATAAGCTTTCCTGAAGATGCCATGAAGTTATCTAAGCAAAACATTACAATTGGTGTTTACGATATGAAAGGAAAACTGGTTGATTCTTATAAAACTTATTTCGAAGGACCATTTAAATTAGATTTTTAATTCTCAGAAACCTCCATATTTTCGCATTCATGTAGTCAAATGAAAATGACAGAGGTTTTTTAATGATATACTACAAGACAAATAAAAAAATCCGGAAGCAATGAAAAACTTTAGTTGGGGACACGGTGTTGTATTGGCATTAGCTGCATTTATTATCTTTATTTTATCTATGTTATTTCTTTTCCCGAACGGGCAGAAAAATTCAGAAATGGTAACTGATAATTATTATGAAGAAGAATTACAATACCAGGATGTGATAGATGCTAAAAGGAGAGCAGATGAACTTAAGGAAAAACCTGCTTACACTCAAGATACAAATGGAATTAAAATAGTATTCCCAAAAGATTATAACAATTCCAATACTACTGTAAAGTTTGTTTTAAACAGAACAGATGACCAGAATTTAGATATCAAAAGATCTGAACAATTGGATGCAAATCAATCGTTTGTTATTCCTTCAAAGGTATTAAAAACCGGAGGTTATACCCTACGATTAATGTGGACAAGAGACAAGGTCAACTACAGAATGGATTATGATGTGATATGGAAATAGCACTTATTTTATCGGCAATTGGATTAGGCTTTGCTTCCGGCTTTCACTGTATCGGAATGTGTGGCCCTATTGCATTATCGATGGGATTAACAAAGAAACAGGCTACTAATTTTTATCTTCAGAATCTCACCTATCAGTTTGGAAGAATATTTACGTATTCTCTTTTGGGTGGTATTCTTGGTATCATTGGGCAAGGATTTGAAATGGCAGGATTTCAGCGGTACTTAACAATCGGTGTTGGAATCCTGTTGATTATTATGGCCATTTTTTCTTTTGGAGGAAAAGATTTTGCGTCCAAAATTCCTTTTTTCTCCAAATTCCTTTTTTCAGTAAAATCAAATTTAGGAAGGCTCCTTCAAAAAGCAGACTATCGTTCAAGATTTACAACGGGTATTTTAAATGGATTTTTACCTTGTGGAATGGTTTATATGGCTCTTACGGCAAGTCTAGCAAGCGGAGGAATATGGCAGGGAGCTTTATATATGGCTTTATTTGGATTAGGAACACTTCCGTTCATGTTTGCGATAGTTCTTGTCGGAAATCTCATGAATCAGGCTTTCAGGATGAAGGTTTTAAAAGCCATCCCTATTATCATGATTATTTTAGGCGGGCTCTTTATCGTTAGAGGACTTGAATTGGGAATTCCTTACATTTCTCCCAAAGCTGAAGCCATGACAATCCAGAAAGGCCATAATCATGATGTAAACTGTCATTAAAATATCTTACTATACCCATGAAAAAAACATTCCTGTTATTCACGATGTGCCTTTTGGCATTGCAATCCTGTACCATCAATTCTGAAATAGTTTATTATAAAGATGCTGCGTCCTCTACGATTATGGATATCGATGTGCGTGAGTTTATGGCCGAAATGAAAGCCATGACACCGGATTCTTTACAGAAAAAGGAGCTTGGCGAAATGGATAAACTTCCCACAACCTGGACAAGTATGTATGAGTTGGATAAAGAAAAAAACAAAGGTAAAATCAAGGATCAGGATTCCATAAAAATATTAAAGAAGGTTTTTATGAAATCAAATAAAGAAAATAATGAATATGCAGGATTTTCTTTAAAACTAGACCATTTTTCAAAACCTGATTATGATGCACTCCATCGTCTTTCCGTAGGCTATCAGCTCCCTGTTGATCAAAATGTATATAATGACTGGAATGGTAAAACCTTAACGATCAATACAGAAAATCTTAATCTTAAAAATATTGAGGAAGCGCTCAAATCAAAAACACCACAAGAAGAAATCGAGAGTGCTGAAGGTTTGTTACCTATGCTTTTTAAGAAGATCGGAACTACTCTGAAATTTGAAAACAAAATAAAATCCATTACCGGAAAGCATGACTGGGTACAGCAGGTTGATGATCATTCGATTAGGATAGAATACGATATTAAAGCACTTTATGATAAAGAATTTAAGTTCAAACATGATGATAAAATGATCATTATTACAACAGAATAAAAACAAAAAACCACCGGCATGCCGGTGGTTTTCATATTATATATTTCTGTATTAATTAATCAATTCAAATTTTGCATATTCAGCCACTTTTTTCGGAAGTCTTATTCCTTCTTCGGTCTGATTATTTTCAAGCAATGCAGCCATAATTCGTGGTAAGGCCATAGCAGAACCATTTAGGGTATGAACCAGCTGAGACTTGCCATCTGTTTTATAACGACATTTTAAACGATTCGCCTGGAATGTTTCAAAATTAGAAACAGAACTTACTTCCAACCATTTTTCCTGAGCAGCACTCCATACTTCGAAATCATATGTCATTGCAGACGCAAAACCTGTATCCCCGCCACACAGTCTTAATACCCTGTAAGGAAGTTCAAGATCCGTAAGAATCTCTTTGATATGTTCAACCATTTCTTCCAAAACGGCATAAGAATTTTCAGGCTTTTCAATTCTTACAATTTCTACTTTTTCAAATTGATGAAGACGGTTCAATCCTCTTACATGAGCTCCATAACTACCGGCCTCCCTTCTGTAACATTGTGAAAATGCCGTATTCTTAATAGGAAGATCTTTTTCTTCCAGTAAAACATCACGATATAAATTTGTTACCGGAACTTCAGCTGTAGGAATCAAATAGAGATCATCCGCACCGATATGATACATTTGCCCCTCTTTGTCCGGTAATTGTCCGGTACCATATCCAGATGCCTCATTAACTACGTGAGGAGGATTTACCTCCATATATCCGGCATCTACATTTTTATCAAGAAAATACTGCACCAATGCTCTTTGCATTCTTGCCCCTTTTCCTAAATAAACAGGAAAACCTGCTCCTGCAATCTTCACCCCTAATTCGAAATCAATAAGGTTATATTTTTTTGCCAGCTCCCAGTGTGGAATTGCTCCTTCTCCAAGACCTTCAACTTCATGAGACTGATAAATGATTTCATTATCATCTGCTGATGCTCCGTTCTTTACAAGCTCATTTGGAATATTCGGAAGCTGATACAGGATATTTAATAAGTCTTTTTCTTTTACATCCAGTTGTGATTGTAATTCTTTACTCGACTCTTTAAATTGTGCTGTTTTAGATTTTGCTGATTCTGCTTCATCTTTTTTACCCTCTTTCATTAAAAGCCCAATTTCTTTGGAGATTTTATTGATTTCGGAAAGTTGAGAATCTAATTCAAACTGGATTTTTTTTCTTTCGTCATCGGTAGCAATAGCTTCGTCTACCAACTCAAGATTTTTGAATTGTCTTTTTTTCAGACCTTCTAAAACGCGCTCTTTGTTATCGCGTAAAAAATTAACTTGTAACATTTTATTTGGATGTTAGTTGATTAGAATGTTAAACCATAGATCATCCAGGCTAACAGTTTTGCAAATTTAAAATTATTTTATAATGGTAACAACATTTGGAGCACCTGGTTGTTTTGTAAACTTCAGCTCATCATTATAAAATACTTTGGAGACTTCGAATACGGAAGGTGTCCAATGATATTGGATTCTGAGAACATCATTTGTCACATCATTGGTAGTTTCTGTAAGCTTTTTTGTAAGTGCTAATGTAATGCGGGATTCGTAAGTTCGATCTGCAGGGCTTATTGAATCTACAGTTACTCTTCTGGCTCCCGCAATATACTCAATATAAAGTGTAGAATCTGCCGTAGCCTTTAATGCAAAACTTACCGGAGCATTATCGCTGATCCCATTGATATCATTCATTGAAATTGCGGTAAATGAGCCGCTCTTTTTGGCATTCAATAAATCCTGTCCGGCACTGTTCTTCATATACAGATTAACAATCTGATCTATCCTTTGTATACTATCCTCGTCGCTTCTACAGCTCAGAAGCGCAAAAAAAACTACCAGAATTCCGAATATAACATTTCTCATTTCGAACAAAGATAAAACATATTTTAATTATTTTTTCTTAATACTTTATTCAGCAACAAATTAATTTCAGATTTTGAAATCATAAAATCACGGATATGGAACTCTGTCAGTTCATAAAATTTCCAGAACAATAATCCGGATGAAATACAATAGGAAACAGAGGTTATGATACAGGCTCCTGTAATTCCCCACCTTGGAATGATAAAAAAGGATGAAACGATCGTAAAAATAAGCCCTATTACAGATTTAATATTTAATATTCTCAGCTTATTCACCCCGGCAAAATAATATCCTATTATATTACTTACGGCTATAGCCAGAATGCCGGGAGATAAAAACAGGGTAATCCGTTTGGTTTCGCTAAAATCTTTACCAAAAATCATCACATAGAACTGGGCTGGTAAAAGCAAAATGATTATAATAAAAAGTAAGGTAACCAGAAAACTAATCTTCAAAGATATCTTTGTTTTTTCAATAGCGATGTTATGATTGCTGGTATTAACCACATCTGAATATAAAACTACAGAAAGACTTTTACTTACAGTCCAGATCGCCTCAGAAAAAGCAATTCCGATAGAAAAAACACCAACACTCGTAATCCCCTTAAAAAATTCTAAAAAGTAAAATGATAACCTGTTATTTAAAAACTGGAGAAAAGCACTTAATTGTGTCTTCCAACCATAATCAAACAGCTTATTACGAATTTTTTTAGAAAATGAAATACGGCCAATTTCACAATAACGTAAGATTTGAAAACTACTGGTTACGAATAAAACGGCAAAGCAACTTAGCTGGGCTATAAAGTAAGAAACAACTGATGTAATGTTAATAAGGTATACAATAATTATAATAAAAACAATATGAACCACCTGCTGCAAAATAGTATATAGATTGAACATTCTGATATTCTGCTGCCCGACAAACAAGTTAATATTAGCGGCAAGAAGTGAAGACAAAACAGACAGTCCAATGAGATAGTATAAATATTCTACCGGACGAATAATACTAAAAATAAGCGGAACAGCTATCCCTATTAAAACAGACCATAGATAAGCATACAAAAGAATTTGTTCCGTTTTATATTTTGAGGCAAAATATATGACGCTGCTTCCCACAAAAATGTTACAGAAAAAGCCTACGATGGTAAGGTCGGCAATCACAATGGAAATTGTCCCTTTCCCTTCACTGCCCCACATATTGGTTGTATAAATGACCAGCCCGAAATTTAATATCAATATTAAAAAGCGGGAAATAAACGTTTTCACAATTGTATTTTGCTTCATCATATCAATTAGGAAGTGATTGTTTGACGAAGTCTGTAAAACGCTTTTTTATGAGATTCCAGTTGTATTTCTTCTCATACTCTTTTCTGGCATTCAGTGCATGTCTGTTATATATCTCAGGATGATCTATGTAATTGATAATGGCATCTGAAATAGCATTATCATCTTCAGGATCAACCAAAACCCCAAACTCAGAAACATCTACGTGCTGCCGGGTAGCCTTTAAATCGGTATAAATAACAGGTTTTCCAGATGCAGCGTAATAGAATATTTTAATTGGTAAACAATGATGGTTTTCATAGCTCATTTCCCTAAGATCAAAACATAAATCAGCTTCAGCATATGCTTCTGTAAAAGTCTCAAAAGAAGCAGGCTTTTTAATGGTTACATTTTCCCAATTGTACTTTGAAAGTAAGTAAGAAAAATATTTTTCATCCTTTTCCTTTCTTGATGACCCTATAATCAGAATTGCAATCTCCAGTTCCGGTCTTTTTTTTCTTAATGTATCAATAGCTTTAAAAAAATTTTCAATCCCTTTCTCTTTGGAAATCTGTCCCGTATAACACAATGTTATTTTATTCGGATCTAATTTCTTAATATTCGGATGGATATAAACATCATTGGGAAAATAAGGCAAAGTAATATTCCTTTTAAACGGAAAGACGTATGCCAGAGGAAATTTTTTGGTGTTTTCCCCAAAAATAAAATGAGTACTTATCCATCCTGCATACAATTGAATCATCAAAAATTTAAAAGCATGAATCCCTTTTAGAAAAAATGAGAAGTTTTCAACCATTCTATTGGATGGATACCATTCCGTAATATCATAGATAACACTTATTCCCCGTTCCTTCTTTATCTTTTTTGAAGCTATAACCGCCAGTGGTTCTGAACTTATGATACTGTCCGGCTGGAAACTATCACAAACCCTTTTAAAAATCTTAATCTTACTGCTCGTGCTTTGGTCTAAAACCGGATAAGATTCAATTTCTATCCCGTCAATAATTCCCTTGTATCCGGAGCTCAAACTACAGATTTTCACGTCAAACCCCTTCCCTTTAAGCTCTTTAGCCTGATGATAGAAGATCCTGTCATCATCATATCTATGTGCGGTGGTTAGAAAAAGTATTTTAGGCATGGTTCTGGAAAATGATAGCCGGATAAATAAAATGAGTTAAAAATCCGGTTGGATACAAATATACTTTAAAAAGAAAAAAAGCGGAACAATCCGCTTTTCTTTTCTTTTGACTTTCGATAAATTTATTTAATATCAGCAGCCCAGCTCTTATCAAGAGGTAACAGGAAATGACTCAAAAAATCAAGGTATGTGTTTTTAGAAAAATCAAATACCTGAATATCCCTTGATAATTCTCCGTTTCTAAGCTTTGTCTTAAAATCGATCAATTTTAATGTTTTGATTTCTCCTTCTTCAACGTAACTCGCCTTCATTCTGTCAAATAACCCCAATTCATACTCCGCATCGATTTCTCTCATTACCTTTCCCAAAGCATCGATGCTGCATCCTGAAGCCATTTCTTTTTCTTCATCTACACAGATCACGATAAACTGATTCTTTTCAATTTTAAAAGATGATGAAAGAGGTTTCCCGTGGGCTGCCCATCCTGCCAGAAAGTCGTACAGTTTCTCTGTAATAACTTTAGCTTCTTTTGTGGTGAAAGGCCTTGTCGCCGGATATATGATAACTCTGTAATCGCTTGTTTCTACTATATTGGATTCTTCAATCTTCATTGCTGTAAATTTAAAGTATAAAATTACACAATTTTATTCAGTTTAAAACCATTGTATTTTTTACTTAAGGCATACAACAATATTATAAAAAGGAGTATAATGAAGCCAAAAAAGAACCTAAGGCCCGAAGAATGCGGAAAAAAAATAAATTTAATATAAATATTGGCGAAAATAAGACATGCAGACAATCTTACCCACTGATCCTTAGAAAGATAAAAAATAGCACCAAGCATACTTAAAGAGATCAGACTTACTTTCTTAAAATAGATAATCTTATTTAAAAGGATATGAAGATATTCCTCAATAGTAAACACCGCAGGTTGAGCTGATATTGTTGGTCTTCTGTAGATAAAAGAGTCATAAAAAAGATTTTTCCATCCGGGATAATTATAAAACTTGATAATAAACATATACAGACACAAAAGTGCCACTCCCTGGATCAGGATATAGAAATCAGTCTTTTTATCCTTATAATATTCAAATACAATAACACTCATCAGATAGCTCAAAGTAAAAGGAATATAATCAGGTCGTGTAAATGTAATGCCTAAAAGAATCAAAAACATGATCCATTTATTCCAGCGTTTTATCCAACCTATTGCAAAAACAAGTAAAAATTGAAATATAAACATATCCGGTGTGGAAACCCTGGACATATAAGTCATCGGAGGTAATAGAGCTATTACAATAGTAAGCCCGGCTGCAATGAGATACTTCTGAGGAAATATAATTGTAAAGATATAAAATAACAGTAGTCCGGATATAAAATAAGAAATAAGGCTCGCTACTAAAACTGCCATAGGAGGAGAAAATCCTATTTCGTAAAAAAAGGAAATCGCCAGGTTATATCCGGCCTTTATCTGGAAGTACGGAATTTGTTCGGTAAAAGATTGTGTATCGTTTTTAAAAACCTGTCTTGCCCTGTCTACAGGTTTCAATCCGATGATGTCGTTATACTGATCTGCGGGTGCTTCTTTTTCAATAAAACCGAAAGTAAGATTCCTTACTTTTTCAGGAGAATCCGGAAACCGGGAGGTATATAAACACCCCAGATATCCTGGCATATCCCAATCGTATATTCTGTTTTTATAATTCCAAAACGTAAGGTAAGATAAAATGAGAATTACTAAAAGGAAGGAAACTTTCCATTTTGTCTTCATTAAGAATCAATACATCAGCAATAGATCAATATTATAAATCTTCTGCCTCGGCAAGAAGCTCTACAATATCTTTTACGGCCACTTCATCATTTTTATTGAAATGTTTCACCCCATCCGTCATCATCGTATTACAGAAAGGACAACCAGTAGCAATTACTTTAGGCTCAAAAGACAATGCCTCTTCAGTTCTTTCTATATTAATATCCTTATTTCCTTTTTCAGGTTCTTTAAACATTTGTGCTCCTCCTGCACCACAACATAGTCCGTTGGTTTTGCAACGTTTCATTTCTACCAACTCAGCATCAAGTTTTTCCAAAAGTATTCTTGGCGCTTCGTATTCGTTATTCGCTCTTCCTAAATAACATGGATCATGGAAGGTAATCTTCTTTCCTTTGAAGGCACCACCTTCAATTTTCAATCTGCCTTCCTCCATTAAACTTTTAAGAAATTGAGTATGATGTACTACCTCAAAATGTCCACCTAAGCTTGGATATTCATTTTTAAGCGTATTGAAGCAATGAGGACATGCCGTTACAATTTTCTTCACTTCATAGGCATTGAGGACTTCAATATTCGTTAATGCCATCATTTGGAAAACAAACTCGTTTCCTGCACGTTTTGCAGGATCTCCTGTACAGCTTTCTTCCTGGCCTAAAACCCCAAATTCAACACCTATTTTATTTAATATTTTACAAAAAGCTTTCGTAATTTTCTTTGCACGGTCGTCAAAGCTACCAGCGCAACCCACCCAGAATAAAACTTCCGGTGCTTTTCCTTCGGCAGCATATTCTGCCATTGTTTTTATATTGAAATCCATCTTTTCTTACGATTTGAAAAATATGAGGATTTGGAAATTTGAAAATAGGTTGAGTAAAATCAATTTTTCAAATTTTCAAATTGATTAATTATCTAGTTCTCGTTTGCCCAGTTTAAACGGTCTGCCTGATTATACTGCCAAGGAGCAGCATTATTTTCCACATTAGTCATCATCAAATTCAGTTCCTGTGGTGCTGCCGATTGCTCCATTACCAGAAATCTTCTCATTTCAAAAATAATGGAAAGCGGATCCAGTAATATAGGACAAGCTTCTGTACAAGCATTACAAGTAGTACATGCCCAAAGCTCTTCTTTCGTTATATAATCATTCAGTAACTTTTTGCCATCATCTACAAACTTTCCATTCTTGTCAATATTTCTTCCAACCTCTTCCATACGGTCTCTGGTCTTCATTAGAATTAACCTTGGAGAAAGCTTTTTACCGGTAATATTTGCAGGACATACAGAAGTACATCGTCCGCATTCCGTACATGAATAGGCATTCAGTAATTGAACCTGATTCAGATCAAATATATCTTCAGCACCGAATTTGGAAGGAACATCTGCTTCAGCGCCTTCTGCCGGCGCAGCGTATGGATCAGCATTAGGATCCATCATCAGTTTAATCTCCTTCGTTACAGATTCCAAATTGTTGAATTTCCCCTTTTTCTCCAAATTAGCATACCATGTACTTGGGAATGCCAGGATAATATGAAGGTGCTTAGAATAATAAAGGTAATTCATGAAGAACAAAATTCCCACAAAATGAAACCACCAGGCTGCTTTTTCTGTGAAAAACAAAAAGCCATCACTAAAATTGCTGAAGATAGGTCCCAATAATGTTGAACTAACTGGAAAACTTCCATGCTCGGGAAGAAGCCCTCTTTGCTGAAGTACCCAATCTGCTGTATTCATTTTAAGGAAAGCAATCATAAGTGCAAACTCAATAATAAGAATCCAGTTGGCATCGTGTTTTGGCCATCCAAACAATTCTTTCATTGTTAATCTCTTTACTCCATAAAAATTTCTACGGATAAAAAAGACAACAACTCCAATGATGACCAATAATGCCAATACTTCCAGGGTTGCTGTAAAGAAGCTATAGAAGCTATGGCCAAAAACCGAAGCAAGGAACCTGTGAGTACCGAATATCCCATCGACAATAATCTCGATAAGTTCTATGTTGATAATAATAAAACCAACATAAACAAAAAGGTGTAAAATACCCGCTACAGGTCTCTTTACCATTTTACTCTGCCCCATTGCAACACGTGCCATGGTTTCCCAGCGCTCGGACTTTTTATCACTTCGGTTGATTTCTTTGCCTAACTGAATATTTCTGTAAATTTTCATCAGGCTTTTAGCAAACAACCCAAACCCAGCAATTAATAAAATCAGAAAAATAACGTTATCGATGTACTGCATAAGGTGTAAATATTAGTCTTTATTATTCTTACCAAAAACGGAGAAATTGATATATCTCTTAGGATTGGCTTTCATATCTTCAATTAACGAATTAAGATTCGTAGATGCAGAGTTCAAATTATTATACAGCTGTTCATCTTTCATCAACTTCCCTAAACTCCCTTGTCCGTTGTCTATTCCTCCGATTACCTGGTTAAGTTTACCAACGGTAGCATCCAGATTAGCAATGGTAGCATTCAACCTTTTAGTATCAATGCTCTCTGCTAGGTTGCCATATTTATCTAAAGTCACTTTCCCACTTTGCATGGTTAAGCTCGCATCATCTAAAACTTTCTGAAGTTTAGGATCATTGTGTCCAACTAAATTGTTAACGCTTCCTGCTGTTGTTTGTAATGCGCCTACAGTTTTATTAAGATTGGATAGCAAAGCTTTGATCTCTGCCCTGTTTTGCCCATCGACAATCATATTGGCATTGGCCATCAAAGAATCAACACGATGTAAAACAGATTGCAATTGATCCTTAACCGGTCCTACCTGTGAAGAAAGGCTTCCCAATGTCCCCAATTTGAAAGCTCCTTTTAAAGTGTCCCCATCTTTTGCCGTTGCCCCTCCATATACAAGGTTAACACGCATTTCTTTACCAGACATTAATCCCGGCTCAAAAATTTCAAGAGTAGAGTTCTTTGAAAACTCAAATTTATTATCTACCGTAATTTTAACAACAAAATTGATTTTCCCATCTTTGCTTGTCTGAGGAATGATCTTATCAACCTGCCCTACTTTCAAGCCATTGATGGATACTGCTGAGGATTGTGCCAACCCTTCAACATTATCATATTTCGCGTAAAATATATTATCGGTAGTAAAAAGGCTACGGCCTTTCATAAATTGAAATAATAACACAAAGCCTACGATAGCTAAAAGTGCAATTACACCAGCTTTTAATTCTTTACTGAACTTCACTTGCTAATTTTTTTCTAATGAGCAAATATAGCACATTTTAAATTAATCTTTCTGTTTATTCCTCTGCGTTAAATACAAAAAAAGCGGCATTTTTTATGCCGCTTTTTGTATCTATAAAATTACTTTTTTATTAATGCTGATTTCCCAGCTTATTCCAGATTTCAATTCTGTAATCATCGATATCAGCATTGTCCTGCAAGCTTTTTAACCAAGCCTGTCCGAACATTCCTGCACTTCTTTGAGTAACAGACTCTGTAAATTGCTTCAGATCTCCAGGTTGTTTATTTACAGTTTCATTCTTTTTGATCAGAACATAAACTCCCGTTCCTCCTTCTACAGGTTTAGAAAGTTGAGATTTCTTAACTCCAAAAGCAGCACCGGCAACTTTAGGCTCCATAGATCCGGCTACTGAAGGATTTAATAGATTCACCTGAGCACTTTGTTTTGTAGTGGCAAACATTTTTGCAATCTGATCAAGATTTGAAGCTTTAGCTGCCGTAATCTTATCAGCTATCTGTTTTGCAGCCAGCTTATTTTTCACAACCACCTCGATCTGATCTCTTACAGACTCAGGATCTGCCAATCCTTTCTCCTGTTTCCCGTTAAGGTATACTACAATTTTATCACCCGTTCCGTCTACTGTAAAGAATTCTGTATCTCCTTTAGATCTCTTCTTATCAAAAGCCCACGCAAGAATATCACCGTCTTTTTCAGTTCCTAAGCCTTGTAACTGACCATCGAATCTTTTGGCAGCCTTAGGATTTGAGAATTGATAATTTCCTTTCTTGGCAATATTCACGAAATCGTTGAAAGATTTACCCTGAACCTGCTGAATGAATCTTCTTGCTTTTTTATCAACATCTGCTTCCGTAGCATCAGAAGCTTTGATTGCTTTTACAACATTCGCTACTTTATATCCTAATGCACCAGGCTTTTTATCTTCAATGTTGATGATATGATATCCAAACTGCGTTTCTACAACACCTGTTGCTCCTTTTGGATTATTAGCCAAATAAGTAAGGAATTCAGGAACGAAAGGAGTTTCCGGAGTAGTCCATCCTAAACTTCCTCCTTGAGCGGCAGAATTAGGATCGCTGGAAAGCTTTAAGAATTCTGTAAATTTAGCAGGATTTGCTTTTACGATAGCTCCGATAGAGTCCGCTAATTTTTTAGCTTCTTCTTTGGATCTTGTAATACCTTCTCCTGCAGGACTTCCTTTGAATGCTATAAGGATATGTCTTGATAGTGTAGAATCTGAAGTCTTTTTACCTAAAAGCTTAGAAACCACATAGAAATTTTGCTCTTTATAAGGACCAAAAGTCTGTCCGACAGCTGCAGTTGTAATCTGTGACTGTATTGTCTGTGGCAATTGATTAGGCTTCAAATATTGGCTATTGAAAGGCATATCAGAGTTGGCCATTACAAACATAGAGTCATTGGTTGTATTTTGGAAATTTTCTTTCCCACCGCTTGCATCAGTTCCTCCTGAGAATATTTTATTGATTTCTTTTAAAGCTGCGGCATCATCAGCTGCACTCGGTTGAGAAGGAAAGAAAGCAATACCAATATTTCTGCTTGCTTCAGTCTTAAACATCACCGGATGTTGCTTAATATAATCAGCAAGATCCTCTGTCTTAACCTTAATATTATTTTTCTGAAGGTAAGATGTGTAATCCACTTTCACAAAGTCGATATCAGCCATCTGATCTCTTTGTCTCATCAACTCTTCAGCTTCTTTCTTACCTGTAGTGATCCCTGTAGAAATATTAGCAAAAACCTGTCTTGCCATAATTCTGTATTCAACAGATTTTCTGGTTTTCAACCACTGATTGTATCCTTCAGCACTTGTTGTTTTTAATTCCTCAACTTGTTTCTTAAGCTCTTGAGTCTTAAAATTACCTTTCTCATCAAAGAATTGTTTGTTTTGAGCAAACATCTGATCATACTGAATCTGACTCCAGAAGTAATCATCTGTCATTTCAAACCCCATCTTATCAAACTGCTGCTTGATAAGCTTTGATTGAACCAACAACTGCCAAGCTTGTTCTTCAAGACCATTTTTGGGCTGACCTTGTTGCTCTGCCTGCTGTTGCAATACGAAAAGTTGATCGTTAAACTCTTCACGGGTAATCTTTTCACCATTTACTTTTCCTAAAACATCAGGATTTTTTCCAAAAACCTTATCAATGCTATCAGGATTAACTAAAAACGCTAAAAGCGCCAGTGCAATTACTCCCATCAAAAGCCAAGGTCTATTCCTAATCTGTCCTAAAATTGCCATTTTATAAATTATAGTTTTTTATCAGGTTGCGAAAATACACATTTTTAAGAAATTACAGAAATCCAAGTGCTTTTTTTAATTTTTAAAATTCAAATTTCATAAAAAAGGAAATTTTGACCATATTTTTTAATGAAAAACAAATGGCATAGGTATTGTGCATCTTACATTAACATAATATACTAGGTATTTTCTTAGCATATTATGCTTAATCACTTTAACGATTTAAAACGAGAATGACAATTTGTCATTTGATTTACTATGACAGAATTTGAAGATATTAGTTTGGAGGAAATGATTAGCGATGGATTTGATATTGTGGCGGAAGAGATAAATCTTTCCGACTTTTCGGAAACTGATAAAAATTCCGAACAAAAAATATTTCCTATTCTTCCTGTGAGGAACATGGTTATGTTTCCAAATGTAGTAATACCTATTACCGCGGGAAGAAAGGCATCTATACAGCTTCTTGAAGAGGCTCAGAAAAATGGAGATTTCATTGGGATTGTAAGTCAGAAAAACTCAGAACTAGAACAGCCTACTGAAAAAGACTTATATCAAACAGGAACTCTGGCGAAGATCATAAAGATCATCAAACTTCCTGAAGGAAATATTACTGCTATTACTAAAGGTTTTCACCGCTTTAAGGTCAAAAAATTTATTGAAACCCAACCTTATTTTAAGGCTGAAATTTCTAAATTAAAAGACACCAAAGCCAAAAACCAGGATGAATATGATGCTTTACTGGAAAATATTAAGGATTTAGCTTTAAAAATAATTGAGCTTGATCCAAATATTCCAAACGCAGCTAATTTTGCAATAAAAAACATCAACAATAACGATGATTTATTGAATTTTATTTGCACCAATGCCAGTTTCCCTTCTGTAGAAAAGCAAAAGCTTCTTGAAGAAAAAAGCCTGATGGCAAGAGCCAACAGCTGTTATGAAAAGATGCACGAGGACTACCGAAAACTGGAATTAAGAAACCAGATCCATCAGAAAACATCAAAAGATCTTGACAAGCAGCAGAGAGAATACTTCCTTAACCAACAGATCAGAACTATCCAGGAAGAACTTGGAGGTGGAGCAGAAGGAGATGTAGAAGATCTTATCAACAAGGCAAAGACTAAAAAATGGAGCAAGGAGGTTGAAGAACATTTTCAAAAAGAAATCAACAGACTACAAAGACAAAACCCTAATTCTCCGGACTATAATGTTCAGAGAAATTATCTAGATTTCTTCACGGATCTTCCATGGGAAACTTATACAAAAGATGTTTTCGACATTGTAAAAGCTGAAAAAGTTCTTGAAAAAGCACATTTCGGGCTGGAAGACATAAAGAAAAGAATCCTTGAACACATGGCTGTTTTAAAATTAAAAAACAACATGAAATCTCCGATTTTACTTCTTGTAGGTCCTCCCGGAGTAGGTAAAACTTCTTTAGGAAAATCTGTTGCAGATGCCCTGGGAAGAAAATATGTACGGTTATCTTTAGGTGGTCTTCATGATGAAAGTGAGATTCGCGGACACAGAAAAACCTACATAGGAGCAATGGCAGGAAGAATTCTTCAGTCCATAAAAAAATCAGGAACGTCTAATCCGGTTATTGTATTGGATGAAATTGATAAAGTAGGACAGGGAATCCATGGAGACCCAAGTTCTGCACTTTTAGAGGTTCTGGATCCTGAACAAAACAATGCATTCTATGATAATTTCCTGGAAATGGGTTATGATTTGTCTAAAGTAATGTTCATTGCTACTGCAAATTCTCTCTCTACCATACAAACCCCGCTTCTTGACAGAATGGAGATCATCCAGATTGCAGGGTATACCATGGAGGAAAAAACAGAAATTGCAAAAAGGCATCTTATCAAAAAACAACAGGAAGAAAACGGCTTGACCTCAAAATCTTTTAAGCTTGGAAATCCTGAACTTAAACATATTATAGAGGCTCACACTTCAGAAAGTGGAGTAAGGACATTAGAAAAAAGGATAGCTTCTATTGCAAGGTGGGTGGCATTACAAACCGCATTGCTTAAAGATTATGATCCTAAAATAACTGTTGAAAAAATAGATGAGATCCTTGGTGTTCCAAGACCTAAAAGCTTATCAGAGATCACAGGAGTTCCAGGAGTAGTTACAGGATTAGCCTGGACAAGTGTGGGAGGAGATATTTTATTTATCGAAAGTATTCTCAGCAATGGAAAGGGCACACTGACAATGACAGGGAACCTGGGAACGGTAATGAAAGAGTCTGCGACAATAGCATTGGAGTACATCAAAGCAAAACATAAAGAATTAGGAATTGATCAGGAAGATATCGAAAAGAAAAACATTCACGTTCACGTTCCTGAAGGCGCCACTCCAAAAGACGGGCCTTCCGCGGGAATTGCCATGCTAACCTCAATGGTTTCTTCTTTTAAAAACAAGAAAGTTAAACCTCACCTGGCCATGACGGGAGAAATTACCCTCAGAGGAAAAGTGCTTCCTGTAGGAGGTATCAAAGAAAAACTTCTCGCAGCTACAAGGGCAGGTATTAAAGATGTTATTCTTTGCGAAGCTAACAGAAAAGATGTGGAAGAAATCAAAAAAGATTATCTGAAAGACCTTAACGTTCATTACGTTAACAAAATGGAAGATGTTATTGATATTGCCATAGAAAAGTAATATTATCATATAATCATAAACAAAAAAAACACGTCTCAGTTTTGAGATGTGTTTTTTGTTTAAAAGTATACAGTAGTCCGGGCATACAGTTATAAGTCTTCCTAAAAGAATTACTCAGGATTCAGAAGTTAGATACCACATCTTTAATCAAATTAATTTATATTCTGAAAAGAATTCAAGTTAATTGAATAAAAAGCCTTTCAATTCAATGGGTTTTACTAATTTTATAAAACAGATTATGAGTTATGAATTTTTTTAAGCTTCCCTTCCTTTTAAAACTAACCCTTGTTATTATTTCAATTATAGGTATCGGATACCTTATAGAGTTAGGACAAAGCATCCTGGCCCCTTTCTTTCTTGCTTTTTTAATGGCAATGTTATTTTTGCCTTTTTCTACATTCTTAGAAAGAAAATTAAGATTTCCACGCTCTGTTTCCACAATGATATCTGTTCTTTGTATGTTGGTGATCTTAGCAGGATTAATATTTTTCTTTGGATCTCAACTTTCAAGTTTTACCAAGGACCTCCCACACCTAAGAATGCAATTCGACACCGTTTTCAACGGTCTTCAAAAATGGGTATATCATACATTCAATGTTAAGATTCATGAGCAACTTGACTACATTGATCAGGCTTTAAATAAACTGTTATCATCCTCAGGAGTTATTCTGGGATTTACTTTTGGAATCTTTTCTACAGGCCTAGGCTTCCTTGTTTTTTTTATATTGTTTTTCATCTTTATTTTAAATTACAGAAGAATCCTTAACAACTTTATTGTTAATGTCTTTAGTGAAAAACATAAAGCAAGTGTCCAGGAAGTAGTATCTGAAGTTCGCGTCATGACAAAAAAGTACATTATTGGCCTTTGCATACAGATTATTATTGTATCCAGCCTTACGTCAATTATCCTAGCAATTTTAGGAGTTAAATATGCTATTTTATTAGGTGTGTTAACAGGATTGCTCAACGTTATTCCTTATCTGGGAATTTGTATTTCCTTAGTCATTTCTTGTTTTATAGCTTTTGCAACGACTACTCCTTCTACCTGTATATATGTGATTATCGGTTACATAGGAGTACATGTGGTGGATGGGAATATTGTACTTCCTTTTGTGGTAGGTTCGAAAGTAAAGATCAACGCATTATTTTCTTTTATAGGCATTATTGTTGGGGAGCATCTGTGGGGAATATCAGGAATGTTCCTTTGTATTCCTGCAATTGCTATCATTAAAATCATCTTTGAGAGAGTGGATGGATTACAGCCATGGGGAAAATTACTGGGTGAAGATGAAAAGCCTAATAAAAAGAAAAAGAGTTATAAAATTTCGAAGAATATTACTTTAAAAGAAATGGACTGAATACCAATTCACCATTAAAGAATAATCAATATTTAATCTACAATCAAATTACTTTCATTAGATTTAAAGATATTTTTAATCAATTTCTTAGATTTTTATGTAAATTTGATGAAAATCCATCAATCATGAAAGTCATAAAATTCATTCTTTGCCTACTATTCGGACTTATGTTTCTGAATGCAGGGCTCGACAAATTTCTGCACTACAATCCTGCCCCCAAACTTACCGAAGCACAAATAAAGTTATATACTGCATTTGGTGAAATCGGCTGGCTGCTGCCTTTAGTGGGGGTAGTAGAAATTATTGGGGGATTACTTTTTATCTTTCCAAAAACAAGAGCTTTAGGAGCAATTGTAATTTTACCCGTCATGGTGGGTATTGTATTGCATAATACATACAGAGACCCATCTTCAACAGGGATTGCGATTTCCCTGGTGCTTTTCCTAATTAACATCTGGATAATCGCAGATAACAGCAAAAAATACAAAGCTTTAGTAAGCTAAAAAAGACTGCAATTGCAGTCTTTTTTTATACAAATGCACTAAAACCTGTTATAGACCTACCGACAATTAGTGAATTGATTTCTTTAGTGCCTTCATAAGAATATATCGCCTCGGCATCTGCCACAAATCTTGCAACATCATATTCTAACAGGATTCCATTTCCACCCATTACCTCACGGGCTCTGGATACAATATCCCTTGTACGTAGAGTACAAAAAACCTTTGCCAGTGAAGCATGTTCATCCTTTAAAATCCCTTCGTCCTGCATTTCAGAAAGCCTGAAAACCAACGTCTGCATCGCAGTAAGGTTAGACAACATCTCTACCAAATGCCCCTGAATCATCTGAAAAGAAGCAATGGGTCTTCCAAACTGTTCTCTTTTCCTGGTATAGTCTAATGCACTTTCATAAGCACCTCTTGCGCAACCTGTCGCCATCCAGGCCACTCCGGCCCTTGTCATTCTCAATACTTTTCCTGTATCTTTAAAAGAATTAGCATTTTGAAGTCTGTTTTCTTCAGTTACAAGACAATCTTTTAAAGTGATTAATCCGTTTTGTACGATACGAAGAGCCATTTTCCCCTTAATTTTTTCAACTGAGAACCCCGGATTATCTTTTTCTACAATAAATCCTTTCACTTCTCCGCTATCGACATCTCTTGCCCAGATAATAACCAAGTCAGCGAACGTAGCATTTCCAATCCATTTTTTCTCTCCGTTAAGAATCCATCCTTCAGACGTTTTCTTGCATGTAGCAGTTAATCCTCCTGCTGCGCCGGATCCTACTTCAGGTTCCGTTAATCCGAAAGCTCCTATTTTTTCAAACTTTTGCATCTGAGGAAGCCATTTTTGCTTTTGCTCTTCAGAACCACATATATAAATGGATCCCATTGCCAATCCTGACTGCACCCCAAAAAAAGTAGCTATTGAAGCATCAATTCTCGCCATCTCCATTGCAATAACTCCCTCCATTAGGAAAGGCATTCCGGGGCAACCATATCCTTCATAGGTGACCCCACAAATATTCAGTTTCTGGAATTTAGGTATCAGTTCAAAAGGAAATTCATCTCTTAACCAATAATGATTAACCAAAGGCTTAACTTCCTTTTCCATAAATGCCCTGACCTTTAGCTGTATTTCTCTTTGTTCAGCCGTAAGCGTATGATAAATATCGTAAAAGTCACCGTCAATGGGAGGTAGCTCTTTCTTCTTTTTATCGGAATCCAGCATTTTCATTAAACCTCCTAATTGTTTGTCATCTAATTTTGAGAAATTATGCATCAGCTTCGGAAGATCTACTTTTCTGGATATTGCGCTTAACTGATCAAAATCTATTGATCTGAATAATTCTATAGCATTTCTGATTTTGGAAAAAGTATTCGACATATTTACAGTTGTGATTTAATTTGTAAAAGATATACAAAAATCACTCCGAAATTTAATTCTTACAACCATCTTCATTTTACAAATACATGACTTACAATGAATTAAATGTCATTTTCTATTTACAAAGTTTTTACTTGTGATTTTCAAACTTTACAAACCATTCCATCTGAACTTTGGTATCAACAAAAATAAATATTATGAAAACTACTTACATTAAATTATCTATGGCTGCTGTTCTTTTATTAGGTATTTACTCGTGTAAAAAAGGAGAAGCGGTAGCAGCAGATTACGAAACGGCAAATGCTACAGACTCTGCTTCGTTCATGGTATCCGATAGTGTATCTTCTGCTGCAACAATGAAGATAAAAGACAAACAGTTCATTAAAACTGCAGATGTCAATATGGAGGTAAAAGACGTTTATGATGCAACCGTTTCAATTGAAAAATCAGTGCAGGATCTGGGAGGATTTGTTACACATAGTAACTTACGAAGCAATATAATTTCAGAGGACACTTATAATACTTCCAATGAAGACGCCATACTTGTAAAAAAATACCAGACTGAAAATGCTATGCAGGTACGTGTTCCTACGCCAAAATTAGGAGAATTCTTAACCTTGATTAACAACAAAAAGCTATTCCTAAACTTTCGATCAATCAATGCAGAAGATGTAACATCGAGCATAAAATACGCAGAACTAGAAGGAAGAAGGATCAAAAAAACAGGTGAAAATATCACTCAGCTGAAGAACAACAAGGATAAGGTAAAACTGGACGACGACAATATGTCGGAAGGCAATCTTCAGCAACTCGCTAATCTTGACATTACTGACAATCTAAAATATAGTACAATTGACATTTACATTAAAGAACCTAAGTACCGGATTGCGGAAATTGCCATAACGAATACTAAAAATATTGATAATAAATACAAATTCAATTTTATCTATGATGCTAAGAATGCCTTTGTAGAAGGGTTTTATCTTATTCAAAAAATTGCAGTAGGACTGATCACCATTTGGCCGGTTTTATTAATCGCAGCAGTGATCATCTATTGTATCAGAAGACGAAAACCTATTCAAAAGACGAACCCACCCATTTCATAATAACACAATGCTATCCTAACCTTTGGGTTATCACTATAATTTTAGATTTTAAAAACCTCCGATTTTATTCGGAGGTTTTTTCTATTTATATGATCTCGCTATTTTTTTATTATAATTTTTTTAGAAGAGACTCCATTCTTATTTTGCATTTTAACAAAGTAAGTCCCCTCCGTAAGTCCCGATAAGTCTATGGAAAACCGGTTCGTTAAAAAGTTATATTTTTTTAATTCTTGTCCACCCATATTATATACAGCTATAAAATACGGCTTTTTATCTGCATCTAATTCAAAATTAAAAATACCACTTGATGGGTTAGGGGAAATCGTTCCAAAATTTAAAATTTCATTGGTTGTAGTACCTAATGTAGCACTGTACTCACTTGCCCCTATATCGATAATTGTATTTGAAATTCTCCCAGCTCCATAAAAATCCAATTCGCCTGAAGTAATAGCAGTAGTTGGTTTTCCCTTATTTATACAAACACTTGCTGCATTTAATTTTACAATAGGTGTTGTACTTGAAATGGATACCAAACTTGGATTAGCATAAAGAGAATTGGCGTCCTGGCCAGTTGCAGATCTATACGCTGCAAATGTATCATAGGTTGTTCCTCTCCAATCTACTGCGATATCATTTTGATCATTATTTGGAGTATACCAACAATTATAATTAAAAGTATTGTTCGATTGTGGACTCTTGTTATCTATAAACATCAATAAATTTTCCGGGCCAGTGTAAAAAATATTGTTCTCAAAAGTACAATTAGAAGCTTTGCTCATCGAAATTTCTCCAGATCCTTTATTCGCAGTATCGTTTTGTAAAAATGTATTGTTTCGGATAACACTATTAATAACCTGACCTGTGGTATTATCATCAAACCCTCCTATAGAAAGCCCTGCTTCTTTATTTTTATATATTAAATTGTTTTTTACAGTAATTTGCTGAACAATCCCATCTCTTTCAGCTCCGACCTCAATTCCATATCCATTCTGATAACTTTTATTTCTTTCTATAGTAATATTCCTCGCGCCATCAACATAAATCCCAGCGGAAGTTGCATACTTTGCAACATTATTATAACACTCATTATTAATCACTACTCCATTTCTGGCTTCATCTAATGATGTATTTGATGCTGTACCCTCATGTCCTAGGATATCAATTCCTATATTTGTATTATCATATACCTTGCAATTTTTGACTATAAATCCATCTATATTTCCATTTACAGCCAATGCTTCACTATAACCCAAAATATTATTAAACACCTTGCATTCGTCTATCGTAAGATTGGTAATTCCGCCATTACGACCATACACAATAAAGCCCTGCGCATTATTATTAGGATTAACCGGTATATCTTTATTTGCATTCCAATTAATTTTTGTAACCGTTATGTTTTTGAACGTGAGATCTGTAGATGAACCGATTCCCGTTGTTTGAACAAGCACTCCCTGCGCATCATTTACTGTTTTGTTTTGGATGGTCAGGTTTTCAAATTTCAAAAAACTTTTATTCGTCACCGTCAACAGAGTACTTCCCGGGGTATTTGTTCCGTCAATGATTACATTATCATTGGCATAATTTTTAAAAGTAATATAGTTTCCACTAGTTCCACTTACGTTGATAACAACATTTTCGTAATAAGTACCTGCCTTAATATTCACAATACTGTTTGGGGTAGCCTTAGTGGCTGCTTTTTGTATTGTTTTCCATGGAGCGGTGCTGCTTCCGTTATTGTTATCGCTTCCGTTTGTTTTATCTACATAATAATTGGTCTGGCCGAATCCCAGGTTATACACCAGTAATAATACTGTGATTTTAATAATTTTTTTCATTTAACGATATATTTAAGTGATATGTATTCACGGTTTCACCTCTTTTAAAAGGCTTTGTGGTTAATGCGAGAGATGCATTATTCAGAATTACGTAACGGCGTATAAATATACAAAGGTTCCCGTAAAAAACTAATTATCAATTTATAATATATTGAAAATTAACAAATATTAATCTCACTTCCTGGCACAACAATCATGAAAAGGATACAACATCAGGATGATCACCATAATTTTACATTTTACCATGGCCAATTTTTCCCGGAGGTTTTATTTTTCCTTAAATTTGCATTTTAATCTCAAGATTCCATTAAAATTATTGATTCTCAACCTAGAATTTTAACTTTGAACATATGCTATCAAAAATAAATCCCATACACACCAACAGCTGGAAAGCCCTTGATGAACACTTTGCAGGAAATGATTTCGACTTAAGAACCCTTTTCGCATACAATGAAAATCGTTTTGAAGAGTTCTCAATAAAAAAAGAAAATTTTCTTTTTGATTACTCTAAAAACCTTATGGATTCAAGGACTAAAGAATTGTTGTTGAATTTAGCTGAAGAATGCCAGCTAAAAGACGCCATTTCTAAAATGTTTAGTGGTGACAAAATCAATGAAACAGAAGGGAGAGCAGTTCTTCATACAGCTTTAAGGGATTTTTCGGATAAGGAAATTTTGGTAGATGGAGAAAATGTAAAGCCTCACATCAGAAGAGTCCTTGACCATATGAAATCTTTTTCCGAGAAAATAATTTCCGGAGAGCATAAAGGATTCAGCGGAAAAGAAATCACGGATGTAGTTAATATCGGAATCGGAGGCTCTGACCTTGGTCCTGTGATGGTATGCTCTGCGCTAAAACACTTCAAAACAAGGCTGGACGTTCATTTCGTATCTAATGTGGACGGAAACCATATTGCAGAAGTCGTTAAAAATTTAAATCCTGAAACAACTCTGTTTATCGTTGCTTCCAAAACTTTTACAACCCAGGAAACAATGACTAATGCCAACTCTGCAAAAGATTGGTTTTTACAAGCTGGAAAGCAGGATGACGTTGCCAAACATTTCGTAGCTTTATCCACTAATATTGAAGCAGTTAAAAGCTTCGGAATCGCAGAAGATAATATCTTTGAATTCTGGGACTGGGTTGGCGGAAGATATTCTCTTTGGAGTGCTATCGGACTAAGTATTGTTCTGGCAGTAGGTTATGAAAACTTCGAAGAATTGTTAAAAGGAGCTTTTGATACTGATCAACATTTCCAGAACACAGACTTTTCAGAAAACATTCCGGTTTTAATGGGTCTCATTGGCATCTGGTACCGTAATTTTTATGCTGCAACTACTTATGCTATTTTGCCTTATTCCCAGTATCTTGACAGATTTGCTGCGTACTTACAACAGGGAGATATGGAAAGCAACGGAAAATGCGTAGACAGAAATGGTGAATTTGTGGAATATGAAACAGGTCCTATTATCTGGGGAGAGCCAGGAACAAATGGACAGCATGCATTCTATCAGCTGATCCACCAGGGTACGGAATTAATTCCTGCTGATTTTATAGCCTATGCAAAAAGTAGTAATAAGGTTTCTGATCACCAGGACAAACTACTGGCTAACTTTTTCGCTCAGACGGAAGCGCTTGCTTTTGGAAAAAATGAAGAAGAAGTAGAGGAAGAATTAAGAAATTCAGGAAAATCGGATGAGGAAATAGAAAGGCTGTTAAACTTCAAGGTCTTCCACGGAAACACACCAACTAACTCCATATTATTCAAAGAATTAACTCCTTTTTCATTAGGCCAGTTAATAGCAATGTATGAGCATAAAATCTTTGTTCAGGGAGTGATCTGGAATATCTTCAGTTTTGATCAATTCGGAGTAGAGCTTGGAAAGGTATTAGCCAACAAAATTCTACCTGAACTGGAGAATGATGCAACTATTGGGTCACACGATAGTTCGACTAACGGGCTGATCAATTATTATAAGGACAATAAATAAAGAAAGTAATATCTAATAAAAAAGTAAAATGGCAGAAATTCTTGACGGACTAAAAGTATCCAAAGAAATAAAAGCAGAAATCAAGACAGAAGTTGAAAAGATTCTTGAAAGCAAAAGAAGAGCACCTCATTTGGTGGCCATCCTTGTTGGAAACAACGGAGCAAGCAAGGCTTATGTAAATGCTAAAGTAAAGGATTGCGAGGAAGTAGGTTTTCAATCCAGCCTTATTAAATTCCCGAGTACGGTTTCCGAATCTGAATTACTGGAAAAAATCGATGAGCTGAATAAATCTAAAGCTGTGGATGGATTCATCGTTCAGTTACCTTTACCGGATCAGATTGATCAGGAGAAAATCATTAATGCTATTGATCCAAGAAAAGATGTTGATGGATTCCATCCTGAAAATTTCGGGAAAATGGCATTGGAAATGGATACCTTCTTACCTGCTACCCCTTTTGGAATTTTAACATTATTAGAAAGATATAATATTGAAACTAAAGGTAAAGACTGTGTAATTATCGGAAGAAGTAAAATCGTAGGGAGACCCATGAGTATTTTGATGGGAAGAAAAGACTTCCCTGGAAATTCTACTGTTACCCTTACACACTCTTATACTAAGGACATTGAAGAATATACTAAAAAAGCGGACATTGTCATTACGGCTTTGGGAGATCCTCATTTCTTAAAGGGAGAAATGATTAAAGACGGTGCTGTAATTGTAGATGTAGGAATTACCAGAGTGGATGATGACTCTCCAAAAGGATATTATCTGGCAGGTGATGTAGATTTTGATAGCTGTGCTGCAAAAGCGAGCTGGATTACACCTGTTCCCGGAGGAGTTGGTCCCATGACAAGAGCTATGTTGATGAAAAACACCATCATTGCTTATAAAACTTCAGTCTATAACGACTAATTTAAAAATGAATAAAGAAGAAGATATTTTATTAAATGAAGGTAAAATGCTCCCTGTGATGGAGCATTTTTACACTTTACAAGGTGAAGGAGCACACACAGGAAAAGCCGCTTATTTTATACGATTGGGTGGCTGCGATGTAGGTTGCCATTGGTGTGATGTAAAGGAAAGCTGGAATCCTGATCTTCACCCATTGATGAATGCGGAAGAAATTGCAGAAACAGCAGCAAAACATTGTAAAACCATAGTTTTAACCGGTGGTGAACCTTTGATGTGGAATCTGGATATTTTAACCTCCAAGCTAAAGGGCTTGGGATGTACCATACACATTGAAACTTCGGGGGCTTATCCTGTAAGCGGACAACTGGACTGGATCACCCTTTCTCCAAAGAAAACAGGTCTTCCAAAAGAAGATGTATATGAGAAAGCCAGTGAACTGAAGGTAATTATTTTCAATAATCACGATTTTGCATTTGCACAGGAGCAAGCTGCTAAGGTTTCAAAAGATTGTAAGCTGTATCTTCAAAGTGAATGGAGTAAACGTGATGAAATGTACCCGAAAATTACTGATTTTATTTTAGCAAATCCGGAATGGCAGGCCTCAGTTCAGACGCATAAATATCTTAATATCCCGTAAAAATTACATATCTTAGCTCCTGACATCCCTTATATAGCGATAGATGCAGAGAATTCGATACTCTAGATATTTAAAATCGATTATCCTTTTGCTTGACCTTTTGGTTATTGCATCTGTTTTTATTTTCTTTTTTTTAAGCAGAAACCGGGATCTTATACACGACAAGGATATTTGGTACGAAAATTCGTTCCCCTTGCTTTTGTTGATCTCTTTTTGGATTCTGCTGAGTGGAAGAACCAAAATTTACAATATAAGAAGAAACCTTACCTACACAACTTTTATAGAACGTATCGTTACTCATTTTATATTGTTTGTAATTGGTCTTGTATTAATAAGAAAGGTAAGTAATAATAAATTTTTCAGCTCAGAGCTTTCTTGGTTGTCGCTGTACCTGTTTTCTTTTATATTGATTACAAAATCCATTATTTATTTTGGAATAAAATATCTGAGATCTATAGGAATTAACAACAGGAATGTGATGTTTCTAAGTGAGAACAGCTCTACGAATGTTTTGAAAAACATATTGAATGAAAGGAAAGATTTCGGATACAGAATTTTTGAATACCCTACTGAAATAATTCAGACCCAAGAGCTTCAGTCCTTCTGGAAGAGCAATGGAATACATACATTATTTCTGCCACTGGAAAATACATTTACCTCTCAGATGGAGGATGAAATTTTCAGATTAGCTGAAGCAAGCAAGGTGCATATTTCGCTGATCCCTAATATATCTCAGACTGATCTTTTTGCTTACGACCTGGGATATGTAGAGACTCAGCCGGTTCTCAATCAGGCAAAGTATCCTTTGGATTATTATTCCAATTACCTTTTAAAAAGATTGTTTGATATCGTTTTTTCACTTGTGGTTATGATAGTTATCTGCTTGTGGCTATTTCCGATAATTGCAATTTTTATCAAGCTGACGTCAAAAGGGCCTGTTTTTTTCATACAGAAAAGATATGGTTTTCATGAAGAAGTATTTAGCTGTATAAAATTCAGAACAATGGTGGTGAATGATGAGTCAACAACGAGAACAACATCGGAAAATGACGCAAGGATCACAGGGATTGGTAAGTTTCTCAGAAAAACAAGCTTGGATGAGATGCCACAGTTTATTAATGTATTAAGGGGAGAGATGTCAATTGTAGGACCTCGTCCTCATATGCTGGCAGTAGATAATTATTATAAACCCAAAATAGGAAGATATAGTCTTAGAAGTACTGTAAATCCAGGGATTACAGGTCTTGCACAGGTAAACGGGCTCAGGGGTGATTCCGGGGATGTGGAGGTTGAAATGAAAAAGCGGATACTGGCTGATGCCTTCTATGTAAGAAACTGGAGCTTCATCCTGGATCTTATCATCATTTTGAAAACTATTTTACTGGTTTTAGGTGGAGATAAAAACGCAAAATAAAGAATGCTTAATAAAAAAAGTCTAATTTAGCAGAATGTTAAAAAAGTTTTTCACAGCCGTAGGGGAATACATTATTCTTCTTGGTAAATCTATGCAAAAACCTCAGAAAATGAGGGTTTTCTGGAAGCTGTTCATGAGAGAAATCAATGATTTAGGAGTCAACTCATTCGGGTTGGTTATCTTTACATCTATATTCGTGGGAGCGGTAGTTGCCATCCAAATGTTCAACAACTTTGATGCTTCTTCATTTCCCATTCCTACTTCGTTCGTGGGATACGCTACAAAAGCAGTACTTGTACTGGAATTTTCACCCACCATTATCAGTTTGATTCTGGCGGGAAAAGTAGGCTCATATATTGCATCCAGTATAGGTACAATGAGGGTTTCAGAACAAATCGATGCATTGGATATCATGGGAGTTAACTCACCCAATTTTCTGATACTCCCTAAAATAATTGCGTGTATCATTTTTAACCCGCTTCTTATTGCAATCAGTATTGTGTTTGGTATAGGCGGTGGATATATTGCCGGAATTTTAACAGGAAACTGGACGGAATCCGATTATATTACGGGGATACAGATGTATATGCCTAATTTATTCGTTTACTATGCATTTATAAAAACGATCGTTTTCGCTTTTGTTATTGCAACAGTTCCTTCGTACTTCGGTTACTTCGTAAAAGGTGGTTCACTGGAAGTAGGTAGAGCGAGTACACAAGCCGTGGTTTGGACAATGGTATTTATTATCATTTCCGAATTAATATTAACCCAATTAATATTAAGCTAATGATTGAGGTAAAAAATCTTAAAAAAAGTTTTGATGATGTTGAAGTACTTAAAGGAATTTCAACTTCTTTTGATAAAGGGAAGGTAAATCTGATTATCGGGCAAAGTGGATCGGGAAAAACAGTATTTCTTAAGAGTTTATTAAATGTATATCAGCCTTC
Organism: Chryseobacterium sp. LAM-KRS1; assembly: GCF_013184525.1. GTDB lineage: Bacteria > Bacteroidota > Bacteroidia > Flavobacteriales > Weeksellaceae > Chryseobacterium > Chryseobacterium proteolyticum. The sequence continues at coordinate 147,300 of NZ_JAAOIZ010000004.1, forward strand.
CTCAGGTGAAATTCTTTTTGATGGTAAAGACATCAATACAATGACCCGTGAAGAAAAGCAGCACCTGCGATCGGAAATCGGAACGGTATTCCAGGGAAGCGCTTTGTTTGACTCTCTTACAGTGGAGGAAAACATTATGTTTCCTCTTGATATGTTTACCAATTTAAGTTTCAGGGAAAAGAAAAAAAGAGTTTTTGAAGTTATTGGAAGAGTACATCTCGATAAAGCCAACAAAAAATTTCCATCCGAAATTTCCGGAGGAATGCAAAAACGGGTGGCCATTGCAAGAGCCATTGTGAACAATCCTAAATACTTGTTTTGTGATGAGCCAAATTCAGGACTGGATCCCTATACATCCAATGTAATAGATGATCTACTTCTCGAAATAACAAAAGAATATAACACAACAACGATCATTAATACACACGATATGAACTCCGTAATGACGATAGGTGAAAAGATTGTCTATCTGAGATTAGGAATCAAAGAGTGGGAAGGAAATAAAGACATTCTGATTACAGCAGGCAATAAAAATCTTATTGACTTCGTTTATTCTTCAGAGCTATTTAAAGAATTGAGAGTGTATTTACTTGAAAATAATAAAACTATTGATAATACGATCACAAAACTAGACGAAAATGAAACAAATATTTAGTATAGCGCTATTAAGCCTTTCGATGTTTGCTTCTGCACAGATTTCTCTTGCAGGTAAGGCAAACTTAATTTTTCCAACAGGATCTCCATCGTGGAAAAATATCTCCAATACGGCAAGTGCGGCAATAGACAATAAGGGAAAGAATAATGTAGGATTTAATATTGGACTTTCATTAAAAGCTAACCTTCCGATGGCATTTTTCCTGATGCCGGAATTGTATTACACCACCTTTAAAAATGAATTCACGGATCCTGTTTCCAATACTACATTCGATGTTAAAAACAACCGTATCGATTTACCGGTACTTGTAGGTCATAAAGTATTAGGGGATATGCTGGGTGTATTCATTGGACCTGTTGCCAGCTATAACCTGGCTAAGGAGGATACATTTAATGATTTTAAAGAAAATGCAAGAGATAATTTTACTGTAGGATACCAGTTCGGAGCTCAGCTTGAAATTAAAAAACTTCTTATCAACGCAAGATATGAAGGTGCATTTAGTAAAGATCAAAGAAATTTTGTAAACAGAGTATCTGGTGAAGAAATCAGATATGATAATCGCCCTAATCTCTTTATGGTAGGTTTGGGTTATAAATTTTAACCGAAAGAAAATAACAACTATTAAAAAATCCTCAGGTATTATACCTGAGGATTTTTATTTTGGTTCTCTAATTCTGTTTGTCGTTTTGCAATTTCCACAGCGTGTTTTTCCAACTCTTCTTTCTCTTTCTGCAGCTGCTTAAATTCCCTTCTTCTTTGCTCTTCTTTAATAGCAGATCCTTTACTCAGATAGCCTACCATTCCACCTATGATAAGCCCGATCCCGATTCCCCCCATAATTCCCATAATATGAGAAAGCTTGATCTGTTCAACAGCAAAGTCTGTTGTTAAATAAAAAAGTAAAGCTGATACTGCTAAAAGTATAAGGCCTGTAATTGATATACTTTTCATAATGTTGTGTTTTTGGTGATTTAGTCTTTACTAATGTAGTGAAATTTTAGCAAAGCTGAATTTGATTAAATTTTCCCACCTGCATTTTTATAATATTCCAATGCTTTTGGTAAATCTTTTTGAATATCTGATATTCTCGTTCCCGGACTTGGGTGAGTAGAAAGAAACTCAGGCTGTCTGCTTCCAGAAGATGCAGCTTCCATTCTGTTCCAGAAAGGAATTGCCTCCCTTGGATCATATCCGGCCATAGACATCAGATACAATCCCATCTGATCAGCTTCCGACTCCTGATTTCTTCCATATTTTAACAAAGCTACCTGCGAACCAATCGGATATACTTTCTGAAAAATATTAGCCCATTGGGAATTAGAAATAGTTCCGCCTAATATAGTCCCGCCGTATTGCGCTACCATTGCCTGGGAAATTCTTTCATTTCCATGTCCTGCCAAAGCATGAGAAACCTCATGGCCTAAAACTACTGCCAGTCCGTTATCATTTTTAGTTACCGGTAATATTCCTGTATATACAGCTACCTTTCCACCAGGCATACACCAGGCGTTTAATTCATTACTCTGAAGAAGGTTAAACTCCCAGCTATAATTTGCCAGATCTGCAGATCTTCCAATACTTTGATAGTATCTTTCAGCAGCTCCTTTTATTCTTGTTCCTACATTTACCACTCTTTTAGCATCTGCCGTCCCTGATATAATCTTTGATTTGGACAATGTTGTTCTATACTCCTGAGATGACATCGTTAATATTTCAGAATTATTTGCCAACTGCAACGAAGATCTACCCGTAATAGGGTTCGTGGTACAAGCTACAACTGATAAAGCAATTGCTCCTATTCCTAATAGATAAGTTAATTTCATAGTTTAAGTGTTAATAATTCAACTTTAACAATTATTATTCCAAAAAGTTTTACAACCTATATATTTGCATACATTTTGCTATTTAAATTTAATAATTATTAAGGTCATGAAAAAATATATTTCACTTATATATATTTTGGGATTTATCTTCTTTTTTCAAAGTTGTTCTTCACAAAATACCGGCGATTCTAAAACTACGGATTTGCTGATTAATTCGCAGGAATTTACGTTCCACGCAGAACGCGCAAACCCTACCAACTATGATGTCATCAACATTATGAATTCTATGCCCAACTCAACATCGACAAGAATTCTTCAGCTTAACGGCAACTACACGGTAGAACTGAGAAAAAACAAGTTAGAAGTTACCCTTCCTTATTTCGGAAGACTATTTAATCCTACTTATGGTAATACCAGCGGCAACAGCTACAGGTTCACTTCGAAAGATTATACGGTCAATAAATCACAGAATAAAAAAGGAAACTGGATTGTAAGAGTTAAGCCTAATGATGTAAACAATGTAGACGAGATCATTATTGAGGTTTATAAAAACGGAAAAGCATTTACTTCTGTACGAAGTAATGACAGGCAGCCTATATCATATGATGGATTTGTTTCTAAGAACGAGCCTGAATCTGCTCCTTAATTTTCACGAGTCCCGTTAGATAAAAATCTTTCTACAAACAATTTAGCTTCAGTACTTGGGTTGGAAACCATTGCTGAAGCATTTTTTTTATGATACAAATAAGCTTCTTCTACGGAATCACTCTTCTTCATCATGGATAAAATATATTCCTGAACCCAATATTCAAACCGCTTTTCTGCCTGTTGAATTCTGATTTCATCAAATGTTCCGGCCTTCTTTTTAAGATCAATAAATTCAGCTATTGTACCGTAGATTTCATCCAGGCCTGCATTATGAAGTGCAGAACCCAATAAAATAGGAACTTTCCAGCCTTTTTCTTTTGGGGGAATAAAATCAAGCGCCCTTTTTAATTCAAGTTTGGTGGTTTTTGCTTTTTGTAAATTACTTTCGTCAACTTTGTTAATAAAAATAATATCTACCATCTCCATGATCCCTCTTTTGATCCCCTGAAGCTCATCTCCTCCTCCAATAATCTTAAGAAACAGGAATACGTCTGTAATATCGGCAACCAGAACTTCAGATTGTCCTACCCCTACAGTTTCAATAAGGATATAATCATATCCTGCAGCTTCACAGATCATCATGGTTTCAAAGGTTGTATTGGCAACACCTCCTAAAAATCCGGAACTCGGGGAAGGCCTGATAAAAGCGTTTTCTTCTTTTGCCAGCTCTTCCATCCTTGTTTTATCTCCAAGAATGCTTCCTTTGTTAATTGCCGAGCTCGGATCAATAGCAAGAACTGCCACTTTTTTATCATGAGCAATAGCCAGTCGTCCAAAATTTTCAATGAAAGTAGATTTTCCTGCCCCCGGAACTCCAGTAATTCCGATCCGTATGGAATTTCCCGTAAATGGCATAATTGCCTTCAGTAATTCGTCTGCCTGGAGGCGATGTTCGGCTTTTTTGCTTTCAACTAAAGTAATAGCTTTTGCGATCAGACGTTTATTTCCTGATCGTATTCCTTCTACCAAGTCTTCTGTTGAAAATTTCATTAGGTCAAAAATATAAAAATAAGCATCAAACTACCTCATAAAGCTCTTTTAATTTTATTTCTTCTAAATTAAAACTACACCTGATTTTATCAATAGCATAAGGAATTTGCTACATTTGTTATCAATCAAATATAAGAAACAATGAAAAAAATAATCGCTATAGCATTTTTTACTGCTGTTCTGATATCATCATGCACCTCAAAATCATCAACAGCAACTTCAGCTATAGGCCCTGCAGTATCTACTGCTGAACAAATCGCTCAGGGAAAGACCATTTTTGAAAGCTCTTGTACCAGATGTCATAAACTACCGGATCCCACATCACATAATCCGGTTCAATGGGTAGGAATTATGAACTCTATGGCTCCAAAAGCGAAACTCACTGACGAGCAGCATCAATGGGTATATGATTATATTGTTTCTGTAAAAAAATAATCACATCTAAAAATATTACAATGAAAAAGTTAGTTTTAAGTATTGTTTTAGGATCTGCATTTATGGTTTCGTGCGGACCGAAAAGTGTAGCGGTAACAGGACCGAAGTATACAGCTTCTGAACAACTGACTCAGGGAAAAACCATTTTTGAAAATTCCTGCAACAAATGCCATCAATTACCGGATCCTGCAAAACACGACGACCAGGGATGGATCAAAACGTTAAGCAGAATGGCTCCAAAAGCTAAACTGACTGATGATCAGCATCAAATGGTGTATGATTATCTGATTTCTGTAAATAAAAAATAAGCTTTCAAATGAAAGCTTATTTTTTTAACTCTATTCCCAATCCAGGTTTCTCCGATAAAATTATGATACCCTTTTCTACAAAGTTCCCAGTAGCATAATCATTGGAGATCAGATTTGCCCCGTCGAGATCAACGTAATCGACAAGTCCGGTTAAAACACACCCTGCAGAAATCCCAACTGTAGATTCTGTCATGCATCCTATCATTACTTTGTAACATGAACTTCTGGCTTTTCTTATCATTTCTAAAGCAGGGGTCAAACCTCCGCATTTCATTAATTTGATATTGACACTTCTATAATAAGGTATTAAAGCTTCTAAAGAATCCATCTCCTGACAGTCCTCGTCTGCCATCCAGTTAGCATAAGCATTTTTTTCTAAAACCTGATAATGGCCGACTGGTCTCGGCTGCTCAAGGTATGTGAATTTTTGCACATCGGAATTTCCCTGAAGCCATAAACAATCATCATCCGTAAAGCTGGCATTCGAATCCAGAGCGATATTCCTGTCCAATTGTAAAAGTCTGGTTACACCATCCTTTTGTAAACCACTGCATTTCACCTTAAACTTATTCCAGATGCTTTTTTCGATTTTTTCGATTTGCTCACCTATAGTTCCTACAGATATAGTAATGGAACTATCCACTAATTTTTTTGAAGAAAGATCATTGAGCTCCATAAAACTCTTATTTTCAAGTTTTCCGAAAAGGTCCCAATAGGCGCAATCTAAGGCAGATTTTAAAAAGGGGTGTAAATCTGAAAAAGAAAGAAATTGATAAAATTCTTTTGGGTGTTCAATTTTTCGTGCTTCAATTCCGGAACGGATTTCATTTAATTTTGAAACCAACATGGTCAGATTAATCTTATAATAATCAATGGCAACACACTCTCCATATCCTTTACAATTATGGTGAGATAATTCGATAAGCAAACTTTCTCTGGTGTTATAATTACCATAAGCTATTGAGAAAGTTTCTTTTAATCGAAGGGATTTGATTTCAAAACGCAGTTCCATACATTAAAGCTACAAAAAAAGCTGTCTCAAAAGATCAACAATACTCTCCAATCTCCAGAATGACAAAGCCATCAGACAGAATTTCGAAAGTAAAAGTGTTCTTGAAACAACCTTATTTTAATCTTAACAATTGTTTTTTACTTTACAATTAACTTTTCAATTTGACTTTTAAGTCCTTGCTTAATATGAACCATATATACTCCTTTAGGAAAACTTTTTGTAGAAATGGCTTTTTTAGATTCTGGCATTCTTGAATCAGTAATCACCACTTTTCCCGACATATCAAATACTCTTATTTCTACTTCATCTTTTGATTTACTTATATTTCCAACAAAGAACTCATCATAAGTAGGATTAGGGAATATAATAAATTGATTATTGGCAAGGTTACTTTCCTTAGTTGCAAGCACACTATCACAGTCCGATGGAATAGTAAAATCTTCTACTTGATCAGTTCCCACCGTTTTACTTCCCGCAGAAGCATTTACTCCTAATCCTCTTTTGGCAAATGCTTTCCAAATCATACATTTATCTTCTCCTCCATTTCCTATAGCATCAGCTTGAAGAATAGCATCTCTACCATCAATAAAGGTTGGACTACATGGTTGCAGCTTAAGCCCATCAACCACAATCTGTAATGCTTTTGCATTACCGGATGTTGGGTTTGCCAATACATCACTATTATATCCATACTTTTCAACATACTTCCAGGTAAGATCCCAGAGCATGGTAGCCCAAATAAATCCTACACCATGAGGAACTACAGCAGTATTGGTACTATTATATGTATACCCGTTTACAGAAAAATCCGGAGAATACTTAGCCGGTCTGATCCCAACTCCTGTAACTGGCTGCCCTTTCGGATAAGTTCCTACACCTCTTGCTAAGGATGATGTGTCACCTGGTCTTGTAGTCAGCATCAAGGCAAAGTAGTCTGACCATCCTTCCCCCATTTGTTCAATGGTATTAGTTGTCGATAGACAACTGTATCCCTGACCGGTTAATCTATTTGAAATACCATGACCGTATTCATGAGCAATAATTCCGTTATCAAAACTCGAATGTTTAAATCCATCATAATCAAAGTCCAATGTGGCATTAATAGCATTGCCATTGTTAAGCTCTCCAACCAGAAAAAGCCCCTCTGTTTTCCCAATGTTTATAGAAGGAATATTGACTTGAGATCCATAGGATCCAGCACCCATGCTTGTGGGAGTATCATTAGAAGGTCTATAGACTATTACACCAACAGCACCTGCATTCTGAGCATTCAATACTTTGAGACCATACTCACAACTTGTACTTGTTACAATTGCAATTTTGTTTGTAAGACTACCCGGCGCTGGCGCTGTACATGCATCTGTAGGTGATGAAACAATGAGGTCTCCTGTCACTGGCGGGCCAAAAACCGGTCCAAATCCTGCTCCACCTGTTAATACTTTTGGTCTGCTAGTAATTGATGCAGGAGTGTTGTATTGATACCTTATGATAGGATCATCAGGAGTCTGTGTTCTATCATAAAGATACATCTGCATTCTTGGCGCTAAAACCTGGGGCTGCCCTCCAACAACCCTTTCATAACCTGAACTAAAATTAGCATTGTTAAGTCCACTTCCATCAAAAGCCTCTGCTCTCACGGCATCATTCCCTATTCCACCATTATTAAAGTTATTCGTCTGAAAGTTTCTCGCCGTTTCTGTGAATCCGAATTTATAAAATATATCATGCATTTTATTGTTCATATAAAACAAATTGGTGATAGCAGCGTCTTTGTAGGCAAAAGGATCATCATACCTTCCATCTGCAAAAGGAAAATCGAAATTAAGCGTGCTTCCTCCATCTGGTGAATATCCTGGAACATTGGCATTATTTTGATCTGAATAGGCATAAACATTGTTTCCTCTCGTGTTTGTGTAATTATTTGTCCCATCCGAATGCCATCCCTCGGGAGAGGCTTGTACATCCCATGGATTATTAATAGTTGAACGAGAACCAAATGTGGGAGCTTCCAGAGGTAAAGGAAAAATATTATAGGAAGCATTGGAAGGAGGAAACAAGCTATTAACCAACTTTGTATTTGGGATTTTATTAGCCACTCCTTGAAGCATTTGTACATTATTCATCTTTTCAGTTGCCTCCAATCCGTTAGAGGCTTCGTGCGGATGGATATTCCGTTCAAAACTACAATCAAGTGTCAGGTTATCCTTACTAAGTATTTCTCCACTACTCGCATTGGCAATTACATGCCAAACATCTGACGTATTTTTATCTGAAACAAATAACTCTTTAGATAAAATATATAATCCATTTTTCTCAAAATATACATCTGTCAAATAATCTATGTTTGCGATTTCGCGTAATCCCAATTGCTGCTTGAGAAACTCCTTTGAAAGGCTTTTCAAAACTTTTGGCTGATTAGCAATAACAATATTTCTACTAAAGGTATTTTTTTCGGAAATGATCTTATCATTTTTTATAATGACTTTGCCTAAAGCATTATAAACCCTAAGTCCATTGTAAGTTTGTTGAACATCCAAAATATTAGCGTTCAAACTTTTGGAAGAATCATTATTTAAAATCTCAATCCCAACCTGTCTATTATTACCGCTCTTTAAATTTAGCTGTCCATTTCTTTTGTAAAAATCATGAATGATATTTTCAGAATTCTGAGCGTTCATTTTATCAAAACAAAAAAGCATCACCACAGACACAGGCAATAAAAATAATTTTTTACTCATAAATATAATTTTTAAGCAATAAATATACAATTTTTACAGAATATCCTTAATGCAAACTACTGCTTTTAATCAAAAAAATACTCTTATGTTCAAATTCTTTATTTTTTCGGCATTTTTGATTTAATAAATTTAACCCGTTCTTCAAGAATATCAATCATTTCCTTATTATAGCTGTATTTTCTGGCTTCTTTTAATGGTTTCAAAGCTTTCCTGTATTCCAATCTGATCTCAAACAATAAAGATTTATGAATTAATATTCTGGACTTATCAATCCCTTTGATCTTTAAAGCGTATTCAATCAATTTTTCTGCCTCATCAAGATCTTCATTATCTAAAAGACATTTAATATAATATTGGGGAGTATTAAGATTTGAAACATTGCCTCTGCAAAATATAATTTTGCTTTTTCATAATCTGTTAACATTTCACTGTATATTCTCCCCATCAGGCAAAGGCTGTCTGCGTCTTCCGGATCGTAGGATAAAGCATAGTTCAGAGCTTCCAGACAAGAAGGAAGACTGTATGGATAGTTATCCAATGCTTCAAAATAATATTTATTTTTAGTTAAGGTCATTTTTTAAATTTTTAAGTTCATTCTTAAGACTGCTCCTTGTTTTTTTAAAGGATTTATCTTTGTAATTATGTTTAAAATCCGTCCCTGAAAAAGTACGGACAGGATTTCCCCTTTTTACCTGCAGATGATGGGTCCAGGTTTCCTGCATTCTATTGGCCATTTGTTGAATATTTAATTCCATTACTTTTTCCTTTAATCTCATAACAGAAAGTTTTTTATTCTCCAACTGCGACCTTGAATCCTGTGCAAAAACACTTATTCCTGTCGGAATATGGGTAGCCCTTACCGCAGTATTTACCTTATTGACATTTTGCCCTCCGCTTCCCTGGCTTCTTGTCGTTTGGAACTGAATATCCTTTTCGCTAAAACCCACCTCGTGAGTGTTTTCAATTTCAAAGATTCCAATAAACCAGTTGCTCCGTTTATGCAGTTTTCTAAAGGTACTTCTTCCGCTCCAACAGATACTTCCCAACCAGTTTTTTAAAAATCCGGATGTATCCTTTCCTTTTAAAAGAAGGGTAACCGATTTTAGGGTCAGATTTTCATCCCCGTTTTCTCTGTGGATGATTTCGTATTGTATTTTTTCCTGTTTTATTTCTTCAAGGAATACTTTCAAAACTTTAGCAACGACCCATTGGCATTCTAAAGGTCCTCTTCCCGAAGTGATTTGTATAAGTTTGTCCATTTTATTTTGGTATTTCACTTAATCTGGGGTGCCCCACTGGATCAATTCCTTTTTCCAACAAATCCCTGACGGTTATCACTGCCCAGCATTTGTCACTGGAATGAATATTTCTGTAAAAAGTAAGCAACACTTCAGGCTTTACTACCGTAAATCCATTGGCTAATATGGTTTCCAGGTCATCCCTTTCAAAAAAATCGATGGTAATTCTATGGAACTTCCCGCTTTCCAATTCTATTGTTTTTTCGTATCTCCTAAAATTTTCCTCACTTGGCAGATGGTCATATCGCGTCCATACCTTCTGAAAGCCTTCTTTCACAAGCAGCATTACCACATCCGCAACATCTTCTTTCTTTACAAAAACATCAATATCCTTATGATCATGGGCGTGTTTATACTCTGTATGTCCTTTTTCAGACATAAAGTGCCAGGCCCAGCCTCCCGATAAAATGATTTTATTTTTTAATTTTTCTAAAATTTCAAGTCCGTATTGAATTCTAAATTCCGGCCAGACTTCGCCGTATCTTTTTATATTATGTGGTGCTCCCATTTCTCTTTTTTTTATAAAATTGAGGGTTAATAGTTGCCAGCTAAATTTCTTAACTGACAACTAAAAACTATCATTTGATTATTTATCCATTCTCACGATCCGTGGTTGAAATGTTCCCAGAATATCCACCAATTCGCTTTGTGCGTTCATGACCTCATTGATGTCTTTATATGCCATAGGAGCTTCTTCTGCATTTCCACCCATAAGCACAACATTCTTTAGCTTGAGCTCTTTTTTAATATCATTCTGGGTGAACATATTCCTGCACTCTCCTCTGGAATACGCTCTTCCTGCACCATGAGAAGCAGAATTGAGCGCATCAGGGTTTCCTTTTCCACGAACAATAAATCCCTTTGCTGTCATAGATCCGGGAATCATTCCCAGTTCATTTTCATTGGCAGGAGTAGCCCCTTTTCTGTGGACAATTACTTCTTTTCCATTATGAATTTCCTTCCACGCAAAATTGTGGTGGTTCTCAATTCTTGCTTTCACTCTTCCTCCTACGGCTTTTACAAGCCTTCTATGAATATCATCATGGCATGCTGAAGCATAATCTCCTGCAAGGTTCATTGCTGTCCAGTATTCAAGTCCCATATGGGTATTCAGATCCAGCCATGCAAAATTTTGAGCTTCTTTAGGCAAAGGACATTGCTCTATCGCAACCCTTGAATAATACTGTGCTATCTCCGCTCCCAATCCACGCGAACCGCTGTGTGAAAGAATACCCAGATATCTTCCTTTCGGCAGACCTATCTGTGCTTCTTCCTCTGTAATTTCAACCTCCCCAAATTCTACAAAATGATTTCCCCCGCCCGAAGATCCCATTTGCTTGATTGCTTTTCCTTTTAATCTCCTTAAAATAGGAATCAGATCAAATGTATCACGATCAAAGATTTCATGTTCAATATGAGATTTATGGGTTTCATACATCCCGAATTTGGTATGATCAGCCAACGCTTTTTCATATTTATCTTTAGCGCCGTCCAGATATGAAATAGGTGTATCCAAAATACTAAGGCTCATTCTACAGCCAATATCCATTCCCACTCCATAAGGAATCACTGCGTTTTCAACGGCAAGCACTCCTCCTATGGGAAGTCCGTAACCACTATGTGCATCAGGCATCAGGGCTCCCTGAGTTGCTATTGGTAATTTTAAAGCAGTATATAACTGATTCTTTGCTTCTTCAGAAATATGGTTACCAAATATCTGAAATGATGCTCTTTGTGTATTCAGCATTCTCTTTTCTGTCTTTTTTGAAGAAAGTAAGGCCTCTGCAATTTGTCCGAATGTCAAATCTTTCTCAAAGTTCTCCGGATGAAGCATAATTTCTTTTAGAAGTGCTTTAACGTAATGGATATTCTTTGTTGCAAAATTTCTTTTCATGACTTCCAAAGCTATATTGACACTTTGATTATTTGGATAGCCTAATTTTAATATATCTTTTCCTTTAAGTTTTAAATTTCCCATTGTTTTAAATTTAGGTATGAGATGCCAGATACTGAGTCATAGACTTCTAAGCATACAGACACCATTCAACTATTATTTTAGTTGATTTGTAATAACATCATAACCAGGCAGAGACTTTTCTTCCGTCTGAATGATCCTATTGTAGCCTTTCCGGTAAAACGGATTGAATAAAAATTTCTATGTATTAATGAAATTTCATTTCTCCTGAATTATTTGGAAGACAAAAAAAAATTAAAAGATTTCGGGGAAACTTAGGTTTGAAATATTGCGCAATAAAAAACCCGAAATCTATACGACTCCGGGTTCTGATATTTCAATATACTATTGTTCTATGAATGTACCAAACCACGAAGCCTTACCACCATAAGGGGCAATCCAACTGTAGAATTCTTTTGAAATTTGAACATTTGCTTCGTTGTTTTAAATTGGTTAAACTTTATTTTCAGGTGCAAATATATACAATTTTCAGAAAAGTAATCATTTAATTATAAATTTTTGAAAAATAAAAAGCTTCAACAGGAAACCTGTTGAAGCTTTTTATCTGCATGTATTACTTTAATCTTTAGAGCCGAAAGTATCCATTCTTGCATCCATGCCTCTACTGTTAGGACGGTATACTCTTTCCGGGTCCAGAAAATAAACATTGTGTTTTGCCTTAGCAATGATCCCTTTATAAACGTCTTCCGGTAAACCTGCAGTATCTTTATCTGTTGATTGAACCGTATTCTGTGCTTCTTTTTTAACTTCTATAGCACCACTTTCATTTAAAATGACCTTTGCTTTTCTGGCATCCTCTATATTTTCCGTATAGACGATTATATTAATTTTACCTATACTTCCTTCTCTATAAGCTGTAAGCAGCTCTATTTCATTTACAAAAATATGGTCCCAAAAACTTTTTGTCTTCTCATCTTCTTCGTAATCATCTGCCGATGTTCCGTTTTCTAATTTTGATTTTGAAACAATGATATCCGCTTCTTTAAATCCTTGATTCTGTAGTTCTTTTTTTATTCCTTCTACATCTGCATTAGCAGGGAATATTGAAATTACTGTATAAGCCATATCTAAATTTTTCACTTAAAAGTGCAAAAACCATACAACAATGGCCAATATTAAAATATTTAACTTTTGTTTAGAAACTTATCCAGGATCTCTACAGCGCATTTAGGAAGATTGGTTCCGGGGCCGAAAATAAAGTCTGCACCGTTTGCGTAAAGAAATTCATAATCCTGCTGAGGAATAACCCCACCTACTACAATCGTTACATCATCTGCCCCTAATTTTTTTAATTCTTCCACGACCTGTGGAACGAGGGTTTTATGGCCTGCTGCGAGAGAAGACACTCCTAAAATATGAATATCATTCTCTACAGCTTGTTTCGCTACTTCTTCCGGAGTCTGAAATAAAGGAGCTACATCCACATCAAATCCCATATCGGCAAATGCTGTTGCCACTACCTTAGCACCACGATCGTGTCCGTCCTGCCCCATTTTGGCAACCATTAATCTTGGGCGACGTCCTTCTTCTTCCTCAAATTTTTGAGTGAGATGAAGGGCTTTTTCGAAATATTCATTTTTACTCGCATTCATTGCATATACTCCTGAAATTGTTCTGATATTGGCTTTGTATCTTCCAAAGCTCTCTTCCATCGCATCACTCATTTCACCAAGTGTCACTCTTCTTCTTGCCGCTTCAATACATAAAGCTAAAAGGTTTCCTTTACCTGTTTTTGCACTCTCTCTGATCTCATTTAAGATCTCTTCAACAGCTTCTCCATTTCTTGTTTGCTTGATGGAGTCCAGTCTCTCAATTTGTTTTCTTCTAACTTCTGTATTATCAATATCGAGGATCTCGATAGGCTCTTGTTTTAGAGCTGATTTAAATGAATTGACACCTATGATAAATTCCTCACCGCTATCTATTTTTGCCTGCTTTCTGGCTGCCGCTTCCTCAATTCTCATTTTAGGAATTCCTGCCTCAATTGCTTTCGTCATTCCTCCTTCCTGTTCCACCTCATCGATATACCTCATTGCCTCCTCAATCATCTGCTGGGTAAGACTTTCCACCAGATTGCTTCCTCCCATCGGATCCACCACATCACAAATTCCACTTTCCTGCTGTAAAATAATCTGGGTATTTCTGGCAATTTTTGCTGAATAATCTGTAGGTAAAGCAATCGCTTCATCCAATGCGTTCGTATGTAAGGATTGTGTTCCTCCCAATGCTGAAGATAATGCTTCAATAGCAGTCCGGGTAATATTATTAAAAGGTTCCTGCTCTGTAAGTGACCATCCTGATGTTTGAGAATGGGTTCTCAGCGCTAAAGATTTTGGATTCTGAGGGTTGAACTGTTTCAAAAGATTAGCCCAGATGTATCTTGCAGCACGCATTTTAGCTATTTCCATAAAATGGTTCATGCCTATTGCCCAGAAAAAAGAAAGTCTTGGGGCAAAATCATCCACATTCATTCCGGCTTTAATTCCGGTCCTTACATATTCCAAACCATCTGCCAATGTATATGCCATTTCAAGAACAGGGGTTGCTCCCGCTTCCTGCATATGATAACCAGAAATCGAAATAGAATTGAATTTGGGAATGTATTTAGATGTATATTCAAAGATATCCGCAATGATCTTCATGGAAGGGGTAGGCGGATAAATATAGGTATTTCTTACCATGAACTCTTTCAGAATATCATTCTGAATGGTTCCTGAGAGCTGATCCTGTTGAACACCTTGTTCTTCTGCGGCAACAATATAGAAAGATAAGATTGGTAAGACCGCACCGTTCATCGTCATGGAAACCGAAATCTGATCCAGAGGGATTTCATTGAATAAAATCTTCATATCCTCAACGGAATCAATGGCAACCCCGGCTTTCCCAACATCTCCCACAACTCTTGCATGATTGGAATCATATCCTCTGTGGGTGGCAAGATCAAATGCTACAGACAATCCTTTTTGCCCTGCTGCCAGATTTCTTCTATAGAATGCGTTAGACTCTTCAGCGGTAGAAAATCCGGCATACTGACGTATTGTCCAAGGTTTTTGAACATACATCGTTGAATACGGCCCTCTTAAATAAGGTGAAATTCCGGGAGATGTCTCTGTAAGAGCTTTATCTTTAACATCTTCATGGGTGTAGGATGATTTTAATTCTAACCCATCCTTTTCGAAATTATAAATCTCACCTTCTTTAGGCAAAATATCCAGATCCAGTTTTCTTACAGAAATTGTCTTTCGCATTTCAATAATTTTATCCCCGTAAAGTTAATTTTTTTGAATGAAACATGAAACTACAGTTAAACACCTGTTATTAAAACCAATAGCTAAATAAAAAGCCGGACAATTGTCCGGCTCCGATCTAATTTTTAACTTTATTATTTCTTAATCAGCTTTGTACTGTATGTTTTAGTTTCACCGGTAATGGTAATAACATACATTCCTTTAATAAGTGAAGCTACATTAATTCTTTGACCTTCAAGTTTACCGCTTTGTACTAGTCTTCCTTCAGCGCTGTAGATCTTATAATCTGCTTTTCCTTTAAGATTTTTAACTTCAACAAAGGTATCGGCAGGATTGGGATAAATCTCAATTTCAGATTTTGTTCCTCTTACTTCATCCACAGCAAGTGCTCCTGTAATTTTCACAGAAAAGTCCCTAAAAGAACCCGTTGAAATTACTCCACCGCCACCTACCGGAATAGATGAAGTACCACATGGTCCAGTGGCAGGATTAAAGAAAGTACTTGCCACTCTCATTCTTAATGTTTTGTCACCTGAGTAGGCAGTTGCAGGTACCGTAAATACAATCGTCCCATCATGGAAATTAAGATCATTTGCAGCATTATAAACCGGAACGGCACCACTAGATCCTATCTTTTCTGAGGCTTCAAAAGTACCATTTCTATTATAATCAATCCATATTTCTAACCAGTCATTATAAGTTCCAAGACCATGACCTAAATTTCTAAATGAAATAGTATATTGAGTACCTTTTGTTAAGTTGATTAATTTACTGGCATCTTCACTAAAATCCAAATACGTTCTAGCTGCAGTATTCAAGTTACCTGAGAAATAATTAACATTAGCCAGATTTAATTGAATAAGCCCGCTGTAGTAGGGTGCAAGAAGATTATTCCCCCCTGTAGTCATCAAACAGTAGTCAACTCCTGTTCTTAAACCTTTCGTTTTGAAAGTATAATTCGTAGAGAATGCTCCAGGTACATTGTTTACTACAGCTGCAACTTGGGTTTCATAACTGGTTTCGTCTTCAAGACCTGTTAAAGAAACAGAATTAGTATTACTTACCGCATTAGCCCAATTTACTTCACCAACTTTTCTATAGTTAATAGAATAAGTATTAGCTCCGGGAACACTGTTCCAAGAAACTCTTGCCGTGGTCTTTAAAATTTCAGAAGGCAGTACGAAAATTCCTGTAGGAGCATTAGTCGTTGATGTAGGGGCTGTTCCAATAGTAACCTGAGGAGACACCGCATAAAATATATTTCCAATTGCTGATATTCTAAACTTAACAGCACCTGTTAAATTACTTGGCATTTGTGCGG
This sequence comes from Chryseobacterium sp. LAM-KRS1, assembly GCF_013184525.1. Taxonomy (GTDB): domain Bacteria; phylum Bacteroidota; class Bacteroidia; order Flavobacteriales; family Weeksellaceae; genus Chryseobacterium; species Chryseobacterium proteolyticum. The sequence continues at coordinate 163,751 of NZ_JAAOIZ010000004.1, forward strand.
AATAATTGCCTGTATTGGGAGTAGTAGCTACCAGATCAGTCCATGTATTTCCGTTATCGGTTGTATAATCTATTTTCACATTGGTAACATTATAAGGAGCTGCATTGGTATTAGCCACCTCCCATTGGATCGTGTTTGAAGCATTATTATATAATACCGAGGAAGCAGTTAATCCGTTAAATTTAAATGGTCCATCATTACCAACTGTTACAGTAGTCTCAGAAGAAGATAACATTGGTCTTACAGTATTCTCATCTCTTACTGTCACTGCATAGTGTAAAGTTCTAGGCACATAAGGAACTGTTTCCCATGTCGCTTTATTGGTAAGAGTACCATTCATTACTAAAGGCAGACTTGGAAAATATCTTCTTCCACTTGCTGTTCCAAAGAAAGATCTTGCTAAGGATCCCTGAGTATTGTATCCCCATCCACTATCTCCTGAAATTGAAGCGAAGTCATCAACACTGTCATATTGTTCCCATGTATATTTCAATGGGTCATTTTGAGCATCTGTTGCTACTGCATCTAAATAATATGCTGTTCCTTTTGGAATGCTATAAGATGTAAGAGGAGAAATTACAGGTGGAGTATTCGTTGTAATATCTTGAGATATACCACAAGCAGCCGGCTTACCTTCAAGATTTGTTAGTATTTGATTGATTGAAGCATAGTGGAAATAAGCATCGGAATTCATTTGTACATTGTCCTGTGTAATTCCTGCATAACTCATAATCGTTGTTCCACCCCCAGGTTCTACATTCACTCCTGAACCTTCAGTGCTTTTTGAGAAAGTATGGTTTCCCCCTAACTGATGCCCCATTTCATGGGCAACATAGTCGATATCAAAAGTATCACCACTTGGATTTCCATTTGAAGGAGAAGTAAATCCGGAACCTTTACCTTCTGGCTCTGCAGTCGACGGATCTACACAAATACATCCAACACATCCTGCATTTCCCCCTCCTCCATCAGCTCCGAATAAGTGTCCAATATCATAATTAGCATTTCCTACATTGGCTGTTAAAGTATTTTGTAATTCTAAGTTCCAAGCTCCTGCCGATCCAGCAGCAGCATCAGAATATGGATCTGTAGCAGGGTTACTATAAACAATTGTTGGCAAATCCTGAACAATTAATTTAACTCCAAAATCTTTTTCAAATACTCCGTTTACACGAGTCATCGTCGTATTCATCTGTGCAACAGCACCAGGTACTCCGCCAAAATGCTGGGTATATTCACCTGTAACAGACAGTGCAAGCTTATATGTTCTATACTTTGTACTGGAAGGTCTACTTGTAATTCCTACACTAGAAAGCTTTTTTTTTCCGTTACCCTCCAGCGTCTTTATATCTTTAAAGCTCTTTTCCTCACTTGTACATTCAAACCCATGATCTCCTTCAGTCCTCTTGGTTTTGTAAAAGACTCCATATGTCTGCTTATCTGTAGAAATAGGTTCTATAAATTGAAATACGCCATCCTTAATAATCATAGATTGCATTTCAGTTGGGGAGGTACTGAATCTTACATATTTGGAAGGATCATCAATACCTACCCCAACATATGAACCTAACTGATATCTATCTGCCAGAGATTTCTCCATAACAGGATTACTGTACACAGCAAACTTTTCAATTTTTCCCTCTACGGTAGGCAAATTAATAACAACAGGTTTGGCATTGTTTCCTGTTTCAACAGCATCTTTTAATAAATTTCTAAGCGAAGTTAAATCTACTTTATAAGCATATTTAACCTCTACTTCTTTTCGTAACTGGGAAGTCTTTTGAGATACGGATTCCCATCTTTGAGCATAACTACTGGTAAGTCCAGCAGCTAGTGCACAAATAAGTAGAACTTTCTTTTTCATAAATTACATTTATTTTAATAAAAACGTTAAGCATTTCAACAAAAATAAAAACAAAAAATACTAATAACACATCAAAAAAGTTAATAATCAACTAAAGCATCAATTTAACCCCTCCTTATACATTTGATATTAAAAAAATAAACCATAAATGCAAAAAAAATTAAATAATTACACATTTTTTCGCGCAAAAAAACCGAAAGATTGATCTTTCGGTTTAACAATTTGTATATTTTATTAAAAAAATTAATCAATTACAATTTAATTCCCATTTCAAACAAAGCAAAAGAAATTAAATCCGCATTTTCACCAATAACCTGTTCGGTCGATCTTCCGGCTCCATGTCCTGCATTTTTTTCAATTCTTAACAGGATTGGATTTTTACAGGCTTGTTTCTCCTGAAGTTCAGCACCGAATTTGAATGAATGCGCTGGAACAACCCTGTCATCATGATCACTTGTAATAATCATAGTTGACGGATAACAAGTTCCGGCCTTTACATTATGTACCGGTGAATAAGATTTTAGATAATCAAACATCTCTTTGTTATCTTCTGCTGTTCCATAGTCATAAGACCATCCGGCACCTGCCGTAAACTTATTATACCTCAACATGTCCAGAACACCTACTCCTGGAAATGCTACTCTAGCGAGATCAGGTCGCATGGTCATCGTAGCTCCAACCAGCAATCCTCCGTTTGACCTTCCAGAAAGCGCCATATACTCTTTCGAAGTATATTTTTTATTTTGCAGGTATTCTCCGGCAGCAATGAAATCCTCAAATACATTTTTCTTTTGCATTTTTGTTCCCGCATCATGCCATTTCTTACCATACTCCCCACCTCCACGGATATTCGGAACTGCATAAATTCCTCCATTCTCCATCCAGATCGCATTGACAACAGAGAATGATGGCTGTAAGCTGATATTAAAACCTCCGTAAGAATAAAGAATAGTAGGATTTTTACCGTCCAGCTTTACCCCTTTCTTGTAGTTGATCATCATAGGAATTTTCGTTCCATCTTTTGATGTATAAAATACCTGCTCAGATATGTAATCCTCAGGATTGAATTTTACCTTTGGTTTCTGGTAAACCTCTGATTTACCAGTATCAGCGTTAAACTTATAAGTTGTTCCCGGTGTAATATAGTTGGTAAAAGAAAAGTAAAGTTCTTTTTCATCTTCCTTTCCTCCGAAACCTGAAATATTTCCTTTTCCCGGAAGAACTATATCTCTTACAAGTTTACCCGTTTTATCATATTGCCTTACCTGATCAATGGCATCTACCATATATGTTGCAAAGAAATATCCTCCACCGGTAGAAATTCCCAATACATTTTCTGTCTGAGGAATGACATCGATCCAGTTTTCAGGAGAAGGGTTTTTAATGCTGGTTTTTACAAGACGCATATTTGGAGCGTCTTTATCCGTGAAAATAAACAGGTTATCTCCCTCCGTATCTACAATACCCGCACTAATGTCAAATCCTTTATTAATTTGTATGAAATCACCTCCATTTTTAAGATCCTTGATATATAATTCGTTCCCGCTTGTAGTATTAGCAGCTGATATGATAAGATATCTCTGATCTTCAGAAACATTTGCTCCGATATATCTCCTTGGTGTTTTATCCCCTCCGAAAATCAGTTGATCAGAAGATTGTTTTGTTCCTAATTTGTGAAAGTATACTTTATGCTTATCGGTCATCCCTGAAAGCACAGTTCCCTCTTTCGGTTTATCGTAGCTGGAATAATAAAATCCTTCATCTCCTTGCCAGGAAATACCACTGAATTTAACATCCGTCAATGTATCATCGATTTGCTTCTTTGTGATAGCATCAATAATGATAATTTTATTCCAGTCACTTCCACCTTCAGAAATAGAATAAGCCGCTAAATTCCCTTTTTTATTAAATGAAAGCTGAGAAAGAGAAGTGGTTCCTTTTTCAGAAAACTTATTGGGATCAAGGAATACTTCTGTAGCCTTCGTTTTATTATTTGTTCTGTATATGACAGATTGTGCCTGCAGCCCGTCATTTTTATTATAATAAGTAAAATCTCCTTCATTTGAAGGTGCAGAAATCTTTTCATAATTCCAGATATCCCTCAATTGATTTTTTATTTTTTCTCTAAAGGGTATTTTTGAAAGGTAATTCTGGCTGAAAGCAACTTCCTCATCCACCCATTTTTTAGTGGGCTGGGAGTCATTTTCCAAATCTCTGAAAGGATCCGCCACAGCAGTTCCGAAATAGGTATCAGTCTGATTACCTTTTAGGGCCTTAGGATAAGTCATTTTTTGTGAATAAAAAGATGCTGAAAATAAAACTCCAGCTGTTAATAAGATCGGTTTAAAATTCATTTCAAAGGATTTTATCAAAAATACATAATATCATCAAATAAAAAAAACCTGCTATACAGGCTCAATATGATTAATATTTTACATTAAAACTTTCAAAATAAAATCGGTAAGGTTAGGGACAATCCGATCCGGCTGTTTGTCAATTAAGACATCTCCCATTTGTTTCAAACCATATAATCTAATCATTTGGAAAATACCGTTTTATAAAAATAATAGCTCTGTAAGCTTTCATAATATAGATTCGTATTACGAATGAGACATTTAAAATAAAATAGCCTCTGTTTTCAGAGGCTATTTTATTTATTTAATTTAAAAAATTTAATAATTATCTTCTTCTCCCTTCATTTTTTCTGCATTCTCAGCCATGATTACAGCATCAATCATTTCAGAGATATCCCCATTCATGTAGGCATCCAGATTATACATCGATTTATTGATTCTATGATCTGTTACCCTACCCTGAGGATAATTATAGGTTTTAATTTTTGCTGAACGGTCTCCCGTAGATACCATCGTTTTTCTTTGTGCAGCGATATCTCCCTGAACTTCCTGCAGTTTGATGTCGTATAATTTTGCACGAAGCATTTCCATTGCTAATTCACGGTTAGCCAGCTGAGAACGTGCCTGTTGACATACCACCACAAGACCTGAAGGTTTGTGAGTCAACTGAACTTTTGTTTCAACCTTGTTTACGTTCTGTCCCCCAGCTCCTCCGGAACGCGAAGTCTGCATTTCAATATCTGCGGGATTGATCTCCACATCTACTTCTTCAGCTTCAGGTAATACGGCAATAGTAATGGCCGAAGTATGTACTCTTCCCTGGGATTCAGTTTCAGGTACACGTTGTACACGGTGAACTCCGGATTCAAACTTCATGATTCCGTACACTCCTTCACCTTCCACTTTCATGATCAATTCCTTATAGCCTTTTGCAGCTTCATTAGAGTCTGTTACTTCATGTCTCCAACCTTTAGTTTTGAAATACATGGTATACATTCTGTAAATATCTTCCACAAAAATAGCTGCTTCATCACCCCCTGTTCCTGCACGCAATTCCACAATGATATTTTTATCATCTGCTGGATCCTTAGGAATCAGCAATACTTTCAATTCCTCTTCAAAAGCAGGAAGTTTTGCCTGAGCTTCTAATTTTTCTTCTTTAGCAAGATCTACCAGGTCTCTGTCTGAACCATCAGCAATAATTTCATCAGATTCTTCAATTGTATCTAATGCCGCTTTATATTGGTCGTACACTTTAACGATTTTTCCCAGATCGCTATATTCTTTGTTCAGAGAAGAATATCTTTTCTGATCAGAAATAACATCAGGCTGGATAATAAGGTCGGCAACCTCATTATATCGTTGTTTTATAGCTTCCAGTTTTGGAATTAATGACTTGGACATTATAGAAATTTTGTGGCTGCAAAGATATGAATTATTAATTCAATTTGAAACTCCTTTAGTTTCTGATTTATACAGTCTTTGGCCCCCTTATACATATTAACTTCTTTAAAGTACTAATTTGCACGATCAACAAAGTCAAAAAACTAAATAGCATACAATTGTACAAAAGAATCATTTAACATTCAAACTATTTAATGATGATCTTTTGTATCGCAATTCCCGACTCAGAATTCAGATGAACAAGATAAGTTCCTGCAGGATAATCCATTTTAAACTCATAAGTTCCACTCTCATTTTTGAGCCCGAATGATTCCAACTTTTTACCTGTCATATCATACAAGGCAATTACTGCATTCTTAGCCTTATAATATTTTAGTTTTACTACTTTATTATGCACCGGATTCTCCATTACCTGAAGAGATAGTCTATGAGGTGCATTTTCATCCACAGTAGATAAATTGCCTGTATAATTCCCAAAAATCCTGAATTCTCCGGGTTGTAATACAATAGGAGCTGTAGTCGAGGTAATATTTGAAATAGTTTGGTCCATCAAGTTCTGCCATTGACCTGTATATGGAAAATAAGGAACAACATTCTTCGTTGTTGTATTGTAATTCGCCAGAACTACTACATTTTTCATCCCGTTATTAAGAAGATTGTCATAAACAAATATCCTGGTTATCAATCCGTCCGGATCATTAGAAAGGTTATTGGATTCTACAGTATAGGTTTTTGATTTAAACACAGGATATGTATTTCGGATTGTAATAATTTGTGCCCATGTATCATAAACAGCTTTTCTATTTGCGTTGTTTTCGTAACCTAATGTAAAGGCAATTGGCTTTTCGTCGGTTCTGCAACCATTATTAATGGTTCCGTCGGCACATCGGTTAATACTGAATTCATAACCAAGTTCTCCAAATTGCCAGATCATTTTCGGTCCCGGTATGGTAAAGAAGGTCGCTCCAAAAGCTTTCATCCTTTCAAGAGCCGTATCAAGATTTTTTACACTATAAGCCCCGTTTATCGCGCCATATTCTAAATTTTTAAACATAAGTCTTTCCTCATCATGGCTTTCTCCATATCCTACAGCATTCATTTTGGTGAATCCGTGAAGTTGATGATTCATCCGGTCAAAATTGCTGTTTTCCTTATATCCCATTGTATTCTGGTTATAAGGCTCTGTTTGCTTATTCCAAAGCAGCACTCCTTTTCCTTCAGCAACTCTGTAGTTGGCCCATTGCTGTTCTTCTGCATCTGTTCCTAAATGTTCAAAAATCATATATGAACTAGGGTCAATTGCCCACTGTTTATCCGCATAGTACTTTAAAATATCTACCCTGTCCTGTTGATAAGCATTCGTGCAGTTCTCATCATTTTCGGAACAATTTTGGGTAAATCCTTTGGTGAGATCCCAACGGAAACCATCAATTTTATATTTCGTCAGCCATTGCTGCAAGGTCCGTTCAACATAATATCTCGTGGCTGAACTTGTGTGATTGAAGTCATTGAAAACATTGTAAGAATGTTTGGGAACCTGATTAAAATAGGGATTATTAGCTGCTACATCCCCATATCCATCCCCGTCAGGGTCAATATTCCATAATCTTACGAGTGGAGACCTTCCCGTAGCATGGTTAAATGCCACATCTAAAATCACAGCAATCCCGTTTTGATGGCACAGATCTACAAATTCTTTAAATTTCTCCGGTGTCCCATAGGCTTTATCTAATGCATAATGAAAAGAGGTATTATATCCCCATGAAAGATTTCCTTCAAATTCCATAATAGGAAGAAGCTCAATTGCATTAATTTTTAAATTCTTTAAATAGGTAATCTTATTGATAAGAGATTGCCAGTTCTTTTCCTGTGTAAAATCTCTTAATAGCAACTCGTATACAATCAGATCTTCTTTATCTGGTCTCTGGAAATTGGTAACCTGCCAATTATAATTTGGCTGCCCTGTTTTAAACATAGAAACTTCAAAATTCTGTCCCGCAGGAAAGGGTGGCAAATTGGGATATGTGGATGACGGAATCCATTGGTCGTCGTAAGAAGACAAAATCTGCGGAGAAAAAGGATCCGCTACTTTTTTCAGGTCATTCGTTCTGTATTGAAAAGTATAAAGCTGCTGCGGAGTAATCCCATCTAACTCAATCCAATATAAATCAGGGTTTGTAGTATCCCTTTTCATCAGGTAATTATCATTTACTGTCCAACTATTAAAACTTCCGATGACATGCACAAAGTTTTTATGGGGAGCATACAATGCTAAACCAACCTTTGTATTGTCGGTAGGATGATAATTAATGCCTTGACGTATCCATGAAGGAATAGCCTGAGATATTACATTTCTTGGAATCTGTATTATGAATTTCGCATTTTTAGTCCCGGAATTATCTGTAGCAATGAGTTCCATATCAGCATCTGCATATACCATATAGGTGAAAGAGTACGAAACAGAAGGAGTAGATGTTGAATTTACAACAACTCCATTAGCTTTTAATTGAAAATTAGCGGCGACGTTTGTTGTTGCTGATATAGAAACAGAACCTCCTGAAGGTACAGGTGTCAAGCTATTTGGCAGCGGATTTGTCAGGGTGAGATTTAATACACCTACATTTACAAAAATATCCGGAGAAGTTTGATGGGTTCCCGCCTTGTCTTTTAATAGAAAACCAAATCTTCCGATTCCTGTTCTTCCAAAAAAAGTTGTTGGTGTAAAAGTCAGTGAATACGTATCTGTTGTTGCATTATAATTCAGTTTATTCTGATCATCAGAATTGTCCCAGCTCCCATTTGTAGGACAATTCTGACTATTCATATAGTTGGTATCCAGTGACCATGACCAAATATAAATCGCGTGGTTACTAACGTTCCAGGCCGATTCATCAATCTGATCACCAGGAACTGTCAGTGTGATCTGATCTGTTTCGTTAAACTGTCCGGGAGTAATGGTATAGTTGATTTGTCCGAACACAAAAAAATTGATCAACAGCAATATAAAAAAGTAAAATTTCTTCATAAGGGCCTTTTTTCTATTTATATACTAAAATAGTTTAATTTCTTAAAAGCAATTTATTTTAAACAAAATAATACACAAAAATTACTAATTAATCATTCACAATTTAAAATGACCGCTTCACGATTAATAATGCCCGGTTGAAATGAGTAACAATGGTAAGCCTTTACGAATCGTTCTACTTTTGAATCAGAAATAAAAATCACTCCAAAAAATCAAAAACCTAAAGCTATGTTACAAAGATTTAAGATTCAAAATGTAATGGAAAAGCTGATTCTAAATGCCGTTTTTCTCATTCTTATTACAACGGGCTCGCTCCACGCACAGCAAACATCCGCTCATCCTCAGGATCAGGAAAGTTCGCTCGGAGTTTTAAAGCAGATTGATGCAGGTGTACTCAATATAGGGTATACTGAAGCCGGACCAGCCAATGGAACTCCTGTTATTCTTCTTCACGGATGGCCTTATGATATCCACAGTTACAATGAAGTAGTTCCGATTTTGTCACAAAAAGGATACAGAGTAATTACTCCTTATCTGAGAGGATTTGGAACGACCCGTTTTATCTCTCCAAATACAATGAGAAATGCCCAGCAATCTGCAGTTGCCCTGGATATCATTGCCTTGATGGATGCCCTTAAGATAAACAAAGCAGTAGTTGGAGGGTTCGACTGGGGAGCCCGGACAGCAGACATTATGGCTGCGTTATGGCCGGAACGAGTAAAAGCTCTTGTTTCTGTAAGCGGATATTTAGTCACAAATTTAGAAGCTAATAAAAATCCATTAACTCCGGAAGCTGAATATGGCTGGTGGTACCAATATTATTTTTCTACCGACAGAGGTGAAAAAGGATATGCTAAAAATGCATATGAATTTAATAAACTGATCTGGAAATCTGCTTCACCAAAATGGAATTTTGACACGGCAACCTTTGATCAGACAGCCGAATCCTTTAAAAATCCCGATCATACGGCAATTGTTATTCATAACTATCGTTGGAGGTTATCCCTGGCCAAAGGAGAGCCCAAATATGACAATCTGGAAAAACGTTTGGACAAACGCCCCGTTATTAATGTACCCACCATTACTATAGCAAGTGATTTTGATGGTCCCGCTGCAGATGGAAAAGCTTATGCCAAACAATTTACCGGTAAATATGTACATAAAATCCTCAATGGAATAGGCCATAATGTTCCGCAGGAAGCTCCGAAAGCTTTTGCTGAAGCTATTATTGAAGCAGATTCTATGGCAAATTAAATCAATCAAAAATTTAACCTAAAACAAAACCCGCAATGTACAATATAGTATACACTGCGGGTTTATTTAACTAAAAAATGAACTATCTTTTAAAATGTCATATATTGAATATGAATAAGTTTTGAAAACAAAGGTCTTTACCGATTACCTTCTAAATAATCAATAGTAAAGTATTAGTTTTTAATGATTTTTTTTGAAAAAGTTTGCCCGCTCTTTAACTTTACCTGAACCATATAAACTCCTTTAGCAATTCCTTGCATATTAATCTTGTTATTGAAAAACGGAATTTTGACAATTTGCCCTACTGCATTCATTACCTGCACATTTTCTATTGCTGAATCCACATCAATGTTAACAATTCCATTCGTTGGATTTGGATATACACTTATTGTATTAAGTCTGATTTCGGAAGTACTTAGCGCAGATACATCCTTGACACATCTTACCGATTGTCCTTGGCCTCTTGGTCCGCCTGCATTTGGATTTCCAATAGTATTCCCGATATAAAAGTATTTGGCTCCGAAGGCTGACGGGGTGGAACTCCAGTAATAGCCTCTTTGCCCAACAAAAGTAAAGTCAGCTGTTGAAGCTCCTCTGTATCCTCCCGCAGACAATTTTAAAGTACTGCTGTATGCGGTTGCAGGATTATTGATTACTTCAGCACTTTGCAATGCAGCCCAATCTGCCTGGCTCGGCATTTTCCAATCCAGGCTTATTGCTTTACAAGGATCATATCCGTTTCCTGAGTTTACCGCATTCATATTGTTTGCTGACCAGTGATCTGTTAATGAATTGGCATTCCACCAGGATCCGGTTACAAAAGAAGTAATTCCGGTTAACCCATCTGGAGAATTCGGCGTAGGAATGCCTACTGTTTGAGAATTTCTTTTCTGATGTCCATCATCCCATCTCCCCCACTGAAATAAGTCTCCGTAAGAATCTTCATCTGTCATTGAGGTAGCTACCTGAATGCTTCCCAGATTCTGCTGAAGCCATATTTTCCCATCCTTACCTCTAACAGTAGAATAAGAAACCTGACTTCCGTTATAGGTAAAAGAAACACATCCTGTATCTCCGGGATTATTTCCCGGATCTGCATTGGTACAGGTTTGAGATGAACCGGCAATTGAAATTCTTTTTACGCGTGTTCCATCCTGAGAATAAGCCAAAACCAGATATTTGTTCAATGTATCGATCGCGAGATCATTAAATGTAGCTCCTCCATCGGAAATAAAATCCCCTCCAAAAGCACCCCATAACTGAGTTACATTGTCCAATTTGTAAACCGTATTTCTTAAATGATTATCATTTTCCCATCGACTAACCGCTACATAAGGTTCACCTGAAGGTGTTACTGCAATTGCGGTATACTGAACAGCTCCTGATGAAAAATAAGCATTTCCAACCTGAACCCAGGAAGTTCCGTTAAACTTCTTAACATTTACTTTCCTTCCATTCGCAGCATTGGAAACATAAGCAACATACAAATTATTATTGCTATCAATTGCAATATCTGAATAATACTGTTCTCCTGATGAAGAAGCATCAACAACACTTCCACCAACCAATGTCCAATTATCGGAAGCTGTTGCCCCCGTTGAATTTTGATATACATTAACTCCGTTCGCTACACTACAAGTATATACCTTATTATCTGATCCTATTACCATTTCAGCAAATGCTGCTCCATTAGAAAAACCACTATTTCCAACCTGTTCCCAGGATCCGTTTACATAACGTTTAACAGTTCCGGATTCATCGTTACTATATGTAAATAAAACATTGGAGGATGATACTGCCGAAGCATGATAATTTACTGAATTCGATGTAACATTGGGTAATTGTGCCCATGCAAGACCAGTATACTGACGTACTTCCAGACCGGAACCCGGGTAACCGATCTGATTGGTATAATAGGGATTTCCTGAACTGTCAAGTGTCAGTGAATTGTAAAGGGCTGATCCGTTTGTTATCCCTGCACTTCCGCCTACGTAAGACCAACCGGTTCCGTCAAATTTCTGAACCGAGCCTTTCCCAACAGACACATCATAATATGATAAATAATAGTTCCCTGAATGATCTATAGCCAGATTATTATTACTACTCCCTCCCGCAGAAACAATTGTGCTCAAACCTACATTTTCCCACTGCTGAGCATATAGGATACTTCCACCAATGAACAACCCTAGTCCCAGCACCAATTTTCGCATTGTAAAATATAAAATTTTCAACATAATGAATATTATTTTTAATTATTCTAAATTTAAATTTAACTTTGCGCAAAAGTACTCTACTCAGGTAATCTGAAGTTATCATTTTCAAACTTTTTGTTATCGGGTGTTTAACTAAATATCAATCGTACCATATCGTAAGGAGATTGCCACATGAAGGAACAATCTAAAAAAGGATTATTATTCAGATCCGCAGACTTTAAAATAATACAGGAAGAAGTTTGCCCCGAACAATTCTCGAAATCAATTATGACTGAGGGTCAAAATACCTTCAATCTTCTCTTTTTACTTAGTCAAGGCATCTATCTGGAGGCCCAGGATTGTAGAACAAGGTTTTTATTCAAAAAAAATCAATATATATTACATTATTCCTCCCAGGAAAATACCTCATTACTCTGGACAGAAAATCCCGAAAAACTAAAATATCTCCAAATTCAGGTTACTTATCAGTATATGGAAAAACTGATTCAACCTGAATCTAACCACGAAAGCGCAGATATCTTAAAAAAAATGCTGAATAATAATTATATATTTCTCCATAAGGAAACTCCACCACTTATGACAGTGGAAATGCATATGATCGTCAAGGAAATATTAAGCAATCCCAAAAAAGGAATTACGCAAAAATTACTGATCGAAGCTAAAATAATCAAACTCCTGATTTTAATGATTGAACAGTTTGTTGAAAAAAAAACAAATGAAATCTCTCCTAAAACCGCATCAGCCATTAAAAGATTTGTGGATGAAAACTTCCATAAAAATATCAGGGTAGAAGAAATCGGCAAGATTATAGGAATTAATCAGAATAGCATTCGAAAAGCCTTCAAGTCCCAGTATAATATGACCATAACAGATTATATCTCAGACCTCAGAATGCTTAAGGCAAAAAAAATGATCATCAACAAGGAGATCATGATCAAGGAAATATCTATAGAATGTGGATATGAATATGTACAAAACTTTACAAGGGCCTTCAAAAAGAAATTCGGACTTTCTCCGGAGAAACTGAGAAACCAGTAAATAAAAAAAACCACCTAATCAGATTAAGTGGTTTTGTATATGTTGTTTTGCTTTGATATCACTTTCCCGGAATTAAGGCGGAAAAGCAATGACAATCAATTAATGATGTCCGTGACTATCGTGTAAGAAAGGACCGTTACCTTTAGGCTCGCTGAAGATTACCTCTACTCCTTCCTGCTCATATACTTTTTTTCTTCTGATATCTTCCGGATCGAAAGGCTTTACTTTACCGAAGTATTCCATCAAACCTTCGCTTAACCACATTGGGATTACTAATCCAAAAAACATAAAGATACACCAGAATCCTACCAGGAACATTGTTACAAAATAGATGGTCCAAAGGAACTGATAAAACGGCCAAAATGCTGATAACATCATTTTTCTTATAGATTTTAGGCAAAAATAGAACTTTTTTCCTTTTTACACAAAAGATACAGGCTCTATTTTTATTATTTATTTTGATTTTAAACTAATTAATGCGCAAGATCTGCAAAGAAATCATTCCCTTTATCATCTGTAATGATAAACGCCGGGAAGTCTTTGATCTCTATTTTTCTTACCGCTTCCATTCCTAATTCCGGGAAATCAACTACATCTACCGAAAGAATATTGTCTTTGGCAAGGATAGCCGCAGGACCTCCGATAGAACCGAGATAGAAACCTCCGTACTTTTTACAAGCATCTGTTACATCCTTGCTGCGGTTTCCTTTGGCCAGCATAATCATGCTTCCTCCGTTTTTTTGGAATTCATCTACATATACATCCATTCTTCCGGCTGTTGTTGGGCCAAAACTTCCGGAAGGCATCCCTTCTGGGGTCTTTGCTGGTCCTGCATAATATATAGGGTGATTTTTAAAATATTCAGGCATCGGTTTTCCACTGTCGATCAATTCTTTAATTTTCGCATGGGCAATATCTCTTGCCACAATTAAAGTTCCGTTTAGCTTTAATCGGGTTTTGATCGGATACTTTGAAAGCTCAGCCAGAATTTCCGGCATTGGCTTATTCAGATCGATCTCAACGGCCTCTTCCAGGTGGGGCGCTGTTTCAGGCAAAAATCTTTTAGGATTTTCTTCCAGTTGTTCAAGGAAGATACCCTCTTTGGTAATTTTACCTTTAATGTTTCTGTCTGCTGAACATGAAACTCCCATTCCTACAGGACAAGAAGCTGCGTGACGAGGAAGTCTGATCACCCTTACATCATGTGTTAGGTATTTTCCTCCAAACTGAGCCCCAATTGCACTTTCCTGACAAATCTTCTGAACTTTAGCTTCCCATTCAAGATCTCTGAATGCCTGTCCGCCTTCATTTCCGGAAGTAGGAAGATTATCGTAATATTTAGCTGAAGCTTTTTTCACTGCTGCCAGGTTAGCTTCCGCAGATGTTCCTCCAATGACCAAAGCAAGGTGGTAAGGTGGACATGCAGCGGTTCCAAGATCTGAAATTCTCTCCTTAATAAACTCTTCAAGAGATTTTTCATTAAGTAAGGATTTGGTCTTTTGATATAAGAAGGTCTTATTTGCTGAACCACCCCCTTTTGTTAAAAATAAAAACTCATAAGAGTTTCCCTTTTTGGTATATAAATCGATTTGAGCAGGTAAATTTGACCCCGAATTCTTCTCGTCAAACATATTCAAAGGAATGATTTGTGAATATCTCAGATTTCTCTTCTGATATGTATTATATATTCCTTTACTTAAATACTCCCCGTCATCTACTCCTGTATACACATTTTCTCCTTTTTTCCCCATTACAATAGCAGTTCCGGTATCCTGGCAGGAAGGAAGGGCTCCTTCTACGGCAACGGCAGCATTCTGTAATAAGTTGTAGGCCACAAAACGATCGTTATCAGTAGCTTCAGGATCATCAATAATTCTTCTAAGGCTTTCAAGATGAGAAGAACGAAGCATAAAAGAAACATCAGCCATTGCCTCTTCAGCCAATAACTCCAATCCTTTAGGATCCACTGTTAAAATCTCTCTTTCCCCAAGTTGTTCTACTTTCACATAGTCTGATGTAAGCTTCTTGTAAACCGTATCATCTTTCTGAATTGGATACGGATCCTGATATCTAAATTCCATTCAATTTTTTCTTTATGCAAAAATAAAACATACTTAAAAAAACATGAGTAAAATCACCAATAACCTTTCATATTTATAACCATTATAAATTGTGAATTTTATAGTTTATCTTTAACTTTATAAAAATTTCAACCACAATGAATTACAGAATAGAAAAAGACACCATGGGTGAAGTGCAGGTACCTGCTGATAAATTCTGGGGAGCGCAGACCGAACGATCCAGAAACAATTTCAAGATCGGACCGGAAGGTTCAATGCCTCATGAAATTATTGAAGCTTTTGCTTATCTGAAAAAGGCAGCCGCTTATGCCAACACCGATCTGGGAGTTCTTCCTGCTGAAAAGAGAGATATGATCGCGAAGGTTTGTGATGAGATTCTGGAAGGAAAGCTCAATGATCAGTTTCCATTGGTTATCTGGCAAACAGGCTCCGGAACACAATCGAATATGAATATCAATGAAGTAGTATCAAATAGGGCTCATGTTAATAATGGCGGAACACTTGGTGATAAATCTGAAATTCACCCGAATGATGATGTGAACAAGTCTCAATCTTCCAATGATACCTATCCTACCGCAATGCATATTGCTGCCTATAAAAAAGTAGTTGAAGTAACCATTCCTGCGGTTGAAAAACTAAAAAATACGTTAGCCGAAAAAGCTAATGCTTTTAAAAATGTCGTAAAAATCGGAAGGACCCATTTAATGGACGCTACTCCTCTTACTCTTGGACAGGAATTCTCAGGCTATGTCGCTCAACTGGAATTCGGTCTCAGAGCATTACGAAATACTCTTCCGCATCTTTCTGAATTAGCTTTAGGAGGAACTGCAGTAGGAACAGGCCTTAACACTCCAAAAGGTTATGATGTAGCTGTAGCGGGATATATTGCAAAGTTTACCAATCATCCTTTTATAACTGCGGAAAACAAATTCGAGGCACTTGCTGCCCATGATGCCATAGTGGAATCCCATGGAGCCTTAAAACAATTGGCCGTATCACTATTTAAGATCGCCCAGGATGTAAGATTATTAGCTTCGGGACCCCGTTCCGGGATTGGGGAAATTCATATTCCTGAAAACGAACCGGGATCATCTATCATGCCCGGAAAGGTAAATCCTACCCAAAATGAAGCTTTAACTATGGTTTGTGCGCAGGTTTTAGGAAATGACACTACCATCTCCTTCGCCGGGACCCAGGGAAATTACGAACTAAACGTTTTCAAGCCTGTTATGGCGTATAATTTTCTTCAGTCAGCTCAGTTAATTGCTGATGCATGCATTTCATTTAACGACCACTGCGCTGTTGGAATTGAACCTAATTATGAGAGAATTAAAGAGCTTGTTGATAAATCTTTAATGTTGGTAACTGCTTTAAATACCCATATTGGTTATGAAAATGCAGCTAAAATTGCAAAAACAGCCCATAAAAACGGAACAACATTAAAAGAAGAAGCCGTTAATCTGGGACTTTTAACCGCTGAACAATTTGATGAGTGGGTAAAACCGGAAGACATGGTCGGAAGCTTAAAGTAACAAACAGAAAGGCCTTGGAGAAATCTAAGGCTTTTGTTTTAAGCATTTAAGCACTGATCTTCTGATTATTTTTTTCATAAATTAGTGATACATAAATATTTAAACTAATAACTATGAAAAATCTTGCAAAGCTTAACAGAGAAAATTTAAAGAAAATAGTGGGTGGACATACTTGTCCGAGTGGAACCCGTCACATCATTTACAACGGATATCATGGCTGCTGCTTATCCGCCCCTTCAGGAAATCCATGTACTTCTGGAATGTGCTTTGTAGAAGCAGACATGTGTTCGGAAGAACCGCCAATGTAATTTCATAAACAAGGCCGGAAAATCATTTTCCGGCCTTTGTTCAATAGATTTATATAAATATATGTGTTTTCTTACCACCAAAGGGCTACTCCAAAAATCAGTGCTTTATCATTTTTAAAAGTATCATCTTTAAAGAAATTGCTGAAATCCTTCTTTACAAAAATACTGAAATCGTTATAGGAAAGTGTAACCTGACCACCATATACGAAAGGATTGACCTGGTAATTCGCACGGTCTCTCGAGTCGAATCCGTCTCCTTTGAAGATATTATTACTCGACATTTTTATCCCTCCATACACATTAGCTCCAACCTTGAATCCCTTATTATAGTCTCTGTACTGAATATCCATTCCTGCACTTTTAAGTTTTGAAAAATTATACTGCAAACCCAAAGGAATCATGATATAGCCCGTTCTCAACTTACTTTTATCTATACTTCCCTGATATTTCTGCAAATGGACATTCGAATTGGCATCCTTTGCAAAAATCATATTATCATCCAAACGCAGTGTTCTCCAGGAAAATCCAACACCGGAAATAAGACCCCATGGACTGGTTCTGCTAAATTGATAGTTAAATTTAAAGCCGAATTCCAGATTATTGGAATATCCCATATGCTTATCGAGGTCATTATCGGACAAATTATTTGTAAGCGTCATTACTCCATAAGAGAAATAACCATCCAAACTTCTTGTCGGCCTGAACTTCTTCAAAAGCTTCGCCCTTAGTTCTTCCTTGGAAGTAACATCAGTATTGAGAAGTGAATACCTCACCTGTTTCTGAATCACCATATCGAGGTCAAAACCCAAATCCCGTATCCTTTGGTCAATTTTTTCTGAAAAGCGATCTGCAATGTCTGCTTTCTGCTTATTAAACTCATTCTTTTCGAGTCCTTTGCTCTGAAGATCTAAAAGCTCAGCTTCCATAAGTTTTTTCTCCTCCTGAATAATTGTATTAATCTCTGTTGCATATTCTTCTACTTTTTCCTTGACCATAGGACTCACATCGGATTCTTCTTTTGAAGGAAGATTAAACGTAGGTTTTTTCTGTGCATATGCTGTGGCAGAAAAAAGGCACACGAATCCTATCAGGATAAATTTCTTGATCATAGTATTATTTTTTTATCGTTAAAATTATTATTTGCCGTTCAGATCGATAGTCGCAACATTACTTTTGCCTTTGGTCTTTTCAATAGCATCTTTATGTTCAACCGAAAAAAGCAATGTTGAGGGGTCAACATATCTTTTCCTGCCAGCCGGTACCTTTGCAGAATCCGTCTGTGCTATAATTTTGGCAGGAGGTGTTTCTATAATAACAGGTACTAACTCAGAAGCGTTTTCTTTAATGACTGGTAATTTTTTGCTATCTCTGTACACAACTGCCTCAGAGGCCTCTAAATTCTCAGATGGTTCAATATTCTTTGTCTCATCCTTCTTTTTTACATCCTGTAGCACCATTGCCGGAGATTCTTTTACCACTTCTCTTATCACTTTCTTTGCACCGGAAGAGGTTTTTCTTTCCGTAATCTGAACTTCTGAAGGCTTTTGTTTATTGTAAAATACCAGAACTGAGCCTAAACTGAAAAGCAGAATAAGACACGCTGCAACCAATAACCAGTTAAGTTTTGATTTTGGACGATCGTTCTGTGTGTGATTCTGAATTTCAGACCACAAATCTCTGGAAGGATTTATTTCTCTTTCTTCAATTTGTTTTCTGATCTGATTTTCAAAATTATTTTTAATAGTGTTCATTTTTTAGTGTTTTTTGTTGTTGAAAGTAAATCTTTCTTAATCTCTCTTTTGCTCTGAATAATTGCGTCTTGCTCATGGCTATGGAGATCTGTAGTGTATCGGCAATCTCCTGATGAGAGTATCCTTCCAAAACATACAGGTTAAAAACCATTTTATATGCATCCGGCAACTGATCCAAGAGCTCCTGGGCATTAAAATCAAATACTAGCTCCTCTTCATTGCTTTCATCCATGAAAGATTGGTTGATTTCATCGAGGTAAAAAACGGTTTTACGGCTTTTGATAAAGTTTAAACATTCATTAACAACAATTCTTCTTGCCCATCCCTCAAGGTTGCCATCTCCTCTGAAACTTTCAATATGTTGAAAAATCTTACAAAATGCTCTGATAAGGCAATCTTCTGCCTGATACAGATCACTGACGTAGCTTTTACTTACACTCAGAAATTTTTTTACATTTTGATCATAAAAGAATTTCTGGGCAGCCGCATCCTGTTTTTTCAGGCGGCTAAGCAAATCCTCTTTTTTATTTCCAAACAAAAGTTTCATTTAAGATTAGTTTCTACTTTAAAGACAACAGGATTTCAAAAAGGTTACACAAAAAAAATTTTTTTTATTTTAATCGATAAATATTATAACAGTTGATCCGTATTTTATCCCGAAAAGTCGTCCAGCATATCTCGGGTCGGAGCAAAGAATAATGTCCCTGTTTTAGCGGTGCTAAAATCTAAAATCCTGTCATAATTCCCTGCCGGATCGCCAATAAACATGTTGGTAAGCATTTTTTTCACTGTTGTAAAGGTGCTTGCATATGCGATAAAATAAGTTCCGAATTCATTGGTTGATGGATTCCCAAATGGCATGTTATCTCTAACGATTTTTAATTCTTCACCATTTTCACCTTCAATATTGGCTAAAGCAATGTGGGAATTAGATGGTTTTACGGAATCAGACATCTCAATGTCATTTTCCTTTGACCTTCCGATCACTTTTTCCTGTTCGTCAGTCGAAAGTCCTTTCCACGCATCCATATTGTGAAGGTACTTCTGAACAAAAAGATAGCTTCCCCCTTTGTAGGCTAAATCTTCGTCTCCTACTTTTGCAAAATAATCACGGTCTTCTCCGTGCGGATTTTCGGTTCCATCTACAAACCCTAAAATTGACCTGGCATCCCAATATTTAAATCCATGAATTTCCAATATACTTTCAGCAACGGAGCTTAATAATTTTGATATCTCAATGGCCATATCAAAGCAAATACTTTTATTGTCTGCCCTTAAGTGAAAATGCAGGTCGCCGGGAGTAGCAACAGCAGTATGTTTTACCCCTTTTATTTCTTCGAAATTGGCTAATTCTTTAGGAAGTGGTGTTGGGAGATCCAGTTTTTTCCATGCTTCATATCCAATCGCCATAATACAGCTTGCTCTGCTATCCGGAAATCTGTTGAAAACAGAATTGTTAAGATTTAAAACCAAAGCGCATAGTTGCTGAAATATTTTTTCCAATTGAGGGCCCTCTTGTAGCTTCCACACCATAAAAATAGTGTTACTGTTAGGATAATCAGTAACGTTCTGTGACTCTTGATTCATTTGTATTTTGTTTTTAAATTAAAATTATAGGGAAACCTGATCCGCAAAGTACTGCTCAAGATCACGCAACGTCTCCGGATTAGTCTGAATGTCTTTAACCATCTTTCCTTTATTAACCACCACAATCCTGTTGCACACTTCGGTTGTATGCGATAAATCGTGACTGGATATCAAAAAAGTAACTCCTTCTTGCTTGGAGAGTTCTTTGATCAGGTTTTTAAGCTTTATTTGGGTTGAAGGATCCAGGTTGGCAAATGGTTCATCCAAAATAATGATCTCCGGACTTCCGATAATCGCTCCCACGATTCCCACTTTTTTCTGATTACCCTTTGACAGATCCCGGACATATTTACCGGAGTTAAGGATTTCTCCATTAAACAAATCATAAAACGGTTTTAAAAACTCATCTACAGAGGCTTTGTTTTGCCCGCGCAGTTCACCGATAAAATAGAAGTACTCTTCGGGTGTTAGATAGCCTATTAAAAACGTATCATCTACAAACGCAGAAACTTTACTTTTCCATGCTTCAGATTCGTTTACTTTGATACCATCAATGCCCACAAAGCCTGTTGTCGGCTGAATAAGATCCAGCATCAGACTGAAGAGTGTCGTTTTCCCTGCACCATTATTTCCAACCAGCCCAAAAGTTTCTCCCTGAGGGATTTCAAGGTTTTCAATGTTTAGAACAGTAGCTGTACCGTATATTTTGGATAAATTATGTATTGTGATCATTCTGTTAATCTTTATTTTTAAATGCCTCTAGTGTACTGTATTTTTCTCTTTTATAGTGCCTCACAATGATATCAAAGATCTTTTCTCTGAACAAGAAGCCAATCACCCCTAAAACTGCAATGCTGATTACGCCTCCTGTGATCCCGAAAGAATATTTAGAGATAGCAAAAACAGCCATGGGCAACAACATTTTAGGTATCAGCAATAACATTGCTTTTAAATTAAAACTATTTTTTTGGCCGATTCTTTTTTCCTTTGAATTAAGATCGATCTGCGTTTTATTAAACGCTCCTGACCATAATGTAAATTGTGAGTTAACTCCCATATTATATAGGCCTGCCGCTAAAAAGGTGATATATATTTCCCATCCGAAATACACATAAAATGCTGCAAGCACCATTGACAGAGAGGTTATAATATTCATGAGCCACCATTTGGCTTTAAGATATTCTTTATAGGGCACATTTAAGGTCATCATCAACGGATAATAAGAACTGTCGAATGCAGGAACTCTCTGTCCAAATAAAAACTGAAAGCCGCCTGTTACAAACAATCCCATGAACATCATCATAGCCGGAGTCTTATATACCGGAGAGACCAGCATCAGAAGACCATAAAAAACAAAAAAGAAACTTCCCAATAAAATACCTTTTGTTACCTTATTTCGTCTGAGCATTTTTACGTCATTATTGATAAAAGTTCCTAATGCGCCATACTTATTCAAAAAGGCGATATTTTCTGTTTTACCAATCGTTTTTTTAGCTTCAAGTCCCTGATCAAGATAAAATTCCCTACGGATATGATTAAAGCATAACCACCACAATACTAGAAACAAAACAAAGGCGATTACTGCATAATACGGTTTTTCATAAAAGCTATAAAACACCGTTTCTGAATAAGATAAAACAGGAATAATCTGGTAATAGTTCAACAAAGCAAAAGCTCCAAAAACAATCGCTACTGCAATGGCAATCTTTTCTTTATCATTGAAAAATATATTAATAAAATTATTTAGGTAAAAAAGAGAAGAGACCCCTATGAACCACCCAAAAATTTCTAAAAACCCGTATCCATTGAATAAGGCGATCAAAGAAAAGGTAATCAGGAAAAGAGAATTAAACCAGCTGAATGCAGACAGAAATGTCTTAACCAGCATATAATTAACCAATGTTTTCTTTGAAATATTCAGGGTAAGAAAGGGCTTGATGTTCTGAGTAGGCATTTCCTGCCAGATGTATTTGGCAGCAAGGTCGATAATCCATCCTATAATTAAAAATCTTGAAACTATTTTTAAGGGATCCTGATGAAGCTCTTCCTGTACATAAAAGAAAGCTGCGAATGCTCCACCTGCTAAACATGCCATAAAATAAAGAATCCCCATAAAACGAAGGATCTTCATTGCCATGTTAATCCCAACGGAAGTACCACGAAAAAAACTCTTGATTTCTAACCTGAGGAATTTTAAAAACATAACCTTTTTTTTACATTAGTAAATATAATGTAAAAAATGTTACAAAACTCAGCCTATAAGCTCTTTGGCCTGTGCTAAAGCCGCTTCGGTAATCTTACTTCCAGAAAGCAATTGGGCAATTTCATTTAGCTTTTCATCTTCATTTAACGGGATAATTGTAGATTGTGTCCTTCCTGCAACATCCTGCTTTACCACTTTGTAATTATTATTTCCTTTGGCCGCTACTTGTGCCAAATGAGAAATCACAATGAGCTGCATGTCTTTTGACATTTCCCGCATCAGATTTCCTATCTCTTCAGCAACTTTTCCAGAAACTCCGGTATCGATCTCATCTAGGATAAGCGTAGGAAGATCATCACTTTCGGCAATAATCTTTTTTACAGCAAGCATTACTCTTGATCTTTCTCCTCCGGAAATAGCCGTCTGAATAGGACGTAAAGGAAATCCTGAATTAGCCTGAAATAAAAGCTGGATATTTTCTTTACCAAAAGCATTAAAATCCGGTACTGTCTCTAGCTCTATATCTACTTTTGCTTTTTCAAGTCCTAATTTCTTTAAAAGCTCTTCTGCTTTTTTGATAAATACAGGAATACTTTTTTTCCTGTTCTTGGAAAGTTTTTCAGAAAGGGATAGAAGCGATTTTTCTTTCTTTAATATATCTTCCTTAATTTCACTGATCAGACCTTCCAGTTCGGACGCTCCTTTTTGTTCACCTGCAAGCTGATCCCTGATTTCTTTCAATTCGCTGACATCTGCAACATTGTGCTTTAAAAGCAATGCATTCAGCTTGTTATTAAGTTCAGAAAGCAATGCCAGATTTTCAGGATTGATTTCAATTTTTTCAGATTCATTTTCAAGCTCCGAGATGATATCTTTTATTTCCACGAATGATTCATCAAGCCTTCTATCGAGTTCAGAAAAGCTATGCGAAATATCTGCAATTTTTGAAAGCTTATTTTTAGCTTCATTAAAAAAGGATAAAATCCCTATTTCTTCCTGATGAAATCTTAATAAAATCTGAACAAGATTATCAGAAATCATTTCCGCATTTTCTTGAATCGAAAGCTGGCTTTGTAATTCTTCATAATCAATATCATCCAGTTTCAGATCTTCCAGCTCATTCAGTAAAAATAATTTGTAATCACTTTCTTTGTTGTTTTCAGAAAGCTGAATTTGCAGTTTTTTAAGTTGTGCTTTTAAGCTTTGAAATTCTAAAAACTCGTATTGATAATCTGAAATCAGCTGTTTGTTTTCAGAAAGTCCGTCTATGATTTTAAACTGATATTCCGAGGTAAATAGATTGGAAGTTTCAAATTGGGAATGAATATCAATCAGCTGGGAAGAAAGTTCTTTTAAAACATCCAAAGTCACAGGAACATCATTAATGAAAGCCCTCGACTTTCCGGATGGCAGGATTTCTCTTCTGATAATGGTCTGATGCTCATAATCCAGATCGTTCTCTATAAAGAATTTTTTAAACTGGTTATCCAGAGAAAATTCGGTTTCTACAATACTTTTTTCTTCTGTTTTAGAAATAGATTTCAGATCTGCTCTTTCTCCTAAAATAAGCCTCAAAGCACCCAGTATGATCGATTTCCCAGCACCCGTTTCACCGGTAATCACCTGCAATCCGTTGTGCAAAGAAACTTCAAGAGTATCGATTAAAGCAAAGTTTTTAATAAAGATTTTCGAAAGCATAAATTTCCAGCAGATTAGTACTGCAAATATAAATTTTAGAATTAAGAATTCAAGATATTTATGTTCTTAAAATTTATTTCCACTTATTCCATTTATCATTAAACTTAGGTGCAAAAACCATCATCATCTGCTTAAGATCATTTAAAACTATTCCTCCGTTGTTGTTAGAGTTGAAAATATTAAAAATTTCATCATTCTTTACTTCAAGGAAAAGATTCAATGCATAATTCTGCTGGAAACTATTTTCATACGTTTTCAATTGCATCAGTGCATCGTATATAATTTTCTTAGGCTGTGTCTGATCCTGGTTGTATAAGTTATCTAATCCGGCTCTGTGATAAGTATAGTATATGGAGCGCAACTGACTTAAGTTAGGACCTGTTAGCTGACTGATCAGAACACCTCTGGTTCTTGGCCCCTCACTTCCGATCTGTGCCCAGCCTTTGTATCCTCTGTTTTGTGCATTCTGCGCGATTTGTTGTGCTTTTGCAAACCACTGTGTCCCTCCCATTGATTGAAAGCTATCGGCATCATAACCTAAAACAAGATATACATAGAAACTGATGACGTCAATAAGATTTTTACCCGAGAATTGCCTTTCGTTGAATATCAGGTTTTCATTTTCAACATATTCAAATTCGAAATTGGTATCCTGCAAGTTGATGAGCGGAGATTCATAATTCGAATTATAAACGGGACGAACTGCCTGAACAACAATATTTCCCCCATATTTGTTTCCATCTTTGGAAGTTAATACAATCGCAAAATTGGATTTTATTTTTTCAAAATTCTGAAGCTTTTTTCCCGTCCAGCTGGTATTATTAATAAAATCTTTAAGACTTTTTTCCAGCGTTTTAAACGCCTGCTGATTACTTCCTCCCAACTGTTGAGAATTTACCTGCACAGTAGACAGTAATTCCTGAGAAAAGCTGACGTTATATATGAAGAGCAGTAAAAATAAACCTATTAGTTTTTTCATTATCTATTAAAAATTGAGAACGGAAATTTATTAAAATTATTCTTAGTATGTACTAAAGATACGACGAATTAGTTAAATTCAAATTAATTAAAGATAGCTACAGAAAAAAATAATTTAAAGCTGCCCCTATAGATAAAACTGTAACAAATCTCTATTAAAAAAAAGAAGTATAAATAATGATTCGTAAGTGTCTTTATTCCTGTAAAATATGGGACTAACTTGTAAGCTTTTCATCTTCATTATATTTTATAAAATTAATTTTTCAATTCCATATTTTTTTCTCAATTTCACTACATGAAAAAAATTCTATCACTATCTTTTTTCTTGATTGCCTTATTGTCAATTAAGTCCCAAGCACCTATTAATGCTACTATCAAAGAAACGAATTTTTTCCCCGGATCCGAACCTTACGGATTATTACAAATGGGAAACAATTTGGTATTTGCTGCGGATACCGGTGGCGGAAATGAACCGCACAAATTTAATTTACAGACAGGAACAGCTGGAATGATACAGGATATCAATGGAAATTTTACAAGTAGTATGCTCACGAATGAATTCTATAAACTTAATAATAAAGCATATTATTTTGCCTCTGATAATTCTAATTTACAACTATGGTCTACTGATTTGTCATCAAATTTGACTTCAAAAGTTAAAGATTTTAATATTTATTACTATCCTTCTAGCAACAATAATATAATTGCTAAAGTTCTGAATAATAAGCTATATATAGTTTTTCAACAAAAGCTTTATATCAGTGATGGGACAACGGCAGGAACCTTCCAGATCAGTGACATTAACAATGTTGGAAATTCTCTACAGGAAAATAACGGAAATGTATTCTTTTTCGGAAGTAATAGCACATATGGAAGAGAACTATGGAAAACCGATGGTACTTTAGCCGGAACAACAATTGTTAAAGATATTAGTCCCGGTTCTAGTTCTTCCATTGGAAATGATAAAATGTATAAATTCAATAATAAAATTGTATTTATCGCCTTGAATAATAATAGTTTTGGATTATGGAGTACAGATGGAACTACTACCAATACAATAAATTTCTATCCTTTAAGTGGCTATTCAGTTTTTTATGATTACGATGTTGAAAGCTATAATGGTATGCTTTTCACGATAAACGGAGATTTATGGAAAACAGATGGGACATTAAACGGGACAAGCCTGATATATAACAATATACCTAACATCAATAAACTCACCTATTTTAAAAACAAAATTTATATTGATACAAATACCAATATATACTATGTTGACCAAGCCGATCAAGTGAATACATTAAATAATCCTTCCGGAACCATTCTTCAGACAATTGCACCTAGTAGCAATGGAAATTATTTAGCGTTAAGAGAACGTAACAATGATATATCAAAAATATATTTTTTTGATGACGCCAATATCATGCAGTCGAATATTAAATTTACCCCTGACAATAAATTTATTGAGTATCAGGATAAATTGTTATTTTCCGGATATATTGACTCCTATGTAGATTACTATACTACATATAAGAATACTGAATTGTTTTCCTATAATCCGTCCACCAATATCTCAAAAGTTGAAAAGGATATAAGTTATGGCAGACACGGAACACCTCGTTATTATACTGAGTTAAATGGAGAGATCTTTTTCGTTGCGCGTGATGGTTACTATTTTCAGGTTTACAAGATAGATTCTAATAACAATATGATAAAATTAAGCAACGATTTGCAAGAATCATTTCCAGATAATTTCGAAGAGTATTATCCTGTTGCCGTGTCTGGAAATTACATTTACTTTCATAGCAATAAATTAATAAAAACAGATGTTATAGCAAATTCTACCCAACAAATTTCTCCACCAGTTAATGAAAAAATATATGGTACTTATTCATTAAACAACGATAAAATTCTTATCAAAACGTTTAATAGTACCGACAATTATATGAGAATGTGGAGCTTAGACAATAATACTTCAAATTTCTCCTTGTTATTAGAAAAACCCGTCAACAATTTTCCGAATATACTCAATGTTGATGATGATTTTGTGAAAACTGATTCAGGCATTTACTTTAAAATGATCAATAATTCAGCAACAGAAATTTGGAAATCTAATGGTACTATTGCTACTACAGTTAAAGTTGCAGACTTATATAATATATATCCTTTTAGTATCTTTTTAAACAAGCTAAATAACAAAATATTCTTTTCTGATAATCCAAATTTCAGCTATAACAATACAAAACTGTATTATATTGATGAAACTACTAATCAAGTACATCTTGTAAAAGATTCATATTATAATATAAATGGAAAATCTTTTGTCAAAAACAATAAATTATTTTTCTTTTCAGGAACAAATAATGGGTTTATCACGGCATTGAATGTTACAGATGGGACACTACAAAATACTCAGGTTATTACACAAATCAATGTTGATGGAGCTTATGTAGTCAAAAAATGTGGAGATTTTAATTACTTCCTCGATTCTAATCAGCAGAAATTATTCAGAACAGATGGAACAGCATCCGGTTCAATTTTGATCACTACAGGAGCTCAGAATTATACAGAGCTTAATTGTATGAACAATGAAATATATGGATTAAATTCTAAGCAAAAGATTTTTAAAACTAACGGAAATTCCGGAAACTATCAGGAACTCAGCTTTGTCATAAATAATCAGATTTTACAGCCATCAGATTACCTTTGGATGAAAAGTTTATACACTCGTAATTCTAAAATATATTTCAGTATAGATGATTACAATCATGGTGAAGAACTTTTTGTTACTGAACAGATAAATACTTTAGCAACCCGTGAAGAAAATATAAGTAATAACGATAAAGTTATTATATATCCTAATCCGGCAACAGATTATGCTAACATTAAATTATTAAATAATTCGGAAAAAATTATAAAAATTATGATATATGATGTCAATGGTAGATTTATTTCCGAGTATAATAGCCCATTTATAAATGTTCAGCATATTCCGACGGGTATTTATTTCCTTAATATCATTACTGATTTGAAAAAATATAATGGTAAGTTGATAAAAAAATAACTTTAAAATTGATATTTTATAAAAAAGCCCGGAATATTTATTAATCCGGGCTTATTATTTCTTAATGTAATAGACTATCCAAGATTAATAATGATAGAAAGCACTACAACTCAATTAAATCTGAGCAAATTATTTTAAAAGTTGATCCTCAACGAAATTCAGAATATCTGTGGCTACATCCTCTTTTGATTTCAAATCAAATTCTTTCCTCTCTGTTTTGGTGAATATCCTTATTTTATTGGTGTCATTTTTAAATCCTGCTCCCGGATCACGAAGTGAATTGAGAACAATCATGTCAAGATTCTTCTTCTCCAGTTTTCCTTTAGCATTTTCCTCTTCATTCTGAGTTTCCAGAGCAAACCCAACCAAAAACTGACGAGTTTTCTTCTCTCCCATCGTTTTAAGGATATCCGGATTTTTCACCAATTCTATTGTAAGATTTTCATCGTTCTTTTTGATTTTCTCGCTGGCGACCTCTTTCGGGGCATAATCCGCTACAGCAGCACTTGCTATCGCAATGTCTGCATTTTCATAAAATTCAAATACTTTATCAAGCATTTCTTTCGCGGAAACCACTTTATGCAGCTCTATATTAGGGGAGTGGATAACCTGAGAACTTGGACCGGATACAAGAATCACTTTAGCACCTCTCTTCGCAGCTTCTTCAGCCAATGAAAACCCCATTTTACCGGAAGAATGATTTCCTATAAACCGGACAGGATCAATAGCTTCATAGGTAGGACCTGCCGTGATCAAAACTGTTTTTCCTTTGAAAATTGTGGCTTCACCGGCCGTAGCAAAAAAGTTATCAACGGTTTTGAAAATAGTGTCAGGTTCCGCCATTCTTCCCTGACCCACTAGACCACTTGCAAGTTCTCCGCTTTCTGCAGGAATAACAAAGTGCCCGAAATCCTCAGCCAGTTCCAAGTTTTGTTTTGTAGTTGGGTGGTCGTACATATCAAGATCCATTGCAGGGGCAATAAAAACTGGGCATTTCGCAGACATATACGTAGCCAGCACCAGATTATCACACATTCCATGGGTCATTTTGGCCAACGTATTTGCAGTGCAGGGAGCAACGATCATTACATCCGCCCACAATCCCAATTCAACATGGCTGTTCCAGCTCCCATTTTCATTATAAAAATCAGTAAATACAGGCTTCCTGGATAATGTAGAAAGGCTTAGTTTGGTAACAAAAT
Source organism: Chryseobacterium sp. LAM-KRS1 (assembly GCF_013184525.1). Lineage (GTDB taxonomy): Bacteria > Bacteroidota > Bacteroidia > Flavobacteriales > Weeksellaceae > Chryseobacterium > Chryseobacterium proteolyticum. The sequence continues at coordinate 193,304 of NZ_JAAOIZ010000004.1, forward strand.
GTTCGGCATCAGGAGTCATAATAACCTGCACTTCCGCACCATTTTTTATAAAGTCTCTTATCAAAAAGTGAATTTTGTAAGCAGCAATTCCTCCAGAAACGGCAATAAGAATCTTTTTTCCGGAAACACTCATTTAGTTTTAATTTTTTAAAACACTAAATTACTTATTTTTTCCCACAACAGGTTTACAAACGACAAAGGTCATAAAGAAATTATTCCCTTATGACCTTCATTTATAAAAATACAAATGATTTTTATTTTCTTTCTTCAGTTTTTCTGAAGTACACGTCTTCGTTCAACCATTCTTCAATTGCAATAGAAGTTGGTTTTGGAAGTTTTTCGTAATGCTTAGAGATCTCAATCTGCTCTCTGTTTTCGAAAACCTCTTCCAATGTAGAATTGTGAACAGCAAATTCATCTAATTTATTATGCAATTCAGTACGAATTTCTGCATTAATCTGCTCTGCTCTCTTTCCCATGATAACAATAGCTTCATAGATTGAACCTACTTTATCTTCAATCTTGTCTTTATCGTAAGTAATTGTATTTACTTCTGCTTTTGTATCTTTTACACTCATTTTGAGAAAATTATTTATTTATAAGGTGGCAAATTTACGAATTATCTTTTGATTTTGAAAGTGGCAGCCGGAGGAGGTGTTTGTAACGCAGCACTATCCCTCTGAATCTGCAATGCTTTCTTTTCTGTAGCGACCTGATCTTTGATCTGCTGATCGGTCTTTGTTCGTGCTTCCAGCTTCTCAGCTTCTTTCTTTTGCCTTGCTGTTAATGTCGCCAATCTGGCTTCTGTCTGCTTCTTAACAACTGCAAAGTTTTGCTTTTCTTTATCCAGCTTCTCTCTAAGATCTACTGCTGTTTTAGAATATTCTGTGTTCGGAAGCTCTTTTTCTACCTGCCTTGTAAATGCTATTGCACTTTCAATACGTTCTTCTTTAAGTCCGTATACTGAATTTTGTGCAAGTAAATAACGGGACTTCATCATATAATCATAGATTTTCGGACGAAGCTTTGTACTTGGAAAATCTTCCAATACGTTTTCCAAGGCAACAGTGGCTGATTTATAATCACCCATTTTATAGTATTGTCTTGCGTTTTCGTAGGATTTAAATTCCAGTTTATAAGTCAGCTCATCAATAAGCTGGTTGATATTTTTAGATCTTTCAGAATTTGGATAGTTGTTAAGGAAGTCTTGTAATTCATTGACTGCCAACTCAGTACTTGACTGATCCAGGTTGTAATCCATAGATCCTTCATAGTAACATAGTGCAGACATATACGCTGCTTCCTCAGCTCTCGGGTCTTTTGGAAAACTTACTGCAAAGTTTTTAAACTGGTGTCCTGCCAACTTATAGTTCTTATCATAGTAGTTTGCATAAGCCGTATTAAATCCAACATTCGGAAAGTCATCAGTCCCTGCAACTAGGTTAGCAAGCCTGTCATAAAGAGCCAAAGCATTTTTCCATTTCTTTTTAGCAAAATTTTCATTAGCTGCTTTTAAGATGAAGGCTTTATCAGCACTTTTCAATGCTTTTTCCTGCTGACTTGCGCATGATGAAATTACAGCTATGGCAAAAAGACCTAAAATATATTTTTTCATAAAAAATTCAACCGTTATTGGATTATTCCAATCTATTAATTTGCAAAAATATAACTTTTTTATCAATAGATTTTTTTTTATGATTATTTAACGTAATTTTAGTCTGCAGCGTATCCTAATATTGCAAAAACACTCAATAAAAGGTTCATTCTGATTTTTTTCTCCGCTTCTTTAGCATAAGCTTCCTCATTTTTACTCGGTACATATAGTTCATAGAAATTCTTATTTCTAATGACAAATAATGTAGATCCCAGAATCGTTGTAAGGATATCTTCTGGCTTCGGAGTAAATGTAAAAACTCCGGACGCAACTCCTTTTTTGATCACCTCATCCAGTTTTTTTACAAAAAGCTGATAAAAATCCAGCAATTCAACTTTCAGGTTATCCGTATGTCGAAGCTCCTGAGTAACAAAGCCATGAAAATAATTATATTTAAATAATTGTGATACAATATATTTTATAATTTCTTTCATCTGCATCTCTGGTTTACCGTCTTTAATGGTATCAGCAAATTCCGAAAAATTTTCTCTGGTCTTTAGCACTCTGTACTGATAGAGGTAAGACATCATTTTTTCCTTGGACCCAAAATAATAAGAGATCATGGCTACATTAATGTTTGCTTTAGAGCAAATGTCTCTTACCGATGTTCCTTCATACCCTTTTTTCGCAATAAGCTCCTCCGCAATATCCAAAATATGGATCTGTTTTTCGGTAAATTTTTTTTTCATAAAGTGTCGCTTTTGAGTAAAGTTAAGAAATTTTTAACATATTTATAAACGTTTGTTTAAGAATTTTAAATTAATTCCAAATTATAGTATTTTTGATAATGGAATTTTTTGATTTTCACCATCATAAAAAAAATGTCTGCGACGGTATCTATAATCTGGATATCGGAGATACTATACCCAGTACATTTTATTCTGCGGGTATTCATCCAAAAGATATTGATCCGGACAAGATTGAAGAGCAGTTCAACTGGCTGGATTCCGTAATTCATGACAATTGCCTTACTATAGGAGAATGTGGCCTTGACAGCTTTGTTCCGGTTGATATGAAAATCCAGGAAAGTGTATTTTTAAGACAGATCAAATTGGCGAATGAATTAAAAAAGCCGATGGTTATTCATTGTGTCCGAAAATTCTACGAAGTCATTTCATTAAAAAAAAAGGCAGAACAGCCTATGATTATTCATGGTTTTAATAAAAAACAAAGCATCGCTGAAGATCTGCTAAAGAATAATTTCTATTTGAGTTTTGGAAAAGCTGTTTTGTATAATTTATCTTTGCAAAATATTTTGAAAATTACTGCTTTAGATAAAATCTTTTTAGAAACCGATAACGATGATTTTAATATTGAATTATTGTACAGCAAAGTTTCGGAAATAAAAGGTATTTCTCGGGAAAACTTAAACAAACAAATTTTAGAAAATTTAGAGACGATAAAAAATGGATAAGTATTGGTTGGAAAGAACAGAGCTTCTTATTAAGGAAGAAGGACTCGAAAAGTTGAATAAAGCGACTGTTCTTGTAGTAGGATTAGGTGGAGTAGGCTCGTTTGCCGCTGAATTTTTAGCAAGATCAGGGGTCGGAAATATGACGATTGTAGATGGCGATACGGTAGATATCACAAACATTAACAGACAATTACCGGCATTACATTCTACTATTGGAAAGCACAAGGTTGAAATCGTTGCCGAAAGACTCTTAGATATTAATCCAAAACTTAATTTAATAACTATCAATGAGTTTTTAAATCCTGAAAGAATGGATCAGATCCTTGATGAAAACAAATTTGACTATATTCTTGATTGTATTGATAGCGTAACTCCAAAGCTTACATTGTTAATTGCTGCAAGAAGAAGAAAAATTAAGATCGTAAGCTCTATGGGAGCAGGAGGAAAAACAGATCCAAGCAAAGTAATGGTGAGAGACATCAGTAAAACCCATAACTGTTATCTGGCCAAGCAGGTTAGAAAAAGGCTTAAAAAGGAAAAAATAAATAAAGGCATCCGTTGTGTTTTCTCTAATGAACTTCAAAATGAAGAAAGTTTGAAAATGACAGATGGAACAAATTACAAAAGATCTTTTTATGGGACTATCAGTTATATCCCTGCCATTTTTGGATTGTATGCAGCGGCAGAAGTTATTAATCATTTAGTAAAAAAAAGCTAATGCAGAATTTCAGATACCCAAAGGAGGAAAAACTCAAAAAGACCAATGACATCACCTTGCTTTTCGAAAAAGGTAAATGGAGAACCAATGGGAATCTGAGAATTATTTTACTTAAGGACAAACCTAATTTACCTGTTGAAGCTTCTAAATTCGGGGTTTCCGTATCGAAAAGGTATTTTAAAAAAGCAGTTCACAGAAACCGTATCAAAAGATTATTGAGAGAATGCTATCGCTTACATAAAGATCTTTTTAAAGAATCTTTTGGAGAAAGGACGATGGCAATGCTTTTTTGGATCTCCCCTGAACTTCCGCAAAAGTTCCAGGATGTAGAAGCCCAGTTCATCAAACTGTGCCAGGCTCAGAAAAAACAGTAACCCCCTCATATTGTTTGTAATTTTCAGATAAGCTTACAATAGTTTTTGTAACTTTAGGGAACACAACCAATTTGAAAATTAACATGTTAGACAATATTCCCTATCTCCCTTATGTATTGAGTGCATTCATTGGCATTGGCCTGTCCGCAGCAACAGGCTTCAGGGTATTCCTTCCTCTGTTTGCCGTAAGCCTGGCATCCTACTTACACTGGATCCCTATGAATGATCAATTTGAATGGCTTGCCGGGCTCCCAACACTTATTACAACAGGCATTGCTACGATCGCGGAAATTTTAGCCTATTATATTCCATTTATTGATCATCTGCTGGATACACTGTCTGTTCCATTGGCAACTATTGCAGGATCTATCCTTTTCGCAAGCCAATTTGCCGATTTTGGAACATTTCCGCAATGGGCATTGGCTATTATTGCCGGAGGCGGAACTGCCGCAACAATCAGTTCCGGATTTGCAGGAATCAGGGCTGCCTCCACAGCCACCACAGGAGGCTTAGGCAATTCTATTGTAGGGACCAGTGAAACAGCAGGTGCAGGAATTATGTCCGTTCTGGCTATGGCCGTTCCTGTTATTGCGGCTATACTGGCTGTTATTTTAGTAATTATGGTAATTGTTATGGGACGTAAGGCCTGGCGAAAATTAAAACGCAGTAAACAGACTATTGATAAAGTATAAAAATACAGAAGGCTGAATATGAATTCAGCCTTCTGTATTTTTATTCGAACGAACTGTTTTATAAATGGCGTAAGCAAAAGGGAAAAAAACCGATGCATAAGACATTTTCAGCCCTTTATAAAACTCTTTTGGAGGATAAAATAAAAATGAAAGCAAGAATCCTAAAACAAGAAATCCAACAATCAGTATTATTACTCTCTTATTCATTTTTAAATTTTAATTTTTCCCTCTTATATCTTTTACTTCCTGTATTTTATCTTCAAAATACGATTTCTTTTCAGGATGTTTACCTGCTAATATTTCAAAAGCTTTTATCGCCTTTGTATATAGTTTTTGTTCAATATATAATCGTGCAAGTGTTTCCGTCATTAAATGTGAGATATCATCGTTTTTTTCTTTTACAACGAAGTTGCTCTCATCTTTTAACTGGCTTATTTTAGGATTATTCTCAATGAATGATTCAATCACTTTATTTTTAAGCTCAGCTTTATCCTTTTCAGGATCTTTCTCAGTACGATCTATCTTTAACCAACTCTGCCATGTATTGATAAATCCCGGAACATTGCTGTCAGCAGGATCCGCAGTGGCCTCTTCCACATGAGGTTTCTCAGATGCAACATCTTCCGTATTGTTATCATTTTCTTCATCATTCTTAGTAGCCATCGTCCAACTTGAAATATCTGAGCTGAAGAAAGAAACATTCATCACAGGGGCTTCTTCTTTATTTTCTTCTACAGAAGCTGCCTGAGATATTTCTGATTCTTCCTGAACGGGTTCCTGCTCTTCTATATCCTCTTTAACAATCTGGTGCGTTGTCTCTTCTTTTGGTGCTTGTTCTTCTTCAGGAAGTTCTGCCGGTACAACTTCTTCTTTTGGTTGAGAAACAGGTGCCGGTTTATTGATAAGTGAATCGGGAGTATGGGATTCGAAACTCATAGGCTTCCATTCTGATTTCACTTCTGTGGCAATTCGAGGTTCTGATTCTTCCTGGTGAGCTTCAGCTTTGATCTCTTCTGCAAGATTAGTCACTTCGTGCACCGGTTCAGCTTTTTGTATCTCTTCCGCTTCAATTCCTTTTTCAACTTCAGGATGAAAACTCTGCGTTTCTGAAAAATTAATATCACGGCTCAGAATTTCTGGTTCCGGATCTCGTTTTTCCTCAGTGACAGCCTTAGTTGCCTTCATTTTCTTTTCTACCTCTTCAATAAGCCTTCTCATTTCTTCTTCGTGCTTATTGAGTCCCGGTTGTGCAACTTCAGCTACAGCAACCTCATCGTTGCTGCCAGATTCAATCTTCACTTCCGGCATAAAGGAATCAGTACCATGGAAACTCAGTTCCGAATCATCGGTTATTTCTTCTTTTTCAACAGGGGATGTAATCTGATCCTCATTGATTATTTCTTCCGGGGTGTAAGTTTGTGACTCAGGTTCAGTAAAATCCTGATTTTCATCCGAAGTAAGCTCTGTTTCTTCTGTATCCCGAACTTCAATAATTTCAGCTTCAGAAGAAGTCGCCGTTTCTATTTCCTCTGCATTTATTTCTGAGGACTCTTCTACTTTATCTTCTTTAGCCGGTAATTGCTCAGTAATTTCTTTTTCTAAAGGTAAATTTTCAGGGAGTATTTGCTTTTGTGTAACTATCGTTCCTGATTCCAGCGTAGATTCTAAGTCAATTGTTTCGATATTGTTATCATCAAGGAAGTTTTCCTCTCCTTCAAACAAAATTCTGTTTCGTTCACCGTTTACATAAATATGTTTAATTTCCGGAAGTGGTGCTGGCAGCTTGTTAGTTGCATCTTCTTTAGTCTGTACCTTCTCAGGTAGCTCTTCCCTTTTGATCGGGAAGCTTTTACTTTTAGGAAAATACCTTGAAGCATTCTCTTTATCCGTTACCACTTTATTTTCAGGAGCTGCAGGTTTCGTTTTTTCCTGAATTTTACCATTTATAAGCTGATAAAGGATCTTCTTATCAGTGGTATAAGCTGCAGTTGTAGACAATTCCTTCTGATAGCTTTCCTGATCATAAAGATGGATACCATATAAATGTAAAGCTCTTATATTCTGAATGTAGGGAAAAGAATTAATTTCTTCTTTCAAAAGATGAAGATCTTCCGATTGAATGTTTTTGGGGTTCTTTAATAATTCTAAAACTCTGCTATTCATCTTACCAGTTCGCTACAATATCGTTAAATATCTTATTAATGATTCTTTCGTTTACAATTTTAACCTGCGAGGTTTCTATCGCACTTTGAGATAAGCTGCTGTTGAATACTGCTTCATCTGAATATGTACGGTCAAAACTCAGGTCAGGATGAAGTTTATTCTCATAATGCACTTTTACAGTGATCGTTAGCTTATTTTGAGATTCTTGTATAACTCCTCCCGTAGCTGTTGTCTGAGTATTGGAGCTAATAGTAGTAGGAGTAATAGAATAGTCCGTAATTTCTCCTTCCACTAAGATGTCCGCATTCTCTTTTGTTCCTTTTAGCGTCGTTCTTTGTAGAAAACGATTTTGAATATCGGTAGAAAACTGCTGAGATAAAGTAGGATTTACTAAAGCCGCATTATTGGGAAATTCATTAATCTGAATCGTTTTCTCGTCTTTTAAAGACGATCCGGTAAAACTATAACACGAGTTTAGGGTACTTAAGCAAAGTAACAAAAACCCAACAATTTTCAGGCGCATTATACTGATATTCTTAATGTTAAAATTCATTTTTCGTTCCGATTTCTTTTATTTCATCATATTCTATCTGCTGGATTGCATCCTCAAACGCAAAGTAATGGGTTGTATAAAAATAAGGCATTGTGATAAGAATACCAATACCACAAAGAAGTATTCCTATCTGGGAAAGAAACCCAACAATAATCGCAAATAAAAAGATAGTCAAGAGATTATTCTTAGTCATAATCCTCGACATGATCCATGCTGTTTTTATATCATTAACCTTTTTAAGAGATATGAGCCCCGGAATATAAAACCCAAGTAAAGCTACAATAAAAACAGCAATTACAATGAGGAATATATAAAGGACCATAAATAATCCGAATGCGGGCGGAACAGCATCTCCATCCACTACAGAAGTAAAAGGAATAAAAATAAACATAGGAATATAAAGAGCGAAAACTCCACCTATAATGATCAGCTGTACGATAAAATAAGGTAAAAAATCATCGAAATTAAAAATTTCACCTACACTTGCTTGTTCTCCTTTATTGATTTTCCGGCAATATTTGTAAAAATTACCCATTGCCAGTAGTCCACAAAAAGGTATAATTGACATTATCATACACAAAATGTAAGCTACTATAAAATTCCCAAAATCTTTCTTTAAAAGTTCCAGGCCTTTGCTCAGGTATTCGTTTAGTTTAAATTCGACAGGCTTTGCCTTATTATTCATCATACTTAGTCTTCTAGATTATATTGTTTTATCTTTCTGTATAGTGTTCTTTGTGAAATGCCCAACTCATCAGCTGCTTTATTCCTACGTCCCTTATGCTTCTCTAATGCTTTAATAATCAAATCTTTTTCATTATTTTGAAGCGAAAGCGATTCCGGCTTATTTTCTTCAATCTCTATATCCTGAATGTCTTCATAACTATCATCGGGAGTCGAAATAATAGTTGGAGTCTGGACTACAGGATGATTATCTTCAAAATAGAGTAGAGAATTAGCATTAGTATTTTGCTGTGAATCCGAAGTGTAAAGTCTGTTGATCAAAGTTTTTTCCTGGGAACTTAGATCGCCTGCTCCTCTGTTTTTTATTAATTCAGAAGTCAGAGATCTCAGATCATTGATATCATTCCTCATATCAAACAGGATTTTATACATAATCTCTCTTTCGTTTCCGAAGTCACTCTGCTTCTGAGCGTTAGGCGTATTAACAACCATTGGCAAATGGCTTTCGGTCGGTATGTACTCCGCCAGTTTTTCAACGCTTATATTTCTTTCTCTTTCCACCACGGTCATCTGCTCAACTAAGTTTCTTAACTGACGTACATTCCCGGGAAAGCTATAATTTTCTATATAATGAACTGCACTTGGCTCTAAAACCAACTCAGGCATTCTGTATTTTTCAGCAAAATCGATTGCAAACTTTCTGAAAAGCAGATGAATATCTCCTTTTCTATCCCTCAAAGGCGGCATATCGATCTGCACGGTATTCAAACGATAAAATAAATCTTCGCGGAACCGTCCGTCCTGGATCGCCTTCATCATATTTACATTGGTTGCAGCAACAATTCTCACATTGGTCTTTTGTACCTGAGAAGATCCAACCTTCATAAATTCTCCACTTTCTAAAACCCTTAAAAGGCGGACTTGTGTTTGCAAAGGAAGTTCACCCACCTCATCCAGGAATATTGTCCCGCCATCTGCCACTTCAAAATAACCTTTTCTAGTTGCTGTAGCTCCGGTAAATGCTCCTTTTTCATGTCCAAATAATTCGGAATCAATTGTTCCTTCCGGAATAGCACCGCAATTGACAACGATGTAAGGCTGATGTTTTCTTCTGGATTCTGAATGAATAATCTTAGGGATAAATTCTTTTCCTACACCACTTTCCCCAATGACCAGAACGGAAATGTCTGTTGGTGCTACCTGAATAGATTTTTCCAAGGCACGGTTTAATGCAGGAAAATTACCAATTATTCCAAAACGGTTTTTTATATTTTGTAAGTCGTTACTCATAAGTAAATTAGATTATTGATCTTAAATTTCGCCTACCTTCAATTTTGTTTTAGTAAGCATCATTAATTTGTTTAAATAAAAAAGTTTAAATTTTAATTTTAACTTATTATATCCAAATAATCTTTGTTTCTGATTTTGGAAACTTTACTTTTAAAGTTGAAAGCTTTAGCAGATGCATATCCAGCCGCTTTTTTCTCAAAATTCCTTAGAATCTCATCATATTTTCCAGCTTCACCTCTACCTCCATGCTCATTAAAACCCGGATTATGATCTCTATTTGAACTAAGATCTCCGGCGTTTTGCTTTTGGCTGATTGCGGTGTAGTGAATTTTATGCTTTCTCTCTGAAAGATGAGATCCTTCACAATCCTTAGAATTTAAAAACTGATGATAGACATCATAAAGCCTATGAATGGTGGTATTTTCAGCAGAACAGGTTGTGTTTTGTGCTGAAATATTACTGCAGATTATTACCAATAAAACACTCAGGCAATATTTATGAAGCTTTTCCATTGTCTATTTTATGGTTATTGATAATAATTTATAGTTTATAATTTACTCCTGTAAAAAGTAGATTAGTTTTTAACTGTTTCCCCTAAAAGCGTGCCTTGTGTATTGTCAAATACAAAAACATCCACAATGTCACCTATCTTTTGACCTTCCAGCATATCGAATACACAAACAGCATTCTGGGAATTTCTTCCCTTCCATTGATTTTTATTCTTTTTGGAAACTCCTTCAATAAGAATCTGATGCACTCTTCCTACATAGGATTTCATCCGTTTTTTAGAAAGCTCTCCCTGTAAAGCGATAACCTCCGCCAAACGTCTCTGTTTAACATCTGCAGGAATATTATCTTCCATCTTTTTATGGGCCGGAGTACCAGGTCTTTCAGAGTAAGCAAACATATATCCATAATCATACTCTACCTCCCTCATTAAGCTTAGGGTATCCTGGTGATCCTCTTCAGTTTCATTACAAAAACCGATGATCATATCCTGGGAAAAAGAGATATCAGGAACAATTTCCTTAGCTTTTCTGATAAGTTCCAAGTATTCTTCTCTGGTGTGCTGTCTGTTCATTGCAGCCAGCATATTATTACTTCCACTTTGTACCGGAAGATGCACATATTTACAAATGTTCTCATGCTTAGCCATGACCCTGAATACATCAAGACTCATATCCTGAGGGTTGGAAGTAGAGAATCTTATTCTCATTTCCGGAACCGCTTGAGCGACTAAACCAAGCAGCTGAGCAAAATCAACGGCCGTAGCTTTCTGCATTTCAGAAGCTTTTGCAAAATCTTTTTTCGGTCCACCTCCATACCAAAGGTAAGAATCTACGTTCTGCCCCAAAAGGGTAATTTCTTTATATCCGCTATTCCAAAGATCTTTACATTCTTCAAGAATTGAATGTGGATCACGGCTTCTTTCTCTTCCTCTTGTAAAAGGAACAACACAGAAGGTACACATGTTATCACACCCCCTTGTAATAGTTACAAACGCGGTTACTCCATTTCCACCCAGACGGACAGGATTTATATCTGCATAGGTTTCTTCTTTGGACAAAATAACATTGATCGCGTCCCTGCCATCTTCTGTTTCCTTTAATAAATTAGGCAGATCCCTGTAGGCATCAGGACCCACAACAAGATCAACAAGCTGTTCTTCTTCGAGAAACTTAGTTTTTAATCTCTCCGCCATGCATCCAAGAACACCCACCGTAATATTTGGTCGTTCTTTCTTGAGGTTTTTAAACTGAGAAAGACGCATCCTTACGGTCTGTTCAGCCTTCTCACGTATAGAACAAGTATTTAAAAGAATGAGGTCTGCTTCTTCTACTTTAAGGGTGGTATTATATCCCTGTTCATTAAGGATAGAAGCAACAATCTCAGAGTCAGAGAAATTCATCTGACAGCCGTAGCTTTCTAAAAATAATTTCTTAGAATTCCCAACTTTTTCAGCAATAGCAAAAGCTTCTCCCTGTTTCGTTTCGTCTATATATTTTTCCTGCACAATAATCAATTTAAGTTTTAAATCACAAAGTTAAAGCACTCCCTTCAACTTTAGAATGCTAAACTTTTATAATCAATTTGCAAAGATACAAAATATTGTGACAGAATGGCAGGATTATCTTTTCTAAAAAGAAGGGCTTCAAGATACAGCCAATTAATTGGATTATATAAATATTTTAATTGTCTTTAAACAATAGATACACAATGATTCTCCATAAAAATAACCTTAATAAAAAGGGACTATAAATCTGTAGCCATAGATGATAAATTCATTTTTATCTTTATCTGAGAAGTTACTGGTCTATTATTACAGGTAGCAGGTATCCAGTTCTTTTTGATTCTCCTTACAATATATTTCATATCATCAAAAAATATTTTGCTGTTCGCAACCTTTGGAGAACCATCTATCCCTACAACCTTGCCAGTTTCATTGATGGTTATGATAAAATTGAAATCCCCGTTCAGTACATAAAAGTCAGAATTAAGATAATTGTACATATACTTTCGCAGCGTTTCTTTGTAAACTGATGCCCCTCCTTCATAGGCAGCCGGTTTAAAGTCTGTACAGTTTTTAATTGCAATCTGTAATAAGGGTTCCTTGATATCAATTTTTAAAATATTCTTATTGGTTTCCGTAATAAAAGAATCATCCCGATCTTCAACATCCTGTTGCCCAAATAAAAAAACAGATATTAAAAGCGATAAAAATAAAATCAAAACCTTCATATGACCAGATTTATAATTCTAAATAAAATTAACACAAACGTTTTATTATTGCATCACAAGATCTTCTTTAGCCTTACTTCCGGTTTCTTTAAGCAATACTGAAATAAAAATTGCCAGAACAATTCCACCTATCCAAAACAACACAGAATTATGGAAATGCTCTTCTCCCGGTGCTATACCTAAATTCTTCCCAAACCATCGGCTAAATAGGGGACTTAATAAGGTAGTTACTCCAAACGTAATAAAATTAATAGCTCCCGTAGCACTTCCTTTAACATAATCAGGATTAGCCTCTTTAATGACAGAATAAGGAATCATTGCCGCTCCTGAACCTAATCCAAAAATAAACATACTCACTTTTGCCGAGTACAGGTCCGGTAAGTAAATTAATTGAAGCAAACTTAAGATCATCAAAGCGGCTCCGCCAACAAGTACAGGCTTTCTTTTTCCTAGCCTATCGGTTATAAATCCCAAAAGAGGACATCCAAAAACCCATCCAAAGGCAACCATAGCACTTGTGATAGCGGCTTCATGAAAAATAAACCCTTTATCTTTTTGGAAAAATGCTACTGCCCAGGTCATGGCAAATATGGTTGTCGGTGCAAATAGCAATCCTGAAATCACTCCACATAACCAGGATTGGGGATTTGTAAACACGATTTTATACGGTTCTAAATAACCTACCGGTTTTGACACTCCCGATGATTGTTCAGATCTTTTTTCTTTAGGAATAACAAAGAATAATCCTAATGCTGTAATCACTGTTATAATTCCCGACCATAACCAAAAGCTATCAATATTCACTCCTTCTTCCACCCAGGGCCCTACCACAAACTGTCCGGCAGTTCCGCCCAACATTCCTACGCATTGGGTAACTCCGATTGCCGTTGCCAAGGATTTTGACGAAAACCCCTTACTTGCAAGATAAACACATCCAGGAAAGGCAAAAGCACAACCTGCTCCCTGCAGTAATCTTCCTGAAATTCCGGCAATTTGAGAAGACAACAGGAACAATAAACATCCTATCCCTAATATCAACGCTCCGGTAAAAAGGGATTTTTTTCCTCCGAATTTATCTAGAGCGATTCCGGCAATCAGACTACAGGTGGAATAAGTATAGTAATAGGTGCCTACCATGCTGATCAGCTTCAATTCCGTTGTATTGAAATTATTGATCAGCTGTGGAATCATTACTGCCGGAGCAGATCTGATCACATAGTCTAAAAAATAAAATACAAGTCCAAATATCCAAGCAACAACATACAGTTTCTTTAAAGAATTATCCATTACAATAATCCTTTAATGTGCTTATAATTACTCTTTACGGTTTCAAGAACTTCTTCCATTTTACCACCCAACATCAGCTGAGCCATAGACTTGGTCATCCCTACCACCTGATCAAAATCTATTTTTGGCGGCAATGCCAGGGCATTAGGATTCGTAAAGATATTTAAAAGATAAGGTCCGTTATAGTTCAGACATTCTTCAATAGCACTCTCAACCTCTTCCGGTTTATGAACATTTTTTCCAGGATAGCCCATTGCCTGCGCAACCATTGCAAAATCAGGATTGATCATATCCGTTTCGTTATCCGGCATTCCTCCTACTTCCATTTCCAGCTTTACCATGCCCAAAGCCCTGTTGTTAAAAACGATCAGCTTAACCGGAAGCTTATATTGGAAAATTGTAGCCATATCTCCCAGTAACATCGACAGTCCGCCATCTCCACACATGGCAATCACCTGTCTGCCCGGGTATGCCAATGATGCTCCGATAGCCATCGGCATCGCATTTGCCATGGATCCATGGTTAAAAGAGCCCAGCATTTTACGCTCTCCTGTACCCGTTATAAATCTTGCTCCCCAAACACAGCACATTCCGGTATCCACGGTGAAAATTGCATCATTTTTTGCAATCCTGTCTAAAGTATGGGCAACGTATTCCGGTTGTATGGCATCTTCTTTTCCTGAATCTTTTACATAAGTAAGTTGATTTTCTTTTACTTTTTCATAAAACTCAAGTTGCTGATTCAGGAAATGAACATCTGTTTTTTCTTTTAAAAGGGGCATTAATGCTTTAATAGTCTCTTTTACATCTCCTGCAAGACCCAATTCCAGTTTAGCTCTTCGCCCTAATCTTTCAGGGCTTTCATCGACTTGGACAATCTTATTTTTTACAGGCATAAACTTCTCATAAGGGAAATCTGTTCCCAAAAGAAGAACCAGGTCCGCATCATGCATGGCATGATAAGCAGAAGGAAAACCAAGCAGACCCGTGAGTCCTACTTCATTGGGATTATTAGGCTGAATCGCCATTTTTCCTCTGAAAGAATATCCTACAGGAGCTTTTAAATATTGTGATAATCCTATAACTTCAGCATTCGCCTTTTCAGCTCCAATCCCACAATAGATGGTCACCTTTTCGCTTTCGTTAATAAGTTTTGCCAGGTTATTCAATTCCTCGTCCGATGGACGAATAACCGGATTCGTTCTAAATATCTGAGCGGAAGTTGTCGCCTCTTCTGCATCCAGTTCAGAAACATCTCCCGGAAGGCCAATTACGGCAACTCCTTTTTTGGAAATAGCATGCTGGATCGCGGTCTGCACTGTTCTTTGAACCTGCTCAGGTCTGGTAATCATCTGATTGTAATGGCTGCAATCGTCAAATAACTTTATCGTATTCGTTTCCTGAAAATAATCCATCCCCATTTCCTCACTCGGAATCGTAGATGCAATTACCAACATAGGTACATGGGACCGGTGCGCCTCGTAAACGCCATTAATAAGATGTACATGTCCGGGGCCACAGCTTCCGGCACAAACGGCAAAACCATCAAGTTCCGCTTCTGCGGCGGCGGCATATGCTCCAACTTCTTCATGTCTCACATGAATCCATTCAATGCTGCTCTTTTTAACCGCTATATTTAAGTGATTAAGACTATCACCTGTTACTGCATAAATTCTTTTCACATTTGCGTTCTCAAGCATTTCAACAATTTGTTCTGCTATATTTTTTGCCATAATTAATATTTTTTGGTACTTATTATTTTTGGAAATAAAGAAAAAGGGAAATAGATGATTGAGATTTTTCGGGTTTGAAAATCTATATCCCTATCAAATTTAATGATTTATTTTAGGAACCCCATCGGTATAGTCTGTTAATTTACCTTAATTAACATCTAAAAAAAAGCTCCGCAATTTCTTGCGGAGCTCATCATATTTTAATTTAAATTACTTCAATCTGATTTCTCAAAAGATCTTCAAACTCGTCTCTCTTACGAATAAGGTGAGCCTTTCCATCTAAGAAAAGTACTTCTGCTGGCTTCAGTCTGGAGTTGAAGTTCGAACTCATTTCAAAACCATAGGCTCCTGCAGTATGGAAGGCCAGAATATCTCCTTCTTTCACTTCATTTAATTTTCTATCCCAGGCAAATGTGTCCGTTTCACAGATATTTCCGACCACAGTATAAATCCTTTCAGGACCTTTTTGGTTCGATAAATTCTCAATAGTATGGTAAGAATCATAAAACATAGGACGGATCAGGTGATTGAATCCTGAATTAACCCCTACAAAAACCGTTGCTGTAGTTTGCTTGATAACATTAGCTTTTACCAAAAGATATCCACTTTTCCCAACAAGG
This sequence comes from Chryseobacterium sp. LAM-KRS1, assembly GCF_013184525.1. GTDB lineage: Bacteria > Bacteroidota > Bacteroidia > Flavobacteriales > Weeksellaceae > Chryseobacterium > Chryseobacterium proteolyticum. Next base: position 209,225 of record NZ_JAAOIZ010000004.1, read on the forward strand.
AATTTTCCGGGCTCAAACCATAATTCAAATTTTTTACCTGTATTTTTAGAAAAATCGGCAATTACTTTCTCAACTTTTTTACCCAGTGTTTTCACGTCTGTCTCCATCTCACTTTCCTGATAAGGAATTTTGAAACCGCTTCCCATATCAAGGTATTTCAGATTAGGAAAATGCTCAGAAAGCTCTAACATAATATCCAATGCCTGTAAAAAAACATCGGGATCTTTGATCTCACTTCCTGTATGCATGTGAAGACCTTCAACATTAAGGTTGGTACTCTTCATTACCCTTTCGATATGACGAACCTGGTGAATAGAAATACCGAACTTGCTATCGATATGACCTGTGGATATTTTATAATTTCCTCCGGCAAAAATATGAGGATTGATTCTTACGAGAATCGGATAAGTATCTCCGTATTTATTTCCAAATTGCTCAAGAATAGAGATATTATCAATATTAATGTGCACTCCATATTGCATCGCTTCTTCAATTTCAGCAAGATCCACACAATTTGGGGTAAACAATATTTTTTCTTTAGTAAATCCTGCCTTTAAACCAAGCTTTACTTCGTTAATAGAAACACAATCCAAAGAAGCACCCAGGTTCTTGACATACTTTAGAATGTTGATGTTAGTCAATGCCTTTGCGGCATAAAAGAACTTTGTGTGTTTTAAAAAAGAAGATGTAAGTTTTTCATATTGAGTTTTGATAGATTCAGCATCATAAACATACACCGGGGTGCCAAACTCATTGGCAATCTTTAATAATTCTTTTGAATTCATAATTTCATTTTAACATAAAAAAAAGCAGATTCTTTCCTCAAGAGTCCGCCACATTAACTATTTTTTATGCAAGACAACTCTTTTAAATATTCCAAACCTTAGAGAACTTTATAGCTCCCTTTTTTCCAGTTTTAATTTGCTTAAAATATTGCATTGCTTATTTTTATTTTTGCAAAAATACTATTTATTTTTTTATTCTATTCAAATTGATTTGAAAAGCCTCCACCTTCCTTTTTATCATTTAGGCAACGGGAGTGTCTCAAAATCACCGCGAAGCAGTGCTAACTGTAAATCATTAATCAGGTCAGAAGCAGGTAAAGGCAGGTCGATTTTCAGCTTGGAGAGCCTGCTCAGAGTCTGAATCTGTGTAAAAAGTTCATAAAAACCGTATGAAACAACTTTACCATTTTCAATAATTAAAAATAATTTCTCACCCAATTTCCTTCCCGAGCCAAGCCATAGCTCATTACGGTTTTTAAAATCAATCTTTCTTTTAAAAATACTGATATCATCATATTCTCTCTGGCTTCCAATAAACTGGATTGCTTTTGATCCTTGTGTAAAAGACCTGAACTTCAGAATAGGTTTATCTTCTTTGTTCAGTTTATTTTTCTCAACAATATATTTATCGTTTCTGTGATAAAGGCCAAAAGGTAAAATTTCTCTCCTCTTGATATTTTTTGAATTGAGTATCAATCTGGCAATAATATCATTTCCAGTAAGTTCGAAACTAATCTGTTCTACCTCATTCTGTATCGTTTCCCATTTTTTGGATTTCGAATTAAATACTTTTTTTGAAAACTTATTGATATCCTGAACATACTCTGAAAGAATGATTTTTCCAGCTGCATTCTGAAAATACACAAACCCTCTTTCATTAGGTAAATCCTGCGTTAACAGCTTGATTTTGTTGATATAAGTCTTGGCATTGGATTCATCGTGATGTTTTTGTATAATCTCATTCTCAGTATCCTTTGAAACCAGCAGCCTGAACAACTCCAAAGTAGCCCTTGCGTCTCCGTCTGCCCTGTGATGATTGGTTAAAGGAATTCCAAGAGATTTTACGAGCTTACCCAGCGAATAGCTTACTTCATCAGGAATGAGCTTTTTAGCTAACGGAATAGTATCTAAAGTATTGATTTTAAAATCGTAACCAAGACTTTTAAAAGATTGCCGTAGCATCCTGTAATCAAAATCAATATTATGCCCAACTAAAGTAGTATTTTGGGTAATTTCAATGACCCTTTTTGCAATTTCATGAAATTTTGGAGCCGTTTTAACCATTTTAGGAGTAATCCCTGTCAGCTTTTGTACAAATGGAGTAATATCACTTTCCGGATTCACCAAAGAAATGAACTGGTCAACAATTTTCTGCCCGTCATACCGATAAATGGCAATATCTATAATGCATTCATGTCTATAACCTGCACCATTACTTTCTATATCTATAATTGAATACATTTAACCTGATGTTATAATATTTCTTCTGTTGCGGATTTTAATAATTTTTGTCATTAAAAGTCCGAAAATTAGCGTTAAAAAACTAAGTACATAACCCATGCCATACGTCCAAAGAGGTTGCATCATCGCATTTTGACCGTCTTTAACTATGGACACAAAAATGGCAAAAATAATATATAAACTGATAAGGTCCATAGTGCCTCCAAACAATTCATACATCCATTTTTTATTGAGCAGTAAAGGCAATCCCGCTAAAATAACAAAAATTATATCAAATATTCCAAAGTGGTTATGAATGGTATCCATTATGAGATTAACCGAAGCTAATCCGATACAATAAAAAGATGATACATTTTTCATGGTTATTAGATAAGAATTGCACTAATGTTTTTATTATCTCCTTCTTCCTCCCAGACCAAACATTCCCAAAACTGCTTTTGCTCCTTCACGCATCAATGTGCTGGTAAAAGTTCTTCCTGCTTTGCTCTGTAATACCTGCTCAAACATCCCTGGCTCTTCCTTTACCGGCTTTGCTCTTTGTGTTGGAGCCGGATTCTGTGCCGCCTGCTCCATTCTTGCCGTTAATATCTCATAAGCCGATTCTTTATCTATCGCTTCTTCATATTTAGCAACCAAAGCAGAATTTCCTGTTAATTCCGAAACCTCAGCATCATTCAAAACATCCATTCTCGATTCCGGAGAAATCAGGTAAGTCTGAACCAAAGGAGTAGGAATTCCTTTTTCATCCAACGCCGTTACAAAAGCTTCTCCAATTCCAAGATTCTGAATCAGATTAGAAGCATTATAAAATTCTGTTGTAGGATAGTTTTCCACTGCTTTTGAAATCTCTTTTTTATCTTTTGCAGTAAATCCTCTCAAAGCATGTTGAATTTTTAATCCTAACTGAGAAAGAACATTTTCAGGAACATCTCCGGGAATCTGTGTAATAAAATAAATACCCACCCCTTTTGAACGGATTAATTTAACCATTGTTTCAATTTGTGAAAGCAATGCCTTAGAGGCCTCATTAAAAATCAAATGCGCTTCATCAATAAATAAAACTAATTTAGGCTTTCCGCTATCTCCTTCTTCAGGAAATGTCATATAAATTTCCGCAAAGAGAGAAAGCATAAATGTTGAAAACAGCTGTGGTTTATTTTGTATATCGGCGACCCTTAAGATATTTACAACTCCTTTTCCATCCCTTGTCTCAAGTAAATCCTGAACATCAAAGCTCAGCTCACCGAAGAAATCAGCTGCTCCCTGTTGTTCTAAAGCTACGATTGATCTTAGAATAGTTCCCAAAGAAGCAGATGCTATTGATCCGTAATTGGAAGATAATTCTGCTTTACCTTCTGCATTATCCGTCACATATTGCAGGACTTTTTTCAGGTCATTTAGGTCGATTAAAGGAAGTCCTTTATCATCACAATATTTAAAAACAATTGACATAATACTCTGCTGGGTATCATTCAACTGTAAAATCTTGCTCAATAAAACCGGACCGAATTCTGTGACGGTAGCTCTCAATTTCACACCCTTACCACCGGAAATACTCATTAATTCAACCGGAAAGGCTTGTGGATTGTATGGAAGCTGGGTTTTTGCGTATCTTTCTTCTATAATGGGATTCATTTCACCTGCTTCTGCAATTCCTGAGAAATCTCCTTTAATATCTAAAACTAAAGACGGAATCCCAGCATGTGATAACTGTTCCGCAAATACCTGAAGAGTTTTTGTCTTTCCTGTTCCGGTGGCTCCCGCAATAAGACCATGCCTGTTGATTGTTTTTAAAGGAATGGTTACATTCACTTCGGTAACTACCTCCCCATCAAGCATACCTTTTCCTAATATAATATGATCTCCTTTCGGAGTATATCTAGCACTTAATTCATCAATAAATTGTTTTTTATCTGCCATTTGATTTTTTTTAACTTATAAATATAAAATTTTTTACAAAATATTAAGTCAACAAACTTGTATTCTTGCGAAGTTCTCTGATTAATTATTTCGTATTTCTTTTAAACAGACCCATTTCCTGTACGCAATTATTTTTGTTTTTTAAGCATGACAAAAAACAGTCTACCAATTTAGTATTTTAATAATCTGCCCTTTCTTGTTGAAAATAAATAACTTTCGATTCCTAAAACCCGGTAAAACCATTTAAATTGAAAGAAACTATCATTCAGATTTAACATTTCGTTTACAATTCATCTAATACTTTGTATCTTTAACTGAAATTTAATTTAAAACTAAGCAAATGAAAGTTGAACAAATATATACGGGCTGTCTAGCTCAGGGAGCCTATTATATTGTCTCAGAAAACGAAGCTGCAATTATAGATCCTCTAAGAGAGGTAAAACCATATCTGGACCGTCTTGAGAAAGACCATGTAACTTTAAAATATATTTTTGAAACACATTTCCATGCCGATTTTGTTTCCGGACACCTGGATTTAAGTAAAAAGACTGGTGCTCCTATTATTTACGGACCTACTGCTAAGCCGGAATTTGAAGCAACAATTGCTGAAGATTATCAAATCTTTGAAATTGGAAAAGTAAAAATAAAGGTTTTGCATACTCCGGGCCATACCATGGAAAGTACCACCTATCTTTTAATAGATGAAAATGGTGTTGAAACAGCAATTTTCACGGGTGATACTTTATTTTTAGGAGATGTTGGCCGTCCGGATCTCGCTCAGAAAGCAACTAATCTCACGCAGGAGGACCTTGCGGGAATATTATATGAGAGTCTTCATAGCAAGATTATACCTTTAGCAGATACCATCACTGTTTATCCTGCACATGGAGCAGGTTCTGCCTGTGGAAAAAACATGCAGAAAGAAACAGTTGACACCCTTGGGAACCAAAAACGAACCAACTACGCTTTAAACCAACCCGATAAAGAATCTTTTATAAAAGAAGTTTTGGACGGCCTTACTGCCCCACCGAAATATTTTGGAATGAATGTAGCTTTAAATAAAGGAGGCTATGAAAGCATAGATACCGTAATGGATAAAGGTCTTAATCCAATTTCTGTAGAAGATTTTGAGATCATCGCTGAAGATTCCGGAGCACTTATTTTAGATACCAGAAGCGCTGCCGATTTCCATAAAGGCTTTATTCCTAATTCTATTAATATCGGACTGAAAGGAGATTTTGCTCCTTGGGTAGGAACATTGATCGTAGACGTAAAACATCCACTGTTATTGGTTTCAGATGAAGGAACCGAAGAAGAAGTGATTACCCGGTTAAGCAGAGTTGGATTTGATAACGTTTTAGGGTATTTGAATGGAGGTTTTCAATCATGGCAGAATGCCAATAAAGAAACTGATGAGATTAAAAGGATTTCTCCTTCAGAATTTGTAGAAGAATTCAATGATCAGTCTACGGTTATTGATGTCAGAAAACTGACTGAGTATGCAGCTGAACATATTGATAACGCATTTAATAAGCCGTTAGACTCCATCAGCGACTGGATCAGTTCAATTGATGACTCGGAACATTTCTTCCTTCATTGCGCAGGAGGATATAGAAGCATGATTGCCGCAAGCATTCTTAACTCACACGGAATCAGAAACTTTACTGAAATCGAAGGCGGTTTTAACGGAATTAAAAAAACGGAAAAACTACCCACTTCGGATTTTGTCTGCCAGTCGAAAACATTGTAAATTAACGAATGAGAAATAAGATTTGTGGATTTATTTTTGCTGTATCTGTAACGTTAAGTGCATGTAAAACTTCAAGCATATCGAAGAATAATGCCCCAGCTGATATTAAACAAATAGTAAACAGTAGTGATGTTACTTTGATAGACGTTAGAATCCCTGAGCAATATAAGGAAGGAACAGCAAAAGATGCAATCAACATCCCGCTTGCTGAGATTCAAAATAATATTGAGTCCTTAAAAGGCAAAAAAGTAGTGGTTTTTTGCAACAAAGGAATCCAGGCGGACCAGGCAGTAGAGATTTTAAAGAAAAACGGAGTGGAGGCCTATGACGGGACAAGCTGGAAAAATGTAAAGGCAATCCAGAAAGAGGCTGATAGCCCCAAATAATAAAAACACCAAAAATCATGTCAGAAAAATTTAAAGAATTAATTAATTCCGAAAGACCTGTTTTAATTGACTTTTTTGCGACCTGGTGCCAACCGTGTAAGGTTCAGTCGTCAGTACTCACAACAGTTAAAGAAAATGTAGGTGAAGGAGCAAGAATTATTAAAGTAGACGTAGACCAGTATCCGGCTATTGCTTCACAATATGGAGTTCGTGGTGTCCCTACTTTGGCTATATTTAAACACGGAGAACTTTTGTGGAAAGAAAGTGGCGTACATGACGTCAATACTTTAACCCAATTGCTGAAACAATATGAATAAAGCTGTGAAATTTCACAGCTTTTTTATTTCGATAATTACATCTGAATTGAAAATTGATCCCGGTCATTCAAAAACTGGAAATGCTTTCTGAAATCCAAAAGCTCATTCATATTCAATTCTGCAGACACAATATTCTTTTCTTTTTGGGCAATGTCTCTTCCATCAGCAAAAAAACAATGTGAGCTTTCCTGATAGAATAAATTATTTCCATCGGTTCCTATCCTGTTCAATCCAAAAACGTATGATAAATTTTCAATAGCCCTGGCTTTCAGCAAATGCTCCCAGGCTCCCACTCGCTTCTCCGGCCAATTGGCTACATAGAAGATTGCATCATAATCATCATTATTTCTTGCAAAAACAGGAAAACGAAGATCGTAGCAAACCTGAAGCAAAATGCGGAATCCTTTATATTCAACAATAACTCTTTCTTTTCCTGGGGTATACACCTTATCCTCTCCAGAGAAAGAGAACAAATGTCTTTTATCATAAAAAACAACTGACGAATCAGGCTTTACGAAATACATCCTGTTGTAAAATTTCCCATCTTGTTCTACAGGAGCACTTCCACAAAAAGCGGATCCTTTCTCTTTTGACATCTTGTGTAAGAAACTTAAAGCTTCCTCATTACGGTCTGAAACCTCAGAAGCATCCATACAAAAACCTGTTGAGAACATTTCGGGTAAAAGAAAAATATCAGCATCCTGATTATTTAATTCCTCTTCTATTAAACGAAAGTTACTTTCCTTATCTTTCCAGATAATATCTAAATTTAATCCTTTAATTTTCATAAAAGTCGTTCAAAATCTTGTATAAAAATAGGATTTTTAATCGGTTTCGGTTCTATTTTTGTAGCTGATTATTCTTAATTAATAGAACTAAAGTGTAATATTTATGAAGAAATTGGTTTTTATTTTAGCGGTCTTCTTCTTTGGAACTGCCGTAAATGCCCAGGCATGGACAGGAAAGGGTGATCAGAAAGTGCAATTGGGATTCAGTGCATGGGGATATGGAACAGGAATTACAGGGACTTATGATTACGGGCTCAATAAACTTATATCAGTTGGTGCCGGGCTGAACGGCTACTTTAGCGGATATAAAAATAATGACAACGACAACAAGGTCTTCATCTTTGGAAGGCTTAATTTTCATTTAAAAGAAGCATTACAGCTCCCTGAAAAGCTGGACATTTATCCCGGAGTTGATCTTGGGGTTCTCGGAAAAGATTTTGGAATCGGCGCCCATATTGGTGCCCGTTACTTTTTCACTGAGAGAATCGGGGTATTTGCAGAAGTTGGAAACAATGGCAGCCTGGGGGTTTCCCTTAATTTGTAAAAACAGTCTTAATATATGACAAAGCTTCTCTATATGAGGAGCTTTTTTATTTGGCATAGTTTTGATAATTGTTACCTTTGCAAATTAAAATCTAAAATTTATTAATGGAATTAGCAATTAAAATTTTTCAATTCATATTAAGCATTTCTATCTTAGTCGTTCTTCATGAACTGGGGCATTTTTTGCCCGCCAAATGGTTCAAAACCAAAGTAGAAAAGTTTTATTTATTTTTCGATCCTTGGTTTTCTATCGCAAAGAAAAAAATCGGTGAAACGGAATACGGTATCGGATGGCTTCCTTTTGGAGGCTACGTGAAAATTGCCGGAATGGTGGATGAAAGCATGGATACCGAACAATTAAAACAACCGGCACAACCATGGGAATTCCGTGCAAAACCGGCTTGGCAGAGACTTATCATTATGTTGGGAGGAGTTACGGTAAACTTTTTCCTTGCGTGGTTAATTTATAGCTGTCTTTCTCTTTTTAATGGAGAAATGTACACAGATCTTACAAAATTTGACAATGGTATCGGCGTAACAGATGCCGGTAAAAAAATGGGATTCCAAAATGGTGATAAAATTGTCTCTATCGATGGAAAACCAGCAGAAAGATTGGAAAATTCAGCTATTAATATACTTTTTAGTGATCATGTTACTGTTCTTAGAGGGGGTAAGGAAATTACATTCAAAGTGAATGAAGATGGTGTAGCTGATGTTATCAGACAAAGAGAAGCAAAGCTTTATATCACTCCCAGAATTCCGATGATCATTGATTCTTTAGCGACTCCTTCTTCAAAAGCATCAGGGTTGGCGAAAGGCGATAGAATTGTAGCCATCAATGGGAAGCCAACTCCTTTCTTCGACGAGGTAAGTTCGACATTAGCTGAAAATAAAGGGAAAACAGTAAGCATTGAGGTTAATCGTGGTACTGAAAAGCAAACTATCTCCGCACCAGTAGATAAAAATGGTAAATTAGGAATTGCTGTTGACCAAAAAAGTCTTGCAAGTGTAGTTACTGACAAAAAATACTCTTTCGGAGAATCTATTCCAAGAGGTTTTGAAAGAACCATTGAAGCTTTAACCATGCAGGTAAAGCAGTTCAAAATTATGTTCAACTCTAAAATTCAAGGATACAAAAATGTAGGTGGACCTATTGCAATTGTAAAATCTATGCCCGTAAATAAGGCAGCAGATGGTAGCTTTGCGATTAACTGGCCTGCATTCTGGAGCTTTACAGCAATGTTTTCGATATGGCTGGCTTTCCTGAATCTTATTCCTATTCCAGGATTAGATGGGGGACACGTTTTATTTACATTGTATGAGATTATTTTCGGAAAACCAGTTCCTCAAAAAGTATTGGAAAATGCACAAATGGTTGGTGTTATCTTTCTATTAGGCTTAATGTTACTGATTTTCGGAAGCGATATCTTTAAAATATTCACAGGAAAATTATAATATTTTTTAAATTTTCAAAAGAAAAATTTGCCTGGTATAAATATTCGTCCTATATTTGCACCACTTAAAAACAAAGGACATTCCTCCTTAGCTCAGTTGGTTAGAGCATCTGACTGTTAATCAGAGGGTCGCTGGTTCGAGCCCAGCAGGAGGAGCAAAAAGACTTACATTTCTGTAAGTCTTTTTTTTTGCATATCACAATTTAATAATGCAAAAGATCCTGATATTCTTAAAAAATTAGATATTTGCAACTTATTAAATAATTATAAGAGGAAATATTTTGCAGCGCAAAGTATGACAACATATCCCCAGGAATATCTAATTATCTCATGAAAAGAATCTTTATTTCGTTATTAGCAGCCTTTGCTAGCATTCAAGTTTCAGCACAGGAAAAATCTTATTTTTTATCAAGTCCTTCGTTAAGCCCGGATGGGAAAACCGCTTATTTTGCTTATGATGGAGACATCTGGAAAGTGGATTCCAATGGCGGAAACGCTTCCAGAATCACAGCCCTGGAGGGAGAGGAAATTAATCCACGCATTTCTCCAGACGGAAAATGGCTTGCATTCAGTTCCAATCAATACGGAAATTATGACGTGTATGTGATGCCTGCTGAAGGAGGAAGCATTAAACAGTTAACATTTCACACAGGAAAAGATGAAATAGAAAACTGGGGATGGGACAGTAAAACTATTTATTTTACCTCAAACAGGAATAATAACTTTGGCAGTTTTAAAACTACTATTGAAGGCGAAACACCACAAAAGCTTTTCAACAATTACTTTAATAATACAAACGGCCTGGCAGAAACTCCTGGCGGTGAATATCTTTTCACAAGTTCATCAGAAAGCGCCAATCAGGTACATCGCAAACACTATAAAGGAGAAAACAACCCTGATATTTTAGGTTATAATCCAAAAAACAATTCCTTTAAACAATATACGAACTATGCAGGAAAAGATTTTAATCCGAGCGTAGATAAAAATGGGACTATTTATTTTATTTCTGATGAAAATAACAATGAATATAATCTTTATGAACTTAAAAATGGCAAAAAGGTACCTTTAACACAATTTGAAACCTCTATTAAAAAGCCATTTGTTTCAGCTAACGGATCCAAAGTAATATTTGAAAAAGATTATCAGCTTTACACCTATGACGTAGCTACAAAAGATATAAAAGCTCTTAATATAAGCCTTAACACAAATAAAACACTGGAGAAAGAACAAAATTTTAATATAGAAAATAATATTTCTTATTATGATATTTCATCAGATGGTAAGAAAATAGCTTTTGTGAGCCGTGGTGTTCTTTTTGTTTCTGATATTGAAGGAAAGTTTACACAACAGATATCTGACGGAAAGGAACGTGTAATGGAAGTAAAATGGCTGAAGGACAATCGCACATTACTTTTTAACCAGACTTACCAGGGATATCAAAACTGGTTTAGTATTGCTGCAGACGGAAAAGGCCAGGTAAAGCAATTAACTACTGATTTGCGTAACAACCGCAATATAACCCTGAATAATGACCTTTCAAAAGCAGTGTATTTAAGTGGTCGTGATGAAGTAAGATTAATGGACTTAAAGAGTTTACACTCTACAACTATCGTAAAAGATGAAATCTGGGCTTTTCAAAATTCGAAACCTTCTTTTTCTCCCAATAACGAATACGTACTTTTCTCTGCAAAAAGAAATTTTGAACTGGATATCTTTGTTTATCATATCGGAAAAAGCAAAATCATAAATCTTACCAACACCGGCGTTTCAGAGGAAGATCCTTTTTGGTCACCCAATGGTAAGTATATTTATTTTACAAGTGACCGGACGAACCCTTCTTATCCGCTAGGTATGCAGAAATCTAATATTTACAGAATGGCGCTGGATTGGTTTGATGAGCCTTACAAATCTGAAAGATTCGATAAGCTATTTACTGAGGAGGTAAAGAAACCTGAAACGACAAAGGAAAACAAGGATAAAAAAGAAGAAGACAAAGAAAAAAAGGAAGAAAAAGAAATTGTTGTAAAAGAATTGAAAATTAATCCTGAAAACACTTTGGAAAGGATTGAGCTGGTTACAGACAGGTATGGATACCAGGAAGATCCTACCGTTTTCATGGATGACAAAAAGGAAATTTTATTCTTTAATTCCAATCAGGATAATGGAAAGAAACAACTTTTCAAAAAGGTTTTCACAGATTTTGAAACCGCTAAATCAGAAAAGGTTTTCGATAAAGAAGCCAGCTATATCATCAAAAATGACAAGTCTTTTTTTACATTAATAGAGGGTAACATTTATAAAATGGCCATAGCAACATTAAAGCCAGAAAAAATAAATATCCAGTATACTTTTAACAAAAATCTCGCTTCTGAATTTACCCAGATGTATGATGAAACATGGACTGGAGTTGAAGAAAATTTCTATGATGAAAAATTCCATGGTATCAACTGGAAAGCAAAAAAGGAGCAGTATGCTAAATATCTTCCGTATATCAATAACAGAAATGATTTGCGGATTTTATTAAACGATCTGTTGGGAGAACTCAATTCTTCACATACGGGATTTTCCTCAACAGGAAAGGAAGAAACCAGATATCTGAATTATTTTACCAATGAAACAGGGATTATCTTTAAAAAGGACCAGCCTTATAGTGTAGAAGGTATTGTAAGAAAATCACCCGCTTTCCGTTCCGGGGTTGACATTAAACCAGGAGATCAATTGATTGCTGTAAATGGAAAAAATATTGACGTACACGAAAATCGTGAATCTTATTTTACAAGTCCTAAAAAGCAGGAAGAAGTTATTCTTACTTTCACACGCAATGGCAAGGACATCACCACCAAGGTACATCCGATTTCAAATACAGAATTAAAAGGACTTTTGTATGACGAATGGATATTCAATAATCGGCAACGCGTAAATCAGATGAGCAACAGCCGCATTGCCTATTCATATATGAAAAATATGACTACTGATGAACTGGACCGCTTCCTTCTGGATATGGTGGAACAGGAAATTCAAAAAGAAGCTGTTATTCTCGATTTACGCTATAATACAGGCGGAAACGTTCATGATAAAGTATTAAATTTCCTTTCTCAAAAACCTTATTTACAATGGAAATACCGGGAAGGAAAAATGACCACACAGCCCAATTTCGCACCTTCCGGAAAGCCTATTGTTCTTTTGATCAACGAAGCTTCGCTGAGTGACGCCGAAATGACCGCTGCCGGTTTCAAGGCTCTGAAATTAGGAAAAATCATTGGGCAGGATACCTATCGATGGATTATCTTCACTTCCGGAAAAAGTCTTGTAGATGGTTCTTATTATAGACTTCCTGCATGGGGAACCTACACTCTGGACGGTCAGAACCTGGAGAAAACAGGTGTAAAACCAGACATTTATATTAAAAACACCTTCATAGACCGACAGCAAGATCATGACCCGCAACTGGAAAGAGCGGTCCAGGAAATCCTTAAAGATTTAAGGAAATAAAAAACAAGGCTTACAGAAATGTAGGTCTTTTTTTTGCATGTATTTTGCTTGATATCAACTAAACAAACAAATACCTTATTTATCCAGGATTTATTTGAACGAAGACCATTCGAAGGATTTCCCCTTCAACCTTCCTTTTTTGAGTAGTGGATTAAATCTCAGACTTCGAAGCAATGTCACTTTCTTTGTAGGTGAAAATGGGATTGGAAAATCAACTTTACTAGAAGCTATTGCCGAAAAATGCGATTTCAATGTTTCCGGAGGAAATAGAAATCATAATTATAGTTTTCATAAAACGGAATCCGAACTAGCAGAACACCTTAAACTTTCATGGGAAACCAAAACAGCACAAGGCTTTTTTATGAGGGCAGAAAGCTTTTTTAATTTCGCAACATATATTGATGAAGTAGCCGAAGAAGACAGAAGTGTTTTAGATGCTTACGGGGGAAAATCTCTTCATCAGCAATCCCATGGCGAAGCTTTTTTATCATTATTTCATAACCATTTTCAGAAAGGCATTTATATCCTTGATGAGCCGGAAGCCGCTCTTTCTCCGCAAAGACAACTTTCCCTATTGTCAATTATTCACAAGCTGGAAAAAGCTGGAAAAGCCCAATTCATTATTTCCAGCCATTCACCTATTTTGATGAGCTATCCGGAAGCTGAAGTCTATTTACTGGATGATAAAATTAAACAGATTGATTATAAAGAAACGGAGCATTATCAGTTAACAAAAAGTTTTTTAGAATCCCCGGAATTGTATTTCCGTTATTTATTTGAGGATTACTCCATTTAATAAGATGACAAGCAAAATATTTCTTATTGAAATTCAACCTATTTACTTTAAAATCATTGATAATTGAACGTAAAACTTGCTTGATATAAATATTCATATTATATTTGCACCACTTAAAACAAAGGAAAATTCCTCCTTAGCTCAGTTGGTTAGAGCATCTGACTGTTAATCAGAGGGTCGCTGGTTCGAGCCCAGCAGGAGGAGCAAAAAAGACTTACAGAAATGTAGGTCTTTTTTATTTTTCATTCGGAATAAATTCTGTTCTATCCTATTGTCTTTTAAAATCATAGGTCATAATTAATCAAATTGGTCATGTTATTTTTGTTACATTTGCATTTTTGTATATACACACGAAATTTTTTTAAATCTTATCCGTTTTAAATAAACAGCATACTTTTTGTTTATGCTAAATGCTTGAAGAAATACCTAATGTTAATTAATAACTCTAAATACCACTATCTCTACCTTTTTCTTTTATTTTCCGGTATTGTGTGCGCACAAAATGCTGCAAGTGGCAAAATTGTTGATGCCAAAACCAATAAAGAAGTTACCGGGGTGGATGTATTTATCAATGATAGTAATCAACCTTTTTTAACAACAACTACGGGAGCCTTCAGCGTTCAATCAGACAGTATTATTTACAAATTAAAATTCTTAAGAAAAAGCTATGCCTTGCAAAGTATAGACGTTACTCCAGATAATGCCAATAATATCTTCGTAAAGCTTTCCAAAGAAAAGGTGGAAAACATTGAAGAAGTTGTGATCCATAACGAGAAAACAAAATATAAAAACAAGAAGGAAAATCCGGCTTATGCCATTATGCAGGAAGTATGGAAAAGGAAAAGAAATAATGGTTTAAGTAAATTCGATACCTACACTTATAAGGAATATGAAAAAATACAGTTTGACGCTAATAATCTGGACAGCGCCTTTATGAAGAGAAAGATCTTCAACAAGCTGGATTTCATCTTTGATTATGCCGACTCAACGGCAAGTGGAAAAATGGCTCTGCCCATCTTCCTGAATGAATCAATTTATGAAAATTACGGAGAAAATAAGCCCGGCAAGAAAACCAAAAAGCTTTTAATAGCTCAAAAAACATCTGGTTTTCAGGATAATCAAATTGTAACTTTAACGGCGAAAAATCTCTACAGGGACATCAATATCTATGACAATACCCTGAATTATTTTGATATTGGTTTTCCAAGTCCTGTAGGAACTGATGGTTTTAGCACCTATGACTACAATCTGATTGATACGATTGCTATACATGGTGAGAATGCTTATAAAATCAGGTATCAGCCTAAAAGAACAGAAATTTTAGCATTTCAGGGCTATCTTTATATTGATAC
The DNA here is from genome assembly GCF_013184525.1 of Chryseobacterium sp. LAM-KRS1. Classification (GTDB taxonomy): domain Bacteria; phylum Bacteroidota; class Bacteroidia; order Flavobacteriales; family Weeksellaceae; genus Chryseobacterium; species Chryseobacterium proteolyticum. Next base: position 224,269 of record NZ_JAAOIZ010000004.1, read on the forward strand.
CGACACTTATGCAGTTTTAGGAGCGACGTTAAAATCAACACAAAAAATGAATGTAAATTTCGTCAATGGGATTTCCACAGAGCTGGAATACGACAACCCCGACGAAAATACTTTCTTGCCTAGAAAATTTGTAACCGTAGTAGAGCTGACCCCTTTCTCAAAAAAGAAAACATCTAAAAGTATCATCGCTAAAAGAACTGTAGACTATTCGGAATATGAGTTTAACAAGCCACTTGCTCCATCGGTTTTCACCCGAAAGGAGGAAGAGTATGACAATAAATTTGTAGATAAGGATGATGCTTACTGGGCTAAAGCGAGACCTGATACGCTATCCAAATCTGAACAAGGAGTCTATGATATGCTTGATAAGCTTCAGAAGGTCCCGAAATTCAACCGGATTGTAAAGTTATATGAAACCCTTGGATCGGGTTACTATAACATAACAAAAGGAATAGATTTGGGTCCTATTTTTTCAGTTTATGGAGTAAACGAAGTAGAGGGAGACAGAATAAGACTGGGAGCGAGAAGTTATTTTTCCATGAATGATCCCTGGAGAATCCAGTTTTATACAGCATATGGATTTAAAGATCAGCAGTTCAAATATGGTGTTGAAGCAAAATACATGTTTAATAAAGTCAACCGGTTTATGATCGGAGCAGGCACCAGAAGAGATGTTATGCAGCTCGGTGTTCAGCTAACAACTGATGACGGAATCATGTCACGTACATTTGCCTCGTCCACAGTCTTCGCGAGGGGAGACAATGCCTCTCTAAGCTCACTGAATCAAACTAATGTATTTGCCTCTATTGAGCCGTGGAAGAACTTTCAAATACGGGTAGATGGAACTATGCAAAGCATCAAATCAGCAAATCCGGATGGCTTCAACCTTATGTATTACAGAAACGGAGAATTAAGAAAAACCGTTAATGATTCCCATGTAACCCTTAGCTTAATAGCAAGACCTGGTGCTAAATTTTCACAAACCGGAGTTGACAGACACGAACATGGAACCTTGGCTCCTACTATTGTTTTAAAGTACACAAGAGGACTGGAAGGCCTGTTTAATGCTGATTTCAATTATAATAAACTACAATTCTTATTTTACAAACCGGTATTAATCGGAAGCTGGGGAAAAACACTAATCAATTTTGAAGCAGGAAAAAACTTCAATACAGTTCCGCTAGCCTTACAAAATATAATTCCCGGAAACCAATCTTATAGTTTGGTAGGAAATACATTTGCACAACTTAATTATTATGAGTTCGTTGCAGATACATATACGACGCTGCATCTGGAACATCATTTCAATGGTAAAATCCTTTCCTATATTCCACTAATCAAGAAACTCAAATTAAGAGAAATAGCATTTATCAGAAGTGCATACGGAACACTGAGCGATGCATCTAAAAAGATTAACGTTGAAGGTTTTAAGTATTCTGCTCCTAGTGATCATATTTATTATGAATACGGTTTCGGAATTGAAAATATTGGATTTGGAAACCTGAGGATCTTCAGGGTAGATTTCAACTGGAGAGGCAACTACCTCAACAGGCCTGACATTTCTACATTTGGCGTAAAAGCAGGATTCCAGGTAGGCTTTTAAAATACTTTAGAAAGACAAATAATTTCCATCTGATAAGCAAGTAAAAACATTCAAGAATATCGAGCATTATTCCGTTATCAAAATAGATTAAAGGCAATATAGGCTACTACAGCTAAGCCGGTTTAGAACAGCCAGAAACACTAGAGGAGATCATTACAGCTCAAGATCAGCAACATCATTTTTTTCAGATCCTTTTATGTAGGCTTTCCCGGATTTTCAAGACAAAATTAGGATTTTGAAAAAATTCCAGACCATTTAAACATAAAAAAGCCTCAACAATGTTGAGGCTTTTATTTTATAGAACGCTTAGATTAAGCGTTTGGTTCTACAGATACAAAAGATCTGTTATTTGCTTTCTTTCTGAAAACTACTTTACCGTCTACTAATGCAAACAAAGTATGGTCTTTACCCATTCCCACGTTTTCACCTGGGTGGTGTTGAGTACCTCTCTGTCTGATAATAATATTACCGGCAATAGCTTCTTGTCCACCGAAAATCTTTACACCTAATCTTTTAGAGTGAGATTCTCTACCGTTTTTGGAACTACCGACTCCTTTCTTGTGTGCCATTTTATTTGTAGATTATTATTATTTATTAAGAGCTTTAAATTGATCAATGTTCTTAACGATAGCAGCATCTACTTCTTCGTGAGTAAGAACTTTTTTCTCTAATTCAACTTTAACAGCTTTTCCTAAAGTAATTAAAGTCTCTCTGTTTTCTTTAGACTGAGACAAGTTGTGTTTCTTTAAGTGATAGTTCAACTCATGATCTTCACCAAAGTTAACAGTTGCGTTGTCTGAAAGAACTTCAGCCTTTACTGTTTCTTTTTTAGCTGCTTTCTTTGAACCACCTTCAAATCCAGTGATTCCTGTAATTTGAATTTGAGTTAAAGATTGTCTGTGACCGTTTTTCACTTCATAACCTTTTCTTCTTTTCTTTTTGAAAACGATTACTTTATCAGCTTTAACATGGTCTAAGATCTCTGCTTCTACAGTGATCCCGCTTACAGCTGGGGCGCCTACAGTGATTGTACCGTTTACAGTAAGAAGAACTTTATCGAAAGAAACTTTTCCTCCTTTATCTCCTTTTAAACGGTGTACAAACAACTTCTGGTCTTGCTCAACTTTGTATTGAAGCCCTGCTATTTCTACAATTGCAAACATTGTTTATAAATTTTTAGTTATTTCGAGGTGCAAATATACAAATTATTTTATAAACAGCTTACAATCAAAACAATATTTTTCAACACAAATGCTTTTTCACCAACGAAGGAATAATTTTAACTATTTATATATTAATTATCTAAAAAATAATTTATACCTTCGTTTTCACCAAAAAAATATTTTATGAAAAGAAACTTTAAATTCTGCTTTTTAGCAGGAGCTATTGCTGTATTATCTTTATCAGCATGTAACGACGACAAAATGGAAGACAACGTCTTACCAAATTCATCCACCGAAAATGCTAAAATTGAACAACCCGGAGACCTTCAGAGAAGCTGCTCTTATGTTGATCAAAACTGGAGTTCTACAGCAGTCCTTTTAACCGGCTTACAAACGAGCGCCGACACCAACTTCATGAACGGGCAAATGACAAAAATTGCCAGTATGTGGGGAAGAAGTAACCCAACATTGCGATTTGTAAACGATCCTTCCAATTTCAACTCCACCTATAATGCTATTTCCTACTCTACAGGAAAAATCTATTATGGTTATGCGATCTACGCTGATGCAAAAAATAAAGGCGGAGATATCGTGAATGCTATGATCCTGGCACATGAATATGGCCACCAACTACAATATGCGTTTAACCTGCCTTCTGTAAATGAATCTACAGCAAGACCTAATGAGCTTGAAGCCGATGGTTTTGCAGGGTATTATTTAAGAAGACCGAACGGGTATAACAAAACTCAATTCTCTGAAATTGCAGCAGCCTATGAATTTGCACAAAGCATCGGAGATTATCAGACCTCAAGTTATAACCATCACGGAACTCCTCCTCAAAGAAGATCTGCTGTTCGTTTAGGCTTCCTGCTTGGACAGTACAGTTTATCTGCGGCTGATTTCGACTATAACTTCTTTTATTACTATCAAGGAGTCCTTAACGGAACCTATAAAATGGGGAAAAATTCAAGAAATCCTGAAATTGACGCTTATATGAGCCAATATATGGACGAGTTAAGAAAAATCCAAACCGGAGAAATTTCTGCTGAAGAGTTTAGAAAACTTTAAACATTCATTATTAACATATTTAGGAAAGGAGGTAAAGTTCGCTTTACCTCTTTTTTATTTTTAAAATTATTTCCAAACTTTATCTATTTTTGAACTTTATCAATTACCATAATGAACAGGGATCTCTACATTGATTTTGCAAAAGGATTAGCAACGCTTTCCATTATATTCATCCACACAGCATTCTGGTCGGGACAGTTTTATATCCCGGCGGAAGTCAGGGTCTTTTCTTTAGTATTTGATGTAGCTTTATTTTATGCATTAAGTGGAATTACATCCGGAGCCAATATTGAGAAAACGTTCTACCGCCTGCTCAAACTACAAATCACCTATATGATTTTTGTAACATTCCTGTTTTTCCTGGATTACTTTTTTAAAGTTTTCGGGTTAAGTTTTTTTTCTGTAGAATGGTTGCAAAACTTTTACTCTACATTCGGCTCAAAATACGCGACAACAAATATATCTACGGAACCTCAATGGCAAAATTTAGGGAACTGGTACCTCCATCAATACACCAATGCCGATACATTTCCCGTAGTAATGGGAAGCTTCTGGTATTTAAAAGTATACTTTATATTAGCTGTTTTCGGTGTATTGATTTTAAGATTCTTCCCTAAACATATTAATTGGTTTATAGGACTGTGTATTGCTTTGACACTAATATTTAATTTATTTCCGTGGTTTTATCCAACAGGCCAGGTGGGATATGTTGCTTTTTATCTTGCGGTTTTCTTAATTGCCAATAGAATGAGGGGAAAGAAAATCCCTTCCCGTATCATCCCCGCACTTTATGCAGCGGTTGGAATTCTGCTAATCTGGATGTTCTGGTATTATGGAAGCGAAATATTTTACAAGATCAATAAAAATAAGTTCCCTCCTAAAACTCCCTATATCATATGGACCCTGTTTTCACTGGTTACGTTATTTGTTTTTTATAACAGATTAAAGATCACAAAAGAAAATTTTATTACTTATATCGGAAAGAATGCAATATTCTTTTATTTTGCACAGGGAATAAGTTCTTCCCTTGTTTATTTTTTAGTCGTTCATTTCAAGCAAGATGTACCGTGGTGGATATTAATGATTTTAATCTATATAACGAATATTATCCTCGCAACAACGATTGCAGGATTTTTAATGAAAGTAGATCGTTTAGGGTGGAATATTTTAGAGTTTTTACGACGAAAGACCGCTTCTTAAATAACTGGAATAAAACAAGATTTGTTATTGTAATTTACTTTAAATTTACAGAAATTTTAAAACATGTTTAAGTTGAAACTTCCCACGGATCCAAGGTGGGCAAATATTGCGGAAGGAAACATTGAAGAAATTTTAACCGATCATGCCTGGTGCGAACAAAAAGCCGCTACAAACGCTATCGGATTGATTACGATGCTTCCGGAACACCCTGAAATTGTAACCGAACTTCTTGCTATTGCACAGGAAGAATTGGATCATTTCAATCAGGTTCATGAAATCATCAAGAGCAGAGGATATAAGTTCGGAAGAGCAAGGAAAGATGATTATGTAAATGAATTGATGAAGTTCATTATCCAGGGCAGCAGAGAAGACCTTATCGTTGATAAAATGTTATTTGCCGCCATGATAGAAGCAAGAAGCTGCGAGAGATTTAAAGTCCTTACAGAAAATATCAAAGATGAAGAGCTTAAAAATTTTTACCGGGAATTAATGATTTCGGAGGCTAACCATTATACAACTTTCATTAGTTTTGCAAGACAGCTTGGAGATCCCGAAAAAGTAAACAAACGATGGGAGGAGTGGCTGGAATATGAAGCTAAAATTATTAAGTCATATGGCAATAAGGAAAGCATACACGGCTAAACAAAATGAGTAACTGAATACGTTGAAAAAACTGACTTTCGAAAATATCGCCAATTTTTTCCTGAAAAATTTCTTTCAGGGACTTGTTATTATCGGACCTATCGGGCTAACGATATTTGTCATATGGTATGTTGTCACGTCTATTGATAACATAATTCCATCTGTGGCAAAAGAAATACCGGGTTTGGTTTTTGTATCAACTATTTTAATCACCGCACTTTTGGGCTACCTGGGTAATAAATTCGTTGTGGGAAGATTTTTTTTCGACACAATGGACAGCCTGTTGGAAAGAACACCCGGGGTAAAACATATTTATACGCCAACTAAAGATGTAATGTCATCATTTGTTGGTGACAAGAAAAAATTTAATGATCCTGTATGGGTAAAAACCAATGAGCATCCTGAGATCTGGAGAATTGGTTTTTTAACCCAGAAAGAAATGGCAGATGTGGATAAACATAATTATGTTGCTGTTTATCTTCCTCACTCCTATGCTATTTCCGGATGGGTAATTGTTACGGAAGAAAAAAACATCAAACCTGTAGTGGGAATGTCTGCTGCTTCTGCAATGAAATTTGCAGTGAGTGGTGGTGTAGCCGGTTTCCACTCCGATGAAAATATATTTAAAGCGCCTGAGTAGTATTCTCCTGCTCCTTTAAATATATACTGATGAATTGAAATTATTTTCAAACAAATTTTCTTTACAAAACAATAAAATACTTAACTCATGAATTTACCGTACGCGGAACCTTTCCGCATTAAAATGATTGAAGAAATCCGTCAATCAACAAGAGAAGAAAGAGAGCAGTGGCTTAAAGAAGCCAATTACAACTTATTCAACTTAAAATCATCACAGGTTTTTATCGATTTACTAACCGATTCCGGAACCGGAGCCATGTCGGACAGACAGTGGGGAGCATTAATGACCGGTGACGAAAGCTATGCCGGTTCCCGTTCTTTCGACCAACTTCACAATACTGTAAAAAATATAACCGGATTCCAATATCTTTTGCCCACTCACCAGGGAAGAGCAGCTGAAAACGTGCTGTTTTCTGTTCTGGTAAAAGAAGGAGATGTAGTTCCCGGAAATTCCCATTTCGATACTACAAAAGGACATATTGAGTTTCGCAAAGCACATGCAGTAGACTGCACAATTGATGAAGCATTTGATATTAATGATCTACATCCGTTTAAGGGAAATATTAATCTTGAAAAGCTGGAAGAGATTTACAAAAGCTATCCAAAAGAAAAAATCCCTTTTTGTTTAATTACCATCACCTGTAATTCTTCAGGAGGTCAGCCGGTTTCTCTGGAAAATATGAAAGCAGTAAGAGAACTTTCCAATCAATACGGAATTCCTGTTTTTTTCGACTCTGCAAGATTTGCTGAAAACGCTTATTTCATTAAAAAAAGAGAAAAAAGCCAGGAAAACAGAAGCATTAAAGAAATCTGCAAAGAGATCTTCTCATATGGTGATGGAATGACCATGAGCTCCAAAAAAGATGGATTGGTAAACATCGGTGGTTTCATCGCATTGAATAACGAGGAGGTTTTCAGAAAGGCTTCCAATTTTACAATTATCTATGAAGGCTTCATAACCTACGGAGGTATGGCCGGAAGAGATATGGCAGCATTAGCCGTTGGACTGGATGAAGCCACGGAATTTGCTTATCTGGAAAGCAGGATCTCCCAGGTTGAATATCTTGGAAATAAGCTGATTGAATACGGAATTCCTGTGCAAAAGCCTATCGGAGGACATGCCGTTTTTATTGATTCTTTAAATTTCCTTCCAAAAGTATCAAGGGAAGAATATCCGGCACAGACTTTAGGTCTTGAAATCTACAAAGAAGCTGGCATCAGAACGGTTGAAATCGGCACCTTGCTAGCAGACAGAGATCCGGAGACAAGACAAAACCGTTATCCGAAATTGGAGCTGGTTCGATTAGCAATTCCTAGGAGAACCTATACGAATAATCATATGGATTATATTGCTGCAGCGATCAAAAACGTTTATGAACGCCGTGATGAAATCGCAAAAGGATATAAGATAACATGGGAGTCAGATCTTTTAAGACATTTTACTGTTCAATTAGAAAAAGCATAAAAATTAAAACCGGAGTAATTCCGGTTTTTTCATTTTATATCCACATACAAGAATAAATTGTTAAAAAAAATCGTAATAAGGAAAAATACACAACATATCATTTATGTATTTTACGATTTTAACTAATTTATACTATTTGATTGAAAATTTTCATATAATTATGCATCGCATCCATTTTTCATAACACTTTTCAAATAATAGTGATTTTTTCTGATGATTTAAAAACAAAAATCAATACTTTTGATTGAATTACCAATCTCAGAAACTCAATATATATGAAAATTAAATATCTAAGCGCTTTATTTCTGGGCAGCACTGCGGCTTTATATTCGCAGCAAATCAATGACACCATTTCTAAAGAAGCAAAAATTGAAGAAGTAGCCATTACGGGGAGCCGAAACAAAAAAAGAACAGTAATTGACACTCCTGTTCCCATCGATGTTATTGACATCAAACAGGTAAGTCAATCTACAGGACAAGTTGAAGTGAACCAGCTCCTGCAGTTTTCGGCACCTTCATTTAATTCCAATAAACAATCGGGGTCAGATGGTGCAGATGCTGTAGATCCAGCCACTCTCAGAGGATTGGGACCAGACCAGACTTTACTTTTATTAAACGGCAAAAGATACCATCAGTCTTCACTGATCAACCTTTTCGGAACTAAGGGAAGAGGAAACACCGGATATGACATGAACACCATTCCGATCGGAGCTATTAAAAGGATTGAAGTCCTTCGCGATGGAGCTTCCGCTCAATACGGTTCCGATGCTATTGCAGGCGTTATCAACGTCATCTTAAATGACCGAGATAAAGGCTTTGAAGGAAATGCATTTTACGGGATGAACCTTTTTAAAAGTCCCGGAGATAAAGATGTTGTATCAGATCATAAAATTGACGGGCTTACTTTTGATTTTAACGGAAATTATGGAACAAAAATAGGATCACAAGGAGGATTTGCAAATTTTACCGCAGAATTCATCAATAAAGAATATGCGATCAGAAATGCTAATCCTACGGTTTATGATGCCCCAAGACAACGTTTTGGAGATGCAAAATCACAAAATGTATATTTCTTTGGAAATATTGAAGTTCCATTATCAGATAATATAAAATTTTATTCTCATCCTGGGTTTTCCCATAGAAATACAGATGCTAATGCATGGACCAGAAAAGCAGATGCAGATGGAAACATTCCGCAGGTCTATCCAAATGGATTTAACCCTATTCAGGATACAAGCATCACAGATTTTACATTTGATAATGGTTTAAAGTTTAAAGTTGCAGGTTGGGATGCCGATGTTTATAATGCCTTTGGCAATAACAGATTTACGTACCAGATAGACAATACAATTAATGCTACATTAGGTATAAAATCTCCTACAAGTTTTAACGCAGGAGGGCACTCGTTACTTCAAAATACAACAGGATTTAATGCAACGAAACAATTTGGAGTGTTAGAAGGACTAAATATCGCTTTCGGATCTGAGTTTAGGTACGAAAAATTTAATGTTATAAGGGGGCAAGAAGCATCTTATGCAATGTATGATGTCAACGGGAACATTGTAACTTCAAATACAGATCCTAGTCTTTTAGTAATAAATCCTTTAACAGGCAACATCAGACCTGGAGGCTCCCAGGGCTTTCCCGGATATTCTCAGGAAGTTAATAAAAGTAGAAATAATTTTGCAGCCTATATCGATACCGAGCTTGACATTACCAAAAAATGGATGGTTAGTGCAGCAGGTAGATTTGAAAACTACAGTGATTTTGGAAGTACCATTAATGGGAAATTTGCAACAAGATATGCGATAACTCCTCAATTTGCACTTCGAGGTTCAGTTTCAACAGGGTTCAGAGCTCCTTCGTTAGCTCAAAAATATTATGCGCTTCAATTTACGAATTTTCAGGGAGGTAATCTTGTAACGATCCAATTAGCATCAAATGACAGTGATTTAGCTGTAAAATCCGGGATATCTCAATTAAAACAAGAAACATCTCTTAACGGGAGTGTAGGGTTTACATTCAACACGGGAAAGTTTACTGCAACTGTTGATGGGTACTACATTAATGTAAAAAACCGAATTGTATTGACAGGTAACTTTGCCAGAACAGACCTTCCACCTGATGTTCAGGCAGATTATCCTTATATTGATCAGGCACAATTTTTTTCCAATGCCATAGACACAAGAACAAAGGGTGTAGATGTTATATTAAGCTACAATGAAACACTTGGAAACGGAAGATTAACCACAACTTTAGCAGGAAACTACAACGAAATGGAGATCACATCTGTAAACGTTTCAGAAAAATTAAAAGGAAAAGAAGATATATATTTAAGTGCGCGTGAACGTGCTTTTATCCTCGCCTCAGCTCCGAAGACTAAAATTAATTTAAATGTTAACTATAAAATTAACAAGTTCAATGCTAATATACAGTTGGTTAGATTTGATAAACTCACGTTAATTGGCTACAATGGCCCTGATGATTATCAGACCTACAACGCTAAAGTAACCACTGATCTATCTTTCGGGTATGATTTTTCAAAAAATATTAGTTTAACTATTGGAAGTAAGAATTTATTCAACAGATATCCAACTTTACAAAGAGAGGCTGTTTCTGCAGGAAATACAGAATCCGGTGGTATTTTCGATCCTGTTCAGATGGGCTTTTCCGGAAGACAGGCTTTTGCAAGATTTAATTTCAGATTTTAAATAAAAAAGGCTCCGATAAATCCGGAGCCTTTTTTTTATTTCTTAGAAATTTTATACAATTTCCCACTGTCGGTAACAGCATAGATGTTTCCGTCTATTCCATCCAACACATCCCTGAATCTTTCTTTCTGATCAGCAAGCAAACGTTCTTCTCCAACCACTTTATTATCTTTCATCACAATCCGGTTGATGTGTTCACCACTTAAGCAGCCAATAAACAAATTACCTTTCCACTCATCTATATTTCCTGTATAAAAAGTAACACCACTTGGAGAGATTACCGGATCCCAGTAATAAACAGGTTGCTCCGTACCCTCTCTCTGAGTAATTCCCTCTCCCACTTTCGCTCCGGAGTATTCAATACCATAGGTTACGTCACCCCATCCATAATTTTTACCCGCTTGAATTAAGTTGATTTCATCACCTCCCCTTGGCCCCATTTCCACATCCCATAAGGACCCGTTGGGATCTATTGCCAAGCCTTGCGGATTTCTTATACCATAGGCATAAATCTCAGGTTTAAATCCGGCCTTTCCGATGAATGGATTTCCCGGAGCTGGTTTTCCTTCTTTTGTTATTTTAAGGATTTTACCTAAATAATTATCCGTTTTCTGGGCATATACCCTGGTTTCTTTATCTGATCTTTCTCCAGTACTTACAAACAAATTCCCATCTTTATCAAAGGCCAATCGGCTTCCGTAATGTTTATCTCCGTCATATGATGGTTCAGCACGGAAAATGACTTTTACATCTGATATCATTTTTAAATCTCCCGAAAGTTTAACTTTTGCTACAGAGGTCAGATTACCCTTCCCAAAGGGTTCAGAAAAACTAAAGTAAATAATACTGTTATTTTTAAAATCTGGATCCAGTGCAACATCCAGCATTCCTCCCTGTCCTTTTGCATCGACTTTAGGAAATCCTGATATCTTAGAAATCTGCTTCCCATCTTTAGAAACAACATTCATAAACCCGGATTTTTCAGTGATCAAAAATCTCCCGTCTGGTAAATTAATAATTCCCCAAGGTCTGCCCAGATCTTTATTTAAAACCTCAACATTGTAGGGTGTAGATGTCTTTACAGCCTTAATTCTGGTTTGTCCTGCAAAGGCAGGTTTATAGTCTGAATTAGGCTTTTCTGTTTCCACACTTCCATCACTGCTGACCTTTTGAGCATTGACGTTATTTTTCTTACATGAAGATAAAACTAAAAAAAGACTAATGATTGGTACATAAAACTTATTGAATTTCATAGCATTGTGATTATTGGTTAAAAAAAACAATGGAAAAATAGTGCCATAAAATTTGTTGATTTAAAATTTTATTCTACATTTGTAGAACAACATTTCAAATTGTAGAATATGAAAGAAATAAAATTAACAGATTCGGAAAAAGTTCTCATGGAGATCATCTGGGATAAACAGAAAGTATTCATGAAAGATATTCTGGATCTTTACCCGGAACCCAAACCTGCATCCACTACAGTAGCTACATTGCTTAAAAGAATGCAGAATAAAGATCTGATAGGATACACATTATATGGAAATTCCCGTGAATACTACCCAAAAGTAGCTAAAGGAGAATATTTCAGGGAAGAAATGACTTCCATGATTGACCGCTTTTTCAACAGCTCCGTGACCCAGTTTGCTTCATTTTTTACATCCAACACAAAACTAACCCAGAAGCAATTGATTGAACTGCGCGAAATAATTGATCAGAAAATAAAAGAATAAAGATGCTTTACATTTTTTTTAAAATTGTTTTGTGTTCTTCACTTTTTATGGGAGTGTACCATTTGTTATTGGAAAAAGAAAAAATGCACCATTTTAACAGGTTCTTTCTTCTTTTTTCCCTCGCGTTTGCTTATACGGTTCCTTTTATCTCAATCACAGCAAAAGGTCCCGTTACAACAGAAAGTCCACAACTAATTTTTGAAGAAACCACTCAACAGATATTAAGCCTTCCGGCTAAGGAAGAAGCTTTTGAATGGACCAATATTCTTTGGATTATATATGGAGCTATTACTTTAATGCTTTTAGTAAAGGCATTGCTCTCAATTTTAAAAATCCGGAATATAAAAGGAAAAGTAAGATATCAGGAAGGGTATAAAATAATCATCTCTGAGAATAACCTCTCCCCATTCACCTTTGGAAAAACTATTTATCTGGGGAAAAATTATCTTATTAAAGACCAAATTGATCCAAGGATATTCTTACATGAAAAAAGCCATCTGGATCAAAAGCATAGCTGGGATCTATTCCTGATCGAGTTTTTAAAGGTAATAACATGGTTTAATCCTGCCATCTTTTTCTACAGAAGAGCAATGATCACCAATCATGAATTCTTAGCTGATGACCGCGTATTGAAAAACAATTTCAATATCAAAGATTATCAAAATCTGATACTCGATGAAATAATTGATTCTCAAAAATTTGATTTCACACACTCATTTAATTTCAACAACACCAAAAAACGATTTATTATGATGAACACTAAAAAAACCAAATTCGCAGGCTTAAAAAAAGCCATTACCATCCCTATACTCATAACAGCCTTTGCCTTATTTGTCCAAAAGACCTATGCCAGCAATTACGTTTCAGGTAACGGTACACCCATGGAAGAATATGCATTAGAATCCTTCAGTACTTTACAAGAAATATCTTCTAAGCAGAGTAGGAAAGATCACCAAAGTATTACGGACACCATTCGCCCCACAAAAAAGGCGAATGTAAAAAAGGCAAAAATCAATAAAAATAGCGCACCTCCTCCTCCATCTCCTCCTCGTGTAGAAAAAAATGGATCTAAGAAAGCAAACATGAGTGGAGATCAGAACATCCCACCACCTCCGCCTCCGGCGAGCACTTCTTTTATCCAGGCAGAATTCCCTCAGGGAATTAATGAATTCCGAAACAAGGTGGCAAAAAATTTTAACGGTAGTGTATTTAAAGGAGATGAAGGCCGGCTCCAATCTAATGTATTTATTTCAATAAATGCCGAAGGGACAGTAGAAAAAGTAGTGGCAGATGGAAAAAACAAACTTTTTAATGACGAGAGCGTAAGAGCCATTAAAGCCTCTACAGAAAATATCAACTGGAAACCCGCACTGGCAGATGGCAAACCCGCACCAACGGTTTTTAAGCTGCCATTAGCTATGATATTTGAAAATAAGAAAAAATGATAATAATTATGAGAGTCCTGAAAAGGACTCTTTTTTTTTATAAATTTGATGTATGAATTTTAATCTTCATTCAGAATATAAACCTACCGGCGATCAGCCTCAGGCCATTGAAAAGCTTACCGAAGGCATTGAAATCGGCGAGAAATATCAAACCTTATTAGGGGTTACAGGATCCGGAAAAACATTTACCATTGCTAATGTCGTGAATAATGTTCAGCGGCCAACTTTAGTTTTAGCTCATAATAAAACTTTAGCAGCTCAGCTATTCATGGAATTTAAAGAGTTTTTTCCTGAAAATGCGGTAGAATATTTTGTGAGTTATTACGACTATTATCAGCCCGAAGCTTATATTGCCACTACCGGAACTTATATAGAAAAGGACCTCAGCATTAATGAGGAAGTAGAAAAACTACGTCTTTCCGCAACGGCAAGCTTATTATCCGGAAGAAGAGACGTTCTCATTGTAGCTTCAGTTTCGTGCATTTACGGTATCGGGAATCCAACTGAATTTCATAAATCACTGATCTCTATCGGAATCGGTGAGAAAGTGACCCGAACAGCTCTTCTTCATTCTTTGGTAAGTGCTCTTTACGCAAGAACCCTGAACGAATTCCAAAGAGGGACCTTTAGGGTAAAAGGAGATGTAATAGATGTTTTTCCTGCTTATGCCGATGATGCGATAAGAATCCAGTTTTTTGGAGACGAGATTGAAAAAATCCAAAGTTTTGATCCTGTTACCGGAAATGTTACTTCCAATTTCGAGCAAATTCAGATTTATCCGGCCAACCTATTTGTAACTTCAAAAGAGACCTTAAACGGAGCGATAAGAAACATTCAGGATGATATGGTCAAACAGGTAGACTTCTTCAACTCAATTGAAAAACCTCTGGAGGCAAAAAGGCTACAGGAAAGAACAGAACTTGATCTTGAAATGATTAAGGAACTTGGCTACTGCTCAGGAATAGAAAACTATTCAAGATACCTGGATGGTAGATTACCCGGCTCCCGGCCTTTCTGCCTGATTGATTATTTTCCAAAGGATTTTCTGATGGTCATTGATGAAAGTCACGTTACTGTTCCTCAGGTTCACGCGATGTATGGCGGAGACAGAAGCAGAAAAGAAGCCCTGGTAGAATATGGCTTCAGACTGCCGGCAGCAATGGATAACAGGCCCTTGAAATTCGAAGAATTTGAAAGCATGCAGAATCAGGTGATCTATGTGTCTGCTACGCCTGCAGATTACGAACTTGAAAAAACGGGAGGAGCTTATATTGAACAAATTATCCGTCCTACCGGGCTTTTAGATCCTGTTATAGAAGTGAGACCTTCGCTTAACCAGATCGATGACCTGATGGAAGAAATTCATAAGCGCGCTGCAGCAGACGAAAGAGTACTGGTGACTACATTAACCAAAAAAATGGCTGAAGAGCTGACCAAGTATTTTACAAAATTTGGAATCAGAACACGATATATCCACTCAGACGTTGAAACATTGGAGCGTATCCAGATTATGCAGGACCTTCGATTGGGAGTTTTCGATGTTTTAATTGGTGTTAACCTTTTAAGGGAAGGACTGGATTTACCTGAAGTTTCACTCGTAGCCATATTGGATGCAGATAAAGAAGGAATGCTAAGAAGCAGAAGATCAATGATCCAGACAGTCGGAAGAGCTGCAAGGAATGTCAATGGTAAAGCAATTATGTATGCCGATAAAATCACGAAATCTATGCAGGCTACTTTAGATGAAACGGAATATCGCCGATCAAAGCAGATGAAGCACAACGAAGAAAATGGCCTGGTTCCGACTGCTTTAAATAAAAAAATCTCTGAAAATCTAGTAGGACGAAGCAAGGACTTCCCGGATGAAAAATATACCCACAAGGAAATTTTACAGAAAGTTGCTGAAACCAAAGCAAATTATGCAAGCGGAGATATTGAGAAAATAATTGAGCAAAAGCAGAAGGAAATGGAAGCTGCAGCAAAAAATCTTGATTTCATAAAAGCGGCTAAACTAAGAGATGAGATTGCAGGTTTGAAAAACTAATCGAGAACAACAATGGAAACAATCATCATTATTTGTGGAATTTATTCTTTATTACTTGGTGGGTTTCATTTATTTTTCTGGACGTTTTTTAATTGGAAAAAGGATTTGTCAAAACTTTCTCAGATTAACAAAGGAATAATGCAAATCTTAAATATCCAGATGATTTTTGTTTTCTTTACCACAGGGTTAATATGTCTTTATTTTAATAAAGATATCTTAGAAACAAACTTTGGTAAATATTTTCTATTCGTGAATTCAGGATTTTGGGCTCTAAGAATAGTCAATCAGTTTCTTTTCTTAAGAATAAATGATTACAGGGTTCATTTATTAACTTTTGCTTTTTTTATTGGTTGTGTTCTCTTTCTAATCCCTGTAATTTATCAAACCAACTAAATAGTTAATGAGAATTCGCCTACACGATCATTAATGTGTAAACTCTTCAATGACTTCTTTTAAATCAGGATATTGTTGAAGTAACACACTTCTTTCTGCTAGTTCAAAATCTAAAAAATCAAATCCCGGAGCAACTGTACAGCTTACTAATGAATAGCCTATACCATTTGATATTTTTGCTGCAAACCACAAACCTGCTTCTATTCTTACTTGTGGGACTTCCCCATTTTCTAAAGAATTCCCCAATAGTATGGTATGCAATTTCCCATCTTTAATAAAAACAATTTCCAAAGGTTCACCCTGGTGGAAAAACCACAACTCATCAGACTTGATCCGGTGAAATGAAGACTTATTTTCATTTTCCAACATGTAATAAATAGCTGTACTTACGTTTCTTACACTCCCCTCTTTTAAGGCTAATGTTTGTTCACTCCTATATGTTTCTTTATAATATCCTCCTTCCGGATGTGGCTCCAACTTTAATGTTTCCACCAGTTTTTTAGAATCCATACGTATAGTTTAAAATTTATAGGTCTTATTTTTAGGCGATCCGTATAATTGCCTGATCGGAGTGAGCAAATCCATCAGCCCATTCAGTTTTATTTCATAAATGGTTGAGAGCTGCATTCCTAATTTTCCTTTGGGCATCCCCTGCCTGTTAAACCACTCCAGGTAACTTACCGGTAAATCTGCAAGTATTGTCCCTTCATATTTTCCAAAAGGCATTTTTACAATACAAATTTCCTTTAGTATTTCCGAATTTATTCCTTCCACAATTATAATATTAAAGTATTAAGTCCACATTGTCCACATCATCATCTTTATCCGGTAATTGCAGGTCGGGATGTGTTTCGTTATCTGAAAATTCATTCCTGTACACCTGAATAAGTAGAAGGGTAAGAGAAATCAGGATAGGCCCAAAAATAAGACCCATAAAGCCAAAAAGATTCATCCCCATAATAATTCCGAATACGGTGTTCAGCGGATGGATATCTTCCAGTTTTTTCAATAAAGTAAAACGAAGTAAATTATCTGTTAGGCCTACCACAACAAGACAGTACGCTGCCAATCCAAGGCCCGGTCCTGTATCCCCCACGGCTATCATATAAATACAAACAGGAATATACACAATTGCAGCCCCTACAACAGGAATCATAGATCCCGCAGCAGTTAATGCAAAAAGAAGAACAGGGCTTGGTGCTCCGAATACGAAATAACCAATCAATGCAACCACCCCCTGGCCTATAGCCACAACAGGAATTCCTATTGCATTAGCTATGATGAGTTTTCTCATTTTCTCTCCTATTAAAGAGACATTAGCTCTTTTTAAAGGAGCCGATGAAGTAAGTATCTTTTCAAATAATCTGGGCTTTTCCAGAAGGAAATAAAGAATAAAATACATGGACATAATTACCGTAAGCGTATTAAATGTTCCGCTTAAGGCAATGGTAGAAACCTTTCCAACAGAGCCTTTTACTTTATCCATATTCTCCTTGCTCAGGATATCAAATCCAAATTTCTTATCAATATAAGTATGTATTTTCTCAAGAAACACATTAAATTTCGCCATATAAGCCTGTGCGTTCCCAAGCTTATCTATTAAAAGATCTGCAATAAAATAAATGGGTAAAATCAGAATAATGAGGCTTGCCAGCATCAGTACAAATGAAGCCAGCCAGGGCTTCCACTTTTTTACTTCCTGGAGGTAAAAATTATATTTTCTGCAAACGACATAAATTGTAATGGCTCCTAACACGGATGGAATAAATAGCGCAAGATTAAAACAAATCAGCCCTGTCAATACCAAAATTATAGCCAACAGGAAAACCTGTTTTATTGCAACCCCGCTTATTTGTTTTTCTTTATTCATATATTATTTGAACATTATTTGCCTTGGTTTCCCCAGGAAAGCACAATAGGCCGAGTACATTACCACCATGATGAACGGAGCGGTAATAATAACTCCTATAAAGCAAAGTACAATACCTGCAAATGATATTAAAAACCCTACAATAGTAGTGCCAAGGAAAGTTCCGTAGTTTTCTTTTGCGATATTGAATGATTTCCCCAGAGCCTCGGTAGCTGAAGCATTTTCAAATAATAAAATAGGATACCCTAGCAACAGTAAAGGATAAACAAAGAAGAACGGGAAAAAGCATATAGAAATCGCTATACTGGATATAACGCCTGATATAAGACTGTATATTAATATATTCACGAAATTCTGGCGATATCCGATAAATAGATCCGAGAATTCTATTGCATTTTTTGTGTTGTATTTATTTACAATATAGATCAATCCCACATATAACGGAGCCAGAAGAATTCCCAGCAATCCTGATAAAGTAAGATATAAAGGAAATCCGGGTGCATTCCAATAACTAAAAGCGGAAATATCATCCCCTGCATTTTTCATCTCTTCCACCATGGAAGCAGAATTGAAGCCTGTTACAGACTGAATAATAAATCCCCCGATAAGATATACTATCATAGCAACTATAGCATAAAGAAATACCCCTTTATACATTTCAAAGGCATGAGAAATAATTGATCCGGTATCCCTGTTGGGAACAGAACCTTGCTGATCAAATTCGTCGAATCCAGACATGGCTTAATTTTTTTAATGTTTTACCAAATTTAATTTTTTTTGATAAAAAAAGCATTAAGCAATGCTAAAATTTAATTTTTTTCTGAAAAAACAGTCTTGTATAGTGAATATATAATTGCATTCCAAAAAGGAAATGTAAAAAGTCCTCCCACCAGAAACAGAGCAAATCCGGCATATTTAAAAATAAATGCTACGATAATACATACTGCAATTTCTACAAAGTACATTTTCAAAGCTTTAAAGTTCAATGTAATTGCTTCAAAAATTCTTTTATCAGCAAAAAACATAAGCGGAGCAACAAAAATGGTTACAAATACCCACGCAACACCCAGGATAATAGTTTGTGCAGTTAAAAGATAAATGAAAAACCAGAATAAAAAGTAACTGATATATTTAAAGAAATTTAGTCCGTTATATCCCGCAAACAGATCCCCCAAAACTATTTTTTCATTAAGATCCATTTTTCTGAAAATCTGGAAAAATCCAAGGTTCAGAGGATAAAGAAAAACAATGATCCCCAGTATTCCATAGCTGAATTTCTGATAGTTCTCGGTTGCACTCATTGCGGCCGCTTTTTCCATATAGACTTTGGTACCCAAACGAAGTGCTTCAGACAACTCCTGGCTCTGCTCCCATATTCCAAACCGGGAACCGAAGAAAAACATTCCCGTAAAAAATATAGCAAAGTAAATAATGGAAAACATCAGTTGAAAAATCAGAGTTTTATTCCAATAGAAAAATGCCTGCTTCAGTATAAAATCAATTCCCGGTTTCTGCGGATATTTGTTCTGCATGTAAAAATATTTTGTGCAAAAGTAAACATCAATAAGTACTTTTGTCGAATGTTTTCAATGAATCATCAAAAATTTATGGAAATGGATGAGCTTTCTATCCGGAAGACTCCTTATTTCTTCATCATCGACTTCTTGTGTGAAAATGTGGAAATCTACTTAGAAAACGAACTTGATAAATCGGGTTTACAGATTGATTTTCAATCATTTTCAACGCTAAAAAAGAGCAATACCCTTAACAAAAAAATTGAATGGAAGTCCTATCCGGAAACATTAGAGAGCTTTAAAGCAGGATTTGATAAAGTCCAGAAAAATATTCGTCTAGGAAATTCATATCTAGTTAATTATACAAGAAAAACTCAAATTGAAACAAATTTATCCTTAGAAGAGATATTTCTTCACTCCGATGCGAAATATAAAGTTTTTTATAAAGATTTTTTCGTATTTTTTTCTCCGGAAACTTTTGTAAAGATCATTGACGGTAAAATTTTTACATATCCAATGAAAGGAACCATCGATGCCTCTCTTGAAAATGCAAAAGAAATCCTTAAGAATGATAAAAAAGAAAAAGCCGAACATTATACGGTAGTGGATTTGCTAAGAAATGATCTAAGCATGGTATCAGACGAAGTAGAGGTAACTCATTTTCAGAATATTGACCTGATTAAAACGCAACAAAAGAACCTATATGCCATGAGTTCTGAAATTGTAGGAAATATAAAACCTGAATTTGATGGCAAAATAGGAAGCATCATGAAAACTCTGCTTCCTGCAGGTTCTATCTTAGGTGCTCCAAAACCAAAGACACTGGAAATCATTCTAGATGCCGAAGGCTATGGAAGAGGATATTATACAGGCGTATGCGGCTGGTTTGATGGTAAAAATGTAGACAGTTGTGTAATGATCCGTTTTATTGAAAAGGAAAACGACACTTTATATTTTAAAAGTGGTGGCGGAATAACGCATATGAGCAAATTAGAAGATGAATATCAGGAAATGAAAAACAAAATTTATGTTCCAATTTATTGAAAGTATTAAAGTTGAAGATCAGGAAGTTTTTTTGTTAGATCTTCACCAAAAAAGGGTGAATGAAACCTTTGCACACTTTGGGAAAGAAGGGTCGATAGATCTTTCCAAATTGTTCAAAAGCCTCAACCATGATGAAGACGGCCTTTTCAAATTAAGAATTGCTTATGATCTGGACAAGAAAGTCAGAACACAAATGATTCCTTATGCCATTCCGGAAATATTAGACTTTCAATTGGTAGAAAATAATACTTTTGACTATTCATTTAAATTTGAAGACCGCAAGGAACTTGAAAAAATGAAGATGAAATCTAAAGCCGAGGAAATTATCATCGTCAAAAACAACCATATTACCGATACTTCTTTCTCCAATATTTTATTTATGAAGGGTAAAGAGTGGTTTACTCCTTCCACTTACCTTTTGAACGGTGTTCAAAGACAGCATCTGTTAAAGAAAAAGAAAATAAAGGAAACGGAAATCACCTTACAAAACATTAAAGAGTTTTCCCATTTCCAATTGATCAATGCTTTGAATGACTTCGATGATATGTTTATCTATCCCATTGCCAGGATTAACAATTTACCCGGCAACGAAGAGTATCTGGATCTTTAGCTTTCTTTCATAAATTCAAAATACCCCTTAAGAACATCTGCACTGTTGGCTCCATGGGTATTGATTTCCAGAATCTTAGGCAAAGTATCGGGTTTGAAAAAATTGTCTAAAACCCGGTCTAACGTTCTGTCATCTTCCACTTTGGTGTAAGAAAACCCAAAATGCTTCGCAAGATGTTCAGCATTTTTATGGTGTTTTGTTGCTATAAACTCATCGAGCGTATTAGGATTGGCATTACCAGGTCCCGGAATAATTTTAAAAATATTTCCTTCTCCGTTATTAAAGATGATAATCCTTACAAAAGGCGGGATGTACTGATTCCACAGACCATTGATATCGTAGAAGAAACTCAAATCTCCTGTAATTAATAAAGTAGGATTGGAGTTTTTAATGGCAAACCCCATTGCAGTCGAAGTAGAACCGTCAATTCCGCTTGTTCCTCTGTTACAATACATCTTTCTTCTGCCAAAATCAAATAATTGAGCATATCTGATACCCGAGCTGTTGCTGAAGTGGATATTATAGTTCTCCGGTACGGTTTGTGAAGCCTTGTTAAAGAAATAAAAATCCGAAAACTCAACAAGGTTTAAGAACTTCTCGTGTTTAGCATCTTTTTTATCTCTAAGAACATCCCAAAGGTTATAATATGGCCTTGGCTCAAGATTAATAAACTTCAATAACTTAGAAAAGAATACTTCCGGTTTTACCTCTATTTTCTCTGTTAAAGAAAAATAAGTATCCGGCTGCCAGACTTCATCAAGATGCCAATGCTGCTTTGGGCGGGCTTTTCTTAAAAATTGTTTCACTTTTTTGGAAACTACGTTCTGCCCTACCGTGATCAATAAATCCGGTGCATATTTTTTATAATCTTCTTCAGTAAAATTAAAGATATATCGGTCTATAAATCTAAAGAATTTTTCATGGTATACATTTGAATTCGCCTCACTCAAAACAACCGCTGTGTGGTTTTTAACCAATTGTGACAGCTGATTTTCAAGCTCAGGAATATAATCCTTTGTCCCTACCAGGATCATGATACGTTGTGAAGTATTCCAATCTGCTACAAGGTTAGAAGGAATTTCATATTCTTTCTTTTTAATCGTTTTTTCCACGGTTGGAAAAGTAGGAAGTTCAGAAACCAATTCATATAAAGGTTCTTCAAGAGGAATATTGATGTGCACAGGACCTTGTTTTTCAAAACAAAGCTCAATCGCCTTTTTAATCATTTCAAAATTGATATCCTCTGCATTTTCTTCTTTATCCTCTAAAAGCTGGAAGTCTCCATAGGAATGCTGATGAAAAATATTATTCTGACGGATCGTCTGTCCATCAAAAATATCTACAAAATCCACTGGTCTGTCAGCAGTTAACACCAACAGGGGGACATTCTGATAAAACGCTTCCGTTACAGCAGGATAATAATTAACTGTTGCAGAACCACTGGTACAGGTAATGGCCACCGGCTTTTTTTCGCTTTTAGCCATCCCAAGTGCAACAAAGGCAGCACTTCTTTCATCTACAATGCTAAAACAGTTAAAATGATCAATCTCTGAAAAATGAATTGCAAGGGGTGCATTTCTCGATCCGGGAGAAATAACAACATCTGAAATCCCGTACTGCTGGAGAAGATTTGCCAATATCTGAATGCTTCTCTTAGAAGAATATTTTTTCATATCACAAATGTAGTTCATAAATACTTAATTGTAAAATCATTTAATTTAAAAAAGACGTAATTTAGCGCCACGTTAAATTTCTAAAAATGGATAAAATACCTAGTGTAGACCTGCGTGATTTCCTTTCGGACAACCCGGAACGCAAACAGAAATTTGTAAATGAAATCGGAAAAGCTTACGAAGAAATTGGTTTTGTTGCTCTAAAAGGGCACTTCCTTGATGACCAGTTGGTAGGCAATCTTTATGGAGAGGTAAAAAACTTTTTTGATCTTCCTACGGAAACAAAACAGAAGTATGAAATTCCTGGTATCGGAGGACAAAGAGGTTATGTAGGATTTGGTAAAGAAACCGCGAAAGGTTTCAAAAAAGGAGACTTAAAAGAATTTTGGCATTTCGGGCAATATGTGTCTGATGATTCCAAATACAAAACGGAGTATCCGGACAATGTTATCGTTGAAGAACTTCCGGAATTCAACAAAGTAGGTAAAGAAACATACCAGATGCTTGAAAAAACAGGAAAATATGTTCTGAGAGCTCTGGCATTATATCTTGGTCTGGATGAATTTTATTTTGATGATAAAATAGCAGAAGGAAACTCTATTTTACGACCTATCCATTATCCACCAATCACCCAGGAACCGGATGATGCTGTAAGAGCTGCGGCTCATGGTGACATCAACCTGATCACCCTTCTGATGGGTTCTCAGGGGAAGGGACTTCAGGTCCAAAACCACGACGGCGAATGGATTGACGCTATTGCGGAACCGGATGAATTGATGATCAATGTAGGAGATATGCTTTCAAGGCATACAAACAACAAATTAAAATCTACTATTCACAGAGTGGTAAATCCACCAAGGGAATTGTGGGGGACTTCAAGATACTCGATTCCTTTCTTTATGCATCCGGTAAGTGGGATGTCTCTGAATTGTCTTGAAAATTGTATAGATGAAAACAATCCGAAATTGTACGAAGATACGACTGCCGGAGAATTCTTACATGAAAGACTGATTGAGCTCGGATTAATAAAAAAATAATCTATATTTTTAATTTTTTCATTTCAAATTTTAATTATATATTTACTTTAGTGTCAAATTTTTAATTAAAACAATATGAAAAACTTAAAAAAACTAAACAACAGCCAATTAAAAGCAATTTCAGGAGCCGGGATCAAACCTGTAGAAGAATTCTGTATGTATTACTGTAACGGAGTTGTTATCTGTGCAACTTGCAGTGATGATTTCAAGTGTCCTGTTGATTCAATGTAATTGAAATTAAAAGTCATAAAAAACCGCTCCATTTACGGAGCGGTTTTGTTTTTCTATTCAAATAGCCTCAGTTGCTGCTCTTTTGTTCCGGTGAAGTTTTTTGTAGATAGTTTAGGAAATTCTTTTCCATCAAAATACTTTTTCCTGCCAATTTTAAAAGTATTATGGATCATCTCAGCGATATTTCCCTCTCCTTTTTGCCTTTCAAAATACCTTTTATCTCCTAATTTTCCGCCCCTCATGGAACGTATAAGATTAAGGACCTTTTGTGCCCTGTCAGGAAAACTGGCTTCTATCCATCTTACAAAAACAGGCTCTACCGTATCATTCAGCCTTACCAGGGTATAACCAAAGCTTTGCGCCCCTGCTTCAGAAATTGTTTTTAAAATATGTAATGGTTCGTCACTATTGAGTCCCGGAATAATTGGGGCCACCATCACATTGACAGGGATCTTATGCTGCGACAGAACTTCTATTGCCTTTAATTTATTATTCGCGGAACTGGTCCTCGGTTCCATCTTTCGCCGCAATTCTTCATTAATGGTTGGAATACTCAGAGAGACAGAAACCAGGTTTTGATCTGCCATAGGTTGCAAGAGATCGAGATCACGTAACACCAATGCATTTTTTGTTAAAACATTGACAGGATGTCTGTAATCGAGACAAACTTTCAGAAGTTGTCTTGTAATCTCAAATTGTTTTTCAGCAGGTTGATAACAGTCAGTATTGCCCGAAAGTAAAATCGGAGCTGCCTGATATCCTCTTTTTTGGAAAAATTTTTCCAGCAATTGTGGAGCATTTTTCTTTACCATGATCTTCCGTTCAAAATCAATTCCTGCGCTATATCCCCAATATTCATGAGTGGGCCGCGCAAAGCAATACGCACATCCATGCTCACATCCCTGATAAGGATTCATTGAATACTCCATTGGAAGATCTTCACTTTTCACCTGATTAACAATTGTTTTGGGAAAAACTTCAGTGAAAGATGTTTTTATTGTTTCGAAATCTTCATCCTCAGGCTCAAAGGTATACCTGTCGAAACGATTGATTACATTTCGCTGAGCTCCCTGACCTTTTATGATATTTTCGTTCTGCATCCTGATGTAAAATTAGATGGCTTTGATCAAAAAGTAATGAGTTTTAACACTAAAGTTTTCCACAAAAAAACCGACCCCTTTACAGGCGCCGGTTTTAACATAATTAGATATATTGTTTTACTACTTCATTGCATAAAATTCGACACCATGATATTCATCTTCATGATCCTTTCCATCAAAGTGTCTGTGATAATCTGAATAATAATCACTGTATTTTTTATCTTTTTTATTTAAAATCTTTTTTATTCCTAAGAAACTTAATACTGCCAAAAGTCCTACACCTCCTGCCAATAAAACTCCAATTTCCTTTTTCATATTCTGTTCGATTTAATACTTTCACTACAACAAAAAATGTACCTTTTCCATTTTATTCAATTATAAATTTTGTTAACATTAAAAAATCATTTCAGACGAAGAATATTTTATCCAGGCTACAAAATGATTGAATTAATGGTTTAATTATTGTACTAATGTTTAAAAGTATAATTATGGATAATTCAGAAAACATCGACAGAATGACCACATTAAGCCAGGTAATGAAGACCTTGTCAGAAAGAGGTATACAAAGGGAATTCAGAATGAACGAATCGAGCGAGATGAAGTTTGAAAATTCAGAAAAAAAATACCAGCCGTCTGATCTCACCATCTTAAAAACCTACCGTTTTGAAGGAGATAGTGATCCTGATGACAATGCAGTTTTATATGTAGTTAAGGATACAGCAGGAAATATCGGAATGATTATAGATTCTTATGGTGCCGACAGCAATTATCCCGGAGAAAAATTTGATGAATTCTTAAGAGACATTCCGGTTCAGGAAAGTGACGAATTCAACTTCTAAAATAAATTGATCAAGCCCGAAATTATTCTTTTTCGGGCTTTTCCTTTTTCTTAAAAACATTTTTCAGAAATCCTTTTTTCTTTTCTTCTTCAGCCTGAGGAGGATCTTCTTTTTTTAGTTCTTCCTTATGATCACTTGATACGGTTTGTTTAATGTCCTTAATACTTGTTTTAACATCATTCACTGCCGCAACTGTCTTTTTAACTGCTTTTTTAGCTTTATCCGTATTAACCCCTATCAGCGTTTTCTTCAGCCCTTCCTGAATCCCTTTCCAGAATAAATTAAAAAAGGATTTGGTAGGATCCCTTTCTACTTTTTCCACTGTTACGGATTCCGGAAACTGCCCAGAGTTTGATTTGATAAACAAATTCGCTACCGCAGTTAAAAACCCTTTCTTTTCCTTATTCTCTTTATTTAAGATGGCAATTTTCAGATCTTTATGCTTCAGGTTAAAAGTTCCGCCAAGTCCCGCAGGATTTCCTTTAAAATTGAAAAGCATCTCCTGTATAGTTCCTGTAGCTGTTATATGAAGATATGGCCGGATAAAAGGATTGATTCCCTGCGCAGGAAGATTAACAGCCTTTCCTGAAATTGTAAAATCGTCATGCTGATTGGCGACATCAAAATTCCAGTTGACTCCCAAAGGAGCCAGGTTCATGAATGAGCAGTCTATTTTAATATGTACCTGGGTAGGTTTTCCTTTCAACTTTGCTGAATTAAGGTTTTTGACATTCATATTAAAGTTACTGAATGTCAGTTTCCCCGGTCCTGAACTTTCAGGCGTATCTTCTTCATACACCAAAACAGAATTTTTTAAGTCCAGATTATTAATATACATCGGTATTTTTATAGACCGAAGCATCCTTGAATACAAAGGTTTTTCTTTTGGATCGTCTGCCGGAATCTTGCTCCTGAAAATATTGGCATCAGCAGATTGAATGACAACATGGGAAGCATTAATAAATTTATTGCCGGAAAATAAATCCCAATTCCCTTCCGCAGTAATCTGACCCGCCTTCAGATCATACAAATCTCTTTCAACAGGAATCATTTTAATAAATTGCGCTCTTGATACAAGAGGCTTCATGACAAAATTACTGATCTGAACTTTGTTTTTACTGACATTCAAAGAAGCAACACTCATGTTATAAAACTTCGTCCTGTACGCAAAGTTTTTTGTCGTAAGCCCATAATCTTTTACCGTTAATCCAATACCGTCATTATTTGCCTTAGGCTTAAGTTCTATTCCATTTATTGTAGCATTCAGATCATTAAAACTTAACGGCTGATTTCCTTTCTCATAAATGATATTTGAGTTTTTTACAATTACCTTTCTTATGATGACAGGAAACTGAATTCCCTTTATTTCAGATTTCTGCTTTTGAGCGACTTCACGGGTTTTTATTGTACCGTGCACCCCATTCACCAGGACATCTTTAACATCGAGATTTAGTTTTTTATCGATAAATTCCCATTTGTTGATATTAAAAGCAATATGGTTCGCTTTAAGATCCATTGATGTTTTTGAATCTGTTGGTAATGCAGTAATATCTCTTATCTCTCCACTCTTTGGGTTTAGTGCAATGCTGCTAACCTTAATATTCTGCTTGCCCGCATAATAAATATTTCTGCCGGAAAAGTTAAAATTTTTATACCCTACAGGAATAATATTCTCAGCAGACTCTTTATTAAATACAAACTTATTGATATTAAGGTTCAAACTTTGAGCAGACAAAAGCTTATTACCATCGGGTTTAATAATTCGTACTTCACCGTTTCTCAATAAAACGTCTTCGAGGTTCACTTCAAAATTCAAAGGTTGACCTTTTTTTTGGGCCGGAGCTCCGGTATCATATACTAGCAATATCGGATCAAGAAGGCTTGCATTAGCAAGAGAAATATTATTTTTCTTTAAAACAACATCCTTAAATTCCATTCTCTGAATGTTGAACTGGAATAATTTATTTTTCTGGGGATAAAATCTTTTGAACTGATTGATGGTCAATAACGGCAACAGCTTAAAATCTTCTACCCGCATTTGCCCGTTTGTGGTTGTTATTTTATTGATTTTTATGGCATAAATATTATCAGGACGAAAGAAAAAATCTTTTCCTTTGATATCATACCGATCAAACACCACGGGTAATTTGTCTTCTACAGACTCCTCAGTCATCTGAAGGTTTTCGACAAATAAATTAAACTCCTTAACTCCTACAAACTTTTGTTTTGTGTGTCTGAATACGTTAATGTTCCCGTTGTTGATCCGTATATTCTCAAACAACACCGGGTTACGCTTCTTTCCTGTCTTTTTATCTATGGGCTTAGCAAGCGTAATATTCAGATTGGGTTTCACCAACGAAAGATCCTTTGAACTGATCTTCTTATTAAATAAGGCATCATAAATCCCGAATCTACTGATCTTCAAGGTATCTATTGTCCCTTGCAGACCTATCACATCCGTATTTTGTGGGTTTTTACTATTAACTGTTATTCCTTGGGCCAGGATATTTCCACTTCCCAAATCCACATCGAGCTTCTTGTAGGAAACCTTATAATCTGTATTGTTCTTGATATATTTAGGAAGCTGGGTTTTAAGCCAGATATTTAATCCGAGGTTAGCCAGCAAAAAAATGACAGCTAATACTCCCAGGCTAATCAATAGCTTTTTAACCCATTTTTTCATATTAGCGATTTCAGGTAATTATATCTAAATATAACATTAATTTTTTACACTCAACTCTATTACATACCCTTCATGTCCTCTTACATTTATAAAATCTCCTCCCTGGAATCCTAAGTACTGTCCTTTTATCCCGGTTAACTTTCCCGTAAATTCAGGTTTTTTATCCAGCGTAAATGAGCTGACTTTTTCCGGCTTATCAAAAGGGTAATCAAATTTCCAAAGTTCTTCTCCTTCACTGTAAAATTTCTGAAAGTCATCAGGAAAATACTGTTTTATTTTCTGCTGAAAATCCGCCAGATCCAGCTCTCCTTCAAAATCATCCTGAAGCATTTTCTTCCAGTTGGTTTTATCCGGTAAATGATCTTTTAATGCAACTTCTATCATTCCCGCTTCATAGCGGTTTTCCGTCCTGGCAATAGGTAAAGCAAAAGTTGCGCCCTGATCGATCCATCTTGTTGGGATCTGGGTATTTCGTGTCACTCCTACTTTCACATCTCCTGTATAGGCTAAATATACGGTATGCGGTTGCAGCTGGATTTCTTTTTCTATTTCCAGGTCACGCTCTGCTACTCCCAAATGAGCGGTTGAAAGTTCGGGACGGATAATAGTGTCACTTGCATATGGGCTTTCAAAAAAGCAGCTTTTGCAGAAACCCATTCTGTATATGGGTTTATTTTCTCCACAGTTTACACACTGAAACCCTGTATGTCTTATGGTCAGCTCTTTTCCGAACAATTCATTCATGTGAATGAGGTCACCGGAAAGATTAAGATAGTACTGAATCGGCTGATCATCATAGCTCGTCATTTTTAAAATTTGCCCTTGAAACTGCATATTAACTTTATATTACTTTTTTAAGTAAATTTAATGATTATATTTTCAAGTAGTAAATTTTATATTTTTGTGCTAATAAAAAAACACGAATGAGGTATCTTATAACTGGAGGAAGTGGATTTATCGGTTCTCATTTGATAGAATCCCTATTGAAAAATGGACATTCTGTCATAAACGTAGACAACTTTGATAATTTTTATAATTATCAGATAAAAATTAAAAATACATTAGAATCTGTAGGTAAAACTTTGGATTTTGATTTTTCAGATAAGGAAAATGATATTAAAAATTTAATTATCACCACTCAGTCAGATAATTACACGTTATATTTCCAGGATATCAGGCATAAAAATAAACTTGAAGAAATATTCCGCAATCATGAGATTGACATGGTTATTCACCTGGCTGCACTTGCCGGCGTGCGTCCTTCTATCGAAAAACCTCTTGAATATGAAGAAGTGAATGTAAAAGGAACAATGAATCTTTGGGAGCTGTGTAATGAGTTCAACATTAAAAAGTTCATTTGCGCCTCTTCTTCAAGCGTTTACGGAAACAACACCAAGATTCCTTTTTCCGAAACAGATAACGTAGACAATCCTATTTCCCCTTATGCTGCTACCAAAAAGTGCTGTGAGATCCTCGGACATGTTTACCATCATCTTTATGATATCGATATGATACAACTTCGGTTTTTTACGGTATATGGTCCCAGACAAAGACCCGATTTGGCGATACATAAGTTTACCCGATTAATTTCTGAAAACCAGGAAATTCCCTATTATGGAGATGGAAATACAGCGAGAGACTATACCTATATCGATGATATTATCGATGGCATTATTAAATCGATCGATTATCTGGAAAAAAACACCAAAGTATACGAGATCATCAACCTGGGAGAAAGTGAAGTCATCTGTTTATCGGATATGCTTTCCGCCATAGAAAAAGCACTTGGTAAAACGGCGTCAAAGAAAATGCTGCCGATGCAACCCGGAGATGTCATAAAAACCAATGCAGATATCACAAAAGCCCGGACATTAATTGGCTACAAACCAGCCACAGACTTCCAAAATGGCATAAAAAAATTTATGGAATGGTTTTTGAGAAAATGACAACAAGTAAGTTGCAGGCATCCTTATATTAAGGGAATAACGCCTGTAGTGAACAAAAGTTAATAAAAAGAATTGAAAATCAGGTATAAAAAAGTTTATTATATAACCTATTTTTATACTTTTGCAAAAAAAATAGAAAAATTATGTACTGGACATTAGAATTAGCTTCGTATTTAAGTGACGCACCTTGGCCAATGACAAAAGCAGAGCTTATTGATTATGCAATCAGAACTGGTGCCCCAATGGAAGTAGTGGAAAACCTTCAGGCTATTGAAGATGAAGGAGAAATTTATGACGCCATTGATGAGATCTGGAGTGATTATCCTACTGATGAGGATTACCTTTGGAATGAAGACGAATATTAAACTGTAAAAGGCTTTAAGCTCTGTGTTTAAAGCTTTTTTAGATATATCATAAGCACCCGCTAAGGTGTAATAATTAAAATGCTCAAGGCTTAAGTTTTGAGCCTAAATCAAAATTTTATGAGTTTTTTAAATAAAGTTCTTAAGGGGTTTTTGGGAGACAAGAAAGCGCAGGACCTAAAAGAAGTAAAAAAAGTTGTAACAAAAATCAAAGCTGTTGAACCTACCATTCAGCAATTGAGTGATGATGGTTTAAGAGAAAAAACTGCTGAGTTTAAAGATAAGATCAAATCAGCAACAAGTACCATTACAGCGCAAATAGAACAAATAAAAGAGCAGATAAAAAACTCAACGAACGTTGATGAAAAAGAAGCTCTTTTCTCAAAAATTGAATCTCTTAAAAAAGAATCATACGAAATTGAAGAAAAAGTTCTTAGCCAGATTCTTCCTGAAGCTTTTGCATTGATAAAAGAGACAGCAAGAAGATGGGCAGAGAACGGAGAGATCCGCGTAACAGCAACTGCGACAGACAGAGAACTTGCAGCAACTAAAGATTTCGTAGAAATTCAGGGAGATACAGCCGTTTGGAAAAACTCTTGGGATGCAGCCGGAACTCCTGTAGTTTGGGATATGGTCCATTATGATGTTCAGTTTATCGGAGGGGTTATTCTTCACAGCGGTAAAATTGCCGAGATGGCAACCGGTGAAGGTAAAACCCTGGTAGGAACATTACCTATTTATTTAAATGCTCTTCCGGAAAGAGGAGTTCACGTAGTTACCGTAAACGACTACCTTGCTAAAAGGGACTCCGCATGGATGGGACCTCTTTATCAGTTCCATGGAATGTCCATCGACTGTATCGATAACCACCAGCCGAATTCAGACGGAAGAAGAAAAGCCTATAACTCGGATATCACTTACGGAACCAATAACGAATTCGGTTTTGATTACCTGAGAGATAACATGGTGACTTCACCTTCAGAACTGGTACAAAGAGAATTGAACTTTGCCATCGTGGATGAGGTAGATTCTGTACTGGTAGATGATGCAAGAACACCTTTGATTATTTCAGGTCCCGTACCTCAGGGAGACAGACAGGAATTTGATGTATTAAAACCTTCTATCGACAGAATTGTAGAGGTACAGAAAAAAACTGTTTCAACAATTTTCAATGAAGCAAAAAAATTAATTGCTGCAGGAAATACGAAAGAAGGAGGTTTCAAATTGCTTCAGGCCTACAGAGGTCTTCCGAAAAACAGACAATTGATTAAATTTTTATCGGAAAGCGGTAACCGGGCGTTGCTTCAAAAAGTTGAGGGGCAATACATGCAGGATAACAACCGTGATATGCCGATCGTAGATAAAGATCTGTATTTTGTAATTGAAGAAAAAAACAATCAGGTAGATCTTACAGATAAAGGGGTAGAGTATATGTCACAAGGAAACTCAGATCCTAACTTCTTTGTTCTTCCTGATATCGGAACTGAAATTGCAGAACTGGAGGCTAAAAATTTATCTAAAGAAGAAGAATTTGAGGCTAAAGAAAAATTATTCTCTGATTTCGCTGAAAAATCCGAGCGTGTTCACACGATGAGCCAATTATTAAAAGCATATACATTGTTCGAAAAAGATGATGAATATGTAGTAATTGATGGTGAAGTTAAAATCGTTGATGAGCAAACAGGACGTATCATGGAAGGACGTCGTTATTCAGATGGTCTTCACCAGGCAATCGAAGCGAAAGAAAATGTAAAAATTGAGGCTGCAACCCAAACTTTTGCGACGATAACTCTACAGAACTATTTCCGTATGTACAATAAGCTTGCGGGGATGACCGGTACAGCAGAAACGGAAGCGGGTGAGCTTTGGGAAATCTACAAATTAGATGTTGTGGTTATCCCTACCAACCGTCCTATCTTAAGACATGACAGACAGGATCTGGTATATAAAACCAACAGAGAAAAATACAACGCAGTTATTGAAGAAGTTGAAAGCCTAACAGCAGCAGGAAGACCTGTTCTGGTTGGTACAACTTCTGTTGAAATATCTCAATTACTATCCAAGGCACTTCAGCTAAGAAAAATCCCACACCAGGTATTGAACGCAAAACTTCACAAGAAGGAAGCGGAAATTGTAGCTGGAGCAGGACAGCCGGGAGTGGTAACCATTGCAACCAACATGGCAGGTCGTGGTACGGATATTAAACTTTCCAAAGAAGTAAAAGAAGCAGGAGGTTTAGCAATTATCGGTACCGAAAGACACGATTCAAGACGTGTTGACAGACAGCTAAGAGGTAGAGCAGGACGTCAGGGTGACCCTGGTAGCTCCCAGTTCTATGTATCTCTTGAAGATAATCTGATGCGTTTGTTCGGATCTGAAAGAATTGCCAAGATGATGGACAGAATGGGTCATAAGGAAGGAGAAGTGATTCAGCATTCTATGATCAGCAAGTCTATTGAAAGAGCTCAGAAAAAAGTAGAGGAAAATAACTTCGGAATCAGAAAGAGACTTCTTGAGTATGATGATGTAATGAATAAGCAGCGTGACGTAATCTATAAAAGAAGAAAGAACGCATTATTCGGAGATCACCTGAAGTATGACATTACCAATATGATCTTTGACGTTGCCAATTCTATTGCAGCCAAAGGTAAAGCTAATGGCAGTTTCAAAGATTTTGAATTTGAAGTCATCAAACATTTCACAATGGGTTCTCCTGTTTCTGAAAGTGATTTCGGTAACAAATCTGTTCAGGATCTTACGAATATCCTTTTCAAAGCAGCACAGGAAGATTATCAGATGAAGTTGAATCTGTTGAAGGAGAAATCATTCCCTATCATTGAAAATGTATACCAAAATCAGGGTTCAATGTTCAAAATGATTCAGGTTCCTTTCTCGGATGGACATAAGACGCTTACAATTGTTACGGATCTTAAAGATGCCTTTGAAAGCCAGTGCGATACGCTGATCAACGATTTCGAGAAAAATATTACGTTATCAATCATCGATGAAAACTGGAAACTTCACTTACGTGAAATGGATGACTTAAGAAGATCTTCACAAGGAGCTGTTTATGAACAAAAAGATCCGCTTGTAATTTATAAACAAGAATCTTTCCACCTGTTCAGTGAAATGGTAGACAAAATGAATAAAGAAATTATTTCTTTCTTGTACAAAGGAGAAATCCCAGCATAAGAAATAATTAATACATACGAAACCGCAACAAATTTACTTGTTGCGGTTTTTTTTGCTCAAAATAAATAATCCATACAATTAAAAGCTTTTATCTGAGAAAAACATCGTCCCATCCGAACTAAAAAGTTATAAAAAGGCTTTTTTATTATCCTCTCAATAAGATTTACGTGATAAATATCAATATTATGATTTATTTAGAATAATTAAAAACAATATATTTGCAAAAAAATTGCTTTCATGAAAAATGTACTGATTGGTGTTTCAATGCTGGGCTCAATGTTAACTTTTGCACAAAAAAAAGACACGGCAGATACCAAAACCAAAAGTATTGATGAAGTCATCATTAGTACTTATATCAAAAAAGACAGTGACTATTCTAATAAAATGCCGTTAAAAGCTATAGAAGATCCACAGGTATATTCTTCAATTGATAAAGGTGTTCTGGAAAATCAATTATTATTTACCGTGGATGACGCATTCAGAAATGTCGCAGGTGCCCAAAAAATGTGGAGTGCTACCAACAGAGCCGGTGATGGCGGAATCTATCTTAACTTAAGGGGTTTTGTAGCCGGAAACTCTATCAGAAATGGAATGGTCGCTCCGATCACCACATCTATGGATGCTATTAATGTAGAAAGAATAGAGGTATTAAAAGGACCTTCTGCTACCCTCTTCGGGAGTAATGTAACTTCATATGGGGGAGTAGTAAACAGAATTACAAAAAAGCCTTTTGAAGAATTTGCAGGAGCAGTTTCTCTGGCTGGCGGAAGTTATAACTACTACCGGGTACAAGCCGATGTAAATACACCACTTACCAACGATAAAAAACTGCTATTCAGATTAAATACAGCTTATACCAATCAGGGAACTTTTCAAAGACCAAATGCAAAAAACTCCTTTTATGCATTTACTCCTTCCCTTACCTATCGCCCGACAGACAAACTAGAGATCAACGCAGAATTGGAAATGTTTGAGACTAATGCGTATCCTGAAACCGCTTTCTTTTTTTATTTTCCAAGTTCACAACTGGGAGCTGACAGCATGGATAAAATGGAAAAGCTAGGATATGATTACAAGCAAACATACACAGGGAATGATCTTAAAACAACAGCAAAAGCCAGAAATTTTTTCGGGCAGGTAAATTATAAGATCAATGATTTTATCAAATCCTCTACCAATGTAAGTACTTCCTATTCTTATTCTGACGGGTTCAATCCTTATTTCTACTTTGCTCCCAACCCCAATAATGGTTCAGAAATAGGAATTACTAGAGCCGATCAGTCTACCAAAGACAGTAAAAGAACATATTTCCAACTTCAGCAGAATTTCAATGCTGATTTTAAAATCGGAAGCGTAAGAAACAGAACCGTAGCCGGTTTTGATTATATGAGGATAAATGATAACCAATTCTTTATGTTCACAAATTTTGATTGGGTCCCATTTGGAGGAAATTATTCCAACATGAATGGTCAAACACTGAGCGAAATATATTCAAACCTTCAAAGTACGCAAGATTTTGAAAAAAACAATACCTATAAAAGTGCCGGTAAAAAAGATATCTATAGCGGCTATATTTCTAATGTAATTACTCCATTGCCCGGGTTAAACATCTTAACTTCATTAAGATATGAAAGTGTTGCTTATAAAGGTGGTATTATAGGACCAAATATTGCTTCTTCCTACAATCAGGGAGCATGGTCTCCAAAATTCGGAGTTGTCTATCAGATACTTCCGGACAAGTTCTCCGTTTTTGGAAACTATCAAAATAGTTTTTCAAGTAATGGTTATTATACCTCAGATAAAGCAGGAAACATCAATCTAGCTACTCCTGAAAGAGCCAATCAATTTGAAGGAGGAATCAAAACGAATCTTATAAAAGGAAGAGTTACTACTACTTTAAGTTATTATAATATCAAAGTAAAGAACACCCTTCTTAATACAGGTGAAATGACGGGAACCGGGCAGGCTGTACAAAACCAGGCCGGATCATTAACAAGTCAGGGTGTCGAATTAGAAGCCAATGCTTACCTGATCAAAGGTTTCTCTGTAATCGCCGGAGTAAGCTACAATGATATGAAATACACTGAAGCAGACAATACGGTTATAGGAAGAAGGCCGTCAACGGCATCATCTCCATGGTTGGTTAATTTTAATGCAAGCTATCAGTTCTTAGATGGAGGTTTAAAAGGACTTGGCTTTGGTGTAGGAGGTAATTACGCGAGTGATAATAAAATCGTAAACTCTACTACTATGGGAACATTTATACTTCCGAAATATCTGGTATTAAATGCCAATGCATTTTACGATACCAAGAAATTCAGAATAGGAGTTAAGGTAGACAATTTTACAAATGAGCATTACTGGAATGGATATACGACTGCAAACGCCCAGCCTTTAGCAAATATCCTGGGAAGTATTACTTATAAATTTTAATATCACTTTTACCTCAAAAGAAGCAAATTCTTCTATTTAAATTATAATTAGCATTACAATAAAAGCCATTTCATACTAAATGAAATGGCTTTTACTATTCTTTAAATAACATTTTTATGATAAATATCAATACTCTAATTTATTTAGAATAATTAAAAACAATATATTTGCAAAAATTTTTAGTTAACAAATTATAATCTACAGTTAGATCATAATCAATCGAGGCGCTGAAATATCAAGCCGGTATGTTCAAAAAGAACAACGGTGTTACCATCAATCGTCTGACTTATAAATTTTAACAAAATAATTCAACACACATAAGGATCTTATAAACAATGAAAAGAGTAATAATAGGAGCTGCTTTATTGTCAACTGTGATGGTATTTGCTCAGGAAAAAAAAGATACGATTAAATCAAACGATATTGAAGAGGTTGTAGTAAGCGGTAAGTACTATAAAAAATATGTAGAAAAGGAAGGTTCTTCTTCAATGCGTTTAGATGAAGCACTGATCAAAATTCCTCAAAACATTTCTATTATTACGAACAGGGCTTTAGAAGATCAGCAAGTAACCACATTAAGCGATGGTGTATTACGAAATGTTGCCGGAGCACAAAGGTTAGAACACTGGGGAGATATGTATACCAGAGTTAACATGAGAGGTTCAAGAGCAGCTGCCTTTATGAATGGGGTAAATGTCACTTCAAACTGGGGACCTCTGAGTGAGGACATGAGCTTTGTAGATCATATTGAGTTCATCAAAGGCCCTTCTGGTTTCCTGATGTCAAATGGTGAACCAAGCGGTATTTATAATATCGTTACCAAAAAGCCTACCGGGCAATCATTGAACGGAAGTGCCAGAGTAACGCTTGGAAGCTTTAATATGTACAGAGGAGAGACTGATATTGATACAAAAATTACGGATAAAGTAGCATTCCGATTGAATTTAATGGCTCAGAATAAAAAGAGCTTCAGAGACTATGAATTTAATGACAGGTACATTATCAATCCCTCATTAAAAGTAAACCTCACTGATAAAACAACTTTAACGGCAGAATACATTTATCAACGAGCTAAAATGTCTGAAGTTGGTTCTGCTTATGTATATAGTTTTGAAGGATATGGTACAAAACCAGTGGAATTTACAGTAACCGACCCTGGAATAGATCCTACTAAAATTACTAACAATACTGTAAACTTAAATTTACAACATAAATTTAACGAAAACTGGAAATTAACTACACAGTTAACTTATGTAAATGAGTATACTATGGGTAGTGATATCTGGCCAGGTAAATTTATATCTGACACTCAATTTATCAGAACACTCAATTTTTGGGAGGCAAGTAATGTAATGAAATTTGGACAGGCGTTTCTAAATGGTTATGTAAAAACCGGTCCTGTATCTCATAAAATTTTAGCAGGACTAGATTTGGGATCTAAAAAATATCTTGCTGATTGGTCAAGAAGTGGAGCATTAGATACAGAACAAAAACCATTTGATCTTAATTCTTCTACATACACACCACCTACCTCGTATCCTCATTTCGATAACCAAGGAAAATCTCTATTAGAAAGAGCCACACCATATGGAACAATTGAACAGGAGTATACAGGTGTTTATTTACAAGATGAATTGGGGTTCTTAGATGATGCTTTGAGATTAACTTTAGCAGCACGCTATACTAATGTTAAAGAAAATAGTTATGGAACAAAAACTGAAGCAAATAGGATTACTCCTCGCATTGGTTTGAGTTATTCCATAGATGCAAATACTTCAGCATATGCTCTATATGACCAAGCTTTTTCACCTCAGTCAGGATTATTCAGAGACGGAACTACAGCAAAACCAATCACTGGAAACAGTACAGAGATTGGATTCAAACGGGACTGGTTTGCCGGAAAATGGAATACAACTCTATCTTTATATAATATTAATAAAAATAATGCAATAGGAGGTGATCCTACTGATCCAACAGGAATTTTCTCAATCTTTCTTGGTAAAACGAGAGTACAAGGAGTAGAGTTTGATCTTAAAGGGGAAATTGTAAGAGGATTCAATGCAATATTTAATTATGCATTCACAGAAAATAAATTTACAGAAACAACACCATTAAGTAATAAGGGTGATAAAGTTCCTGGGTTTGCAAAACATACTGTAAATGGCTGGCTAAATTATACTTTCACACAAGGTGATTTAGAAGGTTTTGGGCTAAGCTTCGGAGGAACATTTCTGGGAGGAAGAAGTACATGGAATTGGGGAAGTACTAACGCTCCATTACAAATGAATGACTATCTTAAATTTGATGCAGGATTGTCTTGGGAAAATACAAAATTCAGAGTTGGTTTGAATGTATTTAATGTTTTCAACAGATATCTGTATAGCGGAAGCAGCATTAACTTTACGATGGTAGATAATACTCAACGAGGAGGTTATTATTATCAAGCTGAAGCTCCGAGAAATTTCAGACTTTCAATAGGGTATAAATTTTAAATAAATAAAGGTTAATCGGTTTTTTTCCGGTTAACTTTTTTCTATGCGTAAAAAACATCATCATAAGAAGAAACCATCCGCTACAAAAAAGTGGTCTGCCCAGCTGCATTTGTGGTTCGGCTTATCTGTGGGTTTGATCGTATTCATTGTTTCCCTTTCCGGAACTTTATATGTTTTTAAGGATGAAATCCAGAATATAATCCGAAAAGATGCTATAGAACTCAAAAGAGAAACCATCCGGGAACAACCTTTACCAATTGGTCTTCTCCGTGAAAAAGTAACATTGGAACTTAATGAAAAATATCCTTTGAGTTCTGTTGAGATCCCAATGGATAAAGGAAAATCTTATGGATTTTTATACTATAAAAAAGGGAAAAAGGGATGGAATTATTTTCAGGAAGTATTGATCAATAAGCAGGTTTTTGTTAACCAGTATACCGGTGAAATCCTGGCTGTTTATGATGAAAAATATGATGTCTTTACCATTTTAAAATATATTCACTGGAGTCTTCTTCTGAAATCGGATTGGGGAAAATATGTGGTGGGAATTCCGGTGGTTCTTTTTATTGTAATGCTGATCACAGGAATTGTATTATGGTGGCCTCAAAATAAAAAAGCAAGAAAAGGGCGCTTCTGGTTTAACTGGAAAAATGTAAAAACCTGGAAACGGAAAAACTATGACCTCCACAATGTTCTGGGGTTTTATTCCTCGTTTATTGCTTTACTTATGGCGATTACCGGTATTTACTTTACCTACCCTTACGTTAAAAATGCCTTCAATTTCACTTTATCCGGATCATTTGAACTTCCAAAAGAAAAGCAACCCAAGTCTCCGGATTCGCTACTGGCAAAAAACAATAGAGTTTTTGATCTGGCAGCCAATGAAACGAGAAAAATATATGCGTCTTCTTCAAGTTTCAGAATTCCTCTGAACGGAAAGAATAAAAAAGGAAAAGAACTGAAGAACATTCCGGTAACCATTTATCAGCAGGACGGAAGGTACAGCGAAAGAAATGTTCTGATATTCGATAAGTACTCCGGAAAACTATTGGCAAACCGACCTCATCAGAATTTATCTGCTGCAGAGAAATATTCCAATGCCAACTATGACATCCATACAGGTTCTTATTTCGGCCTGGCGGGAAAGATCATTTGGTTTATTGCAGGGCTTATCTGCACATCATTACCTGTCACCGGATTTCTGGTATGGTGGGGAAAAAGAAAGAAACAAGGGAAAAAAATATAATGAAAAAAGCTTTTTTATCAGTAGCATGTCTGGGAACAGTGACTGCTTTTGCACAAGTTAAAGATACACTACAAACCAGGAATGTTGAAGAAGTTGTACTTACAGCTTCAAGAAAAAAAGAAAATATCAAGGAAGTTCCTAGCTCTATTACCATTGTCGGGGAAAAGCAGGTACAATCTCAATTGACGGTTAATTCGGATATTACCAGTATCCTTCAATATACTGTTCCGAGTTTGGGACCAAGTTCGGGACAAACTTCCAATTCAGGACAAACCCTCCGAGGCCGCCAGGTATTGGTACTTATTGACGGGGTTCCTCAGTCTACTCCACTTAGAAACGGAGCAAGGGATATAAGATCTATTGATCCGTCGGTTATTGAAAGGATCGAGGTTATTAAAGGTGCTTCGTCCATATATGGAAACGGAGCGGACGGAGGTATCATTAATTATATTACCAAAAGAAGCAGAGCGGATCAAAAGATTTCAGGTCTTTCACAGATCGGAATTACAGGTCAGCCTTATGGCGGGACATTAGGATTCAGGGCAAGCCAGCTTTTATCCGGAAAGATCACAGACAAATTTGATTATGTGGCCTCATTGGCTTACGAAAGAACGGGATACCTGAAGGATGCTGACGGTGTAAACCTCAGCCCTACCTACAGTACGGCAAAAATGGACAATTACAACGGAATGCTGAAACTGGGATATAACTTGACCCCTAATCAAAGAATTGAGGCTTCATATTTAGGATATGCTTCGAAATCAGATCTGGATTTAGGATTAAAAACCGGAAAATACGGAGTTACTCCAACAATCGGTGAAGGAAGGGGGAAAAATCTTGAAACTACTCCACAGGGGACACCAAGAAACCATAACTATAAATTAAGCTACGATAATAAAAACCTGTTTGATGGGACATCATTAAATGTAAACCTTTATTATCAGGACTTCAGAACAGTGTACGGATACAGTGATACATTCCTGAACGGAGGGCAGTCCAACGTTATTTCCAAGAAAAAAGGTGCCCGTATTAATCTTGATACTCAATTGTGGAATACGAAAAACTCCCAGGCAGAAGTTATTTACGGAGTTGATATACTTAATGATCAAACCGTACAGAAGCTTGAAGATGGCCGTTACTGGACTCCGGACATGGACATGACCAATATTGCTCCTTTTGCGCTTATCAAAATAGATCTCTTAAAAAAGCTTACCATTAAAGGTGGTGTCCGTTATGAGAATATAAAAGTTAAGGTAGGAGATTTCAATACTCTCTCATCCATTAAAAATGACGGCACATTCACAAAAAGTATTTTTGTTACCGGGGGAGACTTAAAGTACAACGCCTTTGTAGGGAACATTGGGGTGCGTTATAATATTGAAGATTATATCAATTTATTCGGAAGCTTTTCACAAGCCTATTCCATTAATGAACTGGGCCGGATCCTCAGGACATCTACGGAAGGAACTATACAAAACCTTGAAACCAAACCTATTATTGTTAACAATTATGAATTGGGTGCCACAGGTCAGATTTCCAAATGGATCAATTACGAAATTACATCTTATGTAAGTACCTCAAAATTAGGAGCTTCATTTGTTCAGAGCCCGGACCGTGCTTTAACCATTCAAAGGTCTCCCGAAGTGGTATATGGAGTAGAAGGATTTTTACATTTCACGCCTACCCGATGGATTAATTTCGGTGGAAGCTACAGCTGGATGGAAGGCATTACTTCTATAAAAAATGACGGGGATTATTCTGCAAAAATCAACAACAGCAGAATTTCTGCTCCGAAGGTCCTGGCTTATGTTCAGGTAAGGCCTGTGAAGGCATTATCTTTAGGACTTGATATGCTTCACGCCTTTAAACAGGACAGGTTCGAGCCTAATACAAAAACAGGATTATATGCTTACGGTGAAGGTCGGGTTCCGGATTACACTGTTTTCAATTTTAAGTCCAGCTATGAAGTCAATAATAACTGGAAAGTTTCTTTAGGAATAGAAAACCTTTTCAATAAACTCTACCAACCTTCTATCGCATGGTGGTCTGCAAGAGATAGTGACTTCATCAATTCTTTAGGAATGAGAGGAACTTTCATGATCGAATATAAATTTTAATTAATCTAAATAAAAGTTAAGTGTTATCTTTGCACGACTTTCTGTTACGATATGAAGAAGAAACATCACCATAAAAAAAAGCCGGGATTTTTTAAAAAGTGGTCTGCTAAACTGCATTTGTGGTTTGGGCTGGGAATCGGTTTTTTAATTTTCATTATTTCCATCACCGGAGCATTATATGTTTTTAAGGATGAGATTGAAAACGTT
This sequence comes from Chryseobacterium sp. LAM-KRS1, assembly GCF_013184525.1. GTDB lineage: Bacteria > Bacteroidota > Bacteroidia > Flavobacteriales > Weeksellaceae > Chryseobacterium > Chryseobacterium proteolyticum. Next base: position 266,971 of record NZ_JAAOIZ010000004.1, read on the forward strand.
ACCCGAAAAGATGTTATCTATCATAACGAGCAAAATATAGATCAAAAACAGATCCTGCCGATCAGGGTGCTGGAAAAATCAGTTACTGAACAGGTAAAAGAGAAATATCCGGTTCACTGGGTTAACATTCCTGTTGATAAGAAGATGTCATACATTTTCTATTGGTACGAACACAACACCGATGCCTGGAATTACTTTGACGAATATCCTGTCTATAAAGCGGCCTACGTAAATCCTTACACCGGAAAAGTTTTAAGAACGTATGACGAAAAAAACGGATTCTTCCAGATCGTAAAAATGATCCACTGGAGCTTTTTACTGAAACAGGACTGGGGAAAATACCTTGTTGGGATTCCCGTTATTATATTCGTCATCATGCTGATTACGGGGATCGTACTGTGGTGGCCTAAAAATAAAGCGGCGAGGAAACAACGTTTTTCTTTCAAATGGAAAAATATCAAAAGCTGGAAGAGAAAGAACTATGATCTTCACAATGTATTAGGTTTTTACGCCTCCGTTTTCGCTTTAATATTCTCTATTACCGGTTTATTTTATGCCTTCTTTTTTGTTCAGGCAGCAATCTATGTGATCTTTTCAGGAGGAAGTACTGTTTATCCTGATTTTTCCCATATCAAGACAAAGGCCCCGATAGAGCAGAGAACAGAAACCACACTCGATAAAATAAGCAATACTGTTAAAGAGAAATATCCGGATTCCTTTGGTTTTTCTATAGATCTCGGTCACGAACATATGGATGATCACGAGCATCCTAATTTTGAAGTATACGTAAAGCACCTATCCTATTCTTATCATAAAAGCAGCAGCTTAATTTTTGATGAAAACTCAGGTGAACTTCTTCACACTCACGATCCTAAAGACAAAAATTTCGGAGAAAAAGTAGTGGGAGCAAATTATGATATCCACGTCGGATCCATATTGGGGTTTCCTACAAAAATTATTGCCTTTGTTGTAAGTCTCATATGTGCCTCATTACCAGTGACTGGCTTCCTCGTATGGTGGGGAAGAAGAAAAAAGAAAACACCCAAAACGGCCTGAAAACTTTTTTTAATAAATTCTTCGTTAATAATCCATTAATACAATCTTTTTTATAATTTTAACCCTTTAGAATTATTAGAATAGAAAATGTCATTAATAGATTTATCAAAACATGTTGCCATAGGAATTGATATTGGTGGTACCAATACAAAGTTTGGAGTGGTAAACCACAGAGGAGAGGTTCTTGAAAAAGGGCATCTGAGAACGGATGAATATGAAAAGGTTGAAGATTTTATCGAAGCCCTGCATGAAAAGGTTCACCCTCTGATTGAAAAGTACGGCAATGAAAAAAATTTCGATGGCATTGGTGTAGGTGCTCCTAACGGGAACTATTACACCGGAACCATAGAGCAGGCTCCCAATCTTCCCTGGAAGGGAGTTGTTCCTTTTGCTGAATTAATGACAGCCAAATTCAATCTGCCTTGTACCATTACCAATGATGCTAATGCTGCAGCTTATGGTGAAATGCTTTTCGGAGCAGCAAGAGGAATGAAAGATTTTATCATGATCACTTTAGGGACAGGCGTAGGAAGCGGTATCGTAGCCAGTGGAAAGCTGATCTACGGACATGATGGTTTTGCCGGTGAACTCGGACATACTATTGTGAAACCGGGAGGAAGAAAGCATTGGAGTACCGGTTCTGAAGGAAGTCTTGAGGCGTATGCCTCCGCCACAGGAATTGCAATCACTGCTAAAAAAATGAGGGCTGAATTTCCTGAATCCCTGTTGAACCAGTATCCTGAAGAGGCGATCAATTCTAAAACGGTTCATGAATGTGCACTAAAAGGAGATCCTATTGCTATCGAAGTATTCAGATACACGGGACAGAAATTAGGGGAGGCATTGGCTAATTTTGTTATGTTCTCATCTCCTGAGGCGATTCTTTTATTTGGTGGAGTTATTAAAGCCGGAGATTTTATCCTGAAACCTGCAAAACTTCATATGGAAAGAAACCTTCTTTCGATTTTCAGAAATAAAGTTAAATTGGTTTTCAGCGAACTTGATGAAGCGGATGCTGCTATTTTGGGGGCAAGTGCCTTGGTTTGGGAAAAATAACCTGACGCTATTTAAAGATATAATCAAGCATCCTTTAAGGGTGCTTTTTATTTTGTCTTATATTATCCGGAATATTTGATTTTCGGCTCGCTGCAAATCACGAGCAATATGTACAAATTCTCATGACAGTTCCCGTAAAAAATGAAAAAGTTTTTCATATTTTTGATTAGCTTTTTGATATCCTTTATAGTATAGGATAGATAAAGAAACAGGTAATTCAAACAATCAACCTACAATGGATAACAATAATTTAGAACAGATTACTTTCGGCGGTGGATGCTTCTGGTGTGTAGAAAGCTGTTTCAACATGCTAAAGGGTGTAAAATCTGCAATTTCAGGCTATTCAGGAGGACATAAAGAGAATCCGACCTACGAAGAAGTATGTACAGGAAATACAGGTCATGCAGAAGTAGTACAGATCACTTATGATCCTAAGATCATTTCATACGAACAATTGATGGATGTATTCTTTTTCCTTCATGATCCTACACAGCTTAACAGACAGGGAAATGACATCGGAACACAATACCGTTCTGTTATTTACTATAAAGATGATGCGGAAAAGCAAAAAGCAGAAGAAGCCATCAGGGTATCTGAAGCATCAGGGAGATGGTCCGGAGAATATGTTACCGAATTAACGAAATTCGATAAGTTCTGGCCTGCTGAGCAATACCACCAGGGGTATTACAATGAAAATCCTACACAACCTTATTGCAGTGCTGTGGTAGGCCCTAAAATTCAAAAATTCAAAAAACATTTCGGAGAACTGAACATGTTGAATGCTGAATAAAAAAATAAAGCGAAGAGAATAATCTCTTCGCTTTTCTTTGCAGAAAATAATCATTTATATGAGAAAAACTAGTAGCCCGGATTCTGTGTAAAATCATTTGATGCATCAAGTGTTGCCTGAGGAATCGGGAAAATTCTTCTGTAAGGTTGGGACGCTGACTTAGCCGTTCCCGGAAGATCGAATTTCCCAAATCTTATCATCGCTTTCCTTCTGTACATCTCCCAATACAGTTCATAGCCGGACTCTTTAAATAAAGTATTTGCATCAAGAGAAGCAATCGCAACACCCGGAGCATTATTGTATAAAGATTCGCGGGTCCTGCTGGTTCTTAATTTATTAACATCGGCTAACGCTGCTGCTATATTTCCATTTCTGAAATAGGCTTCTGCACGCATCATATAGATTGTTCCCAATCTGTATAATGGGACGTCCATTCCGCTTGTTCCGTTGTTTCCATAGCCCGGATCAAATTCAAATTTGAAATTTCTTACTCCTCTGTTGATCTGCGCCTGCGTAAATACAGCCTCAGAAGGGTTATCAAAATTCAGTTCAGGAGTGAAATCTGCAGCAAGCGTTGTGTTTTTTTCTGTAAACAACTTAAATACTTTAATTCTTCCATCTGCGGTCATATCGAAATTTCCATTTTGAAGAATTTTAGGCCCATATTGCTGACCCACCTGCAGTCCTCTGTTAAAATGAAACCATGGTTTTCCTGTTCCTTCCACTTTACTTGTTGAAGGCACGCTCACATCAGTTCCGTCATTTCTGAACCATGTTCCGTCTTCATACTGATAGGTTCTTTGAAAACGGGGGTCATCATGATTCCCGTTCCATGAGTAATAGAATTCAGGAGTGACACATGATGCATTTGTTCCTCTGTTATCCGGTGAAGGCTTCTGGCTCCTTTCCATTGACATATACGCTAAATCGTTATCCGAACCCTTGTCTGAACTGGCTATTTTTTTCTGAACAATAGTAAAGATCATCTCCTTGCTCGTATCATTATTGATATCAAAATTGTGAAAATAATTAGACTCTAAGCTAAAGTTGGGATTATTAATCAACAAGTTACAATATTCAATCACTTTATCCATATCATTTCCTCCCCCATTTACAGCCTGCTCTGTAAAATTGAAAGTACCTGCCGTTTTGTTTTTTAAAACCGCCCTGTTCAGGTACATATCTGCTAAAAGTGCATAGGCTGCTTGCTTTGTAAACCTTCCTGCATGGGTATTCTGAGTTTTAATATCTGCTAAATTGGGAATAAGCCCTGTTACTTCAGTGATTAAAGCATCAATTGTAGTATCTGCCTTTCTGATCACAATCGGGGCATTGATATTATCCGGATCCCTATAAGGAGCTTGTCCAAATAAATCGATGGTTGTATAAGTATAATATGCCAATAATCCTTTTGCTTCTGCTAAAAATAATGCTTTATTGGCTCCTGTACTTTTGTTAGCGCTCGATATTGCCGTTAAAGATTTGGTAATCCCGAAGTTCAGCTGGTTCCATGTCGTTTTAACCACGTCACTGTTGGCATCCCAAGTAAATTCGTGCATAGCTCTCCACTTTCCTCCGTCTCCCCAGTCACTTCCTCTCGTAGGAAGAATGGCCTCATCTGTAGAATATTCCTGCAATGCAAAAACACTTCCATGGTCTACAAAAGTTCCTTCACCAAGCTGGCTGTAAGCAGCAGCCAAAGCAGCCTCTGGATCTGCAACTTCAGAACCCAGGACCTCATCGATTACTTTTTCATCCAGATTTGTACATCCCATTAAGGCCATTGCAGCAATGGATAAAATTATTTTATTAATATTTAAAAAATTAGATCTCATGATTTCTTTAACTCAAATTAAAATTTAACAGTTGCCCCCAAAATGAATGTTTTGGCAGACGGATATGTTGTATAGTCGATTCCCAGAGACTGGTTCCCTCCTACTTGTTTGTTCGTATCAACAAGAGGATCATATCCCGAATAACTGGTGATGGTAAATAAATTTTGTGCGCTTACGTAGAGATTAATGCTCTTTAAAAATTTCAGTTGTCCCATGTCGAAAGTATATCCTAGCCTTACGTTGTTCAAACGAAGGAAATCGGATTTTTCAAGATACAAAGAGGACAATTGGGGCTGATTGGTGAAACTTACTCCCGAATCGTAGAAATTTTTCAAAACGTTCCTGTCTGAGGCTAGGTTATTGATATTCAGGTCAAGCGCCGTATTATTAACGAGATAGCCTCCGGTTTGTCCGATGAAAGAGAATGCAAAATCAAATCGCTTGTATTTCATATAAGAATTGATCCCGAAGGTAAAATTGGGTATAGCTCCTTCGAAAATTTTTCTGTCATTCTGATCGATTCTTCCGTCCCCGTTAATATCTTCATAGATATATTTTCCGTTGGCATCAACACCGAGATAATTCAACATATAGAAAGAACCCGCCTCATACCCGTTTTTGTAAATATTCGCCGTTACCCCGGAAAGCCCCGGTCCCGAAACTTCACCGGAGTAAATCGCTGATACCGGAAGATTTTTTACAACATTGTTCACTGTCGCCCCGTTCACATCAAGGTTCCATGTAAAATTTTCATTTTTGATGATCTCTGAACCTAAGCTGAATTCAAAACCTTTATTGACAATCTGCGCATCAACATTCTTCCAAACAGTGCTTGTTGGGCTCAAAGGTCTTGAAGGAATATTTAAAATAGGATCTTTCGTCGTCTTATGATAATATTCCAATGATCCGTACAATTTATTTTTCCATAAACTGAAATCTGTCCCAATATTGGTCTGCTCCACAACTTCCCATTTCAGGTCAGGATTTACCGTTCTGTTGATGGCCACTCCGTTGATCAGATTTAAGTTATCATACAGATAATATCCCGCAGCTTGTGTTAATGAAGAACTCGCTTGTGTAATTTTGTTCGGAACTTCCTGGTTACCGGTTTGTCCCCAGCTACCTCTTAATTTTAATTCATTGATGATCTGAGAGTCCTTTAAGAAATTTTCATTGGAAACCGTCCACCCCACCGCAAATGAAGGGAAATATCCGTATTTATTATTTTTACCAAAACGAGTGGAACCGTCTGCTCGTAATGAAGCTGTTAGTAAATACTTTTTATCAAAATTATAATTTACCCTTCCGAAATAGGACTGCAATTCATTTTCCTGCGCATATCCCGCTCCGGGAATAAATGCCGTTCCTGAATATCCCGGATTAATTTCCGGTGCAATTCCCGCTCCCTGAGCAGCAATATCCTTTACTCCGAAATAAGTTCCTGTAGATTTGAATTTCTGATATGAAAAACCTCCCAGCAAACTGAAATTATGCTTATTTAAACTAAGATCATAGGTTAAGTAATGTTCCAACAGAATATTATAAGAATCAAGATTGGCCTGAACATACATTCCTTTGGGAGTTCTGTCGGTAATATTCGGATACATAGTGGTGTTTCTCTCCGACATTGTTTTATCGATCCCTAAATTGAATTTATAATTCAATCCCGGCAAGATCCTTAAAGTTGCCTCTGTATTTCCTAAAACCCTGAAGGTATTGGTCTTGTCATTATAAACACTTAACAGATATAATGGATTATAATGAGCGTTCATATTAAAATTAGTGAAGTTCCCGTTTTGATCATAAACAGAACGGGTTGGGTTCGCCATCAGGGCATGAATAATGACTTGACCATCCGATCCTGCATTACCTCCGTTCGGGATTCCTGTTTCCCTGATGTCACTTGCCGTAAGGTTTACTTTAACCTTTAGCCTTTTATTGTCAAAAAAAGACTCTTCTGCATTCAGACGGGCAGTTGTTCTTTTAAAACCACTGTTGAGAACAATACCGTCCTGATCCATGTGAGAAATGGAAGCAAAATAATTTCCTGTTTCCGTAGCTTTTGAAAATGATACCGAGTGATTCTGAGACACCGCGTTTCTATAGATCTCATCCTGCCAATCCGTATTTCCTCCGTGATCATAAAGCTTATCAACTCCGGCAGCTCTGTACTGATCTGCCGTTAGCAGATCCAGCTTCTTAATAACAGAAGAAAAACCAAGATAGGTATCATAGGTAAACATAGGTTCTCCTCTCTTTCCTCTTTTCGTGGTGACCAAAACAACTCCGTTCGATCCCCGGGCTCCATAAATGGCAGCAGCCGAAGCATCTTTTAAGACGGTGATTGATTCGATATCACTGGTATTCAGAAAGTTTAACGGATTTTTTGCCTGTGCATTTCCTAAACCTACATTCGGGCTTGTTGCACTCACCGCATCATTACTTAAAGGAACACCATCTACAACAAATAAAGGAGTACTACCACTCCTTATTGAACCAATCCCACGAATAGACACGTTCACTACGGCCCCCGGTTCACCGCTTGACTGAACTATACGAACACCGGCAATCTTTCCCTGCATCAGGTTATCCACAGAAATGTTCATTCCTTCTTTGAAGTTTTCAGCCTTCAACTGGCTGACAGCTCCTGTTAAATCAGATTTTTTCTGGGATCCATAACCTACTAAAGTTACCTCTTCGATAGAAGTTGCTGCTTTTTTGGATTTTAACCGTACAGAAACAGAAGTTCCGTCGATCTTTATCTTCTGAACTTCATAACCATCATAAGAGACTGATAATGTTTGTCCGATAGAAGCAGAAATGCTAAAATTTCCTGAAGCATCTGAGATGGCTGTGGCTCCCGTTTCTACAACCATAATTTTTGCCCCCTCAACCGGTGATCCCTCCTGATCCAGAACAACTCCGGAAATCGTCTCATTTACCTGCGAGTAAACAGGGCTAATGGTCGTAAACCCCTCTGCATTGGCCTGATTGGCCACCAGAAAGATTAACGCTATTGGAATTAGCTTTTTAAATTTAAAAAAATTAATTTTGTGGTACATATCATTAAGTAAATTGTAATAAACATTTGCTTAGTAAAAAGCCGCTGTTGTTCCCGCAACAGTGGTTTTTTTTTAACTCTTTTCACAGCTTATTTTCGGCATACAAAGTAAATTCATTTCCCCAAAAACTATTTTAACATAATATTATCTTAAGATCAACAAAATATAAATATCCCAAAATGAGAAAATAATATCGTTTTAACTTTCAGAGTCTTACAAACAGTATCTTTTACCGTATTTACATAATCTTAAAAATTTATTAACATAATATATAAATTATCTAAGGACAAGAGTCGCTAATTTCGCCATGACAAAATTTGAGTTATTATGAAAAAGGCTGCCGTTTTTCTGTTATCCTTATCGCCCTATTTTTTGCTATGGGCACAGAGACAGAATCTGGATAATGTAAAGATGAATGAAATCCAGGTGATCGGCTCCCATAACAGCTATAAGAAAGCAATCCTTCCTGAGGTTTATGATTTTCTGGCAAAAAAAGATTCATTACATTCCCTGCCTAAAATTCAATACGAGCATATCGCGATCCCGGAACAGCTGGATTTAGGATTACGGAACCTCGAACTTGATGTGTATGCAGACAGCAAAGGCGGAAAATATGCCCACCCGAAAATTTTAGATCTTGTCAAAACAAAACAACCTTTTGATCCGGAAGGGAAAATGAAAAAGCCGGGATACAAAATGATCCATATTACGGATATTGATTATCAGACCTGGTATTACACACTTGAAGAGTGTTTAAAGGATCTTAAAAAATGGTCCGATGCACACCCTGATCACGACCCTATATTCATTACCCTGGAACCTAAAGATGGCAGAGCCAACACATTCGGAACCGAACCGGAGCACTATACAAGCCAATTATTCGATGACCTTGATAACGAGCTTAAAAAGTACCTCGGTAAAAACAAGATCATCACCCCGGATGATATTCGCGGATCCTATACCACATTGAACGAAGCAGTCCTTCACAAGAACTGGCCGACCGTAAAAAATGCCAAAGGAAAGTTTCTTTTTGTGCTGGATAACGACGGAGAAAACAGGGATCTCTATATCAAGGGACACGCTTCTTTATCGGGAAGAATGATATTCACTAATTCAGTACCCGGAACCCCGGAAGCTGCAGTATTGTTCAGGAATGATCCCGGTCCTGAAATCCGGGAACTCGTACTAAAAGGATACATTATCCGCACCAGGGCAGATGCAGATACTATGGAAGCGAGAGCCGGGGATTATTCAAGGTTTGAAAAAGCCAAAGCAAGCGGGGCACAAATAATTTCAACAGATTATTACTTACCCAGCAGTCTTTTTAAATCAGATTATAAGGTAAGTTTTGAAAACAATACTTATGAAAGAAAAAATCCGGTAAACGGACAATAATTACACACGTTCACATTCATATCAAAGAAAAGCAGTCTTAGCATAAGGTTGCTTTCTTTTTATTTTAAAAGATCTTTTAATAACGAAGGTTTGAGAAGCACGATTTAGTCATTCAACGTAAGATTCCTCTACAGTTTTTTTACTGATTGCTTTTTCAAATCAATTTCAAAATGATCAGCCGGATCTCCGTTTGAAAGCAGGGATAAGATTCTGAAGACAGACTTTAGCTTTAATATAAAAGGATCCTTCGACTGATTTTGCTCAAAAGATTTTACCAGAACCTGATATTGCATCCATCTTTCCTTCGAAATATCCTTTCGTGCAAGTTCATCAGCAGACTGGAATTTATACAGGTCGAACAACAGATCCTCAAGATTCCATTTTTTGAACGAATGTATATTGATATTTTTAGGCAATGTATATTTTGAACCCTCAGAAAGCAAAAGCAACTCTTTCCCTGATAAGGATTTCCCTTTTTCAATAAAATCCTTTGGCCAGTCATCCGGGATCATCCGAAGGCGAACCAATTCCTTAAGATGAAATAACATGAAATCATGGTAGGATTTTGTTTTCAGGATTTCTTTATTCCACAGGAGCTTCCCCGGAATTTTTTGCAATGCTTTGTATTCCTTTTCGTATAAAGGAAACAACTCATCAAAACGAGGAACTTCATGTAAAACTTCTGTCCTTACTTCCATTACATCCTGTGAATGAATGGTAAGCACTTTATAACCTGGTAAATAGGCTGCAAGAGAAGGAACCTGTATATTCACCAGCATCTTATCCCCTATTTTCCGTATCCCCGTATCATTGATATGCATGTGTCCTGCAAAATGAATCTGCAACCCGGCATCTGCAAAGTCTTTGGCTACTTCTTCTTCCGGAACCCTTTCCAGCTGCCATTTTTTCTCTCCTAAAAGATTTTTGATCTCATCTGTTGCCCCGTCATTAAAATCGATCATCGGGTAATGGGTAAAGGCAATCAGAGTTTTACCATTTCTTTCAGCTTCTTCTGCAATTTTCTTTACCCATTGGATCAAATGCTTTTTATGCGTCAGAACATTATTATATCCTATACTTGCTCCGTTATAATTTCCGGGATCATCCGAGCCTTTATTGAGATTCTTGGGAATATAAGTGTTGCCATCAATAGCCATCATCCAAACACCATTTACCGGTTCTACCACATAGCTTAAGTCAGGGACTGAAAATCCTTTGGAGACTTCATACATCCTGTTAGGGTAATTGGCACATTTCATTGCATGATCATAGGAGTAGCCGGAATAAGAATAGCTGGCAAAAGGAGTACTCCAATACAGATTCCCTTTTTGCGGGTAAAAACCGAAATCTTTAAGTTCATTCAAAATCTCGAGATACCCCGATTCTGCAATGTCCTTCGTAATAATATTCCTTTTATTTTTTGACAGGGTTTTATTACTGTAAATCCCCAATGCATTTCCATCGCTTCCTAAAAAATCATCTTTCCCTCCATCCTGATAAAATGGTCCGACAGGATCATGATTTCCCGTTGTTATGTAAAAATTAATCCCATACTTTTCATGATACGTCCTCAGAATCCGTTGCAACCCACGTATATTGTACGCTTGCCCGTCATCCGAAAAATCGCCGGGCATAGCAACAATCTTAATTCCTTTCACAGCAATATCATCCACCGCTTTCAGGAAGGCAAAATAATTTTCATTAAAAACTCGTGTGGAATGCAATTGAGCATCCATTGTCCTCAAAATGGTAGCTTTTCCCGTTTTAGGATTAACAATTCCTTTAAAATCATGATCCGAAAAACTTCCATATACATCCTGAAAATGCACATCCGAAAGAAAAGCAATCTGCACCGGATTTTGTTGGGCAGATAAGCAAGTAAAAGCAATAAGTAAAATGGAGAAAATTCCTTTTTTTAACATGGTAAAAATAACCCGAAAATTAGAAGATTATTTTTGGAATTGATTTAAGGGAATTTTAAATAATTGTGAAAAAAATTCATTCTTCCAATTTAGCATTTTGACCTGCATAATTCTCTAATATTCCTTCAGAAACATCTTTTAAAGCTTTTTCATTTTTAGGATGTTTCCCATAACTTGTAAAAAATTCTACATGATTTTTACTTTTATCATACCATACTTTACCTAAGCTATTATCAACATTAAGTGTATCAGGTCTATTGATCCGCTTAAAATATCTAAAATCATGTGGATTCATTGCAACCACTTTCACTTGAGGACCAAGATCACTGCTATCTGTGGCAATATATCTATCTCCGTCCCAATACATATATTTTTTTTCTATATCTAGTTTTCCTTCAGATATAATCCCTAAAGAACCTGTCAGCTCATCATCATATTTCTTATTATTTGAAAAAATAACCCCTCCTGTAACCAGAAAAATAACGAATGCCATTTCTACAATTCCAGGTCCATTTTTCTTAATAAAATCTGGCATTGTAAAAATTGGCTTATTAATAATTGTAATTACAATTTTTGAAATTGCATGTTGAATAGAATACTCAATTGTTTTCCATTCGGAACAATAATCTTTAAATGTATCATACCCAAGATATTTACTTAGGTTATCCAAAACCGGTCTTTTTATATTATACTCTTCTTCTTTTTCAACTATTGCTTTATAATAATTTTCAAAAGACTTATAGCTCAGCGGCTCAAATTCATCCTTTAAAATTTGCTCAAGATGTAGCAAGATTCCATTAAATGATGTTTCTACTGCTTCTTTTGACGCTTTTTCGAAGACATCTTCCAACAGTTTTTTTCTCTCCGATAAAAATTTTGCCATATAACAATTTTTTGAAAAATTAAACAGTTTACAACTAAAAACCTTACGGTTTTCCGTACTAAAACTTTCCAGAAACTTTCCAAAAACTTTCTAACACTCACTTTCTTCATTGTTGGATATTTGCTCCAGAAATCAGTGACAAACAAAACATTACAATAACAAAAATACAAAACTGATTTCTAAATCACCAGATAAAACGGAAGAAAACTCCGGGTTGGGAAGCGGATGTTTCTCTTCCGTTTTTGAAGGTTCTACTTCCCTTAAAAAATAAGAAGCGCTTCGAAATTTTAACTGTGTACAGCTCGTGATATATACATCTGCGAGAGGAAGAAAAACAATTTCAACTTCAAAATTTTTACAACAATGTTACAACTAATATTGATGCTACTGGGATTAGCATTTTCAAATAATAATGCAAACACGACAACATGTCCAAACAATAACGGAAACCAAATTATAACACTAGGAGGAGCTACGGATCCTATTGGAGGAACAGATCCAGGAGGATCAGAAGGTGATACAGGAGGAGAAACAGGTACAACTCTTCCTCCCAAAAAATAAGATTATAACCACTCTTTTATAGAGTGGTTTTTTCTATTTTAGTAAAATGATACGAAATTTATTATTTTCCCTTTTTTCTTTATGTCTCATTGCTTCATGCAGGGATACACTTGAAACAAATAGTAACACAGCAAAAGCTGATAAGTTATACGAAGAGGGTGTTAACCTTCTTGAAAAAAATGACGTTAAATCTTATTTAAAACTCCAGGAAGCAATAGGCTATTATAGCAAGGAAAATGATTTTTCTAATATTTCTAAAAGTTTGATTGTTCAAGCAAACGCTCAAAAAAATAGAGGTGATTTTTTAGGTGCTGAATCTACATTAGTAGAAGCTCTAAAAATGATGAAGGACGACGATGAGAGCCTTTATGCACTATATGATACGATGGGTAATTTAAAGTTAAATCAAAACCAGTATTTTCAAGCAATTCAATGGTATGAAAAAGCTCTTTCAGTCATGATTGAATCAGAAGAAAAAAGATTAAGTATATTGAATAATAAATCTGTGGCGGAGTACAAATTAGGAAAATATAAACAAGCATTAGATATTTTACAAAAAATAGATTTATCAAGCCTTTCAAATTTAAACTTAAAAAATAGAATCAAAGATAATATTGAATATATAAAATGGCTTGATAATAATAGTAATAATGCAGAGGCTCAAAATAGTATAGAGAAAATACTTAAGCTTAAATTAGAAAATAATGACTTTTGGGGTGCTAATTCAAGCTACTCACATTTAGCTGAAATTAATAAAAAAAACAACCCAGAAAAATCCCTTTATTATGCAAATAAAATGCTAGAAATAGCTAAAAAAAATAAAAGCCCAGAAGATAGATTAGAAGCTATGGAAAAGATAATTTATGTTGATAGGCCGGTAAATACAATCCGACATTTTCAAATATATAAGAAACTATCTGATAGTATACAAACAAGTCGTAATGATTACACAAATAAATTTGCTTTTATAAAATATGAAAACACAAAAGTAAAGGCCGAAAAAGCTGAAAAAGAAAATCAACTATTAACACTTTCTCTAGTTTTAGCAACATTTGTTGCGGTATTTATTGTAGTTGTCTTGTTATATAAGAAGAGACAAAAACAACTTGAACAAGAAAAAGAGCTAGAAGTAAAAAACACTCAACTTAAACTCTCCAAAAAAGTACACGATGTAGTAGCAAACGGTATCTATCAGGTGATGACCAAGATTGAAAACCAGGAAAGCTTTAGCAAAGACGAGGCACTTGATGAATTGGAATTTGTTTATGAAAAATCAAGGGATATCTCCTATGAAAAGACCGATCTTACTAATAATGAGAAGAATTTTAATGAAAAAATATCGGAACTTATAGGCTCCTTTAATAATGATACTGTAAAAACCTATCTTGCCGGAAACGATGCAAGCATATGGAAGGGATTACAAGAATCAACCCTGACAGAAGTATACCAGATTGTACGTGAATTACTCGTAAATATGAAAAAACATAGCCGGGCAGACCGGGTGGTTTTCAGATTTGAAAGGGAAAATGAACTGATCAAAATTTACTATACCGATAATGGAATTGGCATTCCCGGAAATATTATATATAAAAATGGGCTGTCGTCTACGGTTTCCCGTATAGAAACAATCGAAGGAGAAATTATTTTTGACACCAAAACCGAAAAAGGATTGAAGATCAACATTTCATTTCCTGTTTCCTAAAAACTAAAAAGAATGTTCAAAAAAATTTTAATCGCTGAAGACCATGAAAGTATTAATCTTTCGGTACAAAAAACACTGGAAGACCTCAACATTCCGAATGTTGATTATGTATATTACTGTGATGATGCATTGGCAAAGGTTCATAAATCCATTCGGGAAAATGAACCTTACGACCTGTTGATCACTGATTTGTATTATGAAGAAGATCACCGGCAGCAAAACATTAAAGACGGAAGAGATCTTATCCAACAAATAAAGGCACTTCAGCCTTCCCTTAAAGTCATTGTCTTTTCCGCCGAACACAAATCCGGAATCATCGATTCTCTTTTCAAAGACTATCATATCAATGGATATGTTCGTAAAGCAAGAAACGATTCCAAAGAGCTGAAAAAATCAATTGCATCTGTTTACATTAATGAAAATTATCTGTCTCTTGATTTAAAGCAGGAAATAAAAAAACTAAATAGTTATGAGTTTTCTGCGTATGAAATTACACTCGTTTCCCTTCTTTCAAAAGGGGTTCTGCAAAAAAACATTCCTGATCTCCTACAGGAAAAAAACATAAAGCCTAACAGTTTAAGCAGTGTTGAAAAAAAATTGAACAGCTTAAAAGAAGATCTTGAGGTAACCAGCAACGAACAACTGGTTGCATTTTGCAAAGACATCGGAATTATTTAAAAAACAAATTTTCCATCCCGATTTAATATAGCCTTTCATTTTTTTGAAAGGTTTTTTTGTTTTTTGCCCGTTTTACGGATTCCCGTAAGGATTGGTTTTGAAAGGGTTATACTTTTGGAATGTTAAATAAAAAACAATCATGGGAAAATTTGTAATTACTCAGAGAATAAACAATGAGTATCAATTCAATCTTAAGGCTGGAAACGGAGAAATTATCCTGACCAGCGAAGGCTATGTTCAGAAAGCCTCCTGTCATAAAGGAATAGAGTCTGTAAGAATCAATTCAAAGGAGGATTCCAGATATGACAGAAGAGAGGCTGTAAATGGTAAAGATTATTTCGTGCTAAAAGCCAGAAATGGGGAGATCATTGGAAAAAGCCAGCTCTACAGCTCAAAGACAGCAATGGAAAATGGAATTCACTCTGTAAAATCCAACGCTCCAACCGCAGAAATTATTGATGAAACCCTTAAAAACTAAAAGCAATGGATCTTAAAATAAAACTAGAGCAGCTGCATCAGAAAGTAGTAGGATTGAAAGACCAGATCAATACGGAAGAAGCTACCAAAAATGCTTTTGTTATGCCGTTTATCCAGATTTTAGGTTATGATATATTTAATCCTACCGAAGTGGTTCCTGAGCATATTTGTGACATCGGAACCAAAAAAGGAGAAAAAGTAGACTATGTAATAAGACACAACGACAATCCTATTTTTATCATTGAATGTAAGCATTGGAAAGAAAGTGCAGATGCGCACAATTCGCAGCTCCACAGATACTATCATGTTTCAAAAACCCGGTTTGGAGTGCTTACCAATGGGATTGTATATAATTTTTATACCGATCTGGAGAAGCCTAATATTATGGATGAAAAGCCTTTTTTTACCATCAACATTGAAGATCTCAAAGACAGTTCGATTAAAATTCTCGAAAGCTTTACCAAAAAAGACTACAATCTGGAAAGCATTTTAGATTCTGCTGAAGCATTAAAGTATATCAAAGCAATCCGGAGAGAATTTGAGAAAGAAATCGAAAATCCCTCTGATGAGTTGGTTAGGCTGCTAGTCAATCGTTTTTTCGAAAAACCTTTAACCGCGAACAGAATGATCTCCTTCAAAGAGTACACAAAGAAAGCTTTGACAACATCAATCAATGAATCCATAAGTTTCAGGCTCAAATCTGCATTGAGTATTAACGAACAGATTGAAAAAAGGGATGAGGTTGTAAGAACACCACAATCTATTGATGAAAACAATGATTCTAAAATTGTAACAACCGAAGAAGAACTGGAAGGGTTTCAAATTGTAAAGGCTATCCTGCGAGAAAAAGTCGAATCATCAAGAATTGCTTATCGGGATACTCTATCCTATTTTGGAATTTTATTCGATGACAACAATAGGAAACCTCTTTGCAGACTACATTTTAATACCTCAAATAAATACCTGGAGCTATTTCATAACGGGAAAGATTCCGGAGAAAAGATTTTATTAGGTACTCTCGATGAAATCTACAATTTCAGAAATGAACTTCACAAAACACTTGAAAATTATAACTGATGAAAAAGCTGTTTTTACTTATTATAATCCCAATCATCATTTTTCTTTTACATTCTTGTTTTAAGGCAAACGATAATATTGGGCACGATGGAAGATGTACGGGGTCTACCTATTGTACAGCTTGTTCAAATTGTTCCGGTTGCGGACATTGTGCAGGAGGTGGTGGAAGCTGTGGTGTTTGTAAAGGAGAATCCTCCGGAAAAAAATCTTCTTCAAAGAAAGATAAACATAAAAGACTAGGAAATAATGATTCTTATTCTTCAAAAAGAGGTAAATCTACCAAAGCTCCTTCAGTTTTTGTGAATGAAATCAATATCAATTCTGGCAGATACATAGCAGGAACTGCAATTACCTACCTATATGAAAAACCTTCTATTCAATCCAAAATAATAGAAACTGTTCCTAAAAATGAAAAGCTGATTCAGCTTTCAAAACAGGATTCTTGGTATAAAGTGAAAGTACAGAAATCAGGAAAAATAGGATATGTATATTATAGAAATGTGAAATAACTAAAACCAAATATCTATGAATTTAAAACAATTTTTAAACGAAGAACAGGATCCTAAAGCTGTTGAAAAGCTCCTTGAAAAAATTAATAGCCTTCTTACTTCACAAGAGTTTGTTGAATATATTGCCGTTCAAAAAAAGCCGGCTTTTAATTTATCTCCTGACTGTATTGCTCTTACCAACAGGAGAGTTATTTTTTGTAGACCCAAAAATTTCGGTTTATCAATGGATTTTCAGGATTACAGTTGGGTAGATGTTGCAGACTGTCATATTAAAGAAGGTATTCTTGGGGCTACTTTCATTATGAAAACTGTAGGAAACCTAATCAATATGATGGACTATTTACCAAAAGCACAAGCAAGAAAACTCTATCAATACGCTCAGGAAATTGAAGAACAAATGAGAAGTGTGAGAAGAGAAAAAGATTTAGAAACAAGAAGAGCTTCTGCTGGAGGAGGAGTAACTGTAAATAACACGACACCTATTATTGCCCAACCACATCAATTCCAACAACAACATCAACCTTTGTTGATAGAAGATGAAGATCCCTTTGCCATTTTACAAAAATTAAAAGGCTTAGTAGAAACCGGAATTATTTCCCAGGAAGAGTTTGAAGAAAAAAAGAATGAAATCTTATCAAGAGTTTAGAAATTATGAAATCAAAATTTACCACAGCCATGCTCGCTCTCTTTTTAGGGGGATTGGGCATTCACAGATTTTACTTAGGTCAAAATACATTAGGAATATTCTATCTTTTATTCTGCTGGACTTTTATCCCGGCACTCATTGCCTTTATTGACTTCATCGTTTTCATTTTCATGTCTGAAAATAGTTTCAATTACAAGTACAACCTTACTACAGGATTCTAAAAACTAAAAAAATGAAACCATTTCTCACCTTCTGTGCAATATGTTGTTTTGTAGGTGTTTTTAGACTCCCTATTGAATATTACACCTTTCTCCGGGTTTTAGTCTCTGTTGGAGCACTGATTATCATCTATAGTTTTTTGAACAATAAGCAATACAACTGGGGAGCAATATTCATAGTAATACTGATCATTTTTAATCCGGTTTTTCCCATTTATTTATATAGAAAAAGTATATGGATCCCTATTGATACCATTACAGGAATCCTTTTTCTCCTTATAACGTTTGCTGAAAAACTGGATTTTAAAAAGGAAGAAGAAACTACCGAAGAAATTCCAGAACATAATAGACAAGTAAGATCTCCTTCACGAGATATCATTATTAATCCTAAAAAGACCAAAGAAGAACCAACCAATGGAAAACAATCAAATAACTGAAAATCTCAAAGCTCACTTCTTAAGGCTTTATCAAATGGCTATTTGTGATGATGATTTCAGTGCTCTTGAGCTGAAAATGCTTTACAAATGTGCTGAAGAAAGAGGAATATCTTCAAAAAATCTGGATGATATTCTGCTGAATCCTATCAATTTTAAATCTCTGGTCCCACAAACCATTGAGGAGAAAGTTGATTACCTATATGATCTCACTGTGATGATATGGGCAGACGGCGTCGTCTCTCCAAACGAGTATTCCGCTATGGAAAAGTATGTACTTATGTTCGGTTTTCTGGAAGAGAATGTAACAGATATTGTTGATTACCTTATCGAAGCAGTAAAAATCGGAAAGAATAAAAGTGACATTTTATACGAATTAAAAAACTAAAACACTATGGACACCATCAGCATAAAAAATTTATTCAAACTGAAATCAGTTCCAATTGAAACACCCAAACAGGAAGCTCCCAAAGACACCGACTCTAAAGTAGAAACAGAATCTCCTGAAGAAAGCAGAAAAAGAACTTATCACGAAGCCGGTTACAGGGACAGCTCCAGAACAAATGGAAATCATTCCACACTATCAATCTGCCTTGATGCCGTATACTCAAAGTTTCAAAATGAGGAAAAAGAGATGGTTGAAAAACAGCAAAAGCTTAAGGAGTCTTATATCAATGAGCAAAAAAACAGAGAAACTGAGATCAAAGCTCTGACTGTTTCCCAGGAAACTAAAGAAGAACAGCTAAAAAATAAAAACAAGGAGGTCGAAAATCATCAAAACACAATTGAGGCCCTAAAAGCTGAAATACTGGATTTACCTAGAAACCCCGAAAAACACAATGTAAAAGCAACAAAAGGAGCTTCCACTAAATTCTGGATTGGCGCATTCCTTCTCATTCCTATAAGCCTTTACTTGATCACATTCTATATTTCAACTTCTTACTCCGCTTTCTTTAAAAGTTTTGATGCTAAAAGTACGGTGATACAAAGTGTTTTGGACGCACAAGCATTCAGTAAAGCATGGAACGCAGGAGCTATTGAAGGAGCTTTTGTCACTTTAATTCCATTTGTATTTCTTGGACTAGGCTTTCTCATTCACATGTTCAGCGAGAATAAAACAACAGCGAATTATATTAAACTTGGACTATTATTCGTAGTTACATTTGTTTTCGACTCCATTTTAGCATATGAGATCGAATCAAAACTGTATGAATTAAATAAAACATTTAATTCCCCTGATTTTAAGATTAAAATCGCTTTTACTAAAATACAGTTTTGGGGAATTATTTTCGCAGGATTCATTGTCTACATTATCTGGGGGTTGGTATTTGATTTTGTTATGAAGGAGCATAAAGAAAAAGATAAAATCAAAAATGAACAAGAAATCAGACAAAAAAACGTGCTTTTCCTTTTAGAAAAAATCAATGTCCTGAAAAAAGAAATTGAAGAAATTCTGGGAAATATAGGTACCACAAAAGAATTAATCATTAAAACCCGTGGGAGAATTGAAGAACTTCAGAATATTATTGATGGAGTCATCATTCCAACCAAAGATTACAAGTTATACGCCTCAGAGTATGTCCAGGGTTGGATTACTTTTATTGGAGAAAAGATAGCTGTTTCCAAAACAGAGAAACAAACGATGATCGAAAGCTGTATTGAGACCTATAATATCAATCTGGAAACCGTAGGAGCTAATTCTGATAATCAAAATTTAGTATACCTGTCTTCTTTATAAATCGAAAGCCATGAAAAAAATAATATACTTATTAATAATCATCTCTTTTGTTTCTTGTTGCAAAACTGAAAGTGGTTCTTCCGATGAAAGAAAAAATAGTATTCAAACTGATCTGAATAACTTAAATGTTAGCATTTTAATTGATTTATCGGACCGAATCGATCCCAAAACCAACCCAAACCCATCAATGGAATATGCTCAGAGAGATGTGGAATATATCAAAACCATTGAAAAAGGATTTCTCAACCATATTAAATCCAAAAGAATAATCACTTATGATGATCAGATGCAGATCTTCTTTAATCCTGAACCTTCCGATCCAAAAATGAACGAACTGACCAAAGAACTAAAGGTATCTTTTGATAAAAATACAAGCAAAGATTATTTTAGTTCTGTCGAAAAAAAATATTCTGAATTGCCTTCTAATATTTATCAATCAGCCATTAAAGATGATAAATACGTTGGTTCTGACATTTGGGAGTTCTTTAGAAATAAAGTAAAGGATTATTGTATCAAAGATGATCGAAGAAATATTCTTTTTATTCTGACTGACGGCTACATGTATCATGAAGATTCCAAGTTTTCACAAGAAAAGAAGACCTCTTATCTGACATCAAAATTAATAAAATCATTTCATCTTACCACAACAGATTATAAAGCAGAAATTGAGAAAAATCATTTGGGCTTTGTAAAGGCCAATGATAATCTGAATAATCTGGAAGTAATTGTTTTGGGAATTAACCCTGAAAAAGGCAATCCATTCGAAGAAGCAGTCATCAAAGAATACTGGGAAAACTGGTTCAAAGAAATGAAAGTCAAAAATTACCAGATTAAATCAGCAGACCTTCCTTCTAATCTGGAACCGATTATTTTAAAAGCTATTAAAGGATAAAAACTAAAAAACACTCAACATATAACCACAAAAAAAGCGAAGACTTATCTTCGCTTTTTTATTTTCTGATCATTTCCGTATGCGGAATATCGTCCTCCAGGTATTTTTTCCCGGTATCAATAAAACCAAACTCAGAATAGAAACGCAACAGGTAATCCTGTGCAGAGATTTTGATCTCCGATGTATGAAACCTGTTTTCAATGGTTTCAACCGCATATCTTATCAATTGTTTTCCTAAGCTTTTTCCTCTTGCTTTCTCAGTAGTCAGTACCCTTCCGAATGAAGTTTCATCATATTTAATGCCTTTATCAAAAACCCTGCAGTAGGCAAGGATCTCACCGTCTTCCTCCGCCCAGATATGAATACCCTTCTGGTCATAATTATCCAGATCAGGATAAGGGCAGTTTTGTTCGATCACAAAAACATCAATACGCGCCTTTAAAACTTTATAAAGCTCAGGAACGGTGAACTCATCAAAAGTTTTTATTTTCCAGATTATATTACTCATCAAAGTTTACGCTATTATTTTTTAAAAATTCATTGGTGGTCTGGATGAAATCCAGAATTTTGTCGCCTCCTTCCTTCTTTTCTGCTGAAGTAATATACAGTTCCGGCAGGTCTTCCCAGGTTTTGTGAAGTTCAGCTTTATAATCCTCCACATTTTTTATAACAACATTAGGCTTCAGTTTATCTGCTTTGGTAAAAACAATTGAAAAAGGAACTCCGCTCTCTCCACACCATTGGATAAACTCTAAATCGATTTTCTGAGGAGTGTGTCTTGAATCCACCAAAACAAAAAGGTTAACCAGATTCCTTCTGTTCAGGATATAATTGGTGATCAGTTTTTCAAAATCTTTTCTCTGGACCTTTGAAACTTTAGCATATCCGTATCCCGGCAAATCGGTAAGATACCAGCTTTCATTGACTAAAAAATGGTTGATCAGCTGTGTTTTTCCCGGAGTTTGTGAAGTTTTTGCCAGATCTTTATGATTCATCATCGCATTGATCAATGATGATTTACCCACATTTGATCTTCCTATAAAAGCATATTCGGGAATATTGGGCTCCGGGCATTCCTGCCATTTCCCGCTACTTTTGACAAATTCTGCTGTTTTAATTACCATTTTTGAATTATTTTAAGAAAAACAAACCATTAAGAGCTATCTTAATGGTTTAAGTTATTTATACTTTATCTTTTAACCAGCTGTAAAGAATTTCATTGAATTCATCTGGTTTTTCCATCATTGCTGCGTGGCCGCATTTATCTATCCAGTACAGATCGGAATTAGGAATAAACTTATGCATATCTTCTGCCACCTCAGGAGGTGTTACATTATCCTGCTTTCCCCAGATCAGACACGTAGGTGTCAGAATTTTAGGGAGATCATTCAGCATGTTGTGTTTGATAGCACTTCTGGCAAGCATTACGGTTTTTATTCCTTTCATTCTGTCATTAACAACACCGAAAACCTCGTCCACGAGATCCTCTGTAGCGACTGCAGGGTCATAGAAAACTTCCTCCGTTTTCTTCCTTATATATTGTCTGTCACTTTTTCTCGGAAAGCTGTCCCCGAATGTTCTTTCGTATAATCCGGAACTTCCCGTTAAAACAAGATTTTTTACAAGATCAGGCCTTGCCAAAGCTAAGATAAGCCCGACATGACCGCCCATCGAATTCCCGACAATAGTTACCGGTTCCGAAATATGGCTCTCTATAAACTTGATAATATATTTTGCGATAGTAGTAAGATTGGTATTGAGTACCGGCAAATCATAGATTGGCAATTGAGGCACATATACCTTAAATCCTTTCTCCGAAAAAAAATTCACCATCTTATCGAAATTACTCAAACCACCCATTAACCCGTGCAACAGCACCAATGGATGTCCTTCTCCCGCTTCTACAAAAGTATATTTCTTTTCTTTTTTTGTACTAAATATCATAAAACGCCTTAATAAAGCCCTGCAAAAATACAAATTAAACCTCAAAAATATTTTGATATTCCTAATTTAAGATAAAAATAATATAATAAAGGCTTTTTGCCGATCTTTTTTAACATCCTTTTTGTTATGGGCAAAATAACACCAATTACAATATCCAAAATATCAACCACTTACCCCTGCGGTCTTCAATCTTTGATAAAACTTATTAACATTGAGTCAAAAAGTGGGAAAAAGTGGGAAGTTTTGGAAATAATTATATAAATTTGTCCCAAATGAAGAATTTCATTGGAACATATGAGTGTAAAATAGACGACAAAGGTCGCTTAAAAGTTCCTGCATCGCTGATCAAGCAGATGGAGAACTTTGACGATAAAGCCTTTGTAGTCAAACGCTCCGTGTTTCAACCCTGCCTGGAAGTTTATCCTATGAATGCATGGGATCAGCTGATGGGCAAAATTAATAAACTAAACAGATTCATTAAAAAGAATGCTGATTTCATAAGAATGTTTACAGCAGGAGTAAAAACTGTAGAGTTGGATAACGCCGGAAGATTACAGATTTCCAAAGACCTTACCCACTTCGCAAATCTTCATAAAGATATTGTGATCACAAGTGCCGGGGAATTATTTGAAATCTGGGATAAAGAAGCTTACGAGAAAGTGATCTCTACCAACGAAACCGATTTTGCAAGCCTTGCTGAAGATGTGATGGGCTCTTTCGATGAAGAATAACTACGCTGCTAAAAAGGCGCAAAACACAAATTAAAACATGTATCATAATCCCGTTTTGTTGAAGCAAAGTGTTGATGATTTGGTTACGAATCCACACGGAACATACGTGGACTGTACTTTTGGTGGCGGAGGTCATTCAAGAGAAATACTGAGCAGGCTCTCGGAAAAAGGAAGGCTATTCAGTTTTGATCAGGACTTAGACGCTCTTAAAAATAATATTGATGATCCGAGGTTTACCTTGATTAATCAGAATTTCAGGTTCCTGGAAAATTCCTTACTGATGTACGGAGTTTCTCAGGTAGATGGAATATTGGCGGATCTGGGAGTATCATCGCATCAGTTTGATGAAGCGGAAAGAGGGTTTTCTACCAGAAGTGATGCCCCACTGGATATGAGGATGAATGTAATGCAGAGCCTGGATGCCAAAAGGGTGATCAATGAATATGAAGAAGAGCAGCTGGCAGACATATTTTACTACTACGGTGAATTGAGAGAAGCACGTAAACTGGCGAGGGATATCGTTCATCACAGAAAAAGTAAAATCATCAATACAACGGAAGACCTGAAAAAACTATTCAGCTATCTTCCCCCGCATAAGGTTAATAAATTTTATGCACAGCTTTTCCAGGCAATAAGAATCGAAGTAAACCAGGAGCTTGAGGTTTTAAAAGAAATGCTCGTTCAGGCTTATCAGATCTTAAAAACGGAAGGAAGACTGGTGGTTATTTCATACCACTCCCTGGAAGACCGTCTTGTAAAAAGATTCCTTAAAAACGGAATGTTTGAGGGGGAACCGACGAGGGATATTTATGGAAATTATAAAAAGGCATTCGAACTGCTGAAGAGTAAGGCAATCATTCCTGATGATAAGGAGATTGAGGAAAATTCAAGAGCAAGAAGTGCAAAAATGAGAACAGGAATAAAAGTATAAATGGTTAGAAATAAGGAGTAACACCCTTATTATCAATTATTAACCATCATTTATCAATAATAAATTGGCTAAAAGAACAACAAATCGCCCACAAAAGAGATTAACTTTTATAGACATTATAAAAGGGAATTTTCTCAATCGTGATGAGATAAAAATACATTACAAGTATTTCTTATTGCTTTTTGTACTGATGATGGCCATGATCTATACCAATCACCTGGTGAACAAAAAGATCAAAATTGTAAATGCTTTAAAAGAAGAAACAGAAGAATATAAATCCCGAAACGCTTATGCCCAAAGTAAGCTGATTAAGGTAAAAATGGAATCAGAGCTCGGAAAAGAAGTAGCACGGGATTCTTTAATGACACTGGAAAACCATCCTCATAAACTGCTAATAAAATTGGATAGTACAGATGCAAAAGCAAAATGAATACGATAACAAACGTAAAAAAACGTTAAGGTGGGGCTACCTCTTCGCAGTGGTAGCTTTGTGCGTGTTTGTACTTTTTTTAACAAGAATCGTTATCCTTCAAAACACTAATGTTCAGGAAATTAAAGACGACTACATCAATAAAAACTATCGTGAAGCCACTTTAAAGGCTGCCAGAGGGAATTTATTTGCATCAGATGGCTCTATTCTCGCAACTACCGTTATGCGTTATGATATCTATCTTGATTTTAAAACAATAAAGGATACGGTTTACAGTAACAATATCGGTGCATTAACGGATTCACTAAGCAAGATGTTTGGAAAACCAAGAAGTGAATTCAGACAGAAATTTGACGAACAGAAAAGAAAGAAAAATCAATACTATACACTTGCCAGAGGCTTGGATTTTGATGAATACGACAGGATCAGAAACTTCCCGATCTTTAAGAAAGGAAAGAATAAAGGTGGGTTTATCGTAGACAGAAATTATAAAAGAGAACTCGCAACTTCTGAAATTGGTGCAGGTACCATCGGAATGGATAACAGTGAGTACAAATCCGGTCTGGAAGGAGCTTTTTCAAAATACCTGACAGGCACCGACGGGAAAAGATTGGAACAAAGAATCAATTCTTCGCAGTGGAAGCCTATTGATTTCTGGAAGGTTCAGGAACCCGTAGATGGAGAAGATGTATATACGACCTTAGACCTTAGAATTCAAGACATTGCACACTCAGCTCTTGAGAAGCAGCTCGTAAATTTTGAAGCAAAACACGGTACTGTAATTGTCATGGAAGTAGGAACCGGAAAGGTTCGTGCCATGGTAAACCTTCGAAGAACAGATTCAGGAGAGTACGAAGATGCTTATAATTATGCTTTAAAAGATAATATCGAACCCGGCTCAACTTTCAAAACCATTTCACTTTTGGCAGCAATGGATGACGGATTCATCGATGATAACACAACGGTAAATGTAGGAAACGGAGTATGGACCTATGCGAAGCAAAGAATTTCAGATGGCCACGGAGGAGGGACATACGACATCAGTGACGTTCTTGCGAAATCCAGCAACGTAGGAACCGCCAAACTGATTACGAAATACTATGCCGATAAGCCACAGATATTCCTTGATCACCTTAAGCGCTGGAAATTATTTGATAAAATGGATATCGAACTTCCGGGAATTACAAAACCTAAGATCGTAACTCCACAAAATAAAAGATGGAACGCAGCAACACTTGCTTCGATATCTTTTGGATATTCTTCGAACATTAACTTATTACAATTAGCAACTTTCTACAACGGGGTTGCTAATAATGGTAAAATGCTTAAGCCTTTATTCATCGATAAGATTATGAAGGATGGTAAAATAATGTATCAGGCCAAGCCGGAGGTAATGGTCAGCAAAATGGCTTCTGAGAAAGCAATTAAAATGATGACCAATGCTTTGACAAAAGCCGTGGAAAAAGGAACCGGACGAAGTATTTTCACTCCGAATCTGAAAATGGCAGGAAAAACAGGGACCGCCAGATTTGAGTACTGGCTTCCGGGCCCGATGAAATACCGTGCCTCTTTTGCAGGATTCTATCCAGCTGATAATCCGAAGTATACCTGTTATGTAATGATCAGTGAGCCGAATACGGCAAAAGGATTTTACGGAGCGACTGTTTCAGCCCCGGTTTTTAAAGAAATTGCAGGAAAAACATTCCTGAAGACGCCTCAGAATATTGAAAAAGAAATGCTTGTTGACAAAAAGGTAAACCTTAATAAAATGGTGGAGCCTAATGTGAAAGTAGCAGTAAATGATAAACAAATGCCTAACGTGGTAGGATTAATCGGTAAGAATGTGATTCCACAACTGGAAAACCTTGGATACCGTGTAGACTACAAAGGAGTAGGAAGAATAAAAGAACAGTTTCCTTTGGAGGGAACTACGATCAGTAAGAACCAGAGAATTTATTTATCTCTTCAGAATTAAAAATAAGCATCAGAGAAATGCAATTAATTGAATTATTAAACAGAATCCCAACCTTAGAAATTCACGGCGACAATACCCGTGAAGTTTCGGAGCTGGTATTCGACAGCAGAAAGGTTACAGAAAATTCTCTTTACATCGCAGTAAAGGGAACGGTTGCAGATGGGCATTCATATATTGCATCTTCTATTGAAAAAGGAGCAAAAACGATCGTTTGTGAAGTATTGCCCGATCAGCTGAATAAGGATGTTACCTATGTAAAAGTAAAAGATTCTTCGAAAACCCTGGGACATCTGGCCTCAAACTTTTATGGAAATCCTTCTCAAAACCTGAAACTCATCGGCGTTACCGGAACCAACGGAAAAACATCTGTTTCCACATTGCTTTTTGACGTTTTCAAAAATCTGGGCTATGAATCTGCATTGCTTTCAACTGTTGAAATCAGAATAGGCAGCGAAATAATTCCGGCCACACATACTACCCCGGATATTATTACGATCAATCAGGTTTTAGCTAGGGCCGTAGAAGCAGGTTGCGAATTTGCTTTCATGGAAGTAAGTTCTCATGGAATTTCTCAAAACAGAATTGAAGGACTCCATTTCAAAGTTGCAGGATTTACAAACCTTACTCATGATCATCTGGATTATCACAAAACATTTGAGGAATATCTGAAAACGAAAAAAAGGTTCTTTGATGAGCTTCCTGATACCGCTATTGCCATTACCAATATTGATGACAAAAACGGGAATGTAATGCTCCAGAACACCAAAGCTGCCAAAAGATCATATGCATTGAAAACAATGGCAGATTACCATGGAAAAGCTTTGGAAATTGATTTTAACGGAATGCTCCTGAACTTCAACGGGAAGGAATTCTGGACTACCTTAACGGGAAGATTCAATGTCTATAATCTTCTATTGGTATTTGGAATTGCATCTGAACTCGGCTTTGAATCCAATGAAATCCTTCAGGCCATCAGCGCCCTGAAAAGAGTCTCAGGAAGATTTGAAACCTTCAAATCCGATGGTGGCATTTTTTTCATCGTCGATTATGCCCACACTCCGGATGCATTGGAAAATATTCTGGACAGTATTAATGATATCAGAACAAAAAATGAAAGACTGATTACCGTCTTCGGTTGCGGGGGAGACAGAGACCACTCCAAAAGACCTGAAATGGGAAACATTGCAACGAAAAAATCCACGTTGGCAATTATCACTTCAGATAACCCGAGAACAGAAGATCCGGCAGCAATTATAAAAGAAATTGAAGCAGGTGTTGAACCTCAGAACTTCAGCAAATACACTTCAATACCCGATAGAAAAGAAGCCATAAAAATGGCGATTAAATTTGCAGAGCCCA
Organism: Chryseobacterium sp. LAM-KRS1; assembly: GCF_013184525.1. GTDB lineage: Bacteria > Bacteroidota > Bacteroidia > Flavobacteriales > Weeksellaceae > Chryseobacterium > Chryseobacterium proteolyticum. The sequence continues at coordinate 295,272 of NZ_JAAOIZ010000004.1, forward strand.
AAGATATTGTTTTAGTAGCCGGAAAAGGTCACGAAAACTATCAGGAGATTAATGGCGTAAAACACCATTTTGATGACAAAGAAGTAATTACAGAACTGTGGAAGTTAATGAGCAAGTAATTTATAATCGATAAATGATCAATTATTATTGATCTTATCATTCATCAAACATCACTTATCATTTATTAACAATAGGAAAACATGTTATACTACTTATACGAATATCTAACCCATCATGGAATCCATATCCCCGGACTTGGAATGTTAAAGTACATCTCATTCCGTGCAGGGATGGCGGTCTTATTATCCCTGATTATTGCTCTTGTGTATGGTAAAAGAATCATCAATTACCTGAGAGCAAAGCAAATGGGCGAATTGGTCCGCGACCTTGGCCTTGACGGGCAAAAGCAGAAAGAAGGAACTCCGACAATGGGAGGGCTCATTATTATCCTTGCCACCATGATTCCGGTTCTTCTCCTGACAAGAATTACCAATGTATACATCGTCCTTCTGATAATTTCAGTTTTATGGATGGGTGCTATCGGATTTGTAGATGACTATTTAAAGAAAGTAAAGAAAAATAAAGACGGGCTTAGCGGTAAATTCAAGATCGTAGGTCAGGTGGGATTAGGGTTAATTGTCGGAGTAACAATGTATTTCCATCCTGATATTACGGTAAAGAGAAAATATGCAGATGCAAAAGTAGTTAACAGAAATAATGTGGAGCAGAATTTTATGCCTACAGAAAAAATTACGGTTTCTACCGTGCCCTTTGCGAAAAATAATGAATTTGACTACAGTGGAATATTATTCTGGATGAGTGATAAAGATGCTCATGAGTGGGCGTGGATTGTTTTCATTCCGATTGTCATCTTTATTGTAACAGCGGTTTCCAACGGAGCCAATATCACGGATGGAATAGACGGCCTGGCTGCAGGGACGAGTACGGTAATACTCCTTACCCTTGCATTCTTTGCCTACATTTCAGGGAACATCATTTTTGCGGATTACCTCAATATTATGTTCCTGCCCAATATGGGTGAAACCACCATTTTTGTAGTTGCCATGGTAGGTGCTGTGATCGGATTCTTCTGGTATAATACCTATCCGGCACAGGTTTTTATGGGAGATACCGGGAGTTTGATGCTGGGAGGAGTAATTGCTGTATTGGCTATTATTTTAAGAAAGGAATTAATGATTCCTGTTTTATGCGGAATATTCCTGGTAGAAAACATATCTGTAATGCTGCAGGTGGTTGTTTTTAAATACAGAAAGAAAAAATACGGGCTGGAATACGCCCAGAATAACAGATTATTTAAAATGTCTCCATTACACCATCATTATCAGAAAGACGGTTTCCATGAAAGTAAAATCGTTAACAGGATGATTATCATAGGAGTAATGTTGGCTATAGTATGTCTGATTACATTAAAAATGAGATAAAACTCTATAAAAGTAAATGTATTAACGTATTCATGATTTTAAACACATAAATAAAGTACACCAATACATAAATACAAAAAAGGTAATATGAAAATAGTTGTTTTAGGAGGTGGAGAGAGTGGCTGTGGTGCTGCTTATTTAGCTAAAAAGAAGGGTCTGGAGGTATTTCTTTCAGACAAAGGAACTATTAAAGATAACTATAAAGCGTTTCTTACTGAAAACAATATTGAGTTTGAAGAAGGAAATCATGACGAGGAAAGGATTTTAAATGCAGACTGGATTGTAAAAAGCCCAGGAATTCCTAAAAAAGCGGATATCATTTATAAAATCCATCTGAAAGGAATCCGCCTTTCTTCCGAGATAGAATTCGCTTCAGAATTCACCAATGCTAAAATCATTGCGATCACAGGAAGCAACGGAAAAACCACCACCACTTCATTGATCTATTATATCCTGAAAAATGACGGACTGAAAGTAGGTCTAGGAGGAAACATCGGCTACAGTTTTGCAAAGCAGGTAGCAGATGAAAACCATGAATATTATGTACTGGAGGTAAGTTCATTCCAGCTGGATGACATTCAGAACTTCAGGCCATATATTTCATTATTGCTTAATTTATCACAGGATCATCTGGACCAGTATAATTACAACTATGAAGAATATGCGATGGCAAAATTCAGAATAGCTGAAAATCAGGAAAACGATAATTTCTTTATCTATAACAAAGATGATGAAATGAGCAAAACCATTCTTGAAAAGCTGGAAATAAAGGCAAAAATGATCCCTTTTTCAACAAAAGAAAAATTGACCGAGGGAGGTTTTATAGATAACGACAGTATTGTGGTAAAACTAAAAGATACATTTTCAATGAAAATTGACGAGCTTTCTTTATTGGGAAATCATAATGTAGCGAACAGTCTGGCAGCATCTATAGCAAGTAAAATACTGAATGTCAACAATGAAAGCATCAGAAATTCATTAATGACTTTTCAGGCAGTGGAACACAGGCTGGAGTTTGTTTCTGAAATTGATGGCGTAAAATACATCAACGACAGTAAAGCAACGAATGTAAATGCGACCTATTATGCTTTGGAAAGCATGAAAACACCTACGATTTGGATTGTGGGAGGTCAGGATAAAGGAAATGATTACACGGAGATTGAGGACCTTGTCAAAAGAAAAGTAAAAGCAATTGTCTGCTTGGGAATTGATAATCAGAAAATTATTAATTTTTTTAAAGACAAAAAGGAGTTTATATACGATACTTCAAGCATGGAAGAGGCCGTAAAAATATCAAAATCAATTGCTAAAAGCGGAGAAACGGTTTTACTTTCTCCTTGCTGTGCAAGTTTTGACCTTTTCAAAAGCTATGAAGACAGAGGAAAACAGTTTAAAGAACAAGTATTAAAATAAATGTACTGATGTATTGATGTAAAGTATTCATGTATTTGACAACTAAGAATCGTTAATACTTTACATAATACAGTTAAAGATACAATAGAGTATGAACGAACAGGACACAGAAAGCAGATTTGAATTTCTAAAGGGAGATAAAGTACTTTGGATGGTCATTCTCGTGATCTCCATTTTCTCTATTTTCCCTGTATATTCTGCAAGTTCGAATCTGGAATATATTGTAAATAACGGGACCACAACAGGCCACGTTATCAAGCATATGTTCTTTGTAGTCCTTGGTTTGGGAATCATGAGACTGGTAGGAACCGTAAAATATGAATACATTGGAAAACTCAGCAGTATACTTCTGGGGTTAATGATTATATTACTGGTTGTCACCATGTTTACCGGCCAAACGATCGATGGAGCAAGTGCCTCCAGATGGCTAAAGATTCCGGGAACACCGATTTCTTTTCAGCCTTCATCATTTGCTTTTCTTATGTTAGTTATTTACTTGTGCAGGTATTTAACCAAGAAGATAACCCGGGAAAGACTTCCGATAGAAAACATTATGTACATCTTCGGTCCTATTCTCCTTGTTTTTGTTTTAGTAGCAAAAGATAACGGATCTACGGCTCTGATGATCCTGATGGTATCTGTTATTGTATTAGTTATCGGGCAGCTTCACTGGAAATATATTGCAGGTTTTATTTCGGCTTCATTTATTGCGATCGTATTGTTCTTACTGATTGCTTTAAATACCAATCTGATTGGTGGAAACCGTGTTCATACATGGATGAGCCGTGTAGAAACCTTCACTTCCAGTAAAGCAAAATCAGCCGATGTGGATGATGAAAGCGTAAAAGCCAAGAATTACCAGGTAATGCAGGCTAAAGCAGCAATAGTACATGGAGGAATTACAGGAATGGGACCTGGAAAAAGTGCATTAAAGCAAATGCTTCCGCAATCTGCTTCCGACTTTATATTTGCAGTAATTGTAGAGGAATACGGACTGATAGGAGCAGCTTTCCTTATCTGTATGTATCTGATCATGGTGATACGGATCGTAATGATAGCCAGTAAAATGCCTGCGTTTTTCGGGTCTTTGCTCGTTCTCAGCCTCGGTGTCATGATCTTTATACAGCTATCGGTAAATATAGCCGTAGCCATCAATCTGATTCCGGTGACCGGACAACCCCTGCCCTTAATAAGTTATGGGGGAACATCCATGTTGGTGACCTATTTACAGTTGGGAATTATTTTAAATATAAGCTCAAGGATACAGATTTATGATGAGGAAGGAATGGGTAAAAAACAGAGTATTGCGGAAATAAATGATATTGCTTAAAATCATATTAATGGTCAGGCTATTTCAAAATTGAAAAAATGAACAAGAAACTAAAAGTATTATTATCCGGTGGTGGAACAGGAGGACATATCTTCCCTGCAATCGCTATTGCAGACGAGATCAGGAAAAGATTTCCGGATACAGAATTCTTGTTTATCGGAGCCAACGGAAAAATGGAAATGGAAAAAGTTCCTCAGGCAGGTTACCCTATTGAAGGAATCGACATTGCCGGAATTGACCGTGGTAACATGTTATCTAATCTGGGATTACCATTCAAGATCTTGAAAAGCTTATCCAGATCAAAAAAGATCATTAAGCGTTTTGCTCCTGATTTTGCGATCGGTACAGGAGGCTTTGCCAGCGGACCGGCTCTGTATGAAGCAAGCAAGCTGGGAATCCCTATTTTTATTCAGGAACAAAATGCACATGCAGGGGTAACCAATAAAATTTTAAGTAAGAAAGCAAAAGCTGTTTTTACTGCTTACCCCAAAGTAGAAGGGTTTCCGGATGATAAGATCAAATTTTTAGGTAATCCTATTCGCGAGAATATCATTCTGGGAATGGAAGAATCTTCTCAGGCAAAAGAAAAAATGGGATTAAATAAGGAAAAGCTGACAATCCTTTCTGTTGGTGGATCACTGGGTTCCAGAACTTTAAATAATGCATGGAGATCACATTTTGATGAACTCATCAACAAAGATTATCAGCTGATCTGGCAGACAGGAAAGCTCGATTATAAAGATATTATAGAAGAAACAAAAGATAAGAAAAGCCAGAATATTCAGATTCTTGAGTTTATAAAAGATATGGAGAAAGCATACTCGGCAGCAGATATCATTGTTTCAAGAGCAGGAGCTATTGCCATTTCAGAACTGGCTGTTGCACAAAAACCGGTTTTATTGATTCCTTTCCCGTTTGCGGCAGAGGATCATCAGACCAAAAATGCACTGAATCTGGTTGAAAAGAATGCGGCAAAAATGGTCAAAGATTCCGAAATGGAAGAAAAATTCTGGAACACGCTTATGGAGGTTTGCGACAGCGCAGCGATGAGAAAAGAGATGTCTGAAAACCTGGAATATTTTGCCAAACCCAATGCTGCAAAGGAAATTGTTGATGAAATTTTTATAAAGCTACAATAACCAACACTATAAAGTATGAAAACTAAATTACTAACAGTATTGCTCATTTGCTTCTTTACCCACTGGGTAACGGCACAAACCCTGATAAAACCCGCTGACTTTAAAATTGCAGCAGTGGGCAACTATTTGAAAGGAAAAGGATATGATATCCTGGAGCAGGAGGAAACTTTTATTAAAATAGGAAATAAAGACAAAGCCACACTCTTTATGGATGTGGATGCAGGGAAAAAATACATTAACCTTAATGTAAATATCCTACTGAATAAAGGGGTAAGCAAAGACAAAATTGATACCCTGCTGAACGAGATCAATAAGCTTGCAATGATAAAAGCAGAATATCTGCCAAGTCAGAATTCAATCGGTTTTAAATATTATTTCTGGATTACCAACGGATTTACATATGAGACCCTTGAAGATGCAGTAATGGAATTCTTTTTGTATCAGGGAGATTCGTATGGACTGGATAAAGAAAAGATATTCAATTATCAATAACTAAAATAGAAGATGAAATTATTAGAAACATATCATACTTTTTACTTTGTGGGGATCGGCGGGATTGGCATGAGTGCCCTTGCCCGTTATTTTAAAGCTTCAGGTAAAAAAGTTTCAGGTTATGATAAAACCAACACCAAACTTACTCAACAATTGATGAGTGAAGGAATTGATATTGTTTTTGAAGATCTCATCGATGAACAAATAACCACGCTTCAAAAGGATAACACCTTAGTAATTTATACTCCGGCTATTAAGAAGCTTGGAATTCTTGATTACTTCAATGAACATGGTTTTGAGATTTTAAAGCGTGCAAAAGTGTTAGGATTAATTACGGAAAATACAGATTGTATTGCCGTAGCCGGAACACATGGTAAAACAACAACGTCTACCTTGGTTTCCCATTTATGTAAAGAAGCGGACCTGCCATTTTCATGCTTTTTAGGAGGTATTTCGGAAAATTTCAAATCCAATTTTTTATATAACGGTTCAGAATACTCAGTGGTAGAAGCTGATGAATACGACAGAAGCTTTCTCAATCTTTCTCCGGACTGGGCAGTGATTACCTCTACCGACGCAGATCACCTGGACATTTACGGAGACAAAAGTCATATTGAAGAAGGGTTCCGTCAATTTGCCGCTCTGGTTCCGGAAGATAAAAAACTTTTTGTAAGAAAAGGTATTGAGATAGGAAGAGACCATCAGACTTATGCTGTAAACGAAAAAGCGGATTATTACTCCGATAATCTGCGTATGGATCACGATAAGATCTATTTTGATTTTCATACTCCCGGTGAGTCTGTAAAAGATTTTGTCTGGGAAATTCCGGGGATCCATAATGTGGAAAACGCAACCGTTGCATTAGCCATCCTGCATAATTTAGGAGTGGATTTTGACACCCTGAAAAAGGCTATTGCCAGCTTCAAAGGAATTAAAAGAAGATATACAAAACATATTTATAAGAACGGTAAAATATATATTGATGATTATGCCCACCACCCGACTGAGATCAATGCTGTTGTAGGTTCCATCAAGACCTTTTACCCTGATAAAAAATTACTGGTTGCATTTCAGCCGCATTTATTCAGCAGAACAAGAGATTTTGCTGATGGCTTTGCAGAAAGTTTAAGCAATGCTGATGAACTCATTTTACTGGATATTTATCCGGCAAGAGAGCTTCAGGAAAACTTTGAAGGGATTACCTCAACATGGTTACTGGAAAAAGTAACCCTGGATAAAAAAGAAGGCTCCACTTTAACGGAAGCCTTTGAAAAGATAAAAGAAAAAGATTTTGACATTCTGCTCACCGTAGGTGCAGGAAATATAGACACCCTATATGACCCGATTTGTGAATGGTTAAGTTTAAAAGATAAATAGTAGTAGTGTATGTAAGTAATGTAATCCACGATAATCATGAATACATTTTACTTTAATACATGAATACAATAGAATATGAAAAATAAATACAGAATATTAAAAATTGCTATCACAGTAATCCTGCTTGGTTTCCTGCTGAGTTTCTCTTTGAAGAAATTCAGTGGCCAGAAGATTACCGATAATAAGATTTCTGTAAAATTAAGCGAAAAGACTCCGGTATATTTCGTTGATGAAAAAGACATCAGGGATATTGTAAAAAAAGAAAACCCTTCAGGAATAGTAGGTAATCTGAATATTCCATCCCTCGAAAAAAAGATCAATGCCCTTCCGGCTGTGGATAGTGCCAATGTTTATTTAAATCTAAACGGAAAGCTCAATCTGGATATTAAACAAAGGGTTCCGGTATTCAGGCTGAATAAAGACGGCAGGGATTTTTATGTAGACGAAAAAGGAGTTGAATTTCCCATCTCAAAAACCTATTCGCATCCTTGTATGCTGGTAACAGGAAATGTAAAACCTGACGAATATGAAAAGCTTGCTGAACTGGTTGAAAAGATTGATAAGGATGACTTCAGCAAAAGATACTTTATAGGAATCTCAAAAGTAAAGGATGATTATAATCTTTTGACAAGTGAAGGAAACTATAAAGTAGAAATCGGAGACCTGGATAATATTGAATTCAAAGTAAAAGGTTTTAAAGCGTTTGTTGAGAAATATCTTGTGTATCAGGATCCTCAGAAGTACAATATGATCTCTGTAAAATATCAGAACCAGATTGTAACTACTTTAAATCCTGCTTTTAAAGAAAATGACAGTATTTTAACTGCAGGACGTAAAGAATTGGCAAAAGCTCCTGCTCCGGCAACGATAAAGAAACCGGAAACTAAAAAACCAGCAGAGATAAAAAAGCAAAATTCTGTATCTCAGCCAAAGGAAAATAAAAAGCCAAAAACGACAACCAAACCAAAGGAGACAAAGAAAACAACTGAGAAAAAGGCTACAAAGCCAAAAGCAAAAGTTAAAATAGAATAAAAAATCAAATCGATATAAACAAATGGAAAATCAAGAGTATTCAGTAGGTCTGGACATCGGGACAACAAAGATAGTCGCGATTGTCGGAAGGAGGAATGCACACGGGAAAATAGAAGTTCTCGGTGTAGGAAAGGCCAAAAGTCTTGGGGTTCATAAAGGTATTGTGAATAACATCTCACAAACCATTAATTCAATCAAGGCGGCTGTGTCTGAAGCACAATCCAGTGCAGGAGTTCCTATCCGCAAAGTCACGGTTGGTATTGCAGGAAAACATATCCGTTCTCTGCAACATTCCGATTATATTATGCGAGAGCATCCAGACAAGTTTATTACAGACGACGACATCGAAGCATTGAAAGATCAGGTAAAAAAATTGGTCATGCTACCCGGTGAAGAAATTATTCATGTACTTCCTCAAGAATATAAAGTGGATTCTGAAGGTGAGATACAGGAACCTGTAGGTATGCACGGAAAACGTTTAGAGGCTAATTTCCATGTTGTCGTAGGACAAATGGGCAGTATCAGAAACATTGCAAGATGTGTAAGAGAAGCCGGACTGGAAATGGAAGCCCTTACTTTAGAACCACTGGCATCTTCAGAAGCTGTTCTTACAAAAGAAGAAAAAGAAGCAGGAGTCGCAATCGTAGATATAGGTGGTGGTACTACGGATATTGCTATTTTCAAAGACAATATCATTCGCCATACCTGTGTAATTCCTTACGGTGGCGGAATCATTACAGAAGATATTAAAGAAGGCTGCTCGATTATAGAAAAACATGCAGAACAACTGAAGGTAAAATTCGGATCTGCAGTTCCTGAGCTTGAAAAAGACAGCACTTTTGTAACCATTCCTGGCTTACATGGAAGACCGGACAAAGAAATTTCTCTTAAAACTCTGGCACAGATCATCAACGCGAGAGTTGAAGAAATCCTTGAAATGGTGAACACAGAGCTTAAAGCCTATGGAGCATTCGAACAGAAGAAAAAGTTGATTGCGGGAATCGTTCTTACAGGAGGTGGTTCCAATTTGAAGCACTTACGCCAGCTTGCTAATTATACTACAGGTTTCGACAGCAGAATTGGTTTTGCTAACGAATATATCGCCAATGACAAAAACCAATACCTGAAAGGTCCTGAATTTGCAACATCTATCGGGTTACTGATGGAAAGTTTGAAAATCCGTGACAAAAAGCAGACGATCGTAGAAGAAGAAACCGTTCAGGAGAAGCAACAACCGGAAGTAGTATCCAATACAGCTGAAACCCCAACTGCCACACAGCAGGCGACTCCTGTTCAGGAGCAGGAAGTGGTAAGAGAGCAACAGGAAAATAAAAAAGCGGCAAGGCTCACATTCGGACAGTCGCTAATGGAAAAAGTAAAAAAATTCTTTGAAGAAGTAGAATAATTATAAAATGATGAATGATAAGCGATACACGGCTATTCCTTATCACTTATCATGAGTCAATTTTAAAAAATATAAGTTATGGAAAATATAGGTACACAAGGGTTTTCATTTGATTTACCAAAAGGAAATTCATCAATCATCAAAGTAATTGGTGTTGGTGGCGGTGGAAACAACGCCCTTAAACACATGTACGAGAAAGGGATTCACGGTGTTGATTTCGTGATCTGTAATACGGATGCTCAGACTTTAGATAATAACCCCGTCTCCAATAAAGTTCAGTTGGGTACTTCCATCACCGAAGGACTTGGAGCAGGTGCTGATCCTGAGGTTGGAGAAAAATCAGCTATTGAAAGTATTGAAGAGATCAAGGCTGCAATGGGACAAAATACCAAGATGGTATTCATTACTGCCGGGATGGGAGGTGGAACCGGAACGGGTGCCGCTCCTGTTATTGCCAAAGTAGCTAAAGATATGGGAATTTTAACGGTAGGTATCGTTACTGTTCCATTCAGCTTCGAGGGGAAGAGAAGGCTTGAGCAGGCAGAAAACGGACTTGATAAATTGAGAAATAATGTTGACTCACTGATTGTCATCAACAACGATAAATTAAGACAGCAATTTGGTAACCTTGGATTCAAGCAAGGCTTCTCAAAGGCCGATGAAGTGTTAACCAATGCAGCAAAAGGTATGGCAGAGGTTATTACCGGTTACTTCGATGTAAACATTGACTTTAGAGATGCTAAATCTGTGCTTCAGAACTCCGGTACTGCATTGATGTCTACAGGTACTGCTTCCGGAGAAAATAAAGCAGAAGAGGCCGTAAGAAAGGCTCTGGATTCCCCATTATTGAATGACAATAAGATTACAGGTGCTAAAAATGTATTACTATTGATCAGAAGTGGTGTAGAAGAAGTTACTATGGATGAAATAGGTATCATCATGGACCACATTCAGAAAGAAGCAGGAAACACCGCGGATATTATTTTCGGGGTTGGAGCGGATGAAGAGCTGGGAGATGCAGTAAGCGTTCTTGTAATTGCTACAGGTTTCTCCAATGAGGACAAAAAATTTGCAGGGCCAACTGAAAAAATAAGAATCGGTTTAAATGACAAACTGGATTCTCACAAAACTTCCCCTTTTAAAACGAGAGAAGAAAGAGAAATGAGCCCTGAAGAAGGCTATACTTTCGGAGGAAAGAACCTTTTCAGACTTGATGATGAAGACCAGGATAATCCTCAGTTTAAGACATCTACTGAAAAAAAAATGATTATTGAGGATGAAGAGGTAAAAACAGAAATAAAGTTCTCTGATAGAGAGCAAGATACGGTAGACAGCCCAATTCAGGACTGGAGAAACGAAGAAGAGGATCAGGATGCTTATAACTTATTTTCTTTCGATGAAGATAACGACCCGAATGACCTGGAAATACAGTCTTTTTCTTTTGAAACAGAAGACAGGAAAGAAGAACCGGCTAAAAACTCTTCTGTTCCTTCTTTTTCCGAAGAAAAACCGATTGAATTCAGCTTCTTTGTCAATGAGCCTGTTAATGAGCCAAAAACGGATTATGGACAGCCAAAAGCAGAGTTTACCACTTCAGCCAATACGGTAAGCCAGATTACAGAAGAACCTCTTCAGAAAATGGAAAGTTTCTTCCAGCCGGTGAAAGAAGTTCCGGCCAATGAAAGCAAACCGGTTGTTGAAAATAAAACGGAAACCGAAGCTCCAAAGCCATCAGACAGTGAGTTCACTTTTGTGAACAAAACTATTGACCAGGAGAGAGTGGTTGAAAGAAGAAATAAATTAAAAGAATTCAATTCACGTTATCAGAGTTTTGATAATGTCAATGAGTTCGAATCTGTGCCTGCATTCAAAAGAAAGAATATTTCTATTGACGGGACCAACGCATCAGATCAGAATATAAATACATATTTATCTGATAATAATGGTTCTATGCAAATCAGAGAAAACAGATTTTTAAATAAAGACGTAGACTAAATTTAATTTGAAAATGAAATAATTTGTGAATTTGAAAATTGATCCACTGGAAATTATACATCCATTGCCTTTTACTATTTTCAAATTGTTTCATTCTCAAATTTTCAAATCATAATATATGAGTTTAGAAAATACAATCAGCGAAGCGATAAAAACCGCTATGAGGGAGAAAGACAAAGTGGCTCTAGACTCTCTCCGTGCAGTAAAGTCCCAGATCCTGCTTTTGAAAACAGAAGCCAGAGGAGCAGAAGTTTCAGCAGAACAGGAGATCGCTATTTTACAAAGAATGATTAAACAACGTAAGGATTCTTACGACCAGTTTGCTGCTCAGGGAAGAACGGATCTCGCAGACGTCGAAGAAGCCCAGATGAAGGTCATCGAAAAATTCTTACCTCAACAGCTTACTGCTGAGGAGCTGGAAACAGAAATTAAAAATATCATTTCACAGACCGGCGCTGAATCTATAAAGGATTTAGGAAAGGTAATGGGAATGGCATCAAAAGCGTTAGCCGGTAAATCTGATGGAAAAAGCATTTCCGAGATGGCTAAAAAGCTGCTTTCTTAAAGGGTATTTGGTCTTCAATCCGGACGCAGGTCCAGGTAAGATCATTGAACCCGTTTACTAAGGATATTCAACCTTTGCATATCGATTTGATTAATGAAGCCCGAAATTAATTTCGGGCTTCATTTTATGCATTAAGATGCTTGAGGTGTCTGTGAATTACAGACTTAACTAATTGCATCTTTTAAGTCGAGGGAATGACGTAAAAAATGCCTTTTCATGGTTGGTTGTTTTTAGAATCATTTCAAATTTAATAATTATTTTTCATTATTCATTGCTTTTATTTACATTTCTTCAAATATTGTTGAAATATTTACATATCACCATGTTACATATCATGCACTTTTCCTAATGCGTCAATAGTTTTTATAAGTTGATGAAACATAAATAATTTTTTACCTTTGTACAGATTTAAAAAAACAAAAAATGTATCCAACAGATTTAGTAATGCCTATGAAGGCTGAACTTACAGATAAAGGCTTTGAAGACTTGACAACAACTTCTCAGGTACAAGAAGCATTAAAGCAATCAGGAACTACCCTATTAGTGATCAATTCAGTATGTGGGTGTGCTGCAGGAGCTGCAAGACCGGGAGTTGTTTACTCTTTGACCGGAGATAAAAAACCCGATCACTTGACAACCGTATTTGCAGGATATGATACTGAAGCTGTTTCAGAAGCGAGAAAGCATTTAGCTCCGTTTCCTCCAAGCTCACCTTGCGTAGCTCTTTTCAAAGATGGAGAATTGGTTCACATGCTGGAAAGACACCACATTGAAGGAAATCCTGCAGGAGCAATTGCTGCAAACCTTCAGGCAGCTTACGACGAATATTGCTAAAAACAATATATCCAGATAATCAACCGTTACAATATTTGTAACGGTTTTTTATTTTAAGCCATAAAAAATTCTCTGAAAAATCAAATATCATTATATTTGTTGAAATGGCAACGAAAGCACTTTTCAATACTGTGGTGAATTGGTTTATCCGTCAAAGGATAGACCAGATCCAGAATTTCATGAATCATCCGATTGAAACACAGAAAGGGATACTATTTTCCCAGTTGTTTCATGCCGAGGATACAGAATATGGGAAGAAGTATGGTTTTAATTCTATTTCGAGTTACCAGGATTTTAAAAATAAAGTTCCTATTGTTACCTATGAAGATTTCGAACCTTATATCGAGAGAGCACGACAAGGTTATAAAGATGTAAGCTGGCCTGGCTATATCAAACATTTTGCAAAGTCTTCAGGAACCACGAACGCTAAAAGCAAATTCATTCCCATCTCTGCCGAGAGCCTGGAATATTGCCATATGAAAGCCGGAAAAGACATGGTATCAATTTATGCCAATAACCATCCGGAAAATCAGCTTTTTACGAATAAAAATTTACGTCTGGGAGGCAGCTCCGAACTCTATGCCGATTTTAACACAAAATTCGGGGACCTTTCTGCTATCCTTATTGACAATCTTCCTTTTTGGGTGGAGATTACAACAACCCCCAGCAAAAAGGTATCACTCATGTCCGAGTGGGAGAGTAAACTGAGAGCCATTATATCTGAGGTTAAAAATGAAGATGTCGGAAGTTTACTGGGGGTTCCAAGCTGGATGCTTGTTTTACTCCAGAGGGTTCTGAAAGAAACGGATGTTCAGAATATCTCTGAGCTCTGGCCTAATCTGGAAGTCTTTTTTCACGGCGGAATAAGTTTTAAGCCCTACAGGGAGCAATACAGCCAGATCATCGGAAAAAACATCAATTACTACGAAATTTACAATGCCTCAGAAGGCTTCTTTGGTATTCAGGACAGATCAAATAGTGACGAAATGCTTTTGATGCTGGATTATGGTATTTTCTATGAGTTCATTCCTATGGATAAATTCCATTTCTCGAATCCACCGGTTGTAAGTCTTGAAGATGTTGAAGTCGGAAAAAATTACGCCATGGTCATTACCACCAATGGAGGATTATGGAGGTATCTCATCGGTGATACGGTTGTCTTTACATCCGTTAATCCGTTCAGGGTAAAAATTTCAGGAAGAACCAAACATTATATAAATGCTTTTGGAGAAGAATTAATGATCACCAATGTGGAGCTTGCACTTACAAAAGCCTGTGAACAGACAAATGCAGCCATTACAGATTTTACAGGAGCTCCTGTTTTCATGAAAGAAAATGAAAGCGGTGCTCATGAATGGATTTTTGAATTCAGTAAAAAGCCGGACGATCTCGACTGTTTTATCAATGCTTTCGATGAGTGCCTGAAGGCAATTAATTCGGATTATGAAGCGAAGAGGTACAATAATATTACATTAAAAAAACCCATTGTTCATATAGCCAAACCCAATTTGTTCTATTCATGGCTGGAGTCCAAAGGAAAGCTCGGGGGACAAAACAAGGTACCAAGACTCAGCAATGACCGGGAATATATAGACCCTTTATTAGAACTCAATAAGAATTAATAAAAAAACCGCAGTAAAAACTGCGGTTCTTTTTTATTTACTTTTCAGATCTTCTTTTAATTTTTTAGCTCCCTCTTCTACTTTTCCGGCGCCTTTAGCTGCAGCATCCTTTACATCCTGTCCAAGCTCCTTCGCCCCTGCCTTAATATCTTTTCCAGCTTCATTAAGGTCTGCTTTTGCCTTATGCGCTGCATTATCTATTTTATCTCCGGTAGCATCCACTTTAGCTTTAACGTCTTCTTTTGCCTTATTAATTTTAGTAGTATCTACGATATCTGCCGGGCTTTGCGTCACTGTAGTGCTGGTTGTTGTAATAGATCCATCCGGATTTTCAACCTGCTCAGTTTTTGTTGTCGATTTGGTGCAGGAAACTACCAATCCGGCTACCATAAGTGCTGTTACAATTTGTTTTTTCATATTGATATTTTTTAAGAATGTATTCAAATTTATGAAAACTTCCGTATAGTTTTCATTGTTCAGGGAGAAGTTTTTCCTGCTTCCTCTTTCGCCTTTCCTTCTTTTTCCTTATTCTTTTTCTCCTCTTCCTGTTTCTTTTTATTTTCTTTTTCCAGCTCCTGTTTAATACGTTGCTCTTCCTTTTGGATTCTCAGAGCCTCTTTTAAAGAATCCTGATACTTCTGGGAAGACATTCTGATCTTTCTTGCAATATCTACGGATATGGCACCATTAGAAAAGGAATCTATGGCAGTTGTATCATAATCCACTTTCGTCACCTGATCCGTCTCTACACGAACAGGTTCTCTTTTAGAACAGGAAGTAATCAGAATAGAAAAAACCGCGGCTAAAAAAAATACATTTTTCATGGAACTAATTTAACAGAAATTCCGCAATTACAGGATAGTGATCTGATAATTTTACGGACTGATCTATTTTATAGCTTATGGGTCTTATGTCTTTAGAGGTGAAAATATAATCGATTCTCAAAGGAACTTTATAATCATGAAAACTGGTAGAAATACCATTTCCGACTGTTAAAAAAGCATCATCCAGATTTTTCCCAAGATTATAATATTCATAAGAATTAGGCACGGAATTAAAGTCACCCGCCAGTATAACCGGATAAGGAGAAAAGTCGATTGCTTTTCTGATCTTTTTTATCTGATCTTCATGAGCCCTGAATGTGGGTGTCATGTGAGAAAGAAGAAGATGGAGTTTATTAGATCCTTTTCCAAGACTATTAAAATCAAACATCGATTTGTTCAGACGGAATGGTTCAAGATATACATTTACTATTCGTATGATTTTTCCATTAATATCAATATCCGCATAAAAAGAATTTCCTCTTGATTTATCTTCAATTAACTCTTCCTGTCTTACAATTTTATGTTTTGTCTTCAGGCTCACTACCGGATACTTAATCATATCTTTTCGTATTGCCCGGTTTGTATCTTTTTCCTGAACAAGAATAATATCAGCATTCTGATCCTTGATATATTTTGATACTTTATCCCAGCCAAACTCACCATATTTCACATTGAATGTCAATATTTTAACATCCCGTATTGATTTATAGTTTTCAGTTTTAGGAGAAAAGTTCACCCATCGTCTTATGGGATTATAAAAAACAAAAGTGCTTAACAGAAAAACAATGGCGATTTTATTTCTTTTAACGATCCAGACCAGCGTTAATAAAATATGTAATAAAATTAAATAGGGAAACCCTAATGAAAGAAGATTCAAGCCCCCAATAATGTTAGGCGGTATCCATGCATTCCCTAAGGTGCACAGTAATAATACGATAATTGCAATATGCAAAAACAACAATATCTGGTTCGGCTTCATGAAAAAAACGGTCTAGTCTTTTTTTAATCAAAAATCCTACCAATATGAAAAGCTTTAACGTATTTTATGAATATTATTTTTTTAATTTGAAAGTTGCAACCACCGGATAATGATCTGAAATTCTGACAGAACGGTCAACTTTATAACTTAGAGGCTGTATGGATTCCGATGTAAAAACGTAGTCGATTCGTATCGGGAATTTGTAGTCATGAAAGCTGGTAGCACTTCCTCTACCTGCTTCTACAAAGGCATCTTTTAACCCTTTTCCAAGATGGTAATACTCGTAAGAGTTAGGCACAGAATTGAAGTCACCTACTAATATTACCGGATAAGGAGACTCGTCAATCCCTTTTCTTACCGCAGCAACCTGATCCTGGTGCATTTTGAAAGTCGGGATCAGCCTTTTAACGATATCTTTCAGCTTTTGTTCATCTTCATCACTATTTCCCTTAAGCTTTACCATGCTTTTTTCAAATTTAAAAGGCTGAAGGTAGACATTGATAAAACGATACGTATTTCCTTTGATCTCAATATCCGTCTGATTGGCGTAGGCATTATTGGTCTCTGAATTACTCTCAATAAGTTCTTTCTGATCAATGATCTTATATTTTGAAGAGATTGAGACAATAACATCTCCTCTTCCTTTTCCCATTCCTTTAAAATTGTAATCCCGAACATGTTCTTGTAACAGAACCACATCCGCATTTTGAGAATCCACATAATCTTCAATATTTTTAATCCCCATCGTTCCTCCTTTTGCATTTAATGAGATGATTTTCAGATCGGATGTCTCCTTTTTTTCAGCAGAATAGTTGACCCATCTCTTAACAGGGTTCAAAAAAAGCAGTCCGAATGCAGCAAATACTATAGCCCTTTTTTTCCAGGCGAAAACCCAGAAAACAGTTAGCAATACATAAGCAGTGATTAAAACAGGAAAGCCTAATGATAAAAGATTAAACCATGGATATATTCTAGGAGGTACATAAGCATTCATTAATGTTCCCAACAAAAGAAACAAGATTCCCAGATGTACAATTAAAAATATTAGGCGAACAACTTTCACAGGATAGTATTAACGGAATCTATACAAATGCTTTTTCCATATTAAAGCCAGGAGAAAGCCTACAATAGCCCCTCCCACGTGCGCAAAATGGGCAATACCTCCTACATTTCCTGAAACCCCTAAGTAAATTGAAATAACAAGTAGTATGGGTAAAAGATATTTAACTTTAACAGGAACCGGAATAAACATAATCCCGATCTTTGAATCCGGATAAAGAGTAGCAAAAGCAGCAATAACTCCAAATATGGCTCCCGAAGCACCGACCATAGGAGTTCTTAATGCATTATAGAGACTTTGGGAAAGCTCCTTTCCTTCTTCTGTCGTAGCACTTATATTCATGTCTCCTGTATATCCTATTGCCGCTTTCTTATAAATTTCAGCCGCATTTAAGCCTAAGCTTTCCAGGCTGGAGGTAATCTGCTGAATTTCTATAAAATTCCAAAGATTGAATAAGAAAAATGCACCCAAACCACTTACAAAATAGAGGATCAGATACTTTCTTTCACCTAAAGACTGTTCCAATATAGGCCCAAAACTCCACAAAGTCAGCATATTAAATAAAATATGCATCAATCCTCCGTGCATAAACATATGGGTTATGATCTGCCAGGACCTAAAGTTGGGAGAAAAAGGATAATACGCAGAAAGTGTATTATACAGTTGTGGAAAAATATAGGATATAATAAATACAACAATATTTATTATAATTATATTTCTTGTAATCGGTGGTATATTGTTAAACATTTTTAAAATTTGTTTTTAAAATCATTGAAAGGAACTTCATAAAAGCATCGTTTCCCATTAGGTAAAAACTCAGGAAAACCTAATGCCGTAAAGTCCTTGATCAATTGTTCAGCATCCTTTTTATAAATAAAGTCAAATCTGGATTTAGACTGCATCTTCGTCCATTGATTCTGATAATACTGGTTGAATTCCTCATCTGTTTTATAATCCAGGATCTCAAATAGGTCTTCAAGAAACTTCATAACCTGGGTCTCTTTTAATCCCTCAGGCACCGCATCTATCCTCAATACACTTTCGTGGGCCACTTTCATGTCGAATCCCAGCTCAGGAAGATATTTTTTGATTGATTTATATTTTGTTTTCTCAATCTCGTTCATATGATACTCCAAAGAGAAAAGAAGTGCATGACTGTTTATGGTTCCTTTTTTTGTCGGCTTATTATTTTCTGAAACAAAAAGCCTGTGCATTCTTCCCAGATCAAGCATCAGGGTTCTGTCCCCTTTATTGAACAGCCAATACCCGTTGGGAAGCCTCATCAGATCTTCATCAAAATCTTCATCCTCAAAAAGGTTTATTTTGGAAGGTTCCGCAGATATATTCTGATGGTACATTTCTGCAAGATTCTGAATTTCAGCCTGCCTTACACCTCTTTCTTCCAAAAACGGATTATAATCCTTATCGACCACAATTTCCGGCATCTTTATAACCCCTCCGCTATTCGTCTTTCCAGGAAAAGTTTTTTGCATCAGCTCATCCAGCTGTGGGTCTTTCTCAAAATCAAGACTTGGAGCCACATTGTAAATTCCGAGAGATCTTTTTATTGTAGAGCGGATCAGTGCAAAAATAAGATGCTCATCCTCAAATTTCACTTCTGTCTTTTGCGGATGAATATTAACGTCTATTTTTTCGGGATCCAGCTCTAAAAAGAGAAAGAAGGTAGGAATATAGCCCGGCAAAAGCAGTCCTTCGAATGCTTCCTGAACCGCTTTATTAAAATAAGGACTCTTAAAGAATCTTCCGTTGACAAAAATAAATTGTTCTCCTCTTGTCTTTTTTGCCCCTTCAGGCTTGGCAACAAAACCGTGCAGTTTACACCATATAATATCTTCCTTGATCGGAATAAGCTGTGGTTGCAACTTTCGTCCGAAGATATCTACGATCCTCTGCATCTGGCTTCCTTTTCTTAAGCGGAAAACCGGTTCATCATCGTGGAATAATGAAAATTCCAAATTTTCATGGGCCAAAGCAACCCTTTGGAATTCATCAATAACATGTCTGAATTCAATATTATTATTTTTAAGGAATTTTCTTCTTGCAGGAACATTAAAGAAAAGATTTTTCACCAAAAAGTTGGAGCCTTCTGAAGTTTGCACAGGATCCTGAAACTGGAAAACTCCCCCTTCAATGTAAATATTGGTTCCTATTTTGGCATCTTTTTGTTTGGTTCTGAGTTCTACCTGGGAGACAGCCGCAATAGAAGCTAATGCTTCTCCACGAAATCCCTTTGTAGCAATTCTGAAAATATCTTCTGTCCCTCTGATTTTTGAAGTAGCATGTCTTTCAAACGCCATTCTGGCATCCGTTTCGGACATTCCTTTTCCATCATCAACAACCTGTATCAGATTTTTTCCGGCGTCCCTTACGATCAGTTCAATTTTGGAAGCCTCTGCATCGATAGCATTCTCCAATAATTCTTTCACAATGGACGCAGGTCTCTGCACCACTTCTCCCGCCGCAATTTGGTTGGCTACATGATCCGGTAAAAGCTGAATAATATCTGACATAAAAAACGTTAAATCAACTTACAAAAATAGTCAATGAAAATGGGAATAAAAACAATAAAAACGCGAATTAAAATTTTATTATCAATATGCAAAAATTCTGCCTTTTATGATTTATATAATAATCCCTTTATTTTTCATCCTTCTAAAAAATACAATCCCCTAAATGTACGACACAAATAGAGGATTGATTCACAGCTTGTTTACACAAAATTAATACTGATAGTTTCTTTATTTATTCTTGTATTTTAATCATCAAATACAAGTCTTCTTTTTTCTTTTGTTTTAGATTTTCCATGGATCTTATCATACAGGTTGGCCAGAAGGCTGGGCTTTTTATAAATCTTACTATATCTATACCGCGTGTTAAAGTGGCGGACATGGATCGTATAGAAATCATACCCAATAACTACTAATAAACATATACTGATTACATAAAACACTCTGAATTCCAGATAATAATAGGTTAATCCGGAGAACACAGCTCCTAAGACATAAGCCAGCATGATACTCGAAAGCAGTTTTGCCCTTGCAATCAGTTCCGGATTTCTCCTGTACTTTTTTTGGGTAAACATAGATGCCAGGATTCCAAGGTCGGTAGTGGTACCGGTAAGGTGTGTTGTCTTTACCGAGAAATTGGAAATACTTGCCGTTAACCCATTCTGTAAACCGGTTGCAAAAAGCATAAGGGCAACCAGATACTCTGTTTCTTCTACTGTTTTCCTGTAGAAAACCTGTCCGTAGATCCCTACAAAAAGCAAACACATAATTTCCAGCACAATAGGCATCGCATGGGCAAAGTATTTACTTTTTTTATTAAAATTAATAACGAAGAAGTTCGCTACAAAACTTCCGAAAAAGAAAAGGAATATCCATGCACCAACCACTGCCACCTGAGTCCAGTTTCCTTTACTGATCTCTGCAGCAAAAATGGCATAGTGTCCTGTTACGTTTGAGGTAAAAGAGAGAAAAATTAAGAGAGATGCTATATTTATAGTTCCCGCCGTAAAGGCCGTCAGCGTCCCCAACCTGATGTTGTCTCCCAATGTCCTGCTGTTACTATAATTTCTTAACATTTTTATTAATTTAAATAATTGAATTGTGTGTTTTTTTTAGACCTCGACAAAAATCTCAGCAAGTCTTCCTCTTTCCGGAAGGCTCTCAGAAATCTCAAGAGTAATCTCATGTGATTCAAGATCTTTGCATTTTTTGATGTACGGAATGATGTCGAACTTCCCCTTCCCTCTACTTTTAATCGATGGCGAATAATAAGCCTCGTCAATTTTTTCTGTTATTATATAATTATTAAATGTTCTTTGAAAACTTCCTGTGAAAATATCGCAGTTCATTTTATTAATCAGGTGAGGATATTTGTTTTTTATGATGCTGAATGCGTCACAAAATTCATGGGATCTTATTTTACCGAATATGGTACTCTTCGTCGTGAATAAAAGATCTCTGATAGAATCTCCCATGTCATATCCCGACACGAATATGATGTTATATTTTGTTTCGTCATGTTTCCCGTCTTTTTCCTTCAGTACTTTTTTTAATATATTTAATGACTCAAGGGAGTAATCGGTGGCAATTAAAATTGTTTTGGTCATATCTTCGATTTTAGTGTTATCTGATTTTGATAATACAAAACTATAGTGACCAAATTAGAGGATCTTTAGAATGGAATTAAAATGTCATTAAAGAGATTAAAATGAGATTAGAAAATTGTTAAGAGAATTTAATATGGAGAGGTGAATGGGTAAAAAAGATTGAATAATAGAATTTCAACCTATTCATTTACAGAACAAAATATATTAAGCCATCCCCCTCGACTCCAAAAGAATCTTACGATCTTTCAAGTTTAAGATTTCGCCCCCAATCCCTGGTTTTCTGCCTGCATCACATAGAAATTAGGAAAACGAAGCTGGACGGTAGTCCCCTGATTTTCATGGGAGCTTACAATCAGTTCTCCGTGATGCATTCTTACAATATTTCTTGCCAGTGGTAAGCCGATTCCATAGCCCTCATAGTTTTTCGTGTTAGAGGCTCTGAAGAACGGGTCGTAGATTTTATTCATTTCTTCCTGAGGAATTCCGATACCATTATCCTTTATAATAATATAAACATCGGTATCCGTGGCGCCTAAAGAAACCTTTACCTGCTGGAAATTGGAATATTTACACCCGTTATTGATGATATTGGCTACAGCAAGATGCAACAATTGCTCATTACCCTGAACTTTCAGCTTCTTTGGATTTTCCGGCAACATGCTGATATCCAAATAAATATTATTCCTCGTATCAATCCTTCTAAGGGTTTCAATAACATCCCAAAGGAGCTGATCGATCCTTACTTTATCTATCTTTTGGATCTTACCATCAAATCCGGTTTGAGCAATCATAAGCAAGGCTTTGATTTTCTTATCCAGTTTTTCGGCTTCATCGAGAATGATCTCCAGTGTTTCTTTATATTCTTCGGCGGTTCTGTTGATTGAGAGAGCAACATCTGCTTCTCCCATAATAGAAGTAAGCGGAGTTCTCAATTCATGTGAAACATTTCCGATCAGATGATTCTGGGTTTCAAATGAAGTTTCAATCCGGTTGAGCATATCATTGAAAGTATCTGCCAGTTCATTCAATTCTTTATTATCGGGATGGGACTCCAATCTTAAGTGAAGATTCTCCGAACTGATCTCTTTTACTTTCCCCGTAATTTTTAAAATAGGTTTGAATAAATTTTTGGATAAATAAAAAGAAAAGATCATGCTGAAGAACAAAGAAAGGATAATACAGGTAACCAATGTCCTCTTAAGGAATCCCAGATAATAAATCAGGTAATGGTTTTTCGCAGAAGCTATTGCTATATAATCTTTATCATGAAACCTGAATGACTGTCCTATATAATAAAACTCTTTATCATTATAATTATCCTCCCCTTTTTTCATGATGTTCTTGAAAAAGGTATCCGGAATATGAACTTCCTGGGATATCTTCCTGAAATTGGAATCTGCAGGAACCATAAATACATAGTCCTTTTCCATGGGAAGCTCTTCGTCATTCAGGCTGTTCAGGATGTAGTTTTCCGGAAGGTCCAGATGTTCTTTTCCTTTTTCGATTTGTACTATCGTTGTTGTCCGGATTTTAAGCAATTCATAAAACCTTTGATGTGAAAAATTGACAATAGAGAAGTACACCAGCCCTCCAAACAGTAATATAATGGTAGTAAAAACCACCATTAAAAGTATCATTGTTTTGGTTTGGGTAGTAACAACTTTATTAAACATCCTAAGGTTTTTTTAAAACATATCCCATCCCGATTACCGTGTGAATCAGCTTTTGATCATCCTGGTTGTCGAGCTTTTTCCTAAGATAATTAACGTAAACATCTACCACATTGGTCCCCAGCTCATAGTTCACGCCCCACACGGCGTCCAGAATTTCTGCCCGGGAAATTACTTTTTCCGTATTATTCAGAAAATACATTAACAGCTTATATTCTGTGGAAGTAAGGGAAACTTCTTCTCCTGCACGGGTTACCTTTTTAGTATAATCATTCACGATCAGATCGGAAACCTGATAAATATATTCACTATCCGCATCCGGTTCTACCGCTTCTTGGGTCGCGGTATTATTAACGCTTCTTCTCAGCAGGGATTTTACACGGGCAACGAGTTCTATAAATTTAAAAGGTTTTACCAGATAATCATCTCCGCCACTCTCCAGGCCAAGGACAATATTCTCGGAGGTTCCCAATGCAGTCAGAAAAAGAATAGGAACATGCTGATTGGTCTTTCTTATTTCCTTACAGACATCAAGCCCATTCATTTCGGGCAGCATAATATCCAAAATTACTAGATCAAAATCATTGGCTTCTACCAGCTGTACTCCTGTACGTCCGTCAAAAGCTACAGAAATCTCATAGCCTTTTTCCTGAAGTCCCTTTTTTATAAAAGATACTACACTGGTTTCGTCTTCGATCAGAATAATTTTTTTCATAAGTAACGAATTTCACAAAAATAGCAAAAAGATAGGAAACGGAAGGAATGCATGAATCATGAGTTTTTCAATGAAATGATGGTAAAGTTGGTGAAAACTATAGAGAATAATATTACATTTGCTGTGATAAGCAACTAATGAAAAAAGTTTAGGTTAAATTTTAAAGTATGAATGATTTTTTAATAGGAATAGGCAAAAGATTAAAAGATATTAGAAAGAAAAATAATTTAACCATCAACGAGCTGGCCTTTAAAGCCAATGTAAGCAATGGACTTGTGTCCAGGATTGAAAATGGGAGAACAATTCCTTCTCTTCCGGTTTTGTTGGACCTCATCCAGTCTTTGGAAATCGATGCCAGTTTTTTCTTCGAAGGCGTTGAAAAAAAATCAAATGCCAAATTCATCTATCTTCCTAAAGACAGTCAGCAACTTATAGAAAAAGAAGTAGAAGCGGAAGGCTTTAAATATGTGCATATTTTCAGTAAAAGTCTTCATTCTCTGGGCTTTGAAGCGGTTTTATTAACCCTTGAACCTAATTCCAAAAGAGAAAAAGTAATTACGGATGCCTGGGAATTCAAGTATATCCTGAAAGGGGAAGTAAAATACCTCATCGATAATGAAGAAGTGATTCTACATGAAGGTGATTCTCTATATTTTAACGGGAAGTTACCTCACGTTCCTGTAAGTATCAGCAATGAAAGCTGTATTATGCTGGTCCTTTATTTTTACTCAGATAAGTAATCCACTTATTTTTCCGGCCCATATCCGGAGTTAATTATAATCTGTTTTTTTATTAAAAAGTTTACAAATATTCAACTTTTACTTTTTACGGCTCCAATAAAATGAATACAAAAGAACTTATTTTCCTTTCATGTGTATTCACATTTTGAGATACTCTCTTTAAAAAAAACAACCAAACCTTCTGTTTTACAGCACTAATTATCAATTAATCTTATTTTTTAACGACAATTTTACGTAATACACCATTAACAATATGGTGTTATTTGTTAATCATTACTTAATACCGAATATTTACATATATTAAAATTATTAGCTTGTTTTGCATAAAAATTTAATATTTGTAAAAATGAAAACAAGATTGAAGAAATTACTCCCCCTTATGTTTCTTTGTTTCATTGGATGGGCATCCGCCCAAAAACAAACGATTACGGGAGTTGTATCTGACGAGAATCAACCTCTTCCCGGAGCCACGATCAAAATAAAAGGATTATCGAAAAATATGGTTACCGATATTGATGGTAAATTCACCATTAATGATCTTAAGGCAGGTGAATATAATTTGCAGATAAGCTATATAGGATATGAAAGTACTACTCTTCCTGTAAGCATTCAATCCGAAGAAAATACTGATCTGGGCGTGATCCGATTACAACAAAAACATAAAAATATTGACGAAGTAATTGTTACCGCCACATTAAAAAACAGCGAAGCAAGAGCTTTAAATCTTCAAAAGAATGCAATCAACATGACCAATGTAATTGCTTCGGATGGTATCGGAAAACTTCCGGACAGAAATGCCGCAGAAACCGTTCAACGGGTCCAAGGTGTTTCTATTGAAAGAGACCAGGGAGAAGGACGATTTGTGTCTATACGTGGACTTCCTCCGTTCTGGGCTTCAACAACGATTAATGGAAACAGGCTTCCAACGGCAGAGGAAGAAACCACTTCAAGAGCAACGGCTTTTGACTTCTTCCCAACAGAACTCATTTCTTACGTGCATGTCAATAAATCTTTTACTCCGGATATGGAAGCTGATGGAATTGGAGGCGGTGTGAATTTCATTACCAAAACCCCTCCTATGAAACAAGAGCTAAAGATCACGGTTGGAAGCGGTTACAATGCAAAATCGGACAAGGGAGTTTATAATCTGGGCTTATTGTACGGAGGAAGAACAAAGGATAAAAAGCTGGGATACCTTTTCAATATTGCCCACTTTACGAGAAACTGGTCTACAGATAATTTTGAGGCGAGAAGAAGTGGTGATCAGGGAGTCTTTAGATTGGAGTTGCGGGATTACAATGGGGTAAGAAAGACCACGGGGATCAATACAGCTTTCGAATACGTGTTGTCTCCAAAGAGTACTCTTTATTTAAAAGGAATGTACGGAACGTTAGCAGATGATGAAACCCATTACAAGCACAGAATAAGATTCGATAAATTCAGTTCCGCCAATAATACGGCAAGGGTGGAATTACAGAATATCCATAATCTTCTGATTACGCAGCTAACCTCTGTGTCTCTGGGAGGGATCCATCAAATGAATAAAGGAAAAATAGATTGGGACTTGTCCTACTATGATAACCGGTTCAAATATGGAAACATTCCGGACAAACAAAACAATTCTTATTATGTGATCAAATACACTCAGTCCGGAGTTGGCATTGATCCTAATTATATTGCAGATCGCGGAAATGGGCCTAGAGCGTATTGGAAAGCCGATGGTGGAAAATTGGATTATAAAGATCCTGATGCATTATTTGGGTTCTACAGTGACCCTAATTTCAAAATGGACGCTTCTCAAATGAGATTTACGGATCTTGAATTCTACAAAGTCTTTGTTGAAGAAAAAGACAAAATTGTAGCGGCCTTCAACCATGAGATTTACGCCTCGGATAAACTGACCTTCAAGTATGGTTTTAAATACAGGGATAAAGAGCGTAATGCAAAATTTTCAGATATTTTCTATAGCTGGAACAACGGAACCGCTCCCCTCCTTTCTGATTACGGGCAGTACATTACTACGCAGCCTAACGGTCCAAAATATTTAAGTGAAATGAATGCCCATATTGGCAACAGTTTCGGTCCTGTTTTATCGACTACCGGAATGGACCAGTTCTGGTTCCAGAATCAGGGAAATTTAAAAATAAATCCCGCAGATTCCGAATCTTTGGAATACAATAAAGCATTGGGTAGAAACTTCGATGTATTTGAAAAACATGCCGACGCATATGGAATGGGAACATATAAACTGAATGATAAAATTACAATATTGGGAGGAATCAGGTTGTCTAATACCAATACGAAGGTAAAAGGTTATAACGTAATTGATGATAAACTGGTTCCGGTAGAAAATACTAAAAAATACCTGGCCGTTTTACCCATGCTACACATCAAGTATGCATTAAACGACAAAACAAATTTTCGTTTTGCAGCAACAAGAACTTTTTCAAGACCCAATTTCGGGGACCTGACACCTGGAGGAACTTATATTGAGGCCGACAATGAGTTTAAAGGAGGAAATCCTAATCTTAATCCGACGTATTCGTTAAACATTGATCTGATGGGAGAATACTATTTCTCCAATGTAGGTATTTTAAGCGGAGGGATCTTTTACAAATCCATCACAGACCCCATTTTCCAGGATTCTTTTGTAGATTCTTATAATGGAAATCCGGGAGTTCAGTTTACAGCACCCAATAATGGAAAAACAGCGTCATTGGGAGGTCTTGAGCTTGGCCTGAACAGAAGATTCGACTTCCTTCCGGGATTCCTGCAATATTTCGGAACACAGCTAAACGCTACTTTCATGACTTCAAAAATGGAGAAACCCAGTGGTAGAAAGGTAGCCCTTCCTTATCAGGCAAAAGAACTATACAACATACAGTTATTCTTCGAAAAAAAGGGATTCAATGCAAGACTGGCTTATAACTATAAAGGAAAATATGCCGTGGAATACGCTGAAGATGATATCAATGACACGTACTATGGAAAGTACAGCAGCTTAGATTTTGGAGGATCTTATCAGTTTACAAAATTTCTGACGCTGTATGCGGATGTAAATAACATCCTGAATAAGCCTTTGATCTATCATTTCGGAAAGAATGAAAATCGCCCTGAACAGGTGGAATATTATGGTGTAAGGTTCAATATGGGAATTAAACTTAACTTCTAGCAGGGTCAAAATGGAAGGCAACACCAATAAAAATAGAATGGTAACACTGAAGGCAGCATTTTCTGCTTTCGGTGTTTACTTCTGCATGTACGGATTCCGAAAGCCTTTTACGGTAGCTTCCTTCGAAGGCCTTGCATACTTCGGGGTGGATTATAAGGTCCTGATAATCATTGCCCAGGTTATGGGATATTTTATTTCAAAATTCGTTGGAATCCGATTTATTTCTGAACTAAAACCCGCGAAAAGAATCTTCTACCTGTTAAGCTTTATTGCTATTGCAGAGCTTGCATTACTGGCTTTTGCAATCTGCCCGGCACCTTACAACATTATTTTTATGTTCATTAACGGTTTTCCGTTAGGATTGATCTGGGGAATTGTTTTCTCCTATATTGAAGGAAGAAAAACGACGGAGATCATAGGCTTGTTTTTATGCTCAAGCTTTGTCGTTTCGTCCGGGTTTACCAAATCTGTCGGAAAATTTATAATGGATACGTTTGCTGTTTCAGAATTCTGGATGCCTTTTACAGCAGGATTGGTTTTTATTATTCCTTTGGTCATTTTCGGCATCATGTTAAATAAAATTCCCAAGCCATCAGCAGAGGACATTTTATTAAAGAATAAAAGACAACCATTAGACAAGCCTGCAAGAAGGGCATTAATCCGCCGTTTCTTCATTCCTATGATGTGCATTACTATTGTGTATATCAGTTTAACCATTCTCCGGGATTTCAGAGACAATTTCAACCGTGAGATATGGGATGCCCTTAGCTTTACAACAGACAGCTCTGTTTTTACCCTGACGGAAATTCCGATCGCCATTGTAGTGCTTTTAATTTTAAGCCTTATGGTAAGGGTAAAAAACAATAAAAAAGCTTTTGCATATTATCATTACATTCTTTTTGCGGGAATACTAACGGTAGGATTTTCAACGTATTTCTTTCAGCATCATATGATGTCTCCGTTTCTATGGATGATGGTCTCCGGAATGGGAATGTATCTTTGCTATATTCCATTCAACGGAATTTATTTTGACAGGATGATTGCGGCCTTTGAAATCAAAGGAAATGTAGGGTTTCTGATTTATTTTGTAGATTCATTTGGTTATCTGGGCAGCGTTCTGATCTTACTTTATAAGAATTTCGGATCTTCCAAAACAACATGGCTGAATTTTTATATTCACCTCAACTATTTCATCGTAATTACGGTTTTGATTTCTTCAGTGATTGCTTTCCTAGCTTTCAAAAAAAAATCCAAACCTAAACTAAATAAAAATCAATACATCCATTTCGATGCTTCGAAAATGGTTTAAAACAAAAGTAAAATGACAACAAAATTTGATCTTATTGTTGTGGGTGGCGGAATTCTGGGAACATTTCACGCTTATCATGCACTAAAAAGAAACCTTAAAGTAGCTTTGGTAGAGAAAAATGCACAGCCTCAGGGAGCTACGGTAAGAAATTTTGGGCAGGTGGTTCCATCGGGAATGGATCTTAAATGGCAAAATTTCGGAAGAGAGAGTCTGGCCATATATAATGAGCTGCAATCCCAAACAGATCTAACAATACGAAAAAACGGTTCTGTTTACCTTGCTTCCAATGAAGAAGAACTTAAGCTTATCAATGAACTTTATGACATCAACCGGAAAAATGGTTACGAGTCTGTTCTTCTCTCAAAAAACGATTGTATGAAGAAATTTGATGGACTTCGTTCAGATTATTGTAAAGGCGGATTATTCTTTCCGGAGGAACTTTCTATAGATTCGGGGGAAATGATCGTCAAACTTCATAAACTTTTACAGGAAAAACTGGATTTAAAGATCTATAATAATACGACCGTAATTGAAACGTATGAAGATAATAATCAATGTGTTGCCCAGACATCAGACGGACAGCAGTTACAGGCTGCAAAAATAATCATCTGCGGAGGTCATGAGTTTAAAACCTTATATCCTAACGTATTCAATGAAAGCGATTTAGTGGTCACAAAACTACAGATGCTACAAACCAAAGCTCAGGGTATTTATTCCTTACAGGGAAATATCCTTACCGGGTTATCCATCAGAAGATACGAGTCATTCCAGGAATGTCCTTCCTTTCAGGAAATCAAGGCGTTAGAAGCCCCTGATTCTTTCGAAAAGAGATATGGGGTCCATATTCTATTTAAGCAGGCTCTTGATGGATCTATCATTTTAGGCGATTCTCATGAATATGCAAGCGCAAAGGATTCGGATGCCCTGGGATATGACCTGAATATGGAAATCGATGAGTTTATGATCAGCGAGGCCAAAAAGATCATTGATCTTCCAACCTATGAAATTCAGAGAAGATGGTTTGGGATCTATTCTCAATGTAAAACAAAAGATATTTTCGAACATAATCCTTCTCCCAACATTCATATCATTACAGGTATCGGTGGCAAGGGTATGACCGCAAGCGGTGGATTCTCAAAATTTAACATAGATAAAATATACGCATAAAATAATGAAGAACATAGAATTATTGGTTCTGGATATGGCCGGAACAACAATTAATGAAGACAATGTAGTTTATAAAACTTTAATGCATGCAGTAAATGATTACGGTTATAATGTTACTCTGGAAAAGGTATTATCGAGCTGCGCAGGAAAGGAAAAATTAGAAGCCATCAGTGGTTTGCTTAATGAAATAGGAGGCGACACAAATGATTCCCTTCCCATTTTTGAAAATTTCTCTGACCAGCTAAAAGTAGCGTATCAGAACCTTGATGTAAAACCGATCGAGGGTATTGAAAATTTTCTGCTAAAAATGAGGTCCAAGGACAAAAAAATTATTCTTAATACGGGATATACCTATGAAATTGCGCAGCAGCTTCTGGATAAGCTGGGATGGAAAGAGAATGTATATTATGATGCGCTTATTACGGCTAATGATGTATCCGAAAGCCGCCCAAGTCCTGAAATGATTCATCTGGCCATGCAAAAATTCAACATCCTTGATCCTCAAAAAGTGTTGAAAGCAGGAGATTCGGTAGTTGATATTGAAGAAGGAAAAAATGCAGGGTGTGGATTAACGATTGCCGTTCTTTCTGGGGCTCAAAAAAGATCCGAACTTGAAAAATCCAATCCTGATTATATATTCAATACCCTATCTGAGGCTGAAGAAGTTATCTAGCATATTCTTTCATCTTACTACTGATCATCCAGCCTCAGTTTCTTATCGTTTTTTTATCCTTTAATTAACTTTAAGTTCACACATGTTTACAAATAGTAAATTAATTTTACAAATAATAAAATATTAATTACTATTTGTAAACATTTTCATTTCAAAAAACAGAAATTTCTATGAAAACAAAACTATTTTCAATGGCAGTTATAGTGAGCTGCTTTTTAAGTGCTCAGACAAAAAAGGTTCTTTTTATCGGAATCGATGGTTGCCGGGCAGATGTTATGATGTCTTCCGATACACCTAATATTAAGTCGTTAATTACAAAATCGGTGTATTCCCTTGACGGCCTTTGTGCTGCGACCACCTGGAGTGGAAATGGATGGAGCACCATGCTAACTGGGGTATGGCATACAAAACACAATGTTCAGGATAATAATTTCACAAACCCTAATTATGTAAATTATCGCGATTTCCTTACCCGTGCAGAGGCCTATAATTCAAATTTAAGAACAATCTCCCTCGTACATTGGTCGCCAATTAACGATATTATTATTAAAAATGCAGATGTAAAGACCAATTTCAGCACAGATCTGGCGGTAAAAAATGCTGCCGTAGATGCATTGCAGAATGATAACCCAGATATTCTGTTTGTGGATTTTGATGACGTGGATCACGCAGGCCACTCTTATGGTTTTTCTTCGTCCGTACCACAATATGTTTCCTCAATGCAAACAACAGACACTTATATCGGAGAAATTGTAAATGCGATGAAAAACAGGTCGACTTACAACAATGAAGATTGGCTGGTAGTCCTGACAACAGATCACGGAGCAGTAAATAATGGTCATGGAGGAGGAAATCTCTCTGAAAGGAATATCTTTACGATCTACTCTAATCCGAATCTTACTCCACAACAGATCAGTAAAACGGACATCGATTCGAATATCACTTTCAACCAACTTAACTTCCCTGCCGGTACTTATGCCAAGCCTACCAACCAGGTTCCTTTTAACTTTGGGGCTAATCAGGACTTTACGATTGAATTTTGGGTAAAGCCTAATGCCAGCTTCTCGAGTGATCCTGTAATGATCAGTAATAAAAACTGGAACAGCGGAAAAAACAAGGGATTTGTTATCTCAGGATATTCGGGACAAACCTATAAAGTAAATATTGGTGATGGTACGAACAGAATTGACCTGGTAGGAGGAAAAATGGAAACCAATAAGTGGAAACATATTGCAGTAAGTTTTGATAGGGATGGCCTTGTAACTCTCTATGAGGACGGTGTGCCTGTTACTTTTGCCAAAATGAATACAATCGGAAATATTGATTCAGGGCTTCCGTTAACGATCAATCAGGACGGAACCAATACTTATGGACAGAACCTGGCCGCTTCGTATAAAGACATCAGGATCTGGAAATCAGCCCTTCCGAATGATGTTTTAGTTAATTGGGCTACCCAAAATATTACTTCTGCCCATCCTTATTATGCTCAATTACTGGCTAATTGGAAATGTAATGAAACTTCCGGCAATACACTGACAGATTCAAGTTCAAACAGTAATAACAGTACGATTACAGGAAGTCCTACCCGTAGCCTCAATACAACAACTAACTTTAAAATCTACAATTATTTATCTACCACAAGAGAAACAGATCATCTTCCAACTGTACTGAACTGGCTATGTGTTCCTGTAGAAAGCTCCTGGGGAATTGATGGTACTAACAGATTATCCAGCTGCCAGAGCAATACTTTATCCGCAAAAAACAGGGAAAGACCAGCAGAAGATTTTAAGATATATCCCAACCCGGCAAATCAGAATATCAATATAAAATTCAAATCTGATGAGAAAGAAATGACATTTACAATCATCGATACCCGAGGGTCCGTGGTTTTGTCCAAAACATCGAAATCATCAGATGGACAATATGACGAGACATTTGATATTTATAAGGCTCCAACAGGTGTTTATTTTATAAAAGTTACAGGAGTCCAGAAATCCCTGACGAAAAGCTTTATTAAGAAATAAGAAAGAATTTCAATATCATTAGTAGATTTAAATTGGATATTAGAACGAGGATTACTCCAGGTTCTAATATCTTTTTTTTATTTAATCCTTAAGCTTTAGCTCCATCTGTGTATCGCAACGGTTATACGCCGAATGAGTAACCGGAATATGCTCAAATCCAAGCTTTTCATATAATTTAATCGCTGGCACCAAAATAGAATTGGTCTCCAGAAATATTTTCTCCGCGTGTAATGATTTTGCTTTCTCCACCAAAGCCTTTCCTAAAAGATATCCGATCTTTTTACCCTGGGCCTTGGGGCTTACTGCCATTTTCGAAAGTTCATAGGTTTCAGGTCCTGCCTTCACTAAAGCACAGGTTCCTACCACTTCATTATCCAATAGGGCAAATACAATGTGACCTCCTTTACTGATAATATATTCCTCAGGATTATCAAGCAATTTGTAATCCCCGCTTTCCATCACGAAGAATGTTTTGATCCACTCTTCATTCAATGCTTTAAAAGCTTCTTTGTATTGAGGGTGATACGCCTCAATCTTTACTTCATTATTCTGGTCATTCATATTCTTTATAGTATTAAATATTATTCTTTATCATATTTCCGAGTTTTTCAATATCACTTTCCACCCTATCGGTCCATTCGAGGGCATAATTCAGTCGCATACAGTTCCGGTACTGATCATATTGTGAAAACATCCTTCCCGGAGCAAAATTGATTTTATGACTAAAAGCTTCGTCAAAAAGATCCTCGGTACATATCCTTTTATCGAGCTCCAGCCAAAGCATAAACCCGCCTTTAGGTTCCGAGATTTTGGTATTATCCGGAAAATAGGAGGTAACCGCTCTCTGAATCTGCAAATAATTGGAATAGACTTTATTTCTGAACATTCTTAAATGATGATCATACCTTCCATATTCAAGAAAATCAGCAATCACATCAGAGTATAATGACGGACTGCATACCGTCTGAACCAGCTTCTGGCGGATGATCCTGTCTTTAAACTGTCCCGGGGCGACCCAACCTACCCGGTATCCGGGAGCCATAGTCTTGGATACAGAGCCTACCCACATCACCAGCCCTGCTTCATCATAAAATTTACAGGGCTTGGGGCGTTCTGCTCCAAAGTATAAATTCCCATAAATGTCATCTTCAATCAGCGGGACATTGTAATGAGTAATTAATCTTACCAATTCCTTTTTATGCTCATCGGGCATCTGAAAGCCCATCGGATTATTAAAATTAGTCACAAAACAACATGCCGATAATTTCGGCAATACCTTTTTCAGGGCATCAAGATCTACTCCATATACCGGATGGGTAGGAATTTCTACGGCTTTCAACCCTAATAGCTGAATAGCCTGTAAGATCCCAAAATAGGCCGGACTTTCAATCGCGACAGAATCACCGGGCTGTGTAACTGCCATTAAACTGTTATAGATGGCATTCATTGCTCCGGACGTAATAACCAGGTCGTCTTCTGTAATTTTTCCTTCCATCACTAAAGACCATTTGGCAATCTCCCGGCGAAGATTATGATTCCCTTGTACCGGCTCATAATTCGTTCCAAAATCATTTTTACTTTTGATTACATTAATGATGGATTTCTTCATCTTAGCCAAAGGCAGAAAATTCTTGCCGGGTATAGCTAAAGCAAATTGGGTGATTCCTGAATCTGAAATCGTTCCGAATACTTTATCTATAAGATCTTCTTTGGTTCCCTCTATTTTGGAATCCTTCATTTTGGTTACAGATGGAAGATCCAGTTTCCGCTGGGAAGTGTGGCTTACATAATATCCAAACTTGGGTCGGGACTCAATCAAAGACCGGCTTTCCAATTCCATATAAGCCAGTTTGATCGTATTCAGGCTTACATTGTATAACTTCTGGGCACTTCTTAGGGAAGGCAGTTTATCTCCAAACTGTAAGGTTTCAGTCTGGATCTGCTCCATCATTATTTTTGCTATTTTGAGATATAAGACTTCTTTGCCCATAATATCATTGTTTTACATAAAGCAAGCAAAAAGCTATTCATCCTTAAATATTGATCCAGTTTATGATCCTGCTGATGGTGCTTTTCAATTGCCCGGGGTCATTATAATTATCTGAAGGAGCTTTTTTAAAACAATCTTCAGCATACTTTTTGAAAGCCTCCTTTTCTTTTGCATCCATATTCCCGGCTTCAAAAATCACAAAATCTATTGTATCCTGATCATTGATGATAAGACTTGCAAAAGCTATAATTTCATTTGTTTTTTTGGCCATTACAAAAGGAAGTCCAAAGTCTTCATTCACTTGCTTCAGATTTCTCTCTTTTACAAAAATCTGTTTCAGGTGCACCAGATCAGAAATATAAACCTCATCAAACTGAAGTTTGCCTGTAGGCAGAAAGCATGTTTCCATAGTGTTTACATTAGATATGTAAAGTTAAAACACAATGCTAAAAGGACACAGATACAGAACTTACTATTATTGTGGGTACAGCAAATTTATTAAAAAGAATTGGTTTGTATTATCGGAGCGTTATTCTACCGGTATGGTATCGAAAACCCTTCAGCTAAAATCCGGAAAATAGTTTTGCAGAGATTTGAAAGGTTCAAATAAATTTTCAAATCGAACAGGTTGATTCTATGCTTTCTTTATTTTAAAGACTTTTTATCCTTTTATTAATTTTTTATCTAAAAAAACATCAATTGTCCATAACCTGAAATCCTTATGAATAAAGGACTTTACAAACATTACAAAGAAATTTTCAATTGTATACATATTAAATTTTATAAACACAATTAACTTTTCAGTAAATAATCAATCAAATGATTGTTTTGTGCTAATTTTATACATACGTTTTTTTTAAGGAATGTTTAATACGAAATCGGGATTATCATGATCCCAGCTGAGCTATGAAAATACCCAAACAACTCAATGTGATCAGGAGGAAGGTAATGCGTGGTCTTACCAAAAATATGGGCCAGTCGAATTCTACCGTTAAACCCGGCAAAGAAGTCATCATAAAAAAAATATTGATTTCACGCCCCAACCATAGATTAGGGAATTTATTATTGCTGTCCCCTATCGTTCAGGAGGTTAACGATACTTTTCCGGATGCCAGGATTGATTTATTTGTAAAGGGAAGCATATCACCTATTATTTTTAAAAATTATAAAAATATTGACCAGATCATTCAGCTTCCGAAGAAACCTTTCAGCAATCTTCTGAAATACATCCGGAGCTGGAGTTTGCTTCGCTGGAAAAAGTATGATTTAGTGATCAATACCAGCCATAGCTCGTCATCGGGAAAAATATCCACACAACTGGCCAATGGCGATTATAAGTTCTTTAATGAATGGAGTGATGAACTTCATTCAGAATATCCGGATTATCCGCATGCGGCAAAAAATCCTATTTATAATTTGCGAAAATTTCTTACCCACCTGGGATTTGAAAGAAATACAGGAAAGGTTCCTTTTTTAAATATAAAGCTGAGCCCGGAAGAAATAGAAACGGGTAAAAGGAAATTAGAAGGAATTACTAAAAACGATAAAAAAACCATTTGTCTCTTTACCAATGCCACAGGCGATAAATGCTATTCCAATACCTGGTGGGCATCATTCTATGAAAGCCTGAAAATGACATTTCCAGATTATAATATTGTTGAACTTCTACCGGTAGAAAATATTTCCAGATTAGATTTCAAAATTCCCAGTTTTTACAGTACCGACATCCGGGAAATGGGTGCCTTTATAGCCAATACCAGTGTTTTTATTGCCG
Organism: Chryseobacterium sp. LAM-KRS1; assembly: GCF_013184525.1. Taxonomy (GTDB): domain Bacteria; phylum Bacteroidota; class Bacteroidia; order Flavobacteriales; family Weeksellaceae; genus Chryseobacterium; species Chryseobacterium proteolyticum. The sequence continues at coordinate 332,150 of NZ_JAAOIZ010000004.1, forward strand.
CAGATAACGGTGTAATGCACTTAGCCAGTGCCGTAGGAACACCCACAATAGGATTGTTTATGGTAACGGATGAAAATGCATATAAACCCTATAACGATAAGAGCTTCTCCATTAATACAAATAATGTTAAGGAATCCGAAATACCGGATTTAATAAAAACGGTCCTTCAATAACCGTTGACTAATATTGAAAACACACAAACACACACCACAATTATACCACTCATATGAATCTTGTTCTTGCACCAGATTATGCTCATTACCAAGATGAAATAATCCGTATTATCAAAAATTTCCATAGTGAGGGGACTTTAATCGGTCCCGGAAGCAGAAATATTGTAAAGTCATTTTCCATCAATGGAAAAAAATTCAATTTTAAATCATTTAAGCAGCATAATTTTATCAACCGGCATGTCTACAAATACTACCGGAAATCCAAGGCACGGCGGTCTTTCGAATATGCCCATATGCTGATCGATAAAAACCTTCACACCCCACAGCCGATTGCTTATGTAGAGTTTCACGACTGGCTGGGTCTTACCAACAGTTATTATATCAGTGAACAACTGGAAAACATATATACTCTGGAAGATGTGATGTACGCACGAAGCCCCTTTGAAAACCTGAAAGAAGTCATTAAAGAGTACACTCAGCTCATCTATTATTTACACGAACAGGGAATTGAGTTTATCGATAATTCTCCGGGGAATTTTCTTATAAAAAAAATCAACGGCGCTTATCGTTTTTTTATGGTGGACCTTAACAGAATGAATTTCCACACTGAATTTGAAATGCCCAAAAGGATCAAAAACTTCTCACGGATAACCAATGATCCGAAGATTCTTAAACTGATCAGTTCAGAATATTCTAGGCTGGCAGGAATTTCTTCGGAATACTTCCTTACACAGATTGTTAAAGCCGCCAATACTTTACAAACCAAGCGAAGAATAAAAAAGGTTCTGAAGTTTTATAAATATTTCCTTAAAGTACTTCCCGTTCCTAAAAACTTAATTCTTATCTCATTAATCAGTTTTTTAGAATCTGATTTACCTTTTCTTGTTTTTGCCTGAAGGTCAAAAATTACAGTAGAAGGAAGGTGTTGATTTATAGTCGGAAGAAATTATCAGCCCCCGAGTAATTATCTAAGAATAATTGAAATATAAAGTCCTGCTTCTTTAAGTGGGATTTTTTGTGGGCACATGCATTAATACTGGTTTTAATCTTTGAGCTCTGTTATTATTGATCCTTTTTTAATTATTAATATCAATTTTTTGATAAGCGATCCATCGTTTTAAATTCCCAACCATCCTTTTTAAATGATCTTCATTCAAGAAAATATTTGTCCAATATTCAAATCTATCGCACTGAACACTTATGTAGTAGGTCATAATTGCTAAACATGCGTAGGGCAAAAACTTTTTTTCTTCGTTACTAATTTTAGTTACAGTTTCATACCCTTTAATGAAACTATCGGCTTTTACCTGATATTCTTCTTCGTTCAAATGAGTTGTAAATAACTGAAATAGAAAATAGGAAATATCAAAGCATAAATAACCGTTGCCACAAAAATCAAAGTCAAAAAATGTTATTTCTTTTTCATTATCAATATGTAAATTATCAAACCAAACGTCGAGATGAACAGCTCCATATCTCATTTTACGTTTGTCCGTACTATTCATTTTTTGCGTTAAAAAAGCAGAAAGTGTTTCTAAAAATTCATTTTCGTTAACATTTTTACTATAAAATTCTTTAGTTCTTATAATAGGATTCTTAAGCAAATTTTGAGCATTGTAGGTTATTCGCTTCAGTTCAATATTTTCTGTGGATTGGTGAACTTTTGCTAATGCCTGTCCAATCAGAAAACTTGTTTGGTGGGAGAATTTTGCTGTTTTTATGCCTTTAGCATATGAAAATAAAACACCAAATCGTGTTCCTTCTGATGCTTCAATTTCCTGAATGAAATTGTTCGATTGATCAGCTATGGGAAAAGCAACTTGTCGGCCTGCTTCTTTTAGATGAATTAAAAGTTTTAGCTCTTCTTCAATTTCTAATTGAGATCGCCAGTTATGTGTATAAACTCTAAAAACATATTTATTTTCGTCATCATGAACAATGTATAAATGATTCATGGCAAGCCGAAATACTTTGCATTCAGTTTTATCGGTTAATTTATAATTTCTTTGAATAAACTTACCAAGTTCATTTGGTGAAAGCGTGCTATTTATGGTAGGAAATTTCTCTGTCATTAGTTTTTCGTTCGTAGTTGAGTTATAATGTGTATGCAGTTTTGCTCGTAATTTTCAGCCTTATATTTACTAAATTATTTTTACTAAAATTGGGGAATATCTTACATCTTTTGTAAAATATATCCTAAAAAAGCTCCCAGCATAACAATCCATGCACTGTTTATTTTTTTGAAAGTAAACATCAAAATAATGCATAATACAGCAATAATTATTGTTTTCCAATCTGCAATACTATCTTTTGCCATTTCATAACATATATTTATAATAATAGCTATTGACGCAATATTGACTGCATCTAAGAAAGATGAGAATATTTTTGATCCCCTCATCATCCTTACGATTGGATTAAGTAATGCTACAAAAATAAATGAAGGAAAAAAGATACCCAACGTAGCAACCAAAGCTCCTGACCAGTTATTTATTTGATAACCAATAAAAGTAACCGATGAAAAGACGGGTCCTGGTGTAAATTGTCCAACAGCTATAGCATCTAATAGTTCTTGTCTTGTTAATAAACCTCTTCCCACCAATTCTGTATCAAGAAAAGCAAACAGGACATATCCGCTTCCGTAAAGAATAGCTCCTACTTTAAGGAAAATTAGAAATAATTTAATATTACTTTGTGACAGAGAGCTAAAATCTGGAATCTGCAGTAAAGTTATTGGAATAAGTGAGTTGGCCGTATTTTTCTGTCTTATGATTGCAAATAGCATTGCGATTATACCTGCTCCGAATAATAGAAAGAGTTCATTGATTCCTAAGAAAGAAAGCATCAGCACGCTAATACCAATAATCCATAGTGGGATGGTTTTTAAAGATTTTTTTGCGAGGGGAAAAACAGCCGATAATATTACAGATATGATAGCAGGTTTTATTCCATATATAAAGGGCTGAACTTGTGGAAGCTGCCCATATTCTTTATATAACCATGCAAAACATAAAGTAATGATAACAGCAGGACATATAAAACATAATCCAGCTACAATCAGTCCTTTCCAACCGGCCCTTTCCTGCCCGATATGAATTGCCATTTCTGTACTATTGGGACCTGGGATAAGGTTAGTTGCTCCGATCAGATCAAGAAAATGCTCCTCAGACATCCATTTCCGTTTTGTTACTACTTCCTGCTGCATCATGGCAATATGAGCGGCAGGACCTCCAAATGCTGTAACTCCCAGTTTCAGGAAAACACCGGCAACTTCTTTCAGATTATTGTCTTTCCCCACAATTTTTTATGTATTTGTCTATCAAAAAAACTATACTCCCATAATAGATTCACTCTTGTTTGGAGTGATCCAATTTAAGCTTCACACTGAGATATGAAATTACTTATTTCTTTTCTCTTTCTAAATTTTAATTATAAAATATGTATAACCTCAGGTATAATAAATAAGAAGTAGCAATGAGGTATGTTCTAAAAATAAAAACCCCTCCGCAACAAAGTTACGGAGGGTTGTACCCCAGACGGGACTTGAACCCGTACGTCCTTGCGGACACAGGATTTTAAGTCCTGCGTGTCTACCAGTTCCACCACCAGGGCGTGGAATGGAGCGAAAAACGGGATTCGAACCCGCGACCCCAACCTTGGCAAGGTTGTGCTCTACCAGCTGAGCTATTTTCGCAAACGTTGTGCGGATGAAGGGACTCGAACCCCCACGCCTCACGGCACCAGATCCTAAGTCTGGCGTGGCTACCAATTACACCACATCCGCTGGTTCTGCTGATCTGTAACTACAGATATCCTCAGCATTATTCTTACAAATATAATAAATACAACTTAAAAAAAACAAAAAAAATCCTCCGCAACAAAGTTACAGAGGATTAGTACCCCAGGCGGGACTTGAACCCGCACGCCAAAAGAGGCACAGGATTTTAAGTCCTGCGTGTCTACCAGTTCCACCACCAGGGCATGGAGTGGAGCGAAAAACGGGATTCGAACCCGCGACCCCAACCTTGGCAAGGTTGTGCTCTACCAGCTGAGCTATTTTCGCAAACGTTGTGCGGATGAAGGGACTCGAACCCCCACGCCTCACGGCACCAGATCCTAAGTCTGGCGTGGCTACCAATTACACCACATCCGCATTGTTTGGTTAAGTTGTATTTTAAAAGAACTTCTTTCGTTTTTGTGAGTGCAAATATAGGGCAATTTTCTACAATCACAAGGCTTTTTTCAAAAAAAATTAAAATTTCTGCATTTTTTTTTCCTGACCCCTTTTATTACATTTCATTTTCTTACTTTTACATCGTTAATATATACGATATGGAATTACAAGGAACGGTAAAGAAACTTTTTGATGCTCAGACATTTGCAAGCGGATTTCAAAAGAGAGAAATGGTTATTTTAACTCAGGAGCAGTATCCACAGCCGATAAACATAGAATTTTTGTCTGACAAGATCAGTTTATTAGACAACCTTAAAGAAGGAGAAAATGTAAAGGTAGGAATCAACATCAGAGGAAGAGAATGGACATCTCCTCAGGGTGAAACCAAATACTTCAACTCTATCACAGGATGGAGAGTAGAAAAAGTTTTTGATAACGGATCAGAACCTACTCAGGCAGCTCCTTCACAATCCGGATCTCCGGTTTCAAATGAAAATCCATTTGCGGGAGACGAAGATGATGATTTACCTTTTTAATTAGATACAACGATTAAAAATATAGATCCTGCTTTTTAAGTGGGATTTTTTTTCCTCAACATGGTTCGATTAGACGAAAACGAGATTTCATTTCCTGATCCGGAACTTTATGACGGGCACGAAGGGGTTATAGCTTTCGGAGGGGATTTATCGGTAGAAAGAATTTGGTTTGCCTATCAGCTGGGCATTTTTCCCTGGTTCAATCCGGGGGAGGAAATTCTTTGGTGGAGTCCTGATCCCCGTTTTGTTTTGTTCCCTGATGAACTAAAGGTTTCGAAATCGATGCGTAAGATACTCAATCGCGAAGTTTTCACCTTTACTGAGAATAAAGACTTCCGGGGAGTCATCAGAAACTGCCAGCAGATAAACCGAGTCGACCAGGCCGGAACCTGGCTTTCCGATGAACTTATGGAATCATTTATCACACTTCATGACTATGGGTTGGCAAGAAGCATAGAAGTTTGGAAAGAGGGTGAACTGGTAGGTGGCTTTTACGGCCTCCAGATCGGTAACGTCTTTTGTGGTGAAAGTATGTTTGCCAAAGTAAGCAATGCTTCCAAAGCAGGTTTTATCCATTTTGTGGAAACTTATAAAGACCAGCTTGATCTTATTGACTGTCAGTCCTATACAGAACATCTGGAAAGCCTCGGCGCAAGGATGATCCCCAAAAAACAATTCTTACACTACTTACACAAAAATAATGAAAGCACACAATGAAAAATGGATTCTCTTACTGCTGCTCAGTCTCATTTGGGGATCTTCTTTTATCTTAATTAAAAAATCTTTAGAACATTTTAATCCTTTTCAGGTAGGTGCATTAAGGGTCCTTATAGCAGGGATCATATTATTACCTATCGCAATTTCGAAGTATAAACTATTTCCTAAAAAACACATCAAGTGGCTTATTTTGGCAGCGATCACGGGGAATTTTATCCCGATGTTCCTCTTTCCTATTGCAGAAACAGAAGTAAGCAGCAGTATTGCAGGGATTATCAATTCTATGATGCCCATTTGCGTGATTATCGTAGGCGCACTGGTATGGAAATTTGAAACCACAAAACATCAGATTATAGGAGTTTGTATTAGTTTTGCGGGAGTATGCATCCTCGCTTTCGGAGGAGGAGACGGAGCGAAATTTAAAATGATTCCGATTGCTTTGTTATTGCTGGCTACATTATGCTATGCGATAAGTACGACCACTGTAAAATCGAAGCTTATGGAATTGTCTTCTGTTATTTTATCCTCATTTATATTCTCTTTTATACTCTTTTTTCCTTCGATCATTGCTTTAGCATTAACAGGATTTTTCTCGGAGTTTAGTTTTTCAAAAGACAATATGACGGGATTGCTTTTTGTAAGCTTATTGTCGATTTTTGGAACAGGACTGGCCATGACCATGAATTACAGGCTCCTGAAAGTATCGTCTCCGCTCTTTGCATCAACCGTTACTTTACTGATGCCTATTGTTGCCATTATCTGGGGCATTCTGGATGGCGAAAAATTAACTTTCCTCCAGTTTGTAGGCGCAGCGATCATTATAGGAGGTTTGATCTTTTTAAGGACAAAACCTGCCGTAAAAAAATAAATCCTGCATTACTGCAGGATTTTTTATTTAAGAACCATTATTGATTCGTTAATTCTTTTTCTTCACTTTGGCTTTAGCCTTTTTTACCCCATCTTTAATGAAAGGATATTTCTTCTGCATATCCTGAACAAGAGTCGGGTCCAGATCTAATGCCTTCTGAAGGGTTTCAATTCCTTTTTCCTGATCTCTAAGGTTGAAATAGCAGTTGCTTAGCTGATAATACAATTCTGCCCTGTTATGATTTTCTATAGCTTTGTATAAAATCGTAACGGCTTCTTCGTATTCACCCAAAAGCATTAATACTTCTGAGTAGGCATACCAGTTGTAAAACCTTGACGGTTCTGAAGCTACAAGCTTTTTCAAACAGGAAAGGCTTTCTTCAAATTTTCCAGCATCAATAAATAAAAATGCAAGCCTTTTTTGATAATCAAGGTTGCTGTCATTCAGATGAGTTGCCTCTTTTGCAAAATGAAGCGCTTCAGCCATTCCCCCCATTTCCTCATACAAATAAGACTGCTCCATCATAGACAGATAGAACTGAGGATCTTCCCTCAATGATTTCTGAAAAGAGTTCAATGCGATGATCGGCTGCTTCATTGCTTTATAGCATAATCCGATTTTATAGTAAGTAAACGCTTTGGTATATTCCAACTCCAGCATTTCCTCATATACTTCAATGGCTTTTTTATATTGCCCTAATGCTTCGTAACAAGCTGCTTTATTCGCATATACTCCTACAGAAGATGAATTGATCGCTAAAAGATAATCAAACCCTTTAATCGCTTCTTCATAATTCTTTCTGTTGAAATAGAACTGTCCGTATTCATACCATGCGGTTTCAGAATAAGAAAATTCATCTAAATATTCATTCAAAAAGGCAATAGCCTCCTCGCTCTTTTTTAAATCATTAAAGCAGATCATACAGTTTTCCAACGCATATTCATCCGTTGGGTCTTCTTTCAATGCTTTTCTGTAATGTTTAAGAGCGTTGAAAGGATCTCCTAAGTTCACATATTCATCCGCAATAAAGTTGTGAAGAAAGTTTTCTTCTTCCTTCAGTTCTAATGCTTTTTTACAAATTTCAATGGATTTTCTAGGATTTCCCAAATTCGAATAATACTTGGCGTAGCAAACTAAAAAGTCCGTGTGCTCCATAGATGAAGCCTTTAACTCGTCTATTAGCTCTTTTGCCGTATTATAATCTTCCCACTCCAAAAGAACTTCAAGCTTTTTGATCTTGATGTCCAATGAATTAGGATGAAGCTTTAGGCCATAGTTAACAGCATTATCCGCATAGTTAAAATCGCCCAGCTCCAGATAATAAACAATAATGTCTTCCAGTTCTTCTGTATCGAAGTAGAATTCATCATTATTTTCAATCATTTCTTCGAACTTTTTTACCAGTTCATTTCCAAAATATTCTTCCAATATACTGTTTCCTCCGTCAGCCAACGCCCGAATTTACTTGCGAACCTCGGCAAACTTATTTAATTAATATACTACTTCTGAGATTGTTAATTCAAAATTACTGCAAATTTGCGACTTTTTTTTGAATTATGTTTTCGTAATTTTCTATCCTAAAGATAGTAAAAAGAAGAATATAATGAAAGAAATGTGGATAAAAAGAGGGATTCACATTAAATTAACACGACTAACCTTTTTCTGTTAGGAATTTCATTTTGCCATACCGATTCAATATCTTCTAAATCAATAACTTCAGTTTCCATTTTTATTTTTCCTTCTGCTGCAGCCTGGAACATTTGAGGGATAATTTCCGTAAGCAACAACTTAAACTCTTCAGGAGTCCAACTTCCCAATCCGGAACCGGAAATCTGAAGATCAGTTCCTCTGAGTATCTGTGACGACAGCTGAATAGTGTCTCCGCTCATTCCTCCAACGGACACCAATCTTGTTTTGTGGGAAAAATTTCCATCTCCTTTTATGGAGGACAGAAGAAGCTCAATAGAATGACCCCAGATGTAATCCAGTACTACATCAATAGGAGTCTGGCTATGAATTTCCTTTATTTTCTGCGTAAGCTCCCCATCATTCATTTTCAAGGAAATAACCTCATCGGCACCCAACTCCCGAAGCGCCTGCAATGCTTCTTCATTTCTACCCGTGGCAATTACTTTTTTAGCTCCGTATAATTTTGCGATCTGTACAGCAATCATTCCGGTTACCCCTGTTGCTCCATTGATCAGGACCGTTTCTCCTGTTTTTAATTGTGTTTTAAACCTTAATCCCATTGCTGAGCCCATAATCGCATTAGGTAATGCTGATGCTGTAGCGAAATCCAATCCATCAGGAATGGGAACAGTCATATGTTTATCAGCTATTGCTTTTTCTGCAACCGTTCCTCTTTTACTGAAAAAATATACTCTTTCTCCGTTTTCCAATATTCCGGCTCCGTCACTTCCTATAATTTTAGGATGATGTTCCTCATTTTCCGTAGAATAGTGTTTTCCGCTTGCTCTGGCCCTATCCAAATGTTTGATGGATGCTGCTTTTACATAGACGAGTTGCTCATTGTCCTTCGTAACTTGAGGATCCTGAAAATCTGCATATTGAGGAGTTGCTCCTTTTTCAAATACTACTGCTGCTTTCATTCTTTTTAATTTTTATACAAAATTATGATGAAGGAAACCCCTGCTGCAATAACATTTGTTATCAGTTTACTTCGCTAGCCTCCTTTGAGGATTTTGGCCTTTATTCTGCTCAGGTGGACGGTCGTAATTCCGAGGTAAGAAGCGATATAATGCTGGGGAACTCTTTTAATGATTTCAGGTTTCTCCTTTGCAAGATCAAGGTAACGTTGCTGAGGACTGTCTTTTATAAATGAAAAGAAATGCTTCATATAATCAAATGTTCTCTCAAAGACTGAATCCATAAAGCGATCCCTCAGCTCAGGATCATTATATATTTCTGCTAAAATCCGGTCAACGGTCGGCTTATCAATTTTCCATAAAATGCAAGGTTCTATGGTCTCAAAGGAAACCATGCTCGGCACACCTTTTCTGAAGCTTTCCAAAGAAGAAAACATGGTATTCTCCGTAAAAAACTGAAAAGTAACATCCTTTCCGTCATTGTTATACCAGGCTCTTGCCAATCCCTTTTCAATATAATAGGCATGCAAGGACACCTCATTCTCTTTTAAAAGAATGGTCTTTGCCGGTACTTCAATGCGTTTGAATTCCCTGATAAATCGGACACATTTTGTTTTCGGAAACGGAAACTTTGCTTTTAGATGCTCAAACATATTTAAATATAAAAAAAGAACGGAACTTTATGTTCCGTTCTTTCATCTTTTTAAATCAGGCTATTTATTTTCGCTATAATCTGGTCTGCCAGCTGATCTGCCTCTTCCTGGGATTTGGCCTCAGTATAGACTCTGATAATAGGTTCCGTATTCGATTTACGAAGGTGAACCCAGTTGTTTTCAAAATCTATTTTCACTCCATCTATGGTAGAAACTTCTTCGTTCTGATATTCTTTTTCCATTTTGGCTAAAATATCATCTACGTTGATTTCAGGGGTAAGTTCAATTTTCTTTTTCCCCATAAAATAGCTTGGATATCCTGCTCTCAGCTCTGAAACGGTTTTGTTTTCTTTTGCCAGATAAGTAAGGAAAAGGGCAACGCCTACCAAAGAGTCTCTTCCGTAGTGAAGATCAGGATAAATAATTCCTCCGTTTCCTTCTCCTCCGATAACCGCATTTTTCTCTTTCATCAGGGTAACAACATTTACCTCTCCTACCGCACTTGCGAAATATTCAGAATTATGATTCCGGGCGATATCCCTCAATGCACGGCTCGAAGAAAGATTGGATATGGCAACTCCGTTTTTATGTTTTAATAAATAATCCGCCACTGCAACCAATGTATACTCTTCTCCAAACATCTCTCCCTTTTCATCGATCAGAGCCAGCCTGTCAACATCAGGATCCACTACCACTCCGAAATCTGCTTTTTCTTTTTTTACCAGTTCGCAGATGTCTCCCAAATGTTCTTTCAGAGGCTCCGGGTTGTGCGGAAAATGTCCGTTAGGCTCACAATACAGTTTTATGGTTTCACATCCAAGTTTATCCAGCAACATCGGAATCGCTATTCCACCTGTAGAATTCACAGCGTCTAAAACAACTTTGAATTTTTTGGCTTTAATGGCTTCAACATCTACCATGGGAAGATCAAGGATCTGCTGGATATGAATATCAAAGGCATCGTCCCTTGTTTCATATTTCCCTAAATCGTCTACTTCCGCAAAGTTGAAATCTTCACTTTCAGCGATTGCCAGCATCTCTGCTCCGTTCTCACCACTGATGAATTCTCCTTTTTCATTCAACAATTTAAGGGCGTTCCATTGTTTTGGATTATGGGAAGCGGTAAGGATAATTCCTCCGTCCGCTTTCAGTTCCGGAACCATAATTTCCACGGTAGGTGTTGTGGAAAGTCCGAGATCAATAACATTGATCCCCAGTCCCTGTAATGTAGCTGTTACCAGAGAGGAAACCATTCCACCGGAAATCCTTGCATCCCTTCCTATAACAAGCGTTAAGTTTTTTTTGTTTTTATTGTTCTGAAGCCAGGTTCCGAAAGCGGAAGCAAACTTTACCACATCAAGTGGTGTTAAGTTATCATTTACTTTTCCTCCGATCGTTCCCCGGATTCCTGAAATACTTTTAATTAATGACATTGTAGGTCTTTTGTAAGTTTAAATTCTATTTATATTCTGCGTAAGGCTGAGCAAAATTAGAAATTATTTACATTATTTGTGTGACAAATTTATGAACAACCGCAATCTTTATCACAACCTCCTCCTTTAGAGCTGAATTTTTTAGGTGCAAAATTCTTTCTGATCACTCTTAAAAGAGAGTAACAGGCGAATCCTACAATGAGTAGTACGATAATGTATTGAAAAATTAATGAAGAGTTCATTATTTTAGAATTTGATAAATAAACATAGACACAAAATATGCCAAACCAGTCATCATAACAACCTGAAAGCCTGTCCATTTAAGGCTTTTCGTTTCTCTGTAGACTACTGCAAGTGTGGAAACACACTGCATTGCAAATGCATAAAATAAAAGGATAGATATTCCTGTTGCAAAATTAAACACTTTTTCACCGTTTGGTTTCACATCGTGTCTCATTTTGTCAATTACTTTTACTTCAGGAGCATCATCACTCAGGCTGTATAAGGTAGACATTGTACCTACAAAAACTTCTCTAGCTACAAAACTGGTAATGATTCCTACTCCCATTTTCCAATCATAACCCAAAGGAGCAATGGCCGGCTCTATAGCCTTACCCATTTTTGCAAGGTAGGAGTGATCCAGCTTAACATCTGTCGCAACCATTTGATTGGTCTTCTGTGCCGGTCCGAAATAACTTAAGAACCAGATAATAATACTTACAATAAAGATTATCTTTCCTGCTCCCGTTATAAAGTCCCAAACCTTTCCTAAAACCATTTTGAAATCATATCCGAACAATGGTTTTTTATAAGTAGGCAAATCCATTACAAGGTATGTTTTACCTTTATCTTTAATAAACCTTTTTAAGATGGCTGCTGAAAATAAAGCGACAAGAAATCCTAACAGATACATCCCCATTAATACCAGAGCTTTATACTTTATTCCTAAAAAGCTTTTGTCTGAAATAACCAAGCCGATAATGATGCTGTATACAGGAAGCCTTGCAGAACAGGTCATAAAAGGAGTTACTAAAATGGTCAGTAGTCTTTCCTTAACGTTTTCGATATTACGTGTGGAAATCACTGCAGGGATCGCACAAGCTGTTCCGGAAACCAATGGGACAATACTTTTCCCGTTGAGTCCAAATGGCCTTAAAAACCTATCCATCAGGAAGATTACCCTTGCCATATATCCTGAATCTTCTAACAGATATAAGAAGTATAACAAAATTCCGATTTGAGGAGCAAATACCATAATCCCTCCTAATCCCGGGATAATTCCATTAGAAACAAGTGAATTTACCGGTCCTTCAGGAAGATGCTCGCCAGTGAATGCGGACAGCCATGAGAAGAAACTTTCGATCCAGTTCATCGGATACTCCGCAAGGAAGAACACGCTTTGGAATATAATAAGTAAGATCAGCATGAAAATCACATATCCCCAGAACTTATGCACCAAAACTTTATCCAGCTTTTCGGTAAGCAGTTCTTTGAACTGTGGCTTTTTAGTGATTACATTCGCTAATATCTTATCAACATTCTGGTATCTTCTTACTGTCTCCTGAACCTGTAGTCTCTTCGGAACCAGACTTTTCGCATCCGGACTATTGAGAATATCATGAACAGATTCTATTTTGCTGAGTTCTACTCCCGATGATATACTCATCCAGGCTTCATAATCACTATCCAAGCCCTTATGAGCCACAATTTTTGCTATAAAATCTTTATGTTCATTCGGAATTTCAAAAGAAGTTTTTTCCGTTTTTTTAAAATCATTATTAAAAACAGCTTCCCTTATCTGATCTATTCCAATTTGCTCTTTAGCATTGGTTTGGATAATTTTAATATTTAAAGCATTTGAGAACTGCTGGATATCGATATCAATCCCGCGTCTTTGAGCCTGGTCGATCTGGTTAACTACCAAAATAAGAGGAATACCCAGATCCTGGATCTGTTGAAACAAAAGAAGCCCCCTTTTTAAACTTAAGGCCTCAAGGATATAAACAACTCCGGCATAGTTTTGCTGCTCATCGATCAGAAATTTTGAAAAAATAGCTTCATCTTCAGAGCTCGGATATATACTGTAAGAACCAGGTAAATCCACCACTTCCACTTCCTCATCCTTGTAGCTGTAATGTCCGGAATAGCTTGCTACGGTAACACCGGCATAATTCCCGGTCTTCTGTTTTTTATTACAAAGTGTATTGAAAACTGTGGATTTTCCTACATTCGGATTTCCAACTAAAAGTACCTTTTTTTTCTTATTTTCCTGCATTAATCCCATTCTTGTACAATTATATAATCCCCTTCTTCTTCTCTGAGAGCTATACGGCTTTTTTCATCTCCAAATTCCACATACATGGGACCACTAAATGGAGCCTGATACAAAATCCTGAAAACGGTTTCCGGTAAAAGACCCATTTCTATAATTTTGTTTGGCATCTTTAGATGATCATTATCATAACCCAATATCTTCCCCATTTTGTTCTTAGGGAATCCGCTTAATTTATGTAAATCCTTCTCTTTCAAAGCCTGCTTTTTGTACATGCAAATGTACGCTATTTAAATTTAATCTAAATAACCTTAGTCTTAAAAAAAATAAACCCAAATGCTGTAAAAACATTTGGGTTCATTTGATAAAATATAATTTAGCTAATTGAATGTCTATTTTTTCTTTTTGTCAGTTATTTCAACCTTCTCAATCGGGTTATCATTGGCATTAAAGAAATCTTTGTATTGTTTTTCCTGTTTCTTCAACATATCACCTACAGTTCCATCCATTCCCGGTATGGTCTTGGAAAGCATGTCCTGTGTCATCATCGGTCTCAGAGTAGCAAAAGGATCTTTTTTGAAATCGTTATACGTTTTTTCGAATTTTTCTCTGGTCAGTTCGTTTACCTTTCCTCCTTTCGCCTGCATCAGGTTTTCTACGTATGAATATTCTGTGTAATCTTTCACCTTCTTATTTCCCTGAAGCACCCACGAATAATCTTTTGCATCGTCCTCTATCTTGACAATTAGACCCGGAAGACCAGAAAACTTGTAAGGACCGTCAGGGAAAGGCAGATCCGTACTGAACCATGCCGTCCATTTTCTTCCTCCGAATTCTGTGGTTGCTTTTTGTGTATTATAAGCTCCTATTTTTTGTTTGTCGGTAAGAATATTCCAGTTGAATTTCGGCTCCTCGTTATATCCTATATTACTTGGAGTAAATCCACTGGCAATTTTATCAACATACTGCACTTTCATGCTTGGATAAAATTTATAAACCCTGGCAGAAATTTTAGGCTGTCTGATTGTTTTTGAAAGGTCTTTCATCACACCTGCCTTCTGCATTGCTTCTATTTCCACCTTCAGGATCGAATCCTGTGCGATAATGGTATAATCCTGATAAATCGATCTGTTTTTATCTGTAATATCCAATATCGTAATAACCTTATCTATTTTAGTAGAATCTTTTTTAGGTTTAAAAGTAAGTTCGTAAAAGAAACGGTTTGCAGTTTCTTTAGACTCCTGAGCATTGACAAAAGCAAAGAGAGCAATTAAGAATACTGAAAGCAACTTTTTCATTGTAATAATGTTTACTTATTAGTTGCTATTGTATCAAAAATGTTACAACTTTTTTCTCTTTATTTATAAGTTCTTTATGGTAAGCCCCGGAAATATGGCTCCGCCAGGTTAATAGCTATATAAAAAATTATTTTCAGTGGCATCTTCTTTTTTCATATTCATTTTTAAGATTATTATGTCGTCAAAATCTTGATAGCTATAAAAGTTTTAACTTTAAATACCTAAAAACAAAATTAATATGGACACATTAGCTCAATTAAAATCCGAACTTGATAGTGAGTATCAAACCACCAGAAAATTTTTTGACCTCTATCCCGATGACAAAAATGAGTATGCTCCTCACGAAAAAAGCATGAAAATGAAATCGCTTGCCAACCATCTTGCTGATGTTTTTGAGTGGCCCAACACCATGCTGAAAACATCTGAACTGGATTTTGGAACCGCACAACATCCAACCACGTCTGCTACGAAAGAAGATTTATTAAAAAAACTGGATGAGAACTATAAATCGGGTATCGACGCATTGGAAAATGCAAAAGAAGATGACCTGAATTCTACCTGGGCTTTAAAACATAACGGGCATGAATTGGCAAAATGGACCAAGTATGCATCAATCCGCCACAGTTTAAATCAAATTACCCACCATAGAGCTCAGCTGGGAGTATACTACAGGCTCAATGATATTCCTTTGCCGGGAAGTTACGGTCCGTCTGCAGACGTACAAAGCTTTTAAAATATAGTTTAAATGAAAAAGCCAATCCCTTGGGATTGGCTTTTTCTGTTTATGTAGTTTATTATTTGAAGTTAAATTTCACGGTAAACATTACCTGACTTGGACGAAGCTGATATCTCGTATAGGTAATATTGGTCGTATTAATATCATAGGTTTCGAATACCTTTTTATTCGCAATATTCATCCACTTCAGTTCGAAATCTATTTTCTTTTTAGCCCAGGTAAACTGATAGGACACATCGTAGAATCCGTTATGGTACTTCTGTTCAGCTGCATTTGTGTTCACCTGATCCCAATTGAACCCGACTGTATGGTTTTCTATAGGATAGAAGAAAAGTCCAAGATTATGGGTGAAGCCTGTTCTGGTAGCGTTAGAGCTAACCTTTCCAACACTGGTCTGTTTTGTTCGGGAAATACTTGCGTTATAATCAATACTCATCCAGCTGAAATAAGTATTATTGAATTTAATTCCGTACGACTGGCTGTTATTCTTGTTGGTATAGGAATCATTATTTAAAAACAGGTCTGATTTCACAGTGTTGTTACTATAGCTAAGGGAGGCATTGGTTTTAAACTTTGGAAAATACTTTCCAACTTCTGCACTGTATCCATTATTCAATACATGATTATCCTGTTCTTTGTAATTCATTATTGTATATCCCGCACCATTGATTGTAGGATTGGAAATCAGGTTTCTTTTCGCATCGGAATACCTGTAGTTTACATTAAAGAATAAATTATTCAGCGGGTTTCTGTATTCAATTCTTGTTCCTGCTGATTTATTGTTGTTCTGAGGAATCGGGTTTTTTGGATCCATTGCATTAATTCCACTTGGAGAAGTCATCAAGAATCCTGAATATGCTGTATTAATTTCTCCAAAATTATTATTGATATTCGCGTTTACCGACGCTTTCCAGAATGAAGCAAATGTATATTGAGCAAAAACACTTGGCTCAAATGTAACTTTATTAACCGTTTTAGAAACATTTCTGAACGGGTCCTCCGCTTTAATATTATTAGAATTGACCGGGAAGTTGGCATAAAGCATCCAGGAATCATTCTTATAATTAACCCCTAAACTTCCGTAAGGAGTTGCTGTGGAATACCGAAGGTCATTGCTGTATGCGGTAGGAAGTGTCGGTAGATCATTCGGATTCGTGGATGGAATTGTTTCAATGTTATACAGGTCTGAAACCAGATCCGTTGTTTTGAAATTAAATCCTACTTCAGGAGTAAAGGTCCATCCCTTTTTAGAAAATCCAATATTTGCAGAATGATTTGCCTCAAAAGTTTTAAGCCTTAGGTTTTGGGTAACAAAATCAGAATTCGGTAACACTTTAAATCCAGGGATATCCAGATATGATGTTGGAGAAACTTCCAATGTTTGCCTGTCTGTCTGATAGCTTACATAGGATAAAAGGTTCACCATTTTTTCCTTCCATGGTATAATCGTACTTAAGGAGTTTTGAAATGATGTCGTAGGAGATTCAAGGCTTTCCCCTGCATTTCTTTGTTTTCCGGAAGTAAGGTCGGTTCTGTCTACCAGTCCTCTGTCTGCATTCCAGTATTGAGAAAAGCTTGTTGTATTCTTGAAGAATCCTTTTTTTGCATTCTTTGTAAAAATCAATTCTCCTTTAGCTTTATCCGTATAAAAATTATTAAGAATATTAGTTGTATTGGAGCTTCCATCGAAATAATCTTTCCTGTTATAAGCCTCTCTTTCTACTGCATTATTTGTATAGTTGGCATTGGCCTTAAGTTCCCATTCTTTCTTTTTATCGATATTGGTTAAATAATTAGCGGATAAATAGTGGACATTATTTAATAAGTATCTTTTTACCGGAAGGCTGGGAGTGTCTGCATTTTCTACATTGAGCCAGTCATTTTGTGAGGCATTAATCCTCTTTCCTTCGAACCTGTTTCCAAAAGCCAATATATTTCCTTCATTTTCAACCTGCTCTCCCATATTATTGGTTTTATAATTAACTACCCATTGGCTTTTCTGTCCAAAGAACATAGGGGTCAGTTTCACATTCCAGAGCCAAGGTTCTCCAAATCCTGTTCCTACTTCTCCTCTACCAGTCATGGTAACGGAATTCTTTAATTTAATATTGATTGCCGCCTGGTCGGAAGGTACTTTATCCTGAAGGATTTTTACAGGCTGGTGATTTTCAAGTACTTCAACTTTCTGTACAGCATCCTTTGGTAAAGAATTATTAATCGTTCCGTATCCTCCTTCCATCAGGTCTTTCCCATTAACGTAGAATTTATTGATCGCATTCCCCTGATAAAGTATCGTTCCGTCCGTATTAACCTCAATACCAGGAATCTTTTTCATCACATCAGCCAGCGTCCTGTCACTCTTACTGTCAAAAGCTTTAAGATCATACGCAATGGTATCCCCTCTCGCCGTAATCATCTTGGTTTTCAGTTGAACTTCCTTGATCTCGGTAGCCTCAGACTGCATTTTAAAACTTAGCGTCTGATCACTGTTGCTTATCTGTTTAGTTAATGGTTTTTGGTTAAATGCCTTTACTTTCAAATCAACATTAGACTCTGCTGTAGTAAAAGTTACTTTATATTCCCCTTTTGAATTGGTAATTCCATAAGCTAATATCGCATCTTTACCCGGTTCTTCCACCGTTACACTTGCGCTTGGAATAGGAACACCATCTTCATCTGTGATTTTTCCTGTAATCGTCTTTTGTGCATAAGTAAGCACAGAAAGAAAAATCATCAGAAATAAAGTAATATTCTTTTTCATAATTCTAGTTATTTGCTTAATTAGTTATTATTCGGTGTTTTTTGTTACACATCTATAGAGATGCATTTCAGGCAAATAAGTTAAAACATTGTTTTTCACTATGTTTTTAGTGATAATTTTTTTTGGTTTTTTTTGTTTGTGTATTTTAGGGATATAAGTTTTGCTTCATTTTATTTTGACTAAATAAAATAAATGATTAAAGCCATAGGTTAAATAAATCTTAATTTACTTAATATCAATATTTATTTAATAGTTTTGTAACATAAAATTTATAAAATGGGAATTGTCTTAAAGCCTATTGACATTGTAGATGACATTACTAAGGAAGAATTCTACGAAAAATACCTAAGGCCGAGAAGGCCTGTTGTCATCAAAAATATGGCAAAAAAATGGCCTGCATATCAAAAATGGACAATGGACCACATCAAAGAGACAGTAGGAGACGTAGAAGTTCCATTATATGACAGTTCCAAAGCTGATCCCTCAGCACCGATCAATACCCCTACTACAAAAATGAAGTTTGGCGATTATATAGACCTGATCCAAAGAGAACCTACCGATCTTCGTATTTTTTTCTTTGATCCTATTAAATATGCCAATAAGCTGCTGGACGATTATATTTCTCCAAAAGATTTAATGGGCGGCTTCCTGGATAAATATCCTTCCATGTTTTTCGGAGGAACAGGGTCCGTTACTTTTCTGCATTACGATATAGACCTTCCCCATATTTTTCATACCCACTTCAACGGGAGAAAGCACGTTATTCTTTTTGAAAATAAATGGAAAGAAAGATTATATAAGATCCCTTATACCACTTATGCATTGGAGGATTATGACATTTCAAATCCTGATTTTACCAAATTTCCCGCACTGAATGGGATCGAAGGTATTGAATGCTTTCTGGAACATGGGGATACCTTGTTTATGCCTACAGGCTGGTGGCACTGGATGAAATATCTGGACGGAAGTTTCTCTCTTTCCTTAAGGGCTTGGGATAAATCCTGGGCTGTAAAGGCCCACTCTATCTGGAATCTTACGGTACAACGTAAATTCGATGATATCATGAAGGTCAATTTCAAGAAGAAATATATGGACTGGAAGGAAAAAATAGCCATAAAAAGAGCGGAAATAGCCTTACGCAGAGGCCTGCCTAAGTAAATATTCTTATTTTACAAAATTCTTAATCATAGGTTTTGATCCAATCGGAACCCATAATTTTTTGTTGGATACTAAGACTATTTGTATTGAATTCTAAATTTTGTGAAGTCCTTTAGCTATTAGGCATGATAAATAAAATACTATTGCATTACACTTCTTTTTATTATTTTTATCTGGTCTAAATATTTATGATAGTGATTTGAATCATAGATTAAAAAAAACTTAAACACAATATTATATTTATTTAATTTAATAATTTTGTAACATAAAATTTACAGAATGGGAATTATTTTAAAGCCTATAGATGTTGTAGACGATATCAGTAAAGAAGATTTCTACGAAAAATATCTAAAGCCGAGAAGGCCCGTTGTCATCAAAAACATGGCAAAAAAATGGCCTGCATATCAAAAATGGACAATGGATTATATGAAGGAAACGGTAGGTGATGTAGAAGTCCCCTTATATGACAGCTCAAAGGCTGACCCGTCTGCTCCCATCAATGCATCTGCAGCCAAAATGAAATTTGGAGATTATATCGATTTGATTCAGAAAGAGCCTACAGATCTTAGAATCTTCCTTTTTGATCCGATTAAATTTGCTCCAAAACTTCTTGAAGATTATATTTCTCCCAAAGAATTAATGGGAGGGTTCCTTGATAAATATCCGAATATGTTCTTTGGAGGAAAAGGATCGGTTACTTTCCTTCATTTTGATATCGATATGGCGCATATCTTCCATACGCACTTCAATGGCAGAAAACATATCATGCTCTTTGATTACAAATGGAAAGAAAGACTTTATCAGATTCCTTATGCTACGTATGCTCTGGAAGATTACGATATTGAGAATCCTGATTTCACTAAATTCCCGGCGCTTGACGGAGTGGAAGGTATTGAATGCTTCCTTGAACATGGAGACACCTTGTTTATGCCTACAGGATGGTGGCACTGGATGAAGTATCTGGACGGAAGTTTCTCTATTTCCTTAAGGGCTTGGGATAAATCCTGGGCAGTAAAGGCACACTCTTTATGGAATCTTACGGTACAGCGTAAATTTGATGATATCATGAAGTCCAATTTCAAAAAAAGGTATATGGACTGGAAAGAGAAAAAAGCTGTTGAACGAGCCAATTATGCTTTAAAAAGAGGCTTACCAAAATAAAAAAAGGCGTTTCAGATGAAACGCCTTTACTTTTTACAAAATCCTATACACAGGATATTGCTTGAATGTCTGTTCTTCAAAATAAGGAGAATGTTTATAAACCCAGTCTAGCTGAGCAGCACCATCATCTGCAAATTTTTTATCTGATGATTTTTTATCGTCAAACTCCTTTTTCAGTTTAGGATCTTTTTTTAATAGTTCAGCCGCGGTATCTTCAAAGATATATGCTGAAAAATATTCCTTTTGTGCCAGAATACCATCAAAGAAATTCCAGTTAAAGAAGGAATCCAATGCTTCCGGCTCAAGGGTTTCAATAATGTATTTAACTCCCGGCTGCTGTGTAGAAACTATATAATCACCTGCCAGGAAATTCACTTTTTTATCGGATTTATCAACCGTTGTTTCATAATGAAGATAATGTCCTTCGTATGGATTTTTAACCGTTTTAAAATCATTGATCTTATAGGACTCCACCGCTATTGCACTGTCCTTTTGAATCGGTTTCATTTCTATTTTATTTCTTTTGAATTCTTCAATAACCCTGTACTGAGACTGCGGAATGACATAATATTTTGGAATTGTAATGTAACCCGTAGGAACAGCTGTCGTAAACAATTTTATATTTTTTGTAAAAGGACTTGTCCTGTCGTAATACAATCTTGGTTTTCCGGATACTTCACTGGGTTTATATTTTCCTTCATATCCTTTAAAATCCATCGTGGAAAATTTTGTAGAATCGATCTTCCAGCGGATACCATATTGTTTTCCTGGCTGATATTGCTTTAAGTTTTCAATACGATAGTCTTTGATCTTTTTATACTCTTTATCCAGATTCTGAAGGTTAACAAGCATATACTTATACGTTGCATCAACCCTTTTGTCGTAAGGTTTGAGCATATGTGTTTCCGGAACTGTGCCCAATGAGTTGAATAAAGAAGTATATCCCGTTGAGTATCGTGGTGAATCCTCAAAGGCAGCAAATCCGATTTCAGGGACATCCCCATGAATATTCACATAAGGAGTGCTCTCATATCCTAGTTTTTTTAAATCCTGCAGGTTCTTTGCCTGATAATCATTGTAAAAATAATTTCCCAGTACATTTCCCAGGCGTTCTTTAAAAGTTGAAATATAGGTAAACGTATATTGGTAATCTGCCCCGTTGCTTACATGGTTATCGATAAAGACATCCGGCTTCAGCCACTGGTATATTTCCTGGAAACTTCTGGCATTTTTAGAATCGGCTTTAATAAAATCCCTATTCAGATCATAGTTCCTGGCGTTTCCCCTGAATCCGTATTGTTCCGGACCATTTTGATTCGCTCTGGAATAAGCCCCTCTGTTCAGCATTCCGCTTACGTTATATGCCGAAATAGCTGCTATAATAAAATTCTGTGGAGTCTTTATTTTTTTTGTGGCAAGATCCCGAATGAGCATCATGGTTGCATCAATTCCGTCCGGTTCTCCCGGATGGATTCCATTATTAACAAAAAGGATCGCTTTTTCTTTTCTCAGCTTTTCAATATCTTTTTCCGGAAACGGATTATAAATAACCAGATAGATGGGCTTTCCGTTATCATCTTCTCCTTTTTTAAGGTATTGAATTGTATTAAATTTTTTAGCCAGCTCCTGGTAATAGTTATTCATCTCATCATAGGTAACGGTCTGGTTGCCATTTCCTTTTTCAAAAGGCGTCTGAAAAGATTGCTGTGAAAAAAACAATGAAGAACTAAATAATAATAGAACAAATTTAAGTTTCATGAAGATAAAATTTCAGATTATAAAATTACTGAAATTATTGATGAATCTTTTGGTTAATCATAAAGACCGGGGGGTTCTTTTTAAGAAGTAAGAATATCTCTGATTTTCATTGATTTATCGATTAGCAGCTACCCATTCCTTCCTGTCTCATCAGGATATATAGCAGGAAGAGGATCACTCTGCCAGAACTCTTTGGTGTCTGCATCCATAATGGACAATGATCCTGTATAAGCAGCCCCGGTATCCAGATTCCAGACATTGGCTTTGTTTAAAGGTTCTTTGCTTCCCAGATCAATAGTAGGGGTATGTCCAATAAATATCTCGTTATACAAAAGCAGCCTTTTAGGATATAATTCAGAGTTCTTGCTTAGCTTTTTATCCATACAAACAGCCGTTTCCCAAAGCGTCCGATCCCACCGGTAATTGCTGGAATAGACCTCTCTTTCCGGGCCGTGCATTGAAGAATATCCGGCATGAATAAATAAACGGTTCTGATCATCTACATCATAGTTTTTCATATGCTGAAAAAACTCCAAATGTTGCTGTAATTCTATTTCGGAATAGGCATCATAACTTTCGATAGTCTTTCTCCCCCCATTATTGAGCCATACTTCAGGAGTTTCCCCGAAAGAAAGCCAGTCTTCACACCAGGCATCATGGTTTCCTTTAATAAAAATACAATCCTGCTTTTTTGAAAGTTCAATCAGAAAGGCAATAATATGGGAAGATTCACTCCAGCCGTCTACATAATCTCCAAGAAAGATTAATTGATCATCACTTTTTAGCTGAGCCCGGTCAAGAACCTGGATCAGCGCTTTAAAACCTCCATGAATATCCCCTATTACTAACTTTCTCTTCATTTTTACTTTGAAATATATTTCGCGTCAACAAAATCCGTCAGCCAGACTCCATTATCTGAAAGATAGAACTGAATTCCTTCTTCAGACATTTTGCCTGTCCGGATGGTCAAAATTACAGGTTTTCCGTGACGCATTCCCACTTTTGTAGCAGTATCTTTATCTGCACTCAGATGAACATGCTGCCTGCTTCTTTTTTCAATCCCTTTTTCCATAATGGAGCTGATATTACTTTCTGCAGTTCCATGGTAGAGATATTCCGGAGGCTGCTGAGGAATCAATGCCAGATCTATATCAATAGAGTGTCCCTGGTTAGCTCGTATTTTCGTTTTATCTTCGTTAAAAGCAAACCTTTTTTTGTTATTTGTTTCTACGACCTCATCTAATTCCTCCATCGTAAAATGTACTCTTTTGCGGGCCGATTTTGTAATCAATTCTTCCACATCCGCCCAACCATTTTCATCTAAATGCAGATGAATTGTTTCTGGCTGATGACGGAGAATCAGGCTTAAAAATTTACTTATTCTTTTATTTTCTATTTCGTTCATGATTATGTTTTTTATTTAGCAATAATATTCTTCAGGATCAGATCTTACTTGAATTCCTGTTGTTTCAATTATACTTTAAAATATTCACTTATAATATTCATTGCTCTATTACTTACTAAAATATTTTGTCTCCAGCTTTTCACATAGTTTTTCAATATCTTCCTTCCTTACCAATTGTGAAATCCAGTCTTCAGGAATATTTTCAAAACCATAATAAATTCCAGCAATTCCTCCTGTTATAGCCCCTGTAGTATCGGTATCTTCACCTAAGTTAACCGCTTTCAATACCGCTTCAGAATAACTTCCTGAATTCATAAAACACCATAAAGAAGCTTCTAAACTGTGTAGAACATATCCTCCGCTTTTAATTTCATCCTCTGCACATTTCGAAATATTATTATTTAAAATTCTTTCAAACAGATTCATTTCAGCCTGAGAGCAAATTGGATTATTATCTAAGAATTGATTTACTACAATACACATATTTTGATAGGCCTCCAGTTTATTTTTTCTGTGTAATATTTCCAATAAAAACTCTAAGTAAATAAAACATGAAATTACTGAACGAATATGTGCATGGGTAATGGAAGAAACTTCTTTTATAATTTCAAACCTCTGCTCCAAAGAAAAACCTTTTATATAAAACAATAGGGGTAAAATCCTCATTAAGGAGCCGTTTCCATTATCTTTTTCACCGCTGCCTCCGCATAGTTGAAGAACGTTCCCTCTACCTATCTTATGAATTGCTTGTCTTGTTGCAATCCCTACATCGAAAACTCTTCCATGTGGAGTCCAATGTCCATGTTCATACCATCTGACAAAACCTTGGCCTATTTTTTCTAAATTATATCCTTTCACAAGCACTTCTGCAAGACAAAGCGTTAACGAGCTATCATCACTCCAAGTTCCTGCTGGTTGATTATGTGTTCCGAACGCTTTCATTCCGGTAACCGGTGATTTCCTTAAATCTTCTCTTTTCTTAAATTCAACAGGAACCCCTAACGCATCTCCAACACAAACGCCGAAAATTCCAGATTTTACCACATTCTCCATTATGCCATATTTACAAGCTTATCAAACAATAATTTCATTCCTCTTGTTGCACTTTCTTTCATCACTACAGCTCTTTTACCATATCCGAACTCCGTTTCATTGGGATTGATAACGATCAAAAGACAATCATCTTTAATTTCATGGATCAGACCTGCTGCCGGATATACCTGCAAAGAAGTTCCGATAACAATTAAAATATCTGCTTCTTTTACCTTTTCTCTTGCTACATTGTATAAAGGCACATCTTCTCCAAACCAAACGATAAATGGTCTTAACTGAGATCCGTCTTCAGCTTTATCACCCTCGTTAATATCATCTTTTTGCTCATAGATCAGGTCTTTGTTATGACTCGAACATGACTTAAACAATTCTCCATGGATGTGGAGGATGTTGGTTGATCCTGCCCTTTCATGAAGATCATCTATATTCTGAGTAATGATTTGTACATCGAAATACTTCTCAAGCTCTGCTAACAGCCGGTGGGCATCATTAGGTTCTACTTCGTGAAGCTGGCGGCGTCTCTGATTGTAAAACTCCAAAACCAATGCTCTGTCCCTCTTCCAGCCCTCAGGGCTAGCCACATCTATTACATTATGATTTTCCCAGAGACCATCTCCGTCTCTGAATGTCTTTATTCCGCTTTCGGCACTAATTCCTGCACCGCTTAATATGGTTAGTTTTTTCATTGTTTTTTGGTTATTAAATTTTGGAATAAATTTAACATCTCTTCATTCTTGGTAAGAACAGCAAAAATGATTCTTTTAAATCTATTCTTATATTTTCCTTCTAAGTATTTTCTGAATAATTGAGCAATATCATTAGGATTATTCCTAAAAACACCGCAGCCCCAAGCCCCCAAAATCAAGGTTTCATTTCCTTTATTAAGTGCTAAAGCAAACATCTTATCCATTCTTACATCCATTGCATTTATAATTTGATCTGCCTTTTCTGGTTCTTGTCTTTTTACAACTCCTGCATTTACAGCTGCAGAGGTTATAAAATTGCACAGTATAGGCTTTTCTAACAGTTCTCCTTTATCTTTTCTAAAAACTGGGACATATGGGCTGTAAATCATATTATCCGTATAAAAACAAGATTTCATTCCACGATGAGTTTTGTAAAAGTTTTCAGCTTCAAGTTGACTGATATAAAGCGCTGAAGTTCTTGCCAAGCTTTCTTCCTGTGCTTCGGCTCCACTAATGAATCCTCCGCCGGGGTTTTTAGCAGATGCAAAATTGAGACACATTAGCTTTTCCTCATCTTCTTCTATCGCTAACTGCAAAATCGCTTTTAAAGAACTACAATTCCATGTTTCAATTTGTGTTTCAAAAATGTTTTTTTCTTTTATAGTTTCGGACAATATTGATAATTCATCTGAAGTAAATAATACTGTTTCTTTTTTACAAATTTCAATTTCATTACTTAATTCTATCTTCTTTCCCTCCGTATTTATATAATATTTATTAGCTAAAATTTCCAATGTGTTTTTAGCCATTCCTTTATTTGTCATTGTTGTTGTTTATATCTAATATCAGGTTGGTTATTTCTTTATACTCAGAGGTGACATAATCAACTCCAATAAATACTTTTACTACTTTAATTTCACCAATTATAGCCTGATTAAATTCATCTAAATTTTCTGCTGGTACCCACAATTCATTATGGTTTTTAGCACCTACATTCTCAGCTGGGTATTTATCAACCTCATTCCGGAGAACTTCAAATTTCGTTACAAATCCAAGATAATTCCCAGCTTCATCCTTTGTGTTCCATTTCTCAGCAATTTCTGAAGCGTAATCTTCATTCAATACCGGATAGAAAATAGGTTGCCATTCCAGTCTTGGTGGAAATTTTTTATAATCACTTTTAATAATTAATATCATTTCCTTTTCTCCTACAGGTCTGTAAAGTGTTATTGTTTCCATTGTTCTTTTTATTCTTAATGCTTATTCAAAATCATAAACATATATTTCAATCTTATACTTCACCAATGTCCTTCCAATGATTGGTTCGATTTCCTCCCATTTTCCACCGGCCAGGCCACAACCTATCCTAGGTATATGGATACTTGCCTTTAACCTCAAAGCCTCAATAGATAGCTTCTCTAAACATTGTTCTACAGCTTTATATCGTACCCTGAGAATTAGTAATAACTTTATGTTGACCTATCATATTAGCGATCCATATTTCTGATTCAACTTTAACCAATTGGATCTCTCCAAGATTGAAATTTATGTCAGATTTAAACCAATTTCTATATTCCTTTTCAGGATACTTCCACTTTTTGGAGATAGCTAATACAAAACCTTTTCCCCAACCACCTATATCATTACAGATATGTGCAATAATTTTATTCCCATCTTTTTGAGGGTCCGTTGCGTCTCCTTTTAAATACTGTATCCCTTTCATGCTTTATTTTGTTATATCACCAAAACCGCCTCTTCATCAGACAGCTTAATTTCTACGGTTGCACCACTATTGAACTGCAAAAAATCCTGTTCAATTCCATCACTAAATATAAAGCCATTATTTGGCATTAATGATTCTATAACGAGCCTATTTCCTCTTTTTATGCGCCCACTGCAAATTTCCGTTTGTGTTGCTTTACTTTTGAAAGGTTCTCTCACCGTAAAGTATAGATCATCTTCATTGAGTTCCGGATATTCCAGTTCTTTAGATCCTAAAATTCCATAGGCCATATTAAAGATCGAGCTTAGCCATCCGGTACTTCCTGTCTTTGTAGAAACAATAATTCCACTGGAAGAATGCATCTCTTCTTTTCCGTTCATAACCACCTTATACCTTGCTGAGCTATGGGAAGAAACACCGATGAAAAGATCATTTACAGCCAGGAGCTTTTGCCCGTCATTCAATACGGCTTCAGCAAACTTCATTCTCTTTGAACTAAAATTTTCGTTTATAACAGAATGAATGCCATCCAGAAAATTCTTTGTATTAAAAGGAAGCAGTACTCCGTCATACCTTTCCTGGTCAGGATTAATTGCTACGATAGGTATATTTTTAGAGTATTTTGCTACATTCGCTACCAGTCCATCCTGCCCAACCACCACAATTAAATTCTTTTCAGAGAAAATAAAGGAGGGTATAAATTCTCGTTCTACCACTTTATTTTTAATTACTTTGGAAAGTTTTGTCTGGACTTCAAGAAATGACTGATAGAACTTTTCATGTTCAATAACATATTCCTGAAAATCACCCCCAGAACTTTCGATATAAAACCGGGCCTGTGCTTTTGTATTGAACCGTTCAATCAAAGCTTCCAATCTCGTTTTGTTCTTAATAATAATTGCGTATTCTGGTTTCATGGCTTTACTTCAATTGCTTATTTTAAATACTTTTCATTCCTTTCATCGCTTAATGCTATTTTAAGAGATTTTCCAATAAGTCCGGGCTTACATTTAAGTTTCCTATTTTCCCTGCATTTTCAGCAAGCTCTCTAAAAGCCAGTGCAATATTGGATCTTGCATCCTGGTTTCCACTCAAAGCACTTAGAACCCTCCAATCCATTTCTTTATATGGTTTCAATGAGGTTTCCAACACATAGCCCTGGGTTTCAGCTTCTTTTCTGTCATTTTCTGTCTTTTGCTCTATCAGCTGTTTTCTTTGATTTTCAACGGAAATATCAGCAGCAATCTTCATTTCTCTAAGGATCTTGTTATTTTCCTCCTGCTGGATCTCTGTTTCCATTCTTTTTTCTTCGATCTGTTTTTGTTTTTCCTCAACTGCTATCTCTGTATTCAGCTCAGATTCTTTGATCTTTCTTTCCTGCTCCACGGCAAAGTTTCTTCTCTCATAAATGGCTTCATCTGCCTGCTGCTGGAGTTTCTCCCTGGTTTCCGTTTCTAATGCCCTGGCCATTTCCGGAGTGGTTTGAACCGCCAGAATACTGGCTCCCAATATTTCAATGCCCATCGTTTGGATAGTTTCTGAAGCCTTAAGTCCCACTAAAATATGTTCCTCAATCTTCTTAGCGGAGCGGATGGCATCTTTTAAACTCATTTCATGGATAAATGATGAAGTAGAAGTCTGTGCCAGGTTAATGATTCTTTGGTTAAGCTTCTCAATATCATTTTTCTTATATACTCCTGATTCGTTAACCGTAAAATCCAATGTATTGGATAAAGCTTTTGGATCAATAATCTTATAGCTGATCTGTCCCTGGATTTTTACCGTCTGATAATCAAACGTATTTTCATTAAAAATAAACGGCAGATCATTACTTCCCATCGGAATTGCTACAATAGAACTGTTTGGAGCAAAATAAAAGAATGATAGCCCTCTTCCTTCTCTTACGGTTTTCCCATTTTTAAAATGAAGAACGTAAGTCATTGAATCGAATTTGATGTGTCTGAAACCAAACATAGCTTTACGTTTTTAAGAGTTAATATTTGTGTTGTTTTTACGCTAATTAAACAGGACATAAGTTTATCTTGTTTAAAAGAATCTATTCTTCATTGATGAACATAACATCCTTCCCGAATGCATATTTTCACTGCTGATTAC
Source organism: Chryseobacterium sp. LAM-KRS1 (assembly GCF_013184525.1). Taxonomy (GTDB): domain Bacteria; phylum Bacteroidota; class Bacteroidia; order Flavobacteriales; family Weeksellaceae; genus Chryseobacterium; species Chryseobacterium proteolyticum. The sequence continues at coordinate 361,436 of NZ_JAAOIZ010000004.1, forward strand.
TATCTTACCTTAATGCCTTAACGGATAATAAATCCCTGTACCGGACCATATCATTCTTTTAGATCATCCCGGACCTCCATTAAAGCGAACCCTAAAAGATTCTCTCCTCTCCAATGAAGCGGATTTTTTGCTTCAGGATCTGATTCCAGCATTCCTATTCCCCAGATCTTATCATAAGGACTTGCTTCAATAATAAGCTTATCACCCGTTGATAACAGAAATTTTTTAAGCTCTGCGTTTTGCGAAAATTTAAAAAAGTTTCCTCTCTTTACAATTTCATATTTATGCTCATCCCAGATATGATGATCAAAGTTTTTAATCTTTCTTCCTAATCCCTTTGCCTCCTTTGGGTCCTGTGCTTCAATGATAAGAGCTTCGATATTCTCATCATTAAATAGCCTTGCTTTTTCTGCCATCATATAATGCTCTGCCGTTTTATAAATAACTCCTCCTTCTTCAAATTCAGCCGGATACCACTGACTGAAACACGCCTTCGTGATCTGATCTTTGGCTGTATGACCCCAGAAAAATAAGAATTCCAACTCCTCTTTATTTTGAAACTTTTGGATGATATTTTGCAGATTATATTTCATGATTGCGTTATTATTACACAAATGTAAGAGAATACTTTATTTCCCTCCAAATTTATTTGCGTTAATTTTACACTAACCTATTTAAAGCATTGATTTTCAATTAAATTAATTTATTACTGTATATTTTCATTTTAAATAGTCCATCGAATAGTTTTATAAAAAAACGGGCTAAAGCCCGTTTTTCATTTGATATGATGATCATTTGTTATTATGTATTTACTAAGAAATATATGTATTATATGTGGTTTATACTCCTATTTGATTTCAAAATAAAATCCCTGCTCCTCAAGTTCCTTATATTTCTCCTGATTAAAAGTAAATAGTTTTCCCGGTCTTCCGCTCCCTTCTTTTTTAAGGTTGTTGGTTTCATTGAGAAGACCATAGCTCATGATCTTTTTACGGAAATTTCTGCGGTCTATCTCCTGGCCAATGATTGTTTTATAGAGGTTTTCCAGATCAGAAAACGGAAATTCCTCATTAAGAAGATTGAAACCAATCGGCTGGTATTGAATTTTCGTACGAAGTCTTTTTAACGCAATATCCAGTATTCCTTTATGATCAAAAGCAAGCTTTGGAAGCTGATTAACACTGAACCATTGTGCGTCTTCCGCATCGGAATCTGCAAATAGTTCATAGTAAGAAGGGTTTACCAAGCCTAAATAAGCTATAGAAACGACTCTGTTCCTGGGATCCCTACCCACATTACCAAAAGTATAAAGTTGTTCCAGAAAATCGGGCTTTATGCCAGCCTCTTCATACAGTTCCCTTTTTACAGCATCATCAAGATTTTCATCATCAAGAACCAATCCGCCCGGTAATGCCCATCCTCCTTTGAAAGGATCAATTTTTCTTTTTATCAAAAGAACCTGAAGATCCTTCTTATCAAAGTATCCAAATATAACTGCATCTACTGCTACTTTAATATTCTGCATAATATAGTTTGCGTTGTGAATACACAAAGTTAATGTTTTGAATTAAAAACTCCACCGTTAAAAAGGCAAAAACCAACAAAATAAAATTTCTTACCTTTAATTTAAAATTATAACCAACTTAAAACTAAACATTTATGAAAAATCTAATGTTCATTGTAATCGCAGCTTTTCTATTGACAGCTTGCGAAAAAGGAAAACCCAATATGGGTAAGGAATCCACAGGATCTGATTCTGCAGCATGGAAACCTGTAGATTCTGCTACCGCTGTAAAGGCATGGACTGAATATGCTACTCCCGGAGAGATGCACAAAATGCTTGCTAAATCAGATGGGAAGTGGACCGGAGAAACGACTATGTGGATGGAAGAAGGAGGAAAACCTATCAAAAGTACATCTGAGTGTACCAATAAAATGATCTTTGGCGGACGCTATCAGGAGAGCGTACACACCGGTAATATGTGGGGAATGCCTTTTGAAGGAAGGAGTATTGTTGGATACGATAATGCGACTAAAAAATTTGTAAGTACATGGATGGACAATATGGGAACAGGAATAATGTATACTACAGGAGATTGGAACGCATCAAAGAAATCAATTGAATTTAAAGGTAAAATGCCTGACATTGCAAGGCCTGGAAAAGAATGCGATGTCAGGGAAGTTTTTACATTCGTGGATGATAACACTCAAATCATGGAAATGTATGGTCCCGGCTCCAAAACCGGTAAGGAAATGAAAACAATGGAAATAAAATTCACCCGTAAAAAATAGAAAATAAAAAAACCGCTTCCTCTGAAGCGGTTTTTTATGCTAATTGGTTTCTGATGCACTGGTTACCGGAACGCTGAAATTATTGTTTAAATAATTAACGTTGTAGACCTGCCCGCTCCAAGTCCCTGTTGTGGAGTTGAAAACATATATTTATGATCATACTTATCAGCAAACATTAACAACAGTAAAAAACACACCTCATTTTCAGTGATTTACCTGATTCTACACCTTATTTTATTATAGAAATTTGATATAGTAAAAAGGTCCAGGCCGAAAACCTTTAAAAGTAGGCATAAAACAAACTAACATTATCATGAATGCAAAAAATTTATTAAGAGTACTTATTGTAATTATCGTCGTTATTGGCGGAGTTATTATTATTGTAATAGGCAAAAAACCATTTCCTGAGCCTGAATGTATTGTATGCGGTACTAAACTGATAACCATGCTTGGTATCGTTGAAATTATTCTGGGATTAGGAGCGCTGGTAGTGCAGAGAAACCTGATTGATAAGCAGAGAAATCTATAAAAATAAAAAGACCGATATGATATCGGTCTTTTTTATATTAATCGTTTAGCTTTAATACGGCCATAAATGCAGATTGCGGTACTTCTACCCTACCAATCTGTTTCATCTTTTTCTTACCTTCCTTCTGTTTTTCCAAAAGCTTACGTTTTCTGGAAATATCTCCCCCGTAACACTTCGCTGTAACATCTTTTCTTAGAGCTTTAATGGTTTCCCTCGCGATAACCTTCGTTCCCAATGCAGCCTGAACCGCAATATCAAACTGCTGTCTAGGGATCAGTTCACGAAGCTTTTCACACATCTTTTTACCGATATGATAGGCATTACTATCGTGAATCAATGAAGAAAGGGCATCTACCATATCGCCATTGATCAGGATATCCATTTTTACAAGTTTGGAAGCTCTGAATCCGATCGGATGATAATCAAATGATGCATATCCTTTAGAAATGGATTTCAGTCTATCGTAGAAATCGAATACAACTTCTGCCAGAGGCATATTGAATATCAGCTCTACTCTTTCAGAAGTTAAATAACTTTGGTTAACGATCTCTCCTCTTTTCTCAATACATAAAGTCATTACCGATCCTACAAAATCAGATTTGGTAATAATAGAAGCTTTAATAAACGGTTCTTCCACTCTATCCATTGTAGATGGATCCATCATTTCAGACGGGTTATTAATCAAAATAGGAACATCCGGTTCTTTTTTAGTATATCCGAAATAAGAAACGTTCGGTACCGTAGTGATAACGTTCATATTGAATTCCCTGTCCAATCGCTCCTGAACAATTTCCATATGCAGCATTCCTAAGAAACCACATCGGAACCCAAAGCCCAGAGCAGCAGAACTTTCCGGTTCAAAAACTAAAGAAGCGTCGTTAAGCCTTAATTTCTCTAATGAAAATCTAAGCTCCTCAAAATCCTCAGAATCAATAGGATAAATCCCTGCAAATACCATCGGTTTAACTTCCTCAAATCCTTCAATCGGCCCACTTGCGGGTTTATCGAAAGAAGTGATGGTATCTCCTACTTTAACTTCTCTGGCATCTTTAATTCCAGAAACCAAATATCCTACATCTCCACATCCAATTGTCTTTTTAGGAACCTGCTTCAGCTTTAAAGTCCCTACTTCGTCAGCTCCATATTCTTTTCCAGTGGCAAAAAATTTTATTTTTTCATTTTTAGAAATACTTCCATTTACTACTTTAAAATAGGCTTCTATACCACGGAAAGGATTGTATACGGAATCGAAGATCAAAGCCTGAAGTGGTGCATCAGGATCTCCTACAGGAGCAGGAATTCTTTCCACAATCTGCTCAAGCAGATGGTGAACCCCTTCACCGGTTTTCCCGGAAACCCTTAATACATCTTCATATTCACAACCAATTAAATTCATGATTTCATCAGTCACTTCTTCAGGATTGGCTGAAGGTAAATCGATTTTATTAAGAATAGGAATGATCGTCAGATCATTCTCCAATGCAAGATAAAGATTACTAATAGTCTGTGCCTGAATGCTTTGAGCAGCATCTACAATAAGAAGCGCTCCTTCGCAGGCAGCAATTGATCTGGAAACCTCATAAGAGAAATCCACGTGTCCCGGGGTATCGATCAGATTTAAAATATATTTTTCCCCTTTATATTCATAATCCATCTGGATCGCGTGAGATTTAATCGTAATCCCACGTTCTTTCTCCAAATCCATATCATCCAGCGTCTGAGACTGTAATTCCCTCTGGGTAACTGTATTGGTATATTCCAATAAACGATCCGCCAAAGTACTTTTACCGTGGTCAATATGAGCGATTATGCAAAAATTTCGTATGTTTTTCATTTAAGAACCTTGTAATTTGCAAAGATAAAAAAAAGCAAGACAATTCATTGCTGTTAATTTTAATCAGTGAAATTAATTTATAATTCCGAAGGAAAATCGTATTCTCCCGTTAAAAGATCAATATAGATTTCAAACTTATCCCCTTTTTTCATTTTCTTTTGTTCTGCTCCCTGTTGAATTGCATCAGCAACACCTCCAATTAAACCAAACATTCCTAATGTATTATTAGAAGCTGCAGGAAAAAGATATCCTCTGTTGCTTACCACATAAAATCCTTTTTCATTTCTATTTAAATCCAGAAAGCCTGATAATCCCTTTTTATAAGCCTTTCCGTTTTCCACGTAAGCAAACATTTTGTAGGCAGGGATCTTATTCTTTTTACCATTTTCCTCTTTGAGTGCTTTAGTCACCTCCCCTTTTTCATTCCTTTCAAGTAGATAATTTCCGGGCTCGGGAGTCTGGTTAAAGAATGAAACGTGATCCAAATAAATCCCATCCTTTAACTGATCGCTCTTATATATTGCATAATTGTTCCTGACAAATGATTCATAATCAGAAAGCTCGTTGATAGATACTGCATTTCCAACAGGTCTCTTTCTGTATGTTCTCATGAATAAATCAAAAAAAACATTAGGAACATTCTTAACTAAAAGTTCTGCAATTTCCTTATTATTGAATGTAACTACAGTATCTTTTTTATATAGGAAACGATATTGATCCCCTTCCTTTGAAAATGTCTGGGCTGAAAAATCAATGCTCCCACTAGTATTTTTTCCAATTGTTTCTCCAACACTTAATTTAAGCCTTTTTAAAATCAGAACCAGGTCTGCACTTCCTCCCTCATCATTTCCTTTTTTATACCAGTTTCCTAAATCATTTCCCGGGCTTGTAAGGAAAACAACTTCCTTCTCTTCTTTTTGATTTCCAAAAGGAAGAATTCCTATTTTTTTGTCTTCTCTTTGATCAATAACCGTTAAAGTCTTATAAGTTTCTTTTCCGTAATTTGGAATACTCCCTTTGAATTTGATGTATTCTTTTCCCTGAGATAATACGGTGATTGCAATAAAAAGGCTTGCAGTCTGAAGTAATTTCTTCATCTTTTTTATATTTTTTGCAAAAGTAAAGATTAGTTTTAAACCAACTACACCAAACAAAAAACATTCATAAAAGTTATTAATCTCTATATTATTTTAAATCTTATTTTGAAAAAATGTAGTCTCCCGTAACGATAATTGTTCTTACAATGCCTCCCACAAAATATCATTTCAAACATAAAATCAAACGACTCTTACAAAAAGATTCGTAAGAGTCGTCCAACATTAAAAAAATAAACTATTATGGGTTTTGTTTCGGCGTTCCCGAATTGTTATGATCGTGGGGCTTTCTGTCATTCATCTTATCTCTCATCCTCCACTCCGATTGGAACAATTTCAGTACTTTCTGACAGGGAACTACCCGCTGCATTTTCTCAGCATATTTTTTTCTATTATCCAGTAATTTTTGTCCCAGCTCAAAGCTTTGCTGTAGCTTGACTTTGGCTTCTTCATCAGACATTTTATCAGGATCAAAATCAGGGTTAAACTGGCTTTTTATCTGTTTCTGATTATCTATGTATTCATTATAAATTGCCGTAAATTCTGCTTTATCTTTCTCATCTACATTCAGATTGTCCAGCATCATATTATCTCTGAATTTTTTCAAAAGATCTTTTCTCTCTTCCGGAGAAAGGTTATTGATGATCTCCTTTCTTTGTTTAGGGTCCATCTTTTTCCAGTCATAATCCGTCCTTTGAGCATGTAAACAAAAGCCGTAAATAATAAAAAGGGTAAATAATATCTTTTTCATCTCTTCTTTTAATTATATAAATCTAAATAAACGTCTTCTGTTGAATTCTTGGCTAATTCTGCAATCTCAGAATTAGAAAATGAATCCAGATATTCGTTCATTTTAGTTTCAGTCTGCTTTGAAACAGCGACTCCGTTCTGGGGTTTTGAAACTGTTTCTGCTTCAGTATCCTGAGAATCGTCTATCTCTGCACTTTTCTTGTTTTGAACTATTTGATCCGTGCTTTCCACAGAAATTAAATCAGATTTCAAAGTTTCGTAGGCAAGCTCGCTTTCACTCTTTGGAGCCTGGTCATTCTTTGCATAACTTACTTCAGAAATACCAGAATCTTTTATTGTATTTTGATCGGAATTGAAAACAAAAATACTTCCAAAGATCAAAGCTAATGACGCGGCAACCGCATACATCCAATTTAATTTAAATATGGGTGCTTTTTTATTTGCCTTCACGTCATTCATCACTCTTTCCTGGATCATATTAAACATATCATCAGGAGCTTTGTAAATGTTTTTACGTTCTAATTTCTCTATATCGAACTCTTTCATCTTATTATGTTAATCAAAAATTATTCTCGTAATTTTCTTTAATATATTCTTCTATCTTTTGTTTGGCATAGTGATAATTTGTTTTTAAGGTTCCTACGGACATATCAACAATTTTTGATATCTCTTCGTAAGGCAAATCATCATAATACCGCATCATAAATACGAGTTTCTGTTTTTCAGGCAGACTCTGTATAGCATTCTGTAATAAAACCTGTATTTCATCGGCATCTTTTTCAGCATTATCCGCTACAAGATTTTGCATATGATACTCAGCATCTTCATCAGTTTTCTGCATTTTTTTCATTTTATTAACTTGCTGTAATGCTTCGTTGGTAGCTATCCTGTACAACCAAGTATACAGCTGGCTATCATTTTTGAACTGGTGAAAATTCTGATAGGCTTTTATAAAAGTATCCTGCAACGTATCCTGAGCAAGATCTCCATCTACAATAATTCTTCGTATATGCCAATATAATCTACTTTGATAAGCATCCATCAAGGCACGAACTCCTTTATCCTGAGTTCGGGGATTTTGCATCAGCGTAATAATTTCCGCGTCCTTAATCTTCATAGATGCTTTCACTGTTTTGGATTACAAAAATATCTAAAAGTTAAATACTTTGTTCAATTTTCAGTCCAAAACTCATAAAATATTATCTTTGTTATATGCAAATTGTAATTATAGGTTCCGGAAATGTCGCTTACCATCTGGCAAAAGCCTTTGTTCTGAATAACATTCCGTTAGCTCAGATTTTTGGACGAAATGAAAAGGATTTGGAAAAAATAGCTGCGGAGTTACATATTCCTTATTCCACGGAAAAGCTCGAAGATGCCGATTTATATATTATCTGTGTAAGTGATAACTCTGTACAGAATGTTTCAGCAATGATCACTAAAAAAGATTCACTTGTTGCTCATACTTCAGGCTCGCTTCCTAAGGAGCTTTTAGCAGGGGAGTACAGGAAAGCAAGTTTTTATCCTTTACAGACATTTTCCAAATCCAAAGATCTCACCTACAAGAAAATCCCTTTTTTCATAGAGACAGAAACCGAAAAAGATAAAGAGATTCTTTTTGAGCTGGCATCCAAAATATCTGATCATGTAATGGAAAGTAGCCATGACAAAAGAAAATATATCCATCTTACAGCGGTTTTCGCCTGTAATTTTGTGAATCACCTTTTTTCTAAAGCCAAAGAAATATCGGATTCCCAGGAGATTCCGTTCGACTATTTTCTTCCGTTAATTGATGAAACCGTTCAAAAAATTCATGAAATTGAACCCAGGCTTGCGCAAACGGGTCCGGCTGTAAGAAATGATGTAAGGGTATTGGAACTTCATGAGCAATTGCTAAAGGATGAAAGCCTTGAAATATATAAAGTAATGAATCATTCTATTAAAAAAATGTATGGGTTATAAAGAGAAATTAAAAGATATTAAAGCATTCGTATTTGACGTGGACGGTGTTTTTACCGATGGAAGTGTGTATCTGATGCCGGGTGGAAATATGAGCAGAGTGATGAATGTTCTGGACGGCTATGCAGTAGTAAAAGCTTTAAAAAATAATTATTTAATAGGGGTCATTACCGGAGGAAATGATGAAATGGTAAAACATCGCATCAATTATCTGGGTATAGAAGATTATTATGCCAAATCACATGATAAAATGGCTGATTTTGAAGATTTTAAAAAGAAATACAATCTTAAAAATGAAGAGATCCTGACAATGGGTGATGATCTTCCTGACCTGCATATTATGGAAAGTTCAGCCATCGCAGCCTGTCCAGAAAATGCTGTTCCCGAAATCAAAGGCATCGCTGATTATATTTCCACAAAGCAGGGTGGAAGTGGAGCTGTACGTGACGTAATCGAGCAGGTAATGAAGGTGCAGGGAAACTGGCATGATGACAACACACAATCTGTATAAATACTTGATATGAAATTACTTTTAGCATCACAATCACCCAGAAGAAAGGAATTGCTTTCCAGCCTTGGATTTGATTTTGAAGTAGTAACAATAGATTGTGAAGAAATCATTCCTGATGATATGGCTATTGAAAATGCGGCTGCCTATCTTTCTCAATTAAAGGCAAACTCATTCCGTCCACTTGAGGCGGGTGAAGTTTTACTCACTGCAGATACCGTTGTTGCGTTAAATAATCAAATTCTTGGAAAACCGAAAGATGAAGCCGATGCTCAGCATATGCTGCGATTGCTTTCCGGAAAAACGCATCAGGTATATACAGGAATTACCATACAGACGGTTGATCAGGTTTTTACAGAAACGGATGTTGCAGATGTGGAACTCGATGAAATTTCCAATGAGGAAATTGATTATTATATTACCCATTACAAACCTTTTGATAAAGCAGGAAGTTATGGTATTCAGGAATGGCTGGGAATGGCAAAGATCAAAAAATTATCCGGTAGTTTTTATACAATAATGGGGCTTCCAACCCATCTGGTTTACAAAATATTGAAAGAAATATAAATTTTTCCAATATAAAATTTTATTATTTTTACAAAATCATCAAACTTTTGATAATAAAAAGTAGATTAGCTAGTTATATTGAAATAATGAAAAAGAATATTTTATTCCTTTTAGCAGCATGTTTTGTTGTATCCTGTGCCACCAAGGTAAAAAAACCGGAGCAACGATCAAAGTTCTTAAAAGGTTTTTCCACATATTATAACACTTTATTTAATGCAAAAGATGCATTGAACAGTGAATTTACGACCAGAGATAAGGGGCATAAAGATAACTTTTATGCTCCTTATATTCCTATACTTACCTATGAAAATCAGCCCTTGGGAAGTGATCTTGGACAATCAACGGCCTTTGCAGAAAATTCTATGAAAATGGCCGAAGTAAATAAGCCTTCTAATTCTTCCGGAAGGGGAGCAAGCGGGCCTCCGGGTAAGCCTGGTCTCCAGGATATTCCCGGTATGGTAAAAGACAAAGTTAATTCCGCTGTTGCAGGTGTAACGGGAAATGATTCCAATCAGCCTGAGGTAAAAGGAGCTACGGCGCTTCAAATTGCAGAATCAAAGGCTTTAAAAGCTATCAATAAGTATTCGGTAGTGAGAAATGGGGAAGAAAAGAATAAACAGATTTTTGATGCCTATATGATCCTTGTTCAATCCCGGATCTATCAGGACAAACCTTTAGAAGCCCTTGATGCCTTAAATTATGTTTTCACTCATATGAAAGAAGACAAAAGATTACCATTAGCTAAGGTTTATCAGGGACAGGCTTATGCCCAGATGAAAGATTATCATAAAGCTCAGGAGATTTTCACTAAGCTGAAAGGAGAGGGGATCAGTAAAAATGATGATAAATTATTGAGTATTTATAATTCAGAAACTCTTTTGGATGCAGGTAAAAAAGAAGAGGCAGTAAAAGAACTTGACAGAGCATTTGAACTTAACAATAACAGTAAATTAAAAAGCCGAATTTCATATTTAAGAGGACAAATCCTGGAAGGACTGGGCCAGAATGAAAAGGCCAGAGAAAGTTTTTTAGCTGCTTATAAATATGCGAATGATTTTGAATTTGAAGTTAAATCGCAGATTGAAATCGCAAAAACCTTCAATGGAAAAGGGGATTATAATGGTGCTAAGAATTATCTGGAGAAAATCAGTAACAAGGGAACTTACATGTCCAGAAAGAATGAATTTTATTATGCTTTAGGACTTATGGCCAACAAGGCGGGTAAAAAAGAAGAGGGGCAACAGTTTTTCAGAAAATCTTTGACGGAAAAGGTTTCTGATCCGCAGGTTCGCGGTCTTGCTTATTACGAGATAGGAAAAAACTACCTGGATAAAAATGATTACATCGGTGCCGGAGCATATTATGACTCTGCGCTTGCTGTTATGACCTATGAACCATCTAAAGTCCTTTTAAAAGATCAGTCCGAGAATATTAAAAAGATCTCAAGAAACTATTACCTGATCAAAAAAAATGACAGTATTCTTTCATTAGCAAAAATGACCGATGCTCAAAAAACTGAATTTTTTGCCAAGCATATTGCCAAATTAAAAGCCAAGGAAGAAAAAGAAGAATTGGAAAGAAGACGTGCTGAAAGAAGTAAAGGTTTTGACACTGGAGATTATAATTCCAACTCTATTTTCGCCAATAGTTCAACTTCTTTTGAAGATTTCGGAACAGCTCCTAAAGGATTTTATTTTAGCAATACGGGAACTGTAAGCAAGGGTACTTCCTCATTTAAACAGGTTTGGGGCGACAGGGCATTAAGTGATAACTGGCGTTATTCTAAAAAAATGTCTTCTATTGATGATATGAAGAATGAAGCGCTGGGAGTAACATCAGCTCCTGATCCGAGACGTTTTGAACCTGCTTTCTATATTGAACAGATTCCAACGGATGCGGGTAAACTAGGACAACTGAAAAAGGATAGAGATACGGCTTCTTTAGGATTAGGGATCATGTACCAGAACTATTTTACCAACACACCTTTAGCTACTAAAACACTGTATGATCTGGTTGATGTAAAGCCGGAAGAAAAAGTACTATTGCAGGCGTTGTATGAAATTTTTGCAATGAATTATGAGAAAAACCCACAGGCATCAGAGAAGGCAAAACAGATCCTGTTGACAGATTATCCTTATACTTCTTATGCAGAATTTGCAAGAAATCCTAAAAATAATTCATTTGTAAAGTCCTCTGAAGATGTTGAAAATGAGTACAAAAGAGCATACGCATTATATGAAGCAGAAAAATTCAGTGATAGTAAGAATGTCATTGACCAGACTATTGAGAAGTATCCAAAAGATGCATTAGTCCCAAAATTGTATTTACTGAATGCTTTCAATACCGGAAAGTCCAGTGGTAAAGAAGTAATGATTCTACAATTGGAACAGATTGCATTAAATTATGCCAAAACACCGGAAGGTATTAAAGCTAAGGAAATGCTTAACTATCTGAAGAGTGATCTTGCGTTCCAGGCAACGGACAACAAAGGAAATACGATACCTCAGAACCAGAATAATGTACCAGTACAGCCTGCTTCACAGAATAATGTTCCTACCAGCCCGGATAATAACGATGCTCAAAAAATACAGGACTTTAATGGCCAGCCACCTGTAAAGAAAAAATCAAAAAGGTTTGGGAATCCTGATCAGAATAAGCAGGATCTTCAAATGCAGAATCCGAATTCACAGCCTCCAAGGCCAAAATAAATAAAAAAGCGAAGATTTAATCTTCGCTTTTCTTTTTCTTTACTCCATGAAAATCTTTTACATAAAAAGGTTCAAAGTAAGCAATATCTTCGTAGTCTTTACTTTCTGTTTTTTCAAGCGTCTTCTTTATCAGGTGTTGTGCGGAAGGGTATACCTCTTCATTATATTCTGCGTTGGGTAACTGCAGTATTTCTTTTGCTTTTTTAGCGCCATCTCCTACAAAAAGTATTTTTTTATCCGACCATTCACTAAAAGATTGTTCATCAAGAATTTTAGCTTCCGTAGAAGAAATCTCTTCTCCTGTAATGCCGTCATAAGCTGCCGTATAAACCTCCATTCTCCTTGCGTCAACTAAGGGTATGATTACATCATAGTTTTGTCCTAAAAAGGGCTCTTTCATGCTTTCGAGAGAATTCACCGCAATCAGAGGAATTTTTAAACCATAACAAAATCCTTTTGCAGAAGCTGCACCAATCCTTAATCCAGTATAAGAGCCGGGGCCTTTTCCCAAGGATATGGCTTCAATCTCTTTAATGGAAATTCCTGCCCCTTCCAATGCCCACTCTACAAAGGTATGCAAGCTTTCGGATTGTTTATAGTTTTCAGAAACTTCTTCACATACACACAGGAGTTTATCATTATCTGAAATGGCAACTGAGCAGTTTTTAGAAGAGGTTTCTAGATATAATATTTTCATTTTTGTAAGCTTATCGGCAGGTTTAAATACACTTAAATAATATCTGCAAATTTAATCCTTTTAAATCTATTTTCTGTAGATTGTTCTCGGTTCACTTTGTGCACTCGGATAGATTGTCATATCTGACACATTCACATGTTTTGGAGCATTTACACAATAGGCAATAGCATCTGCTATATCTTCAGCCTTTAAAGGCTCATAACCAGCATATACGGTAGAAGCTCTTTCATGATCCCCTTTGAATCGTATCAAAGAGAAATCTGTTTCTACAGCTCCCGGCTGAATATTAGTTACTCTTATTCCGAATTCAGTGAGCTCCAAACGCATTCCTTCGGAAACGACATCAACTGCCTTTTTGGTCGCACAGTATACAACACCATTGACGTAGGTCTGTCTGGCAGCTACTGAGCTGATATTAACGATATGTCCGGAATTTCTTTCTTTCATTCCTGGAATAATCGTTTTAGAAACATATAAAAGTCCTTTTACATTTCCATCGATCATAGAATCCCAGTCGTCCGTTTTTCCAGCCGAAAGAGGATCTAAACCATGCGCATTTCCGGCATTATTAACCAAAACATCAATATTTTTCCATTCCTCAGGAAGAGAATTGATTGCATTTTGTACTTCTTCCAGGTTCCTAACGTCAAATTTTAAGCTGAGTACTTCTGTAAAAGCTGATAATTCGCTTTGTACAGACTCCAGTACTTCATTTCTTCTTCCACAGATAATAACCCTGTTTCCTTGTTTTGCAAAAAGCTCTGCTGTTGACTTTCCAATCCCGGAAGTTGCTCCGGTTATTAATATTGTTTTCATATCTTATTGTAGCAATTTCATCGTAACCCGATCAGTGAATCACGGTACATTTTGAATTAAATTTTAGTTGGCGTCAAATGCCTGGAACGCGTCTTCAATATGCTCAAGAACCAATTTTCCTTTTTCATCCGGCAAAACTGAAATAATATCGAAGCGTACTTCCTTCACATGATTAAACTCTTCGAGATAATGATCAGCAGCATTAACAATAGATCTGATCTTTGTTTTCGTAACAGCTTCCTGAGGCAGTATAAAAGCATTTGTAGAACGTGCTTTTACTTCAATAATTACAATCAGATTTTTTATTTCCGAAATAATATCAATCTCGGCTCTTTGAAACCGATAGTTTCTGGCAAGAATTTTATATCCGTTTCTCTGCAAATGTTCTACGGCAAAATCTTCTGCTATTTTTCCAAAATCATTGTGAGATGCCATCTGTCTTTTTTACATTTAAAAGATTAAAAAAGTGAAAATTAATGCCTGATTAAAATTCTATCTTAACTTTACTTCCAACTTTCATTTTCACATTTCCACCGATAATCAATGGTCTGTTGTCTTTGATATGTCCGTTTGGAAAACCAAAAATAACGGGAAATTTATATTTTGAAATTCTTTCAGAGATTAGTTTATAGGCAAATTCATCGAAACTTTCCTCATAATTTTTATTCTCTTTTTCATCACCCATATTGGTCATTCCACCAACAATAAGTCCTTTGATTTTTTTAAAAACTCCGGCTAATTCCAAACTCATGATCATTCGATCCAGGGCATAGTAATTTTCTCCGATATCTTCAATAAATAATATTTTACCTTTAAAATCAAAAGAGTAGGGAGTTGCTAAAAGTGCATAGATCAGAGCTAAATTTCCCCCAATCAATTCGCCTTCAATATTGCCTTCTCTATTCAATTGATTGGTCTGTAAACCATATTTTGGAGCTTTTCCTTTCAGAATATCAAAAACTAAATCATAGCTTTCTTCTGTAACTCCGAAACTGGAAGTTTTAATTGTCTGGCCATGAATAGATACAAATCCTTTTTTCAGTAAATAACTTTGGATTACTGTATTGTCTGAATATCCGATATACCATTTTGGATCTTTTAAAAACTGTGTAAGTTTTATGTGCTGGATAAGATGCTGACACCCGTATCCGCCCCTGGAGGCCCAGATCGCAGAAATTTCGGAGTCATTGAAGGCCCAGTTTATATCTTTCAATCTTTCCTTTTCTGTTCCGGCATAATTGTATCCGTTAAAATATCTGGTATACAAATGTTTTCCTAAAACAGGTTCAAAACCTTTCGCTTTAATCATGGAAATTCCTTTTTCGAGCTGGGATTCATCAACTGCTCCTGCAGGAGAAATAATAGCTATCTTATCTCCTTTTTTAAGGGACTTTGGAAAGATATTTTTTTTCATTTTGATTTTTGATATTTGACTTCTTTTTTCTCTGCTTCTTCCAGACGTTTATCAAACTGATTAAATTTTTTAAAGCTCTGTAAAAAGATGAAAAAACTGAAAATAATAAGAATTCCACCTACAATTCTTCTGATCTTATTGGCCAGCTTTTGAGTAAGCCTGTCATGGAATTGTTTGGCAAGGAAAATTTTAGCAAGATCAATGCATAAATAGGTGCCTATTACAATCCCTATATAAAGAATAAAATTACTGATGTCAGGGTACTGGTTTCTTACCGAAATAACAGTAACCAACCAGAAAAGAATAACACCTACATTTAAAAGATTGAAGAAAAAACCATTAATAAAAGTCTTAAAATAATTTTGACCAATGATTCTTTCTTCACCGGGCATATGCATCTTGGTTTTGGTAACCAGCATAACAACCCCATATACAAAAATAAGAATGGATGTAATCCTGTAAAATCCAGGGTGCTTATCAATCAGGTTCACAAGATCCGCACTCGCATAATAGGCGGCCACAATGCAAAGCAAATCTGCCGTAATTACACCAAGATCAAGCGCTAAAGCATGTCTGGGACCTCTTGAGAAGCTGGTTTCAATTAAAAGGAAAAAAATAGGTCCTATGAAAACCAGGCTTAACATGAATCCTAATATGACAGCAGAAAGTACAAGTTCAAACATTTAATATGGCTTTAAAACGGAAAAAAATCCATCTCATTTTGTACAAATTTAGACTTTATGATTTAATTAATCAACAATCTTGAAATCCAGTTGTTTCTGAATCAGATTAGCTTTCACTACTTTGATGTGAACTTCATCTCCCAACTGATATTTTTTACCTGTTCGTGAACCATAAACAGCATGGGTTGTCTTATCATACACATAGGAATCATCTACAAGATCCCTTAGTTTAATAAGTCCTTCAGCTCCATTTTCAGGAATTTCTACCCAGAATCCGAATTCCGCAACTCCGGAAATCACTCCCTTGAAGTTTTCTCCAAGATGTTTCTCCATGAATTTTACCTGCATAAACTTAATAGAATCTCTTTCAGCATCTGCTGCCAGTCTTTCCATTGCACTGCAGTGTTTTGCTTTTTCTTCCAATTCAGCTCTGTCCGGAGATTTTCCACCATCCAGATAATGCTGGAGTAAACGATGTGCAAGTAAATCGGGATAACGACGGATCGGAGAGGTAAAGTGAGAATAGTACTCAAATCCTAAACCGTAATGTCCAATAGGTTCAGTAGAGTAGACTGCCTTGCTCATACTTCGCATAGCTAGCGTTTCGATCATATTTTCTTCTCCTTTCCCTTTTACATCGTACAATAGCTTATTCAGGGATTCAGCTACTTTCTTCGTATTGGCAAGATTCATCTGGTATCCGAATGTGGAAACAAAATCTCTTAATGCTTCCAGTTTTGCCGGATCCGGATCATCGTGAACCCTATATATAAAGGTATTATTGGTCATTCCTCCTTTATTCGTTAAAGAAACAAATTCAGAAACTTTTTTATTGGCCAAAAGCATGAATTCTTCAATCAGGTGATTTGAATCCTTACTTATCTTAAAATAAACGCCGATGGGTTCATTATTTTCATTAAGATTAAATCGTACTTCACTTCTGTCAAAAGTAATTGCGCCGTTTTTAATACGTCCTTCACGCATGATTTTTGCCAGTTTATCCAGGACAAGAATCTCTTCAGCCAGATCTCCCTGCTGTGTTTCAATACGTTCCTGAGCTTCTTCATAGGTAAATCTTCTGTCGGAATGAATAACTGTTCTTCCAAACCATTGTTTCTGAATCTCAGCATTATCATTCAATTCGAAAACGGCAGAGAATGTATATTTATCTTCATTCGGACGAAGTGAACATACATCATTACTTAAAACTTCAGGAAGCATCGGAACCACACGATCCACCAGATAAACAGAGGTTGCTCTCTGATAAGCTTCGTCATCTAAAATAGTTCCGGGAACTACATAATGGGAAACATCCGCAATATGAACACCGATTTCCCAGTTACCATTCTTTAGTTTCTGGATGGATAACGCATCATCAAAATCCTTTGCATCTTTAGGGTCTATGGTAAAAGTACAGATCCCACGCATATCACGACGTTTTGCAACTTCATCATCTGTAATCTCTCTGTTAATCTTATCTGCATCCTGCTCTACTTCTTCAGGAAATTCATAAGGTAAGCCGTATTCTGCAAGAATAGAGTGGATCTCAGTTTCATGTTCTCCCGGAGAACCTAAAACCTTAATAATTTCCCCTTCGGGATTTTTATCTCCTGGTTTCCATTCAGTCATTTTCACAACAACCTTATCACCATCTTCAGCACCGCCAAATTTTCCTTTCGGTATAAATATATCTGTATTGATCGTCTTTTTATCACAAACTACAAATCCGAAATCCTTATGGCTTACCACCTGTAATGTCCCCACAAATTCTGTACGTGTTCTTTCCAGGACTTCAAGAACAGAACCTTCTAATTTTTTCCCTTTGTAAGTGTAAGTAACAATCAGTACTTTATCCCCCTGTAAAGCATCCTTCACATTTTTTGAATGGATAAAGATATCATCTGTCATTCCTTCTACATTTACGTAGGCGTTGCCGGATTGGTTAAAATCAATCACACCGGTAAGTGTTCCGGCGATTTTTAAATTGATAATGTATTTTCCTTTATCAGTCTCTTTTATTTTTTCAGAAGCCTGCAGCTTGTGCAAAGCCTGGATCACAAGTTCCCTTTGTCTCGGATTCTTGTAATCTATTCCGTCTGCGATCTGCTTATAATTATAGATCTTGGACGAATTTTCATTCATAAACCTCAGGATCAATCTACCGATCTCCATTAATTTATGGTCATTTTTTTGACTTATATATTTTCTTTTTTTCATTTTTTAATTATTGTTTAAATAACATCAACAGCATTATTTTCCCTCCAAATTTTTAACAACGGAAGTTTTAGTTCGTATAAATTTAATACAAAAATGGAGAAGAGAAGTGAAAAACCTGGTATAAATAAATTTAATTTATCTGTAAAGGTTCTAGGGGAGAATAAAGAATGTGTTTCTATTTGTTCGGTGCAAAGATAAGTATTTTAAAATAAATAAGGCTTGTAATTTGATTTACAAGCCTTTATATCTTTTTAGCAAAATGCTATCTTATCTACTCTTGTTTGGTGTCTGCCACCTTCAAAACCGGTAGAGAGAAATTTTTCTACAATTTCGATCGCCAGTTCTTTTGAGATAAATCTTGCAGGCATTGAAATCATATTGGCATCATTATGTTGTCTTGCCAACGTTGCAATCTCCGGCATCCAACAAAGAGCACAACGGATCTTCTGATGCTTGTTAGCAGTGATCTGTACACCATTTCCACTTCCACAGATCAGAATTCCTAATTCGTTTTCCCCATTTTCTACGGAAGTTGCTGCAGGGTGTACAAAGTCAGGATAATCCACACTGTCTGTGGAAAACGTTCCAAAATCCTGAATATCAAATCGTTCTGAAAAATAGTTTTTAACAATCTCCTTATATTCAAAGCCTGCATGATCGGCTGCGATCGCAATTTTTCTTTTCATAGTAGTTATATTAAACTTTATATAGATTTATTTCCTTACAAATTTAAGTATTAAATATCAATTGTTAGTTGATCATTGGTTAATTGTGAAAAGCATTGTGAATAACTGTGGAAAACTTTTATAAACTAAATATTTTTCCAATACTAAAATTTACTAATGAGAAAAATCTTTGGAAAGCCAACGGAAAATTTCAAAAATCTTTTTTGGAAGAATTCATTAGCTTTTCCATAAATGAGTAATTAATAATTAAAATTGTTAACAACTAAACGATTTTTGTTAGTAACCCTCTAAATAATCAGATTTACAAGAAATTATATTGTGAATTAAATATGAATTACATAAAAATTTAGTGTTATCAACTTTTTAGGGTAAAGTTATCCCCGAAACTCACAACACTCAACAACAATACTCATTCTTCTTTTATCAAAAAAAAAAAATTGTTGGTTAGTGAGTGTTGGGCTTGTGGGAAGTTTTTTGAAAACTTTTTTTTATTCGATCTTTTTCAAAAGTTTAAAATCTTACATTTGTGAAACGAAAATTCTAAGATATTTATGAAAACAGTGAATGATTTCAATTTTAAAGACAAAAAGGCTTTAGTAAGGGTGGATTTTAATGTTCCGCAAGATGATCAGCTTAAAGTTACGGATAATACAAGAATTGCCGCGGTTAAACCAACTATTGATAAAATTCTTAATGATGGGGGATCTGTGATTTTAATGACTCACCTGGGAAGACCTAAAGGAGAGGTGAAAGACGAGTTTTCATTGAAGCATATTCTTGAGGAAGTGTCCAATGTTTTAGGAAGAGAGGTAAAATTTGTAGAAGAATCTGTCGGACCAAAAGCTGAGCAGGCTGCTTCCGAGCTTAAAGCTGGTGAAATTTTATTATTGGAGAATCTTAGATTTCATAATGAAGAAGAGAAAGGAGATGAAGGCTTTGCCGAGCAGCTTTCTAAATTAGGAGATGCCTATGTGAATGATGCATTTGGTACTGCACACCGTGCACATGCTTCTACAGCTGTAATCGCTAAGTTTTTTAATTCAACTAAATTTTTCGGTTTACTAATGGCTAATGAGCTTACAGCTATTAATAAAGTTTTAAAGAATGGAGAAAGGCCTGTAACTGCGATACTTGGAGGATCTAAGGTTTCAACTAAAATTACCATTATAGAAAATATTCTACCTGCCATTGATAATTTAATTATTGGTGGTGGAATGGCATTTACATTTATTAAAGCTCTTGGAGGTAAAATAGGTAATTCCTTGGTTGAAGAAGACAAGTTACCTTTAGCACTGGAAATTTTGGCTAAAGCAAAAGAGCATCATGTGAAAGTTTATCTGCCATCTGATACGATCATTGCAGAAAGTTTTAATAATGATGCTGATAGGAAGGAAGTAGATATATATGCTATTCCGGAAGGATGGATGGGATTGGATGCAGGTTCAAAATCAAGAGATCAGTTTAATGACGTTCTATTGAATTCAAGAACTATTTTATGGAATGGTCCTATCGGAGTATTTGAAATGTCAAATTTCGCTGCCGGAACTATTGCACTTGGAGACAGCATAGCTGAGGCAACAAAGCTGGGAGCTTTTTCCTTAGTAGGAGGAGGTGACAGTGTTGCTTTTGTTAAGCAATTTGGTTACGGAAATAAAGTGAGCTATGTATCTACCGGTGGGGGAGCAATGCTTGAAAGTCTTGAAGGACTGGAACTTCCTGGTATTGCTGCGATCAATAAATAAAAACTGTTATTATATATAAAGAAAATAACCCTCTCAATGTGAGAGGGTTATTTTTTTTGAAATCATTATTTATTGAACATATGCTACGTAACATTCGTTAATCGCACCATTAGTTGTTTTGGCAAAGAATGAATAATCGATCCAGAAATATCCATTGTTCCCCCAATTTGTTCCCCATTGGTTTTGTACTTTAAATGCCTGTTTGGCATCATCATATCCTATTACCGCAATGGCGTGGCCACCTCTGCTGCTACCTGAATGTGACTTCCAGATCCATCCGTTAGATGAACTTAAATGATCAAAGCTGTAATCTACTGTTACTGCGATAACTATGGGTAAATTCATGCTTAGAAGTGTTTTTACATTACTGATATCAGTTTTATCAACCGTTGCCCAGGTGGTAAATTTGTGAGTGCTTGCGGCATTTTTCTGTGAGGAATTTGGCTGAGTAGAACATCCTGTATCTGTATAAGGCATTTCCGCCCAACTGCAAACACCCTGGTTTTTAATCAGGTTTAATCCATCACTTACGTACGCACCTGCATCACAAGATCCAAGCTTGATTTGATTATAAACGTATTCAGGACTTCTTTTAGCAGTAACTCCTTTGAAATTAGATTCCAGACCACTAGCTGTGGTGTAAGCTGTTGCCCAGGCAACACAAGAACCTTCTGCTCCCTGGTCTCCAATTGCGGGAAGACCGGGAATTAAATAACTTGAAGCAAGTGCATTTTTTGCTGCTTTTTCGGTCTTACCCTTTAGTCTTAAGGTTAGCTCATTGATGTTTACTTTAGCGAAATTGTTGTAAGTAGTTTGATCAATCAGCTTTGCTCCCAATGAGTGAAGTTGCTGTTTTTCTGAAGATTGCGTGTTTAAATCTTCGTCTCTTTTTTCGCATGCTGTAATGGATAGCATTCCTATTGCTATCATTACGAGTTTAAAATTTTTCATTGATTAATATTTAAAATGGTTCTGTGAATGTATAAATTATTTTCACATATCAATGATTTATTTTATGTAAAACATAAGAATTGATAAACAAAATGTAATTATTAATATTTTTTACTTAATTCTTTTCATTTCTGTTTATTTTATTTTTGTATTTTATCATTTATTTTAAATATTTTAATATTTGGTGTGTTTTTATTATTAATTAAGTTATTTTGTTTATTTTTTTTCTTTAAATAAATTATTTAACTAAATAATTTATTTTATATAATTTAAAATATTTATATTTTTTTTCAAGTATTAACCTGAAATTTTGATTTTATTCATATTTTTTCCTTTTTAAAATGAAAAAAATGGTGTTAAATGTTTGTTTTTGGTAATTTTTTAAATATCTCTAGTGAATTAGTGGTGTTATTAATATGTTTTTTATTATTTCTAATATGGTTGATTTTATTAATTAAAATACTAAGTTTAAAAGTGAGAGATGGTATTTGTCTATAGATTTATTAAGTTGGTGATTTTTAATAATCCCAGGGTATTTTTAAATCGATAGGGTAGGAGAAAAATTTGGAAATGTATTTTTCATTTTGATTTAACGATCTATTGCAGAGTTTGAAATAATGTTAAATGAGAATGGGAGATAAAAATTATTTATTGATTTAAGTTTTGTCGATTCTTATTACATTTTATATTTTGAATAGTAAACGTAAATAAATAAAAAAGGTCTGATATTTTATCAGACCTTTTATTCAAGATAATTTGTAAAATTATCTTAAATTTTTAATTATTAATTTCTTCACTTTTTTATTTTGGAGCCAAATTTGGCAAAAATTGACCTTCAGAAATATATCAAAAATCGATTTTCTATCTTTTTTCGATAATGTATATCAAACTTGAAAATTCGTTCGAAAAAAGGGCATTTACGTTAGAAATCGTTCCGTAGATGATAGCTTTCAGCCAAAAAAGTGGTGATTTTTTATATTTTTCGCTGAGCATTGAGATGTAATATGAATCCAGGACAAGTGGTTTGATTTTTCTTAATTTCCAATCTGGATTTTTTGATATTAAATTTTCCATCCCTTTTTTTGAAAAATGAAAGATATGTCTTGGAACGTCATAAGCAGCCCAATATTCTTTGTAGTGTTTTGCATCATACGAAGTAGGGTTGGGTACGGCAATGATCAGAAGTCCTTTTTCTTTTAATTTATTATGAAAGATTTCCAGGATCTCTGACTGATTTTCAATATGTTCAAAAACATGCCATAATGTAATTGCATCAAGACTATTATCTTCTAAGGAAGTAACGTTATCTATTATCTTAGCTTTTGTTACTTTGCTCTGGGCAGCTTTTCTTGCATCTGGATTAGGTTCATATCCAAACGTCTGAAAATCATTTTCTATAAATTTTGCAAATTCTCCGGCGCCACAACCATAATCCAGAACTTTTGAATTCTTTTTAATACGATCTATGAGAATTGTTTTCTTATACTGAAGATTGAAAGACTGAAGGAATTTATATACTTTTTCTTTTAGGCTTCCTGAATCCTGATGATGTGAAATGTAATCCTCGCTTTCGTAGTATTTTGAAATGTTGGATGGAATAGGGGAGGTTTTGAAAACTCCTTTAGTTTCTGTTTCTTTAATTTCAAATATTTCCTGAGTCAGAAAGTGATCTTTAATTTTCATTAAAATATTCTTTTATAGTAAAAATTAAGATATTTAGAGTTTATATAAAGCTCATAAATACCTTAATTTTTGTTTTAAATTTAATTATGTTTCACGTGAAACATAATGTAATTATCGTCCTAAATAGACCAGTAAAACGTTGATATCAGCAGGGGATACACCACTGATTCTTCCTGCTTGGGCAATTGTTTTTGGTCTTACATTATTCATTTTTTGTTTAGCCTCAGATGATAAGCTTGAGAGTTTTAGATAATCAAAATCTTCAGGAATTTTAATGTTTTCCAAACGGTTCAGTTTTGCAACATTTTCTTTTTCCTTTTCAATATATCCTTTGTATTTGATATTAATTTCAGCCTGTTCCCTTACTTCATCGTCAAATTGAGAGGCTACTTCTTTAATGATATCAATATTTTCAAGCTTTTCTAATGTAATATTAGGTCTGGTAAGAAACTGAGAAGCTCTGTAGGCTTGATCTACAGGATTACTTTCTTCACTTTCTAGAATAGGATTGATGATTCCGGGTTTTAAAGAAGTTTCTCGCAAGAATGTTTCAAGTTCCTCACTTTTAGCTATTTTTTGCTCAACTTTTCTTAATCTTTCTTCTTTTGCAAGTCCTAGTTGATACGCTTTTTCAGTTAATCTGATATCCGCATTATCCTGTCTTAAAAGGAGTCTGTATTCTGCACGTGAGGTAAACATTCTGTAAGGTTCCTCTGTACCTTTGGTAATAAGATCATCAATTAAAACTCCTATATATGCTTCATCCCTGTTAAGAATAAATTCTTCTTTACCGTGTACTTTATTATGGGCATTGATACCTGCCATTAAACCTTGGCCGGCCGCTTCTTCATATCCTGTAGTACCATTGATTTGTCCGGCAAAATATAAATTATCAATTAGTTTGGTTTCTAAAGTATGCTTTAACTGGGTAGGAGGGAAGTAATCATATTCAATGGCATAGCCGGGACGGAAAACCTTTACATTTTCGAATCCTGGAATATGTTTCATAGCTTTGATTTGTACATCTTCCGGCAAGGAAGAACTAAAGCCGTTTACGTATATTTCTACTGTTCTCCAGCCTTCTGGCTCTACAAATAACTGATGTCTTGTACGTTCAGCAAATCGGTTGATTTTATCTTCAATACTAGGGCAATATCTTGGACCTAAACTCTGAATGGTACCATTAAACATAGGGCTTCTGTCAAAACCTTCGCGTAGAATATCATGTACGGTTTCGTTGGTGTATACGATATGACAACTTAATTGTTTGGTTAACTTCGGAGTATCTAAGTAACTGAACTTTTGTGGTTTTTCATCTCCTTTTTGCTCTTCCATTTTGGAATAATCAAGGCTTCTTCCATCTACTCTCGGTGGAGTACCGGTTTTCATTCTTCCGGCTTCAAAACCTAAAGATACCAATTGTTCTGTAATGCCAAAAGCTCTGGGTTCTCCCATTCTTCCACCTCCCAATTGTTTATCGCCAACGTGGATCAAACCATTAAGGAAAGTACCGTTTGTGAGGACTACAGATTTAGCTTTAATTGAAATTCCTAAAGAAGTTACCACACCAACTACCTGGTTATTTTCGATAATAAGCTGCTTTACCATATCCTGAAAGAAATCAAGATTGGGTGTATTTTCTAATGCTAAACGCCATTCTTCAGCGAAAAGCATTCTATCGTTCTGGGTTCTGGGTGACCACATCGCAGGACCTTTTGAAAGGTTCAGCATTTTAAATTGTATGGCTGATTTGTCAGCTACAATTCCTGAATATCCTCCCATAGCATCAATCTCACGTACGATCTGCCCTTTAGCTATTCCTCCCATAGCAGGGTTACAGCTCATTTGACCAATGGTCTGCATGTTCATTGTAACGAGCAGGGTTTTTGATCCAAGGTTTGCAGCTGCGGCTGCAGCTTCGCAACCTGCATGACCTGCACCTACTACTATTACATCATATATTTCTGAAATCATTTTTTATACCTGTTTTAAGGCTTAAATTTTAATCTTTTTACTAAATGTTTCACGTGAAACATTATTTTAAAATACTGCTTTAATAAGCCTGTATTCATTGTTTTTCGCCATGTTTATTTCGTTTCATTCAAAAAAATAAATTAAAAAAAACATGGTGTAAAGATTACAAATGCCAAACTACATTATCCAATGTATTTAGCTAAATAGAAATCTTCTTTACTTCGCATTTCTTTTTCTTCTTCTTCAGTCTTGTCCTTATATCCGCAAAGATGAAGGATGCCATGTCCTAAAACCCTTCTTAATTCTTCTTCATAATTTTTTGATAGGGTAGAAGCATTATCTGAAATGCGCTGCAAAGATACGAAAATCTCTGCGCTTATTGTTTTGCCTTTAACATAATCAAAAGTGATGATGTCTGTATAGTAATCATGTTGTAAATAATCCTGATTAATTTTAAGTAAATATTCATCATCACAAAAGATGTAATTGATTTCACCCAATTTTTTTCCTTCTGAAAGAATGATATCTTCCAGCCATTTTGTATAATCTGTGTTCACAGATCCCGGTAAGTTTTCGTAAAAGAATTGTATCATTTTTTTAAAACCAGTGTCCTAGTATTACACTGAATATGCCTTTTTGATTATTTTTTAGAGAGTGACTGAAATTAATTTTAATTTGTCCGAACGGAGATTTATATCCTGCTGTTATTCCCAGGGAACTGTAGTTAAGTTTAGCTGCATTTTCAAAAGTTATATCGTTGGAAAGGTTCGCAAAAGAGAAGTTTCCACTTATGAAATAATTTTTGTTGAATTTAAACTGAAGATCATTAGAGACTAAAACAACGTTGTTAGTACTTAGCTGTGCAAAATAAAATCCTGCAAAACTTCTGAAATTAACTACATTCTGTTCAAAAATTCCTCCCAGTTTATATTTATAGAATTCCGGAAGATTTTCACCGATTGTTATTCCTCCATATAAATTCAGACGATAAGTAAATTGTTTTGCCAAAGGAATATTTATTCTGATATCAGCTTTTACCTGAACAATTCTTTTTTCAAGTTCAGATTTCATCAGATCGACCACTTTTCCTTCAGCAGCTATATAAATTCCTTTTGTAGGAAAATCCTTATCGTTTTGAGTATCGCTTTTTATAAATACATAGGGATTAAGGAAACGGCTTACTCTTTCATTTGATCCATTCATGTCAGCACTGAAATAATCGTGGCTGATCCCGCCGCCGATTGCAAACTTATCTTTCCATACGGATTGGATATAGGCTTCATTTCTTAACCATTTCCAGCTGTCAACAACATTATTATTGATGTCTTTAAGATCAATGCTCATTCCCGAAGAGTAGATTCCGAATCCCGGAATGTATCCGTTATCAATGAAATAATTGAGATAATACCTCGGCTGGTCACCCACAATAACGTCAAGCGACAGATTTGAATTTCTGAATAAGAGTCTTTTTGCAGAATAGTTTAGAAGCAATCCTGTTTTGAAGACATCATCATAGTGTAATCCGAATTTAAAAAAATGTCTGGCATCGTCTTCGGTTACATACAATTTAAGATAATTGGCATTATTTTCCGATACAATATCATAATTGATGAACTTGTAATTATTAGTTGCTACCAGTCGGTCTATTTTTTTGTTAATGCTACCGTAAGTTTCCATAGAGGGAAGGTGTAATCCCATTTTCCCCAGAGCATAGTTTTTACCGTAAATTTTGCTTCCAATTAAAGAAATGCTGTCAATCTTATATACGTTGGAATAAATTGGATTTACGCGCTGTCTGAGGCGGTCAAAAGAACGCTTGGGTAACTGATTCAGTATATCAACATATTTGAGTCCTTCAACATATCCGCTATCCAGGATTTTTTTCTTTTCATCATAGCTGGTCGCGGACATTCCTTTAAGGTCCGGTTTGATGTTAATATCAGTGTACTTGTACTGACGTTTTGTATCCTTGTGGATATTCATATCAATAACCTGGTTAAGAATGGCTATAATATTGTTTAAATCTTCTCTTTTTGATAAGTCCTGGTTAAGGTCCACACCAATAACGATATCGATTCCTTTGTCCTTTAATGGCTTTGATGGATAGTTAACAGTCATAGCTCCATCTATGTAAATACTGTCGCCAACTTTTACCGGATCCATTAAAGACGGAAATGCGGAACTTGCCATAATAGATTCTACGAGATCACCTTTTTCAAAAATCTGCATATTCCCACTTTCCAGATTGGTAGCAACACACATAAAAGGAATTGGTAATTTGGAGAAATCATCAATGTTCGAAACATTTTTAAACAGTTCCTTTAACAGGTAAACATTTTTCTGTCCAGTACTGATAGAAGAGGGGAGATTGATCTTACCATGCTTAATGGGAATGGAAAGAAGATATTTGTCAACAGATTTATTAAAGAATGTGCTTTCCTTTCTGGATTTAGGATCCATGATCAGAGAATAGAAATCGGTATCCATAACGATTTTTTCTATTTCTTTTCCGGAATATCCTGAAGCATATAGTCCTCCAACAATAGCTCCCATACTGGTTCCTGCAACATAGTCAACTTTTACTCCCAGGGAATCGAGTACCTTTAATACTCCAACATGAGAAAATCCTTTAGCTCCTCCGCCGGCAAGTGAAAGTCCTATCCTTGGATTTTTTGGAATCACGAGTCCTTTTCTTACCTGCGATTGCAGCAAAAGTAATTGGAATATGAACAGGAGGACCAGGAGTTTTCTCATAGGATTAGTCTTTTATATAAATCCGTTTCACCCGAGGCGAAATGGAGGTTAATACTTCGTAAGTGATGGTTTTGCAGTAATCTGCGAATTCTTTTAAACTTGGCTTTGCATTAAAAATAGTCACTGTATCACCTTCTTCTACATTAGGAATGTGATCTACATTGATCATCATCATATCCATACAGATACTTCCGATGATAGGAGCTAATGTTTTGTGTATTCCTACATTACCTATCTGATTTCCGATTAGTCTTGGAATTCCATCCGCATACCCTACAGGTATAGTAGCTATTTTTGTACGGTGATCTGTTTTATATCTTCTGCTGTAGCCAATGGATTCTCCGTTTTCTACATTCGATATTTGAGAAATGACTGTTTTAAAACTAACCGTTGATTGCAGCTGTTTTTGTATTTCACTATTTGGTGATTCACCTAACATTCCGATCCCAATTCTTACCATATCATACTGGTATTCAGAATAGTTTGTTATTCCTGATGAATTCAGGATGTGTCTTATCGGCTGATATCCCAACTTTTCGATCAGGTATCCGGAATTTTTTTCAAAAGTATCGAACTGGTTTAAAGTAAATTCTCTTTCATCCGGCATATCAGAAGAAGAAAGGTGCGTCATGATACTCTGAACCCGGACATTCATATTTTTTAAGTTTTCACTTAATTGATCCAGTTCTAAACCTTTAAAACCAAGACGATGCATACCTGTTTCCAGTTTAATGTGAATAGGGAATTTTTGATCGTATCCTGATTTCTGAACCGCATCATTAAATAGTTCCAGCACCCTGAAGCTGTAAATTTCAGGTTCCAGGTTGTATTGTATGATAGCATCATAGCTATGCTGAGCTGCATTCATTACTACAATAGGAGTTGTAATTCCCTTTTTTCGGAGCTCTACTCCTTCATCAGTGTACGCTACACCAAGATAATCGATATGATGGTGCTGCAGAAATTCCGATATTTCATAGCTTCCTAATCCGTATGCATTTGCTTTTACCATTGCCATTACTTTGGTTTCAGGTTTTAGCAGGGATTTGTGATAATTAATATTGTGAAGAATCGCATTTAAATTGATCTCAAGAACAGTATCATGTTTTCTGAGCTCAAGGATATCTTTAAGCCTTTCTATCTCGAATTTTCTCCCACCTTTTAACAGGATAATCTGATTTTCAATATCTGTAAGATGTTTGCTTTCAATTAATTCCTGAGTATTAATGAAAGTAAAAGTTTTAGATTTAAAAAGATGGCTGAATGCAGTAATTTCATTTCCGACAAGGAACAGAGAGTCAAAATTCTGTTCATTGACAAGTTCAGAAACTTCCTCATACAATTCTTGTGAATTCGAATTTACTCCTACAATATCTGTTAAAACCAAAGATTTTTTCGGCTTATTATATTCGTTCAGGAACTGCAGTGCAGTTTTCAGGGAATCAAGATCAAGATTAAAGGAATCGTTAATAATGATGTTATTTTTATTTCCCTCAATAGCTTCAAGCCTCATTTCAATAGTCTTCAAGGCATTGATCTTTTCGACAATTTTATTATTGTCGATATTCAACTCCTTTAAAACGGCAATAAGAGCCATGGCATTGGTTAAAGTGGCTTCATCCCTTTGGTGTACAGGAAAACTTATTTCTTCATTAAAGTACTGTACAATTATATTTTCTTCTCTTGAAATATTACTTTTAATAAATACCTGATTATTATCTCTAAAGCCATAGGAAATCAATTTTTTAGAAGCGTATAATGTTTTTATTTTCTGATCAACAAGGGAATTGTCACCATTGTAAATGATAACCCCGGAATCTTTAAAAAGTTTGATCTTTTCATTAATTAAGGCCTCTTCGGAATCGAAATTTGCAGCGTGAGCGGTTCCAATATGAGTAAGAAGTCCAATTTCGGGGCTGAAAATATCCTCCAGTTTTTCCATTTCATGAGGTTTGGAAATTCCAACCTCAAAGATCCCAAGCTCATAGGAATTGTTGATCTGAAGTAAAGAAAGGGGAAGACCGATCTGTGAATTGAAGCTTTTA
This sequence comes from Chryseobacterium sp. LAM-KRS1, assembly GCF_013184525.1. Lineage (GTDB taxonomy): Bacteria > Bacteroidota > Bacteroidia > Flavobacteriales > Weeksellaceae > Chryseobacterium > Chryseobacterium proteolyticum. Next base: position 391,339 of record NZ_JAAOIZ010000004.1, read on the forward strand.
GGGCTTTTTACAGTGGAGAACTCATTCCAAAGACATTGATATAACCATTCTTTTAAAATAGTTTTCCCGTTACTTCCGGTAATTCCGATGGATTTCAGATGAGAATGTTCAAAATGATATTTGGCCAGCTTTTGAAGAAAGTCAACAGAATTGCTGACGATGATCCATGTTATATTTTCAAACTGAGGATACTGATGTTCGGAAATAATAATTTTTATACCTCTGTCAATCGCCGATTCAATGAATTTTTCACCAGAATTTTTTTTGGTATTAATAGCTATAAATGCAGTGTTTTTAATGGAATAGATGATTCTGCTGTCAAAAGCAATATTTTTGATGATGGCATTACCATCTCCGATTACTTTTGAATTGGTGATATGTGCAATTTGGTCTGCTGTATAGTTCATTGGTGCTCTTTCTTCTCTTTGTGAGGAAACTGCAAAGGTGTAAAATTACAAAATCAAAGAATCTGAAAATTGTAAAAAGGTTCCGGTAGGTTTATAAAACTACAAGAAAAGCCAATTTTACAATTCAACAGTTTAATGACTTTACAACATTGTCTTTTCAGCGTTTCCGCCAATATATATTTTAATTATTTCTTCTTTTTTAACAGGACTTCATCAATAAAGACTCTTCTGCTTACCGCTTCGTAACTTTCCGTTTCTCCGAGCTCTACCAGATTATCTCCCTGAGATGTTCTCATCGAGTAATTGGCAAGATTCCCTGTTCTTTTGCAAATAGCATGAACTTTGGTTACATATTCCGCAGTTGCCATAAGATTAGGCATCGGCCCAAACGGACGTCCTAAAAAGTCCATATCCAATCCTGCAATAACAACTCTTATACCGCTATTTGCCAATTCATTAGCAATTTCAACAATGCTTTCATCAAAAAATTGTGCTTCATCAATTCCCACCACATCACAATTAGAACCCAATAAGAGAATTTCGTTTGGGTTTTCTACTGCTGTACTCCGAATTTTATTCTTATTATGTGAGACCACATCTTCTTCAGAATATCTTGTATCCGTTTTCGGTTTAAAAATTTCCACATTTTGCCCTGCCATTTCTGCTCTTCTCAGCCTTCTGATCAACTCTTCGGTTTTTCCGGAAAACATTGAGCCACAAATAACTTCCATCCAACCGCTTTGTTTGGAGTGATTAATTGTATTTTCTAAAAACATTTGTTAAATTAGCCGTAATATTTTAACATCAAAAGTACGCAATTTTTAACAAGAATCTTATATGCAGAATATCCAAGATTTAAAGGAAAAAATTTTTTTCGAATCCAAGAATATCATCGATATACTGGAAAAAATAAATAACGTGGATGAATTACTTTCCAAGCAGGATCTTGTGGATGAACTTGCTAATAGGATTTCTTTTTTAAGAATGGTAGAGAAAAATATTGAATATTTTATCCCCCATACTTCATCACAGAGTTCGGAAAGTCCAAACCATACATCTTCTGTGCAGAAAGAATTTGAAAATCAGGATTCAAATCACGAAGTGACGGAAGAGGAAGCGATTTTCAATAACGAGCTGAATGAAATTGATGAAAATGAAGGGATGGAATATGATGATGATGAACAGGCGGATGAAAACGGGACTGAACAGGAGGAAATATTCAATAATCAATTGACAGAAATAGTTGAAAATGAATACCATGAAAATATGGTACATTTTGCTGAAGAAAAAGCTGCTGATCTTAAAGCGGAAGAATCGTTTGATGATCCGATAGAGGAAGAAGTAATTTTTACCAACCAGCTGAATGAGATTAATGAATTTGAAAATGAGCCTTCTGATTATCAGGAATCTAGTAATAACTCCTTTGACGAAGAAGAAAATATTCAGAATAGCATAGAAAACGATGAAGCGACATACAGGGCAAAAGCTTTTATAAATGATACCAGCAATTTTTCTGAGGTGAATGAAAAAATCCCTAGTATTTTTGATACAGAGGTTTTGGAAGATGATGAAATGCTAATTGAAGAGGTTGATTCACAGTTTATTTCTTCTAATATTTCAATAGAGCAGGGAGAAATGGCAATGGAAACGTCTAATGTTGAAAATATTGTTACAGAGATTAAAAATGACGCTCAGACCGAAGAAAAGAGGGAAGAACAAACAGCTTCAGAGGAAAATAACAAGAGAAAAATCGTTGATATAGATCATGGGCAGCATGAACCTGAAAAGGAAAGACATCCTTCTGATGAAAGTTTTGAAAATCTGGATGCCTATAATCAGGAGAAGAAAATCAAGCTTGCTAATATCAAGGGACTTAAATCCATTCAATCACTGTTTGATGATGACCCGTTAGAGAGGGAAATTTCGAAAGAAAAGACTGAAACAAACATCAAAGAAGAGAGTGGAAGTTTGCTTAAAACGAATATTCCAACGAATTTTATGGAGGCTGAGAAGTCAAAGCCTGAATTCAAATTGGATCTCAATGACAGAATTGCATTTTCAAAAATGCTTTTTGACGGAAGCCAGTCCGAGCTTAATGAGGTAATTTCCGAATTGAACAGCTTCAGAACACTGGAAGAAGCAAAAGAGTATTTAAGTGATTTGTATTACTCCAAAAACTGGAGAAAAGTAGATGAATATGCCCAGAGGTTATGGGTACTGGTGGAAAATAAATTTTTATAATTCTAATTTTGAGCGGAACCCTATATTTTGTTCCTACGCCTGTAGGAAATTTGGAAGATATGACCTTCAGAGCAGTAAATGTACTGAAAGAAGTGGATTACATTTTATGTGAAGATACAAGAACATCCGGTGTTCTTTTAAAACATTTTGAGATTTCTAAACCTTTAAAATCTTATCACCTGCATAATGAACATCAGGCAACAGAAAAGGTAATTTCAGACCTTAAAAGTGGCCAGAATGTAGCCATAATTACTGATGCCGGTACACCCGGAATTTCTGATCCCGGATATTTATTGGGAAAAGCGGGAGCTGATCATCATATTGAAATGATCTGTCTACCTGGTGCTACAGCATTTGTTCCTGCTCTTGTGGTATCCGGGCTCCCGAATAATGAATTTTTATTTGCCGGGTTTCTTCCCCAGAAAAAGGGCAGACAAACGAAGTTGAAGCAACTTGCTGAAGAGAAAAAGACAATCGTTTTATATGAGAGTCCTCACAAAATAAACACAACACTGGAACAGATCAAAGAGTTCTTTGGTGAGCATACAAAAGTAAGCCTGAGCCGGGAGATCTCCAAGAAATTTGAAGAGACTAAAAGAGGAACTATCAATGAATTAATTGAATTTTCCAAAAGTAAAACTTTAAAAGGAGAAATTGTTCTTATCGTGAATAATTCTATTTAATTGAAAAAGCTATTTTTTATACTACTTTCATCGGCTTGTATCGCGCAGCAAACCGATCAATATAAACAGATCTTATTATCAAAACAATTGGGTAAAGAAGTACGCCTTTACTCAAAAGGCTATGGAATAATTTCTGAGGCAGGAAAATCAGGCATTATAGATTCCCTTGGAACTGTTACAGCCGCTTTCCCATATAAAAATGAGATCTCCAGGTTAGCCAGGGAAAGGTTTATATTAAAGGTTAAAGAAGGTTCTTCCAATGGAAAAATGGCTTTAATTGATACCAAAGGAAACCAGCTGATCCCCCTGGATAATTTTAAATTCAGAACTTGGGAGAACAAAGAAAGGCTTATTTATTCTAAAGGCGGAAAGGACTGTCTTTATGATTACAACGGAAAACAGATCATCCCTTTTTCTGATAAAATTGAGTTTGCCAACGAAAAGAGACTTTTTGTAAAAACAGGAAAGGTATGGAAGATTTATGATTTCGATGGTCGCCTGGTTTCTGACAGGGAATTTGATGAAAATCTGCATTTTTACAAAGGAAGGGTGTATGTCATTACAGGATTCAGAAAAGGAGAGGTGATTGATGAGAATGGTAGGACAATAAGCTCTATTTCGGATCATTATATTGATGGAATTGTTTCTTACCCTTTTATGGTGACCAAAAATATTCCCAAAGATAAATATGGAATTATAGATGCCCAGGAAAATGTTCTTGCGGAGGAAATTTATGACCAGGCTTTTGTAGGAACTGAATACATTTACCTTAAAAAGGATGATAAAGTAAGCATCTTTTCTAAAAAAGAGAAAAAAGTATACTCAACGGATTTTGAATATGTGAATCATTTATTCGGAGGTTTATTCAGGACTGTTCCTGAACATAAAAATCCTAAAGTTGCGGTAATTATGAGTAATGGTGAAATCGTACTGCCACAAGAGTATGATGATGTGGATGCCTTGAAAATTGCGGGAGATCATTTTATGTATCTCCGGAAAAACAATACCGAAACACTTTTGGATAAAAATTTAAAAAATGTTTTGGAGGAGGGGTATGATATAGAAAAAATATTTGCCAATTATCTGATTGTTAAGAAAGATAATAAATTTTATAGATTTTCACCCAAAGACAAGCAGTATAAAGAATTAGCAGATGTTGTTTCCATAAAACCTTTTGAAATTTTACCCGGATTGATCTACAAAAATAAAGAAGGTAAATACGGAATGCTTGATGAAACCGGAAAAGAGGTAATTCCTGCCATCTACGACGATATGGTCACTTTTCTTTCTGCCAAAGAGATGGTTGTAAAAAAGAATGGTAAATTCGGTGTTACCAATCATAAGAATGAACCTCTTAAAGAGGTTGTATATGATAGCTATTCTTCTGATAGAAAAGGATTAAAACTTATCAAAGGAAAGAATTCCGAATATTTGTATTTTACTCATTCAGAGGATAAAACTGCTTGGGATTAATTGCATACTAACCAAAAAGAACGGGAAATATTGAAGTAATTTGCAATTAATAATGCGTTGAATAACAAATTATAATATCTTTGCGGCTGTTTATTTACAAAAATAAATATCTTAAATTAGCCGTCAATCAACAGGTTAGAAAACAGAAAGAAAATAATTGTCATAGATATGAAACTATTAGAAGGAAAGGTAGCGCTAATTACGGGAGCTACAAGAGGGATCGGAAAAGGAATTGCCGAAGTTTTTGCTCAACACGGAGCAAAAGTAGCATTTACTTATGCCGGTTCTGTAGACAAAGCAAAAGAATTGGAAGCAACTTTAAGTTCTGTAACTCAGATCAAAGGGTATCAATCAGACGCATCGGATTATGATGCTGCCCAAAAATTAGTGGACGATGTAATGGCTGATTTTGGTAACATCGATATTTTGGTCAACAATGCTGGGATCACCAGAGATAATTTATTGCTGAGAATGTCTAAAGACGACTGGGATACCATTATCAAAGTAAACCTTGATTCTGTATTCAACCTTACAAAGGCGGTTATTAAGCCTATGATGAAAGCAAAAGCAGGATCTATTATCAATATGACTTCGGTAGTAGGAGTGAAAGGAAACGGAGGACAATCCAATTATGCTGCTTCAAAGGCAGGAGTGATTGGCTTTACAAAGTCTATTGCTTTGGAATTAGGTTCAAGAAACATTCGTTGCAATGCTATTGCTCCCGGATTTATCGAAACTGAAATGACGGCTTCGTTAGATGAGAAAACCCTGAAAGCATGGAGAGACGGAATTCCAATGAAAAGAGGAGGACAGCCTAAGGATGTTGCTAATGCATGTGTATTTTTGGGGAGCGAAATGTCAACTTATATCACAGGACAAACCTTACATGTTGACGGAGGAATGCTGACATAGAAAAAACTTAATTAGAAATATAAAGCCGGATCAACGATCCGGCTTTTTTGTTTTAATCTTTAAATATCTGATTTTCCTGTTCCTGAACCCTGATGAAAGTGGTTCTTTTGGAAAGTTCTTTAAGTTTGGAAGCACCCACATAAGTACATGTGGAGCGAACACCCCCTAAAATATCTTTTACTGTATCTGAAACGGGTCCCTTATAAGCTACTTTTACCGTCTTACCTTCCGAAGCCCGGTATTCAGCAACACCACCGGAATGCTTATCCATTGCTGTTTTTGAGCTCATCCCGTAAAAAAGCCGGTATTTCTTTCCATTTTCTTCAATCATCTCACCACCACTTTCATCGTGACCGGCAAACATACCTCCCAACATAACGAAATCCGCACCGCCACCAAATGCTTTGGCAACATCTCCCGGTACTTTACATCCTCCATCGGCAATAATATGGCCGCCTAATCCATGAGCTGCATCAGAACACTCAATAATCGCTGAAAGCTGAGGATATCCTACTCCTGTTTTTACACGGGTAGTACATACCGAACCAGGTCCGATACCTACTTTAATGATATCTGCACCTACTAAAAGAAGCTCTTCAACCATTTCGCCCGTAACCACATTACCGGCCATAATGATTTTATCCGGGAAATTAGCCCTTGCTTGCTTTACAAAGCTTACGAAATGTTCAGAGTAACCATTGGCTACATCGATGCATAGAAACTCGATTTTTGGGTGCCTTTCGAGGATTTGTTTTAGTTTCTCCTCGTCATTCTTACCTGTTCCGGTACTCAGAGCTATATATTGATGAATATTTTCCGGCTGGTTATGCAGGAATTCATCCCATTCCTGTATGGAATAATGTTTATGCACAGCCGTAATAATTTTATCTTTTGCCAATTCAACAGCCATTTCAAAAGTACCTACAGTGTCCATATTTGCTGCAATGATAGGTGTTCCTTTCCACTTCTTTTTTGTATGGCGAAATGTGAATTCCCTTTCCAAATCAACCTCGGACCTTGATTTTAAAGTAGATCTTTTCGGGCGGAACATTACATCCTTGAACCCTAACTTTATGTCATATTCTATACGCATTGTGATTATTTAGAATATTAAAATTAGCAAATAATATTAAATATAGTATTTTTGAAAGCATGGATTTTCCTGTTACTTTTCAAATCTTTGGTAAAACAATGCTGGCGCATCCTCTTTTTGAAGCGTTGGGAATGTTCATGGGAATGCGTTATTACTTTTACCTAAAAAGAAAATCCCCGGAAAAGTTATCCTTCAATGTTTCAGCGGCGATTCTCATCGGTGCTACTGCAGGAGCTTTGATCGGTTCAAAATTGATCGGGAATCTTGAAAATCCTTACAAGCTTTTTAATGACTTCAGCTTTAAAAATATATGGTCGAATAATACGATTGTCGGAGGACTTGCCTTTGGATTGATAGGAGTGGAGCTCGCTAAGAAAATTGTGGGGCATAAGGAAAGTACGGGAGATTTGATTGTGTATCCTCTATTACTTGCCATCATCATTGGTAGGATAGGATGTTTTCTTACCGGAATCTATGAAGAAACATATGGTCTTCCTACAGGTTCTGTTTTTGGAATCCATCTGGGGGATGGGTATTTGCGACATCCCGTAGCGCTTTACGAGATCGCTTTCTTAATCAGCCTCTGGGTTGTTTTAAAGATTAAGCAAAGTACGGCGGAATATCCTTCCGGATATATTTTCCAGCTTTTTATGCTGAATTATTTCACATTCAGATTTTTCCTGGATTTTATTAAGCCGAGGGTTGAGCTGGTTGGAAACCTGGGAACAATTCAGATTGTGTGCATACTTGTAATTATTTATTATATTTTTAAAATCAAGCAGACAAAAAGTGTAAATTCACATCAAAATATTTGAAAATGATACCATTAACTTTTTTGGAAGGGGGCAATTATGCCGGTGTCTTTATAATGGTCATTGCGATCATTGTTTTTGGAGCCTTATTTGTTTCTTTTATTGCCACTTTATTTGTAAAAATCATTTATGAATTAAAAGATGGAAGGAAATTTTCGAAAAAGCAATTCATACAGACCATGGTTATCTGTTTGTTGATCTGTGGACTGATCAGCGGATATATTTGTGGTGGAGGACTTTAAAATTACATTATGCCGGTAAGAAATTATACCTATTACGATTATACAATAAGCCTTTGCCCCGAATGCCTTAAAAGAGTGGGAGCTAAGGTTATTATAGAGGATGAAGCCGTTTTCATGACTAAACGGTGTCCTGATCACGGGTTTTTCAAAACAAAAATTGCCTCGGATGTTCAGTACTATAAAAACATCCGAAACTATAATAAAGCTTCGGAGATGCCTTTGCATTTTGGTACGGATGTAGAATATGGTTGTCCTTATGATTGCGGACTCTGTGTGGATCATGAACAGCACAGCTGTCTTTCTATCGTAGAAGTTACAGACCGTTGTAACCTTACTTGCCCCACATGCTACGCAATGTCATCACCCCATTACGGAAGCCACCGGAGCCTGGAAGAAATCGAAGCGATGTTTGATATCATTGTAAAAAATGAAGGAGAGCCGGATGTTGTACAGATCAGTGGAGGAGAGCCAACCATTCATCCTGAGTTTTTTAAGATCATGGATATTGCAAAGACAAAGCCGATCAAGCATTTAATGTTAAATACCAATGGAGTAAGGATAGCGAATGATCCTGGTTTTGCTGAAAAATTAGCCACATATGCTCCCGAGTTTGAGGTTTATCTTCAGTTTGATTCCTTTAAACCGGAGGTTTTAATGGATTTCAGAGGGAAAGATCTTACTGATGTCAGAATGAAGGCTCTTGAAAAGTTGAATGAATTAAATCTTTCCACGACATTAGTTATCGTACTCCAAAAGGACAAAAATATTGATGAAATAGGAAAGATCATTGATTTTGCCTTAAAACAGAAATGTGTGCGGGGAATTACATTTCAGCCCGTTGAGATAGCAGGGAGGAACAGAGAAGACTCTGCTTATGAAAAAATTACGTTAACAGAAGTAAGACAAGAGATCCTGAATCAGTTTCCGTTGCTTAATTCAGATGATATTATTCCGGTTCCCTGTAATCCGGATGCCTTGGCAATGGGATATATCTTAAAGCTGGAGGGTGAAATTATTCCTTTAACCCGATATATCAATCCGGCTGATTTACTGAATAATGAATCCAGAAACACGATTGTCTATGAACAGGATGCCGGGCTTCATATGCAGCTTTTGGATATTTTCAGTACAGGAATTTCCGTAGATAAAGTAAAACCTAAAGTTAACCAGTTACTCTGCTGTCTTCCTGAAGTTTCAGCTCCTGATCTTGATTATGATAATCTCTTTAGGATCATTATTATGAACTTTATGGATGCCCATGATTTTGATGTTCGTGCGGTTAAAAAATCCTGCGTGCACATCGTTAACAAAGACCTGAAATTAATCCCTTTTGAAACCATGAATCTTTTCTACCGTGATGAAAAAAAAGAATACCTTGAAGAACTGAGAAAAGAGGATAAAGTACTTTTTTGAGAATCTGACTTGTTATATACACTTTGATTAAACAAAATCAGCAAGAAATAAAAAGGGGTGAAAAACTATCGTTTAACACCCCATAAATTGATCTTTCCCCTGTGACAGAATCCTAACTTATCATAAAGTTTTTTGGCTCCCATATTGCTTTCCGCTACATGGAGAAACGGGGTTTTGTTATCATCAAATATTTTTCCTGAAACAAAAGCAACAAGTTGTTTTGCATAACCTTTTCCCAGGTAATCCGTATCGGTAATCACGGCACTTACTTCAGTCATATCGTCCATCTGCATTCTTTCACCTGTTACGGCAACCAGTTTTTCATCTTTAAAAATTCCAAAATAGCGGCCAAGTTCCGGTGTTCTCTTTTTAAAATAATAAGGATAAAATTTCAGGATAAATCGTTAAGTTCCTTATGATTTTCCTCTGTAATAAGGACAATATCTTCTGTAAAGTCGATTTCTATTTTATTTTCCAAAACATACTGATCACAGACAAGCTGAGATAATGCAGTTGCAAAGTTACCTGTGGGTTTAGCGCCAAAAACAAGAAAATCATCACAGATTTTTGCATATTCTGCAATATCTTCTTCTTTTCCTATGTCTGATGCGCCCCCAAAAGCAGCAACCTCAGGATTGTAAAATTTAGAATTTCCAAAGTTTAAGCAAAACTTTTTATGGTATTCATTAAGTGAATGATAAACAGGATTGTCTAGCTTACCGTACATTAGTCAAAATTCATTACCTCTTCCAGGGTTTTCATATATTCGTAGGCTGTTAAATCAAACTTTACGGGAACAATGGAAATATATCCGTTAGCCAAAGCTGTTTCGTCAGCATCCTCAGACTCGTCCATATTGTTGAAATACCCTGTCAGCCAATAGTATTTTTTTCCGTGCGGATTGACCCTTTCGTCAAAGCTTTCTTCCCATTTCGCATGTGCCTGTTTACATACTTTAATCCCTTTTATTTCTTCAGCCGGAAGTTTTGGAATGTTTACGTTCAGAACGATCCCTCGTGGCATTGGGTTTTCCAAGGTTCTTCTTACGATATTCTGAATGAACTCTTTAGCCTGCGTAAAGTCTGCTTCCCAGCTAAAGTCGAGCAGCGAAAATCCGATAGCAGGAATTCCTTCTACACCTGCTTCTACGGCAGCAGACATGGTCCCTGAATAAATAACATTAATCGATGAATTAGCTCCATGATTAATGCCGGAAACCACGATATCAGGTCTTCTTTTCAATATTTTGTCAAGGGCCATTTTTACACAGTCAACAGGAGTGCCACTACAGGAAAAATCCTGCTGCGGACCATCAAGGTTTACTTCTTCATAACTTAAGGTAGAATTGATCGTAATTGCATGTCCTTTGCCACTTTGTGGAGAATTGGGAGCTACTACGATTACTTCGCCTATTTCATTCATAAAATTGACTAGATTTCTGATACCAGGTGCTGTAATTCCATCATCATTAGTAACCAGAATAAGAGGTCTTTCCATAAAAAAATTTTATTTTAACAAAAATACTTAAAACTATCCGATATTTGTAAATAAGGTATTAAATTTGATAGTTTGTAACAGTAATTTAAATGTTACTACTAATTTATATATTTTAGAAAAAAATTAATAAAATACATTAAAGATTTATGTGGAAAAATTTTAAACTTAATAAATTTTTACTCCTAATTCCATTGACAAGTCTAATGTTTTGTTTCAACTCGCCTAAGAATGACGATGAAAAGATGCAGACGATAATGGTGAGCGTGAAAAATACACTTTCTTATTTGCACTACAGCCCAAAACCTATTAATGATGCCTACTCAAAAGATGTTTATAAGCATTATTTTGAATTGGTAGATCCTGCAAAAAGATATTTTCTTCAGTCGGATATGGATGAATTCAGTAAACACGAAACAAAGCTGGATGATTATCTGAACCTTGGAGACCTTACTTTCTATAAATTAACTATCGACAGATTATACCAAAGAGTGGATGAAATTGACCAGATTACCCAGGACATTTTCAGCAAGCCTATTAATCTGGAAGAAGATGAAACCCTTACACTGGAACCAAAACTTAAAAAGGTACCCGCGAATAAGCAGGAGCAGTATAACGAATGGAGAAAATTCATCAAATACAATATCCTTCAGGAAATTGAGTCGATGAACAGTAAGGAGCAGGCTCAGAAAGAGAAAAAAGATTCTGTACAAAAATATAATCTGAAAGATACCATCAAGCTTCAGATCCTTACTCCTGACCAGAAAAGGATAAAAGCAACAGATGAAGTTAAAGATCTTGTAAAAGAAACTTTTACAAGGTTTAAGAAAAGAAAGAAAATGGATTGGTTTACTGTATATATGAATGCTTATACTGAAGTTTTTGATCCGCACACCAACTATTATTCTCCAAAAGACAAAGAAGACTTCGATACTCAGTTTGCAGGAAAAGTGATTGGTATTGGGGCGATTATCCAGGAGAAAAAAGGGAATCTTTATCTGGGGGCTTTAACCATAGGAGCTCCGGCCTGGAAATCCAAGCAGCTTTCAGAAGGAGATAAGATCCTGAAAGTAAAATCCAAGCCAAAAGAAGATGCCGTAAATGTAGTGGGAATGCTTTCTGACGAAGCTGTAAGACTGATTAGAGGGGAAAAAGGAACTCCGGTAACTCTTACAGTACAGAAAAAAGACGGAACTATTAAAGAAGTTACGATGATCCGTGAGGAAGTAGCGATTGAAGATACATTCGCAAGAAGTATTGTGGTTAATGCTCCAAATGGAAAAAAATATGGTTTTATCAATCTGCCGAGCTTCAATGCTGATTTCGAAGACGCTAAGGGAAGAAACGCTTCAGATGATATTAAAAATGAAATCATTAAACTAAAGGCTCAGAACATTGAAGGAATTGTTTTAGACCTGAGAAATAATGGAGGAGGTTCATTAACAGAAGTTGGTGATATCATGGGATTATTTATGAATGCAGGACCTTACGTTCAGGTAAAAGATGGGAACGGTAAAATTCAGACGTTAAAAAATAAGAATGAAACTCCGATCTGGACAGGACCTTTGGTGATTATGCAGAATGAGCTTTCTGCCTCGGCTTCAGAAATTTTGGCCGGAGTAATGCAGGATTACGGAAGAGCAATGATTATTGGTTCTCCACAATCTTTTGGTAAAGGGACAGTTCAGACATTCGTAGACCTAAACAGATTCTTAAATACTGAAGATGATTTCGGATCACTGAAATTAACGATTCAGAAATTTTACAGAATTACGGGAGAATCTACCCAAAGAAAAGGAATTGTATCCGATATCCAGATGAAGGACTTCTTTACTTATGCTGAAATTGGAGAAAGATATGATGATTTTGCGCTGGCTTGGGATAAAATTCCTGGAACGCAATTCCAAAAGTTAAATTATTTTGATATCAAAGCATTAGAGAAGGCTAGTAACGATAGAATGGCTAAAAACTCAAACTATCAGTTGTTATTGGAATCTGCTCAATGGAGAGAGAAGCTGGATAAAGAGGAAACCATTACCCTTAATATTACGAAGTTTAATGAAGTCATGAAGCAGAGAAAAGCTCAGATTGAAAAATTCAAAGCACTCACTAAATTTGTAAACGGGTTACAATTCACCATGTATCCAAACGAGATCGAAAGAGAGAAAAAAGATGAAGCATTTAAGAAGAAATCTGAAATGTGGATCAAAAATCTTAAAAAAGATATCTACCTTCAGGAAGCAATGAACATTATTGCAGATATGAATGTAAAATCATAAAAATAACCCGGCTCTCAGAGCTGGGTTATTTTTTATAAACTTTTCAATGAATTTCACTAAATATGATCGGTAAAAATACAAACGGAAACCATTAGGTTTCCGTTTGTATTTAATAAGCCGTACGGCTTATTTGTGTTGTAATAATCAAGCTTTACATCTTACTTGATCTCCACACATCCTACACGTCCACCGGCATTTCCGGTTGGTTGGGTATGGAAATCATCCTTGTCTGCATGGATGATCAGACCTTTTCCAATAATATTCTTGGATTCATCAGTACATCCTAAACACCATTTGTTGGTTTTAAACGTAAGTGTTGCTGTTCCGCTCTGATCCGCTACAAGGTTACCAATGTCTCCCATATGGAAGTGTTCAGCTCCCCACTTTCCATGATCATCTTTCGCAGGATTCCAGTGTCCACCTGTAGAAGTTCCGTCAGCAGCTGAACAATCTCCTTTTTCATGGATGTGTACAGCGTGGATTCCCGGTGTTAAATTCGTTACATCAAGTTTCATGATAACTTCATCACCTTTCTGCGTAAACTTGGCTGTACCTCCTGTCTGTGTTCCGCTTTTTGCGTTAACCATATAGGTATTTGTTGTTCCACAAGAAACAGCAAATAAAGCCAGTCCTGTTAATAATACAAATTTTTGTAGCTTCATTTTGAAATGATTTTAAGTGATTTTTTATAATTACCTAAATTTAGACATAATTTTTTAAAACACTTTATGATTCCGGTCTGTTTTCGGAAATCCCGCAATAAAAGACAAGTCTCATGTGCATAATCTCGGTATTTTTGTAGAAAACAACCATTGGAAGCACATAAAAAACGGATCGTAAAGATCATCCGGTATATAGAAGATCACCTTGATTCTGAACTCAGCCTTGAAAAAGTAGCAGAACTGGGAGCGTATTCTCCTTTTCATTTTCACAGGGTTTTTAAGCTTATTACAGGGGAGACGCTTCAAAGCTATGTCATCAGAAAAAAAACAGAAAAAAGCGCATTGTATCTTGCGGTAAGAAGGGAATTGAGCATTAAGGATATTTATATGGATCTTGGCTTTTCTAACCATTCGGCTTTCAATAAAACATTCAGGAAATATTACGGAAAATCACCATCCGAATTTCGAAGGTCAGTCCCGGAAAATTTTCACAAGATTTTACCTATAGAGAGCAAGAACGGACAAATTGATACAATTTTTCACCAGTACATTTGCAATGTAGAAAACCTGCTAAACTGGAGAAAAATGAATATAGAAATTAAAGTAACCACCCTTAAAGAAATGCACCTGGCTTCAGTCATGAGCATTGGGATCAAAAACGTTGAACCTTCTTATAGAATGGGCCAGGCGAAAACATCTGTTTCCTAGAGATGATGTAAAAATGATATCGGTATATCATGATAGTTTTAAAGTGACTCCTCCGGATAAAGTAAGGATCCACGCAGGAATGCTATTGGATGATAAGCTAAAAGAACAGGATGGAGAAGTTTTCCCGGAAACCATTGAAGCGGGAAGGTTCATTGTAGGCAGCGGAGAGTTTACATTAGATGATTTTGAACAATGCTGGGTATCCCTTTTTATGTGGATGAATGAAAACCATTATACTTTTAGGAAATCTTACCCATTCGAAGTGTATCATTCGAATTTCAGGGAACATCCGGAAGGAAAGATGCATGTTGATTTTTGCATTCCGATACACTAATTTCCCACTCAGTATACAATCTATACCTTTCAGTCATATTTTTTTCGCTGAAAGGTATTTTCTGTCCTATTTTTGATCCGAAAATTAACAACAATGAAAACCCGACAGCAAAGATTATTATTTCTCATCACCCTTTTATCATTTTGTCTGAGCTATGCCCAGGTAAAAATTACAGGAAGGGTAACGTTTAGAAATAAAGGGATTGGTGAAATAAATGTGACCCTAAAAGGGACTTATGATGGGGCAACTACAGATTCTAACGGAAAATTTTCTTTTGAAACATCAGAAAAAGGAAATCATACACTTTCTTTTACCCATCCGAAATATAATGATATTGAAAAACAGATTGTTATTGAAAATCAGGATATCTCTGTGGATGCAGAACTGAAAGAGCAGATCAATGAAATCGATGCAGTAGTAATCTCAGCAGGAGCAATAGAAGCAAGTGATAGGAAAAGAGCAACAGCATTATTAACACCAATCGATATCTACACAACGGCAGGAGCGGATGGCCAGATCTCCTCTGCATTAACCTACCTTCCGGGAGTGCAAAAAGTAGGGGAATCCGAGGGTTTATTTATCAGGGGAGGTACCGGAACGGAATCTAGGATTTTTATGGATGGAAGCCTTATCAATAACTATTTCTCTAGTTCGGTACCAGGTATTGCAGGAAGAGATCGTTTCAATACATCTCTTTTTAAAGGGAATGTGTTTTCAAGTGGGGGATATTCAGCTTTGTACGGACAGGCTCTTTCCGGAGCTTTAATGTTGGAAAGTGTAGATCTTCCAGATCAGAGCTCTTATGATTTCGGGATTTCACCCATCTTCCTGAATGCAGGGTTCCAAAAACTGAGTGGAGATAAGAATCATTCTTATGGTGCTACTCTGGGATATTCTCTTTTGAGCCTGATGCAAAAAGTTCTGAATTTCAATACAGATTTTATAGATGCTCCCCAGGGATTTAACGGAGATGCAAATTTCAGGATAAAAACAAAATCAGGAGGATTTTTAAAGTATTACGGAATGTATGACACGAATAAAATGGGGGTAAGAACAGAAAGTCTTGAACCGGGATCTGATTATGCATTGGTAAGAATAAATGGAAAAAACACCTACCATAACCTGTCTTTTAAACAAAAATTTGGAAAATACCTTCTGAATACCGGCGCTTCTTATTCTTATAACAGGTCCGACCTCAATTTTTCTGGAGAGACCAATACTATAGAAACTGATAAAACGCAGCTATTGACAGATGGTAATTATATTAATTTTAAAGCAGTTCTGGAAAGAAAAATTAATAAAATAAGCGGTGTTCGGGGTGGATTTGAATTGAATAATACTGACGAAAAGCTGAAATTTGAAGAAGTCAATAAACATTATCAGGATCTTATTTCTTCTGTATTTGCAGAAACAGATCTGGGATTCAGTAATGAGTTTTCAGCTAAAATAGGAATAAGGGCAGAAAATTCTTCTTTTCTAAATAAAAGTAACATTGCTCCCCGCTTTGCCTTAGCTTATCGCCTGGCAAAAAACTGGACCACGTCATTTGCTTATGGCCTTTTTTACCAGAACCCTGAAAGTAAATACATTAACGGACCTGCACATCTTGATTTTCAAAAATCGCAACATTATATTCTACAGGTTCAAAGAGCATCAGAAGGCAGAAGTTTAAGGTTTGAAGCTTTTTATAAAAAATATGACCAGCTTATAAAAGTGAAAAACATTGCCAATATTGAGAATCAGAATCAACCGGTCCAGACTGCGATTAATAATGACGGATTCGGATATGCAAAAGGGTTAGAGCTCTTCTGGAGGGATAAAAAAACATTTGAAAATATTGACTACTGGATCAGCTATTCTTTTTTGGACTCGAAAAGGGATTTTATGAATTATCCGGTAAGCTTAAAGCCCAACTTTGCATCAGAACATACCCTTTCAGTAGTGGGTAAAAGATTCATTCCGGAGTGGAAATTAGGGGTCAATCTTTCTTACACCTATGCCAAAGGACGCCCATATTATGATATTGCCACAAAAGATATCAATGGAAATGTGGTTAATTTTACCAGAAATGAAGGAAGGTTGAAAGATTATAATGCTTTAAATTTAAGTTTTAATTATCTTCCGAATCTGGGTAAAAAAGATGCTAAAGCATTTACTGTTTTTGTATTAAGTATTTCCAATGTGCTCGGAACCAGGAATATGTATGGATACAATTTTTCACAGGACGGATCCAGAAGTTCAGCTATTGTCCCACCAATTAATACCTTTGTTTTTGTAGGGGCATTTATAAGCTTTGGAGTAGACAAAACACAGGATGCCATCAATAATAACTTATAATAAATAACGAAAGGGATCATCCTACTGATGAAATACATACCTTTCGGTACATAAAACGAACCCTAAAAAATTAAGAAACAATGAAAAAGTATTTATTAAGTTTTGCTTTAGTTTGCATGAGCCTAACTGCTTTTGCTCAGTCTGATTACGAAAAAATAATGTCTGAAAAGATCGCAAAGATCGAAACCTGCAAAACACCGGAAGATTTCCAGGCATTAGCGAATGATTTCCAAAGGATAGAAAGTAAGGAAAGCGGGAAATGGCTACCAAGCTATTATGCTGCTTTTTCTTATATCCAGAAGGGTAGGGTAATGATGAGAGAAGGAAAAACCCAGGATCTGGATGAGGTGGCCAACCAGGCAGAAAAGCATCTTGCGAACGCACAGAATCTTGCAGGTGCCGATAATGCAGAGATTCATTTATTAAGAAAAATGGCTTATTCTTTAAGAATGATGGTCAATCCCCAGCAAAGGTATATGACAGACGGAATGAAGGCTGCTGAAGAACTTCAAATCGCTGAAAAGCTAGATCCGGGCAATCCCAGAATAGCTCTGATAAAAGCGGAAGATACTTATTTCACTCCGGAACAATACGGAGGAAGTAAAACAAAAGGCCTGGAAATGTTCAAGAAATCATTGGAGCAGTACAATGCCTATAAGCCAAAATCTTCCATGGATCCTAACTGGGGAAGAGGAGAGGCAGAATATTTTATAAGCCAGCCCGTAAAATAACAGCCTATAAAAAGAAAATAAAGTCTTCCCGATTCAGGAAGACTTTATTTTTGCCTTTCAGTAAAGGAAATTGACGGTTCAGTGAAAAATAATTTTTGGTACATTTATTATCCGCTAATTTTGAACCAAGAAATAAACTCATGAAACGCAAAAACCTTATTGTTCTGCTTTGGGTAACCATAGGAACGGCATTATTCTTCTTCCTGTTTTTTACAAAGGAGAAGACCATTGACAATCTAATGCTTTCCTTTTTTATTTCTGGTCTTTATTCTTTTGTGCTGGGGATGGGAAACGGCATGCTTAATGATTATTTAAATAAAAAGGTTCCATGGTCTGAAGCTACCACCAAAAGAGCCGTTATAAGCGTTATTTCGATCCTTATAGCCAATATTATTCTCGTCTATATTTGCAATTACATCAATTTTGTTCTTTTCCAGAAAGATGCAACGTCAGAAGAGTTCTTTTCTGGGAAATATAATTTCATCAACTGGTTCATGGTGAATATTGCTCTTCTTATCTCAGCTTTTCTTCATGCCAGGGGTTTCATGGAAGAGCTCAAGAAAACTTCTAAAAAAGAAGTGGTAGAACAGAAATTGATTGCAAAATCTGCCAATGCACAGTTTGAAACCCTTAAAAATCAGCTCGATCCGCATTTTCTTTTTAATTCATTAAATGTACTAAGTGCCCTGATTGATGAAAATCCAAAACAGGCACAAAAGTTTACAGCTTCTATGTCAAAGATTTACCGCTATGTACTGGAGCAAAAAGATAAGGAACTTGTTACTGTGGAAGATGAAATAGAATTTGCAAAAACATACTGCGAATTGCTGAAAACAAGGTTTGAGGACAGTGTAGATTTTATTTTTGATGTCCGGAAAGAAGATTACAGGAGGTATGTCGTTCCGCTTTCTCTTCAATTGCTTCTTGAAAACTGTATCAAGCATAATTTTGCAACCTCTTCAAAACCATTGATTATAAAAGTTTTTTCGGAGAATGATACACTTTGTATTGAAAATAATCTGCAGGTTCGGGAACAAATTAAAGAAAGTGCCGGAATTGGACTTGCCAATATTGTACAAAGGTACTCACTGCTGACCAAAAGAAATGTTTTTATTGAGAAATCGGATGATTATTTTAAAGTGAAACTTCCGGTTCTATCAGATAAACCGAACGTTGTCAGTATTAAACCTGAAGATGAAGATAAGGCCTATAAAAAAGCTCAGAAAAGAGTAAAAGAGATCAAAGGATTCTATGCCAATCTTATTTCATACTGCCTTGTTATTTCCTTTTTAATCTTTATCAATCTTTATACTCAGAGCCGTTATCATTGGTTTTGGTGGCCTCTTCTGGGTTGGGGATTTGGTGTTGCCTCTCATGCCTTCCAGGTATTCGGCATTGGAGAATCCTGGCAGGAAAAGAAAATTCAGGAAATTATGGATAAACAAAAAAACAAAAACAATGGAAACGTTTGATGAAAATGATATTCGGTATCAGCAGGCTAAAAAACAGGTAGAGAGACTAAGAGGATTTTATGCTCATTTATTCTCTTACATTGGTGTAAATATTATAATTGCTTATTTCAATTATTCCAACCTGGACCCGGGAGAAAGCTATTTCCAGTTTAAAAACTTCTTTACAGCGATATTCTGGGGAGTAGGACTTATTGCCCATGCACTCTCTGTTTTTCTGCCAAGAATGGACTTTGCTAAGAAATGGGAAGAGAAGAAGATCAGGGAGCTGATGAACAAGGATAAAAAATTATAAAATCGCTAAAAGCGAATCGTCATTTTGCTACTTTTAAGAATAAAAACAATAACAAATGAATCTACAAATCTTATTTTACGCTTCTATGGCAGTCTGGTTTCTTAGTGAAATCATCTATAAACAAAAATTGAAATCAGCAGATAAGGATCAGAAAAAAGATCAATCCACTCTCAGTATTCTTTGGATAGTTATCCTCTTTTCAATCGGAAGTGCTGTGATGGTGTCTCATATATCTGATTTTGTGATTACAGATTCAGTCTGGATTGTATATACCGGACAGGCCCTCATTATCATTGGAATTGTATGCCGGTATCTTATCATCAGGTCTTTAGGTAAATATTTTACTGTAGATGTGACGATACGGGAAGATCATAAAATTAAAAAAGACGGGCTTTATCATTACGTGAGGCATCCCTCCTATACTTTTGCATTGTTAACTTTCCTGGGACTAGGCTTATATCTAAATAACTGGATTTCCCTTGCCCTGGCATTTATTCCTCCATGTATAGCATTTAGTTACAGGATTAAAATTGAGGAACAGGTGCTCATTGGACAGTTTGGTGATGATTATATACAATACAGGAAAGCAACAAAAAAGCTTATTCCATTTATTTATTGAATTTTAGGAGAAAAAACAATAATTAACTTTTAACCAGTACTTTATATTATATTTATTTGATATTTTAAATAAATAAAAAATGAAAAAAACGATAATTTCACTATTTGCTATTTTGCTTTTAGGATGTAATTCAAAAGGACAAGAAAATAAGGTTAGACTGACAGGAGATCAAGTTATTATAGAGTTAGAAAATCTTCATTTTTTTGGACTGACTGAAAAAGAAGATCTGGAAGAAAGTAAAGCTAATTTTAAGGATTCGTATGAGCGGCTTCATTTTTTTGAAGGTAAAGAAAGAGATGATAGTACGACATTTACTGACAATAGATTCTATTCTATTGACTGTGAGGTGCTATTTGAAAGCGAAGGATTAATTGAGTATTTAGAGATTGTAAGAAAAGCATTTGATAAGCTCGGATTAGAGCTTAAAGTAAGTGATGAATTCAGTAAACAAAATAAAAAACATTGGTTGCATAAGATAAAGCTAAATGGAAAAGAGTATATAGCCTATGATAATGATTTTGGTATGTATGACTGGGATATTTCGGTTGTCAATTTTATTAGAATGCTAAATGATCAATTAAGTATGCAAAATGCAGGGGAAAAATTTTATCCGATAAGATCGGGGAACGATGGAATGATGGTCTTACTTACAAAAGAGCAGTTTGACTTTGTAAGAGCCAATTATCCAAATGATAAGGATCATCCAAAGGAGCTTAGTGAATGGGAAAATATACGTCGGAATTAATGTAGGCTTTAAATGATTTTAAATATTTTATCTATATAAAAAAATCCCGATTTCAGTTGAGTCGGGATTTTTGCTATTCAGAAGGGATATTCGACGACTCAGTAAGATATAGTTGATTTGAAGGCGGTTTTCGTGATACATTTGATTCAAGAAAATAAATAATCAAAATTCAATAGTATGGAAACATTATCATTCGACAAGGAAAATCTGACTTATAAAAAAGCAGTAAGACGTGTAAAAGAATTAAAGGCATTCTATGGGAATCTGACTTCCTATTGTTTAGTAATCCCATTTTTATTTGTTTTAAACCTTTTAACATCACCTGACCACTTATGGTTCTACTGGCCTATGCTTGGATGGGGGATAGGTATTATTGTTCACGCCATAAACGTCTTTGGAATAGGGAAAGAATGGGAGGAAAGAAAAATAAAAGAGTTAATGGAAACAGACAAAAGAAATCATGGAAAAGTACTTTAATAAAAATACAATGGAATATAGCCAGGCCTACGAACGCGTCAAAAGATTGAAGAGTTTTTATAAAAACCTTGCATGGTTTTGCGTTATCGCAGGGATTTTGTTTTTCAATGATTATTTTGAGGACGGAACAATTGATTTTTCTCCTTTTCATGGATCGATCCTTTTGCTTATATGGGGAATAATATTAGCTATGAAAGCAGTCAGGCTATTTATTTTTGACTCCGAATGGGAACAAAGAATCTTAGACAAGCAACTTCATAAGGGTAAGCCGAAAATATAGTTCAAAACCGGATTCTTTTATCTACTTTTAATGCTGTAATTTGAAAAACTAAAACCGTTATTTATGATCAAAACTGTCATCATTGAAGATGAAAAACCAGCTTCAAGAAAATTGGAGCGGATGTTGAGTATATTTCCTGATATACAGGTAATTGCAAAAATAGAATCGGTAGAAGAAGGTGTTTCTTGGTTTTCTGAAAATGAACATCCGCAACTGATCTTTTCAGACATTGTTTTAGGAGATGGATTGTCTTTTGATATTTTTGAAAAAGTTCCATCAAAAGGATTCATCATCTATACGACGGCTTTTGATCAATATACTCTTAAAGCCTTTAAACTGAACAGTATTGATTACTTATTAAAACCAATTCTGGAAGATGATCTGGCAGGAGCTATAGATAAATTTAAATCTTTTCTTCCTTCCGGGAACCCGGTTAGTTCTGAAGAAATTAAACAGCTGATAAAAAAGGACAAATCCACCCTTTCCAGAATTTTGGTGAAAATAGGATATAACCTGAAAATTATTCAGACCAGTGAGGTAAGTTGTTTTTTTAGTGAAAATAAGATTGTTTACCTTCAGACACGGGAAAGAACATACCCTTCAGATTTTACACTTGATGAACTTGAAGAGACATTGGATGAGAAAAAATTCTTCCGTGTGAACAGGCAATTTATCGTTAACTCTGATTATATCAGAAATATTCATACTTCTCCAAATTATAAGGTTGATCTGGAATTCCAGCCGGGAGAGGAAATTACGATAAGCCGGGATCGTGTGAAAGATTTTAAAGAGTGGCTGGTAGGCTAAAATAAAAGATTTTGATATTCAGTTATCAATATTAACTATTTGTAATCTATTAGGTTAGAATTAGTGTCTTCAAGTTGTTTGATATGAAGAGACAACACGCCACTACCAATTGGAAAGCTATTTGAGCCAGGTTGAAATTTCTTCTTTGAAGAATTTTGAATAGGACAATAAGCTCTTATATTAAAAACTAATACATGTACTTATAAAATGCAATTCATGGAATTTTTATTCTGGATTCTTAAGTTCTTCGTTGATATTTTTTATCCTTAAAATACAATGTTGATTTGAAATAAAGGCAATGATTTATAATGGATTATATTAAATCAATTAAACAATTTTCTGAATACTTATTTCCTCAAAACAAAGATAAACCCGAAACAAAGTGCTCCGGGTTTATTATATACTGTTTAGTTTTAATTTTTGGCGAGTATACTGAAAATCATTTATATTATGCAATAACTCCGCTTCCTATCAATTCATCCTCCATATACCATGATGCAAACTGTCCTTCAGCAATGGCGGACTGCGGATTTTCAAATTCTATATAAAAAGCATCTTCAAACTGGTATAGCGTAGCCTTTTGAAGAGGCTGTCTGTATCGGAACCTGGCCATTACTTCCATGGATTCACCATTGGAAAGTCTTAGGTCCTCTCTCACCCAATGAAGTTCAGGATTATTTATTTTTAAAGCTTTTTTATGCAGTCCTGGGAAGCTATGACCTTCTCCTACGAAAATAATATTGTTTTCGATGTCTCTGGACACGATAAAACAGCTTTCTTTATGTCCGCCTATACCAAGCCCCTTACTTTGGCCGATCGTGAAAAATTGAGCTCCCTGATGCTTTCCGATTACCTTTCCGTCAGATTTTTTATAACTGATCTTTTGTGATAAATACTGGAGTTCTTCTTCCTTCGAGGAAAATGAAGGCTTTTCTTTCGAAAATAAAGGAGAATCGCTGAAAATTTCTACAATTTCACCTTCTTTTGGCTTGAGTTGCTGCTGTAAAAACTGAGGAAGACTTACTTTACCTATAAAACATAGTCCCTGAGAGTCCTTTTTATCCGCTGTTACCAGCCCGATTTCTTTTGCGATTTCCCTAACTTCGGGTTTTGTAAGTTCACCAATAGGAAACAAAGCCTTTGACAATTGATCCTGACTCAGCTGACAAAGGAAATAGGATTGGTCCTTGTTGTTATCTTTACCTGCCAGTAAATGAAAAATTTCCTTTCCGTTTTCATCAAAAGTTGAGGTTACCCTAGCATAATGTCCTGTCGCAACTTTATCCGCGCCCAAAGACATTGCTGTTTTCATAAAAACATCAAATTTAACCTCTCTGTTGCATAGTACGTCAGGATTCGGGGTTCTCCCTTTTTCATATTCTGCAAACATGTAATCGACGATACGTTCCTTATAAAGATCACTCATATCAATAACCTGGAATGGTATTCCAAGCTTCTGAGCTACCATTAACGCGTCATTACTGTCCTCTATCCAGGGACATTCATCTTCTAATGTTACGGAAGCATCATTCCAGTTCCTCATAAACAAAGCCACTACTTCATGCCCTTGCTGTTGCAGCAAATAGGCTGTAACGCTAGAATCTACACCTCCTGAGAGGCCTACTACTATTTTCATTCTATTTCAATTTTACGAAACTCTTAACGGGAGTTCTTAGTTTGATCCGGCAAAAATACAACTAAAAAGATTCGCAAAAAAACCATAATTTTAAGCATTGATAAAAACGATGGTAATATAAAATCCCGGAATTTTAAGGGATTATGAGTTCGCAGGAAAGCAATTGCATATTATCTTTATTAATAATTAAATATCAGAGTATGAAAAAAATAATTATTCCATTGATGCTGATGTGCTCAATATCAATATTTTCCCAGGTCACAGTGGGAGCTCCCTCAATGACTGAAAACAACAGATGGACTTTCGGAGGTGGGATCGGTTTAGGTTTTGGAAGCAACAGCGCATTTTCTCTTCAGGCAGCTCCGAGGGTAGGATACCGGTTAACCGATGATCTTGAAGCGGGAGTATTGGGAAGTGTTTCCTGGCAGACATCAGACTATTATAGATCAACGATGTTCGGGGTTGGTCCTTTTGTGAATTACTATTTCGCAAGATCCTTTTATGTAGGGGCGAATCTTCAACATTATTTTATAAATTATCATGATAAATTTTATGATTATAAAGATAACCGGGAAGAAACGGCACTATATCTGGGAGGAGGATATATGCAAAGGATAGGGGGGAATTCCTTTATGCAGCTGGGATTGATGTACAATGTTTTATGGAAAGAGAATTCAAGTGTTTTTTCAAGTGGATTGGTTCCGAACATTGGATTCGTTGTAGGATTGTAGTTTTATTGCGGTGTTTTAATCAATATCAAAAAATGGATTGTTAAAATATTACAGGAATGAAGGTCGAAAATTTTTCAACTAATGGTTTGATAAGTTTCATTAAAAATACTTATCCTGTATCAGATTTTACTGCCAATCTTATTGCCGACAATTTTGAACCTGTAATTTTACCGAAACATCAGCTTACCTTAAGAGAAGGAAGCATTAATTCTGATTATATTTTTCTCGAGACAGGCTACATGCGTTCATATGTGTTGGATATTGATGGAAATGAGGTAACAACGAATATATTCAAGCCTAATGAAATGGTTTTTGAAGTAGAATCTTATTTTCAAAGAAAACCGTCAAATGAAAATATTGAAACAATTACAAGATGTATTGTCTGGATTGGAAAATACGAAAAATGCCAACGACTTTTTCATACCTTACCAGAGTTTAGAGAATTTGGAAGAGCTATTTTGGTGAAAGGATTTACGGAGCTTAAACAACGTACCGTTTCCATGATTAAAGAAAAATCCGAAAGGAGATATGAAAATTTATTATTAGAATCGCCAGATATTTTCCGGAATGTTCCTTTAAAATTTATTGCATCTTATCTTGGAATTACAAATACTTCTTTAAGCCGGTTGAGAAAATAATATAAAAAATTGCCAATTGGTAATTTTTTTATAAAGTATGAAGCTGAAATTTGCATAATAAATGATACATTATGCAAACAGAAAACATTCAACAGACGGGCTTGGAAAAGCGTATCGCGCTTATTCTGATCTTTTGGGGAGCAGGAAGTTTTTTATTAGGTTTTTTTAATATTTTCAGCCTTATTCCGCGCCTGCTTTTTGGCGTCTTAATTGCTTCAATACTTTTGGTCTTGATTATTATTTATCAGTCCAAACCTTCTTTTAGAACTTTCTCCGACTCTATTCCTTTAAAGGGGATTGCTCTTTTTCATGTTTGGAGAATTTTTGCGGGCTGGATTTTTATTTCATATACTGGAAAACTGTCAGAAACATTTATTAATAATGCGGCTTATGGAGATATTATTTCAGGAATCCTTGCTGCCACCGTTTTTGTTTTCGGACGTACCAAGCTAAGCTATTATATTTTCAATATTATTGGCTCGCTAGATTTTATTATTGCTGTAGGAACGGGGGTTTTTCTTACCATTACAGAAAATAATGAAATGGCTCCGATTATTCAGTTACCGTTAATCATGATTCCGCTATTTGGAGTTCCTCTTTCCGGCTTTACCCATTTTATTTCTTTAAAGCGTCTTTTAAAAATGAAGAATAAAAAGCTTTCAGATATTATTGAATGACAGCTAATAAAATTTAAAATAATAAAAAAGCACGGAAAATACTTCCGTGCTTTTTATTTTAACAAAATTATTTATTTATTGAGAAGACTTTTCAGTCGTCTTTTTGGTCTTTTGAGCCTTGCCGGTTAATCCGTCTTTAGCTTCATTTACATCAAGAACAATTGTTTCTCCTTCATTTAATTGCTTGTTTACCAGCATTTCTGCCAATAAATCCTCAATGTATTTCTGGATTGCTCTTTTCAATGGTCTTGCACCAAAATCTTTATCCCATCCTTTTTCAGAAATAAAATCTTTAGCTGCTTCAGTTAAATCAACTTTATATCCTAATTTATCAAGTCTGGTGTAAAGCTTATTTAATTCAAGATCAATGATTTTCTTGATATCAGTCTGTTCAAGAGAGTTAAAGATCACGATGTCATCAATTCTGTTCAGGAATTCAGGAGCAAATGCTTTCTTAAGGGCATTTTCAATTGTGCTTCTTGCTCTGTTGTCTGTATTTGACTTCTTAGCAGAAGTTCCGAATCCAACACCATCCCCAAAGTCTTTAAGGTCTCTTGTTCCGATGTTTGAAGTAAGAATAATGATCGTGTTTCTGAAATCAATTTTTCTACCTAAACTATCTGTAACATGTCCTTCATCCAGAATCTGTAACAAGATATTGAATACATCAGGGTGAGCTTTTTCAATCTCATCAAGAAGAACTACCGCATAAGGTTTTCTTCTCACAGCTTCAGTAAGCTGACCTCCTTCCTCATATCCAACATATCCCGGAGGCGCACCTACCAACCTTGATACGGCGAATTTTTCCATATATTCACTCATATCAATTCGGATCAATGCTTCATCTGAATCGAAAAGTTCTCTTGCCATTACCTTGGCAAGCTCAGTCTTACCAACACCGGTTGTTCCTAAGAAGATAAATGTTCCGATCGGACGATTTGGATCTTTAAGACCCGCTCTGTTACGTTGAATAGCTTTAACTACTTTTCTTACAGCATCTTCCTGTCCGATAACTTTTCCGTTCAGGTTGTTGTCCATCTGAGCTAATTTATCAAGCTCATTTTTACCAACTTTGGTTACAGGAACACCACTCATCATGGAAACTACCTCTGCAACGTTTTCTTCTGTAACCGTTTCTTTTTTCTCTTTTACATCCTTATCCCACTGATCTTGTGCGGCATTAAGCTCCATTTGAAGTCTTTCCTCCTCATCTTTAAGCTTTCTGGCTTCAAGATAATCCTGAGCTTTTACAGCTTTCTGCTTCATTTCTTTGATGTCCTCAATTTTCTTTTCGAATTCAATGATTTCGGTAGGAACTTTCATGTTTTTGATATAAACACGGGAACCTGCTTCGTCCATTGCATCAATCGCTTTATCCGGTAGGAAACGATCTGTAATATATCTTGATGTAAGATTCACACAAGCCAATATGGCTTCTGGTGTATAAATCACATTATGATGCTCTTCATACTTATCTTTGATCTGATTTAAAATCTGAATGGTTTCGTCAATAGAGGTAGGCTCTACCATTACTTTCTGGAATCTTCTCTCTAATGCTCCGTCTTTTTCAATATATTGACGGTATTCATCCAAGGTAGTGGCTCCGATGCATTGAATTTCTCCTCTTGCAAGAGCCGGCTTAAACATATTGGAGGCATCCAGACTTCCTGTAGAGCTTCCTGCACCTACAATAGTGTGAAGCTCGTCAATGAATAGGATAACATCCCTGTTCTTTTCCAATTCCGTCATGATCGCCTTCATTCTTTCCTCGAACTGACCACGGTATTTCGTTCCTGCAACTAAACTTGCAAGATCCAGTGTGATCACTCTTTTACCAAAAAGAACTCTGGAAACCTTTTTTTGCTGGATTCTTAAAGCTAATCCTTCTGCAATAGCAGATTTACCCACTCCGGGCTCTCCGATAAGAAGGGGATTGTTTTTCTTTCTGCGGGAAAGAATCTGAGAAACCCTCTCGATTTCTTTCTCACGTCCGATTACAGGATCCAATTTCCCATCTCTTGCTAAAGATGTAAGGTCTCTACCAAAATTATCCAGCGTAGGAGTTTTGCTCTTTGCAGCGCCTAAATTTCCTGCCGGTTTTCTCATCTGCTCAAATTCTTCTCTTTCATCATCATCATCATAAGCACTCATCTGAGGTGATTGTCCGGAATTTTTAAGCATTGTCTGGTATTCTCTTGAAACGCCTTCATAGTCGATATCGTAAGCGCCTAATATATTTGAGGTGGGATCTTCATATTTATAAAGAATACCTAAAAGTAAATGAACGGTATTAATTTCATTACTTTTGTATTGTCGGCATTCTAACTCTGCACGTTTAACGGCATGATCTGCCATTTTCGTGAAAGAAATATTGGTTACCTCCTCAGAAATAGGATTAAGACTTGCTGTATTTAGAGTTTCAATTTTTCTTCTGATTTGTGTTAAATCGGCATTAAGGTTTTGAAGGATTTCTTTTGCAGAGTTTTCTGTTTTTATAATACCTAAAAGTAGATGTTCTGTATTAAGAAATTCACTTTTCAGCCTTTTAGCTTCATTTTTGCTCTGTTTGAACACTTGGCTCAAACCTTGTGAAAACTTATAATCCATAATATATCTCAATTAGAATAAAGATAGAATTATCTTTTATTCATTATTCTAAATTACAAATATTTTACCAAAAATCAATTAATGACTTTATGGCAGAAAAAAGTTTTATTATCTTATTGAAAATGACTAAGTTTGTGTCCCTTAAATTTTTCTTATGAACCCCGAAATTGCTGCTTATATTGGATATTCTGCTTCACTTTTTCTTGTGTTGAGCTTTATATTGAAAGATGTAAGAAAAATTAGAATCGTAAATATGATCGGCTGTATTTGTTTTGTCATTTATGGTATCTTTAACGGAATGCTCTGGCCGGTTATTATACCCAACGGATTGATCTGTTTCATACAGATTTACCATTTAATGGCCGGAAAGAAAAGTTAATGAAAAAAAAGATAATTACATCTGCTTTTAGTAATCTGTATACAGATCAGCGAATAGAAAAGGTCTGTCACACCTTGTATGAAAACGGATACTCTCTGGAACTGATCGGAAACGACTGGGGTGGAGCTGAGAAAATCACAAGACCTTATCCTTTCTCAAGGATTATGCTGGTTTCTAAAAGTTTAAAGACGGCTTATTTTGAATTTAACTGGAAATTGTACAAAGAGCTGAAAAAGAAAGCTGATAAGAATACCATTCTTCATGCTAATGATATTGACGCTCTTCTTCCCAATTATCTTATCGCAAAAAAATTAAAGATCCCTTTAATTTTTGACAGTCATGAAATTTTTTCCGAAATGCCAGCCATTCAGGGCAAAATGTCACAAAAAATATGGCGTTACCTGGAAAAAAAAGTACTTCCTAACTTAAAATTCATGATAACAGCCAGCGGAAGTTATGCAAAATGGTTTAAAGAAAAATATAATGTAGAGGCTACAGTGGTACAAAATGCACCCAAAAAAATAAACTTTCCAATAGATATTTCCGATAATAAGCCTAAAGTATTTTTATACCAGGGTGCAATAAATCCTTTTAGGGGAATTGATAAGGCAATTCTAGCTATGCATCATATTGATGATGTTGTTTTCAAGGTTGCAGGAGATGGTCCCAAAAAGAAGGAATATGAAGAGCTGGTAGCTCGTGAGAATCTACAGCATAAAGTTGAGTTTTTGGGCAAGCTGGAGCCTGAAGATCTAAGAAAAATTACTCTTACCGCAGATGTCGGGATGAGTATCGAGGAAAACGGCGGGGACAGCTACTTATACTCCCTCCCGAATAAAGTGTTGGATTGTATTCAGGCAAGAGTTCCATTAATTATGGCTGATCTCCCTGAAATGCGTAATATAAGAATGCAGTTTGATGTCGGAGAGATCATTAAGGACCATCAGCCGGAAAATATTGCAGATGCTGTTTTCAGAATTTTAAATAAGGGAAGAAAGGGTTATCAGGATGAATTGAAAAAAGCCTCGGAATTGCTTTGTTGGGAAAATGAAGAACTAAAACTTCTGGAAGTTTTTAGAAAGGTATCTCAATAAATTATCTTTACAAAAATGGTATCTTTGCATAAAGAATTGTTAAAAGATGACCATTAAAGAAAAACAGCAGGAAATAATAGACGAATTTGCATTTCTTGACGATTGGGAGCAGAAGTATGAATATATTATTGACCTTGGTAAAGAATTGAAAGGGCTTTCAGAAGACAAGAAAACAGATGCTAATCTTATTAAAGGATGCCAGAGTAAAGTATGGATTGATGCTGAATTTAAAGACGGTAAACTTTATTTTGATGCTGATTCTGATGGTATTTTACCAAAAGGAATTGTTTCTCTTCTGGTTAATATTTACAGCGGGCATTCTACACAGGAAATTCTGGATTCGGATTTCCAGTTTATTTCAGAGATCGGACTTCAGGAGTTTCTTTCTCCTTCCAGAGCCAATGGACTAATGGCAATGACTAAACAGATTAAATTTTATGCAGTTGCCTATCAACTGAAGTCGTAGTTGTGACAAGAATTTTAGCATATCGTTTTTCCGCTTTTGGCGACGTTGCGATGACAGCGCCCGTTTTTCGTGAATTCCTTGAACAAAACCCTGATGTAGAAATCGTAATGGTTTCCAGAAAAAATTTTGAAAGCTTGTTTTCAGATATTCCCAACATTATTTTTAAAGGAATTAACCTGGATGATTATAAGGGTTTTTTTGGATTGAACAGATTGGCCAATGAGTTAATCAGAGAATTTCATCCGGATTTCATAGCTAATTTGCATGATGTAATCAGGACGAAGGTTCTGGATAAAATCTATAGGAGAAAGGGATACAAAGTATTCAAGATCAATAAAGGAAAAGAAGAAAAGGAAATTCTTACCGATGTCTGGAATCTGGATAAAGTACAACTGAAAAAAACCGTCGAGCGGTATGCAGACGTATTCCGGGAAATGGGGTTTAAAGTGAACTTATCCAATAAATTAAGGCCATCAACACAGCAAAAGTCCGGGATCGGGTTTGCTCCTTTTGCACAGCATAAAGGAAAGATGCTTCCCTTGGATAAATCCTATGAACTTGTTAAAATTTTAGCCCAAAAGGATAAAATATATTTCTTCGGAGGCGGGAAAAATGAAACAGAAACCCTGGAAAGATGGGAACGTGAAATTCCGAATACCCAAAGTCTTTCCGGGAAATTAAACCTTAAACAGGAGCTGGATACAATTGCAGAACTTAAACTGATGATCTCAATGGATTCTGCCAATATGCACCTTGCCAGCCTTGTGGGAACAAGATGCGTTTCTATCTGGGGATCTACACATCCTTATGCCGGTTTTTTAGGGTTTGGACAGAGTGAAGATGATGTGGTGCAAATTAAAGATTTAACATGCAGGCCTTGTTCAGTATTTGGAGATAAGGAATGTTTCAGAGGAGATTGGGCATGTCTGGAAGAACTTAATATTCAGAAAATCATTGAAAAAATCTGATGAAATGAAAATTACAATCTGCATTCCTGTCTATAATTTTGATGTCCGGGAATTAGTTTCTGATTTAGGAAAAGAAATTACAGCAAAGGCTTTTAATGCAGAAATCATATTAATCGATGATCGGTCTGAAGAACAATTTAAACAGATTAATAAAGTCCTAGAAGATAAGGTAGAAAAATTGATCTATCTGGATAAAAACATTGGGAGATCAAAAATCCGCAATCTGTTTCTTTCCTATTCAAAGGGAGGTTATTTACTTTTTCTTGATTGTGACGGTAAGATAACAAGTGACCGTTTTCTAGAAAATTACATACAATTTATAAAAGAGAATCCGGATACAAAGGTGATCTACGGAGGGCGAGTTGTCTCAGAATCACCGGTTGATCAAAACCATTATTTAAGATGGAAATTTGCCGTAGAGCGTGAGAATTTACCGGTTTCGCTTCGTGTGGAAAATCCTTACTTGAGCTTCCAAACAAATAATTTTATCATTGATCGGAATATCCTCAAGAAAGTTCCGTTTAATCCCGAATTTCAAAGATATGGGTACGAAGATCTGTTATTTGCAATGGACTTAAAATCCAGTCATATAAAAATTAACCATCTACAGAATCCTGTATTCAACAATGATGTAGAAGATAATCAACTCTACCTTGAAAAAGTAAAAGAATCGGTAGGTAGTTTATCTCAAATGCTTCAAGACAAACAACTCAGAGCAAAACTTTCCGAAATTAAACTGGTAAAAGCGTACAAGGCTATAAAAAGGCTTGGTTTAAAAAGCTTATTTACCATTTTCTTTAGGGTTAGCATGCCAAGGATAGAGCGTAAGCTTTTAAAGGGAAATATCAACCTTAAATACCTTGATTTTTATAAGCTGGGATTACTACTGAATGTAGCGGATATCTGAAAGATTTTCTTTATTAGAATCATTTCAGGTAAAAATGAAGCATTGACAAAATGCCAATGCTACGATTAAAAATTAATTATCTTATTACTTCGAGAGGCGCGCCTTTTTTTGGACGATGAAGTACCAATTCATAGATTTCTGTACTTTTGTCTTTAAGTTTTGCCTGCAAAGCTGATTCATCTTTATTTTTTTCATCAGTCCTGATTAAAGCAACCATTCTTCCATTGCCATAAAAAACCATTTTATAATTGTCTATCGGTAAAACTTCAACGATATTCTGAATCGTTTCCGATGTTTCTGCCTGGTCCTTTTTGCTCTCAGCAGAAGAAAGATATAAGGCCTTGTCAATTTCGGCATCTCGGACTTTTGTTTTTGTGAGAAAACTACCAATATCTTTTTTCTGCAGAATTTCCCTGAAATGATTATAAGTCTCTAAGACCTCTTTCAGAAGAGCATCTTTATCTTCATTCAACAGAACAGCGGAGTGGGACCATCCTGATACCTGATAGGGAACATCAGAAGTAAAATCCCAGGATTGAGTAATCTCTTTTGAGGGCTTACTGGTTTCTGCATTAAACTTACAATCTACTATTACCTCATAGTCAGGGGAATCAAATGAAGCATACTTTAAAATTCTGAATTTATAATATTTAAGCTCGTTTTCATCCAGTTCTTTATCCGACTTCAAAATAACTTTAACGGTTTGTTTTCCCGGGCCTAAAATTTCACGATTAATAGGCAAGGTCAACGATGTTCCGCCGCTTTTGTAATAATAGGCAACCAGGATATCATTAATGTAAACCTGAAAATCGCCAGCTGCATCAAGGCTTAATGCATATAAAGGTTGAGAAGCCATATTTTGTGTTGTTTTTTTTTCGTAATTACTTTTGTTTGATGGAGATGTATGAGACGCTGTATCTTTTTTTTGACAGCTTATCATGTTGAATAGCAATAAGCCAAATAATATCTTTTTGTTCATTGTATTAATATTTATGTTCTTCTCCGGCTCCAAATGTCATGCTGACTGGATTTCCGGAGTAGCTTGGGATCAGTTTAAAAGGATCAAGTGTTTCCGGAGCTTTATTTTTGGAGTTCCTCTTCATGGAAAATTTGTAATAAACAGTAACCATAAGTCCTGAGAACTTGGTTGTAAAGTCAAATTTATTATCCCAATCGAAATTAGGGCTTGCTGTAATTTTGAATGAACAGTCTGCTCTTACCCCGGCCTGAAGCTCTACCTCAGGAAACTTATTGATCTGCTTAGCGCTCATGGTAAGGCCCAGTTCAAGTTCAAGTTTCCCTCCCAGTGTTCCGGAAAGGGTTAAATCGGTATCGAATTTATTGCCTTCTTTTGCATCATTCCATTTTACATAGGCTTCCTCGATTGCCAGATTTGCATAAAATATCAAATCAATACGATAGGTAATGCTTAAGGCATTCATGGATATTTTTTCAATGAGCCAGGTCGTTAGGTCCAGGAAAGTAATAAACTTTCCATAAACAGGAATTTTATCAGCTAAGGCCAATAAATCAATTTTAAGCTCACCCCCAATGAGGGGAGAACATTTTACCTTTCCGGCAAGTTCAAGGCCAACGAAGTCTCCTGTTTTTGCAAATTTC
Source organism: Chryseobacterium sp. LAM-KRS1 (assembly GCF_013184525.1). Taxonomy (GTDB): domain Bacteria; phylum Bacteroidota; class Bacteroidia; order Flavobacteriales; family Weeksellaceae; genus Chryseobacterium; species Chryseobacterium proteolyticum. Next base: position 425,575 of record NZ_JAAOIZ010000004.1, read on the forward strand.
CAGCTTATTCCTGCTGATGGAGCAGGAGGGAGGAGCGAAAGGCTCATCATGCTCCTTCTTCCTGCCAGTGAAGGGGGAAGGGATTCTGCTCCCTTTCTGGCCTCTTTTGCTCCTGCAATATCATCTACCGTATCATAAACCGATTTTAAAATGCCCAGCATTTTACGATACTTTTCGGCAAATTTCCAACTGAGTTCATGGGAGACACCTCCATTATATGAGACCTTGGCGGAAAGTCCAAAGTTCCCTTTCATATCTCCCATGTAACGGTTAGCAGAAGTGGCAATTTTTTTTTGTCCGTCTTTGATATTTTTGTTTTCGTTTCTCTCTTCTCTTCTTAAGTCGGCCAGGGCAACAACATCCCCTTTTGTTTTAAGGTCTCCTACTGAGATGGTGTCTCTTGTTGCTTTACTTTCCGTACCATAGATATTATAGGTTGGCTCAGAATTTCCGTACCAAACAGGGTCGGAGGTATTGTAAAGGAAGTTTAGTGACCATTCTACATCCGGGAATATCCTGATTTTAACAAGTTGATTAGGATACCGACAAGTAGAAACAGGAACAAAATACGTTTGTATTTTTTCTTTTGATAGCCAGAAGTAATTGACCAGCCAGGATTCTGCCACAGGAATATCATTGAATTCTTTATCTCCGATAGCTGTAGTTTTGTTGTAAATGTAGGAAAGGTTCAGTTGGAGTTTATTTTCTCCAATAAAGCTGTAATCCTCATTCTCTTTCCATCCCTGTACATCTGCTACATTTCCTGACGGGGCTTTCGTTTCATCAGCGTAAGCATCAGTATCATTTGCTTGTGTGGGATCATTTTTTACGGATAGTGCTTTATTTGCGTAATGAGGAACCAGAACAGTATCTAACAAAAAAACATGTTGCGGGATATTATGTTTTTGGTCTTTAGGAAGTAAAACTCCTGTACATAAAACATTTTTATTCTGAAGATTATCCAGGGTTATGCTTATTTTTTTCTTTGTTTTATCTCCTGTTACAAGGTCAAAAGTATTTCGTGTATTGTCTATCCTGTCTTTAGCATCTTCATCAAATATAACATAGGGAGATCGTTTTTTATCATCCTCATCGGCTATCGTTATTTTGCTGTATCCGCAGGGATCATATTCTTTTTTAAGATATTCAATGTCTCCTATATATTGAATCTGATTATTTTTTTGTTTTTCAAATTCACCGAAAAGGGCACTCATATCATTATAAGGAACCAGTAAGTCGGGAGAAGTGTTAAAGATCCATTTTCCTTTTTCCATTCTTCCCCAGTTTGAAGTGTCTTTTTCAGAATCATATTCACCTTCCTGGGTAAGAAAACCTTTCGGTAGAAGAACAGGTCCTGTGAATCCTACATAACCTTTTAACCTTAGAAAGAACTTTTCATCCTTCTTTTCTTTATTGTGATTTTTTTGCCATTCGGTATTCAACTGAAACTTTAAAGATTTTACCGTGTTGTAAACGAATGGTCCCGGATTGGTAATTTCAATTCTTTGCTGTTTGGAAACGACCTTACCTTTGTTAATAAGCTCAACATCAAAAATGAACTTTGAAAGGCTGTTGTTCCAGTCGGGAAGCATATGCGTATAAACTTCTACATCTACTGTTTGCCCATACAACGCTTTTTTTTCGTTATTTGTCAAAGGAATATACCCTCCTTTAGGAAATTTAAAATGACAGTATAAGACCTGTGGTTTATCAATAACAACCACTCTCATGGCTTCTGTACCATCTGTTTCAGGGAAATTACTATAAGGGATTAACAGATAGATGACTCCAATACTTTTAGCACTTGTTTGAATGTCACCGGCAGTGAATACTTTGTTGTTTCCTTCAAATATTTTGTAATCCTTGTTTTCTTCGTTTTGGGCTTTTATTGTTGTAAAAAAGTCATTCGGCCCAAGGTTTGGGTAAAGTTGTTTAAATGATGTCCAGATATGCTCTCTTATAAGGAACCACTTCACTTCCTTCATTGTAGATTCCGGATTTCGGGTTCCTTTTCCCAGACAGGTTTTATCCAGGTAAGCGGTAAACGAGTTTCTGGCAGGGCTTAGTTCCACAATGGATCCGGAACCATACTTCCTGACGTTTTCTTTGGGCTCCTTGATCAGAGCTTTTTTAATCCCAGCTGTACCCATACTTAAAATCCAAATTTATAAAACTCCTGCGTATCATGCTGTGACATATTGATAACAGGATTTACATGTGACTGAAGCTCTTCATCTGCCTTTTTTATATTGCTTTTGGAAGGTTCTCCAATTTGTCCGGTTTTAATAATGCTGATGCAGTCTTTACCACCGATAGGGCATGTTGCTTTGCTGTCTTCCAGTAAAACATAGCCATCAGGTGGAGAGTATTTTTCTTTTTCATAATAACCACTCCATTCAGTAACAACAGCTACACAAGGTGTATTGAGTTTTTTTTTGCATGAACCAAAGCTGTTTTTTTCAAAAGTAGATCCTATATCTTTATGTGTTGCAGCCAGTTTAGAGCTGCCATTAAGGTCATTGATGAAGAATTTTTGCTGCGTAAGTACCTTTAATGTATCGGGAGTAGTACCAAACTGACATTGGCACAAGGCTCCCTGTACTACTTTCTCTTTTAAAGACATATTAATGTAATTTGTGTGGTTTGTAAAATTAGTGTTTTTTATACAAATGGATTTTTACCAGTCATTTTCATATATGTTTTTATAAAATCCCCATTTGTTAGGCTCTGAAACCACAAGTCCGCCGGTAATAAAAGGGCTATCCTTACTTAGTTTCTTGTCAGAATACTCTCCGTTATGGAGCTGAAACTGATTGTAGCTGATTCTTTTAATTAATTTTTTTTCCCCTGAATAATCCCTGGTGAAAACTTCAAAGTACGCCCTGGTATGCATTGGAAAATGATGGTATACATCCAAATCAAAGGTGACCTTAAGAGACATCCAATATGCATCTTGATTAAAAGCATTTGCAGGAATAAAATATAAGTCCGCAGGTATTTCTTCACTTTTGAATTCAATAATAAAAGAATGATAATCTGTCGGGATCTTTTGAATGGTCTGAATTCCGGGGAATCTTAGAGGATTCTGATAAGGAATTACAGCCAGAAATAATGCTGTTGATGTTTTTCTGGTGTCTCCATAATCAATGAATTTAGGATGAAAAAAGAGATTCCAGAACCAGTCATAATGCAGGCCGTTCTCAATTTCTTTCTTATTTTCCATTTTATGGTCAACAGCGGATAAGAATTTCTCCAATGGCTGTCCCGAATACTTTTCAGATAATTTTAACTTCTCGCGGGACCATCGGGTTTTAATTTCATCAAAATTTGTAATTTCATTAGTGCCCGTTCCTTTTTCATTGATTTGGGTCTGGACAGGATATAGGGATTTCGAAATGGATTCGGCTAATAGCTCGCTAATGTTATCGGCTTGATGCTGATTAAAGTAGATGTTTTTTTTATCAATTGTTAGAAAACCTTTCCCGTATTCGAGGTTTAATTCAGTAGTAATTTCATAATCAACCCTTTTATCCGGCGTTTCTTCATCATTTGAAAAATACTTTATTGAAACTCCATACTTTCTTGAGGGGAGCCCTAAAGGGTTTATTCTCAAAGTATTTAATCGTCTTAATATTTCTTTTTTTGATAATATAACATCCATAGCAAAAACATTTTAACCTATCAGACATGTGTTGTGTTGATCAAATTTAATGAATTGAATTGAAAAGACTTGAAAATTTAAGGAATTAAGGTAAGATCAAAAAAGAAAGATCTCCCAATTTCTTGAGAGATCTTCTGTGGGTCCTGAGGGATTCGAACCCCCGACCCTCTGGGTGTAAACCAGATGCTCTGAACCAACTGAGCTAAGAACCCGAATTTTTTTGAAAGGTTTCGTTTCCTTTTCTGTGGGTCCTGAGGGATTCGAACCCCCGACCCTCTGGGTGTAAACCAGATGCTCTGAACCAACTGAGCTAAGAACCCTCTATACTTGTTTTCTCGTTTAGAGTGGTGCAAATATACGACTTATCTGGAAATCTCCAAATTTTTTTCTAAAAATTCTCCTACTACAAAGTTGCTTCCGCCAATAAAAATCATTTCGCCATTTGTACATTCTTGTTTTGCAGATAAATACGCTTCCTGTACAGAATCAAAAATTTTATAAATTATTTTTGCATTGATAAGCAAATCTTCATAATCTTTCGGATGACGTCCTCTGTGAATCGATGGTTTTGCAAAATAGAATGTAGAATTTTCAGGTAATAAACTCATCACTTCATCTATTTTTTTATCATTGACAAAACCTAAAATGACATGTTTTTTACAGTCAATGGAATTAAGCTGCGAGAAGACCTGTTCCAGACCAGCTTGGTTGTGCGCTGTATCACAAATAGTAAGCGGGGTTTTTGAAAATTCAAACCACCTGCCGATAAATCCGGTATTCTCATGAACATGCAATAATCCGTCTGTAATGTTTTTCTCAGAAATTTCAACATTCAGTTTTAACAACTCATCAGTTAACGCTAAAACCACCCTGATGTTTTTCTGTTGATAGTTTCCCTTCAGATCCGAAGGGAGACCCGATGAGAATGTGGTTGCATCGATAAATGTTGCATTATTTTGATCCGCTTTAGTACGGATGATATTTTTTACAACTTCATTTTCATCCCCGGATATAATAGGGATTCCGTTTTTGATAATACCTGCTTTTTCCCGGGCTATTTCTTCTATAGTATTTCCCAGGATATTCTGATGATCCAGCTGTACATTAGTAATAGCAGATACCAAAGGCCTTATAATATTGGTTGAGTCCAGTCTTCCTCCCAAACCTACCTCGATAATTGCAAAATCTACCTGCTGTTGATAAAAATATTCGAAAGCCATTATAGTGGTAAATTCAAAAAACGAAGGCAAAATATCGTTGGGTAATGTTTTTAATTTTGTGATGAAATCAAAAACGAATTCTTTGTTACAGTTTTTCCCGTTTACTTTGATACGCTCTGTGAAATCAATAAGGTGTGGAGAATTGTATATTCCAACTTTGTAGCCGGCTTCCTGAAGAATAGAAGCAAGCATATTGCTGGTTGAACCTTTACCATTGGTGCCTCCGATGTGAATACATTTTATTTTTTCCTGTGGATTGTCAAAAAATGCACATAGCTTGGTTATATTGTCAAGTCCAGGCTTATAAGCCTTCTCTCCGTCAATCTGATAGTTGGGTGCCTGCACGAAAAGCCAATCAACGGCTTCCTGATATTCTTTGGTTGTCATGATGCAAAATTCTCAAAAGTTTTATTAAAATGAAACAATAATTTTTAAATGTGTAACTTTTTTATATTTGGTACGTCTAATATGGTAAAATCTTAATATGAAAAAAGTTTGGACTATCGTTTTCGGATTAACTTTCCTGGGTATGAATGCTCAGAAAAAATGGTCCTTAAGAGAATGTGTGGATTATGCTGTGAAGCATAACCTTCAGGTTATCCAAAATGAATACTCTAAACAAGTCCAGGATTCTAATCTTAAAATTGCTAAAAAAGGATATTTACCTTCTTTATCAGCAAGTATAGGAAATACAGTCAGTTTTGGACAGACGTCATTCGGAACAGGAAGTCTTAGAAATGACAGATTCAGTAATAATGCCAGTCTGGGAGCTGATATCCTGGTTTATAATAATGGAAGACTGGAAAAAACTGTCAGAAAAACACAGTTTGATGTAGAAGCAAGTCAATATGATATCGAAACCATAAAGAATGATATTTCATTGCAGATCGCACAGCAATATTTAACAACATTACTTAAAAAAGAAATTATTAAAATTTCACAAAGTGCTGTTGACAATGCTCAAAAACAATATGACAGGGCAAAAATCACTACCCAGGTAGGAACCACTGCTGAAACAGTGCTTGCAGAAGCTCAATCTGCATTGGCAAGAGAAAAACAAAACCTCAAAACAGCTGAAATTGACACCGGAAGAAGTCTATTTGCACTTGCTCAACTTTTACAATTGCAGGATTACAAAGATTTTGATGTTGAAGATGTAGTTGTCTCAGATGATCTGGCCCCACAATTAAAATCTGTGGATGAGGTTTTGAACACAGCATACGAAAATCAACCGCAAATAAAAGCAGCGGAAAGCAGAATAAGATCTGCGGAAGCTCAAACTGAAGTATCTAAAACAGCATACTGGCCTACGGTAACAGCAAGTGCAGGGATCGGAAGTTTTTACAATAACCTGCTTAATACCAATAATACAGGAAATGAATTGATTTATATCGCGGAACGAAACTTATTTCAGCAATATAAAGATAATTTCGGGCAACAGGCAGGCTTATCTATCAGCGTTCCTATTTTCAACAAGGGAATTACAAAACTTCAGGTAGAGCAGTCAAGAATTAATGAAAGTGCGGCAAAGAATACGTTAGAACAACAAAAACAGACGGTAAGACAAAATGTACAGAAAGCCCAGTTCGACGTAGAAGCTAATTATGAAGCTTATATTGCTGCTGTGGAAGCTGCAAAAAGCACAAAATTGTCATTGGATTTTGCAGATAAAAGTTATGCTGCAGGGCGGACTACCATTTTTGACCTAAACGTGGCAAGAAATAATTACGCTAATGCAGCGGGTTCGGTGGCGCAGGCTAAGTATAATTATCTTTTTAGTCTTAAATTGTTGAATTTCTATGCAGGAATTCCACTAAGTTTGTAAAATGTCTATCCAGTCACTAGAAAAATATTTACCACAGAACACGCTTCAGTATTTAAAAATCTGGTTCTCAGATTACTATATCCATATAAAGATTACAAGAAACAGGAATTCAAAACTGGGAGATTACAGAAAGTTCCCGGATAATTCCCATGAAATTACAATCAATTCTACATTAGCGCCTCAACTGTTTTTCTTTGTTCTGACTCATGAGCTGGCCCATCTCATTGCTTTTGAAAAATATGGCAGAAGAATTTCTCCACATGGTAATGAGTGGAAAGATACTTTCAGACGAATGCTTCTTGAAAGTGTTGAGGTATATGAAGATGCTCTTCAGCCAATTATTGTAAAATTTTCAAGATCTCCAAAGGCTAACTTTATGGCCAGTCCGGATCTGGTCAAATATTTCCATATTGAAAAACAAGATGATAAGCTTCAGTTTATAGAAGAGTTGCAGAAAGGAGATTATTTCATCTATAGAAACGAAAAGTATTTTTTAGAAGGTCTGATTAAAAAAAACTATCTTTGTAAGAACCTGGCTACTGGAAGGAAGTATTCTTTCAAACCTCTGGCAAGGGTAGAAAAATGTAGTTAAGCATGTCAAAATCAGATAAATACTGTGTTATCATGGCAGGTGGAATTGGTAGTAGATTCTGGCCTATGAGTACGCAGAAGTTTCCAAAACAATTTCAGGATATTTTAGGTGTTGGACGTACCATGATTCAACAGACGTATGACAGGATCAGTAAGGTTATTCCTGATGAGAATATATTTGTTATTACCAATAAGGAATATGTGAATCTTTCCCATCAGCAGCTCCCTGAAATTCCGGAAAAAAATATTGTTGGAGAACCTCTGATGAAGAATACCGCTGCCTGTAATTTGTATATGGCCAATAAAATAGCTGAAATTGCCCCTGATGCTACAATAATAGTTTTACCTGCAGATCACCTGATATTGAAGGAAAATATTTTCCTTGAGAAAGTTGAGTTGGCCTTTGATCTGGCTTCTAAAAATGATTATCTTGTTACATTGGGAATTACACCAACCAGACCGGATACCGGATATGGTTACATTCAGTTTGTAGACAAAAAGGGCGCAGATTATTTTAAGGTTAAAACATTTACTGAAAAGCCAATACTTGAAATAGCACAGAGTTTCTTAGAGAGTGGTGATTTCCTTTGGAATGCCGGAATTTTCATCTGGAATGTGAAAAGTATTCATCGTGCCTTTGAAACTTACCTTCCTGAAATGACTCAGCATTTTATGGCATGTGAATATAATGGAGAGGCAGAGGATAATTGTATAGAACTTATTTACCCTAAGGTACAGAAAATATCCATTGATAATGGAATTCTTGAAAAGGCAAAAAATGTTTATGTAATACCTTCCGATCTGGGTTGGAGTGATTTAGGAACATGGACCTCGGTTTATGAAAATGCTGAAAAAGATGAGAACGAAAATACAGTAAAACTAAAATATCTTTTGGCATACAATTCCAAAGGAAATATCGTTCGTGTAAAAAGCAACAATAAGGCGGTAGTTATAGATGGATTAGAAAACTACATCATTGTAGATACGGATAAGGCTTTGCTTATTTGTCCCAGAGATAACGATCAGCTTATAAAAGATTATGTTCTGGATCTGAAAAACTTTAAAAAAGGGGAAAAATTTATGTAGTAATTCTCCATTATTAATCTCGGAACTATGAGAAAATTAATTTCAAGATGTATGGTAATTGCTTTTATTCTTTTAGGAATATCAGCTTATTCTCAGGCAAAAATAAAATTTTCGAGCATTCCTAATGTTTTGCAGGGAATAGAGCCTAACGACAAAATTGACTTTTGGGTGTTGAATTACAATACCTATGGAAAAGATCAGGAATTAAAAGTTTCAGGAGCTAAAAAAGACTTTATTCCGCAGACATCAGGATTTGATTTATTTCCGGATGAAGATAGCTTTTATTACATCGTTTATTCCTCCGGTGGAAAAATTAATTACGTTACGGATCTTGATGCCTTAAAAAAGTTTGTCGGAAAGATAGATAATGTTCAGGAAGCAGCCATTTTAGCTACTGTGGATGGTTATATGATCGATGAAGAATTTAAGGATGTAGCAGGAAATTATTATGTAGATCAATCTAACTATTATCTGGATTTAGGGAAATTAACATCAAAGGAATGTCCTTATCAGAAAACCCATTTTACATTAACTGTAAATAAAGCTTCAGGAGCAGTTACTCAGGTAAAAGATAATGGGACTTATATAGAGCTTTATAATAAGAAATGTGCTAATAATCCAAGGCTTTTAAAAATCGAAAAAAAAGAAGAATCTAAAGATGAGTCTAAAAAATCACCCAAAAGAAGGTAATTTCTACGAAACAGAAAGACTTATCCTTCGTCCGATAACAGTGGATGACCGTGAGTTTATATTTGATCTTTACAACAGACCAAAGTTTATAAAGTTTATTGGTGACCGTCATCTTAAGAATGACTCCGATGCCGAAGCCTATATCAAAAACAGGTTTCTCCCTCAATTGGAACGGTTAGGATTTGGAAACTATCTTGTTATAACTAAAGAAGGAAATAATAAGGTGGGTGCAGTAGGAATTTTCGAACGGGAAGGACTGGAAATATTAGATATAGGATTTTCTTTGTTGGATGAATTCGAAGGCAAAGGATATGCTTATGAAGCTGCCTTAAAAGTTAAATCTATCGGTATGGATGACTTCGGGTTAAAGAAAATATCTGCCATTACTTCTAAAGATAATTTTTCTTCTCAAAAGCTAATTGAAAAACTGGGATTGAAATTTCAAAAATACGTAAGTCTTCCAGGGGATAATGAAGAATTGAGATACTACGAAACCGAATAAAATTTCTTTAAAATAAATAGTACAAACCTTTAAACAGCCTTCCTAGTATGGACTTTGTTTAAAGGTTTGTTTTACTATATAATTTTATCCTTCTAAAATTTGTTCTGCTGCAGTCTTCGAGGTTACTTTTTCAATAACTCTTGTGCAGATCCCTTTTTCATCAAAGATAAAAGTAGTTCTCACGATTCCCATATACGTTTTGCCAAAAGTCTTTTTCTCCTGCCAAACACCAAATTTTTCGATAACATCACGATTTTCATCTGCAATCAGATCATAAGGAAAAGCAAATTTACTATGAAAATTTTTCTGTTTTTTTACAGAATCTCCACTGATACCTAAAAGTTGAAATCCTGCTTTTTTTAGCTGCGAATAATTATCACTCAGATTACATGCTTCCACAGTACAAGTTGGAGTGTTGGCTTGCGGATAAAAGAAGATAATTAGTTTTTTTCCAATGAGTTTAGATGAATTTATTGTTTCTCCATCTTGATTGGTCCCTTCAAATTCGGGTAATTTGTCGCCTACTTTCAACATATTGTTTATTTTTGTTCAAATTTAGTGGTTACATGACAAAAAAGCAAAGAGCTGAGCTTGTTCAGCTTGAATTAGAAAAATTATACCCTGAAGTTCCTGTTCCGCTTGCGCACACCGATGCTTATACATTGATGGTCGCCGTCGCACTCTCAGCACAAACTACGGATAAAAAGGTGAATGAAGTAACACCACAACTTTTTAAAGTAGCAGGAACACCGGAAAAAATGGCGAAGCTTGAAGTTTCCGAGATCAAAGAGCTTATCAAAGAGATCGGGCTGTCAAATACTAAAGCCAAAAACCTGAAAAGGATGGCGGAATTATTACTTGAAAGGCATAATGGTATAGTGCCGCAAACTTATGAGGAACTTGAGGCTTTACCAGGCGTAGGACACAAAACAGCTTCAGTGGTCATGAGCCAGGGATTCGGATTTCCTGCATTTCCTGTTGACACGCATATCCACAGATTAATGACCCAATGGAAGCTTACTTCAGGGAAGAATGTTGTGGAAACAGAAAAGGATGCCAAAAATATCTGGAAGGAGGATGTTTGGAATAAACTTCATCTCCAGATCATTTTCTATGGAAGAGAATATTCTCCGGCACGGGGAAAAGGAGATAAAGATTTCATTACCAAGATGATGTTTGAAAAATAATCAGCTATCCAGTAATCTTCTGTGATAATTGATCTGTCCCAAATGATAGCTTAAATGTCCCATAAGATGAATCAGAAAATATCCGGTTGTCATTTTGTATCCCAATGGTTCAAAAGGATATTCGTTTTCTAGGTCAGCATCTGTAAGGTTATTTAAAGAGGAGTTTACAACTTCAAGAGTATTTTCAATTTGTCGAAGTAACTCTGCTCTTGGAATATCTTTTAAAGAAAATTCAAGTTCACGGTTTCTTATATATCCGGTATTTCCAAGGATAGCGCCTACGAAATGGCTCAGGTTTCCGACCAGATGAAGAGATAGGGTTCCTGCAGAATTAGCAATGTTTTTATCTGTTTTCCAAATAGATGCTTCATTATGGTAAGCTTCAATTTCTGCTTTTAGTTTATTTAAATCTCTGGCAAAGAGAGATTGTAAAGATTCAATTGTCATGTTTATAGTTTTGTATGTTATTGATTGTGTCTTTGAAAGAAGGAATCATAAAGCTTCTTTGCAAAAAATTAATTACCATTAAACTTAAAAAAAAAGGAGCAATTTTAATAAACTGCTCCATCAAAAATATTAATTTTTTATTTCTTTAAAAGATTACTTTTGCTTCTTCGCCCAAAGTTCCATTTTTCTGTTCAAAACATCGAGTGGAAGACAACCCTGGCTTAGAACTTCATCATGGAAATTGGCCAGATTAAATTTCTTTCCTAGCTGTTTCTGATACTGATCTCTCAACTCACGTATTCTTAAAGAACCGATTTTATATCCCAACGCTTGTCCTGGCATTGCCATATATCTTTCCACTTCTGCAGTTGCTCCTGCTTCATCATAAGAGATATTGCTTAGAAAGTATTTAATTGCTTCCTCTCTGGTCATTTTTCCTGTGTGAAGCCCTGTATCCACAACCAATCTTACAGCTCTCAGCATCTGGTCGCTTAAATATCCCATTTTCTGATAAGGATCTGTATACAATCCAAACTCAGGACCTAATGTTTCACAATAATGCGCCCAGCCTTCTCCATAAGCTCCGAACCACCCGAATCTCATAAACTTAGGAAGCTTTGTGTTTTCCTGCTGAAGAGAAACCTGATAATGATGTCCCGGTATCGCTTCATGCAAGAAAAGGGATTCCATTCCGGAAGTTACATTGAATTTTGCCGGATCCGGAAGGGGAACATAAAAGATACCCGGTCTCTTACCGTCAGGAGTTCCGGGAGTATACTCAGCGCTTGCGGTGGCCTCTCTAAACTTTTCCGTCTGTCTGATCTCAAATTTTGTTTTCGGAGTTACATTAAACATGGTTTTCAGTTTCGGAGTTATTTTGGCTAAGATTCCGTTAAAACCAGCCAGAACTTCTTTTGACGTTTTGTAAGGCATTGCCTTAGGGTCTGTCTTTACAAATGTTATAAACTCTTCCAGACTTCCTGTGAATCCGACCTGCTGTTTTACCTTCTCCATTTCTGAACGAAGCATGGCCACCTGCTGAATACCGATTTTATTAATTTCTTCAGGAGACTTGTTGGTTGTTGTCCAGCTTTTTACATAATACTGGTAAATTTCGTTTCCTTTTGGTAAGCTGTTGTAACCATCTGTATCTCTGCCTTTAGGCAAGTATTCCTTTTCTAAAAAGTTACCCATTTTTGTGTAGGCAGGAATGATTTTTTTGAGAATAGCATCCTTGTAAAGTGTGGTGAACTTTTCTTTTTGTGCCTGGGTAAAATTCTTCGGGAATTTTTTGATAGGACCGTAAAATATATTTTTTTCAAAGTCCGGAGTAATGATTTCTTCAGCTTTCATCTGGGGAATCATCTTTACAATGAGCTTTTTAGGCAAAACTATTTTATTGCTAATTCCTTCTTTAAAATTTTCTATTGCAGTGTCCATCCACACCGGAAATTTATTCATTCTCTGCAACCAGTCCGCATAGTCTTTTTCTGTTTTAAAAGGCTGGCTTCCTTCTCCACTGCCAAACAGGGGAAAGTTCAGAGGAAGTCCTGTAAACTGGCTGAATGGAATGTATTCCGGATGATACGCATAGGCTTCTATTTTGTCTTTTAAGGTATAATCCAGTACATCATAAACTACTTTATCATCATCAGAGAGATTTTTATAATCCACTTTATCTAATTGGTTCTGAATAGAATTATAAAAAGCAATTTCTCCTGAAATAAAATCTTTATCAATATTAATAGGTAATTGATCATTATACCTTGTGTCTCCTTGAGAAGTAGCATCAAGAGGATACAGCTTCAGATATTGTTCATAATAGTTAGAAGCAATGGAGTCTAAATTCGTTGGAGTTACTTTCGTTAAAGGGGAGTCAGACTTTTTACACGCTGTCAGGCTTATCACCAATCCTAGGCTTAAAATACTTTTTGATAAAAAATTTTTCATTTCAGAATCTTTATGTAACAAAAGTAAGTATTATTGGAGGATCAGAAAAAAGATAGGATCATGATTTTGGAAAAAATAATTTTCAAAATATTTTTCAAATTCAATCTATTTTTTATCTTTGCTTAAAACATTTAACAATCATATTATTACAGCTCTTTTTTAAGAAATAATGAAAGGGATTTTAAAAATTTACCATCCGGACGAAACGTTAAAATACAATATAAGAAGTACTTATTGCAAGGCTATTTATAGTAATCAACAACATTTCCTTGAAGTTGAAATCATAACGGATGATGGCTTGGATCATGTAGAAGATGATTCTTTACAATACAATTTTCCACAACTCTCACTAGAAGTTTTCGACTTTCCTATTGATTCTGCGGACCTTGAAGGAAAAACGATAAACATCAATGATTCTGAAGATGAAACCTTTACAGAGGTGGATTTGTTCGACGATGAAGATGCTTTTATCTACGATAATGAGTTGGTATTTGAAAAAAATGAAGAAGGCGAATTGGATCTGATCTGGAAGGGGACGATTGATGATTTTTACACAGGATCAGATACTCCGATTGCTTTTAGACTTAAATGTGAACTAAAACAGGATAATATTGAGGTAGACGAAGATTAAAAAATTTATCTTCCTCAATAATTTTATATTCAATTTCTTTTCAAAATTCTTTTTGGAAGGAAATTTGCTGTTTATGTGGCAATGGAAAATTTAAGTTGTTTTTAAGCATTTTTTAAGACATGAATTAATAATATTCCATTACTTTTGTCGTTTAAATTCATTATAAAATATTCACATTAATGCTGTTAACGGAACTTACTCAGATCTTATTTGCACAAATTGCAACACCCGCAGTTGCCACAGACAATTTAGAATTTTCATTTTGGAATATCATGTTCCATGGAGGAGCCTTCGCTAAAATAGTGATGGTGACCGTATTACTGCTTGGTGTGTTTTCAGTGTATCTGTTTTTTGAACGGTTTTTCTTTATTAAAAGATTGTCCTCAAAAACAGATTCCAATTTTATGAATAATATTGAAGATTTTATTAAAGAAGGTAAAATTGAATCAGCGGTAGATTACTGCAAAAGGCAAAACTCACCGGAAGGCAGAATATTGGAAAAGGGGATTTCCAGATTGGGAAGACCTGTTTCAGATATTGTAAGTGCTATGGAGTCCCAGGCTCAGGTTGAAGTAGCCAACATGGAAAAGAACCTTAATCTATTAGCAGTGGTACCAAGTATTGCTCCGATGCTGGGACTTTTGGGAACGGTTATCGGGATGATATTGGCATTCTTCCATTTGTCACATGCAACAGGGTCTTTCTCTCCAAAAACACTGTCAGAAGGTATTTATACTGCTTTGGGACAAACGGCTGTTGGTTTGGCGGTAGCGATTCCTGCTAACTTTTTTTACAATATCCTTTTAACAAGGATTGATAAATTTGTTTTGAGAGCTCAGAACATGTCTGGTGAATTTTTGGATCTTATCAACAAACCTTTATAAATCTTTCTTATGAAATCGCTGTGAAAAAAATTCATTGTATAGAGTTATTAAGAGCGATTCCATCTGACCCGTAAAAATTTAGAATAAACAGATGAAAATTCAAAGAAGAAATAAAGCAAATCCGGAGTTTAGTTTGGCGGCGATGACTGATGTCATCTTGCTCATGCTGATCTTCTTTATGATAACATCTTCAGCGGCTAATCAAAGCGCTATTGACGTAAACTTGCCAAAGACAAGCACTGCTGATGATAATATACCGAATCCCCTTACAGTAACCATTAAGCCTGACGGAACTTATTATATTGACGATAAGCCTGTATCAAGGGAACAGCTTGAACAAACGATTGTCAGTAATTTAACCAATCAAACGAATAAATCTTTTACGATTCGGGCAGACGAAAACACGTTGCATAAAGATGTTGTTTTTGCCATGGAAATTGCAGAGAAGCATAAATTCAATATTGCTCTTGCAACTGTTAAAGATAAATAACCGGAACTTAAGATCCTGGTAATTAGTAAAAAATGAAAAGTTATACTGTAAACAAAAATGAGGAAACCCGGGACCGGATAAAAAGTGGAATACTTTCTATCCTGGTATGGTCTGCAATCCTGCTTTTTGTTTTTCTATATAAATTAAAGCCGGAACAGAATAAGGAGCCTGAGGTTGTAACCACTATGTTGGTAAACTTTGGAGATAACCGGAATGGAAATGGTATCGAAGAACCGGCAGAACAGGAAGGAAGTTTAGCTGCAAAATCGGAAGAAGTTACTCCCGAACCTGTAGAAGCCGTTGTTCCTGAAACTAAAACCGTAGTAAAACCTGAACCCAAGACGGAAACTAAGAAATCTGAACCCAAAGATAAAGTAATCACCGGAAATAGTAAAAAAGCGAGCGTTCCGAAAAAAGAAGAATCAAAATCGAATAAAAAAGAAACGACAAGTTCATCCGCTTTGAAAAACACTAAAAAGACTTCCGGAGCCACAGCAAATTCTAAAACCGGAAATGGAGATGGAAAAGGGAATGCGGCAATCGGTAACCTGATAAAAGGAAGAGGAACAAAAGCGGGCAGTCAAGGAACGGGAACAGGTATAGGAAATGCAGGAGATCCTTTAGGCGGAGATGGAAATGGAGACAGTAAAGTAGGAATCGACAGAAAATTGATTGGCTACATCCCCGGAACAATGGGCAGAGGAGGAGCACAACCACAACACAACTGTACAGCCAGTGGATCCGTTACAGTTGCTTACACCGTTGATAAGGCCGGAAATGTAGTCTCTGCAAGAAGAGTAGGGGGAATATCGGATCCTTGTGTATCTTCAACCTCTGTAGCGTGGGTTAAAAAATATGTAAAAGCTGAAAAGGCCAGTACATCATCCACCGGGACCTATAAGATCACATTCTAAAAATACAAAAGCACTTTATTCAAGTGCTTTTTTTATTTCATTAATTCTGTTGATTATAGGAAGGGCAAAGATTCCACTTGTCTGAAGATACAGTTCATAAAAGGTTTTTGCTTTATCCTGAAAATCGCGGTTTTCTGTTTCCTTTCCTTTAAAATAAAAAAGGTTTCCAAGCATTTCATAATAGTCTTTATGATCCCTTTCCTGTCTTTCATTCACGATTTCTATGATTTCTTCTTTTGTCTTAGAAGAGATTGCCGTAAAATCTATTTTAAAAATATCCTTCATCAGAGAATCAAAATCCAATTCTTTTTGCATCAAACTTTCTTCAGGCTTGTCTAAAATAAGTTTTTCCAGGGCCTGTGTCAGTTGACGGATCAGGCGTAATGTAAATTCTTTATCTGTAATCATATTCTGGTTGCTTGTTTGTTTGGTTATTGAATGGTTATAAAATGATATATACTACGCAAAAAATAAATAAGCCAGCGCAATTGACGTGATAACACCTACTAAATCGGCCAGAAGCATTGCAATTACCGCATATCTTGTGTTTTTAACCGCTACGGCCCCGAAATAGACCGCAATTACATAAAACGTCGTATCTGAACTTCCTTGCAGAACTGCTGCTAATTTGCCCTGAAAACTATCTGCTCCGAATGTGGACATGGTGTCAACCATCATTCCGCGTGCTCCCGACCCTGAAAGAGGTTTTATTAAAGCTGTGGGTAATCCATCCACAAATCTTGCATCTAAACTGGCTGCATTGGCAACCCATTTCATTCCATCTATGATCACATCGAAAACCCCCGAGGTCCTGAGAAGAGAAATAGCGATCAACATTCCAACTAAATAGGGGATAATCTTAACACAAGTTGTAAATCCTTCTTTTGCGCCATCAATAAAGGCATCAAATACATTGATCTTTTTATAAACTGCTCCAAGCACGATCGCTAAGAAAATAAACAAAATAAGGCCGTTACTTAGAACCTTGCTGAATGTATCCAGCTCATCTTTACTCAACCGGACAAGGTATAAAACCAAAAAACCTATAATTGCTGAAATTCCACCGACATATGCAATTACGATTGGACGAAGCAGATTGATCTTCTGGTAAAGAGAAACGATGATCATTGCTGCCAGTGTTGCGGTAAAAGTAGCAATCATACATGGAAGAAAGATATCCGTTGGCGTCTTTGAGCCCATGGAGGCTCTTATAGCAATGATAGAAACCGGGATCAGCGTCATTCCACCAGCATGAAGACACAGAAACATGATCTGGGAATTACTGGCGGTGTCTTTATTGGGGTTTAAGGTCTGTAAGCTTTCCATGGCCTTAAGTCCGAAAGGAGTGGCTGCGTTGTCAAGTCCCAGCAGGTTCGCACTGAAATTCATTAGCATATGGCCGAAAGCAGGATGATTTTTAGGAATTTCCGGGAAAAGTTTTGAAAAGAAAGGCTGAATAAGCCGGCTGAGCAAATTGATTCCACCTGCTTTTTCCGCAATACTCATAAAACCCACAAAAAGAGTCATGATGCCTATTAGCCCGATGCATATTTTAACTGCAGTTTCTGCCGTCCCAATGACCCCGTCAGCTTCCTGAACACGATATACCTTTACGTTTTGTTGTAATGAGTCTGTTTTATAATGAATTCTGTCTTCTGCAAAATCAGGTTTCTTCATGAGACTGTCCCTGATAATGGGAGAAAGCGTATTCATTTTTTGCGATGCGATCTGTACTGTATCTCCTCCTTTTCCTACGACCATATCATTGAAAATGGTATTATAATGACTTGAAGAGATATATTTTATGCCTGCAATGGCGATAGCAACGATAATAAAAGCGGACCAAATTCTGCTTAAAACCATTTGATTGAATTAATTGTTTAAACTTATCAAAAATACTTTAAACTACAAAGGACACAAAGGGGCCAATGTTTTTTTAGTTAAACCGGCTTATTCTTCAAGATATACAAGATGGCCCTCAAAATGGTCATCGAGGTTTTTAAGGACTTTTGCGTCGTCCATCTTTTTAACCAAAGCATCTATAAAAAAACTTTTTTCAAAAAACTGCCGGTGAATACCAGGAAGAATTTCCATAAAATAATCCATTCCGATCTTATTATTATGAAGGTCCATCTTGGTTTCCAAAGGTTTATTTGGAAATAATTCTTCGTGTAAATCTGTTACTTTTTTGCAGAAATCAAGAGCTTTTTGAGGTGAGGAGATCTTGGAACAATACATCAAGATAAAACAACACCATAATGCATGTCTGAAGGCATTGCCAATTCCATTATTTGAAGCTGTTTCAGGAAAACGAGCCTGTGCAATGGTGAAGGCTTTAACAGTCGCATAAAAACTCAATATGGAAAATAAAGGATGTGGCAGAACAAGAGATAAAAGACGGAGAATCTTTTTAAAACTCATGGCCCGAATGGTATTGAAAAATATTCTGAAGGTTCTCATAAATAAAAATCTCTCCCTAATGAGAGAGAGATTATATCGTATTTGTTACAAATTTTTAAGCATGTGTTGCTAATAAATTTACTGTTTTAGAGACCACATCTTTAATTTCTGTTCTCTTCACAATAAAGTCTACAAATCCTTTTTCCTGAAGGAATTCAGATGTCTGGAAGCCTTCCGGTAAATCTCTACCGATTGTTTCGCGAATTACCCTTGGTCCAGCAAAACCGATCAGAGCCCCAGGTTCAGCCATAATGATATCTGCTGTCATTGCGAAAGATGCAGTAATTCCTCCAAAAGTAGGATCACATAAATAAGCAATATACAGTAAGCCCGCTTCTGAAAGCTGTGCTAATTTAGCCTGTACTTTTGCCAACTGCATCAAAGAATAAGTTGCTTCCTGCATTCTTGCTCCTCCGGACTGACAAATGATCATATAAGGAAGTTTATGTGCGATACAATAATCTACAGCTCTTCTTATCTTTTCTCCCATTACAGATCCCAGAGATCCTCCGATGAAAGCAAAGTCCATACAAGAAACCACCATTTCAGTGCCTTTCACTGTTCCTACAGCATTTCTGATAGAGTCTGTAAGTTTTGTTTTTGCTTTTACTTCTTTCAGACGATCAACATACGGCTTTGTATCTTTGAAGTTTAGGATGTCTATACTTTCAACATTAGCATCTAGTTCAGTGAATTTACCTTCATCAAAAAGGATATCAAAAAATTCTGCACTTCCTATTCTTACATGAAATCCATCTTCAGGAGAAACATAATTGTTTTTCCTTAGCTCTTCGTGTTCCACTATTTTTCCTGATGGAGTTTGGTGCCAAAGGCCCTTAGGAACATCCTTTTTTTCATCAGTAGAAGTGGTAATGTTTTTTGCTTTTCTTTTAAACCAGTCGAATGCCATTTTTGTTTGTATTAATGTATAAATGTAAAATGTATTAGTGCAAATGTATGAATACGTTTTACACTAATACAAATGTACAGTTCTTATTTTAAAGTATTTACGTTATTTAAATCTTCAAAAGCTTTAACCAATCTTGTAGAGAACGTTTCTTCACCTTTTCTTACCCAAACTCTTGGGTCATAGAATTTTTTGTTAGGTTTTTCTTCTCCCTCAGGGTTTCCGATTTGAGATCTTAAATAATCGATATTGTTAACCATATAATCTCTAACACCTTCTGTATAAGCGAACTGAAGATCCGTGTCAATATTCATTTTGATCACACCGTAATCAATTGCTTCTCTGATTTCTTCTAAAGTAGAACCAGAACCTCCGTGGAATACAAAGTTGACCGGTTTTGCAGCGGTTCCGAATTTTTCCTGAACAAATTTCTGAGAATTATCCAGAATTTTTGGTGTAAGAACAACATTTCCTGGCTTGTAAACTCCATGTACGTTACCGAATGCCGCAGCAATAGTAAAGTTATCAGAAACAGCCTTTAGTTTTTCGTATGTGTAAGCTACATCTTCCGGTTGCGTATATAATTTTGCATTATCTACATCAGAGTTATCAACACCATCTTCTTCTCCTCCTGTAACACCGATTTCAACTTCCAGAGTCATCTGCATTTTTGCCATTCTTTCGAAATATTTAGCAGAAATTTCAATGTTTTCTTCTAAAGGCTCCTCAGAAAGGTCCAGCATATGGGAAGAATAAAGGGATTTTCCTGTTAATCTGAAATACTCTTCATTAGCATCCATTAAACCGTCAATCCAAGGCAATAGTTTTTTTGCGCAGTGGTCTGTATGTAAGATTACAGTAGCTCCATAAGCTTCTGCCAAAGTGTGAATATGTCTAGCACCGGCAATTGCTCCTAAAATAGCAGACTTTTGTCCGTCGTTGCTTAATCCTTTTCCTGCGTTGAACGCAGCTCCACCATTTGAAAACTGAATAATAACAGGAGAGTTTAGTTTTGCTGCAGTTTCCATAACAGCATTTACGTTGCTGGAACCGATAACGTTTACAGCTGGTAACGCAAATTTATTTTCTTTAGCATACTGAAAAATATCAGTAACCAATTGACCTGTGGCAACTCCTGCCGGAAAAATTCTGCTCATGTTTTACTTTTTAAATAAATTATTAGGTGTTTGTAAAGTTGTTGTAAAGGTAATAAAATTTGCTTAAATGCTAATTTCTTTTGTCCCGCCCCCAAAGTAGTTTCTGGCGGATTGTTTCATAGAAACTTAAATTATTAGGCTGAACCAAAAGAATCTGGAAATCAGCCTTTTTTATAACGACTTCCTGATCAGTCTCTATATGTATTAGTCTTGAATCAAGAGAAAGAGAATATTGGGATACCCTGCTTTCTACATTGAATTTTATCTCAACACGGTCATTCACGACCAATGGCCTTACATTCAGATTATGTGGCGCAATAGGAGTTATGACAAAGTTTTCGTTATTAGGAGAAATAATAGGTCCACCACAACTCAATGAGTAGGCTGTAGAACCTGTAGGAGTGGAGACAATAACACCATCTCCCCAGAATACATTCAGAAATTCATCATTGATAAATGAATCTACGGTGATCATGGACGTTGTTTCTTTTCTTGAAACGGTAACGTCATTCAAAGCGTATGGGAAAAATTCTTCAGATCTTGGGGAAACCACTTCGATCACAGAGCGTCGGCTGGTTTTTACATCTCCTTTCAGAATTGCGTCAAGTTCTTTGAATGCTTCTTCCTTGGTAAAGCTGGCTAAAAAACCCAACCTTCCTGTATTTACTCCGACAATAGGAATTTCGAGATCTTCAATAAAGGTTAAAGAGTTGACTATCGTTCCGTCTCCTCCGAATGTGAAAAAAAGATCAACTTCTTTCTCTACAAGATCCTGTTTATTATTAAAGGTTTCGAAAATTTTTGAAAACTGAAGGGCTTCAGCCATTTCATCGTATAAAACAGATTTTACGCCCCTGCTCTCAAGCTCTGAAACGAATTTGCTTAAATATAAAAAAGTATCAAGATCTTTTTTTTGAGAATATATAGCTGCCTTCATGTTATATTTCTATAAATTTTTGGAAAAAGCCAAATCTGTCTTTAAACAGGTCTGTTTTTTCATCAGAGTAGAATTTTTCAACAATTCTATAATCATACCGGTCGAACGTGGCATCAATAGATGCAAGATTTTCATTGCTGATCTTTATGGTTACCCTAACCACTTCTTCCGACATAAAGCTGATAAATCCACCGTAGAATTTAGAATTGTTGCTTTCCACAATATTGGCAATTTCTGTCATGGAATATTTTCGTGCGGGAGCTTCTACAGTAAGTATAGCTCCTGATTCAGAAAACAAAGGATAGCGTGATAAATCCTGAAAGACATCTTCACACATGATATATCCTAAATATTTTTCTGTTTTATTGATGACCGGAATTACATTCGAATTGAAGGTATAAAATAAACGAATGCTGTCCATGATATTGTTATCCTCAAGAATAGCAAATCGTTCAACCTGGTGCTCCAGATCTTTTAATGTTCCTTCAGCGTCATAAAGAAACTCTCTGGCAATAGCTCCGTAAAAGTGATGGGATTTTTTAATGAAAACATGAGTATATCCAAAGTCTTCTAATGTACTTCTTGCTGATTCTATTGAGTCAGTCAGGCTAAAACATGGGAAATCCTTTGAGATATAGTCCTTGATAAACATTGTGCTAATTTATAAAAAATTAAACGAAACTGTTTTGTAATATTCGTTTTTTTTTTCGTGAAAATGAAAAATCCGGGCCAAAAATTTGTTTGTAAATAAAAATAAAGTATCTTTGTCGCCTTTCATTTTTACTTTTTATTAGATTTATTTCAAACTGCACTGTCTATTCGACATATGCAGTTTTTTATTTTAAAGCCTTTGTAAACTCCCACATAACGAGCCCTCCGCATACACTTACATTCAATGAATGTTTTGTTCCTAGTTGAGGAATTTCCAGGAATACATCAATGTTTTCCAAAGCTTCATCACTTATTCCTTCTACCTCATTACCCAGTATCAAGGCATATTTTTTAGTCTTATCGATGGTAAAATCTGTGATCATAGTACTATTACTGGTTTGCTCTATGCCAATAATTTCAAACCCCTGACTTTTTAAATCCCGGATTGCTGTGTTGATATCATTTTCATATGCCCAGTCTACACTTTCTGTAGCTCCTAAAGCTGCTTTATGAATTTCACGGTGGGGTGGTTGCGGAGTAATACCACAAAGAATTATTTTTTCAATCAGAAAAGCATCGGCTGTTCGGAACGTGGCTCCTACATTGTGCATACTTCTTACATTATCCAAAATGACGATCAAAGGAATTTTCTCAACCTTTTTAAATGTTTCAACATCTATTCTGTTGAGTTCTTCCAGTTTTAATTTATGTACCAATTATATTATTTTGTAGAGATTAATTTTCCGTCTTTATATATTTCTGTTTTTTCAATGCTTCCGTCTTCACGGTAATGAACGCGTGTTCCATTCCATTTATCGTTGGCGAACTCTGTTTCACGCTGAACTTTTCCTGATGGATAAAGCATTTTCCATTTTCCTGTGGCTATCCCGTTTTCGTAGTAGCCAATTTGTTTTACCGATTTTCCGTTCTCATAAAAAACCTTGCTTTCACCATTCAGCTTTCCGAACTTATAATTTGAAATTTCGGTGATGGTGCCGGAAGGTGAATAAAACGTACCGGTAGAAGCATTGTCATAGACATTTTTTTCTCCGTTTCTGAAAACCTCTTTAGAAGTCAGGATACCATTTTTATCGTAGTATGCCCATTCTTTTATTTTGTAATCCTTTTTGTATTCTCCTTTTGCCTGAACTTTTCCATTTTCATAGTAAAAGATTGCATCACCATCCAGTTTTCCCTTTTTCCATTCAGCGATTTCTTTGACCTGTCCGTTTTCAAAAAACTGTTTACAGGTTCCTTCCTGTAGTCCGTCTTTAAATCCACATGGTTTTTGTGCTATTGCCAAAGAAGATGCAGAAAATAATAAAAGAAAAATGTATTTCATAGATTTTTTTATTTCAAAAATAGTAAAATAGTTATATTTGATTAAAAAATATGACATGAAAAATTTACTTGTATTCGGGATGCTAACCTCTGCTTTTATACTATCAAAAGCTCAGAATACATATTATCCACAGGCCTTCTTTGATAAAAAACTGGCTCAAAACATGATCGGTTTTGGAAATTCTACCATTGAAGGAGTGGCGTCTACCAAACAAAAAAACAACTGGGGAATTAAACCTTTACTGGGGGAAAAACATTATGCACCAAAAGGAACAGTTGTTATGCTTTTTCCTGTAACCCCTTATTTTGAAGAGTTTTATAAGATGAGGAAAAAGTATGAGAATAAGAAAACAACCGTCTACATGTCTGATGAAGCTTTTAAATACAGAATAGAAGCTCTGACTGATGATCATGGCAGATTTAAATTTGAAAAATTAAAACCGGGTAATTATTATCTCGAGACGATTGTGAATTTTACTGCAACGGCAAGTTATCAGCAGCAAACAGGACAGTCGGATGCTTATAATGCTTACGGAGGATACCTTTATTCAACTCCTATATACCAGACTTTTTTCTATAACTATTCGTCGGCAAATCGCGAAAGTAAATTTGTAGAAATCAAGCAAGATGGCGAACTAAAAGAAATCAACCTCTAAAGGTTGATTTTATTTTTTAATCCCATGATCTGATGGACATTTTTTTCAATATTCTGAGCAATGGTTTCCATCGGAATATCATTTTCATCATTATTGAAAGGGTCCTCAATTTCTTCGGCAATAAGTTCAAGACTCATTAAGACATAATACACGAATACAGTCAAAGGAATCATAAATAGACCAATGCTGATAACATATGCTACAGGCAAAGCCAATACATATAAGATGATGAATTTCTTTACAAAAGATGAATAAGAATAAGGAATAGGTGTATTTTTGATTCTTTCGCAACCTCCGCAAATATCCAGAAACCCTGAAAGCTGAGTGTCCAGATATACCATTTCTACATCTGTAATTTTACCTTCCTTTTTTAGCTGATTTAATTTATGGCTGAGTAATATTACAATTTCACTGGGGCCATGGTGCTTAAGGGATTTTTCGATCTCAGAATAATCTTCATCCAATGCAAGTCTTGTAGATTCCTTAGAAAGGTGCTTGGCGAGAAAATGAGGAAAGAACTTCAAGTATCTTGCCACCTGTTCTGCACTATGTCTGTCATTGTCAAGGATTAAATTGAGCTTTATGGCAATATTCCGGGTATCATTCACCAGTTTTCCCCATAACTTTCTTCCTTCCCACCATCTGTCATAAGCCGTATTCGTCCGGAACACCAATAGTAAAGAAAGTACAAACCCTAATAATGAATGGATCATACCTACATTGCTTACCGCAGATTTTGACGTGAGATGAAGATACTCCACCTCAAGATATTCGATTCCGTAAGAATATACTCCCACCAATAGCATTGTTGGAAAAAGGATCTTCAGGGTATCGCTTTTATGTAGGCTGAAAAGTATTTTCAGGAAATGTTTTGTATTATAAACTCTCATAAATTAGGTTGATCTTACAAAGATAAATTTTTTCATTTTATACTTTCTTTATGGAAACCCGTAATGAGGTCTTCTTCGAGCTTATTTTCTTTGTAAAAAAACTAAAAATGGGATATTATAGAAAAGGGCACTATAAAAGAGATGGTACCTGGGTAAGCGGACATTATGTAAATAAATACAGCAGAAAGAAATTTCAGAACGGGCCGGGCGGATGTGCTCTTATCTTTTTTGGAGGAATTATTTCCGTGTTGGTATATCTTTTTTCCTGATTTTTAATTGATAATAATTTCAAAGAAACAGGAAATTGTAAAAGGTAAAATTTTTATAAATTTCAAAAAAAACATTACTTTTATTTCGCATTAAATCAATTATGGATGATTCTAGAAAAAGTAGATGTTGTCAACGATATCAGTAAAGAAGATTTTCAGAAAAATTATTTCAAAAAAAAGAAGCCCGTTCTGATCAAAAATTTTGCAAGACGTTGGGATGCATTTGATTTGTGGAACCTTGCTTACATTCGTGAAAAAGCAGGGGAGCAGGAAGTTCCGTTATATGATAACAAACCTGCTAATGCTTCTAAAAGCTCAGATGCTCCTGTTACCCATATGAAAATGAAGGATTATATCGATACGATTAAAAGTAAACCTTCAGACCTTCGTATTTTTTTCTATATCATTACCGACAGGCTTCCGGAGTTATTAAAGAACTTTACCTATCCTGATCTTGGAATGAAGTTTTTTAAAAGACTTCCAACCTTATTTTTTGGAGGAAGTGAGGCTCATGTTTTAATGCATTATGATGTGGATTTAGGGGATTTTATGCACATTCATTTTGAAGGAAAAAAAAGGATTCTGCTTTTTGATCAGGAACAATCTGCCTTTCTGTATAAAGTACCATTATCGGTTCATACTGTTTATGATGTAGATTATGAAAATCCTGATTATGAAAAGTTTCCAGCCTTGAAATATGCAAAAGGATATGAAATCTTCATGGAGCATGGAGATGCACTCTTTATTCCGGGAGCATTCTGGCATTTCAACAGGTATCTTGAGCCGGGATTTTCACTATCGCTACGCGCACTCCCCAACAAACCTAAAGTTTTTGCCAGTATGCTTTATCATGTATTTATCATGAGGTATACCGATAAGCTTTTGAGAAAAGTTTTTAAAGCAAAATGGGTAAACTATAAACAGAAATGGGCGTACGAAAAAAGTACTGAAGCACTAGAAAGACATCTGAGAAAAGGCCGGTAGAATACTCTTTTATTTTCTGTCTTTTAAAAGGCCAAAAATAGTAGCATCTACAAACTTGCCCTTTTCAAAAAAGAAATCGCGCATGGTCCCTTCTTTTTGAAAACCAGCTGAAAACAAAAGTTTTTCAGAAGAGATATTAGCAGGATCTATAAAAGCTTCTATTCGGTGAAGATTCATTTTTTCGAATCCGAAAGATAAAATAGGTTTTACCGCTTCTTTCATATAGGCTTTTTGCCAATATTCAGGATTCAGTTCATATCCTATTTCCGCCTTAAAATGTTCGTGAAACCAATTGTGATAGCCACAGGTTCCTATAACCTTATTTTCGCCTTTCAGCTCAATAGCCCATCTAAATCCCTTATTATTTTCGAAATCGTTATTAAATGTGTCAATTAGTTTTTCGGCCTCTCCCAATTCTGTAAAAGTTGCCAGATCATAATATTCCATCACAATATCTAAAGAAAAATATTCAAATAAATCTTTAGCATCATTCCGGGTAAGTTGTCGTAAAATTAATCTGTCTGTTTCTAATATTGGAAAATCCATTACTTAATTTTATCGAAAAGTACAATAAAAAATTAATCAAAACAAAAGAGGAGCTCGTAAGATTAATAGAGAAACAATTTTTTAACCCTGAATTTATTTTTTAAATTTGACCTTCATTTTTTATTATGGCAAAAACGAAGAAGGAGACTCCATTAATGGCTCAGTATAATACCATCAAGGGAAAATACCCGGATGCCCTATTATTATTCAGAGTGGGAGATTTTTATGAGACTTTTGGACAGGATGCAATCCGTGCTTCTCAGGTGCTTGGAATTGTGCTTACCAAAAGAGCGAACGGAGAAGGTCATATTGAACTGGCAGGATTTCCACACCACTCAGTAGATTCTTATCTGCCTAAGCTAGTTCGTGCAGGACTTAGGGTGGCTATCTGCGATCAGCTGGAAGATCCTAAAATGGTAAAAGGTATTGTAAAAAGAGGGGTGACAGAACTGGTAACCCCGGGAGTTACTTTTAATGATCAGGTACTTAGTTCCAAGAAGAACAATTTCTTGCTTTCGATCCATAAAGAAAAGGAAAAGTTTGGAATCGCACTGGTTGATATCTCTACCGGAGAATTTTTGGTAAGTGAGGGAACTCTCGAAAAACTTTTGCATATCGTAAGCACTTTCGATCCCAGCGAAATTATCTATCAGAGAAGTGTTCAGATCCCTGAACAGTTGAAAAATAAAAGTGCTTTCAAACTGGAAGATTGGGCTTTTCAATACAATTTTGCATATGAGAAATTAACGGGACAGTTCAAAACCAATTCATTAAAGGGATTTGGTATAGAAAATCTGTCCCTGGCAATTACAGCGGCAGGAGCTATATTTGCGTACCTTGTAGAAGATACTCATCATAACTTACTAGCCCACATCACTAAAATCAAGGTGATCCCGCAAGATGATTTCCTGATGATGGATAATTTCACATTAAGAAATCTTGAGATTGTATATCCAAGCAACCCACAAGGAAAGTCTTTGTTAGATATTATTGATAGGACTTCAACCCCAATGGGAGGCAGGCTCTTAAGAAGAAGGATTATTCTTCCGCTCAAATCTGTTAATGAAATTCAAAGGAGGTTATCCCTTATTGACTTCTTAAATGAGAACGATGGATTAAAATATGAGATCTCTCAATTGCTGAAATCTATTTCCGACCTCGATCGTTTGATGGGAAAGTTAGCAGCAGAAAAGATTTCCCCGAAAGAAATCGGTTATCTTCGTCAGAGCTTAGTTAATATCCATACAATTAAGGACTTGCTTCATCCGTTTGCTGATGTGCTGGCATGGATTGAACCGCTTTATGATCTTGGAGAACTGATTCAGTCTTTACAGGATAGGCTCAATGAAGAACTTCCTGTAAATATTTCAAAAGGGAAAGTAATTAAAGAGGGGATTTCGGAAGAACTCGACAGGCTTAGAAACCTTCAAAGCAAAGGGCGGGGCTTTCTCGATGAAATGTGTCAACGGGAAATAGAAAGAACCGGGATTTCAAGCCTTAAAATAGATTTTAATAATGTTTTCGGATATTTTATAGAGGTCCGGAACACTCATAAAGATAAAGTTCCAGGGGATTGGTTGAGAAAGCAGACACTCGTTAATGCGGAACGTTACATTACTGAAGAATTAAAAGAATATGAAAGTCAGATTCTTGGAGCTGAAGAAAAGATTAGTGTTTTAGAGAATGAGTTATACAGGAATGTGTGCTCTGAAACAATGGTTTATATGGACCAGATTCAGGAAAATGCGAATATCATTGCGCAGCTCGATGTAGCGGTAGGATTATCGGAGCTTGCTGTTTCAGAAAGCTATACAAAGCCTATTTTGAATGATGGCTACATTGTTGATCTGAAGGAGGCAAGACACCCAATTATTGAAAATGCTCTTCCTTTGGGAGAAAAATATATTCCTAATGATATTTTTTTAGACAAGGATTCCCAACAGATCATTATGGTTACTGGCCCAAACATGGCGGGTAAATCTGCAATTCTTCGTCAGACGGCGATCGTCTGTCTTCTGGCGCAAATAGGAAGTTTTGTGCCTGCAAAACATGCTGAAATAGGGTTTTTAGATAAGATATTTACCAGAGTAGGGGCGACAGATAATATTTCTGCCGGTGAATCTACTTTTATGGTTGAGATGAATGAAGCGGCTAACATTCTTAATAATATTTCAGAACGGAGTTTGATCCTGCTGGATGAAATCGGTCGTGGAACATCAACCTATGATGGAGTTTCAATTGCTTGGGCTATTGCAGAATATCTGCACCAGCATCCAAGTCAGGCTAAGACATTATTTGCAACCCATTACCATGAGCTGAATGAGATGACAGTTAATTTTGAAAGGGTGAAAAATTTCCATGTCTCCATACAGGAAAATAAAGGGAATATCATCTTTCTGAGAAAGCTGGTCCCGGGTGGAAGTGAGCATAGCTTCGGTATTCATGTGGCAAAACTGGCCGGAATGCCGGCGAAAGTTGTTAACAGGGCTAATGAGATTCTAAAAACCCTGGAGGCAAGCCGAACTCAGGGAACTTCATCGGAAAGTATTAAAAGAGTGACAGATGAAAATATGCAGTTATCATTTTTTCAGCTAGACGACCCTGTTTTGGAAAATATCAGAGAAGAACTTACTAAAATAGATATCAATACGCTAACCCCAATAGAAGCTTTAATGAAGCTTAATGCAATTAAGAAAATGATTGGAGGATAAAAAAAGAGAGCTTACTAGCTCTCTTTTTTTGATATGGATAATGTTAGCAACAGCTTCCATCCATTCTGCAAATTCCCACACGAGGTTCGCCGTCGGGAGTAAAGCAAAAACATTCTATGAGGCAGTCATTACCGGCTCCGCCATTGATTTCCTTTAGTTGTTTCTTTGTTAATTTTCTTTTCTGATTGTCTGATTTTTTCATGATAAAAAATTTTAATTTGGTATAACTAAAGTACATTTTTATTTTAACAGGACAAGATAAAGTGATTGGTTTTTAGTTGCTTATTGGGTAAATTTAAAATAGGATGTCATATCATTCTATTTGTAGCTGCACTTTTTATTGCCTGTCGGATGGTGCAATTAGCAACAATATCCATCTTGTATTCCCGGAACTCCTATTAATTCTTCCCCTGTATTTCTGTCAAAACAGCTAAATACAACAGGGCAATCATGTCCCACACCTCCGTTAACTTTTTTCAACTCTTTTTTAGTTAATTTTGTGATTCTGATGTTTGATTTTTTCATAATTATAATATTTAATTTGTTTAAAAGTACATTGTTTTGTGTGAAAAATGACACCAGATAATGGTGTCATCGTAGATTTGTTATTATTTGGTTAGCTATTAGTACAACCAATTAGCAGCAATAATCATCCTGAACTCCTGGCACACCATAGCGTTCCTGACCTGTATGACGGTCAATGCAGCTGATTACCCTTGGGCAGACAACTCTTCCACCGTTAATTTCTTTCAACTCTTTTTTAGTTAGTTTTTTTGATTTAGTGTTTGATTTTTTCATAATAAAAACTTTTAATTTGACTAAACTAAATTACATTTTTAATTCTGATATATCCATAATTGGTGAATGAAATTCATGAAAAATACCTGAATTCAGGTATATTAATTAGTTGAAAATCATTAATTAATGAAACTTTTTATTAATTTTGAATATGAAGCATTTCTTAAAAATTTTATTCCTATCATTAGGGGTTACCATTTCAAAGGCGCAGCAGACTGAAATTTCTTCTGTGAAATATGAAGAGCTTGAAAAACGTATTCAGCAGGAAACCGATAAGTTCCTTGTCCTGAACTTTTGGTCAACGACTTGTGCTCCATGTGTAAAAGAACTTCCTGATTTTATGGAAGTAAATAATAAGAATAGAGACAATCCGAAATTTAAAATGATTTTAGTTTCACTCGACAGATTAGCGGATAAGGAAAGAGTGCTAAAGTTTATCACAAATAAAAAGCTTACTGCTGAAGTTATTTTATTGGATGATATCAAAAGAATGAATACATGGATTCCCCGGTTCGAAAAAAGCTGGGATGGAAATATTCCCGTAACTTTGTTTTATAAAGGAGGCGAAAAGATCTTTTTTAATGATGGAGAAATGAGCAAAACTGAACTTGAGTCTGTTATTAATAAAAATTTACTTTAAATATTTATAATACTATGAAGAACATAAAAATTATCATAACATCTTTTATTATTGGTTTCGGCTTATTGAGTTTTACCGCAAAGAATAATGAGAACACAGTAAAAGAGAAATATAGTTTTATAAGATCTGAAAAAGGATACGAAATAGGAGATGAGGCAACAGATTTTAAACTGAAAAATATTGATGGCAAAATGGTTTCCCTTAGTGATTATAAAAGTGCTAAAGGATTTATTATTATTTTCACCTGTAACCATTGCCCGTATGCTAAGAAATACGAAGACAGGATTATTGCGCTGGATAAAAAATACAAAGAACAGGGTTATCCCGTAATTGCCATTAACCCGAATGATCCGAATGTACAACCGGAAGATGGGTACCAGCAAATGATTGAAAGGGCTAAACAAAAAGGTTTTACATTTCCTTATTTAGTGGATGAGGGACAAAAAATTTATCCTCAGTATGGGGCAACTAAAACGCCGCATGTTTTTATTTTACAAAAAGAAAATGGAAAGAATATTGTTAAATATATAGGAGCAATCGATAACAATTACGACAATCCCAATGATGTTTCAGAGTATTATGCACAAGATGCAGTCAATGCTTTACTAAAGGGAGAACCTGTTAAAATGACAAAAACGGTTGCCATAGGATGTACCGTAAAAGTAAAAAAATAATCTCCTATTTGTAATAAAAAATGAATAAAGCGGGCATATGCCCGCTTTATTATATCCAGTATAATGACTTTTGTTAAACCCGGAAAATGAAACTACAATTTAATATCAAATACCTTATTCAGACGATTCTACTATTTCTGACAGAAGTTATAATTGCTACTGCATTAAAAAATGTTTTCTTTGTCAGGGCCTATTTGGGAGATGTTATTGTTGTAATCCTTCTTTATACTTTTGTCAAAAGCTTCATTACAATTGATAATACAAAACTTATTACAGGAATTTTTATATTCTCATGTATCATTGAATTTGCTCAGTATTTTAATGTTGCAGAAAAAGCAGGCTTCCAAAAAGGAAGCCTGATGTATATTGTTATAGGAAATTCATTTTCATGGGTAGATATCGCATGTTATGCGATAGGATGTTTATTTCTCTATCTTATCATAAAAGTAGCTGAAAATAAATCATTCCAACCAGAAAATTAGAGGCTGTTTCATTTTCATTTTGACCTTTTCTCCATTTTTTTCTCCGGGAATCCATTTTGTATGTACACTGTGAAGAGCCTTCAGGAATTCTTTTTTTATGATTTCATTTTCGTAGGATTCTATTTGTATCTGGCTCATGCTGCCATCTTTTTCTACTATAAATGTAGCTACCGCTTTTGCTGTACTGATATTGAGCCTGGTTAATAATGACGTTTGGAAATTGCTTTGAATCTTTCTTACAAATGCCTGATGACCACCAGGAAATTCGGGATTTTTGTATCCGGCAAGTTCGTCGGGAGAAATAACCGAATGGTTTTTCTGAGTGGAGGCGGAGTCTTTTTGTGCAGAAAGAAAGACCATGCAGAAAATTAAAGCAAAAAGGCTAAGGTGTTTTTTTATCATCTTTTATTTTTTAACGGCCAAATCTGTCGTATTTATCCTCGGCATATTTGATGAAACGGTTTAATAAAGCAACATTTTCCTTTTCTACTGGGGAAAGGTCATGATCTACATTATTCGAAACGGGAATATACCAGTCTGTATGTTCAAAGAAATTTCTGTAGGTTTCTTTTTTAAATGAGTATCCATGTCTTGCAAAGACAGAGTTTTTGATGATTTCCATATCAAGTTTTCTCAGGTTTTTAAGATCTTTTTCTGTTAACTTCTGTTTGGAAGCATTGATTTTAAAAATAGCCTCAGAAGCGACCCTGTTTTTCGAGGTTGTATAGCTTTCTGTTTTTCCCGTCTCTTCATCAGTATACTTTTCAATAAAATCTTTAGGATTCGACCAATCTACCAGGTCAGAGTTTTCGTCCAGCATAAAGTTAGGGTTATACACAAAATCTTTTTTGATAAGCTTTAACGTCTTTGAAGGGGACTTTACTGCTGTTTTATTGAAGGCTGTCCATTTACCTGTTAAGCTATCGTTATTGAGCTTTATTTCAAATCTTCCGTCGGTTTTATCATTTCCGGGTTCATCCAGTACAAAAGACTTTGTTCCTTCATTAAAAATGCCACGGAATGGTCGCTGGTTGCCATTTACAATGCTTTGTCCATATACGCTGTCTTTGGTAATCTTGTTAATTTTTACAGAGATTTTTTTAAATATATTATCTTCATATTCATTGCCGTCATATTCGTCAATCACTTTTTCCTTTCCGCCGAAATCACCCGTGTAGATTCCATAGTATTCTTTATGGATTTCCGGAATTACAACAGAGTCTTTTTTTGCCATTGCAAGGCCTGCACTTTTAGCTTCTTTTTTACAACTTGATAACGCAACTGCTAACAGAGATACGAGAGTGTAATTTAAAATTTTCATAGTATTTTTTTTGTGATTAAAAACTCAATTAAAAGGATATTAGGAATCCAACCAAGCCAGGCAATGATCTGATATACATCCATCGGATTTGGATGAAATAAATATACAATAATAACTTTCCACATTCTTAAAGTAATAGCAGATAGTGTCAATGCAAAACTTCTCCACATCCATTGCTTATGGAGGAGGAATTTTTTTTGTTTTGCCAGCTTAAAGGCTTTGAAGGTCGTAATCCACCACAGGATTCC
The DNA here is from genome assembly GCF_013184525.1 of Chryseobacterium sp. LAM-KRS1. Classification (GTDB taxonomy): domain Bacteria; phylum Bacteroidota; class Bacteroidia; order Flavobacteriales; family Weeksellaceae; genus Chryseobacterium; species Chryseobacterium proteolyticum. The sequence continues at coordinate 459,325 of NZ_JAAOIZ010000004.1, forward strand.
CAGAATAATAAAAGAAAATTTTGAAAGGAATCCTCCATTGGCAAATATACCCATATAAACTCCCGAGGGAGCAGAGAGGCATAATATCACAAAAATATAGCTCTTTCCTATATTTTTGTGTAGGTTTTTCAAACCGAAATCTTTTCTCAGAATCGCTAAAAAGCCCAGTAACAGTACAAATATACTGGTATAAACATGAGTGTAGAAGAGGTAAAGATATTCAGGTCTATGACTTACCTCCGTCTGTTTGATCTGTAAAAAGCTTACTTCAGGGCTTATAGGAATATATTCCAGGGTAATTTGAAGCATAAGCCAAAAGAAATAACCGAATCCTATCATTAAAAGGATTTTAAGAATATTCTGATATTTCTTTTGAATTAAAAACACTGCAATTACATCCTTGTTATAATTGACTAGATAATCATTTCATGTTCAGATCCTGTGCAATCAACCATGCTTCACTCCAGCATGCCTGAAAATTGAACCCACCCGTTACTGCATCAATATTTAATACTTCACCGGCAATATAAAACCGGGGAAGGATCTTTGAAGACATATTTTTAAAGTTGATTTCTTTTAAATCCACTCCTCCAGCAGTTACAAATTCATCTTTAAAGGTTGATTTGCCTGTAACCTGAAGTTTTTTAGAGCAGAGACTGATAAGGATCGCCTGCATTTCCTTTCCGGAAATATGAGCTACCTGTTTGTTGAGATCTATTTTTAAAGTGTCAAGAATTTTCTGCCAGAATCTGTTGGTAACTTCAAATATTTTCGATTGACCTATGGTCTTTTTAGGATTGCTGTGTCTGAAGTTTTGGAATATCTCCTCTGCTTCATCTAGTGTTTTTGAAATGAAATTTACTTCAATTTCAAAGTTATATTTCACCTTTGCCAGATTGATCGCCTCCCAGGCCGAAATTTTCAGTATGGCAGGTCCGGATAATCCCCAATGTGTTATCAGGAGCGGCCCACTTTCCGCTGTTTTCAACTTTGGTATAGAAACTTCTGCATTTTCAAAGCTGGTTCCTGCAAGGTCTTTCAGAAGATCATTTTTAATGTTGAAAGTAAAAAGTGAGGGAACAAGGCTAATGATTCTGTGTCCTAAACTTTCTACAATTTTCAGTGATTTTGGAGAGCTTCCTGTAGCATAAATAATGTAATCCGCTACAAGGTCTTCCGAACCGGTCTTTACAATGTATTTTTCATCATCTTTTACAATTTCTTTTACAATAGATTTTGTTTTTACATCTATATTTTTCTTTTGAACTTCGTTGAGAAAAGTATTGATAATAGTCTGTGAAGAATTGCTTTCAGGGAAGATTCTGTTGTCATTTTCTATTTTCAACGAAATGTTTCGTTGTTCGAACCATTCCATGGTGTCTCCGGGCTGAAATTTGGTAAAAACGCTTAGAAGTTCTTTGTTCCCACGAGGATAAAACTGAATCAATTCTTTGGGGTCAAAACAAGCGTGACTTACATTACAACGACCTCCTCCTGAGATTTTTACTTTCTGGAGGACATCCGAGTTTTGTTCGAGAATAATAATTTTATATTTGGTTTCGTCAAGGTTGGATGCACAGAAAAACCCCGCTGCACCTCCTCCGATAATAATAATTTGTTTCATGTACCTGTAATCTTATGGTGAAGATTATTTTTCCAAAAGTACAATTTTTATAAACCATCTTATTTGAGTATTTTTGAAGATTATAATTTTATTATTCTAAATACAATTTCAAATGACATTCTACCATACCTTCGAAGTGCGTTGGAGCGATCTTGACGCCAACAAACACTTAGCAAATTCATCTTATGTGCAGTATTGTGCACAAGCCAGGATGGCTTTTATGACAAAAGAAAAAATGGGAGTTACCCAGTTGAGTCGATGGGGGATAGGACCTGTTATGCTTCATGAAAGATATTCTTTTTTTAAAGAAATCTATGCTGATCAGACGGTGATCGTGAGTGTGGAAATAGGCGGTTGCTCGGAAGATTCTTCCATCTACCGTTTTATACACAAATTCTATACTCCGGATGGTGTGCATTGTGCAACGTCTGAAGCTACAGGGGTATGGATTGATATGATGCTGAGAAAAATGACCACTCCTCCGGATGATGTTATTGAAGCAATGAATAAATATAAAACACCAGACACTGAAGTTTTAACCAGAGAGGATTTTAAAAAGTTCCCTTTCCATCCTCATAATATTGATCCTTCAGAGTTTAACAAATAAATGATAATTGATAAATGATCATGGATAAAAGAATATCGAACATCATTTATCAATTATCTGTCATCATTTATAAATAAAAAAGATATGTTTGAAGATAAATCTCAGGAACTAACACCCATTTCCAAATTAGGAGAATTTGGATTAATCAAACACTTAACCGAACATTTTCCTTTGTCCAATGAATCTTCGGAGCTTGGAGTTGGAGATGATGCAGCAGTTATCAATCCGGGCGGAAAAAAAGTGGTCCTTACTACTGATGTATTGGCAGAAGGTGTTCACTTTAATCTGGGGTATGTTCCATTAAAGCATTTAGGATACAAAGCTGTTGTTGTCAATTTAAGTGATGTAGCGGCGATGAATGCTACTCCTACACAGATTTTAGTTTCTCTTGCCGTTTCCAACCGGTTTCCGGTAGAAGCTTTAGAGGAAATCTATTCCGGTATCCAGGCTGCTTGCGCGAGATATAAAGTAGATTTAATAGGAGGAGATACCACCAGTTCTAATACAGGGTTGGTAATGAGTATTACCGCTATAGGAATTGAAGATGAAGAGAATCTGGTTAAAAGAAGTGGTGCGAAGCCGAACGATTTATTGATAGTAAGCGGTGATCTTGGGGGAGCCTATATGGGATTACAGATTTTAGAAAGAGAGCATGCCGTTTTCCTGGCAAATCCAAATATGCAGCCGGAAATGGAAGGATACGATTATATTCTGGAAAGACAATTAAAGCCAGAGGCAAGAACAGATGTTAAAACGATCCTTAAAGAGCTGGATATAAAACCAACTTCTATGATCGATATTTCTGATGGGCTTGCTTCTGAAATACTGCACCTTTCTGACCAGTCAAAAGTCGGATTCAGGCTATATGAAGAGAAGATCCCTATGGATAGCCTTACGATCTCAACTGCTGATGAAATGAATTTGAATCCTGTTGTAACAGCATTAAGTGGAGGTGAAGATTACGAATTATTATTTACAATCGCACCGGCAGATTTTGATAAAATAAAAAACCACCCTGATTTTACGATTATAGGACATGCTGTAGATAAAGAGGACGGGAATTTTATGGTGGCCAGAGGTTCCAACCAGCTGATACCGCTTACGGCGCAAGGCTGGGATGCTTTTTTGGGAAACCAGCAGGGAGAATAAAGTAATACTTAATTTTCAATATTGTTAGAAGCCACAGTACTAGTACTGTGGCTTTTGTATTGTATTGCTGCGCTGAGACTAAGCCGCATGAGATCATAAATAAGGACAGGAACAAGCGTATGGCATCTATTGGTCATGCAGTTATTTCAGGTCATCACAAGATGTACACACTTAATCAAGTATTTTTTGTTTCGCTTTTTGAATACCCTCTCTTTGTGAAAATTTTACATTATGAAGAAGGGTCTTTTGATTGCCTTTTATGGTTTTACTCATTTAAGTTGCCTGCTAAACGCACAATCCGGATTATCCGGAGAATTAAAAACGGAATATATTCCTTATTCAAGTTACATCCGTCCTGAGGATAGTATGAAAACGGATTCCAAAAGTGATTTTAAGAGAATGGATATAAGCTTCAGCATTCCTCTTTCCATGAAAAAAATAAGTGAAGGAAAAATAAAATCATGGTCATTACTTGTTAACGGATCTTATGCTAAACTGTCCCATAAGAACTATGAAACTCATTTATTTCCTGATCAGATGCTGAATGCGCAGGTTGGATTACAACATATAAGACCTTTGGGTGGAAAATGGAGCATGATGGTTACCGCTTCAGCCGGCGTTTATACCGACCTTGAAAATGTAAACTTTGATGATGTTTTAGGCCAGGGAGGTTTATTGTTTATAAAAAACTTTACTCCTAATCTTGCGCTTGGAGCAGGGCCAGTTCTTACTACTGCATTTGGAGTACCCATGATTATGCCCTGGATTTATTTCGATTGGAAAACGGGAAATAAAATCAAATTCAACATCAACTTTCCTGAAGGAATGGAGGCGGGCTACCAGTTTTCAGATAAATTTGCTATCAAGGCAGTTGTTGGATTAAACGGGATGACTGTAGAAAGGAATAAAGGAGGAAAATCCACGCTGCTGGGCTATCAGCAAATTACAGCAGGGATACGGCCTGAATTACAGATCAGCAAAAATGTAAGTCTACGTCTTACCGGAGGAACCGCTCTCCTGAGGAGCTTTAGTGAAAATGACCGTAAGATCAAAAGCATATTTAAATCAAAAAAGATGGAAGATCCTCGTTTTGCTTCCACCTTTTATATGGCTGTTTCTCTTCGCTGGAATCTCCCTTAATTTATTTACTTATGAGCTTCTTATAGACTACCTGGTTAAGCAATTCTTCTTTACGGGTTCTCGAAATAGGAAGCTCTGTTTTATTAATATAAAGCCTGCCTCCTGCAATCATTTCAATATGAGTGATATTGATGAGAAATGATTTATGGATTCTAAAAAAATGCTCAGGGGATAAGGACTCCTCGATAGCTTTCATTGTCTGATGAATGACAAGTGTTTTATCTTTAAAATGCAGTTTGGTGTAGTTCTGCATGCTTTCAATATATAAAATATCTACCCAGGAAACCTTAATAAAGGTGTCGGATTGACGTACATATAAGTAAGGATCATCCAGAGAAATATTTCTTTTGGATCTTTCAAATAAGATGAATTGCTGCTGTGCCTTATTTACTGCCTGGTAAAAACGATTAAACGCTATAGGTTTTAAAAGGTAATCTACAATCTGTAGTCTGTAGCCCTCTAAGGCATATTCTGAGTAAGCAGTTGTGAAAATACATAAGGGCGGATTCTCCAGTTGTTCCAAAAAATCAAGGCCTGTAAGATAAGGCATATTAATATCCAGAAAGATGAGATCAATTTGATTCTCTTGTATTTTGTTATTAGCCTCTAATGCGGTAGCACAGGTATCCACCACTTCCAAAAAATCAATTTGATCCGCCATGTCTTTTAGATAGAATCTTGCCAGGGGTTCGTCATCTATAATCAGACATTTCATTTTGGGAATATTATTGTTTGACATTTTCCTGAGAGAGATTTAGGATTAAAGAAATTTTGTAAACATGATTATCAGACTCTACGTTGAGAGAGTATGAATCCGGGTACTGAAGGTCAAGCCTTTTCTGTACATTATTAAGCCCTATTCCATGAGCACCATCTTTACTTTTATGAACAGTCATACTGGAGTAGGAATTTTCCACATAAAAAGAAAGCTGGTTATCTTCTTCCTTACATGAAATTAAAATATAACCTTTATGCCCCGGCAAGCGGCAAACATATTTAAAGGCATTTTCAATAAAAGGAACGAGAAGAAGCGGAGCAATAGTCGCTTTATCGGTGGAAAGTTCCCAGGTTGCTTTTACATCCAGTTCATTTCCCCAACGCAATTTTTCAACTTCTACAAGATTTTGTAGGTATTCAACATCTTTTTTAAGCAGGACCTGATTCTGATTACAGTGATAAAGCTGATACCTCAGGATATCTGAAAACTTTAGCAACAAAAATGAAGCAAGCTCAGTATTGGTTTTCATCAGGATATGAATATGATTGAGAATATTGAAAACCAAATGGGGATTTATCTGGTCCTGTAATAGCTTAAGCTGATTTTCCAGATGGGCTTGTTGCAAAAGAATGTGATCCCTTTCAATTTTTCCGTGTTCCTGATAAAATGTTATTCCGCATGCTGTTCCATTAATAAGAAAGGATGCAGGAAGAGCTAAATAAAATCCTTTCCATAAAATAGGGAGGTGACTTTTAAAACCAGGAGCTAGGGGTGTTCTGGAATCTACTTCTATATAAGCAAAAACAAAAGAGTAAATAAAGCTCAGTAAAAGAATCATAATCGTTGCCTGGAGTAGGAATTTTTTCATTTTCCTCTCTTTTAAGGCTTGTGGGAGTAATTTTTTTGTTAAAAACTGAGTAAAAATAAAGGAGCTTATTACAATGGCTAACGTCTGGATAAGTGAATTGTATCTGCCGGAATCTGCCTGGAAATTAATCCACATGGTTATCCCGAAAATCAGCCAGAAACCAATAACAAATAGATGTTTTCTTACGATAAAAGATTTAAGCATATTTTGATAGGGTAAAAAATTAGAAACTGCAGGAAATGCAGTTTCTAATGGTAAAGATAATTTAAGTTTTTAGAACAGGAAGTATCCGATACCAAGCGAGAAGCTGTGAGGTTTGGATTTAAATTCTTTGCTGATGCTGGTGAGTCCTGTTTCGTACCTCAGATCAACGGTGAAGTTTTTATAATCCACACCAATTCCACCGGTAATACCAATATTGGATTTATCGAATTTTTTTAAACCTTCGCGCAGTGCTTTTGAGGTAGAAATATTATCATTAAATCCATAACTGTAAACTCCTCCGGCAAAAGCTCGGACATTAAAATCTTTGGAACTTACGATCTTATAACCTGCTACAACAGGGATATCGATTGAATTCCATTTCAATTGCGAAGAACTTCCATCTTTTAAGTCATATGATGTTTTTCTTTTGTTGAATATAGCTTCTCCCTGAAGGTATATCCGGTTAAAGTCTACTCTTGCCATAAGACCCGCCTGATATCCCATTCCATATTTTCCGCTCAGGTCAGAAGAGGCAGAAGATGTTTTAGTGAAATTTGTACCGGCTTTAACTCCAATATGAACGATTGGTGTTTGTTGTGCGTTGGCTTCTACTGAGCAGGTAATGCAAAGCAATAAAGAGCTTACTGCTAAAAAACGTTGTTTCATAATAATAAATAGTATTAAATCTGGTGCAAAACAACAGCAGTGAGCATGAAAATGAAATTTTATTTGATGAAGAGCATAGGTGTTTTGATAAAAGGGAGCTTTTGTATTAAGTTGGGCCCATCTCTGTTAACAGGTATTTCATGTAATCATTGATAAAGTATCCTGATTGTACCTTTGTCTAAAGGTGCTAGGCAATAACAAAGGCTATTCTTTGTGCATAAAAAAGACTGCCTTAGTTTAAAGCAGCCTTTAAATAACTAATATCAGTTAAATGAGTATCGTAATCAATTTACTTATCTTCATATACAGGAACCAAAATATTTGATCCAGACTCGTTAAGTCTTCCTAATTGTCTGTAAGCACCTTGCCCTGCTCCATACAGTACATTTCGTTTATTAGAAGCCGGAAGATACATGTTGTTGTATCCTAAGGTCACTCCGCTATATTCAAAACCATTCAGGTGTGCCGGAGTAATGTTGGTAATGTTGTCTAAATTAGTAGTATTTCCTGTTCCAAAACGGCCGTTGGTATTGAAGCCAACCCCATAGATATTGTTTTGGTTGGTGATGAAAGCCACCCCATTATTCATTGAGAATTCTGTAAAGCGTTCTCCGGATTGAAGATTGGGAGTTAAATTTGTCGGACCAGAATATACATTTCCTCCTCCAAAATAGAACATATATCCAAAAGCAAAGAATCTACCCTGGTCTGTAATAAATCCTCCGCCATAATTAGAGTAATCGTCAACTTGTACTTTCACTACTTTCTCTCCTGAATTCAAAGTAAATTGAGGATTAAGGAGGGTAGGGGTAGAAGCGGTGCCTACATTGGTTGGAAGACCTAATCTTCTGTACGTCGTACTATTAAGCCCCCACGTGTAAACATTTCCATCACTGGTTACTGCAATGGCTCCATAGATAAATACGTCCATGTCTATAACTTCCATTCCATTGAAGAAGTTAATTTTTGTAAAGGTATTGGCTTGACCGCTTGTTGTTCCGTCTCCTAAAACACCATATCCATTATATCCTGTTACATAGAGCTGATTGTCCTCCCCTAAAACAAGAGAATTGTATTGTCCAGTTCTTGCCTTTTTAGCTTTAATCCCTCCGGGAAGTGCAACTTGTCGGGGTGAGGCTACGGTGTTGGTGTTTCCGGTTCCGTTTTTTCCATAGGTATTTTGACCCCATACCCAGAGTTCTCCACCCGTAGTAATAGCCATTCCATTATATCGTCCCATAGTAAGTTCCTTACAAGATCGTCCCAAAACAAGGGATGGATATTTTGATCCATCTGTTAAAGCTCCCAATTGATTGGAAGACTGGAGTCCCATACCATAGACATAATTATTTTTATAAGGATCTAGATAAGTTGCTGCATATAGGTCTGCAGCCGCTACCTTACTGGCTCTGGCAGGCTTATTACCATTGTAGGTTATTTCTGTTTGGATTAAATTTTCAACTTCTGTTTCATCTATAAGACAAGAAGTCCATTCCTGTGTGTCACTTGTTGTTTTTAACCTAAGGCATCGTTTATTATTGTCATAAACAACAGTAGCTTCTACCGGAGTCGTATTGCTGTTGCTTACTGCAACGTCTATAGAGTCTACTCTTGGCATTACCAATCCCATTTGTTTGCTCGGTATGTTTTGTAAGTGCAGAATACCTTGTGGGGAGGTGGTATTTATTCCAACCTGAGCATATGTTATGCTAGTGAAAAAGAATGTTGTCGCCAACAACCGTAGTTTGTTTTTTAATTTAGTCATTGCTTGTGTTTTTATTGATTATATAATATTATTAAGATGAATTGTATTCATCTTTTTCTTTACATTTTTAAATAACAGGAGATGGATATTTTTTACTTCTTTTTTTTTGCTGTAAATGCCAATTTTGCATTAAAAATGAGCATCTTAACTAAGTTTAGTGCTGATCAACGATGCTAAAAAGAACAAGTAATTTGAGGCAATTGTGGGAACAAATAAATCTTTCTCCTTTTTTTATAAAAATTTTTTTTCCAGCGCGAAAATATAAAATATTTTTCAGCTTAATAAGTGTAAAAAATTACTTATTTCGTTGATATTTAGTATTTTGTATGTGTTGTTTTTGTTTAATTAATCAAAAAAATAAACTACAAAAGCTTTTATTGTTTACAAAGCATCTGACTTTTATTAAAAACATGATTTATATCATGTTTTTTAATTGGTTTTGTGAAAGTAATTTTTTGTTTATTTGGATTTGTAAAGAAATTATTGCTGAATTTATGATGTAGATAGAACTAGAACCCGTGGCAATACAGCTTTAGAATCTTTGAAAATGAAATTTAAGATAAGAAGTGCATATATTTTTATAAAAGGATGTAATTCAGTTCTCTTTAATTGGTTTATCCGATGAATGGCGCAAATAAAAAATCGGAAAAATACTTTTCCGATTGACTATTACTAAAATGGTTCTTCTTCACAAATCATTCCCGGGGGGCAGCCTCCGCTTCCGGGGTTTCCACCACCAGGACTGCCAACGCTTACACAGGTTCCAGGGTTACCATCGTCCTGCATTTCACATGCCTTACCATAAGTGCATTCACAATCTGTCCAGCAATACGCAGAATCTCCGCTGTTGTGGCAGCCATTTCCTCCACTACCGAGAATTGTTAGCAGATCTTTTCTTACTAGTTTTTTCATAATGTAATTTGATTTTTTGTAATAATAAATATATTAAAAAAATAAATTTAATTTGAAATAGAATTATTTGTGTATAAAATACTTACAAGCTAAATGACAGTATTTATAATCTAAAGGCAAGAAGCCACAACAATTGTCGTGGCTTCTCTTTTATTTAAGTGATAATATATTAAAATTCGATCTCTTTGTGATATAGAGGATATTCTCTTTGGAAAAGAGGAATGGTTCCTTCATATCTTAACGGGAAGACTCCAAACCCATAGAACATATCTGCCTGGATTTTTGCCTTTAGATCAATAATCCCTTTCCTTTGTGGAATTAGCTGTACACCTAAAGAAGCAATAGTTGAGGCTCTGCCTCTTAGTCCTGAATTGGCAATAGGAACCGTTAGAAACTGTAGACCAACAGCGCCTTTTGCTTCCAGACCTACTTCCGCAGATAAAGTGCCTTCGAGAGAAGTGATACTGAAATCAGATCTTTTTTCCAGGCTGATGTTTAGCGCGGGATTTTTTGAAACAAGGAAATTAGCTGTTCCTCCTACGTCAAGAAGGTTGACTTTCGCTTTGCCGGTTGCCCCGATTCCAAGAAAAGGGCCCGCAGATATTGTCGGACTCAATACAAGCCCTGTTGGACCTAATACAATAGGTGCAATAGGAATACTTATAAAATCTGTAGTACTTACCGTGTATCCTACTGATGCCTGGATATCCGCAGTGGACTGTAAAACAATATCATCCATGATAAAGTTTACAGAAAAGTTGGTCAGATGTCCCCATGAAAATGTAATATTGTAATCAATTTTAGGAGTTACTCCGCCTTTTACGTTTACGCTTGAAGCTAACCCTACCGGACCAACCTGTTGATTGATAGGAAAAGTCCTATTAAAGTTAAAACGATTGAAAGTAACCAGCTTCTGATCACTTAGGTTTTTAGCTTCAATATTGATGATTTTATTATTTACTTCCTGAGAGATAAGGCCTTCTACCGGAACATAGTTCACCATCTTTCCATTAACGCTGATGGGAGCTTTACCTGAGGGATCATAAACACCGCTTAACGTTCCACTGTATATAAATTCCTCAAGTTTAGCGCTTGATGTCTGTACAAAATACTGGTTGTTTGTTTTAGTTACAGATTGTACTTTAGAAAGGATTGTCTTTACCTGATCTCCTTCTATTTTTGTTCCAACCAAAACGCTTCCTGCCTTAATGTCATCAGTTTGATCGGTTGCTTTACTAAAGGTAATATTCTGATTATCCAGTTTGGAAATTGCTGATACGGATTCATCATCAAGGATAATGACATTTTTCTGTAAAGTAAGATTTCCCAGAGTTTTGAAGCTACCGGATTCTGTTTGAGATACTACCGGGTCCTCGTTCAAATTGTCCTGTGAACAAGAAATTAGAATTGCTGCTGTGAATATAGAAAGAATTATAAGGTTAAAAAATCTTCTATAATTTCTGAAATTGTTAAAGTTGTTTTTCATAAGCGAAAGATTTTTAGTTCTTCTAAGTTACAGATTAATTTTATTTAATCACTGCCAAGAGAAGTAGAAAATAGGAAAACCGTTATGCATGTAATAATTTGTTAATGAGATGATTGTATTTGGAAATAAAAAAGCCTCTGTTCCAACAGAGGCTTATATTTAATATTTAAATCAAATGCTTTATTACTTCTTTACAATATTGATTATAACTTCAGTAGCTTTTTCCATGCTTTCTAATGCAACATATTCATAAGGGCCATGAAAATTGATTCCACCAGCGAAGATATTTGGGCAAGGAAGTCCCATATAAGATAATTGTGCCCCATCTGTACCTCCTCTGATCGCTTTTATCTTAGGCTCAATATCAGCTTCCCTCATTGCTTTGGCTGCAAGATCAATGATGTGCATTTTACCTTCGAATTGCTGCTTCATATTGCGATACTGTTCCTTAATTTCTATTTCTGCAGTTCTTTCCCCGTGTTTTTCATTAAATTCTGCAACTTTTTGTTCAATGAATTTTTTTCGTGCTTCAAATTTTTCATCATCATGATCACGGATTATATATTGAAGCTTGGCCTCAGAAATATCAGCAGTAATGTCCATCAGGTGATAAAACCCGTCAAATCCTTTAGTTGTAGATGGTGTTTCATTCGCTGGAAGAGATTGTGCAAACTCAGCAGCTAAAAGACATGCATTGATCATTTTTCCGTAAGCATAGCCAGGGTGTACGCTTAACCCATGGATTTTTACAACAGCTCCGGCAGCGTTAAAATTTTCATATTCTAACTCCCCAACTTCACCTCCGTCCATTGTATAAGCCCATTCTGCCCCGAATTTTGCTACATCAAACTTGTGAGCACCTCTTCCGATCTCTTCATCAGGTGTAAAACCAATCGCAATTCTTCCGTGCTTGATCTCCGGATGAGCAATAAGGTATTCAGCAGCCGTAACAATTTCTGCACATCCGGCTTTGTCATCAGCTCCAAGAAGGGTATTCCCGTCTGTTGTGATCAACGTTTGTCCAATATATTTTTTTAAACTTTCAAATTTTGAAGAGGAAAGAGTGAATCCGGTTGCCTTATTAAGAAGCAGGTCCCCTCCGTCATAGTTATCCCAAACCTGAGGATTTACATTTTCACCACTGAAGTCAGGTGAAGTATCATAATGTGAAATGAATCCAATGGTGGGTTGGTCATTATTCTCAAGATTAGATGGAACATAACCCATAATATAACCATTGTCATCAATAGAAACATTCTCCAGACCGATTGTTTTTAATTCCTCAACAATATAATTAGCGATGTCCCATTGCTGCGGAGTAGAAGGAGTTGCTTCACTCTCTGCATCACTTGTTGAATATATTTTTACATAGTTAAGAAAACGGTTCAATAACTTCTCTCTCCATAATTGGTTGAATTCTATAGTACTCATTAGACGATATAAATTTCAACAAAGTTAGCAAATTTGCTGCTCAGAATACATTATTTGCGGCTGAATATCAGTTATTGAAATTTTGAATCATATATAAATAATTGAAAATCAAAATTATGTTAGCTTTGTATTGATCGTAGATAAACTTGTTAAGTTTTATTATATTTGAGAAAATCTAAAGTGAAAATGTTTCTTACCGAATGTCCTAGGGATGCCATGCAAGGCTGGGGGGAATTTATTCCCACAAATAAAAAAATTGATTACATCAACTCTCTGATGGAAGTGGGATTTGATGTGTTGGATAGCCTCAGTTTTGTCTCTCCAAAAGCTATTCCGCAAATGGCTGACTCTGATGAGGTTGCTGAAAATATAGACAAATCTTTATCAAACACGAAGATTTCTGCCATTATAGGAAATTACAGAGGAGCTGAAAAAGCACTAAAGCATCCGTCTGTAGATATTCTTGGGTTTCCTTTTTCAATATCTGAAACTTTTCAACACAGGAATACCAACAAAAACCAGGAAGAAGCTTTTAATGAGATCATTAAAATGCAGGAGCTTGTAAAATCAGAGAATAAGGAACTGAATATTTACTTTTCCATGGCTTTCGGAAATCCATACGGAGAAATGTGGAAATTGGAAGATGTAGAGTTTTGGGCTCAAAGATTTTCGGAGATCGGAATTGAAAATATTTTGTTGTCCGATACAACAGGTGTTGCAACTCCCGAAAAAATTGCCCTTTTATTCGAAAAAATACCCGTAAAACATCCTGAAATTAATTTTGGAGGACATTTTCATAACCGATATGAAGATTCTTATTCAAAATTAAAGGCGGCTTATGATCAGGGATGCAGAAGATTTGATAGCGCTATTAAAGGAATTGGAGGATGTCCTATGGCGGAAGATGATCTGGTTGGTAATATGCCTACCGAACAGGTAATCAACTTTATGAGTGTAGAAAAAATAGACCATAATCTTAATCTTTTAAACTTCGAGAGCTCATATAATAAAGCAAAAGATATTTTTCATTTTTAAAATATAAAATCAATCAGTAGGCGGGCTTTAGCCCGTTTTTGAATTAATATATCATTCGGCTTTAACCAGAACCTAATTAACAAAAGAATTGTATGTCCCCGATTATTTCAGCTTCACAATTAAAAAATTTAGAAACTCAAAATCTAATCATCCTTGATGCACGAGTAGGTAAAGATATATACCAGAGTTATTTGGAAAAGCATATTAAGGGAGCGCGATTCATCAATCTAGATACAGATCTTGCTGAAATCGGAGAAGATGCAGCTTTTGGAGGAAGGCATCCTTTACCCGGGATTGAAGAATTTGGTAGAACATTGGCTGCCCTGGGGATTTCTGAGGATAGCCATGTTGTTATCTATGATGATAAAAATGGTGCCAATGCGGCTGCAAGAGCATGGTGGATGTTACGTTCTTTTGGACTTAAAGAGGTTCAGGTTTTAGATGGTGGATTCCAGGCGGCTGAAAGAGAAGGTGTGGAATGTGCATCAGGAGAGGAGGTTTATGAAAAAACTGCACCGATGAAAAATCAAAGATGGCTTCTGCCAACATCAAGCCTGGAAGATGTTGAAAATGAATTAATAAATAGCTCTTCAACAGTAATTGATGTACGGGATGCTTACCGTTATAATGGAGAATCTGAACCGATTGATCTGATAGCAGGACATATTCCCGGAGCAATTAATATTCCTTTTTCTGAAAATCTTGATGAAAACGGTAATTTCCTTAAACCAGAAGTTTTAAAAGAAAAATATTTAAAATTATTAAAAGACAAATCTCAAAACCTGATCGTTCACTGTGGTTCCGGGGTCACGGCATGTCATACTATATTAGCTTTGGAGTATGCGGGCTTACCAATCCCTAATCTGTATGTAGGTTCATGGAGCGAATGGAGCAGAAGAGAAGGAAAAAATATAGCAACAGAGACTGAAAAATAAAACCGCAGGAATTCCTGCGGTTTTTTTATCTTCTATTCTGATTTTTAAAGCATTCCTAGTTCGAATTTGGCTTCCTCGCTCATCATATCTTTATTCCAGCTTGGCTCAAAAGTAAGTTCTAAATCAACACTGTTTACTCCTTCTACACTCTGAACCTTGTCCTTTACCTCTTGTGGTAATGTTTCTGCAACCGGGCAGTTTGGAGTTGTAAGAGTCATGATAATCTTAACATCGCCATCCTCAGAAATCTGTACATCATACACAAGTCCCAATTCATAAATATCCACAGGGATTTCAGGATCGTATACGGACTTAAGTACTCTTATAATTTCTTCTCCTATATCAGCAATTTGATCGTCTGTAAATTTCATTTTTTAATCTTGATTGATATTTCTTTTCAACAAATCTTCCTGCCGCATGCGGCGAAAAACATTTGCCAAAGTTAAGACATCTTTTTCACAATAGTCAACTATTCTTTGCAAGTCTTTCTCTATGTAGTAGATTGATGAAACCATTGAGCCGTCAATATCGTCCTTAGGCGTTGGAATTCCAAAAACATGCGCTAATAATTCAAGGGAAATAAAGGTTTTATAATCTCCGAACTTCCAAAGGTCCATCGTGTCGATGTGAGGGATTTCCCAAGGTTTTTTCCCAAACATCTGAAAAGGAACCGGAGGTTGCATTCCGTTGATCAGAAAGCGACGTGCAATCCAGGGAAAATCAAACTCTTTTCCATTGTGTGCACATAAAATTACATCCCGTAGCCTTGGACTGTTGAATATTTCTCCAAACTCGGTAAGGAGCTTTTTTTCATCATGATGAGCAAAGCTTTTTATCTTTAAGGTGTCATTCTTTTCTACCATTCCTATGGTAATACAGATGATTTTCCCAAATTCAGCCATTATTCCTGCTCGTTCAGAATAAAACTCTTCGGCAGAAATATCATCTTTGCGTTGAAATTTGGTCTTTTTATCCCAGAGCTTCTGGTCTGTTTCGGATAAGTCGTCCCATGATCCTGCATTCGGAACTGTTTCAATATCAAGAAATAAGATCTTTTCTAAAGGAATGTGCTGTATCATAAATATTTTTGTTTTATCCCACCTGCATTCCGTTTGTTACGGGAAGTGAAGGTGTTAAAATTGTAACTTCGCTTTTGTCCTCTCCGTAAACGCCTAATACCAGGCATTCGCTAAAAAAATTGGCGATCTGTTTTCTTGGAAAATTCACAACGGCTAAAATCTGTTTTCCGATCAGATCATCTTTTTGATATAATGCTGTGATCTGAGCTGAAGATTTTTTAATACCGAGGGGGCCAAAATCAATTTCCAACTGGTAAGAGGGATTTCTTGCCTTTTCAAAATCATTGACGGAAATAATGGTTCCACATCGTATATCTATTTTTTCAAAATCTGTCCAGGAGATATCCGGTTTTATTATCATGATAATTGGTTTATTAATTGTTCAACTTCTGATTTCTGGTCTGCATAATTTTTTTGTAATTGTGAATCTGTACCCATCCTTCTGTAGTATTCCAAAGCTTTATTCCCAAAAAACTTTTTATGAAAATCCGAAACTTCAGGAATTTGCGGAAAAATCCGATGAAAAAGCATTTCCGAATATGCCTGAAATTCCCTTTCATTTTTATCTACAATAAAATGACCAGGAGCTTTCTGCCTTACATGAAGCATTTCATGCGCCAGCATATTCAGAACAAGATTCAAATCAAAATCGAATAAATTTCTGGGGATCATTACCTTTTGAGGTTGGCCCAATTGTCCTTCGGCAGTCAGTAGCATGGAATTAGGGGAGAGTTCCTCCCTGAATCCAAAACCGGCAAAGTTCTCATGTTCCAGGTTAAAAGTGCGAATCAGATAATTGGCCGCTTCTAATATCTGATCGTGTTCCTTATATGCCTCAAGGTGTAAATTGATCTGTTTAAAGTTCATTCTATTGATGTTTTAACAAATGTATTAAATAATTAAAAATAGACCTCAAATTAGGTTATTTTATATAATAATTGTTAATATATATTTGGAGGAATAAAAAAAAAGATAATAAATTATGATATTAATATTTGTAAAATGGTATGTTTTTTGATGAAATATAGAAAAAAATTATTTATGATGAGAAAAAAAATTACCCTTACTGTACTATTATCTGTTTCTTTTATGAATTTAAATGCACAGGTTGGTATTAATACAAGCACGCCGCCGGCTACCTTAGATGTTATAAGTAAAGGAAATACTGCATCTGGTAAAGCTTTGAAAATCAATAATTCTTCTTCGAATGAACTGGTAACGGTACTGGATAACGGAAATGTTGGAATAAATAAAGTAGACCCGAGCGGAAAACTGCACATCGTTGGTGATGCCAGTACAAATGATGTGCTTTATTTAGAGAATTTACAAGAAGAAAATGCGTCCCGGCAATTTACACATGTGTTAGTTAATAACTCAACCGGAAAAATCGTCAAAGCTAAAGCAGGAGGATCAAGTACTATATTAACAAACTACAGATCCAGCGGTCAACAGGTTTTGGATCAGACAACTAACTCTTCTCAATTGGTTGAATTTTCTTCTAATGATAGTTTAATAGAATCGGCAACTTCATTTAACGCTTCTACATCTACATTTACCATTCTGGAAGATGGATATTATTTAGTGTCTGGGTTTGTTGGCTTTAATGGTTTTAGAAATGATTTTACAACGGTTAGTCAGTACATCGCTATGAATTTATTCTTTGAAGTCTCCACAAACGGAGGCGGAAGCTGGAATCAATTAACGGGTGTAAGAAATACATTTATAGGAGCATCTGCAGGTGTAGGGACAACCATAAGTATCTCACCAATAGCACTCTACTTAAATGCTAACTCACAGATACGTCTTATGATTCAAAGACCTCAGATAAATGGAAATTTGACATTAGGTACGCCAGCCGGGTCTAATGGACACATTAATTTGCCAACCGGACAATCATATTCGAAATCCGTTTTGATTATAAAGCAATAAGTATAAAATGTTGGTTTAAATAAAAAAGAGGGCATTTGTCCTCTTTCGTATTTTTATTTAGAAGTTTTACAAGAATAATAATAGTTATGAGATCCGGACAACTATCTTTCCTTTTGTACCATGGGTCTCAATTTCTCTGTGTGCCTCTGCTATTTCGTTCATTGGCAAGATTTCTCCAACAAAAATCTTCAGTAATCCTCTTTCGATCAGTTCTGATAATTTCATCAGGCTTTCCCTTTTAAAAGTAAGCATGGTCCACATCAGATTGATATTGCGTTTTTGTGCCAGTTCAATTGCTTTAGGATCATCTTTAGTATAGGAAGGTAAACAAACGACTTTTCCTCCGGGCTTTACACAATTGATTGATCCGTACAATACTTCTCCACCCATAGTATCAAGGGCAGCATCAAGATCGGATAAGATTTCCTCAAATCTTTGATTTTTATAGTCAATAGGCTGATCCACACCAAGCTCTTTAATGAACTCAATATTTTTACCGGAGGCTGTACCACTCACTGAAGCACCGGCTATTTTAGCCAGCTGAACGGCAAAATGACCAACTCCTCCCGCTGCGGACTGAACCAGAATGTGTTCGCCAGACTGAACTTTTAAATGATCATGAATAGCCTGATAAGCGGTGAGACCAGCTAAAGGAGCAGCAGCTGCTGCTTCAAAAGTGATATTTTCAGGCTTTTTTACGAAAACATCCGGACTGACGGCAATATATTCGGCGTAAGTTTGAGTAGCTAATCCAAAAACAGCATCTCCGATCTCAACGTTTTGAACATTCTTTCCCACTTCCTCAACAATCCCACTGAAATCTTTGCCTAAAATGGCAGGAAACTGAAGCGTTTTAGATGAAACATGTGAGCCGGCTCTGATTTTTGTTTCTACAGGGTTAATTCCTACGGCTTTTACTTTTATTAAAACCTGATCAGAAGTAATTACCGGCTTTTCTATCTCTGCGATTTTAAGTTGGTCGGCTGTTCCAAATTCATTGATTATAATGGCTTTCATATTATTTTTTTATGATAATCTAATGTATGGATTTTATTGGTTTTTAAAAAAGCATTCCAGGATATTTTAGATATGCAAAGGGGTAATTATTTCGAAGCCTGAATTTACTGGTTTACTATTAAAGTATTGATATTGTGATTTTTTTTTAACTGATAATCAGTTGCTTACTTTTGCGTTTTCATTTTTATTTTAAAAGTTGTGCAAGATTTTAAGAAAAGAGGGTTTATATAAGTGAGTACTCAAAATAAATAAAATAGTGTTTAATGCAACAAATTTAAAAAATGAAGAAATTTATAGTACTTAAAGCTTTTATGGCTGTGTTGATTGGTTTTATGGGACTTAGCTTAATTTCATGTAACAATGACGGACCAGATATTCCACCAGTAAAATTACAAGATGTTATTGGAAATTATAAAGGAAGGCTAATAACAAGTCAGGGAAACAATAAAGCTGAGGCGGTAGTAAGTTTTGCTGTGAAGAAAGACACCATAAAGTTCACAGACCTTCCCGTAAAAGAAATTGTGAAAGCCGTAGTAAAAGACCCTGCAAAAACTGAAGCTGCTCTTACGGCAATAGGAAAAGTAAAATATAACCTTAATTATACGGCTGTGGTAAATGCAAATTATAATGCAGTGGAATTAACTTTTACCCCTAAGACTTTAGAGCTCAATATTCCAATGGATGGAGCGGTGAAAAAAACAATTGTGACATTTACAGCGAAAGAAAAAGGATTTTATGTTGGCCAGAACTATGCAATGAAATTTGGTTTGGTCGCAGAAAAAATTACGGTAGACGGAACAGTGCTGACACCGTATGAAATGATTAAATATGATTTTCCATATTGTATAAAAAATTAAGTAATAGTTAGATGCAAAATTAAAATAGGTTGCGCTTTGCAATGTTGCAACCTATTTTTGCATTAAGATTTATCAATCATTAAACGAGGCGTCAGGGAAACATAATCAATGGAGGCAAATAAGGAGCAGATTTTAGTTAATCGTCTTCTCTTAAAAGAAGAAGCTGCATGGAAGGAGCTTTTCGGAGCATATTCCGGGAATCTTTCTTATGTGTGCTCTCGCTATATTATTGATAAGGATGACGTTCATGACGTACTACAGAATAGTTTTATCAAAATGTTCCGCTCAATAGATTCATTTGAGTATCGGGGAAGCGGATCCCTTAAAGCCTGGATTACCCGTATTGTGGTCAATGAATCACTAAAACATATCAGACAACATTCAGATTTTAAAGTAACGATGAACGATTCTGATATTCCGGATATAACGGACGATGAGGAACCGGAAATAGAAGAGATGCCACAGGAGGCTATGATGGAAATGATCCGTTCACTTCCGGAAGGCTATAGGACTGTTTTTAATCTCTATGTATTTGAAAATAAAAGCCATAAACAGATTGCGGAATTGTTGGGGATAGCAGAGAATTCTTCGGCGTCGCAATTTCACAGAGCTAAAGCTATGCTTGTTCAGAAAGTTAAAGAATATAAAATGTTAATAAAAGCGCAATATGAGTAATCAATGGTTAAACGATCTGCGCAGGAAGATGGAAGATCACGAAGGTGATGTTCCGGATGAATTATGGGATAACATCAAGGATGAATTATTCAATAAAGATGAGGATAAAAATATTGTTGGGCTTTTTACTGAAGCAAATAAAGCGATCGATAGTGAAGACTCAGATTCAAATAAAAAAAGAGGGGCATTCATTTATCGTATTGCCGGTATAGCCGCTGCGATTGCATTATTTTTTATTGTGGGCAAACAATTATGGGAGGTAAACAATAATGTTAAACCCAAAATTGCCAAGTCAGAAGATAAGGGTTCGGCTGAAAGTAATTTTCAGACCCCAGATAATCATATTTCCTCATTTAACGAAAAAGAAGAGTCCGATGTCCTAAAGGAGTTTGGGCAGAAGAAAGATAGTCCCCTAGATCAGGATATTTTTTCAACGAATGTATATGCATATGGGAATAGGAGTGGTGTAAGAAATGTCCAGTATAGATCGGTAAAGGAAGAAACGGATTTGTTGGCTGGCCTGCACAGACAATATGCTCCTTTAATTCAAAATCAGATTCCCGGGATTCGTGAAATGAAGAATCTTTTACCTATTAATAGAGAAGAGGAGATTAACAAACTTATTTCTGAAACAGACTTAGGTGTTCAGGACAAATCATTGGCAAATACATTAAAAGAAAAAAAACAGAAGACCAAAAAGTCATGGATGCTTAGTTTACTGACAGGTAAAGCCTCATCTAACTCACAACAATTTCCTGGATATGCTACAATCAGCGGTGGTCCGTTAACTCTTGATCAGGTATGGAGTGCATCTGCTTTTTCTGAAGATCCATTTGTAAAAGTTCTTGTGGCTAACCAGAGTCAAAATGTAGAAGCAACAGTAAGACATAAAGTTCCTCTGAATCTTGGCGTTTCTCTTTATTATAATCTGGGTAAAAAGTGGGGCATAGGGACTGGTTTAAACTATACTAAACTATCTTCTGAACTTCATTCCGGAAGCCAGTCGAACTTTGTAAAAAGTGAGCAGACAATACATTATTTGGGCATTCCTGTTCAGGTTAACTACAACGTTATCCAGAAAGGGAATTTTACGGGCTATGTTACCGCAGGAGCGCTTGCTGAAAAGTCCGTTGGAGGAAGCTTTAAGACACAATATATTGTTGATAATGAAGTGAATGGAGAAACAAAAGAAAAGCTTGGAAACCAACCGGTACAGGTTTCGTTAAATACAGCTTTAGGGCTGCAGCTAAAACTTGTTGACAAAATAGGCATATATGCAGAGCCCGGTGTAGGCTATCATTTTAAAAACGATGGTGCTTTGAATACAATCTATAAAGAGAAGCCTTTGAATTTTAATGTCAAATTCGGAATAAGAGTATTACTTGATTGATTTGTGAGGACCGAAAAATAACAACCAAAATTAAATTAATATCTATGAAAACAAAACTAATTTTTTTATCACTGTTTTTACTTTTAAATCTCTTAAAAGTAAGTGCGCAGTGTTCATTCACACCTACCATTACCAGTCCTAGATTAGGAGCTCAATTTCCCAATAAAGTCGTGTTTTGCAACACGGAATCAGAAGTACTTTCAACACAAACTTATGGTAGTTATCAATGGTACAAACAGGCGTGGACATGGCAGTCCCCCAATACTAATCCTTGGGTTCCTATTTCTGGGGCTACCTCCCAGACTCTGACGATTAATGGTTCAAGTGATATGCTTTATTATTTTAAAGTAGAAGCTACCCTTAATGATTGTACAGCACAAAGCGCAGAAATTATGGCTGATGGATATGCCTATGCACTTCCGGCTATGATGACGACACTCACACCGGGAACCTATGAAGAAATTGGGCCTGGAGAATACAATGTATGCAATGGCGCATCGGTACAATTTGACGATATTTTTCCAGTATTGTATGGGGTACATACATGGTACAAATGTGCGCCAAGCAATATACCTCCTGTTTCCGGAGATCCATGTATAATTTCCGGAGCAACCGGAGATACTTATGTGGCAACAGAGTCGGGAGAGTATGGTTTTTATGCATGTACTGCGTACTGTCCTGATCAGTGCGAGTTCCTGGGATTACAATCTTTTGTGAAGTTGAATTTTGGAAACTGGAACTTTTGTAACCTTGGAACAGGAGAAGTCGATCCTAAAAAAGGTAATGAAATGAGTATCTATCCAAATCCTGCGACTCAGTTTATATTCATTGGAAAAGACTCAGATAAAGTGTATAAAGAAGTTTCTATAATTGACGCTTCCGGAAGACTTGTTTTACAAAAAAAGAACCACACATATAATCAACCGATTGACGTAAGCGGTCTTGCTATAGGTAATTATATTATTGTTTCCAAAGATTCTAAAGATAAAATGTACAAAAATAAGTTCATTAAAAAGTAAAATATGAGTGCCCCTTTATAACTCATGTTAGTTTTTTCAATAATTGTGGAGTCGGTGCAGAATTTATTCTGCACCGGTTTTTTTATAGGGAAACAGAACCAATATAGCGTGATGAGTCCTTCTTTTTTTGGAAGAAATGAATTATATTTAACAAGATGTAATTAGCATTTGTTGATCATAAAATGGGAATAGAAAAAGCAAAGCTTCACTTGAAAAAATGGAATAAGGATTCCGAAGTGATGATATTTGATACCTCCAGTGCCACTGTGGAGCTGGCTGCTGCAGCATTGAACATTAGTGGAAATAAAATAGCAAAATCTATTTCATTGTACAATGAGAATAATGATGTTATTTTGATTGTAGCCGCAGGGTACCGGAAGATTGATAATAAAAAGTTTAAAGATGAATTTGGATTAAAGGCAAAGATGCTTGCTTTTGAAGATGTGGAACCTTTGGTAGGACATCCTGTTGGTGGTGTTTGTCCTTTTGGTGTCAATTCGCAAGTGTCTGTTTTTCTGGATATTTCACTTAAAGAGTTTGAGTATGTGTATCCGGCTTGTGGAAGTGCTAACTCAGCTATAAAACTCTCAATTTCTGAACTGGAGATTTTCTCAGGCTTTAAAAAGTGGGTTGACGTCACTAAAGACAGGTGAGAAATACAACAGAGTGATTCTTTCCAGGGTTTTTAATGATTGATATTTCATTCATTTATAAAAAATGATATATTTACATTAAAACACACTTATGCTGATTAAAATTTATGGAAGTGCAATTCATGGAGTTGCAGCACAAACGATTACTATTGAAGTTAATATTGATACGGGAGGAGTTGGTTATCATTTAGTAGGTCTCCCCGACAATGCAATCAAAGAAAGCAGCTATAGGATTTCTGCTGCTTTAAGAAACGTCGGTTTCAAGATTCCCGGAAAAAAAATTACAATTAATATGGCTCCCGCAGATCTTCGAAAAGAAGGTTCCGCTTATGATTTAAGTATTGCGATAGGGATTTTAGCTGCATCAGACCAAATTCTTGCTGAAAATATCCACAATTATCTCATTATGGGAGAACTTTCATTGGATGGGAGTTTGCAGCCCATTAAAGGAATTTTGCCCATCGCAATCCAGGCAAAGGAAGAAGGTTTTAAAGGGATTATTTTACCCATACAAAATACCAGAGAAGCTGCTGTGGTGGAAGGGATTGATGTTTACGGAGTCAGTAATATCAAAGAGGTGATTGATTTTTTTAATGAAGGAATACCTATTGAAAAGGTCGTTTTGGATATAAAAAAAGAATTCCAGGAAAAAGTAAATCAGTTTCCTTTTGATTTTTCAGAAGTAAAAGGGCAGGAAACGGCAAAGAGGGCAATGGAAGTTGCCGCAGCAGGAGGGCATAATATAATTTTGATAGGTCCACCCGGAAGCGGAAAGACAATGCTGGCAAAAAGAGTTCCCAGTATTTTACCTCCACTAACTTTAAAGGAGGCTTTAGAAACAACAAAAATACATTCCGTTGCCGGGAAAATAGGTGCTGAAACTTCTTTAATGACCATTCGTCCTTTCAGATCACCTCATCATACGATATCGGATATAGCCTTGGTCGGTGGGGGAAGCTATCCACAGCCAGGAGAGATATCCCTCGCACATAATGGTGTTTTATTCCTTGATGAAATGCCTGAGTTCAAAAGAACAGTGCTTGAAGTGATGCGACAGCCCTTAGAAGATCGTGAGGTTACCATTTCAAGGGCAAAGTTTACAGTAAACTATCCCTCGAGCTTTATGCTTATTGCATCGATGAATCCAAGTCCTAGCGGATACTTCCCGGATGATCCTAATAATACTTCATCCCTTGCGGAAATGCAGCGTTATATGAATAAACTATCAGGCCCTCTTTTAGATCGTATTGATATCCACATAGAAATCCAAAAAGTTGAATTTGAGCAATTAACTGAAAAGAGAAAGGGTGAAAAAAGTGAAACGATCAGAGCAAGGGTACTGAAAGCCAGAGAAATCCAACAGGCCAGATATCAAGATTTAGAAATTAGTTACAATGCGCAAATGGGCTCGCGACAAATTGAGCAATTTTGTGCTTTAGATGAGGTTTCATTTGCTCTGATAAAACAAGCGATGGACAAGCTGGGTCTGTCCGCAAGAGCGTATGACAGAATTCTGAAGGTTGCACGGACAATTGCAGATCTTGATGAATCTGAAAATATTTTCTCACATCATATTTCTGAAGCCATACAATACAGAAGTTTGGATCGGGAGTTTTGGAATGTTTGATGTGGACTTATATGGGGTAAAAGCCTTCATCATTTTTTTATATTGTAAATGCATCATACTGATATGCAAAATCTGTATGTTTAGTAAATGTTCTCTTCAACCGGTAAACAGAATAATTTATCTTTTTTTATTACAATAAGATCATCAAAATAAAAACTTGCCTCAATATTCTTAATCTCGGCTAATTTTTGACCTGCTTTATTTTTGCATGTAAGTGTAAAGGAATGGGGAAGAACTCTTTTTAATGTCCATATTTGAGTTTCGGAATCGGAATGAGGCTGCTCTTCCAGTATAAGATCAAATAGCCACAAACAGTCTTCAAAATTAATCATATCATTAATCCCTTCTGTAAATTGGTATTCCTCCTTATAGTCGTGTAAATCCTGAGCAACTGAATAAACATTATATAACTCATTCGCTGAGTTTCGACGAATATTGTGTTTGTTGTTCATGGTTTTAGTTTTTGTTATGGAAGAAGGTTTAAATTGACGGAAAGATTCAGATGCTTCAAAATGTTTGTAGTAAGCATGTGATGGTTCAACGAAATTTTTCATGTTTTTAGAATTTTATTTTAATTTTGTTTTATATCTTTGCACAAATATAGTCAAAATTTAGACCAAAATAAAATAAAATGGACAAAATAACAACCATAAAAGAAAGAATCCTATTTTATTTGGAGGAAAAGAGCATTAAAAAGGAGTCTTTTTACAGGGAAACAGGTATGTCTGCTTCTAATTTCAAAGGAGCAGGACTAAAAAGTGACCTTGGTATTGATAAGGTTGTTAAAGTTTTAGAGGTGTATCCGGAGCTGAATGCTCACTTACATTGGCTTATAAAAGGAGAGGGGGTACTAGATTTAAGTAGTTCAGAGAAAGTATATGAGGTTGAAGAACAAGAATTACAACCTGATCATATGTTGAAGAGTAAAGATTTTAATGAAGATATAGGTGACCTATTAGCTAATATTTATGCCCAATACAACACACAGGATAAAAGCTTGCTGTTCATCCAGAACCAGATATCGAAAATGGAAAAGAAACTGGAAGCCTCTATCGCTAAGCAAAGCAAATATTTGGAAAGAATTTTAGCTCAGGTCGAGGAAAAAGAATCAAGATCAAAGTAATCTAGTTCTTGTTTACGATGATTTTTTCAGATCCTGATAATAATGTTTTAGTTCGGGTATTAAGAATGAGGTAGCCGAGTTCGTTAGTAAAGACTTCCAAATCCTGCATGGTACCAATAAATCCATTATTGATCTCTTTTTTTACCAATCGCATTTTCTCAAGATATTGCTCTTCGGACAAAATTTCCGCAATGTAGTCCTCCCAAAGTTTATCACTAAGAGCAACAAGAATTTTTAAACTTTCTCTGTGATTACTCATTTTTTGTGATATCGTTACGTTTGTATAATATGGAAGAAAACCTTTCTAAGGTACTATTATTAAATTTATCAATAACATTTATTTCTCTATAATAGTTGTCTAATCGATAGATAAGATAAACAATTATAGCAATAATGGCGATAATCGCTATATCAGCATATCCGGAAATTATATTCTTATTGAAAAATATAAACTTAATATAGGTCGCTAAGTGAAAATATCCGGAAACAAAAACCACATAGAAGGTATATCTATGAGCTTTGAATAATCCTCCTAATGCAAGGAGGATTATGCACGATGGGATTGATAGAAAATAGATTGCTGAATCTAAATCCAAACGCCTTTCGCCGGCATTATTTGCCAGCTGGACATTAACATCAATAAAATAACCCACAATATTATTCAGAAAAGGTAAGATCGCCGAAATCAACACGAATGCAGACATCGTAATCTGAATAATCAGCTTACTTAGGCCTATCCGGCTTTGTCGGGTCGATTGTGTCGGCGGTACTGTTGTTTGTTCCATCTTTTGAATCTGGCTCATTTGGTTTTTCTACTGGTTTTGTTACGGTATCGCTAACGATTTTTACATTTTTTGCCGCTTTTAAATCTGCTTTTGTGCCTTCCGATTGTAAGGCGGGAGCGTCTTCATTACTTCTGTCATCACATGCTACCAAAAGTGTCAGCAATGCGATCCCGGATAAAATTAATTTTAAGTTCATAACAATATATTTTTTTTAACAACTTAAAGATAAGTCTTAAAACTTAAATTTAGCTTAAAAAAAATAGACTAATTCTTTTCATTGTGTAATAATAATAAAATTTTCTGTTATAAAAACCTTATATCACTGCGTAATGAAATCAAAAATAGTAAATAAATATTTACATTTTGCTATTTTTTAATAAAATTTTCATTTTAAAATAAATTAACTGTTTTTATTTTTCTTAAATAATCTTTTTTTAGCACTGCATATTATTGCTGAAAATTTAACTCCGTCATCTTATTTGTAACGATCTCGTATTGTCTTTATTCTATAAAACGGCGTAAAAATCACAAAATTTTATGGTGCAGAGGGGTAACTCAATCACGTATTTATTTCATTAAACGATATAAAAAAAGCCGTGAGAGAATCTCACGGCTTTTAAAATTTAAAAAAAAGATTATTTATTCTTTTTGGTAGATTTTACATGTTCAGCTTTTGCAGGACGGGTTTTAGTGTCAGCTGGAGTGTTTTCACTTCTAACCAGCTTCAACTCGTCGATTAATCTTCTTGCACCAGCATACTTATCGATAGTCCAAAGAACAAAACGTACATCAACGTTGATTGTTTTTTGCCATTCTTGTTCAAAAACAATATCACCACTTAAAGCTTCACTGTTTCCATCAAATGCGATCCCTATAAGGTTACCGTCACCATCGATTACCGGAGACCCGGAGTTTCCACCTGTAATATCATTATTAGAAAGGAAATTAACTGGCATATAACCGGCAGCATCAGCATATTGACCGAAGTCCTTCATGTTGTAAAGATCGATTACTCTTTGAGGAAGATCAAATTCTTCATCTCCTTTTTTGTATTTTCCTACCAAACCGGTCATGTCAGTATAATAGTTATCTGTAACACCGAAGTAGTTTCTGTCTGTTCTGATAGGTAATTTATCAACAGTTCCGTATGTTAATCTCATAGTAGAGTTAGCGTCCGGATAGAACTTTTTCTCAGGCATGGATTTCATTAAACCAGCTAAGAATATACGGTTGTTTTTAGCAAAATTATCATCAATTTTAGAGAATTTTTCAGAAGATAACCTTTGATCTGTAGTGACCCCGTTAGCTATTTTTAAAAGTGGATCAGCGTCTAGCTTTAAACGATCCGGATTTAAAATAAAGTTAGTTACAGAGGTTTTATTAGCAAAAATAGATGAATAAGCAACGTTCGAAAGATTTTTAGAATCTAATGCCATAATAGTTGGAGATGCTACATCTTTATCTACTCTTGACTGATAAAGACCAACCATTGAATTAAGCATTTCTCCTTCTAACTTAGTATTAAAGTTTTCATAAGCAGCTTTTACCGCAGCTTCAACTTTTGGTTTCATTGCTAATCTTCCTGCCATATCTTGTTCAGCATATGACTTAAGTACAGAGCCTACTTGAGAAGCAAGACTGATGTATTTAGCATTTCTATAGAGTTGGGTAGCATAATTTCTTTCAACATTTCTATTAGAAACTTGTTTATAATAGATTGAGATATCATCTAAAACTCCGTCATATTCTATATTTGCCGGTTGTAAAGCCCATTGCTTGAAATTAGCTTCAGTTTTCTGCTTATCGGTGATTGTCCCGTTTTTGATAACAGCATCGATAGTTCCTTGTCTGTTTTTCCAGTAATTTGCTACTGATGCATATTGAGAAGCATAATTAATCTGAGTCGCCTTGTCTTTATCCATGTACTTCTTCATCACATCCATTGCTAATTTAGAAGCTTCTACCCAAGCCGGATAGTCCTTATCTACCATTTGTTGAATTCCATAAGAAGTTAAATAACGGTTTGTTCTGCCTGGGTAACCAAGGATCATAGAGAAATCTCCAGGCTTAATTCCTTTAAGAGAAACCGGCAGGAAATGTTTAGGCTTTAAAGGGGTATTGCTTGGAGAGTACTCAGCAGGGTTTCCTGCTGCATCAGCATACACTCTGAAAACCGTAAAATCTGCTGTGTGTCTAGGCCATTCCCAGTTATCAGTATCACCTCCAAATTTACCCAATGATGAAGGAGGTGCACCTACCAATCTTATATCTTTATAATCCTGATAAACGAAATAATAAAACTCGTTTCCATTGAAGAAATCTTTTACTACTACTGTATACTTCCCGTTTTCAGAATTCTCAGCCTGAATAGCTTTAGTTTCAGCATCAATTACAGCTTTTCTTTCTTCGCCAGTCATTTTGTTGTTCAGCTTAGCATTGATTCTTTGCGAAGCATCATCCATTCTCACTAAGAATCTAACATATAGATCTTTAGCATTGAATTCGTCTTTTTGCTTCATGGCCCAGAATCCATTCTTCAGATAGTCTTTTTCCGGAGTAGAAGCTGCTGCAACAGCACCATAACCACAGTGGTGGTTTGTGAAAATCAGTCCTTTATCAGAAACAATTTCACCGGTACAGAAGCCTCCAAAACTTACAATAGCATCTTTTAAACTAGAATTGTTTACGGAATAAATTTCTTCTGGAGTTAAATGCAAACCTTCTTTTTGCATGTCAACACCATTTAATCTTTTAATGAGCATTAGCAGCCACATACCTTCATCCGCTCTCATCTGGGCAAAGCCCAATAAAAAAGTGAATAGTAGAAATAGTCTTTTCATTTTATAAAATAATTTTGTGTCGCTAATTTACTAATTTTTACGATATTCCGGCCGTGATTGGTATGAAAATGGAAGGATAGGCTGCATGAAAAAAATATTTATAAATCTTTTAGGAGTTTTGTTTTTAGGAATGATGATTAATTGTTCATCAGTTCCGGGTAAAAACCCATCAGTTCAAAGGGAATGGATGCTTATATCTTTTGGGAAATTTGATAAAGAAGAAATGGTTAAAAGCCGCGCGGGAATTAATCTTACAGGAGCAATGGAAGGAGAAAAGATTCGTGGAGGGGCATTCATGGGGTGTAATAAAATGTTTTTTACCGGAGAGTTCAGAAAAAATGGGAAAATGAAGATTTCCGGAGTTGGAAGTACAATGATGGCTTGTCAGAATATGAAACTTGAGCGAGCGTTTGTTAATAGCTTTGAAAGGATTACGCGGTATTCAGTGGAAGGTCATTTTCTTACTTTGTATGATGATAAAGGGATAGTGATGAAGTTTGTTGCTTCAGATTGGGATTAACAGTAATTTTTTGAAAAATGTACAGATAAAAGAAGTCCGCTAATTAGCGGACTTCTTTCGGTTATTAGTTTCTAGGAATAGTTTTTTTTATTTCTTCAAGTGTTGCCGTATTAGAAAGTCCCGTAACGGTTATTTTCTTATTAATAGGTTGACTTGCTTTACGTGAACGCCGGTTAGGAATTGTTGCTAAGACCTCATCAAAACTAGCTGTATTGGGAAGTAATTTTCCTGAATTGTCCGATGTGTTTTTAGGTTTTAGATTTTGTTTTTTAACTTCAAGTCCATAATCTGATACCAGCCCGCTGTGTGGAGGATTGTTTTTATTATACTGCTCATAATCTTTAATGAGCTTAGCTTCCTGTTCCTTTGCATTTTTTAAAATAAGGGCCTGATCCTGCGGCTCAGAAGTTTTATTTTCCTGGGCATACATACTTAGTCCTGATAATAGTAATGCGATGGTATATAATGATTTCATAATTTTTTATTTAATGTTTACTAGTACTTTAATTTTTGCCGTTTCATTCTGATTGTAATCCTGGAGAGCTTTTCCGATTACCTGTCCAATTCTGACTTTTTTGAGATTTGCTTTCATGGCAACTCCTGGTTTTGAAGAGGTTACTAAAAGGTCTCCTCTTTTAATTTTTCCTCCTTCAAGACAAACCTTTGTTGGGATCACTCCGATAACTCCCATGGGAACTTTTCCGGACAGATCTGCATCGATATTTTCTTCAGTCAATAAAACCCCGGGTTTGGTTGCATAAACTCCTGCTACAAGTGTAGAGTAGGGCTTTGAGGACTTTTCTATCGTTCTGTCAGAGTCTGTTGAAATCACTAAAATGTCGCCGGGCTCATATTCAGAAACATTTCCTTCCACATCAAATGCTTCTGCAACGTCCGCACCGCTGTTTTGTGTTCCGCCATTAAAAAAGCCTCTTCCTGCTTTATTGATCCGGGCAACATTAACTGATGCACTTTGATAGACAGAAATATTACCAGATGGGCCCTGATGATTGACAAGAAGTGTGGAGCCGGTACCAGTAGTGGTTATGTGTACAACAGGTTGTCCGTTGGCATTATTAAAATTAGCAAATCTACCGGCCTTACCTGTTCCAAAATTGGGAATAAAACCTGAGATCGCATTACCTGTTCCGTCGCATGATGCTTCTATACCATCGCCGCTACCACCCGCATTGGCGGTAATCCCGTTTCCATTCCCTTCCGTAAGGGCTAATACAGCCGGCCCATTTCCACTGGCATTTGATGAATAAAATAAGCCTCCATAGCCACCGGTTCCTGATGAAAGACCAAAAATACCTGCAGTACCGAAATTAGCAAAAATGGAATTCACTTCACCTTTTACTGCCGGTGAGGTACCGGTTGTGCGATCCACCTTGAAGTTTCCTGCAGTACCATTACCAACAGTTTTCACAGAGATTACTTCGGTATCATTGTCTTCATTGAAAATTTCAAATCTACCGGCACGCCCAGTTGCAAAAGATGGAACCCATGCGTATAAAGCATTTCCGTTTCCATCAATATTTGTTTCCACACCATTACCGTTTTTGCCGGCATTGGCAGTGATTGCATTTCCATTTCCATCGGTGAGTGCCACCAAGGCGGGACCGTTTCCGGCCGTATTAGAAGCATGGAATAAGCCTGCGAAACCTCCGGTCCCTGAGGATATTCCAAAAACACCGGCAGCTCCAAAATTGCCGAATATGGTTTTTACTTCACCTCTTACGGCAGCGGCGACACTATTGGTATTGTTAACGAGGAATGAAGAAGCATTTCCTTGTGTGTTATCAGGAATATTTCCATTTCCGTTGGTTTCGATTTCAAGTGTATTATTTTCATTGGTTTGATTGAAATTTTCGAATCGGCCAGCTTTACCTTTACTGTTGTTGAGTCCAACCTGGCCTAAAACACCTATCGCTGTTCCGGTACTATTTGTTGCAATAAACCCCCTCACGCCATATCCTCCACCATCATTTCTTCCGACTACAGCACCAGCTATATCACTAGTTGTTCTTCCGACCACGGCTTCTCCGTTGCCGTTGTTATCACCTACAACACCTGCAGAGGATACTTGGCTTGTAATCCCATGTAGGGCAAAACCAGCTCCTGAAGTACTTCTCAATCCCGCACCGGTTCCTGTCGTAGAAATATTGACAACCGTTCCGTTACCCGCGGTTGAGGCAATAATCGCGCTGTTGGCATTGGAATTATTAGTTATTGAAATATTAGCAGCAACCCCGTTTGTACTTATTGCGGCAAGTCCTGTTCCTGCGTTGCTGTTTGCATATACACCGTATCCATTTCCCGATGCATTTCCATAAACACCCAGTCCATTAGGGGTAACTCCATATACTCCCCATCCGCTTCCGTTCTGACTGCCCCAGACCCCCACTCCTAATCCTCCTGTGCCATTATTGATTCCCCGGACTCCCGAAGAAAATCCACCGGCAGAAGTACTGGTTACAACACCCCTTATTGAAGCGATACTTGAAGTTGTTGTATTGTTGGTGCCTTCAATGGCTGCTCCATCACCATCATTGGTTAAAGCAAAAAGACTGGCTGTGCTATTTACGGTAGCTGAATATGGAAGGGTAAAACTTCCGCCACCGCCTCCTGCAGATTTTGCGTACATTGCATAAGGAACGCTGAGAAGTTGGCTGGTGCCTGATATCGTATAGCTGGTTCCTCCTGACGGATCTGTTTCTGTTTTCAAATAATAATTTCCAGTGGTCCAGTTAATCGCGGCAAATGTCCCAGTAAGAACAGTTCCTGTACCTATTTCAAGGCTGATTAAACCATTGGCATTGGTATTTCCGGTCAACCTTTCTGAGTATACCACTGGGCCTGCGGCTGAGCCTTGAAGAACACTTACTTTTACTGCAATACTCTGATTGATGGTCAGTTGTCCCGAAAGATTTCGGATAACGGCCTGATAGCTCATTTTTTCAGGTACTTGTCCAAAGGCTAAAAAACAGCCCAGTATAAGCCCTAGTATGAGTAGATTTTTTTTCATGGTAGTTATTTTTTTATGATTTTGAATGTTTTAATGTTTTTACCATCCTGATTAATTCTTATAATGTACATGGCAGATGGAAGAGAAGAAAAATTAAATTCAGATTTTGTCTGCATAATTTTTTCACTCCTGATCAACTTACCTTGTGCATCGAATAATTGATAATCTGAGTTCTTATAGCTGTTTACTGTAAAATCCAGATATAGATAATCTCTAAAGGGATTAGGATAGAGTAAAATACCGTCCTCTGCAGATGACGTTTCATGGGTGCCAAGGGTCGTAATTTCAAAAGCTTGCTGTACTCCTTCCATAACCTGGAATCCGCTTCCCTTAGAGAGATAAGTGACCTGGCCGACACTATAAGAAATGGAGCCATTACCTCCTGAGACAGTTGTTCCTGTAGTTAAAACAGCTGATTGAGCTTTAAGCTGTCCGGTTACAATAAACAATATGAAAAGGAAGCCGGAAATAAATGTTCTTTTCATGTGAGTTTTTTTTGGTTAGTAGTTTATAAATTCGGGTTAATGAATTTCAGAAGACTAAATTACCACATCCCGGATGCTGATATTGGGAAAATAGATAAACGACACGAAAAATCGACAAATGACAATCCGAAAAAGAAATAAAGGAATACTTTAATTGGGCATGTTGAAAAATGCCAGATTATCTTTATAACTTCTTCCTATGGGAAGCTTAATCTTATGGGTAAGTTCCACTTCGTGAGAAGTTTTACTTCGGATAAGATATTTTGGAACGGCATAGCTGCGGTGTATTCTTACAAAAGAATCGAAGTGGTTTTGATGAAGAAGATTTCCAAGGGAATCGAGAATACAATGTTTTTTTTCAGAAGTTACAATTCTGGTGTAATCTTTTAATGCCTCCAGATAAAGAATATCTGTTATTTTGATTTGTAGAATTGTACTCCCTTCTTTGATTTTAATCGTATTTTCACCAAGTAAAATATCAAGACATTCACTCTTTTCCTTCATTTCAAGAAAATCCAAAAGTTTTTGTAACGAATGATGAATACGATCGGTTTTTAAAGGTTTTTTAATAAAGTCGAGTATATCCAGTTCGAAAGCCTCGGCAGCAAACTCACAGTGGGAACTCATGAAAATACAAATAGGGATTTTATAGGCTAATTTACAGAATTCAATTCCGCTCATTCCGGGGAGTTTGGTTTCAATAAACAGGACGTCTACTGGTAGATCAAGGTATGGAATTGCTTTTTCGGCTGAATCAAAAGATGCAACAATTTCTATGTTATCATACTGATTGATATGATGTTGAAGAACCAGCCTGTCCAGTTCATCATCATCAATAATCATACATTTAATATTGGCAATCATGATTCTCCGGATGTTAATTAGTTTTTATAGATCAATGTAAATAAAACAAGAATCTCCTTATAAAGTTATTAAAATTATTTTGGTTTTTAGTGTTTTGTGTTTATTTTAATATTAAAATGCGTGATTTGGAATAATAATCACAAAGTGGTGAACGGTGGTGGCTTTATACATCACAATTGCTAATCCATTCAAAATTTTTGAAACGGGATTCTTTATCGTAAATATTGCTTAGGATAATCAGATTATTGGTTTGGTAAAATGTTGTAATTTCAAAGAGATGTTTATGAATTGTGTCAGGAGTGGCAATAATTATATTCTTCAGGATTTTTTTTAAATCATCATTTACTGTAGGACTTAACATTTTTTCTTCTATATCATCCGGATGTAATAATGGGGAAGGAGCTAGGCCTCTGCGTGCTTCAAGAAACTGGTAAGCCATGGATAAGGCATTTCTTTTTGCGGTGTCGTAATTTTCAGCGACTGAAACTGAAACGGCAATTTGTAAATGAGGTGTTTTGCTCAGATTACCACGCTTAAATTCATTTCTATAGATTTCCGTGCTTTCATTTTGCTTGTTGTCCATCAAAAAATGAGAGAAGGAATATCCTAATCCGTTTTTTGCAGCTTCCTTTGCCGAATTATTCCCTGAGCCCAGCCACCATACTTCTGGCATATGTTGAAGGTTTTGAGGCTGAGCAATCAGATCACCATAACGCTCTTGCGTAATACTTGTATCATCTGAAATATAGGCTGCGATATCTCGGAGTTTTTCGCTGATATTACTTATTGTTGGAAGTTTATCGCCGTTCAGGGCCAGTGAAGATATTTTAAGACCACCCGGTGCTTTTCCTAATCCCAGTACAAAACGTCCGGGAAAAATTGACGCTAGTAATTTTGTGATCTCAGAAATTTTATATGCAGAATAATTTCTGAGCATGATCCCTGCGGTTCCAACTTTTATTTTTTGCGTTTTGCCTAAAATAACAGCGGCTAATATTTCGGGACTTGAACTTGCATAACCAGGAACTCCATGGTGTTCGGAGAATAAAATGCTTTCATAACCAAGATGCTCTGCCCATTGGGCCAGTTCAATGCTGTTAAGAAGGGTATCCTGCGTATGCTCTCCCAATACAACAGGAGATTGGTCCAGGATGCTCAATTTCATTGTTTTTTTTGTAAAATCTTTTTCTGATTGGCTGGCCATACAATATTGTTTTAAAGCTGAAATTGAAGACTCAATATAATGAAAAATCGTTTTATGATCAGAATGATACTCTAAACGGTCATTCGGGTACTATTTTTGTTTTAATGGATTTGTAAGGTTTAATGTTTGAAAGTAATAAAAAAAGCATTTGTTGATTATTATTTTTCCGCAAATTAATAGTATTTAAAGCTTAAATTAACATTAAAATTTCAGATTGTCTTAAAAATCGTTTTGCTTTTTATCCCTAAAAAGGGTATCTTGTAAAACTCACAAACATAGATAGAACTTAATGCTAGAAAAGAAAGAACATAATTACGAGAAAGCTGTTTTAGTAGGTGTTATTACTCAAAATCAGGATGAAGAAAAGCTGATAGAGTATATGGATGAATTAGAATTTTTAGCTTTCACAGCAGGAGCAACGGTACAAAAGCGCTTCACTCAAAAATTAACTCAGCCGGACTCCAAAACCTTCATTGGAAGTGGAAAGGCACTTGAAATAAAAGAATATGTAAAAGAAAACGAGATAGGAACAGTAATTTTCGATGATGAACTCTCTCCATCCCAGCTTAAAAACCTGGAAAGAGAAATGGAGGTGAAGATTCTTGACCGAACCAATCTTATTCTCGATATTTTTGCACAACGAGCACAAACTTCTTACGCTAGAACCCAGGTGGAACTGGCACAGTACCAATATCTCTTACCTCGATTAACGAGGATGTGGACCCACTTGGAACGTCAGAAAGGAGGGATCGGAATGAGAGGTCCGGGTGAAACTGAAATTGAAACTGACCGTCGTATTATCCGGGACAGGATCACTTTACTGAAAGATAAGCTAAAGACGATAGACAAGCAGATGGCTACTCAGCGTAATAATCGCGGGAAGGTTGTTCGGGCTGCGTTGGTAGGGTATACCAATGTAGGTAAATCTACTCTGATGAATTCCCTTTCAAAATCTGAAGTTTTTGCAGAAAATAAACTATTTGCAACATTAGATACCACTGTCAGAAAAGTGGTTATCGGGAATCTTCCGTTTTTACTTACCGATACTGTAGGATTTATCAGAAAATTACCGACCCAGTTGGTTGAATCCTTTAAATCAACCTTGGATGAGGTGCGGGAAGCAGATTTGCTGATCCATGTCGTAGATATCTCTCATGAAAGTTTTGAAGATCATATAGAATCTGTTAATCATGTTTTGATGGAAATTAATGCTCATCAGAAACCCATGATTATGGTTTTCAATAAGATTGATGACTTCAGCTATGAGAAGAAGGATGAAGATGATCTGACGCCGTCAACAAGAAAGAATGTTTCCCTTGAAGAATGGAAAAAGACCTGGATGGCAAAATCTAAATATCCAACGGTATTTATCTCGGCTTTGACAAAAGAGAATTTTCCGGAGATGAAGAAATTGATCTATGATGAAGTCATGAAAATCCATATTTCAAGATTTCCATATAATGACTTCCTGTTTGAGTATTTCGATAACGACGAGGAAGATGAAAACAACAATTAATGAAATATTACATCTTCCTTTTGCTGCTGAATATTTCGGTTTTAGGCTTCGGTCAAAAATCGAAAATTGATTTTAAAAGTATAGAGAAAAACCTTAAAAATCCCGAATCACTTTATAATTATGATAAACTGATTTTCAAGTACAAAGGGATTCCAAAGTCATTGGATAGTATAGAAGCTCAGTATTTGTACTACGGTAGAAATTTCGAATCAAATAAACTAAATACTTCAGATAATGATTTTATAAGTCTGGCTGAAGCATTTAAGAATAATAATTTCGATGATTGCATAAGATTGGGTAAGATTTTATATGGTAAGGATCCGACCAATATGGATGTACTGCTGATTTTGCTGCGTGCTTATGATTCTAAAAAAGATGTAAGTAATTTTACTCATCATCTCGCACAGCTTCGATTACTTGCCGACGCAATCAAAAATTCGGGAGATGGAAAGACCGAAAAGACTGCCTATCAGGTCAATTCTGTGGGGGACGAATATATTTTCCTGAATATTCTCAATATCGGAGAAGGCTATACAAAAAGTTCAAAAACAGTAAAAGAAGGCATTATTGACTTATGGGAAAAAGAAAATAACAAAATATATATCAAAGTCCTTTATTTGGACTTTTAATTAAAAAATAACTTAGTGGAATTATATTATTCATTTTCAGCGTTAATAGTTTTAGCATCCATATTCGCATATCTTAATTACAGATTTCTCAAACTTCCCAGTACTATCGGGATCATGGTAATTGCCATTGTGGTTTCAATTTTCCTGGTTTTATTTGGTGAAACTGTATTGCCAAGAACTTTTGGGCATCTTCATAAATTGATGAACAGCATAGACTTCACTGAAGTGTTAATGGGCGCAATGCTTAATTTTCTATTATTTGCAGGAGGAATTCATATTAATATTAATGACCTTAAAGAACAATTCAGGCCCGTTCTTATTTTCTCCACGGCAGGGGTTGTCATTTCTACTTTTATCGTAGGATTCGGAATGTTTTACCTGCTGCCTTTAGTGGGGATCAAACTTCCTTTTATCTATTGTCTTGTTTTCGGGGCTCTGATATCTCCTACTGATCCCGTGGCTGTTCTGAGTGTGTTGAAGCAGGCAAAAGTTTCTAAATCTTTAGAGACTAAGGTTGCGGGAGAATCTCTTTTCAATGATGGTATGGCGGTTGTTGTTTTTACTGTAGTACTGCAGTTAGCTGTCGGGAAAGAAGTAGATTTAGGAGTGGAAAGTATTGGACTGTTACTGCTTAAAGAAGCTGGAGGGGGATTGTTATTGGGTGTTTTGTTAGGTTGGATTACTTCAAGACTAATGCGTGAGGTTGATGATTATATTATTTCAGTTTTGGTTACCCTTTCTGTGGTCATGGGCGGATACCTCATCGCAAGACAGATGCATATTTCAGGCCCTCTCACCATGGTTGCTGCCGGATTATTTATGGGGAATTTTAACGTAAGATTCAAAATGAAATCAATTACTCAGGATTATCTTATTAAATTCTGGGAGTTAATTGATGAAATATTGAACGCTGTACTTTTCTTATTTATAGGTTTTGAGCTGCTCATGATAAAGGATCTGAATCACTTTATTATTCCAGGGATTATTGCAATTATTGTTGTGTTGGTAGCAAGATTTATTTCAATATGGGGACCTACAAAATTTATGTCCTTCCGGACAAGGTTTAGTCCCCAAACGATAAAAGTGCTGTTTTGGGGTGGAATTCGTGGCGGAGTTTCTATTGCGCTGGCAATGTCTATTCCTAAAAGTGAGTATAGCAATATTATTTTAAGTATTACTTATTGTGTGGTAGTATTTTCTATTGTAGTACAGGGACTTACCATTGCTAAGGTTGCAAATCCTAAAAAGATTGCAAAAGAAGAATTGGAACAGGGAAGCATTGCTTTAGATAAAG
This sequence comes from Chryseobacterium sp. LAM-KRS1, assembly GCF_013184525.1. Taxonomy (GTDB): domain Bacteria; phylum Bacteroidota; class Bacteroidia; order Flavobacteriales; family Weeksellaceae; genus Chryseobacterium; species Chryseobacterium proteolyticum. The sequence continues at coordinate 498,399 of NZ_JAAOIZ010000004.1, forward strand.
ATGTTTAATTGATTGATTGTTATGAGTAACGTAGTCAAAGAAATACAGGAAGCACTTGCTGTTTTATCAATTCCCGAAAAAGCGGAATTCTTCCCGAAATTTTTTAAAACAGGAAAGGGGGAATATGGTGAAGGAGATATTTTTTTAGGTGTAAAAGTTCCTGATCAGAGAATTGTAGCGAAAGAATACTATTCCAAAATCTCTTTGAAAGAGCTCGGTGTTCTGCTTGCATCCGGTTTTCACGAATATCGATTGACTGCATTATTTATGCTGATCAGTAAATTTGAAAAAACAAAGGTGGCAGAGGAGAAAAAAGAAATTGTAGATTTTTATCTTAAAAATCTGCCATACATTAATAATTGGGACTTGGTGGATTCAAGTTGCTATAAAATATTAGGGAGGTATGCTTTTGAAAATCAACAAGAACACCTTTTAAGGGATCTTTCTCATTCTGATGAAATGTGGCATAAAAGAATAGCCGTAGTTGGAACAATGCATTACATTAAAAAAGGCTTTTTTCATCTGACAAAGGAATTTGTAACGACGAATCTGAGCCATACGCATGATCTTATGCATAAAGCAAATGGCTGGTTATTAAGAGAGATGGGAAATAAAAATGAAGGAGAATTAGTTACCTATCTCAATAAGTACTATAAGGAAATGCCCAGGACCTGCCTGAGGTATGCTATTGAAAAACTGGATGAGGAGCTACGACAGGATTATTTAAAAGGAAGGATCTAATGGATTGTTTATTTTGGAAAACAGGAACACATTATTTTTTACACCTGGTATTTCCTGTTTTGATAGCATATATATTTTATAGGGATCACTGGAAAAGAACTTACCTGATACTCCTAGCTACCATGTTAGTTGATCTGGATCATCTGTTTGCTAATCCCATATTTGATCCTGACAGAAACAGTATAGGATTCCATTTTTTACATTCTTACTATGCAATTGCGGTGTACTTTTTGATGCTTTTTTTTAAAGGAAATATAAGAATTATTGGCATCGGACTTTTATTGCATATGCTAACTGATTATCAGGATTTCAATCTTTGGTGTCATTAAAATATCATTAATCTTTTCTTTTAATATTCTAATCTTCATTGATTTTTTGTATTTTGTAAACACTTATGAAATTAAAAGAACTTTTACATTATACCTTTATTTTCCCGGTTTTAGCTGTAGGGTATTACTTTTCCGGTCTGATGGCAAACGGTGTCATTTATGAAGTAATAGCAGGAATTTTACTTACAGGAAGTGTGCTTTCGGCTGTTCATCATGCGGAAGTGGTAGCCCATAAAGTAGGAGAGCCATTCGGGACAATTATTCTTGCTCTTTGTATTACCATTATTGAAGTGGCGTTAATTATTTCTTTAATGATAGCAGGAGGAGATCAGGCGGTAACGCTGGCAAGGGATACTGTTTTTGCGGCTGTAATGATTATTCTGAACGGAATATTGGGGATATGTATTTTAGTAGGTGGAGTAAAGTATTATGAGCAATTTTTTGCGAGAACTTCTGCTACAACCTATCTGGTAAGTATTGTGTCTATATTGGCGCTTACTCTTATTCTTCCCAACTTTACTTCAAGTGTAAACGGACCTTTTTATAATACGGCCCAACTGATCTTTGTTTCAATTGCCTGTCTTGTTATTTATGGTGTATTTCTTATGGTTCAGACAGTGAGGCACAGGAACTATTTCATTATTACATCAGATGATCCGGATTCACATTACATCCCTTCAAAAATAGCGACTCTTATCAGTTTTGTATTTCTTGTTATCTGTCTGATTATTGTTGTCTTAATGGCGAAAGGGCTTTCTGCGACCATCGAAAATATGGTTCAGAGTGTTGGAGCGCCAAAATCTTTGGTTGGAGTAATTATTGCAGCTGTGGTTTTGCTTCCGGAAGGAGTTGCGGCGATCAGGGCAGCCAGAAATAATCAAATACAATCAAGCGTTAATCTCGCTTTAGGTTCTGCGCTGGCTAGTATTGGATTAACCATTCCTGCTGTGTCTATAGTTTGTATCATGTATGACATACCTTTTGTATTAGGACTGGATAGAAAGGATATTATTTTGCTTTCTTTATCGGTATTTATCGTTATGCTCTCATTAAGCAGAGGGAAAACCAATATTTTATACGGAACTGTTTTATTGGTAAACCTGGCGGCTTATATTTTTACTGTAATCGTTCCTTAATTTAATTTTCTCGCCATTTCCATTTTATAGGACATAAGTTTTGCGATGTTTTCAGATTTGTAGATGGCCATGTCCGCACTTTCACCGATGAAAAGCTCTTCAATTGTGCTTTTCCAAAGGAAGAGCCACTGGTCGAAGTGTTTTTTTTCCATTGCATGAAGTTCGTTGATGGGAAAGTGAACGGCCATTGGATTTCCTTTATAGCTCATCTGGCCAAAAAGAATCGTTTCCCAGAAAGAATACATCTTAGTAAGGTGTTTATCCCAGTCTACTTTAATGATGTCTTTAAAGAAAAACCCAATGGTCTCATCCTGAATTACCTTTTGATAAAACGAATTGACTAATAGTTCTATATCTTCTCTTGATTCAAGCTTTTTCATAACTCAAAGTTAATTTAAAATCAATTGACAAATTCAATCATCGACTTGATAAATTTCATGAAAACAATATTTTATCTTTGCAACGATGTGATGAGTTGCATCAGTAAAAAGAAAATGATCTATAAAGATGGCAGGAGGATTTAGGCGAAAGATTCGCCAGAAAGATACAGATAGCAGTGGTTTTGGAAGCAATGCCTCCGGACGGTTTATTAATAAAGACGGTCTGCCAAATGTTAAGAGAAAAGGGGTTAATGTTTTTAACCGGTTGAGTTGGTATCATACCATGCTGAATTTATCTACATTCCGTTTCCTGTCTTATTTGGTTATCGCTTATATTCTTGTTAATATCGTTTTTGCATTAATCTACTATTCCATAGGAGTGCAGCATTTAACAGGGATAGATAAGAGCGATCCGGTAAATGAGTTTATTGATGTGTTTTTTTTCAGTTCACAGACCTTTACTACAGTTGGATATGGAAGAATAGCTCCGGTGGGGTTTTTAGCGAGTTTAGTGGCTACATTTGAGGCTTTTCTGGGATTGCTTACCTTTGCAATTGCAACGGGTTTATTTTATGGAAGGTTTTCAAGGCCCCGAGCTTATTTGCGATTTTCTGATATAGCAGTTATTTCGCCATTTCAGGGAGTTACTGCGCTGATGTTCAGGCTGGCTCCTTATAAAAATAATGCACTTACTGACGCAGATGTTATTGTATCTGCAGCAATTGAAGTTATTGAAGATGGAGTCCCTAAAAGCAACTTCTACAGGCTGGAAACCCGATTGAGTAAAATAAGTACTTTAGCTTTGAATTGGACTGTTGTCCATATCATCAATGAGGATTCTCCTTTCTATAGCTTTTCGGAAGAGGATTTTAAAAATATTGATATAGAGATTATTGTTCAGGTTCGTGCTTTTGACGAAGTTTTTTCCAATACTGTGGTTCAAAGGTCATCTTATGTGACAGGGGAAATTATTTATGGAGCCAAGTTTGTCCCAATGTATTATCCGAATAAGGATAATCAGTCGACAATTCTGGATCTGGATAAGATTAATGAATACCAAAAAGCAGATCTTCCTGTTTTTACCGGGGAAAAAGAATAATGGATATAGAATTATACAGAAAACAAGCTTTACAAAAGCAAAAGGAGCATAAGAGATTTCTGGACGGATTAAAGAAAAAGCCGCCCAAAAATCTTGATTATGTTGTTCAGGAAACCCATGAAGAGGTATTTGAGAAAGTGGATTGTCTTCAATGTGCAAATTGCTGTAAAACTACCGGGCCTTTATATACAGAGAAGGATATTGAGCGCATTGCTAAGCATCTTCGAATGAAGCCTGCAGATTTTGAATCAAAATTCCTGAGGATAGATGAGGATAATGATAAGGTACTACAAAACTTACCCTGCTTTTTTCTGAATGATGATAATACGTGCTCGATATATGAAGTGAGACCTAAAGCCTGTAGGGAATATCCTCATACGGATAGAAAGAAGATTTATCAGATTAATTCGTTAATGGTAAAAAATACTGTTATTTGTCCGGCTGCGTTTGAATTTGTGGAGCGGATTATGAAAAATTTAGGAAAATAACCTATAATCAAAATTCATCTTAAAATAATATAAAGTACGTTAAATAAGACCTTTACATATAATTTAATAAAATAAATGGCGTTCTAGAAATACTAAACACCCATTTAAAATATTAGAATATGAAAAAGTTAATTTTCACAGCAGCATTTTCTTTAGTAGGAATGATTGCTGTATCAGCTCAGACTGAGACACAGAAGAAGGTTGATCCTAATCAGACTACAACCCAGACAACTCCACAAACGATGCAGTCTAATTCCAATACGACTACACCGAATCAAACATTAAGTACAGGTACAACCACTACTGTTGATACTTCGGCCAACCCAACTAAAATGACTGATGGAACAACAAGTGTTAGTACTGAAACTGTTGTTGAGGCAACAAAACCTTCTGAAGCGACTAAAGAAGAGAAGAAGGCTAAGAAGAAAAAGTCGAAATAAATTGTTAAAAAGTTGAAATGAAGATCCTGAAATTATATATTTCAGGATTTTTTTTGAGCATAAAATGTCTGGGAGCATATTATTCCCTACCAAATGATGATGGGAGATTCGGTTATCTTGTATGTTTTTTTACATAAAAAAAGCATTGAATATATCAATGCTTTTTCCTTTCACTTTTTACTTTTTTCCCATTATCCCCGGGAACAGGCTATAAGAAAAAAGGCCGGGAAGATTCCCAACCTTTATATTTTTATCTTACACAACTCCCTGAGCTAACATTGCTTCTGCAACCTTTACAAAGCCGGCAATATTTGCCCCTTTTACATAGTTTACATAGCCATCTTCCTCTTTTCCGTAGTCTCTACAAGCTTTATGGATTCCAATCATGATTTCCTTTAATCTTGCATCTACTTCTTCAGAAGTCCAGTTCAAACGAATTGAGTTTTGAGTCATTTCTAATCCTGAAGTAGCCACACCACCGGCGTTAGATGCTTTTCCAGGAGAGAATAATACTTTGCTGTCTAAGAAATAATTGATGGCTTCTAATGTTGAAGGCATATTAGCAGCTTCAGTTACACATAAAACTCCGTTTTCAACCAATATTTTAGCATCTTCGAAATCTAATTCGTTTTGGGTTGCAGAAGGGATTGCCACATCACACTTCACTTCCCAAGGACGTTTCCCTGCATGGAATACAGCAGATGGATATTTTTTAGCATAATCCTCAGCTCTGTTATTACCGGAAGCTCTCAATTCCAATAAGTAATCGATTTTATCTCCTTCAATACCGTCTTTATCATAAATGTATCCGTCAGGACCTGAAATGGTAACCACTTTTCCTCCTAATTCAGATACTTTTTTAATTACTCCCCACGCTACATTACCAAAACCTGAAACAGAAACTATTTTGTCTTTAAAAGTTTGGCCAATGGTTTTCAGCATTTGCTCAGCAAAATACACAACACCATATCCCGTAGCTTCAGGACGGATCAATGAACCTCCATAAGCAAGTCCTTTACCAGTAAGAACACCGGTAAATTCATTTCTGATTTTCTTATATTGTCCGAAAAGGTATCCGATTTCTCTTGATCCTACCCCAATATCTCCGGCTGGAACGTCAGTTTCAGGACCAATATGCTTGCATAATTCAGTCATGAAAGCCTGGCAGAAACGCATTACTTCCATATCTGATTTTCCTTGTGGATCAAAGTCAGAACCTCCTTTACCACCTCCCATTGGAAGAGTAGTTAATGAGTTTTTGAAAACTTGTTCAAAAGCTAAAAACTTAAGAACAGATAAATTTACTGTCGGATGGAAACGAATTCCTCCTTTGTATGGTCCGATTGCAGAGTTCATCTGAATTCTGAAACCTCTGTTTACCTGGATCTCTCCTTTGTCATCAACCCATGGAACTCTGAAAATAATAATTCTTTCAGCTTCAGCCATTCTTTCTAGAAGCTTCATTCCTGTATATTCCTTCTTTGTAGCGATAAATGGGATAACAGTAACTGCAACTTCTTTTACGGCTTGTAAAAATTCTGGCTCGTTAGGGTTTTTTGCCTCAATTTTTGCAATAAACTCCTGGATTTTCTGGTCAATATTATATTGTTCCATATATTAAGGTTGAATATTATTGCCAACAAATTTAATTTTTTTTTCAAGATTCACAACACCTTAATTGATGATTATTGAAAATTTAATAATTATGAGGGAAAATATTATTAAATTAATAATTAGTAGTTAAATTTTATTAAAAATTAAATGTTATTTGTGAAATAATGCAATATTAAGAAATAGTTAAATTTCAAATTGCCACAAATTCTCTCCCGGAAAGTGATTTCACTTTCCCTAAAAGCTCTAATTCCAAAATTATGGGCAAAATTTTGTGTGTCGGAAGCGTAATTTGCTGGGCTAGATCATCTAAATTTATTTGTGGATTCTTTAGGATAAATTTATAGATTAAATTTTGATTATCAGTTAGTTGTATGCTTGTGGAAGAATAAGGGAAAAGTTCTTCCATTTTTTCCTTCGGCTTGTTAAAACCAAGGGTATAAATAAGATCTTTTATTGTAGAAATTATTGCTGCTTTATTTTGAGAAATTAGCTGATTGCAACCTTGGCTATGTTGATCCGTGACTTTTCCCGGGAGAGCAAAAACATCCCTGTTGTAGCCGTTTGCAAAAGTTGCTGTACTTACAGATCCTCCCCCAAAAGCGGTTTCTACCACAATTGTAGCAGGAGACAAACCCGCAATAATCCTATTTCTCTGAATGAAATTTTCTCTGTCGGGTTTCCTGGAAGAATTAAATTCTGTAAAAAGAGCCCCTCCTTCATTAATTATTCTGTCAGCCAGTTTCTTATTTTTGGACGGATATAAAGTATGGAAGCCATGGGCTAGAACACCAATCGTAGGGATTTTATGAAGCAGGGATTGCTCATGAACTTCCTTATCTGCTCCCAAAGCCAGGCCACTGACCGAAACAAAATTGTAGGATTGGGCTTCATGAAAAAAGTCACTTATAAATTGTTTCCCATATGATGTGATAGTACGTGTACCCACAATACTTAATGGTTGTAAGTTTTCATTGTAGGTTCCTTTTTGGTATAAAATAGCAGGAGCGTCTTCACATTCATGGAGTAAATAAGGAAGTTCTTTCAGATGTTTTAACCTGATCTGAATACCATTACGCTCGCAAAATTTTAATTCTTTTTCTGCGAAGTGTAAATGAGACAAATTGCCAATATCTGATACGATTTTGTGACCAAATCCATCCAGCTTTTTATATTCTTTTTTGGCTTGTTCCCAGGCGTTTTTAGCGCTCCCGAATGCTTTTGTGAGTTTAGAAAGATTAATGTCACCAATGAGGTTACATTCGCGTAATGCGATTGAATAAAGATGTTCTTCGGATATCATGTGTGCTTTTTATCCAAATGTAACAAATTAAGTTTTATTTTTTTCTTAATTCATCCAAATGATCCCAGATATCATCTCTTTTTTTGTACGGCAGTTCTAAAAAGTCTTCAGGGTGATTTTCTTTATATTCCTGCCAAAGTTTGTCATCTTTTTCGCTATAATAATTGGGGAATTCCCAGATATATCTTTTCTTTTTTTCTCCTATGTTTTTAAATGCAAATGCAATAATACTTCCTACAACTGCTCCCGATAGATGGGCTTGCCATGATATTTTACTCGGTTCCTGAAGATTGTAAAATAGTTCCTCCGGAAACATTCCCCAAACTAAACTGCCATAATAAAGTACGACCAGTAAAGAAATGGTGAGAAGCTTCATATTCCATTTGAAGACCCCGCTGAAAAAGAGGAAAAAAGCTAGAACGTATACAATACCGCTCGCCCCAATTGTACATGTGTACATATATTCTCCTGTAAGAATATCTATGGGCGGAAGTAACCATAACAGCAAACCTGTTGCAAGCCAGCCTATGACAAATACTTTATTAGCCACTAACGGGTAAAACTGATATAGAAGAAACATCAATACGGCGATCGGAATTGAATTGCTAATGATATGATCCATATTTCCATGCAGAAGGGGAGACGTAATTATTCCAAGCAAGCCTTCAGGTAGCAGAGGTATAATAGCTCCAAAACAGCTTTGAAAAAAGCCCTGTGTCTGTAAAAAGTACCCCAGCCACATTGCTGAAAGCATCAGCAGTGGATTTATGATAGCTTTTCTGGAAATTGCGTTTTTAAACATGAAGAGATAATGTCAAATCAAAAGCCAATAATAAATTTCGGAAATTTTGGCGATGATTTCCAGATACGAAGTTTTTTTTACGACAAAAGGTAATGATTTTTATCAAGATTTAAATTTTAAAGGAATATAAAAGATTTGATTGCCTGAAAGTGGCTCGGTTTTCGTATGTTAAAGGATAATTTGTGAACAAAACAGGCTACCTGCTTTATAAATTATGGGTTCACACAAATTATATTTTATACTTTTGTAATTGAAAAATTTTTTATTATATGAAGAAGTTTTTATTGCTTGTCGGTATTTCAATGCAGTTTTTTGTAAATGCTCAGGACATAAAAAAAGATTCAATCGTTGTAGACACTGTTAAACATTGGTCGGTTTTAGGTAAAAATACATTAATGTTCAATCAGGCCGCTTTTTCAAATTGGGTTGGTGGAGGAGCCAACAATGTTGGCTGGCTTGCAGGTATCGATTATAATCTTACTTATGAAAAAGATAAGGACCTATGGGAAAACATTATTATCATGGGTTATGGACAGAATAATACAAAAGGAGTGGGAACAAGAAAGACACAGGATGTTCTCAATATTTCTACCAACTATGGAAGACAGTTTTCTAAAAGCTGGTATATTTCTTCCGGGGCAAGCTTACAGTCTCAATTTTCAGCAGGGTATGAAGACGGGAATAACCCGCAAGCAAAGAAAATCTCTAATTTCATGGCTCCGGGATATTTTAACATGGGTTTGGGGGTTACCTACAGACCAGATGATAATCTGACGGTAACATTGCGCCCGGTCAATGCAAGATGGACGTTTGTTCTGGATCCTGACCTTCAGAAAGCAGGGAATTATGGTTTAAAAGCAGATGGCGACAGCTCTCTTCTGCAATTTGGTTTTTTAGGGAATGCTGTCTACAAAATTAAGCTTATGGAGAATATTAATCTGACTAATACTGCATCGATATTTTCAAATTACCTAGATCATCCGGATAGACTTGTGCTCGCTTATGGAGCAGTTGTCAATTTAAAAATCAACAAATATATTTCTTCCAATATTACGGTGGATGTACTCTATGACCATAATCAAATCCAAAAGACACAGCTTAAACAGACTTTAGGAATTGGCATTGCCTATACTGTGAATAATGGAGTGAAGAGATCGGACAGGAAAGATAATCAATGGTGGATCAAGAAATAGAGAAACGATATATCATAATAAAAAAAGCACTTCATACGAAGTGCTTTTTTGGTATCAATTTATTTTCTTAGAATTCAATGTCTACTTCTAATTTTTCAGCCAATAATCTGGAAATTTTTTCTTTTAAAGGTTCAATATCAATGTTTTGCATGGCATCATTGGCAAATGCATATAATAATAACGCCTGAGCTTCTTTTTTAGAGATTCCTCTTGCTCTCAGATAGAATAATGCGTCGTCATTCAGCTGACCTACAGTACAACCATGTGAACACTTTACATCATCTGCAAAGATTTCCAATTGAGGCTTTGTATCAATACTTGCTCCCTCGCTTAGCAAAACATTATTATTTTGCTGATAAGCATTGGTTTTTTGAGCTATTTTATCAACGAAAACTTTTCCGTTGAATACACCATGTGCCTTATCTTTAAATATCCCTTTATAGTTTTGATAACTTTCACAATTCGGCTGATTATGGTGAACTGCAGTATGGTGATCCACCAACTGATCTTTTCCGATAATCGTAATTCCGTTCATAAATGAGTTGATATTCTGTCCGTTATGAATGAAATCGAGATTGTTTCTAACCAGTTTTCCTCCAAAGGAAAACGTGTTTACAGTTGTTAAACTATCTTTTTCCTGTTTTGCAAAAGTGTTGTCAATCAGATAAGAAGTGTCATTATCATTCTGAAGCTTATGCCAGTCTGCTTTTGCATTGGGATAAGTGAAAATTTCAGTTACTGAATTTGTTAATACAAAAGTATCATCAAAATTATGGTGACTTTCAATAATTTCCACTTTTGCTCCGTCTTCTACGATAAGCAGGTTTCTTGTGTTGTAGAAGGTGTTTTCCTCTTGATTTTGTGAAAGATAGAAAACGTGGATAGGTTTTTCAATAACTACATTTTTAGGAACTTTCAGGAAGAACCCGTATTTGCAGTAAGCAAGATTCAGGTCCGTGAAAGCTGATTTTTCTGCAGCAATTGTATTAAAGTATTTATCAAATACTTCTTTATGCTTCTCATCATTCAAAGCATAGTTGAAGGACAAGAACTCTACATTCTCAATAGAAACTTTTGATAATTCTTTATGAAGTTTACCATTCACAAAAACAATCCAGTCAAAATTTTCTTCACCAAGATGCAATTGTTCCAATTGTTCTTTAGTAATATTGTGACCTTCTTTAGGGAAAAAATTATAGTTTTTTTCCGTGATCTCTTTTAGGTTGGTATATTTATATTCTTCGTCTTTTTTGGTTGGAAAACCAATACTTTCGAACGCCCGAAGAGCTGACTTTCTATCTTCATCCAGAAATCTGTGACGAAGACTTTCCAAAAACTCATCGTGGTTGTCAATAATTTGATCGTATAAAGCCATTACTGAAATTTCGGCCATCACACCTTTTTTATGTATTTAAAAATTGTATTACCATTTGCGGTTTTTCCGCTTGACTTTTAGTAATGATTGATAAAATCGGTACTAAAAATATTTCTTCTTATCTAATTAGTTAAGAAGCCAATCGTAACCTTTTGCTTCCAATTCTAAAGCAAGAGATTTGTCACCAGTCTTTATAATTTTACCGTTAGCCAGTACATGAACAAAGTCCGGTTGGATATAATTAAGCAATCTTTGATAGTGGGTAATCAAAAGAACTGCATTTCCTTCGTTTTTAAAGTAATTTACTCCATCTGCAACGATTCTTAAAGCATCAATATCCAATCCTGAATCTGTCTCATCAAGAATAGCTAATTTTGGATTAAGCATCATCATCTGAAAGATCTCATTTCTCTTCTTTTCACCTCCCGAAAATCCTTCGTTTAATGATCTTGAAAGGAAATCTTTTTTAATTCCAAGTTTTTCAGATTTTTCACGAATCATAGCAAGCATTTCTTTTGCCGGCATTTCTTCGAGTCCGTTTGCTTTTCTGTTTTCGTTTAAAGCAGCTTTAATAAAGTTAGTAACAGAAACTCCAGGAATTTCTACCGGATACTGAAAAGAAAGGAATATTCCTTTGTGCGCTCTTTCTTCAGGAGCATCCTCATTGATGTTTTCGCCCTCAAAAATAATTTCACCTTCTGTAACCTCATAATCTTCTTTTCCTGCGATAATAGAAGAAAGGGTAGATTTTCCTGCTCCGTTAGGTCCCATAATAGCATGGACTTCACCTGGTTTTATTTCAAGATTGATACCTTTTAAAATTTGTGCGCCATCTTCAATTCTGGCGTGTAAGTTTTTTATTTCTAACATTTTATTTGCTTAAACAAATTATTTTTGAATTCTATATACTAAACTTTCCGGCTGATCCGGGACATCATTAAGTTTTCCTGTCTGCTCCATTCCTGCTTTCTCCAATACTTTGATGGAAGCTATATTGTTAGGGCGGACAACACCGAAAATTTCCTTTTCATTTAAATCATTGAAACCGAAGTCTATTGTCTTTTTTGAAAATTCTGTTGCATATCCTTTTCCCCAAGCTTCGGGAGCAAAGCGATATCCCAGATTTAATTTTTCTGTCTCACCATACTTTTTATAGCTTAACCCTCCAAAACCAATGATTTTTTCCGGATTTTCTTTTTCTGAAACAGCCCAGGCTCCAAAATTATTTTGTTCCCAGTGTTCCAGCATCCTATTAAATGTACTTGTAGCCTTTTCAAGGCTCATTGGTCCATTGGGATTATATAAATTAGTCTGCGGATCATTATTAATTTCAAAAAATCTTTCAAAATCGTCTTTTTCAGGTTTTCTTAAAATCAATCTTTCCGTAGTTTCCTTCATAATTACCCTACCGAACCTTCTAATGATATCTCTAATAATTTCTGGGCTTCAATAGCAAACTCCATTGGAAGTTTATTTAAAACTTCTTTACTGAACCCATTTACAATCAAAGCAATAGCCCTTTCTGTATCAATCCCTCTCTGATTGCAATAGAAGATCTGATCTTCCCCAATTTTTGAAGTAGTAGCTTCATGTTCCAGCTGTGCAGTCGGGTCTTTGATCTCAATATATGGGAAAGTATGCGCACCGCACTCATTACCCATCAGTAATGAATCACACTGTGAAAAGTTTCTTGCTCCTTTTGCAGAAGGCATTACTTTTACCTGCCCTCTATATGAGTTCTGAGATTTTCCTGCTGAAATACCTTTGGAAATAATCGTTGATTTCGTATTTTTTCCGATGTGGATCATTTTAGTTCCTGTATCAGCATACTGGTGATTATTAGTCACCGCAATGGAGTAAAACTCACCTATTGAGCCATCTCCTTTTAAAATACAAGAAGGATACTTCCATGTTACTGCAGACCCGGTTTCAACCTGCGTCCATGAGATTTTTGCATTTTTTTCGCAAAGTCCTCTTTTAGTCACAAAATTGAATACACCTCCTTTGCCTTCTTCGTTACCCGGATACCAGTTCTGAACAGTTGAATATTTAATTTCTGCATTGTCCATTGCTATTAATTCCACAACAGCTGCATGGAGCTGATTTTCATCTCTGGAAGGAGCTGTACATCCTTCAAGATAAGAAACATAACTTCCTTCATCCGCAATAACAAGGGTTCTTTCGAACTGTCCTGTTCCAGCCTGATTGATACGGAAGTAAGTAGAAAGCTCCATCGGGCATCTTACACCTTTTGGAATATAGCAGAAACTTCCGTCAGAAAAAACCGCGGAGTTTAATGCAGAATAAAAATTATCTCCTCTTGGAACTACTTTTCCAAGATATTTTTTCACAAGGTCTGGGTGATTTTTTATCGCTTCGGAAATAGAGCAGAAAATAATTCCTTTTTCTGCTAGGGTTTCCTGAAAAGTTGTTTTTACAGAAATAGAATCGATGACGATATCTACCGCAACTCCCGAAAGTCTTTTTTGCTCTTCGATATTGATACCTAGCTTTTCAAATGTTTTGAGAAGCTCAGGATCCACCTCATCTAAGCTTGCTAGCTCAGGATTTTTCTTTGGAGCAGCATAATAACGGATAGCTTGGAAATCTGGTTTCTCATACTTAATATTTGCCCAGGTAGGTTCTACCATTTTAAGCCATATTCTGAAAGATTCCAAACGCCATTCTGTCATCCATTCCGGTTCTTCTTTTTTAGCAGAAATGGCACGGATGATATTCTCATCTAAACCAATTGGGAAATCTTCATAATCGATCTTGGTTTCCCAACCGAATTCATACTTTTTATTTTCTAAATCGACGCGTAAATCGTCTTCTGTATATTTACTCATTATTTTTTTTTAGATTTCAGATGTTAGATTTCAGATTGAAGAACAGGTCTTTTATCTGATATCCAGCATCTAATGTCTTTTCTCTATAGAGAAAAACTTTCTCCACAACCACATGTTCTGGATGCATTCGGATTGTTAAAAACAAATCCTTTTCCATTCAAACCTCCTGAATATTCAAGAATTGTACCCGCTAAATAGAGGATAGATTTTTTGTCCACAACAATCTTAACATCGTTATTTTCAATAATCTGATCTGTTTCTGTTTTTTCGTTATCAAACTTTAAAACATATTCCAAACCAGAACATCCTCCACTTTTCACCCCCACTCTTATATAATCTTCAGCAGGGTCAAAGCCTTCTTCCGTCATTAGTTGGATGGCTTTTAACTTCGCTTGATCTGATACTGTTATCATTGTATTTATTTAGAATGATTTAATCTTGCAAAAATACGAACTAATTTCCGCAATCTCAAATTGAAGATATCTATTTTAATAATTCTAATCATAAGAGGATCATTATACATATGATCACTGCTATTAAAAATGGATAAATTTTCTGCGGCAAAATTAGTGATTCTGGTTCGATTTAACTTTAGACAGTATTTTTTATCTATAAAGAACTATTATGAAAAATAAATTACCGGTCATTTTTGTGTTGTTTCTATTGTTTATGTCCTATGGACAGACGACACGTTATATTTATGAAACAGCTGTAAATCCGGATTCAATTAACCTGGTAGGGCTGAAGACTGAAAGGACTTTCCTCGATATCAAAGGCAGTCAATCGTTATTCATAAGTGAACATAAATTAGTAAGGGACTCTCTTGTGTCAAACTTTAAACGGGATGAAAGGATAAGTAATAAAAAAGAGGGTAAAGATTTTTCAAAATTAGGAATAGGAAAATCGGGGGAACAGTCTTTTTTTGATTATTATATTCTGAAAGATATTCCGGATCAAAAAGTATATTATTATGACAGAGTAGGAGGGAAGCAGATTTATTATCAGGAGGACAGACCTATACAATGGAATGTAACAAATGATGTCGAAAAACAGAATGGCTATTCGTCACAAAAGGCAACTGCTAGCTTTGCTGGAAGAACCTGGACAGCTTGGTTTACGAAAGACATCAATGTTTCTGATGGGCCTTACAAATTTTCGGGGTTACCAGGATTGATTGTAAAGCTTGAAGATGATAAAGGAGATTATAAATTTGATCTCATAAAAAAAGTTGTTGTAAAGAACTCTTTTGAAGAGCCTATGGATTCTGATGCGAGAAAAAGTTCAAGGGTCAATTTCCATGGAGATAAAGCGGCGTTGGAATTGGAGCTTAGTAAAAACAAAAGAAGTATAAACGGAGGAAATAACGGTGGTATGCAAGGTTTTGAGGCAGGCAGACATCAGGGAGGAATGAATGGTGGTGGAAGAGACGGAATGAGAGGAGGAGGAATGCGTCGTGGAGGAACGGGAATGAATGGGGGGAACAGTGACCTTCCTGCACAAAGTTTCGGCTCTGAAAATACATCCTTTAATACAGGAAGCCAAAATCCGATCGAATTACAATAAAAATATAAAATAAATGAAAAAAATAGGAATCATAGTTTTAATACTATGTATGCAAATAACCTTTGCACAGGTGAACCGTTTTGTATATCAGGTAACTATGAAATCTGATGCTACAAATAAAAATGATGTAAAAACGGAGAATGCTTATTTGGATATCTCACAGGATAAATCTGTTTTTTATTCAGAAAACAGGATAAAAAGAGATTCGATTATACAAAATACTTTCCAAAGTGGTGGAGCGAGGGGCTTTAACAGAGATCAAATGGAAAGCTTACGGAGTAATATCAACTATACAGTTGAGAAAGATAAAAAGGATCAGAAGATCTATTTTAAAGACCGGTTAGGCCGTGATATGTATTCATATGAAGAGGACAGGCCGTTAAACTGGAAAATATTATCTGAGACCACAAAAATAGGAGACTATAAGGTTCAAAAGGCAGAGACCGATTTTGGGGGAAGAAAATGGACAGCCTGGTTTACTACAGATCTTCCATATCAGGATGGGCCTTATAAATTCAGCGGACTTCCAGGCCTTATTATAAAAGTAGAAGATGATCTTGGTGATTACTCTTTTGATTTGATGAAGAATTATAAAATCGCTGCTTTCCCTACGATGAATCAGTTTGGAAATACCATTAAGGTTAAAAGGACAGATTATATCAAACAGCAGAAAAAGTTCTATGCAGATCCGGCATCGTTCATGACACAGGGCGGAGGAGGTTTTGCCCAAACCAGAATTGGAGGAGGAGGAATATCCGGACCAAGAGGGAATGGAGGTGGAAATCCTGCCGATTTCCGAAAAAGAATGGAGGAGAGAGTTAAGGACGACGCAAAGAAAAATAGTAATCCAATCGAACTGCAATAAAAAAACAGCCTGAAGAATTTTCTTCAGGCTGTTTTTTTAGAGTATAGTTGTTACTTTAAAAGTTGATTAAATGTATCTCCTTGTCTGATATCCCCGGTATTATAACCTTTCATAAACCATTCCTTACGTTGAGCAGATGATCCATGAGTAAAACTTTCCTGATTAACATATCCTTGGGATCTTTTTTGAATATTGTCGTCACCAACAGCCTGAGCAGCTTCTATCGCAGAGTCGATATCTCCCGGTTCCAGAATATGCCTTTCCTGATCTATGTTTTTCGCCCAGACTCCTGCGTAAAAATCGGCCTGCAATTCAGTAGCGACTGATACTCTGTTCATATCCGCTTCCGAATATCTTCCACTTCTTCTCAGTGCATCTACTTTTTGGGTGGTTCCTAACAAAGTCTGTACGTGGTGCCCGACTTCATGGGCAAGTACATAGGCTATAGTAAATTCTGTTACTTTCGCACCGAACCTTTGTTGCAATTCGTTAAAGAAGCTCATATCCATGTATACTTTCTGATCTGCGGGGCAATAGAATGGTCCCATTGCTGCTTGAGCCGTACCACAACCTGATTGTGTTGTTTCTTCGAAAAGAACAATTTTCGGAGGTGTATAGGTCATTCCATTTTCCTTGAAGATCTGATTCCATGTAAGGTTATTCCAGCCACTCATCATATCTACCATTTCACCAATTCTCTTTTCATTGGCATTTAGCTCTCTTTGCTCTGTTTGGGTAGGTGATGGCATGTTGCTCCCTGAACTTAATATGCTGGAAGGATCCCCGCCTAAGAAGAAAACAATGGCTGCAATAATTAATGTTCCTAATCCTCCTCCAACGATCATACCACCGCTCCCTCCGGAACCTCGGCGGTCTTCAACGTTCCCTCCTCTATCGTCTGTCCATTTCATAGTAATTTTTTTGTGTATGTAAATTTAAAGATTTAATGCTGAAAATAAAATAAGAGGACTATAAAATCCTCTTATGTATTTACTATATTGATATCTACAATACATTAGCGATTAAGCTGGTTTGTTTTTAGCCAATATGAAGTCGACTGATAGGCGGAAATTGCATCGTCAACAATTTTTTGATCCGGCTTTTTTAAAGGATTTTCATCATAATAAATGCTAAATTCAGGAGTAAGTTTATCCTTCTTTTGGGAAAGGAAATATTGCTTTATCTTTTTAACAGGAGAAATTACCGTTAAATATCCGTCTTTTACAAACCCCAGATCCTGATAAGTGGCAATATATGCTTTAGGCTGAAATTCTTTTTTGAGAACATCCTGACCCAGGAACTTCGATTGATAGCTGAAGTTGAGTAATCCCAAAACAGTTGGCATAAGATCTATTTGTGACATAAGCTTATCAAATTTTACAGGCTGGATAAAATCTTCTGAAAAAACCATTGCGGGAATTCTGTATTTGTCCATAGGTAATTCCGTACTTCCTGCACTTGAAGCACAGTGGTCAGCTACAATAACGAAAACGGTGTTTTTGTACCAATCTTGTTTTTTTGCCATCTCGAAAAACTTGCGAAGGGAGTAATCTGTATATTTTACACCTCCTTCTCTTGATTTTGCATCTCCGGGGATATCTATTCTTCCGCCCGGATAAGTGAAAGGTCTGTGATTGGAAACAGTCATCCAATGGTTAAAAAATGGTTTTCCGGATTTTGACTCTGCATTCATTACCTGAATGGCTTTTTTCGCCATATCTTCATCAGCGACTCCCCAAACGTTGGCAAAGGTTATTTCTTCCGGCTTGAAATTATTTCTGTCAACAATTCCGTATCCATTTCCGGCAAAGAAATCCTGCATATTATCAAAATAGCTGTAGCCTCCATACAGGAATTTTACATCATATCCTTTTGATTTAAAGATATTTCCTGTTGTAAATTTGTTTTTATTATTTTCTCTTTTTATGATGCTTTCTCCGGCTGTTGGCGGGATACAAAGGGTTAAGGCTTCGAGGCCCCGAACTGTTCTGTTTCCTGTTGCATACAAATTGGTAAACATCATGGATCGGTCAGCCAGACTATCCAGGAAAGGAGTTATTTTCTGATCATTTCCATAATGCTGCATAAAATCTGCAGATAAGCTTTCGATGGATATAAGAACCACGTTCTTTTTAAGTTCCGGTTGGTCGGATGTAATATTTCGTGTAAGGGCAGGTTCAGGGTATTGGCTTAAAAAATTATGTTCTGCTGTTTTTTGATCTATCTGCGGATAAAACTGAAAGTAATCCAATTCATTATGGGTAAATGCCCAGTAAAATTTCGGGAAACCATTGGCTTCGATTTCTTCTGCAAATACATTTGAGGATTTGATTTGGGTTGTGAATGTAAGAGAGAATAAGCTGATTCCGGCAAGTATTATGAAAGACGCTAATAAAACCAGTTTTTGCTTGAAGTCAGGAAGCTCCTTAAGTTCATCTTTGGTCTTTTTAAAGATAAACCATGTAACTGTAGATGTAAGTGCAAAAATAATCAGAAAGAGAGGAAGGACAGGGTAGCTTTCCATTATATTTCCGATCACTTCATTAGTATATATGAGATAATCTACGGCAATAAAATTATATCGTAATCCAAATTCATTATAAAAGAAATATTCACTTACTGCATTAAATATGATGAGCAGTACATATATAAATAATGTGATAAAATAGAGGATATTTCTGATTTTAATCCTTTTGGAAGGAAAAAAAAGCATTAATGCAAAGCAAAGGATCTTTACTCCAATAAAAGCAAGTGCAACTTCTGCTATAGAACCGCCATATTGTTTGAAAATATTATTAGGAATAAGAAGTATGTAGAAAAAAAGGAGCACTAAAGCTCCCAATATGATATGTCCGTAAGGTTTTTTGTATTTTGAATCTGAAAGAAATAAAAAGTAAAGCGCCAGAAATGTACTAGCCAGTATAAACACAAAAACATCATTAGCCACACCAACTACTAAAACTTTAAGGACTTCAAAAAAGCCAAAGCTTGCTGTAGTTATTGGATGGAAAAAAAACACTATCCTAATGATCAGTGATACGATAAGATAAAAGAATCCTAAGTATAAAAATGGTTTTATTTTTTGCGAATACATTCAGATTAGATATATGTTAACTTTTACAAAGATAGTTTTTATGCACAGTTTTTCAAGAGAAAAAATGAAAACAGGTAGTTTGTTGTATTTTTTATAATAAATTAAATTATTCTTAAGTTGAATTCTCTATAAGCTGTAGCCTCAAATTGGTCCCTAAACCTAGGTACAGAAAAAGGGACTATCATTTGATGTCCCTTTATATTCTCTAAGAAAAGAGATATGCTAAGAATGGCCAAAGCCAATGTTCCCTTTTTTATCTGATAAATTCTTTTTGAAATCTATCATTCTTAAGGCTGTAACGGCTGCTTCTACGCCCTTATTTCCCAAATCTCCACCGCTTCGCGCAATCGATTGCTCTTTGGTGTCATCGGTAAGAACACAAAAGATGGTTGGGGTATCTGTTAAAATATTACAATCTTTAATTCCCTGAGCTACCGCAGAAGATACAAAGTCGAAGTGTGGAGTTTCTCCACGGATAATACATCCTATTGCAATCACAGCATCGAATTTTCTTTCTTTGCAAAGCTGCATACTTGCATAATTTAACTCGAAGGCTCCCGGCACCGAAAACAACTTTATATTTTCTGTTTTTACTCCTTCTTTTTCAAGGATTTCTAAAGCTGCATCACGAAGATTGTAAGTTACAAAGTCATTCCACTCAGAAAAAACAATGCCGATAGAAAAATCTTCGGCATTGGTTATATGAAGTGGCTTGTAATCGGAAAGATTAACTGTTGCCATTTTTAATAATATTTAGTCATTTCAATATAAGAATCAGACATTCCGTTATCGTAGTCCTGATATTTCTCGTCAATAGTTGAGAAGTATTTTTTTGCATCTGCATTTTTCTTTAATCCTAATGCAACAATACCTGCTTTTCTTGTAAAGTAGTAAGAAGTATAAGGATCTGAAGATGCTGTTGCTGCCTTGTCTAATAATGCTAAAGCTTCATCATTTTTATTAAGACCGGATTTAGCATCAGCCATGGCACCATACTTCATAGCCATCAATGTTTTATTATCTGAAGAAAACTGATCCAAAAGATCATATGCTTCCTGAAATTTTCCTTCTTTGAATTTTAACAAACCGGCATTATATCCTGCAAGCTTACCGATATCTGTAGAAGAAAAATCATTATAAGTTCCAATAAAACCTGGATTAGCAGCAGATTTACCTCCTAAAGCTTCTTTATCTTTACCTTCGGTAAGGTTTTTCTGAGCGGCAAGGAATGTCTTTACTGCTTCGGCATTTTGAGGAGCAACAACAAATTGCTTATAGGCGAAAAATCCTAAAACTCCTAAAATCAAAGCCCCAAAAACAATACCTAATGGTTTTGAGTACTTTTCAAGGAATCTTTCTGTATTCAAAGCCTCTCTGTCAAGATCTTTAAAAAATTCCACTGTTTCTTTACCTTCTTGCTCTTTCTGAGCATTCTTTGCAAGTTTTGCCATAAATTCTTAAAAATTGAATTGCAAATTTAATTGTTTCTGAATGATTTACAAAATATAAATTATGAATATTAGTTTTTGTGGCCTTAAATGTCAAAAGATTCTGGGCTTTGTTTTTAAAACTTCAATTTAAATATTTTGTAAGTGCTTCTTTTTTCTTTAGGTAAGTGTATTTGAGAAGTTGTAAAGTAGAGATTCACTTGGTTGTCAAAAGCAAATGAATCAGGCCATTTTATAGCATCATCTTTTATTATTTCGGTAAAAACACCTTGTTTATTTATTTTACTGATTGCATTTTTCTCTAAACTACTTAGAAAAAGTTCTCCTTTCTTGTTGAATATAATCCCGTCATTAGCTCCGGTTTGCGCATACTTTTCCACCTTTGTTCCCAATTCGGTATCAGAAATATTTTTATCTAATAAATATGCAACCGGTATCCTGTAGACATTTTTACCCATCAATGAGCAAAAATATAAATATCCGCTCGGTGCATCAAGTTCTATTCCGTCCGAATGCACCGGGTGTTTCCTTTCGTAACCTTCTATTATAATCTTATCTACTTCGGTTAAGGTAGAGTAATGATTAACAAGAACTCTTCGTACTTCGGTGGTGTTTAAATCGAACATGACAATACCACCGATCTGTGAATCTGTAAAATAAGCAATATGATTTTTATGGTCTATTCTAAAATCATTTAAGTAAGCTTTGCTTGTTATTTTCTCGGCAGGTAAAAAGTAATTGTGGATGAGGGTATTATTTTTAAGATCAAAGCAAAATAGACGGGCGCCTTTTGTGGTATCGGTCAAAAGTTCGTAGCCTGTATCCAAAACCCAAAGTAAGTCTTTACTATCTACATACATACTTTGAACACAAATAAACTGATTATTGTTTGATGTATTTTCTGTCCAATTGTTCCAATGCGGATTAGGAAAAGGGATGGTCTTTCCGTCAATAATTTCTGCAACAGAAACCGGTGTTTCCGGAGACCATCTTGGGAAATTGACAAAAACACGATTAGTTTTGGAAATGGCAATTCCGGTCCATTGTTGCGGATTTTCGGCAAAGATACTCATCTGAACTTTGCTGGTTGTTTCCTGACTATAAGCCACCACGTTTGTTATAAACAAACATAAGAAAACTATTTTTTTTAATTTGTACATAATAACATCTATTTTTTAGTAAACTTTAATACAAAAATGGATGTATATGGTGAAATGTAAAAGGATGATTCTCACAAATATTTTGTGACGAATCTCACTATTTAGAACCCAGACGACTTAGGGATTCTCTTGAAACTCCAATGTAAGAGGCAATTATTGTTTTCGAAACCCTTTGAAAAAGATCAGGGTATTGTGCAAGGAGAACTTCATAACGCTCCTTTATATTATCGGATAAAAGCGAAATCATTCGTTTTTGAAGAGCAACAAATCCACTGTTGGCTTTTTTTCTGAAAAAATGCTCTACTTTTTGCATTTCTTTACACAGTTTTTCCCGGTTTTCATAAGATAAGCAAAGGAGCTCTGTATTTTCGAGGCAGTCTACGTTAAATATGGCTTTTGTATGGGTGAAATAAGCTTGATAATCTGTGATCCACCAATTTTCCATCGCAAACTGTATAATGTGTTCCTTTTCTTTTTCATCAGTATAGGAAGCTTTCAATAATCCTTTTTTCACCCAATATGTGTGATTAACAGAATCGTCTTTTTGAATGAGGAACTGATGTTTTTTTAATTTTTTTATTGTAAAGTGAGAAAGAATGTAAGCAAATTCATCATCAGTCAAATCAATTATTTCTTCGAAATGTGCTCTCAGGTTTTCCATTACAGGTTTTTGATTCTGACAGTATGATATTTTAGTATTCTAATATATGATAGATTTCCGCATTGAATTTACGTAGTTTTTCATCACCTTTTAAATCTTTCAAAACAGATAAAAAGCTGAACTGGGCTACTGTTGCACCTTGTTTCTCTACCAATTTTGCTGCTGCTTCTGTTGTGCCACCTGTTGCAAGCAAATCATCATGGATGAGGACTCGCTGTCCTTTTTTGATCTGACCTTCACGTGTTTCTATTTCTGCACTTCCATATTCCAGATCATATTTTTCAGAAACAATAGGAGGGGGTAGCTTTCCCTTTTTCCTGATCAGGATAAATGGAACTTCAAGGGCTACAGCAATAGCAATCCCGAAAAGATAACCACGGCTTTCAATTCCACAAACAGCATCTATTTTTCCTTTACTGAATTTCACAAGATCTTCAATAACGTCTTCATATAACTTTGGATTTAGAAAAATTGGTGAAATGTCTTTAAACTGTATTCCCGGAATAGGAAAGTCAGGAACATTTTCAATGGTATTTTCCAGTTGCTTAATTAATTCCTTTGAGGCCATTTATGGGTTTATTTTGTAGCTGGAAATTTTCCAGTCACCATTTACATTTTTAAGTCCGAAAGTTACTTTTAGAGAAGTGGTTTTTCCATTCTTATCGGTAACATCATAAGTTGCATTCACACTAGAGCTGTTTGCGTTTGTAGCATTGGTTGTAATGTTTTTTACACTTACATTTTTTACAGATCCAAATCCGGAAGTAGGATTTGAAAATGATTCATAGCTTCCCCAACTTGG
Source organism: Chryseobacterium sp. LAM-KRS1 (assembly GCF_013184525.1). GTDB lineage: Bacteria > Bacteroidota > Bacteroidia > Flavobacteriales > Weeksellaceae > Chryseobacterium > Chryseobacterium proteolyticum. The sequence continues at coordinate 521,738 of NZ_JAAOIZ010000004.1, forward strand.
ATTGTTTGAAGCATCAAAAGCAGCTTTAAGATTTTGTGAACTTACATTATTTAGGAATTTACTTACTGTATTTTTTGGATCTGCAGCAGGTTGCTTAGGAGTTGCCGGAGATGTTGATGCAGACGGATCTGTAGAAACAGGTGCTGTTCCTGTAGGATTATTTGGATCAATTACAGCATTAGGATCCTGATTTACTACTGTAGAATCTGTTTTAGGAGGAGCCGGAACTTTCAAGGCTGAAGGGTTAACTTCAAGTCCTATTTTAGACATTTTGAATGTTTTTGCGGTTGTCTTAACAGACACCGTGATATCTATTTTATTGTCCACAACTTTTGAAGCAAGAAGGGATGAAAACTTTAAATTGAAACCTTTAAAGTTGTTATCAGTCATTAGGTTTTTGGCGGTAGAGAGCTTTACTCCATTACTGAAAACTTCCAGGGTTGTTTCTAAACCAGCTCCTGTAAAAGTAACAGGATTACCGGCGTTATCCACAAGCTTTGGGATAATTTGTATAGCAGTAGCTCCGTTTCCATCGTCAGCTGATGGTCTCGTTATAATACTTAATGAATTTGCCTTTACATCATTGGGATCTGTCTCTTTTGCTTTTTCGTCACCGAAGATATTCATTTCTCCTAACGACGGAGGAGCGGTACTTGCCCATTCGATATTGTTTTTTTGAGCAACTTCATCTGCCATTGCCATAATTTCAGGAACTTTTTTTCCGTCGATCAACTTACCAAGAGCTTTTACCTCATTGATGTCACCATCAGCATCTACACCAAAGGTTTTAAGGATATAAAGCGCCTCATTAAACTTGATTTGCTTAATTGTAGACAGACTGGAAGCCATGTCATTGATACTTGACTGTAAAGTTTTTGTACTCGTAGCATCTACATGATCTTTCTTGCATGCTGTAAAAAGCAATAAACTAAAAATGAGTAGAAGAGAAAACTTTTTCATTTTAATTGAGTTTGATACAAATTTAGTAAAACCTTTATGAATAGAAATTTTTATTTTTTATTTCTTCTTCATTTTAGCTGATTTTATTATCAAATCATCCTGTTCTATGGGTTGTATTTGTTAGGCTGTTCTTTGAGATCTCCTTTAAAGAATGAGCTGAAAATGCTTTGCATATTTGGAAATGAGGCGTCCTGCCAAAAAGATATTTTGTAATTGCTGTTATCTTTATCAAATCTTACCTTATTGGTATCGTTATCATTTTCGAAGCTGAATTCGGTTGGATAGAAATTAGAATACACTATGATTTGATTGTAGTCCGGCTCACTTTTATGTTTTAATTTAACAAAGGTGCGCTCATTGTATTCTAGAAAATCTCTTAAACCTTTTGATGATCCCTTTTCAAATGTAAGATTAAGGATTGTCCTGATGTCATAAAACCGGAATCCAAGAAATGCGAATTCTTTTTCCTGTAAAACAGCGCCGGAAATTTCGATCTGGTCTTTCCTGTCTCCTTTTAATTCTTTTATTTCAGTAATTTTTGTTTTATAATCTTCTGGATTTCCCAAGTGCTTAAGCTTAGGAAGATTCAGCGAATTCCCATAATCCCATGATGAAGTTTGTTTTTTTTCATTTTTAGGATCTTCCAGACGATAGATTCTGTACTGCTGAACATTTGTACTTTTCAGCTTTTTACTTTTATTGTCAAAAATATAGGTAATTATTCCATCCGCATATGCATTAAGCTTATTATTAACCGTAACATAAGAGTTGAAATTTCCTTTGATGAAAATGTATTTAGCCGGTTTATTATTTTTGATCACGACTGTCTCAATTTCCTTTATCCGATCATTGAGTTTTATAATGTCGTGGTCAATTTCTGTGTAGGATAGTGTTGCTACGGAAAAATTGTCGTAAACCAATTGAAATTTTTCCTGAGAGGGATCCAATGCCTTTTTGTCTATTTTACCATCAATATCTGAATAGGCTAGGATGCTTCCATCTTTTCCAAAGACAGATACTTTTGGCAAGGGTCTATTATCCCTTTCAGAAACAAAAGTTATCGTCTGTGAATGCATGAAACTAAAGATGAGCAGGAATATGATCTGTAGTACATAATTTCTCTTCATAATAAAAGCTGTTTAATGGTTTGTATTCATATATAAAGACACCGGATTTTGAAAATAGTTGCCTGATACTTCAATTATAATCATAAAAAAAAGACTGATTATTTAATAATCAGTCTTTTATAGTTTTTATTTTGTTACAAGTCCTTAGAAAGGATACTCATAAATTTCAGATTCATGTAAGAATGGGTTTCCTGTAGGAATCAATTTAAGTTTAGATAATGCAGTCATTACAGTAAACATAAATAACCCAACAATGAATAGGATAGATCCTAAGATCAGGATGAATACTTCAGGAGTATTCCAGTATGGTCCTACTGTTCCCGGCATTACCATATTGAAGTAATCTAGAATGTGCCCAAGGATTACAACTACTGCCATTGTAGTAACTACTTTATAGTTTCTTTTGATGCTGCTGCTTACTAATACCAATAAAGGTAATAAGAAGTTAATGATCAACATTGGCAGGAAAGTAGGTGAGTAGTGTTGGAATCTTCCAAAGAAGTAATTAACCTCTTCCGGTACGTTGGCATACCAGTAAAGCATGAACTGTGCAAACCATGTATATGTCCAAAGCATACTTGTCGCGAAAAGGAATACTCCAAGATCGTGTAAGTGGTTATCATTGAACTGTGGTAAGAAACCGTTCTTCTTAAGGTATACACTGATTAAGATGATTACTGCAATACCACTAGACAGGCAGCTAACCATAGAATACCAGATATACATTGTAGAATACCAGTGCGGGTCAATAGACATCAACCAATCCCAAGCCCATGCAGCTGAACAGAATCCAAAGAATACAATATATCCTACTGCCCATCTGTAAAGCATTTGGTAGTCGATTCTTGATTTAGTTTCATCTACTTTCTTTGAAACAGCTTTTAATTTCCATGCGAAGAATGATGCTCCGATTACATACAAGAACGTTCTGAATGCATAGAAAGGGATATTTAAGAATCTTTTTTTCTCGAATAAGATCACATCAAAGTGCGGAGAATCAGGGTTTGTTAACTCCGGATCCATCCAATGGAAAAGGTGACCATTGTGAGAAATATTTAATAGCATAAGGATGATCAAAATAGCTCCCCCGTATGGAATATAAGAAGCAATAGCTTCCATTACTCTTGTAATGATAATTGGCCAACCTGCATGAGCTGCATGCTGAATACAGTAGAAAAATAATACTGCACAACTTACTCCGAAGAAAAATACAGCTACAAAGTGTAGTGATGCCAACGGCTGGTTGTGAACCTGCAATTCTGCGTGTTCCAAATGGGCAGCGTGGTCCTGAGGTCCTACCATTTCACTTGAATGTGTAGGAGCATTGTGACCTGAAGCATGAACAGCTTCCATCATCTGTTCAATTTTCTCTGTGCTGATTCCTTTATTCAAGAAAAAACCAATACCAAATAGAACTAAACCTACAACAAGCAGTATTATAGAAATTGATTTTAATTTTGGTGAAAAAGTATACATTTCTTTTCTTATTTTTTAGTTTCGGTAGTCGTTTCAGTTGCTGGTGCCGCTGCTGTAGCTGTAGCTGCTGCAGGTGCTGCTGCTCCTTTTTTGAAAGCACTCATCACATACATTGCTACTCTCCATCTGTCTCCTGCATTCAATTGTCCTGCATAAGACCCCATCGCATTTCTACCGTTTGTTAATACATAATGAACAGATCCCACAGTAATTTCTCTATCAGCATAGTTAGGTACACCTGAGAAAGCACCGCTTTGTACGATTGGTCCTTGTCCATCACCTCCTGTTCCATGACATGCCGCACAAGTATGGTCGAATAACATTTTTCCTCTTTCTATATCTTTAGCTGCATTAGCTGGATTTAGAGGAGAAGTCGTCAACTTTTTTGATGCATCATATCCTGCATTATATTCGTCTGCATTTTTTGGAAGTAATCCTTCTTCAAAAATTCCGTCTTTATTTTGAGCAACACTTCCTTCTACTGGAGCAAGTCCTGTTGCATAGCTATTTTTAACAAACGCTGGAATTTCATTGTCATGATCTGAATAAGCATCTTTAGCCTTCATCAATGGATCATATGCTACCGGGAAATACATATCCGGGAAATATACCAGAGGTGCATTTTCTTTCGGTCCGCAAGAATTAAGTAAAACTGTTGTTAAACCTAAGATTGCAGTAATTCTTAATACATTCTTTTTCATTTTAAGCGTCTTTAACAGTTATTTCTTCAACTCCAGTCTCAATAAGTAGCTGTTTTACAGATTCTACATCTTCAGTTACAAATTCCATCATGAATTTGTCATCTGTAGTTCTCGGATCCGGATTTTGTGCCGGAGCTCCAGGATACATCTTGTTTCTTACCAAGAAAGTAAGTGACATCATGTGAGCAGCACAGAATACCATTAATTCAAACATCGGAACTACGAATGCCGGCATGTTGTGTCCCCAGTCAAAAGCTGGTTTACCACCGATATTCTGAGGCCAATCATGATTCATTACATACCAGGTTACAGTTGCACCGATCGTAACACCATAACAAGCATAGATAAAAGCAGCATCAGAAATTCTTGTCTTCTTCAGACCTAAAGCTTTATCTAGTCCGTGAACCGGAAATGGAGTATAAACCTCGTTGATTTTTATTCCTTTATCGTTGAATGCTTTAACGCCGTTCATTAAATCGTCGTCATCAGCATAAAGTCCGTATACAATTTTAGTGGTGCTCATCTCCTTCTTTTGCTTTATAAGTTTCACCTGAGATTTTCAAAATCGATTTTAATTCAGCCTGTGCAATTACAGGGAATGTTCTTGCGTATAATAAGAATAGTACAGAGAAGAATCCGATTGTTCCTAAATATACACCTACGTCAATAATGGTTGGTTTAAACATCGTCCATGAACCTGGCAAGTAATCTCTTGAAAGGTTGATTACGATGATATCGAAACGCTCAAACCACATACCGATGTTGATAATTAGTGCTACAATGAAAGTCCAGATAATGTTCGTTCTTGCTCTTTTGAACCAGAAAGAAGCCGGAATAACAAGGTTACAGATAATTAGTGACCAGAAAGCCCACCAATAAGGACCTGTTGCTGCACCTGGAGAAAGATACGTAAAATCTTCAAATCTTGATCCTGAGTACCATCCTATGAAATATTCAGTTGCGTAAGCTACAGTTACCATACCACCTGTTACCACAATTACGATGTTCATAATTTCAATGTGATACATAGTGATGTAATCTTCAAGGTGACAAACTTTTCTGGCAATTAACAATAGTGTTTGTACCATTGCAAATCCTGAGAAAATCGCACCGGCAACGAAGTACGGAGGATAGATCGTAGAGTGCCATCCTTTAATAACTGAAGTTGCGAAGTCAAAGGATACGGTAGTGTGTACTGAGAATACAAGTGGAGTTGCCAAACCTGCTAAAACCAAAGATAATTCTTCAAATCTTTGCCAGTGTTTTGCTTTACCACCCCAACCGAATGCTAGGAATGTATAGATTTTTCTAGTCCAAGGAGTTTTAGCTCTATCTCTGATCATTGCAAAGTCAGGGATCAATCCCATGAACCAGAAAACTGTAGATACTGAGAAATATGTAGAGATCGCAAATACGTCCCAAAGTAGAGGAGAGTTAAAGTTCCCCCAAAGAGAACCGAATTGGTTTGGAAGAGGGAATACCCAATATCCTACCCAAACTCTACCCATGTGGATTACAGGGAAGATAGCTGCCTGTACAACAGCGAAGATCGTCATCGCTTCAGCTGAACGGTTTACAGACATTCTCCAACGCTGTCTAAATAATAATAATACCGCTGAGATTAGGGTTCCGGCGTGACCAATACCTACCCACCATACGAAGTTGGTGATATCCCAACCCCAGTTAATAGTTCTGTTAAGCCCCCATGCTCCAATACCTGTTCCGATAGTATAAGCGATACACCCGAATCCATAGATGAATAGAACTAGGGCTGCATATAGTGATATCCACCATAATTTACCTGCTCTTTCTTCGATAGGTCGTGCAATATCTTCTGTGATATCGTGATAAGTTTTGTGACCAATAATTAGAGGTTCCCTTATCGGAGCTTCGTAATGTCCTGACATTTTTTACCTATTTATTATTTAAACTTTATTTTTCTACTCTGTTTCTTACTTTAGTGTGATAGAACACATTTGGCTTTGTTCCGATCTCTTCCAGTAAATAATATCTTCTGTTGCTTGAGTATAATTCTCTTACTTCAGATTCTTTATCGTTCATGTCTCCAAACGTCATTGCTCCGGTAGAACAAGCAGCAGCACAAGCAGCAGAGTTTTTGAACTCGTTGTCTGTTACTTTTCTGTTCTCTCTTTTCGCAGTTAAGATTGTAGCCTGAGTTTGCTGGATACACATTGAACATTTCTCCATAACCCCTCTTGTTCTTACAACAACGTCCGGGTTTAGTACCATTCTTCCAAGATCGTTATTCATATTGAAATCAAAACGATCGTTCAGGTTATATGTAAACCAGTTGAAACGTCTTACTTTATATGGACAGTTGTTTGCACAATATCTTGTACCAATACATCTGTTGTAAGCCATATGGTTTTGACCTTGCTTACCATGAGAAGTAGCCGCTACCGGACATACTGTTTCACATGGAGCGTGGTTACAGTGCTGACACATTACCGGTTGGAAAATCACGTCCGGACTTTCATTCGGTTCGATTAGGATGTCATATAGATTAGGAACATTTAATCCTCTTTCAATACCTTCTTTAGTTTCGATCTTTTCTTTAGCAGAATAGTAACGATCGATTCTTAACCAGTACATATCTCTGGACATTCTGATCTCTTCTTTACCTACAACAGGAACGTTGTTTTCTGCCTGGCAAGCAATGATACATGCTCCACAACCAGTACAAGAGTTTAAGTCAATAGATAAATTGAAGTGAGGTCCATCAGTGTCATCGAAAGCGTCCCAAAGGTCTATTTTTCTTGCTGGAAGAGCTCCACTGATCGTGTGGTATTCCAAAGGCTTGTTCCATCCTTTGTGCTCGTCATCAAAAGCGACATTCAGATATTCTGTTAAAGGAACTTCTTTAGCGATTTCATAACGCCCCATTAGAGTGTTTTGAAGCTGGATGCCAGCAAACTCATGCTCTTCACCTGTTTTTTCTATTTTAGCATTAGAAACAACTAAATTAGAACCGTCAAATAAAGGATAAGCATTTACTCCTGTATCAGCCGTTGCTCCGGAATTCTTTTTACCATATCCAAGTGCTAAACCTACTGATCCATCTGCCTGACCTGGTTGAATGAATACAGGAACATCTTTTATTACAACTCCGTTTACCGTAAGGTTTACAATAGAACCATCCAACTGCATTCTGGCATTCAGATCATTTTTTATACCTAATCTGTCTGCATCTTTAGGAGAAATAGTTAAGTAGTTATCCCAAGACATTCTTGTTAACGGATCCGGTAATTCTTGTAGCCAAGGGTTGTTAGCCTGAGTACCATCTCCGATAGAAGTCTTAGTATAAAGTACTAATTCAAGATCGGAAGCTTTAAAGTTACCTAATTCAGCAAGTGCCTGAGCAGCATTTCCTCCTGCATAAGATAATGTCGTTGCATTACTGGAAGGAACGATACCATTATACAAAGCTTTGTTGAAAGAGGTACCTCCTAATATAGAAGAAGCACTGGCTTTTAAGTAATCATAGTAGTTATTGGCAGCATTGTTCTTACCATTTTTCCAAACCAATAATGATTCTTCAATCTGTCTTGATTTGTAAATTTTCTGGATAGTAGGCTGCATTAATGTATAAACTCCTGTCTGAGGCTCCATATCTCCCCAAGACTCTAACCAGTTGGCTACCGGAATAACAGCTTTCGCTGCTTTATACATTTCATTTTTCTTATCTGCAACAGCAATTACGTAAGGAACTTTTGTTAAAGATTTTTTGAAATCTTCTCCTTTTGGATGAGAATAGATAGGATCTACATTGTTTGTAATCAATACTCCAACCTGTCCTGCATTTATCCATCCTAAGAATTCCTGGTATCTTGCTTTATCAAATTCTTTTAAGAAGTTCGCTTTACCGGTGAAGGCAACCGAACCTAATTTTTGGTTAATTAAGTGTGCTAAAACCTGTGCACCTTTAGATCCGTCTGCAAATACGACAGCTTTGCTTCCTTTTGCCTGAAGTTCTTTTACGATCTCAGCAGCAATTTTATCAGAAGCAGCACCTCCACCTACGATTGCATTGTAAACTTCAACTAATGTTTTATTTATCGCACTAGGCTTTAGTCTGTATCTTGAGTCAGCATTTGCACCTGTAAGAGACATGTTGGATTCCACCTGAATGTGTCTCAACATGTTTGCTCCCGGTTTTCTTGCTTCTGCATAAGAAGTTTCTAAACTTGAGGCATTGTAATCTCCTAAGAAATCAGCCTGGAAAGAAACTACTAATTCAGAACCTTTAAGATCGTAAACCGGTAATGCTCTTTGTCCGAATACTTCCTGTGCTGCATCTAATGCTGCGGAGTAAGGAAAAGCATCATAAGTTACAAGTTCTGCTGTAGGGTATTTAGCTTTGAATTCAGCGAACAACTTTTTGAAAGTTGGTGAAGCAAAAGACTGAGATAAAAGAACAATCTTTTTGCCTGCTGACTGTGCTTCCGCCAAACCTTTAAGAACAAAATCATCTACTTTATCGAAAGTTTCGTCTTTACCGTCAAGCTTAGGTTGTTTTACTTTATCATTATCATAAAGAGAAAGTACACTTGCCTGAGCTCTTGCATTCGTTTTACCTAATTCTCCTGCAGCCGGGTTTGGATCAATTTTAATAGGTCTTCCTTCACGTGTCTTTACTAAAACACTAGCGAAATCGAAACCATCAAAATATGTTGAAGCGTAGTAGTTAGGAACCCCAGGAATGATATCATGAGGTTTTACCACGTAAGGAATCGTTTTAATTACCGGAGCTTCACAAGCAGCAAGTGTTACTGCTGCAGTAGAAAATCCTAATAATTTTAAGAAATCTCTTCTTGAAGTACTTGATCCGTTCTGTTCAGCATCTCCAAGGAAATCTTCTACCGGAATTTCTTCCTGAAACTCTTTTTGAGCCAGCTTATTATTTAAAGCCGGGTCTTTAAGTTCATGAATACTTCTAAATTGTATTTTGTTTGAAGCCATTTATACTTCTAATTTTTAGTTATTAATAATGACATTTACCACACTCAAGACCTCCAATTGCATCTACAGTAATCTTACCACCATCTTTAGGGTATTGTTTTTTCAACTTGTCATGTAGATTCTTGAAGTATTCTTTATTATAACCGTTGTTCATATCAACCTCAGTAGTTCTGTGACACTCGATACACCATCCCATAGTGAAGTCATTAGCCATCTGAACAACATTCATTGTGTCTATTTTTCCGTGACAAGCTTTACAAACAACATCGATTTTGTTATTTGGATTCTTTTTGTTGAAAGAATTGATGATTGCCTGCTCACCCGCTACAACGTGCTGAGAGTGATTGAAGTACACGAAATCCGGCATGTTGTGGATTCTTGTCCATTCTACTGGTTCAGTTTTTCCTGTATACTGTTGTTTTGCAGGATCCCAACCTGTATGCTGATAAATCTTTTGGATTTCACCGTCATAGAACGCTTTGTCTTTTCCTGGCTCCATATAGTGATCTGCATTGTATTCGGAAATTGTTCTGTGACAGTTCATACAAACGTTCATAGAAGGAATTTCAGAAACTTTACCGTATTTAGCACTTGAGTGACATAGCTGACAGTCAATTTTTTGTTCTCCAGCGTGAATTTTGTGAGAGAAGTAGATAGGTTGTTCAGGCTTGTATCCTTTGTAAACACCGATCCACATTAACCAGTTCCATATTCCATAGGTTGCAAGGATCGCTAAAATAACCAAAGCTCCTTTACCTATATAATGGTATTTTTTATAGATTTCACTGAATGAACGAACTCTCGTTTCATTAAGCCCTGCTAAGTCTTCTGACTGTCCTAATTTAACTAATTGTCTTAGTTTAAGTAAGATCCATACCAGTAAGGCTGCAATTGCTAAAAGTGAAATGATAACAACGTTTGTTGTTGTTTTGTCGGTTGCTGCAGTTGCGGTAGCATCTGTTGCAGTGGCTGCTCCCGCTTCCGGTTTTTTCTCTTCCGGAGCCGGAGGATTAGTTGTAAAAGCTAAGATGTCATCGATATCCTTCTCTGTAAGATTAGGAAACTGAAGCATCTCAGTTTTATTATATTTTTCAAAAATCTCATTGGCGTATTTGTCTCCAGAAGCTCTCAGAGCTTTGTTGTCCTTGATCCACTTGTGAAGCCAATCTCTGTCTACACCACCCTCTGTCTTTACTCGTTCTACAACTCCTTTCAAAGGAGGTCCTATCACTTGTTTATCCAGAGCGTGACATGCAGTACAATTCGCTTTGAAAAGTTTCTCACCGTTTTTAGGATCGCCGTCTTGCCCGTAAAATGAAGCACTGGTTGATAGCAATAAGCCAATTGCGATCAACGTTTGTTTATAATGCTTTCTCCAACTAATCATTTAAATTATCTTATGTTAGTAAAATATTGAACATTCAATCAATCCCGCAAAAATAATATTTTTAACAGGAATTTAACGGCATATAGAAAGGGGAAAATATCATTTACGTTTAATTTGTATTGATTCTAAATAACTCAGTTTGGTATAATTTTTTAATTTGTATAAATTTGCGCAAACAAGTTTAAATGAAAAATTTAATCAAAATATTGTCGGTACTATCCTTTTTTGGATTTTATGAGATTGAAGCCCAGCAGGTTGTAAAGAAGGATACATTGTCCGGAACCGAACTAGTAATGTCAATGGATCCTAAGGTAAAAGATGCTTTAGAGAGTCTCGAAGACAAATGTTCAAGAGTTGTAACCACTACAACACCCCGGGATAGTAGTGACGAAACTTACACAAGACCTACAAAAATATATGTTCCGAATAGGGAATTGACCAATGCGGAAATCTGTAGAAAAAACCCAAGAATTTTGGGGTATAAAATTCAGATTACAACTGTGAAAAGTAACGATGAAGCGAATGAGATCAAATCGTATTTCAGAAAAAGATTTCCTAATCTAAAGGTGGAAACCGATGCGTCTTTGAGACCTAATTATAAGATTTTAGCAGGAAGTTATTTCACGAAACAAAGTGCTTCTTCAGACCTTTCTAAGATCAGAGAATACTTTAAATCTGCTGTTGCAGTACAGTACAGAATATTTTGTGCAGAGGCTAAATAATATAAGCTATATGATAAAAAATAAAAGCTGAGAAGATTTTCTTCTCAGCTTTTTTATTGATAATAAGAATCTAAGAACCAGAAAAACTCTGTCATCCTGAGGTAGTTATTAACTCCCAGATAAACCAATAATATTCCCAATGTAAGTGTCAGGAATGAGAGTGCTTTCGGAGAAGACCGATAAGAGTAGAACAGCCAGCCTAGAAGTATCGGATAGACAAAAACAAAGTGACCGCCATAGATGTAAGACGTATGTAATCCGAATCTCATAATGCAGTGGATAACAATATCTACAACAAAAGAGATCATTACAACTTGTGCCAGTTTATTTTTGAAATTTCTGAAATAACTCCAAAATATAAGACTCAATAAAAGGGCAATAAATACGTAAGGAACCCACGAAGAATAAACATCCATAATAAGACCTTTGAAATGAAAGCCTTTCATATTATGTTTATCACGAATGATAAAATTGGAAAAAAGAATATTGCCTCCAAAAAAATACGAAAGAATCATGTCCCAGGTTGGTGTAGACTTTACATTAGAGAACTTTTCATATTGTTCGTTCGTCTTATTGAAGATATTTTTATATTTAAAGTCTATCCGGTTTAGGTATAGTAGTATAAAGCAAATACAAGTAATTACAACTCTTAGTGCAGCATTTCCAAATTTCTTCCATTTTGTAAACAGGTCTTTTTCGAATAAGACAGGAATGAAAACCTTAAAAATGTTGGTAATAGTAAGTCCTCCCACGGAAACTCCAGCGAAAACCAGAGCCAGACCAGATATCTTCTCTTCTTTTTTAAGTTTAATGGCCGCATAGTGGTTATAAAGACAAAGAAGAAAAAATGTATAAGTAAAGTTTTCCGGAGTGAAAGAAAGCAGGATGCTTGTTGAGAAAAGCCCGAAAAAAAGAATAATAATAAGGTTGATCATCAATGGTATTCTGATGATATTTTTTAAATATTTAAATACTTGTAATATAGCTAGACTTACCGTGGTTATGCTAAACCATGCCAGAACTAACCTAAAGGTAACATCCGTTTTTCCGTTCGAGATTAGAAAAGCAAACTCTCTTATCCAGTTAAAAAAATAGTAGGATAAAGGATGTCTTTCGAAACTACCACCGGTCATCACAATTGAACGATTGTCAAAACTGAAATAAGCATCCCAAGGTATTCTGTTATCAAAAATGATGGTGTAATTAATAGCAATGTAAGATCCCAGTATCCCATACAGAGAAAGAAAGAAAAGAAATACCCATAGCTCAGTGAGTGAAGAAGGAAATATGAGTTTAAAAAAATGGATTAGTTTCGTTTTGAAATTCACCTGTTTAAAGTTTTTGCAAAAGTAAAATAAAAAACTCACCAATTCCGGTGAGTTTTGTTTGTATGTGTAAAAATCATTTATTCTTTGATGATTTTTTCTGAGGTTGATGTCCCATCGTTAAATTCGATCTGCATCAAATAATTTCCTTTAGGGAGTGAAGAAAGATCTGCTTTTACCGAAGCCGTTTTTAAAACTGATTTTCCTGAAAAATCAAAAACAGATATTGACTTTATTTTTTTGTCTGTTCTGATTTCAACTTCTCCTTTTGTAGGGTTGGGATAGATGCCTGTTTTAGCTCTAGAAGAAATCTCATTAACAGATAATGTCCCACTTGCTAAAATCTGAATGTCATCTATTGCAACAGCATCAGCATTATTTCCGGTGTATTGAAATCGTACTTGTACATTTGTTTGCCCTGCATACGGAGTTAAGCTTTTTTGTACAGCAACGGTATTGTATAAGTCAGTATCTTCGTCGCCATCTCCGTCATCTTGAAACCCTGGTTCTGTGTCTTCAGTCCACACAGTATTCCAAGTAGCTCCTCCGTCGGTTGTAACCTGAGCAATTAGATTACCTAAATTTTGATTAATCATATAAGACCAGCCTACCACAACATTGAATTTTAAAACAGGATTTGTAGTCCCAGCTAAACTAAAAACGGGACTAACCAAGTTTGCGGTATTTGCCTGAGCAATCCAATCTATTGTTGCAGAGTTATTTCCTGTAATAGTAAAGGTGTCTCTTAGTTGAATTGCTTGTGCTGATGTTCCAGGAAAGTTTGTTGTTGAAAGATCCCATGGTCGTGTCGAAACTGTACTTGATCTGGTCCATCCGGTTGGAGGAAAAGTTGTTCCCTCAAAATTCTCTGATAACAAAGTTTGGGCAGTACCCATCACGCTTGTTAATAATATTAAAGATAGTAAAGTCTTTTTCATAATGTAATTTTATAGTTATACTCAAAATTAAACATTTTTTTAATAGATATCACTTATCTTGCTTATTATTATAAACTTACGAACTGCAAGACAGCGTGGAACATCCGGAAATATCATCATAATCAACAGGCCTTTTTACGGAAAATTCAGGATAAATTTCCTGATAAGGATTTTCGAGGGCATGTATTAATTTTTTTAATAAATCTTTCTTCCCTTCATTAATTTCTTCAATGCATTGGTACAAAAGATAATTTCTAAGGATGAATTTTGGATTAGCTTTTTGCATCAGGTTGAGAGAGGCTTCCTTTGTAATTTTATTTTTTGAAATTCTTTCTTTGTATTTTTGAATAAAGTGTTTAAGCTTATTCAAAAGATCATCATTTAGGAAGGTATAAGATACATTTTCAAACAACTCTTTCAGGTCATCTCCCTCTTTGAGTTTTTCCAACTGATTAAAAAACAAGGTGTGATCAAATTCTAATTCCTGTATCAATCCCTGCCAGTTGCTGAAAAACTCTTCGTCACCATCTAATAGCTGATCGAATCCGAATTTTCGGCAAAGCATTTTGTCGTGAGCTTCCCAGAAATAATTACCATAATTATTGAGGGTATTTTCTAAAAATTTTTCATCCTTAATTAATGGATGAAGCGCATTTGCCAACTGCCATAAATTCCATTGTGAGATTTGCCCCTGCTTTCCGAATGCATATCTTCTTCCTGGCAAATCGGTGGTATTGGGAGTGAAATTCAGATCATACTCATCCGTCATAGAGTAGGGACCATAGTCAATGGTAAGCCCAAGCACAGACATATTATCTGTATTCATAACTCCATGTACAAAACCCACTCTGAACCATTCTGTCATCAGATCAGCCGTTCTTGTGCAGATGCTTTTAAAGAAATCTTTATATTTTTCAGAATCCGATGAAGTGATTTCAGGAAAATAATTGAGAATAGTAAAGTCAACGAGATCCTGTAAGGTTTTGTATTCTGCCTGAGCAGAAATGAGCTCGTAATGCCCAAACCGTAGAAAGCTTTCCGCAGTCCTGATAATTATCGCTCCTTTTTCTTTTTGGGGATTCCCGTTGTACATCATATCTCTTATGACGTCTTCTCCTGTAAAACATAGGCTTAATGCCCTTGTGGTCGGAACACCAAGGTGATACATAGCCTCACTCATCAGGTATTCCCTGACTGAGGACCTTAATACAGCTCTTCCGTCTGCATGTCTTGAATATGGAGTGGCTCCAGGACCTTTCCATTGAATTTCATTTTTTTTCCCGGAGTCATTGATTATTTCCCCAGCGAGTATAGCTCTCCCGTCTCCAAGCTGTCCGGCCCAGTTTCCAAATTGATGCCCGGCATATGCCGTAGCGTAAGGTTGAATATTAGGAGGTAAATTGTTTCCAACAAGAAAATCCAGATCGTTCTCTTCAAATTTTCCTAAACCGATTTCTTCAGAAAGTTTTTCATTGAAAACAATTAATTCCGGATTATCAAACCCCGCAGGATTAACCGTTGAGAATAAAACTTTAGGTGTTGCTCTCTGCATTGGATTTCCTGAAAAGTCTCCGGGAAACTTCTTTATAAAAGGTTGTTTGATCTCTTTAATATTCATGAATCAAAGATACAACAATAAAAAAAGACCTTTCAAACTGTTTGAAAGGTCTCGTGTATTTGTAAAAGAGAATTTATTTATTAAAATCAATTTCCTCGCTCTTATTGAGGTTTTCATTGACGTTCTCTTCTTTCTTCGTCGTATTGCTTTTTGGTGCAGGATCTACAGGTCTAGGATTTTTAATTTGATCGATCGTCTGAAGTCCCCCCTCGTCACCATAACCTCCGCTCAAACCTTTTAGATCTGAACATCCGTCTTTCCAATCAGATGGTTTCACGAATTTATCGTCTGGAGTAATGCCTAAACTTTTATCCGCCCATACTTTTTTCATAAATATCGCCCAGATCGGCAATGCCATTCTTGCTCCTTGTCCTTCACCTGTTCCAAAGAAGTGAGTTGCTCTGTCTTCCCATCCTACCCAGGCACCTGTTGCTAGCTTAGGAGTTATTCCCATAAACCAACCATCGGAGTTGTTCTGTGTAGTACCGGTTTTGGCAGCAATTTCCACCGCTTTTGAGATGCCCCTTCTTGAAAGTTCTCCGGAAGCGGTACCAAATTGGGCTACTCCTTTCATCAATTCAATCATGGTGTAGGCATAACGAGGATTCATTACCTCTTTTGGATCTACATTTACTTCTTTGATAACCCTGCTGTTGGCATCTTCTATCCTCCAGATCATTTCAGGTTTATTATAGTTACCATAGTTGGCGAAAGTACTGTAAGCACCAAGCATTTCGTAAATCGTGATGTCAGATGAACCTAATGCAATTGTATTGTTTCTTGGAATTTCCTCAGTTACTCCTAAATCTCTTGCAGTCTGTATTACAGCATCTACTCCGGTCATTTCAATAAGACGCGCGGCAACTGGGTTTTGAGAGTGTGCTAAAGCATCTTTTAAGGTCAGCATTCCGCCCCTGCCGGGAACATGCCATCCATTATGGTCGTAGGTTCCGTTTGAAACAGCTGAACAAGGTGTCATTCCAAGCTTCATGATAGCAGTTGCATATACGAAAGGTTTGAATGTGGATCCTACCTGTCTTTTACCTTGTTTGATATGGTCGTACTGGAAATGCTGCCAGTCGATTCCTCCAACCCATGCTTTAATCTCACCGGTTCCAGGAACCATAGACATCAAACCTGCCTGAGCAATCTGCTTATGATATCTGATAGAGTCCCAAGGAGACATTTCAACTTCTTCCTCTCCATTCCATGTAAAGCGTGATGTTTTTATCGGTTTATGGAATTCCATAAGTATTGAATCTTCAGATACTCCGGCTGCTTTAAGCAATTTGTAACGTCCCGTTCTTTTCATAGCCTGAACCATTACACTGTTGATCTGCTTATCCGTTAAGTAATAAAAAGGTCTGTTTTTTCTGCCTCTTTGTTCTGCATCAAATCTTTTTTGAAGGTCTGTCAAATGTTCTTTAATTGCCTCTTCCGCATATTTTTGCATTTTAGAGTCAAGCGTAACATATATTTTAAGTCCGTCTTTATAAAGGTTTAATTTTTTACCGGTTTCTTTTTCGTGATCTTTAAGATAACTATCGATCTCTTTTTTCAGATAAAACTTATAGTAAGCAGAGTAGTCATCATTGATGTTTTTGATCGGATGATAGTCTAAAGTAATAGGCGTTGCTACCGCTTTGTTGTAAGTATTCTCATCAATATAACCTGTTTTCTGCATCTGCTCCAAAACAACATCTCTTCTTGCCTTCGCTCTTGTCTCATTACGCATAGGGTTGTTTTTTACCGGATTTTCCAGCATGGCAACAAACATAGCTGCTTCAGGTAATGTAAGCTGATTGGTGCTTTTGTTAAAATAGATTTTTGAAGCCATTTCAATTCCGTTTGCATTGTATAAAAAGTCAAACTTGTTGAAATAAAGCGTTACAATTTCTTCTTTGGTATATCTTCTTTCAAGGCTTACTGCCACAACCCATTCTTTTAGCTTTTGGAAAGCCCTTGCTAACTTGTTTTGTGAAGCTCCCCCTGTGAAGAGTAGCTTTGCAAGCTGCTGGGTAATGGTGGAGCCACCTCCTCTGCCACCTCCATAAACAACTGCTCTGGCAATTGATTGTAGATCAATTCCGGAGTGTTCTTTAAAACGCTCATCCTCTTTAGCTTGTAGTGCATACACAAGAAAAGGAGGAAGATCCTTATAGGTAATAGGTTGGGTTTTTTCTTTTTCAAATTTGCCTAAAAGAACACCATCTGCAGAAAAAATCTGAGAAGCAACATAAATGTCAGGGTTTTCCAGTTCTTCAACATCCGGCATTTCACCAAGAAAACCTTGTGAAACAGCAAAGAAAGTTCCTGAAATTCCCAAAACAACTACAATAAGTCCAAGCCAAATAAATCTAACCCACTTTTTCCAGGAGGTATTTTTATTATTTTTTTTGGGAGGAAGCGGAAATGTCTTTCCTTTACTTCCTGTGTTTTTTTTGTTTTCTTCCATTTATGATTACGGTTTAGCCGTTTCTATTTTTACTCCAATATCTTCAATCCCCGGAAGGAAATCATTTCTCATCGCTTGTATTAATCCAATTTCATATTTTCCTTTTTGTGGAAATTTGTAATTTAATTTATATTGGAAAAGCGTTTCCTTCGTGTCTCCAAAACCCGTTCCAAGCCATTCTCCATTTGGCTTTGTAAGAATATAATTCAACGTATCTGTCTCCTTTTTCTTGCTTTGAAGATTCGTGAAATTAACGATAAACCTTATGTTACTGTAAGGGTAATCATTATTGTTTCTTACAACAAATATAATATTTTTAGGATTCTGTGGATCTGAAATCTCAAGATTAAATTTTTGCTCACTTTTCTTATTCCATTTACTATCAATGGAATTCATCGTGACATGTTCTCCCGGAGAATTACAGCTCAAGAAAAGAATAAGGGATAAAAATCCTAAAACTTTATGCATTGTTATCTTTTTTTGGAGGAAATTTCTTTTTAAATTTTTTCTTGTTTGGATTTTGTTGAGGCTTTTTCTCCTGACCGGAATTACTCACTTCTACTTTCTCCAATTGAGCTTTTGGCTGCTGAGGCCTTGGCTGTTTAGGGTTATGGTTAGAATTGGTATGGTCTGGTTTCTCAGATCTCTCCGGTTTATTTTTCCTTTGTCCCTGATTGTTGTTTTGCCTGTTCTGGTTATTGTGATTCTGGTTCTGGTTTCTGTTTTTGTTAAACCCTTTATTTTTCTTTTCGAATCGATCCACATTATTCTCCTGAATCAGATCAATGCTATGCAACGGGATATCCGGTTGTTTAAGTTCTTCAAGAGGGAGTATTTTTTCTCCTCTTTTATTTTTAGAAATGAACTGTTTTACAAGGTCAATATCAAAATCATACCATGCTACAGAGCTATCCACATAGGCAAACCACATTTTCTTCTTGAAAACGTCAATTTTAATACAGAAAGCTCTTCCTTTTTCTGTATCCAATGTTGTTGACGAAGAAGGGAAATTACTTAATGCATCAAGATAACTGTCTAATTCATAATTTAGACAACACTTTAGTTTACCACATTGCCCGGCAAGTTTTTGCGGGTTGATACTTAACTGCTGATATCTCGCAACGTTGGTATTTACAGATCTGAAGTCGGTAAGCCATGTCGAACAGCAAAGTTCTCTTCCACAAGACCCGATTCCTCCGATTTTTGCGGCTTCCTGTCTGAAGCCGATCTGTTTCATGTCGATTTTTGTTCGGAATGTAGAGGCGTATTCTTTTATTAACTGTCTGAAATCGATACGGTTATCTGCAGTGTAATAGAATGTTACCTTAGAAGCATCTCCCTGATACTCTACATCAGTAACTTTCATTTCAAGCCCCAGATTATGGGCAATCTTTCTTGCCTGTATCTTTACGCTGTCTTCTTTTTTTCTAGCTTCCTGCCAAACTTCAATATCTTTTTGATTGGCTAATCTGTATATTTTTAGTGAGTTTTCTTCAGAAAATTTTTTCTTTTTCATCTGAATTTTCACTAATTCGCCGGTGAGACTTACCACACCAACATCGTGTCCGGGACTAGATTCTACGGTGACTACACTACCTATATGTAATGGAACATTATTTACATTTTTATAAAACGATTTTCTGTCATTTTTAAATCTAACTTCTACAAAATCACACCTGTTAGATGCGGGATTATTGATGTTAGATAGCCAGTCGAAAACACTTAATTTATAACTATTACCACAGGTATTTACATTTTCACAACCATTCGCGGATTTCTTGGGTCCGCAAGAATGCGCAGAATCGCCGGATGTTTTACATCCACAACTCATATAACTATTATTTAATCTTGCAAATTTATATATTTTTATCTTTATGTAATTCTAAAAAATTCAAATATTCGTCAACATCATTGTTTGATATTAAACAAAAAACACTTTTTTGTCATTGGATTTTACCAATGTACTAGTATATATGCTTTTATGGTGAATTTTTCCTAAAGTGTTATTTTAAACATAATTTTCTTTTCGTATAATGTTTAAAATATTAAGAAATATTAACAGACCTATGCAAAATAATTTTATATTTGGGTTATATAATAATAGTCTATGAAAAAAATATTAGTATCAACTGCTTTATTGGCGGGTGTTTTATCTTACGCTGGAGGCTTCAGGGTTTCTTTGCAAGGGGTAAAGCAATTGGCAATGGCACATACTAGTGCTCATGCTGAAGATGCAAGTGTGGCATTCTTTAACCCTGCGGGTATGTCATTCATTCCTTCTAAACTGAGTATAGTTGCCGGAGGATTTGGAGCAAGTAATAAAGTTACTTTTCAGAATTTAAATACTTTACAAAGTACAGAAACTGATAATCCTCTTGGAACACCTATTTATGCGGCTATTGCTTATAAACCGCTGGAGAATTTATCAGTAGGTTTCAGCTTTTCAACACCTTTTGGTAGTACGATCCAATGGCCAAATGATTGGGAAGGAAGAGAAATGGTTCAGAAATTAGAATTAAAAAGTTTCTACTTCCAGCCAATGGTTTCAGTAAAACTGGCTCCGTGGTTAGCTTTTGGAGCGAGTTATATATATGCAAGAGGAAAAGTAGACTGGGATAAAGCAATTACTCAATTTGGAGGCGAGGTAAATATTAATGACGAGAAAGCAAGTGGACACGGATACGGGTTTGGTTTCTATTTCAGACCTGAAGAAAAACTGGATGTTAGTATTGCATACCGTTCTCCGGTGGACATGAAAGCGAAGAATGGAACAGCAACATTTAAATTTCCATCACAGTCTATCTACTCATTATTAGGATTAGGAGCCAACGGACAAGATGGTTTCTCTGCAACGCTTCCTTTAGTGGAAGAATATACAATAGGTTTAACCTATAAGATTACACCAAAATGGTTGGTTTCTGCTGATTTTAACTATCATGGATGGGAAAGATACAGTAAACTGACATTGGATTTTGCTAATGCTCCTATTGGAAATCAAGCAGATCCTACAGTGCTTGTTGCCCCAAAAAACTTCAGAAACTCAAAAACCTTCAGGTTAGGAACGCAATATGCATTTAGTGATATGATTTTTGGACGTTTGGGAGCTTATTATGATGAATCTCCTTATTCTGACAATAATTTTATAGCTGAAACACCTTCGTTTAATACTTATGTAGTAACAGGAGGGGTAGGCTTTAAGTTGAAACAATTTGGAGTTGATATTGCTGGAGGATATGCAATGCCTCAGGCAAGAGACGTTAATAATGCGAATCTTGGATTCTACGGGCAGGCAAAAGCCAGAGCGTTTTATTTTGGTCTAGGTTTATCTTATAATCCTTTTTAATTGAAAGACTATGAAAAAAATTATAATTTCTACAATCGCTGTCTCTGCGCTTTTATTTACAACGAGCTGCGAAAATGATTTTGATACGGATGTTAAAGATATCCAGGTATCGAAAGGGAATGCAGACTTTTCTAAATATGTAGCATTGGGTAATTCATTAACATCAGGCTATAGAGATGGAGCTCTTTATTCAGATGGACAAAATGAATCTTATCCTTCTATGATAGCTCAGCAAATGAAACTTGTTGGAGGAGGAGATTTCAAGCAACCGTTAATGCCGGATAATAATGGTGGATTGCTGTTAAATACCTTAGCCGGTCCTGTTCAGATTGCCAATACAAAACTATTCATTAGTGGTTTTGTAAATGGTTCTCCTGATATTAAAAATGCGAATAATAATACAGCAACAGCACTTGTAAATACCATTTTGACGGGTCCTTTCAATAACATGGGAGTTCCGGGAGCAAAAGTGGCTCATTTGCTGGCTCCTGGATATGGTAACATTCAAGGAATTGCTACTAAAACAGCTAATCCGTATTTTGTAAGATTTGCATCAAGTCCTACAACATCTGTAATTGCTGATTTTAAAGCACAGAAGCCTACTTTCTTTTCATTATGGATAGGAAATAATGATGCGTTGTTATATGCTCTTGCAGGTGGAGATGCTACGGTTGAAACCCTTACGCCACCGGCACAGTTTACACAATATTATAATGCATTAATTAATGAGATTGCCTCTACAAATGCTAAGGGTGTTATCGCAAATATTCCTAGCGTTACTTCTATTCCTTCACTAACAACTGTTCCTTATAACCCTTTAACAGCTTCTGTTCTAGGTGGTGGTAATGTTACTGTAGGAAATGCAACAATAGATAATTTAAATACAAATTTATACGGGCCATTGAGTCAGATTTTGGCTGCAGTAGGAGGTGCTGGAAGAATAAAGCCTTTGTCTAAAACTGAAGCGAATCCATTACTTATAGTAGACGAAAGCCTTCCAGATTTAAATGTTCAAATTACAGGTGCTGCTTTAGCATCCGGAAATCCAACCCTGATTGCTTTAGCAACATATTTAGGAGCTACTTATGGACAAGCAAGACAGGCGAAAGCAGGAGATTTGGTTCCTTTAACTTCTAAAGCTGAAATTGGAACACTTCAAACATTGCCTCCAGGAGTTCCCGCTAGCCTTGGTGCAAAAGGAATTGCTTATCCGTTTGCTGATAAATATGTATTGACGGCAACAGAAGTTACTGATGTAAACACAACCATTGATGCTTATAACGTAACGATTAAAGCAGCAGCAGATGCTAAAGGATACGCTTTTGTAGATGCCAACAAAAAGATGGTTGAACTTAATAGCCAATCCGGAATTTCATTTGACGGGGTAAGATATACTGCGAAGTTTGTAACGGGTGGAGCTTTTTCTCTTGATGGAGTTCACCTGACAGGAAGAGGTTATGCTATTGTTGCGAATGAATTTATTAAATCAATTAATGCAAAGTATAATTCTTCTTTACCACAGGTAAATGCGAATAATTATTCAGGAGTAAGATTCCCTTAAAATATAAAGGAAACAAAAACTTAGAAACCACAAGACTAATTCTTGTGGTTTTTTTTTAAATTTGCAAAATCTTAAAAAGTAAAAATGGCCGATCAGTTAAGTTATCTATTTAGTACAAGGACAAGTAAGGACTTGGCAGAAAAAATTGCTCAGCATTATGGGCAGGGATTAGGAAAAATAAACTTCCAGGAGTTTAGTGACGGGGAATTCGAACCTGTTTTAGACGAATCAGTAAGAGGAGGTAGGGTTTTCCTGATTGGATCTACATTCCCTCCCGCGGATAATCTATTAGAGCTTCTTCTAATGATTGACGCTGCAAAAAGGGCTTCTGCGAAAAGTATTACTGTTGTACTTCCTTATTTCGGACTTGCAAGACAGGATAGAAAAGATAAGCCAAGAGCTCCTATAGGTGCTAAGTTGGCTGCTAATCTTTTAACTGCTGCGGGAGCGACCAGAATTATGACCATGGATCTGCATGCGGATCAGATTCAGGGATTCTTTGAAATTCCTGTGGATCACTTGTATGCGTCAACTATTTTCGTAGATTATATCAGAGACCTGAATCTGGATAATCTTACCATCGCTTCACCGGATATGGGTGGGGCAAAAAGAGCTAAAAACTATGCCGGACACCTGGGTGCTGAAGTAGTAATTGCTTACAAAGAGAGAAAGAAAGCTAATGTTGTAGAGGAAATGTTCCTTATCGGGGATGTAGATGGTAAAAACGTTATTCTTATTGATGACATGATTGATACAGCAGGAACGCTTTGCAAAGCTGCTGATATCTTAATAGAGAAAGGAGCAAAAACAGTTAGAGCAATGGCTACTCACGGAGTGCTTTCAGGAAAGGCTTACGAGAATATTGAGAACTCTAAATTGCTGGAAGTTATTGTTACTGACTCAATTCCTGTTAAAAATAATTTGTCATCTAAAATAAAAGTGCTATCTTGCGCCCCATTATTTGCAGATGTTATGAAGATGGTTCATGAGCACCAGTCAATTAGTAGTAAATTTGTTATCTGATTGATTTACTGAAGTTTGCAAATTGTATTTTAAAACAAAATTTTAAATTTTTATAAATGAAATCTATTACAATTCAAGGTACAAAAAGAGAAAGCGTGGGCAAAAAGTCTACAAAAGCTTTACGTGATGCTGAATTAGTTCCTTGTGTTGTTTATGGAGGGACAGAACCATTGAACTTCTCTGCAGAAGAGAAATCTTTCAAAGGTTTAGTATATACTCCTGAAGCACACACGGTATCTATTGAAGTTGACGGACAAACAATTCCAGCAGTTCTTCAGGATATTCAGTTCCACCCAATTACAGACAAAATTCTTCATGCTGACTTCTATCAATTATCTGCTGATAAGCCGGTTATTATGGAAGTTCCGGTAAGAGTTACTGGTCGTTCTAAAGGTGTTGTTGCTGGGGGTGTTCTACGTCAGTCATTCAGAAAGCTAAAAGTAAAAGCGATCCCTGCAAACTTGCCGGATGAGATCGTTATTGATATTACTTCACTTAAGATTGGTAACAAATTATATGTTGGTGCTATCAAAACTGAAGGATATTCTTTCATGCACCCTGACAATGCAGTTGTTGTAGCTGTTAAGATGTCTAGAAATGCAATGAAGGGAGGTGCAGCAGCACAAGATGATGAGGATGAAGAAGAGGTTGTAGCTGAAGGAGCTGCTCCAGCAGCTGAGGAAACTGCAGCTGAATAAGAATTGCTTAATAACAATGATATAAAAACCTGTCAATTTTTTGGCAGGTTTTTTATTTTAGATTGCATCTATAATGCTATTCTTTCTTTAGCCTTTCAAAAAAAAAGATGTAAATTTGAAGTGTTCTAAATAAGAACATAAATAATTGTAAAATTTATAATAAATGTTTGACATTCAAGAAATAAGAAGTCAGTTTCCTATATTAGATCAGGAGGTCAACGGTAAGCCTCTTGTTTATCTGGATAATGCAGCGACATCACAAAAACCAAACTCCGTTTTAGAGGTTTGGAAGCAATACTATACAGAAATTAATGCAAATGTTCACAGAGGGATTCATACTTTAAGTCAGCTTGCTACTGAAGAAATGGAGCTTTCGCGAAGAAAGATCCAGAAATTTATTAATGCAAAGCATGATTTTGAGGTGATCTTTACAAAGGGAACAACGGAAGGGTTAAACCTCATCGCTTATATTCTTACCGGAAAGCTGAAAAAAGATGATGAGATCATTATTTCATATTTAGAACATCATTCTAATATTGTTCCATGGCAGTTGCTATGTGAAAGAACAGGTGCAAAGCTTCGTGTGATTCCGATTGATGACAATGGTATTTTACAGCTTGATTATTTGGATCAGTATCTAAGCGAGAAAACTAAAGTTGTTGCCGTAAACCAGGTTTCAAATGCATTGGGGGTTGTAAATCCTATTGAAGAGATTATCTTAAGGACCAGAAGGAATTCCGATGCTTATATCGTTATTGATGGTGCGCAGTCTGCTCCTCATTTCAGAATTGATGTGCAGGCAATGGATTGTGATTTCTTTGTATTTTCAGGGCATAAAATGTACGCTCCAATGGGAACCGGAATCCTGTATGGGAAAGAACATATTTTAGATTCTTTGCCACCGTTTCATGGAGGAGGGGAAATGATTGCCACATGCTCATTCGATGGAACGACCTATGCCGGATTGCCATTTAAGTATGAAGCAGGAACGCCAAATGTCGGAGGTAATATAGCATTAGGAGCGGCAGTAGATTTTATTGAAAAAGTAGGGCACGAAAATCTTCAGAGACATGAGAATGCTTTGTTGGAATATGCTCAAAGGCAGCTTTTAGAGATTGAAGGTCTTAAAGTCTATGGGGAAAAGGCCAGAAGAACGGGCGTTGTTTCCTTTAATTTAGAAGGCGTAGGAATATCTTCCGATGTAGGAATGATTCTGGATAAGATGGGTGTAGCTGTAAGGACAGGGCATCACTGTACGCAACCAATAATGGATTTCTTTAATATTGCAGGAACTGTAAGAGCAAGTTTTGCCGTGTATAATACTTTTCAGGAAATTGATCTCCTTGTAGAGGGAGTAAAAAAAGCCAAGAGAATGTTAAGTTAATCGAAATAAAAAAAATAAAAAAGCAGTTGTAAAACTGCTTTTTTTATAGGTTTATTATTCCCAAGAAACGCAATAACATCTTCCTTGTATAATAACCTGGTAATATCCGTAGGCGCATTCCAGGCATATTTCGCCGCCGGCATATATAGCCTTCATTGTTTCTTTGTTTAATTTTTTCATGTTATTTGATTTTTAAAGTGTTAGAAGTTAAATATAATCATAAATTCAAGTAAAACTCTTATATTTTTTTGTGTTTAATTTTCATAAAAAATAATTATTGTGTTAAATTTTACAATTATAATGATATTAATTATTAAATTTAATATAATAAATAAGATGAGTTATGAAAAAATATTTACTTTCTTTTATTTTGGCGTGTGGAAT
Source organism: Chryseobacterium sp. LAM-KRS1 (assembly GCF_013184525.1). Classification (GTDB taxonomy): domain Bacteria; phylum Bacteroidota; class Bacteroidia; order Flavobacteriales; family Weeksellaceae; genus Chryseobacterium; species Chryseobacterium proteolyticum. Next base: position 547,820 of record NZ_JAAOIZ010000004.1, read on the forward strand.
ATACAATGCCCAGGTGTTCTCTGAAAATTTTGATGGAAATGTTTTACCATCAGGATGGACGACAAATAATCCCGATACTTCTTTTAATTGGGACGTAGGATCTGAAAATGGCTTTGCTACATTTCCCTCAGGTGCAGCTTTTTTTGATGATGATAATGCAGGGCCCTCAAGCATAAACTCCAATGCCAGGCTTGTATCTCCTGTTATTAACCTATCGGCGGTTCAGAACCCTAAACTCTCATTTAAGTATGCTAACATGATTTATGATGATGATTCAACGTTAAAAGTTGAGGTTTTTAACGGAACATCATGGGTACAGGTATTTACTTTTTCGGGGGATGCTGGTCAGTGGGATCTTGATTTTAATACATTTTTATATGTTGTTACAACCTATGAGCAAGCTACGGATATTGATCTTGCGCCTTATGCCAATGCTAATTTTCAAATGAGATTTGTATATGACGATGCAGGGGATTATTCTTACGGTGTTGTCGTAGATGATGTTGCCATTACTTCCGGAGCATTAGGTACTTCTGAGGTTTCATTTGCAGATAAGATGCAGGTATACCCTAATCCTGTGAAAGATTTTGTACATATTCAGTCTGGAAACTTAAGATTTGACTCTAAAATCACCGTGCTGGATTTAGCAGGCCGACAAGTTAAGAGCTTTACAGGATTGGCAGACGGATATAATCTTTCTGATTTGCCGAAAGGCAGCTATCTGATTCTGATAGATAATAAAAAGGAAATTATCAGTAAGAAAATTATAAAAGAATAATCTCTGAAATAGCCTCTTAAACAGGGGCTTTTTGTAATAACAAATCCCTTTCAATAATTATTGAAAGGGATTTGTTTTATATCTGAGTCGTGAAACTATTAAGGTTTCCAGTCTACAACAGCTCTGATAAAGGCTTCTGCGTTCTCCAGTGGAATGTTTGGCAGAATTCCGTGACCTAAATTAGCAATATAGCGATCCTTTCCAAATCGATGAATCATCTCGTTTACCATCTTTTTTATGGTTTCAGGGGTTGAATGCAATCGGGCCGGATCAAAGTTCCCTTGAAGGGTCATTGTATGATTGGTTAAAGTTCTTGCAAACTCAGGTTTTATTGTCCAATCTACTCCAAGAGCTGAGGCCTTGGACATCGTCATTTCTTCCAGGGCAAACCAGCATCCTTTTCCAAATACAACCACGTGGGTCAATGGGCTTAAGGCTTCCACGATCTGATTGATGTATTGCCATGAAAATTCCTGATAATCATCTGGAGAGAGCATTCCTCCCCAGGAATCGAAAATCTGCACTGCAGATACTCCTTTTTCTACTTTTCTCTTTAAATAGGCAATGGTAGTATCTGTAATTTTTTGAAGAAGCAAATGGGCTGCTTCCGGTTGTTGAAAACAGAATGATTTGGCAATATCAAAAGCTTTACTTCCTTTTCCTTCCACACAATAGCAAAGGATAGTCCATGGAGATCCTGCAAAACCGATCAACGGGATTTCGTTATCTAATTTTAACAAGGTTAATTCTATGGCATCAAAAACGTATCCTAAAGTATCATTCACATCGGGAACCACAACATTCTGAACCTGCTCCATTGTTCTGATGGGAGTGTCTAGCCATGGGCCTACTGATTCCTTCATTTTAAAGTCGATTCCCATTGCTTGTGGCACTACTAAAATGTCAGAAAACAAAATAGCAGCATCCAGCGGATATCTACGGATCGGCTGTACGGTAATTTCAGAAGCGAGTTCAGGAGTTTGACATCTTGTAAAGAAATCATATTTATCTCTTAATGCAATGAATTCCGGCAGGTATCTTCCGGCCTGTCTCATCATCCACACAGGAGGTCTTTCTACGGTCTCTCCGCGAAGGGCTTTTAAATATAGGTCGTTCTTAATCATAATTTATTTAAATCTGCAGTAAAATTGATAGCGCAAATTTGCTACAGGTTGTTCTTACTTTCTCTTCTGATCATTTCTAAAATGGAAACCAGAGTATTACCTTCTGAAGTGAAAATTTTTTCCCGGGTATACTTTTTTATTTCATTGGAGGTTGTTTCTCCAATAGAAAACAGCTTCGTATGATCTAATGAATTTCGCTTTGCAAAACTACGAACTCCACTTGGACTGAAAAAGACTATGCCATAATATTTTTCAGATATTAACGGATTGATCTCTTCGGTATTATAAACTGTTATCTTTCTGTACTTGATATTTTGTAATGGCAGTTCATTGTCCAGAACATCAATGGCCAGGTTTCCACAAAAATGCAGGAATTGTTCATGTGGACAATGTCCAATGATAAATTCCGAAAGTGCTTCTGCGTTTTTCAGAACCTTAAAGGTGCCAAACCCATATTTTCGGAGGATTCTTTTTGTTTTTTCCCCGACGCAATAAATCTTGTTGTAATTTTTTGTCGTAAAATCCTCATTGGGTCTGAACTGATTTTCGAAAAAAGAAGTCACTCCGTTGGCACTTGTGAAAATAAGTGAGTAATTTTTTAAATCGAATGGTTTAACACGAATCGGAGTTGTTTTAATTACCTCAATACAATCAACCCCAATGTCATCTCCTAATTCTTTGGATAAAACAGAGGGGTCTATATTTTTGGTAAATAAGATTTTCATTTGAGATAAAATTGATTGCCGGCAAAAGCCTGAATTTATATCTGGCTCTTTATTTCGGCCATTAATTCCTTGCCACCATTTTCGAGTACTATTTTTGCATATTTTTCTCCGAAATTTTCACTCTCATTATATGTGAAATTTTCGTCCGTCGCGATGCAGTTTTTTCCGTCCAGTGAGCAAAGTGCTGCTTTAAAGCGGATCTGGTCATCGAATATTTCAGCAAAGGCTCCGATGGGTGCAGTACATCCTCCTTCAAGGGTACTAAGGAAATTTCTTTCAATCTCAACGCAGATTTGTGTGGGTTTATGATTAATCTGACGTACTATTTCATTGATTTCTTTTTTATCCGAATGTCCGGCAACTGCGATAACTCCCTGAGAAGGCGCTGGGATCATTAAAGGAAGCATCTCGTAATCAATGTCCATTTTCATTCTTTTGATGCCTGCTAAAGATAATATAGTGGCATCAAAATCCTGTTCTTCCAATTTTTGAAGGCGTGTCTGTATATTTCCACGAATATCGGAGAAAGTTGCTTCCGGATAATATTTCAGCCAAAACGCTCTTCTTCTCAAGCTGCTTGTTGCTAAATTAAGTTCATGAAACTCTTTATTTTTTGCTGATTCTTTTCTTATTAAAACATCCTGCGGATAATCTCTTTCCAGATATGCGATAAGTTCTGTGTGTTGGGGAAGTTTTGTAGGGACATCTTTCAGAGAGTGTACAGCAATATCTATTTCATCATTTAATAATGCGGTATCCAGATCTCTGGTAAAAACGCCTGTAATCCCTAAAGCGTAAAGAGGTTGATTAAGATTTTTATCACCCGAAGAAAGGATGGGCATGATCTCAGTCGTGTAATTATTATTTTGCAGATACCTTGCGACCTCTCTCGCCTGCCAAAGAGCAAGTGCTGAATTTCTTGTTCCTATTCTAATGCTTTTCATTGAATTCGTTGTTTGGTTGTTCAACTAATATTTCGTGCATTAATTTACTAATTTCTTCGGCTTTTAAAGGGTTATCTATGATGTATTTTGCAAAACGGCTGGTAATTTTCTGAATCATCTTTTCAGAAAGTGCCATATCGTCTACATTGATGTATTTATTTTTTCTGTAGAACTGATGCATTTCATTACGCTCCATATTTTTCAGGACCGCTTTGAAATGATGAATGTTGGGAGCGAGTTTTCTTTTTTTCTCCCACTCTATGAAGTCTTTAGACATTTCCTTGATGATCTGTTCTGCTTTTGGAATTTCTTTTTCTCTCTGCTGGATTGTTTCCTGAATTTGTTTTGATAATTCATCCACATCGATCAAGGTTACATTTTTATTATCCGTAACATTTTTTTCAACATTGTGGGGAATGGAAAGATCAATGACCAAAGTTTCTTTTCCGTTTGGAAAATGTGAAGCGTTTACAATAGGATGTTTTGCCCCTGTTGCCACAATCAGAATGTCTGTATTTTTCAGTTCTTTATCGAAGTCTGCATAATCAACGTGAGGAATGGTGTATTTCTGAGAAATCTTTTCAGCTTTCTCCTGGGTTCTGTTGGTGATTTTTATTTTAGGCTGATAAACGTGCTTTACAAGATTCTCAACCGTATTTTGTCCGATTTCACCCACTCCTAAAAGCAGAATATTTTTCTCGGTAATCCTTTTTTGATTATTCAGAATGTAATGAACAGCAGCATAAGAAACTGAAGCGGCCCCATTGGATATCCCGGTTTCATTTTTAATTCTTTTTGAAATCTGGATCGCCGAGTTGATCGCTCTTTCCAAATATGGATTAGAGTTCTTTCTTTCTTTTTTAAAACGGCTGTATGCTTTTTTGATCTGCCCGATAATCTCAAAATCCCCGATAATCTGGCTTTCAAGACCTGCGGCAACCCTGAACAAATGAGTTAAAGCCTCCTCCTTGGTAAGGATATTGGCAAACTGCAAGAAATCAGTAATGTTAACCCCGATTGTTTTACAGTATTCTTCAGCAACCAAAAGATAGTTGGAAGTAGTGGTATATATTTCGGTCCTGTTGCAGGTAGAAACCACAAAGGCATCCCCTAAATTTTCATCGTGAATACGGGTAACGAAATTTTTTATGTTTTCATCAAAAAACGCAAATTTCCCTCGTGTTTCTCCATCTGCCTTTTCGTAGCTTATGGAAAGAACGGCGAAATTTGAAGTTTGATTTGTATGAGTGTTTTGTAACATATCCGGGGGCAAATTTACGCTTTTTTTAATTAAACACTTTCTGAAATTGTGTATGATAATTATCGTGAAAAACTATAAATCCGTTACTGTTCTGAGTTTGGATTGATATTATAAGAAATTAAATTGACCGTTAAAGAATTATTTCAAATTTTAATAAAATTTTAACCAAATTATATGCTTGCCAAATTTTATTGGTAGTGTTTAATTTATATCTTTGTAAACTTAAATCAGAAGAAAAATATGAGTTTATTCGATATGTTTACGCAAGAAATTGCGATAGACTTGGGAACCGCTAACACACTTATCATCCATAATAATAAAATTGTTATAGACCAGCCCTCAATTGTTGCAATTGAGCGATCTACTGGAAGGCCGATAGCTGTTGGTGAACAGGCTAAACATATGCAGGGGAAAACCCATGAAGACATTAAAACAATTCGTCCTTTGAAAGATGGGGTTATTGCGGATTTTCATGCTTCTGAACATATGATTAAGGAGTTTATTAAAAAAATTCCTGGTATCAAAGGTAAATTCATTCAGCCTGCTTTAAGAATTGTAATCTGTATCCCTTCCGGAATTACGGAAGTGGAAAAAAGAGCGGTAAGAGACTCTGCACAGAAAGTAAATGCTAAGGAGGTAAGACTGATTTATGAACCAATGGCAGCTGCAATAGGAGTAGGAATTGATGTTCAAAAACCGGAAGGTAATATGATCATTGATATAGGTGGAGGGACAACTGAAATTGCAGTAGTTGCTTTAGGAGGTATTGTTTGTGACAAGTCTGTGAAAATTGCAGGGGATGTATTCACGAATGATATCGCTTATTTTCTGAGAACACATCACAACCTTTATATTGGTGAAAGAACAGCCGAGAGAGTGAAAATTGAAGTAGGATCTGCTGTTGAAGATCTGGATGTGGATATTGAAGATATTCCGGTACAAGGTAGAGACCTTATCACAGGTAAACCAAAAGAAATCATGGTTGGGTATAAAGAGATTGCCCGCGCATTGGATAAATCGATCATCAGAATTGAAGATGCCGTAATGGAAACTCTTTCTTTAACACCACCTGAACTGGCAGCTGATATTTATAAAACAGGTATTTATCTTGCAGGAGGAGGTGCATTGTTGAGAGGTCTTGCAGACAGATTACATAAGAAAACAGGTCTTCCTGTTTTTGTAGCTGAAGATCCGTTAAGAGCGGTTGTTCGCGGAACCGGGATTGCACTTAAGAATATGGATAAATTCAATTTCTTAATTAAATAATTTTAACTTTTACGAACACTATCTGAATGGGATTTTTGCTGAGATTATTTTCGAAGAACGCTCTTTTTGTCTTCTTTATTTTCTTGCAAATTATTGCTCTGGTCCTTATATTTTCTAAAAACGCCATGCAAAAATCCTGGATTGCTGGTCAGTCTGCAGCGTTAAATTCCTGGGTTTCCGGTTATATTGATGAAGGGGTTTCTTATTTGAAGCTTAAGCAAATCAATGAAGATCTTGTTGCTCAGAATAAAGCTTTAATGATTGAACTGTATGGAAAGGATGGCGCCAAAAAGCCGGTCTTCAGAAAAGTTCACGATACTTTAGGAGGTGGCCAAATCTACACATTTGTGGATGGCGAAATTGTTTTCAACAGTATTAACAGGAGAAATAATTATTTTACAATTAACCGTGGCCGCAGAGATGGGGTATTTCCTCAGATGGGAGTTATGGCTCCGAAGGGAATTGCAGGGATCGTTATAAATTCAACAGATAGTTATGCTTTGGTTCAGTCGGTTTTAAGTGTTAACCGTATCAGGATCAATGCTTCGTTAAAAAAATCTGGGTATTTTGGAACCTTAACATGGAACGGAGATAACTCTAGGGTAATGCATTTGGCAGATATCCCGAAATATGTAGCCCTGAAGATTGGAGATACGATTGTTACCGATGGAAAATCAGCGATTTTTCCCAAAGGGGTAATGATTGGAACTGTGGCAGGATACTCAGTAGATAACAAAACCGGTTTCTGGGATATTTCAGTAGAACTCAGTGAGAAAATGGGTTCCCTGAATAAAGTGTATGTGGTAAAAAGCCTGAAGAAAGCTGAGGTTCAAAAAATCCAGGATACATTACAGGCGGTAATAAAAAAGGAAAATGATTAGCAGAACACTTTTTACGGATATATTAATCATGATCTTTCTTGTTGCATTACAGATTTTTGTATTGAACAGGATCACTCTGTTCGGGAAGTATACTCCCGTGCTATATCCTGTATTTGTCATGTTTTATCCTTTTTTCAGGAATAAATTTCAATTTTTGGCATTGAGTTTTTTAATAGGACTTTCTATTGATGCCTTCTTATATTCATGGGGAATTAATGCACTGGCTACGACACTTATTGCGTATTTCAGAACATTGATCTTCAGGACGTCCACTGATACGTCCACCGACTTCTTTTCTTTTCAATCTCTGCAATGGGGGCAGTTCTTACTTTTTCTATTTTCAAGTATTTTCCTGCACCAGCTTTTAGTACAGTATATTGAGTTCTTTAAGTTCAGCAGATTTTTTGAAATATTGTTTAATGTGTTGGTAACAAGTGTAATTTCCTTTATATTTATAGTTGTTTACGCATTAATCTTTAAAATCAAACAAAAAGTTTGAACACACGTTATTTAAAAATCTTTGCCGTTGTTGCTGTTATTGCCCTTATTTTTGTGGCAAGGCTTGCATATTTGCAGTTGTTTACGGACAGGTATGCGCTAAACGCGGCTAACACATCTATCAAAATAGAATATGTGATCCCGCAAAGGGGTGTTATTTTTGACCGGAATGGAAAAATCATGGTAGGTAACCAGCCGGCTTATGAGATATCTTTCACTCAGGCTTTAATGAAACCTGATTTTGATACTTTGGGATTTTGTAATTTAATGAAGATAAGCAAATCCGACTTCATTAATAAAATCAATACAATCAAGAAAGAAAAATATTATTCTAAGCTCACTCCGATGACTTTTATCAAAGATCTGAGCAGAGAAGATATTGCGAGGGTTCAGGAAATCATCTTTAAATATCCTGCATTCAGTATCGTTTCCAGACCTCAGCGTCAATATGAGGTCTCCACTTCCGGAAATCTATTAGGATATACAAGTGAGGTTAATGAAAGAGATATAAAAAAGGATTCGCTTTATTACCTGCCGGGAGATTTCATTGGAAAAACAGGAGTTGAAAAATCATACGAAAAAGAACTTCGTGGGGTAAAGGGGATGAAATACATCCAGAAGGATATCAGACTTCGGAACATTGGTTCATACAAAAACGGAGCATTAGATAAGGATGTAATTACAGGAAAAGATATTACTCTGACCATTGATTATGATCTTCAGAGAATGGCGGAGGAAATGATGGTGAATAAACATGGTGCCATCGTTGCCTTAGATCCTAATAACGGGGAGGTTTTAGTGTCGGCGACAGGTCCGGATATTGATCCTAATCTTTTCACAGGGCCTATGAAATCCAAAAATTTATACGCTTTATCTAAAGATACGATTTACGAAAATAAGCCAACATTTGACAGGTCTCTGCAGGCAGGGTATCCTCCTGGTTCCACTTTTAAACTACTTACGGCATTATCTGCTATGCAAATGGGAGTAATGGATGAAAACACGATTTTCCCTTGTGGGGGCGGATTCAATTACAGAGGATTACGAATCAAGGGGCACGGTGGAGCGGAACCTTTAATTCCTTCCATACAGGTTTCAAGTAACTGTTATTTTTCTTATGCATTTTTAGCGATTGTTAATAAATATCCGGGAAATCCATCTAAAGGTGTTGACGAGTGGAAAGCTATTATGAGCAGCTTTGGGGTTGGAGAATTTTTAAACAATGATTTTGCCGTTGGTGCAAGAGGAAGAATTCCTTCCGGAGCATTTTATGAAAAAAGAATGGCATCCATCCTTAAAGCAAGTGGTTCTAAAAAAGACAGTAAAAACTGGGATCCTTTGGCTACAGGTGCTGTTTTCAACGGAATGGGACAGGGGGACGTAATGGTTACTCCTTTGCAGCTTGCCAATTACGTGGCAGCTATTGCCAATAGGGGATGGTATTATACTCCGCATATTGTAAAATCAATTGACGGAAAGCCTAATCCGGATCCGAGATTTAAGAAAAAGCATAAAACTCTGGTAGACCCTAAACACTTTGAACCTGTCCTTAAAGGAATGGAAGCAGTGGTATTAAGAGGTACGGCAAGAGGATTGAAATCAAATGATTTTACTCAGCTGGCCAAGACAGGGACTGCTCAGGTTCCTCAGGGTAAAGATAATTCCATATTTGTTTTGATTGCCCCGGCGGATAAGCCAAAAATTGTAGTGGTTGCTGTAATGGAGCATGCAGGATTCGGTGCTACATGGGCAGGACCAGCAAGTACGGTGATCGCTGAGAAATACATTACAGGAGATCTGAAAAGAGAAAATCTTTACAAAAAGATGACATCTGCCAGCTTTATGCCTGAATATAAAAGACAGTGGATTGTCGATTTAAAACGTAAAGGTTTATACAAAGATCCGAAACAGGATTCTGTAAAACAAAAAAAAATACAGGACAGTCTGGATTTTATAAAGAAACAGAAAGAAAAATTACAGAAACAGATAGACGCAGAAACTCAAACTAAAAAAGATAAAAAGCAATGAAATGGACAGAAGGATTAGATAAATTAGGCCTTGGTCTATATTTCCTGCTTTGCATTTTTGCGATAGCAAACATCTACAGTGTGGAACCGGCAAGTGGGACCAGACAAGCAGTTTGGTTTGGAATATCTGTTTTTGTAGGACTCATTATCTTTTTCACCCGTACCAAGTTCTTTGAGAATATGGCAGGGATTATCTATATTATTGGAGTCTTATTACTGATAGGATTGTTTCCCTTTGGAAAAGAGGTTCTTGGGCAAAAGAACTGGTACAAATTCGGACCTTTAAGTTTGCAGCCGGTAGAGTTTGCAAAACTGGGAACAGCATTGATGCTGGCTAATTATGTCTCGGGTCCCGATTTTAATTTAAGTAATAGAAAATCTTTATTGACCTCTCTGGCGATCGTGGGAATTCCTGCAGTTGTTGTACTGGCAATTCCGGATGTTGGCTCACTGCTTGTTTTTGTAGCATTTTTCATTGCATTGTATAGAGAAGGATTAAGTGGATTATTATTCGGGATAGGGTTTCTTTTTGCTGCTGTTTTTCTCGTTTCTCTTGCGGTGAATCCTATTTATGTAGTGATTGCTATCCTGGTCATTGCAGGAATTTTAATTGCAATGAACTATTATAAAATGTCCTGGAATGTTATATCCATTTCAAGTATTGCAGGCTCTATTATTCTGCTGTGCGGATTGGCATTTGCAACACCTTATATTTTAGAGAAATTACCTAAACACCAAAGGGAGAGGATAGAGGTTCTTTATAAAGGAGAAAAGGCATTCAGGGATACTTCAGGATATAACCTTCTTTATTCAAAAACAGCAATTGGCTCTGGCGGACTTTTAGGAAAAGGATATCGTGAGGGATCAGTAACCCAGGGCAAATTTGTACCTGAACAGAGTACGGATTATATTTTCTGTACCGTTGGTGAAGAATGGGGATTTGTAGGAAGTGCGGGACTTGTTTTGTGCTACTTATTGTATATTGGAAGGATCTATTACCTTGCAGAGAAGCAAAAGTCTATTTTTAACAGGGTTTTTGGCTACTGTTTTGCTTCCATCCTGTTAATGCACTTTTCGATCAATTTAGGGATGGTTATGGGACTTTTTCCAACCGTTGGGATCCCGTTACCTTACTTTAGTTATGGAGGAAGTTCTTTGCTGGCCTTCTCTACTATGACCTTCATCTTTTTTAAGCTCAACTATTCGGATAAAAACAGTCTGGTATAGAAGCGATCGTTATAGGTTAGCTACAAAAGGCTTTCTAAAGACTGATCGTTATTATTAAAACTTATTACAAAAATTTCTTTTAAACATCCTGGTATGAAAGAAGCATACGTTATTAATCAGGTTTTTGAAAATGGGGACTTTTCCCAATTTCAAAAAGGCGAATATGAAAATTGTATATTCCGGAACTGCCATCTTGAGTATATGGACCTTTCTTTTTTCAGTTTTAATGATTGTGAATTTATCGGATGTAATCTGAGTATGGCAAAGCTTGTTTCAACAGCATTTCGGGAGGTGGTGTTTAAAGAATGTAAGATGTTCGGGCTTCACTTTGATGAATGCAATGAGTTTGGAATGTCGTTCAGATTTGAAGGGTGTTCTTTAAACAATTCTGTTTTTTATAAAACATCGATCAAGAAAACTTTGTTTAAAAACTCAAAATTGACGGAAGTCGATTTTGCTGAGGCAGACTTATCGAATTCCATATTTAATAATTGTGATCTTTCCGGGGCAATCTTCGAAAATTCCAACCTTGAAAAGGCTGATTTCAGAACATCTTTCAATTATACTATAGATCCTGCTTCCAACAGGCTGAAAAAGGCTAAATTTTCACTTTCTGAAGTGCATGGGCTGCTTTATCGCTTGGATATAGATATTGATCGAAATAGCTAGCCTTTTGGCGTTGAAAGAAGTATGTCATTAAATAGAAACCAATTGAAGACAGATAAACAGAAAGCCATCAAATATTTGATGGCTTTCATTATTTAAATCAATTATTTAAAATTAAAAACTTGTTGCTGTTGATGCTGTAGTTGCAGCTAAGTTATTATAAGCATCTCCCTCTTCATTAATCACTCTCTTTGCAAATCTGAATTTCGGTCCCCAATATGAATCATTAAGTGACGAAATCATAACTCCTTTAGAAGTAGCTGCATGAATAAATTTAATCTCCCCATCCTCAGAAACACTTTCTACAATACCAACGTGAGAGATTCTTCTACCGTGAGAAAAGAAAATCAAATCTCCTTTCTGTAGGTTTTCTTTTTCAACTCTCTCTCCTTCCTGAGATTGAGAAGCTGCAACTCTAGGTAAACTAAGACCTGCTGCTGCTCCGAATACAGAAAGAACAAAAGCTGAACAATCTATACCATTTCTTGTTGTTCCCCCATATCTGTAAGGAGTTCCTAGGTACGTTTCAGCTTCGGTTAGGATATTGTCGATCGTTTTATTGTGTTTGATTGCTTTGGCAATCTCAGAATTTCTTAAAGTATTTTTTGCATTAGATAAAACGGCTGCCTTCTCAGAGATAAAAGAATTGATTAATTGCTTCTTATCCTGTTCCATTTTTCTGGTATCTATAGAAGCTAGTTTGGCATCTGTTTTGTATTCTTTAGTGTAAGTTGCTGGTTTTGAAACTACGTAGTTTGTAACACAAGATTGTAATGACATCGTAGAAACGAAAGCAGCTAAATAAAACAAAACTCTTTTCTTCATATATATTTGATTATCCGTGTTAAATAAGGAATATTTATTTCTAAAAGCATTACAAAAGTAGAGATTCCAACCAAAAGAGCTTCGATATGATTAATGTCAGGTTCTTACTTTAACACATTTTAACATATTATTTACGTATGTTAAAGAAAAACAAACCGCAACATCCCATTTTTGGTGATACTGCGGTTTTTTTTATTAAGATTCTTTAACAAAGTAAAATCTCAGTCCTTTAATAATGGGTGAATTTTTACTTTTTGTAGGAAAACGAATAAAAAATATCTTTTAACATCTAATTAAGATTAATTATTTTGTGAGCTTTACTTTTATATTCTGTCCGTCGCGGATTTCTTCCGTTGCTGATTTGATAATCACATCGTTAGGGCTTACTTCACCAATAATGGTTGTCGTATCACTATTTGAAATTCCGGCAGTAACAGGAACCCAATGGGCAATGTCTTTTTCAACTCTGATAACGAAAACACCTAATGTAGAGTTTAATACTGCTGAAGTAGGAACAGATAGGGCTTTATTGTTATCACTTAACGGAAGAATTACATTGGCAACCATTCCCGGCAATAATTTTTTATCATTATTGTAAACATCCATTTCCACGGATTGAGAGCGAAGCCTGTTATCCAATGCTCCTGCAAATCTGGATACTTTAGCGGTAAAGGTTTCTCCCGGGATAGATTGTACAGAGAATTTTATCTCTCCATTCTTATTTAAGCTTCCTGTGTAAGATTCCGGAACATTTACTACCAAACGAAGTTTGTTTTGCTGAACAAGACTGAAAAGGGGAAGCTCGGATCCTTTCCCAGAAGGTCCCACATAGGCTCCGGCACTTACGTTTCTGGTTGCTATATTCCCACTGAATGGAGCCCTGATCTGCAGGTAGTTTTTAACATCCATCACTTCTCGATAAGAGGATTTTGCGGCCTCAAGCTGTGCTATGTCAGATCTTTGGGCAGCAAGTGCCTGTTCCAGATCAAGTGCAGATATGGTTCCCGGTGTTTTACTGGTTTCTTTCAAACGATCATATTTCGCTTTACTGGCTATATATATTGCTTCTTTGGATTTTAATGCTGACGCTGCAGCATTTTGCTGCGCATTCAATTCCGGAGCTTCCAGTGTGGCCAGCAACTGTCCTGCTACAACCTCATTTCCTACATCTACATACAGTTTTTTAACAAAACTGCTTATTTTGGCATATACGTCTACTTTCTGGAAAGGCTGAAGTTCCCCGGGAATAGTGGTGGATGAAGCGAAATCTCCCTGCTTAGGATTGATAGCTTCTATTTCAGGTGCTGATGGTGTTGCGGTCTTTTTTACTTCCGCTTTGTTTTGTTCACAGCTTTGCAAACTGAATAATAGAACAACTGCCGGAATGAAATATTGATATAAACGGTTCATATTTAAATTTTTAATAGCCATTTGGTTATTTTATTTTAAAAGTTCTGGTATAAAGTGGATACTTTCTTCATCTTCAGGGTCAAGTGATACGCTTTGGGTAGAAGTTTTTCCCTGTCCCCATGCAAAAGCCAACGGAAGAATAAACAATGCTGCAAATGTAGAAGCAATTAATCCTCCGATTACTGCACGTCCTAACGGAGAGACCTGATCTCCGGCTTCTCCTAATCCAAGTGCCATAGGAACCATACCTACCACCATTGCTAAGGCGGTCATTACAATAGGTCTGATCCTTAGTGCCGCAGCTTCTCTTGCTGATAGTAAAGCATCTCCATTATGTTTTCTCAGTTGCTCTGCATTCGTTATCAATAGCACGGCATTGGAAATAGATACCCCTACGGACATGATAATTCCCATATAGGATTGAAGATTAAGCGTTGAACCCGCAATAATAAGCAATGCAAGAGAGCCTAATAATACCGCAGGGACAGTTACCAATACGACTCCGGATACTTTAAAAGACTGGAAATTGGCAGCAAGCATCAGAAAGATTACGAGAATGGCAATGATCAGGCTGCTTTGTAAACTGCTCAGGGTATCGTTGAGAGTCTGGCTTAGACCAATTAATCCGACATTCAGCCCTCTCGGTAATTCTCCAAGGTTGTTAATCACCTTCTGGACATCTTTTGATGCTTTTCCTAAATCGGTGTGATTTAAATTGGCCGTTACTGTAAGCATTGGCATTGCACCGAGGTTATCTGTTTCCCCGTACGTGTAGCTGTCTTTTATAGTTGCCACATCCCCTAAATTAGGTCTGTTAGAGTTTTTCAGCAAAGGGATTCCTGCAATCTGAGCTTTGCTATTCATTTTATTTTCAGGGATCTGTACCTGTACGTTATAGCTATATCCTGCTTTTTCGTCAGTCCAGATGTTTTTTTCGGTGTATCGGGATGAAGAGGTAGAAGCAACCAATGAACGTGAAATGTCGGTCATGTCTACTCCCAGTTGGGCTGCCCTGATCCTGTCTATGTTGATGTCAATCGAAGGGTATTTAATCGATTGCCCGATTTGAACATCTCTTAAATAGGGTATTTTTTTAAGTTCCTCTGCTATTTTTTTAGCATAAGTTTCGTTAAGCTCTTTGCTTCTGCCTGATAATCTTACTTCAATCGGAGTTGGAGATCCCTGGCTTAATATTTTTTCTGTTAATTCTATGGGCTCAAAGGAAAGCTTCATATCCGGATTGATGCTTTTAGCCTTTTCTCTGATTTTATCTTTAAGATCATCCAGGTTTGCATGGAAGCCTTCATCTAATCCCACTTGTAATACCGTTTCATGTGATCCTGCCATCCAAAGATATATAGGGCTTACAGAAAAAAGATTCGGATGGGTTCCAACATAAGCTGAGGTAATAGAAATGTTATCTTTTCCGACAATATCCTTAATACCGTCGAGCAGCTTCAGTGTTTGAAGTTCTGTAGTTTCAATCCTCGTTCCATCCGGGATACGCATCCTTACCTGAAACTGGGAGCCATTTACCTGAGGTAGTACGTCTCTTCCTATGCTGTTGAGAAAGAGAGCGACCAGTCCCATCGTTACCAGAATATAAGCCGAGACAATAATTTTCCTAAAGGGCATAATCCGGTCAAGAAATTTAAGGTACCGGAATCTCACTTTTTCAAATAGGCTTACTTTACCATCCCTGTTACTATCGATGTTTTGCAGGAGTATTTCTTTCTGGCTCCAGGTGTCTGCTTCATCACTTAGTCCCGCAGCATCAAGTTCTTCTGCTTCGGTCATGGTATGGCCGTCTTTCGCTTTGTGGTGCTTTACTTTCATAATCCAGTTGGCCATTACAGGAACAAAAGTTTGTGCAAGGAAATAAGAAATGATCATACTGAATCCTATTGCCAAAGCCAAAGGCAGAAACAGGGAGCCTGGAATTCCTTCCATTGTAAAAGCCGGGGCAAAAACAGCAAGAATACAGAACAAGATCAAGAGTTTTGGAAAAGCAATTTCTTTACAGGCATCCCAAATAGCTAAGGCTTTTGGTTTTCCCATATCGAGATGCTGATGTATATTCTCTATGGTAACGGTACTTTCATCAACGAGGATTCCGATAGCCAGCGCAAGCCCACTTAGGGTCATAATATTGATGGTCTGCCCGAAGAGATTAAGAAACAGTACCGCTGAAATAATGGAAATAGGAATAGTAAGAATTACAATAATAGCACCCCGTATATCTCCAAGGAATAAAATAACCATGAGTCCTGTCAGCAGGGCACCTATTGTTCCTTCACTCATCAAGCTTTTAACGGAATTGATAACATATGTCGATTGGTCAAATTCAAAGCTTACCTTAACATCGTCGGGAAGATTAGACTGGATCTGGGGAAGTTGTTTCTTAAGATTTTGGACAACATCCCAGGTTGAGGCATCAGCACTTTTGGCAATACTCAGGTAAACTGAACGGCGTCCATTAACCAATGCGTACCCGGAGGTCATGTCTGCTCCGTCGGTTACCGTTGCTACATCTTTTAAATAAAGGTTTTGTACTCCTCCTTTATATAAAGGAATGTTTCCAAAATCTTTTACGTTTTTGATCATCGTATTGGTTGGAGTAATATAATATTTATCCCCGATGCGTACATTCCCTGAAGGTGCAGTCTGGTTATTAAGACGTAATGCTTCTACAAGTTGATCAGGAGTTAAATTATGCTGGCGGAGTAAATCCGGGTTGGCATTGATTACCACAGTCCGTATATTTCCTCCAAAAGGGGGAGAAGAAACAATTCCGGGAATGGAAGTAAATGTGGAGCGAACATATACGTTGGCTAAATCAAGAAGCTCATTGTTATTTCTTTTATCACTGCTCAAAACAAGCTGCCCCACGGGAAGGGTAGACGCATCAAAACGGATAATGAACGGAGGGTTGGATCCCGGAGGAAATGCTGCCTGGATCCTTGTGGAAAAAGAGTTGAGCTCAGCAGCGGCCTGGGCCATATTGGTTCCCGGATAAAAATTGATTTTCATCAGTGTCAATCCCTGAATGTTTTTAGTTTCAATACTTTTGATCCCGTTTACGAAAAGGAAAATATTGATGTACTGTTTAGCGAAAAAAGCTTCCATTTGTTGTGGAGTATATCCGCTGAAAGGGTGGGAAACGTAAATAACCGGTAAATCCAGTTTAGGAAAGATGTCGACTTTGATCGAATTGGCGGACCGTATTCCAAAGAAAAACAGTCCGGCTACAATCACCAGAATCGTAATGGGTTTTCTTAATGCAAATCTTATTAAGTTCATTGATCTATTATTGATGTAATTTATATTTAACCTTACAGTTCACTTTCGAAAACTGTAAAATCACCTGTTGCGGCTGCTTTTAATAGTAATGCGTTCCAAACGTTGCTAATAGCGATGTCCCTATCTGTCTCTGCTCTTATCAGTGCATATATGGCCTGGGATAGGTCAACAATATCTGTGAGGCCGTTTCTGTATAATGCAGATCGCTGGATATAAGCATCATTTGCAGATTTTAATTGAGCCGGAACCTGATCGTACATGGTAAGAGCATTGTTCCATTTATTTTCAGACAAATCAAGCTGTGCCTTGAGCTGCTGTTCTGCAAGATCATATTCATGCTTTAGCCCCTGGCTTACATAGTCCTGCGCGCTGATTTCTTTTGATAATCTGAAGGTCTGTGTGAAATTCCAGGATACTCCCAGTCCGATCAGATAATTGCTTCTGGTTGGGTGGATTCCGTCCCAATAAGACATAGAATAGTCATTTTGGTTTTGAGCATATCCGTTACCGAATCCTGAGGCGCGTGTTTGTATAATTCCAACCATGG
This sequence comes from Chryseobacterium sp. LAM-KRS1, assembly GCF_013184525.1. Lineage (GTDB taxonomy): Bacteria > Bacteroidota > Bacteroidia > Flavobacteriales > Weeksellaceae > Chryseobacterium > Chryseobacterium proteolyticum. Next base: position 565,299 of record NZ_JAAOIZ010000004.1, read on the forward strand.
AAAATGATGGATAGTATTGTGTTCTGAGCAATTGTTTTTCTTCTTCACTTACATCGATCCGGCTCTTATAAAATGCAAGAAGAGGGTGGTCTTTTAAAACCAAGTTTTTTTCTGATGGCAGATCTGTAGGAATTCTTTTGAGAATGGTGCTGTCAAGTCTGAATTCCTGGGACGGAATACCCATTAACTGTGCCAGTTTATTTTCCTGCTCCTGCTCATTATCTTTTGCCTTTGTGTAAGTGATCATGGCGTTGGCATAGTCTGCTTTGGCAAGAGAAAGGTCAACTCCGGGAACGAGCCCGTTTTTTTCTTTAACCTCAACAATTCTCCTTATGGTGTCGGTTCTTCCTAAATTCTTTTCATAGGATAATTTCAGCTTTTTCGCTGCCAGAACATTCAGATAAGCTGCCGCGACTTTTATTTTATGCTGAAATATTTCATCGGAAAGGTCTCTGGTATCTCTTTGGTTTTTAAATTGAGCCACCTTTATTCTTTGTTTTGCTTTTCCAAATGAAAAGAACTCCCAATTGACATTAGCAAGATACAGGGCTCCGAATGAAGCATTCCAGTTTTGTTCAGGAAGGGGAAGTCCGGAAGAGGCTACTCCGTAACCTCCAAATCCATATAAAGGGCCGTTCTGTCCATTTACAGTTCCAAAATCCTGCTGTACACTTAAGTTGAGGTTGGGCAAATATTGCCTTTTGGCTAATTCTACGGATTCCTGCGATGATAAACGGTAGGATTCTTTGGCTTTAATGGTTCCGTAATTGTGGACAGCTGTTTCAAGTGCGGATTGAAGTGTGATGACTTCCTGTGCGCTTACTTTGTTGATTAAAAAAATCGTAGAGACGGATAGAATAAAAGCTCTTAAAAGCATCGAGTATATTTTTTTCTTTATTCAAAGTAAAAAACACATTTTGAAGCAAATTTGAAGTTCTGTATAAATTAATCAAACAACCGTTTTTGTGGATTGATTTTATTCAGCAAAATTAAGTGATGGCTTTATGTTTTCAATCTCTTGGGCAGGGATGGAATAGGGAGTTGGAGTAAATAAAGAGTGGTTTTCTGATGAATCAAAATACACCGTAATACAATGCCAGCCATCACTAAAGTCGTAATGAACAGGGAATGTATTGACCTCGCAAATTTGTTTTACGATTGAAAGGCCCAAACCAATACTCTCTGTGGATTGATTGCTTTTCTTGAATCTTTTAAAAAGTTCCTGGGTAGGAATATCAGGAGGTAATCCTGTATTGCTGATCCTGAAGAATTTATGGGTCAGTGAAATTTCTATATTTCCGTTTTTCACATTGTGCCGGATTGCATTGGATAAAAGATTGTTCAAAAGAATTTCTGCTAGTGCGGGATGGATTTTTATGTATACATCTTTTTCACAGTGTCTGTTCAGGGTGATGTTTTTTAATGCAATATGATCTGAATAAGCATGGATGGTTTCTTTTTCCACCCGGCAGAATTTTAATTTCTCATGCGTGAGGAATTCCTGATTGTTAAGTTTTGTAAGCAGGATCAACGAGCGGTTGATTCTGGTAAGTTTATCTATGGAGTTTTGGATGTCGGTCAATAATGCCGCCTGTTTTGCATTGATTTCTGTTTCAGCTAAAAGCTCAACTTTGCTCTGTATGATTGCCAGAGGGGTTTGTACTTCATGAGACGCATTTTCACTGAATTCTTTAACGGAGGTGTAATCTTCAATGGCTTTATCGGTCATGAGCCTGAGAAACTCATTAAGTTTTTTAAATTCATTTGTGCTTGTTGAGAGTAACTGAAGAGGTTCCCGCTTCTGAATATTAAAATGATGAATATTATCTATAGCGTGATGGAAAGGTTTAAGTATGTACCGGGATAATACTCTTGCGGTAATGAATACTATAGCTGTGATGAGTAATACTTTTAACAATAATGCAGTGAGCATACCTTTCATGATCTGTTCTGTAGAGGTGATATAGCTATAAGAAGAGATCTTGTATGTTTTATTTGCGGCTGTGACAAACGTATTGATTTGTATTTTACATTCGTTACGAGAGGGACCATTATTATCCAGGCAGGTGTGGATAATTTCAGGGTTGGTAGGAATAATACCACTTCCTGTATAGGGTTTGATAGAAATAGGTAATCCCTGAGATGTTTTTTCAGGTGTTTCTCCTCTTTTTAGTTGGGCGGCTACATAATTATTTACTGATCTCAGTCGCTCTATTTCAACATTGTCCAATCGTTTTTTAATATTGGAATAAGAGATGTACATGCTAAGAGGAGTAACCAATAGTACAATGGCAATGAACCAGATCGATATTTTATTTAGTAAATTCATGAGCCGTTATATTTTGACGCATTAAACTTATAGCCCAGACCATAGATTGTTTCTACATAATCATTACCCTGTGCAATTGCTATTTTCTTTCTGAGGTTTTTAACGTGCTGATAAACGAAGTCAAAGTTAGCTAAATTATCGGTATGATCTCCCCAAAGATGGTTAGCGATGGATTGTTTGGACAGGACCCTGTTTTTATTAACCAAAAAATAAAGCAATAGCTCAAATTCTTTCTGTGTGACATCTAATCTATTTTCATGGATGAAAACCTCAAAGGTATCGGTATTCAATAATATTTCATTAAAACGGACATCATTATAGCCATCCATTTTTTTCCTGCGATATACAGCTCTAAGTCTTGCGTGTAATTCGGGTAAATGAAAGGGTTTTGTAATATAATCGTCGGCGCCCTTTTCAAGGCCTTTGATTTTATCGTCCAATGCATCTTTAGCTGAAATAATTAATATGCCGCTGTTGATTTTTTCACTTTTAATATGATTGAGGAGGTTTAGCCCATTTCCATCCGGGAGCATAATATCGAGTAACAAACAATCATAAGTATTGAAGCTCAGGCGTTCCAAAGCTTCATTGTAATTATAGGCACATTCGCAGATGTAGTGCTCTTCTTCCAGATAATACGTCATGCTGTGGGCTAATTCTTTATTATCTTCAATGATCAGGATTTTCATAGAACAGCAAAGTTAAATCTAAATTTTATATCAATTTTGAAGTTGTTTAAAATATTGTTTGTTAAGTATTTAGTTTGTTTTATTTTCAGGAATAAAATAAAGGAAATGCAATAAAAAAAACTCCCCAAAAAGGGGAGTTTAACTAATATGGACTTTACAAAATGTTATTTTGTAAATAACATTTCTCTGTATTTTGTCATCGGCCAAAGCTCGTCGTCCACCATCATTTCAAGATTATCAGATGCATCTCTGATTACATCGAAAAGAGGTTTCACTTTGTTGCAATAATCTTCTGCCTGCTTTTGGCTGTTAGATACTGCTTTTGCTGCTTCTCTGGCTTTGATAAGATCTTCAACTCCTAATTTGATTATAGAAACATTTTCAGAAATATTAGTGATCAGGCTCATTTGTTCTTTTGCCAACGTTTTGAATTCTTTATCTCCGAAAATTTCTTTAAGACCTTTTACGTTTTCAATTAATCTGTTCTGGTAATTTAATGCAGAAGGAATAATGTGGTTTCTTGCGATATCACTTAGAACTCTTGCTTCAATATCAATAACGGTAGAGTATTTTTCAAGTTTGATCTCATTTCTTGCTTCTACTTCTCTATGAGTAAACACTCCTATTTCTTCATAAAGAGCTAAGAACTTCTTATCCATTTCCTGCTTTAAAGCTTCCGGAGTGGTTTTTAAGTTGTTTAACCCTCTTTTCTTAGCTTCTTTTGCCCAGTCATCAGAATATCCGTCACCTTCAAACATGATATTTTTACATTGTTTGATGTATTCTCTTAATACGTTGAATATCGCTTCGTCTTTCTTTAATCCTCCTTCAATTAAAGCGTCAACTTCTTTTTTGAAATCATTTAACTGCTTTGCAGCGATCGTATTCATTACGGTCATAGATTCTGCACAGTTTGCAGAAGAACCTACAGCTCTGATCTCAAATTTATTTCCTGTAAATGCAAATGGTGAAGTTCTGTTTCTATCGGTATTGTCCAATAGGATTTCAGGAATTTTTCCAACAACATTTAATTTTAATTCTGTTTTTTCTTCAGGGGATAATTTACCGCTGGTTACTTTTTCCAATTCCTCCAATACTCTGAATAGCTGACTTCCGATAAATACGGAAATAATTGCAGGTGGAGCTTCATTAGCCCCTAATCTGTGGTCATTACTTGCAGAAGCGATACTTGCTCTTAAAAGATCTGCATATTCATGAACAGCTTTAATGGTATTAACAAAGAATGTTAAGAATTGCAGATTTTTCTTAGGGTTTTTCCCTGGGCTTAGTAGGTTTTCACCTGTATCTGTAGCCAATGACCAGTTATTGTGTTTTCCACTTCCGTTTACTCCGGCAAATGGTTTCTCGTGGAATAAAATATGAAAATGGTGTTTATGAGCCACTCTTGCCATAATATCCATCAATAAAGAATTGTGGTCTACAGCAACGTTTACTTCTTCAAACATCGGAGCCAGCTCGAATTGATTAGGTGCTACTTCGTTGTGTCTGGTTGTTACAGGAATTCCCAATTTCATACACTCTATTTCCAACTCTTTCATGAAGTTCATTACTCTTGTCGGAATAGACCCGAAATAGTGGTCATCCAGCTGTTGTCCTTTTGCCGGTGAGTGTCCAAGTAAAGTTTTACCTGTCAATACAAGATCGGGACGCGATTGATACAATGCCGAATCCACTAAGAAATATTCCTGTTCCCATCCTAAAGTAGGAGTTACTTTTGTTACATTTTTGTCAAAATACTGCATTACGTTAGTTGCAGCTTCGTCTACAGCATTCAGAGCTCTTAGAAGAGGAGCTTTATAATCCAGCGTTTCTCCCGTATAAGAAATAAAGATCGAAGGAATACAAAGTGTAGTTCCCATGATGAAAGCCGGTGATGTAGGATCCCAGGCTGTGTAACCTCTTGCTTCGAAAGTATTTCTGATTCCTCCGTTCGGGAAAGAAGAAGCATCCGGCTCTTGTTGGATAAGCAGGTTTCCGCTGAATCTTTCAATGGCTCTTCCCCCTTCGATTGGAGTGAAGAATGAATCGTGCTTTTCAGCAGTTGATCCTGTTAAAGGTTGAAACCAGTGTGTGTAGTGTGTTGCCCCTTTGCTCATTGCCCAGTCTTTCATAGCTACCGCTACCTGATCTGCAATGTGTCGTTGAATTTTAGTTCCTTTTTTAATAGCATCCATAATAGATGTGAATGCTTCTTTCGTCAAATACTCTCTCATGGTTTCTTCTGAGAAAACATTTTGACAGAATAATTCAGACAATTTTGCAGGAACTTCAATGGAGTTATCCTTTCTGAAGTCCTTAAATGGTAATGTTTCTAACGCTTTGAATCTTAAAGTTGACATAATAGGGTTAATTTTTACAGGGCAAATTTACAAAAAAAATGAATTGAAAACGTTTTAACCCTTATTTTTTTAGGGGTGTTTGTGAAATTTATAAAAATTAACAGAAAAATAGGTGTCTTGAGTGGAAGGATTTAAAGAGGGAGGAAAAATGAAATTAAATATTTTATAACTCAAAGATAAGAATACTTTACTATTATATAGGATACAAAAATGTATACAATTTAACCTCCTTGTTAAAAGATACTTAAAATGATTTGCAGTGTAATTTTGTATATTTGTGTGAAATTTATTTTATGACAAATTCTAGAGCAAGAGAAACAACAGAGGCTATTGAAAGACTATACATCTCTATGAGACATTTATTCTATAGAGGATTTTTCAAGCCAGGAGGTGTTTCGGGAGAAAGTATAAGAAGTTTGTTAAAAACAATCAATCCTGAAATTTATGGTACCATGAATGTTCCGAATAAACTGGAGCTTGATGGTTTGATGTATGTTTTAGACAGGCTTCCTGAAGGAATTGAGGAGTGTGCTTTTATTCATCTTACATCAGATGAGGGCTTTGATAAAGGTAGTTTCGAGCCTATTGTTCCCAAAAAGAGAAGAAGAAACTGTTATAGAATTGATGAACACCAAATGAATATTGAAGTTCTTTTGGGACGTTCAGAGATCTATGATATTCTTACTCACTTAACATTCTTATTTATAGAAGCGGATAAAATCCGTAATCTGGCATTTATTCAGGATGAAAACTGGAAGCCGACACGTGCCTTTAAAATTATTGAAGAGGTAGTAAAAGGAGAAAAGAAATTCAGCAGAAAAGAAAAAGAAGTTGCACTTATTCATCTTTCTTCTCTGATCGGAAGAACTTTTGAAGAAACATTAAAAGCGTATAATACTTTTGGAGATGATGAAAATCCTGACCGTTTATTCAAAATCATCTATAACTTAGGAAAGGTAAGTTTAGAAGATGCTAAGCAGAGCAGAGAAAGAGAAATCCACTTCAGTGCTATATTGAAAGAAAGAGTAGGCCATCATTATTTTGGAGAAAAATGGGCAAATAAAGTAAAAGAAGTTTTGTATGATAACGGGCTTCACATGCGTCCCTTACATATAATCTCAGCAAACATGCATTCTGTGAAAAATATGCTGTATGCTAATGATGCACTTAAGAAAAAAGACCATAAGGAAGTTGATTATAAACTGTATGGTGAAATTTCCGATAAGAAGGATCTTCGTGATAAAGTTTCAAAATATGCGGCAGACCAGGGACTTATATATATCGATGACAAGAGCGGTAGTAATATAGATGTTCAAATCATTGATCTAAGTAAAACTGATCTTAAAAATACTCCATTCGGACATATAAAATATTCAGGAGATGATGTAATCATGGTTTTTGATTATGCCTTCGGGGAACAGGCTTTTGAAGTAATGGATGAGCTTTTAAGACCTTTCGAACACAAAGGGGAAGTCTATATGATGAAAGTAAAATCCGTATCCATTATGGGTAAAGCCGGAATTCTAAATGGAGGTAAGGGAGATATTATGATTCCTACTTCTCATATTTTTGAAGGAACAGCCGATAATTATCCTTTTGAAAATGCTTTAAAACTGGATGATTTTAAGGATGATGAATTGAAAGCATTTGAGGGAGCTATGATTACGGTTTTAGGGACTTCGCTTCAGAACAGGGATATTTTATCTTATTTCATGAATACCTCCTGGAAAGCTATCGGTCTTGAAATGGAAGGGGCTCATTATCAAAAAGCCATCCAGGTGGCTTCTAAGATCAGACATCATATTGCACCGGACCTTTTTGTTTGTTATGCATACTATGCTTCTGATAATCCTTTAGAAACGGGAAGTACTCTTTCTTCAGGAGGTTTAGGACTTACAGGTGTAAAACCAACATATCTCATTACCCTGAAAATCCTTGAAAAGATTTTACTAAGTGGAAAAAAAGAAGTTACTTCTAAAAAATAATACTTCTTTAAATTATATATAAGCCTCGAGTTTTACACTCGAGGTTTTCTATTTTTAAATACCAATGCCATTGATGTTTTTCACTAACAGCAAATGCATTATTTATGGTTCAAAAAATTGGATTATCTCCAAATCTGCAAGAACTGAGAATGAAATAATTAACTTTAAAAAAATAAAAATGAAAAGCATGAGCTCAGCCATACAATTATCAAAAAGATTCAGAGAAGTTATGCTTGACGGTCTCTGGATCGCCAATACCAATTTTAAAGATCAGCTTTCTGATGTAACCTGGGAACAGGCGATAACAAAAATCGGTTCTTTGAATACGATCGCAATGCTGGCATTCCATATCGATTATTATATTGCTGGTGTCTTACAGGTTTTTGAAGGAGGAGTGCTTGAAATAAAAGATAAATTTAGTTTTGACTTACCTCCGGTAGAATCTCAGGAGCAATGGGAGAAAATCCTTAATAAACTTTGGGCAGATTCGGAAAGGTTTGCTGAGCTACTTGAACAAATGTCGGACAATAAGCTTAGTGAAGTTTTTGTAGACGAAAAATACGGAACTTATCAAAGAAATATAGATGGAATGATTGAGCATTGTTATTATCATTTAGGGCAAATTACTTTGATCAAAAAAATGATTATCCATTCATAAACTAAAGAACTCTTATTTTGTTATGAGATCCTTAGATAACATCTCGAATTCCAAATAACTCCACTTTTTTGAGGGTTTTGGATAAAATACCTACCTTTAAAAAAAATAATTTTTAAATGAAAAAGTCGATTGCAATCATTTTTGCGTTTGTCATTTCACAATTTCATGCCCAGCAGAATCCTTATTATCAGCAGGCTGCGAAGTACAAGATGGATATTGATGTTAATGCAGAAAAATTTACTTACCAGGGAAATCAAACATTAGAATACACAAATAACTCGCCGGACGAGCTGAATGTAGTGTATTTCCACTTATACTGGAATGCTTTTAAACCCAATTCAATGATGGATCAAAGAGTAGCTAGTCAAGGTAAAAATGGTGATTCAAGATTGCAGAGAGGAGGAATTTCAAGACTGGCCTCGATTCCTAAGGATCAGGAAGGGGCGCAAAATATACACTGGATCAAGCAAAATGGCAAAGATCTTAAGTTTGAAATTCAGGAAACCATTATGAAGGTTTATCTGAATGAGCCTATTAAACCCAATTCCAAAACATCATTTACGATGGAGTGGGACGCTGTGATACCTCAACAGATCAGAAGAAGCGGAAGAAACAATGAAGAGGGAATTGATATGACCATGACCCAATGGTACCCGAAAATTTCTGAATATGACTATGACGGATGGGCAACTTTCGACTATATAGGGAGAGAATTTCATGCCCCGTTCTCTGATTTTGACGTTACTATTAAAATTGATAAAGATTATGTAGTAGGAGCCGGAGGAATTCTTCAAAACCCAGGTGAAGTGAAGGGTTATGATGCGAATGCAAAGATCAAGACAGAGAAAAATAAAAAGGCAACCTGGAGGTGGACAGCTAAAAATATCCTGGACTTTGCCTGGAGTGCGGACAGAGACTATGTAGTTAATAGCTTTGATGTTCCTAATGGACCTAAAGTATATCTGGTTTATCAAAAAAATGATAAAACCAAAGTCTGGGAACAGGCGCAACCTTATGTTACCAAATATTTTGAGATCATGAATTCTCATTTTGGAAAGTATGCTTATCCTACCTATGCCTTTATCCAGGGTGGAGATGGTGGAATGGAGTATGGGATGTGTACCATGATCTTAGGCGAATCAAAAGATATTGAAGACCTGATGGGGCTTATGACACATGAAGGTTCCCATTCTTGGTATCAACAAATGCTGGCTACCAACGAATCTATGAAACCATGGATGGATGAAGGATTTACCAGTTATGCTGAGGGATACGTAATGTATCAGTTGTTTCCACCTAAAGATAAGCTGCCTAATCCTTTTGTTGATAGGTTGACAGCTTACCGGAATTTTGTGAAAAAAGGAATTGAAGAACCAGCAGTATGGTTAGGAGATCACCATGACAATGGTACTTCCTATACTTATGCTTCCTATGTAAAAGGAGAATTATATCTTGTTGAGTTAGGGTATATTGTTGGAGAGGAAAATCTTGCCAAAATTTTGAAGGAATATTTTGACAACTGGAGTTTAAAGCATCCTTCAGACCGGGACTTTCTCCATATTGCACAGAAAGTATCCGGGATGGATTTAAAGTGGTTCCATCATTACTGGATCAATACAACCAAAACCATTGATTATGGGATTAAAGATGTAAAATATGATGCAAAATCCACAACGATTACATTGGTGAATAACGGACAGGTTCCAATGCCTGTTGATTTTAGTGTAATGACAAAAGATAAGAAAATTGTTACTTATCAGATTCCGACAAATCTTACTCGTACATGGAAACAGAAAGATGCATACGGAGATTTTAAGACCATGAATTACTGGCCATGGACACAAAAGGAATATACATTAACAATACCTTATTCTCAATCTCAGTTGCAGGTTTTGGGGATCGATTTCAGTCAGAGATTAGCTGACGTAAATATGGCAGATAACTTTGTTGAAGTAAAATAAAATAAAAAAGGAGTATGAAAATACTCCTTTTTTATTTGTCTTAATCAGGTGAGCATGCAGCGGGTATAATGCAGTTGGGAGTAGCACATGGGTTAGCAGGACATCTCGTTCCCGGACATATTGCCGGAACACTGCTTCCGGGAACTGGACAGTTTACATTTCCCCCGTGGATTGTTTTAAGAGCATGCCTTGAAATTCTTTTGAAGTTTTTCATAGTAGTGGTTTTAAATGAGTTGATATTTCAAATGTACCTTAAAACCTACATGCCCGATAGAATGAATTGATAAGTGTCTTCTTTATTTTTATAAGTGTAGCGGCAGACTTAATAAATGAAATGATTTGCAAACACTGATTTTAAATTAATAAGTAGTTTCATAGAACTTTTCACCATAAAGCCTTATTTTTACATTCATTTTCAAACCCATTTAGTTAAAATAAATGAACTCTATTGTTATAAATATTGGAAACAGCAATATAAGATTTGGTCTTTTTGATGATGACAACTGTGATATTTCATGGGTGATTAATACAAAGCCTTACAGAACCGCTGATGAATTGTATGTCCAGATGCTGATGTTGTATCAGACCTATAAGATTGAACCGGGCGCAATACAAAATGTGATTATTGGTTCAGTAGTTCCTCAGCTTACTAAAGTAATGAGCTCTGCCATTAAAAAAATACACGGAATTTCCCCTGTCATTGTTGATAGAAATACTCCTTCCGGGGTTCAGGCAAAATCCAAACAAATGGGAACAGATATCTATGCCAATTTGGTAGCAGCACATAATATGTACCCTGGCCGTAAGAAGATTATTATAGATTTCGGTACCGCACTTACAGCAAGTTGTGTTACTGAGACCGGTGAAACGCTGGGTGTGATTATTGCGCCGGGAATTGTTACCTCGCTAAACTCTCTCATCAGCCAGACTGCCCAATTGCCGGAAATAGAACTTAAAAAACCAAAATCTGTTTTAGGGCTTGATACTGTAACCTGTATGCAGAGCGGAATGGTTTATGGTTTCCTGGGAATGGTGGAAGGATTTATAGATCGTATTAATGAAGAGGTGAATGATGATTGTTTCGTCATTGCGACCGGTGGTGTTTCTCATGTGTATAAACCTTTAACGAATAAAATACATATTACGGACAGACTTCATACTTTAAAAGGACTTTATTTTTTAGGTAAAGATCAATCATGAAAAAATTTCCTGTAATGGAAACAAAAAGACTGATTCTTTCACAGCTGGAAGAAGGTGATATTCCTTTAATTGTCGAATACCTTCAGGATAAAGTTTTTTCAGAGCTCACCTCTAATATTCCTTATCCTTACACTGAAAAGGATGCTGAATTCTGGTTGAAAATTTCAAAAGAAGCTTTTGAAAATAAATCAGGGTTCACTTTTGCGATCCGAAATAAAGAACATAGGATTATTGGAGCTATAGGACTTCACGACAGAGGAGATGATAAAGCTGAATTGGGCTATTGGCTTGCTGTCCCGTTCTGGAATAAAGGATACGTAACAGAAGCGGCTTCTGCAGTGGTTGAGTTTGGATTTAAAGAGCTTGGATTTAACAAGATTTTTGCCACTCATTTTTTCCACAATCCGTCATCCGGAAGGATTATGCAAAAAATAGGAATGGAGCAGGAGGCCATACTAAAACAGCATCTTAAAAAAGACGGGAAGTACTTTGACATTCCCATGTATTCCATTTTTAGGAACAAATAGTTTTTCAGTATCTTAGGTTTAGGTTTTAACTTCACCAACTTATACCATGAAAAAGCTGATTATCTTATTTCTGCTCAACAGTATTATCTTTTCTACTGCACAGACCAAAGTTTCCGGATCTTATCACGTGGATTCTGGAAATCCTGATGACGGAGGCTATAATTGGATACTTTTGGAAAACCACCGCTTTGTGATGGCTACATTTGGGCAGGTTATTCTTGGAACATGGAGTATGGATAATGATAATCTCATTTCTTTTATCCCTTCTACACCTAAATATCCTTTTGATGTGTACGGAAGATATGATGCCGGCCAAAAAGGAACTAAAGTTATGTTTGATAACTTTGAGAGGGATACCAAAATTTATATGGGAAATTCAGAACAGGGTATTCAGCCTGTATTAAATGATGACGCTAACTGTTTCTCTTATCCAATGGTAAAAGAATTTGGTAGTAATTTTAAAGATATTATCCTTTCTGTGGCTTTGTTTGATCAGGCTAAAGACTTGCACTATGTAGCAGAAAATAAAAGGTATAATAATTTTATTGTTATGTATTATTCATCTGCTGTAAGGCAAAAACCGTTTACGGCAAAATTTAAAGAAGGAAGATTATATTTCAGAAGTGAGGATCGTCCTTCTTCTCTCAGAAAAGATCTTCAGCCTGCAGAACTGAAAGAAATGGAAACGTTTATTAATGGAGGGGTATCCGGCTTTTCAAAAGAATCTATCATCAGTAATCTGGCTTATAATATTGAGGCATATGGGCCTGGAGAAAGATCAATGCAGGAGGACTTTGATGAGGAGTCCTATCTTAATTACAACTATAACTACGATGCTTCCAAAGAGGTCTATACGGCAAAACACCCCCAGGGAGCGTCAGAAGATGATGAATACCATAATCTTGATACAATGTATAAATATCATAGAATGGAACTTAAACCACAACAAAAATCATATAAGAAAATTGAAAAGAGTATTTTTAATATTACCTGCAAGGATTAATCTTATCTCTTTGATCTGAAAAACTCTTTAACGATTGCCGAACATTCGTGTTCCATAATTCCTGTAACTACTTCAGTTTTGGGGTGGAGGCTGAGGTGTTTATTGATAAAGCCTCTTTGCTCGTCTCTTGCGCCAATAACTATCTTGGATATTTGTGACCAGGCCAGTGCCCCTGAACACATGACACAAGGCTCTAAAGTAACATACAATGTGCAATTGATCAGGTATTTTCCTCCTAAAAAATTTGCTGCAGAAGTAATCGCCTGCATTTCTGCATGAGCCGTTACATCATTAAGGGTTTCGGTTAAATTATGTGCCCGTGCAATAACACGGTTATTGGAAACGACTACACAGCCGATCGGAACCTCATCTTTTTCGAAAGCCAGCTCTGCTTCCTGGAAAGCCATCTTCATAAAGTATTCGTCAGTAAACATATAATTAAAATTGAATTGTTAGGGGAAGACGCATCCTGTATCTTACAGTGTAACCATCAATCCTTGCTGGTTCCCATGTGCCATCAGACAAATATACCGCAAGTTCAGCTTGTTTATTAAAATCCTCGTTATCACCGACTCCTTTTACTTCAACAATGGACCCATCTTTGTCAAAAATAAAATTTACTATACAACTGATTTTTCCATCCGCATTAATAGTGCCAGCATAAAAATTATCTAAAATTTCCTGTTTAAACTGATTGATTCCTTTAGAATATTCTGCCACAATCTCTCGCTTTTCGTCTAACTTTTTAACAGAAGGGATATCAGATTTATGAGTAGATTCATAAAGTTTCATCCTCGTAAGCTCCTCTAAATACTCATTATTTCTTTTAAGTTCTAAGACTGAAATAGCAGCATTCTTTTTTACTATAAATTCATTCAACTGTTTCTTAGATAGTTTTTGGATAATAGAACTTTGGGATGCATTTTCTATTTTTTCAAATTCAGAAGCGTATTTATTTTTAATTATTCGAAGTCCTTCTGTCTGCTGAGAATAATAAAAAGAGAATAATAAAATTAGATAAAAAGTACAGTACTTCTTCACGTTATTCAATAGTCATAGTTAGTGGAAGTTTAAAACGATATCTAACGGGATCACCGTTGATGATTGCTGGAGAAAATTTTTCTGAAAGAGAATATAATGCAATCTGGGCCTGGCGATTAAAAGTGAAATTATCGCCCTGTGCTTCTACATTGCTGATAGTGCCATCCTTCTCCACGATAAAAGCAACATTGGCTTTTACTGTTTTCTCTTCTGAGAAGACTCCATCAATATAGAACAAATGGGCGACCTCTTGCCTCAGAGCATTAATACCGCCAGGATAATCTGCTGACTTGTCTGTAATGGGAAAGATTTCCGGGGCCTTTTCGGGGATTGCCATTCTGTTTTCCAACCGGATTCTGCTGAGGTCTTCAGTATTTTTTACTCTTAATAGAGCTCCGATTAACGCAACATTTTCTATACTATCCATTTTTTTCATGAAAAAAATAAAATCCTGCTTAATGGCTGCTTTTTGAAAATTACCGGTTTCAGCATCAAACTTTTTTCTGAACTCGGTGTTCAGCATACTGCGATGCTGATTATAATAGTTTTTTACCTGCTTAAACTCTTCCCGTTGCTGAGAGAAGAATATTGCAGAACAAAAACAGCATAATAACAGTAATAAAGATTTCAAATTATGGATATTTATGTAAAAATAGTCAAAAAAACTTAATTCAAAATGAACCTTTTTTAGTCTTCCAGATAGCTGTTTAATGATTCTTTCAGATGATTGCGGATTTCATCAACTAAAGATTTAGGTTCAAGGACTTTTACCTCTTTTCCGTAAGAAAGGATTTCCTGCATAAAATCATAAGTAGGATGCAAAAAGAACTCAAAGTATATATCTTCAGGAGTTTCTTTAATCTCATTTTGAGATTGGTGAAGCGGAAAACTTTTGATATATTCTCCCTGATGACGTGAGCATTTCAATGTGATTTTCTGAGGTTTTTGTTCTGTTAAATTCATAACCCCGAATGCATTTTTAAAATATTCGCGGAAGTTATAACGATATTTTTCCCGGAATTTGGTCTTACTTACATCCAGGTAATTGATCCGGTCCAGTCCAAACGATTTAAGTGCTTTATCATTGGTATCTATAGCAATGAGATACCATCTGCCTTTAGATTCTTTTAATGCTAAAGGGTGTACTTTTCTTGATGTCATAACTTTATTTTTGTAATTGTAATGTTCAAAAGAAACGACACGTTTATTACGAATGGCAAAGAAAAGATCATAGAAATGCTCTACACCCGTTGGTTTTCGGGATTCAAAAAAGATGTATCCTGAAAAATCCGGATGAACATTTAAAGCATTACTTACCTGAAAGGATTCCAGGAGTTTCTGGTTATACTCATCCACTTCCATCGTTGGACGGCTTTCTATATAATAACGGTTATCACCTTTCTTCTTATTATGGATAGAAAGGTTAAAAAGATCAGATATCTCACGGATATCCCTCTGAAGAGTACGGATGGAGTAACTCTTAATATCAGCGTCCTGAAATTCAAAAGAATTTAAAAGATAATCTTCCAGCTGAGAATAGGTCGCAGGAGCACTTTCTAATTTTTTAATAATCAGAGCATATCTTGTTAAGTAAAAATCTTTTTTCATTCGGGCTAATTTTATTTAAAGCTTTCCAGTCAGTTATTTCAAATGGAACGCAAGCGTTTCACGGTTAAAGTTTTATAATACAAATATATGCTCTTAATGCGACAAAATATGTCGTATTTTTGTTTTTTTAAATGAGTTTCTGGAATCATTTCTTTCTGAACGCTAAAAAGGTAAAAAGTTCCGGCTATCCAATAATGATGATTGGTGTTTAAAAGGTATTATGGAGCTGTGAGATTATCAGATAGCAACGGAACTTCATAACTAACAAGGTTTATAAATAAATATCGTCTTCGAGGATCTCATTCTCAAAATCTTCTTTGAAAAAGAGCTCAATATCATTGAGATAGTTTTCATAATCTATCTCCACATTTTCGATGTCACTCCACTCTATAGTGTAGAGATCGGTATCAAAAATTATATCTGGATTGTGATTTGGTGTTTCCATGTCGTGTGTTTTAAAGATTGAACATATTTTAGGCTGTTCAGCATTAATTAATGTTGAATTCAATGGCTTTTGAAAGTTTTTAAAGATTGTTTTTTTGTGCCTTGGTCTATGATTCAAAAGTAGAAAGAGGGGACGACAAAACTTGACGTATTAAAAAAAATAACTCAAAAAAATTGAGCTATTTTTTAGATTAGGAGAAATCTTCAAGGTCTATTTCATCGGCAATCAGCATACTAATGTCCATCTCTGAAAGCATTGATTTAAGTTTGATTCCTCCGGGTTTTAGGTCCGCATCGGAAAGGATATACCACCACACTTTTTGAACAAAATCATTGAAGTCTATTTCCCTGGTATACTGCAGTCCTTTTTTTTGTGCTGTTATGGTAAGTATCTGTTTTGTGATGTCCCTACACTCATTCATTTTCCCTTCGTGAGGTGCTAAAACCTGAATTACACAGTTTTGTACATCATACAGAAGGTTGGCTGCAATTTTTATCTGGTTTTTCTTTGTGTTAAAACCTCTTTCATCACTGTATTTAGCTGCCAGAATTTTACTTCTGAATCCTGCAATTTCAGAAACCTCACTGATATTATTATGGGAAAAAATCTCTTCTACAGACTTTAGCCATGATAATGTTTTTTCAATAAAGAAAGGTTCCTTTTTTTCTAATGCAGTAACGATCACAGGAAACTCCTGAAGATTATCCTTTAACTGGGAAACCAGAATGAATTGTGATTTCTTTACCATATTATTCAGGAATTAAGGTTTCTATAATATTTCCGTTAATGTCTTCATATCTGGACCATTCCATTCCTGCTTCACTTACACTCATTTTAGCATAGATCAGGCATTTGGCATCCAGTTCCATCAGTCTACTTGCTTCCACAATAATTTCGTAATCGTCGATCTTTTCTATGATTTTCCTTGCTTCCCGAACAACTCTGTTCAGGATACTCTGCTGGAAAAACTGAGGGTCTGTTTGCCTCCAGCTGAAATTGGGCAACGACTGACAGAATTCCAGTGTATATTTGGGAATTGGATCAAAATATTGTATTTGTGAATCGGTAATGATAGAAGTATTATCGTCTTGTATTTTTTTGATAGCATCATTATAATAAACTTCAAGATCCACCAGAAAAGCCCTCAGGCTTTGATCGCTTTTAATATCGGAAGGATTATAATTGGTCTTAGCTATTTTAATAATCTCGTCGTAAGCAAAATCTCTAAAGGCCATGATGGGCGAATTGCCTGCCGTAGCGAAAGGTATTGTAAGATCTACAGTTCCGACTTTCATTCTTGGAATGGAAAAATGTTTCAGTAGGTCGTCTTGTGCGTATTCTTTTGCAATCTGTACTGTTTGGAGGTCTGCCATTTTTCTGGCAGAAGCAATTTCAGAAACAATTCCTCCCAAATATTGATTCAATTTTGGCATGATAAGTTTTTTATATTTAAAAGTTTAAAAGAGATGGCTGCCCGGGCAGCCATCTGAATAAATGAGATTAAGCAGTTGGTGCAGCAGCATTAGCTACAATAGCATCTTCCAGCATGTCCATAATCTTTGCAAGACCGGCAGGTAGTTCATCATTTACAGCTTTTACATGTACTCCCAACGTATATGTTTTTTCTGTGGTAGAAGTACTTGAAGTGGTCTTCTTATAAGCAGCTGAAGCGTTGAATTTTACTTTCCAGATTTTTGCACTTATGGATGCACTTCCGGAAAACTCACTTGAAGCAGACTGTGTCTCTACTGAATTTAATTTTGCGTTAAAATCAATGGTCATTTCATCGATTCTCAAAGCCGGAATCGTAAGCATGGAAAGAAAAGGCACCTGTAAGGTAACTTCAGATTGTGTCACCGTATCATTTGCACCAGGTACGGATTTCTTATATTTGAAATCTACATATCTTAGCTCTTTTGCTTTAGGGTGTCCTTCCGGATAGAACCCGACTTCTTTGATGAAATCCACTTGTGAAATAGAGGCATCATGTTGAGCTTTAATGGCTGCTTGCATCGGTCCTCCGATATAAACACTGAAATCCAAACTGTTTAATTCTTGTACTAAATTTGCCATAATTTAAAATTGTTAAGGTTATTAATTGGTTAATAATATATAGTAGTGCTAGCAGACTAATATTCTATAGGTAATACATATCCTGGCTCAGTTTTCATAAACTGAAACTAAAAACGGATTAAAATTAATAGGGATATTTGAGGGTTGAAGCAGATTGTTAGCTTTAGTTTCCCTGGTTATTTTGTTATTTCAAAGATAATTAGTTGTGGCGTCAAAACTCGTCGTGTTATAAAATATTTCTGTTGAGAACAAATATTTATCTATATAAGCTTTAAAGCTTATTATCGCATCATATAAGCTTAAAAGCTTATATTTTGTTTTTAATGAGCTTCTGTACAATTTGATTTAATGTTTCTCTGTTATCATCAATATAGCTCAATCCAGCCTGGATCAGATTTTCAATATTCGAACGTCTTACGTTATCCATAGCCGGAGATGCATTCTTTAATGAAGGATTGATACGATAATAATTTTTTTGATTTCTTAACCCTAATGTCTGAAACATCTGACATAACTGATAATCTACGGTTTCTGCATTCGCAGACATCAGAATGTCAATTATAGGAGTTACCCAGCCGATTTTTCCTGCTTTTTCCAGTTTTTTGAAAGAATAACTTCGGGATTCAATCCCGGTCCCTATTGATACGATGATCATATCATTAACAGTGGGGTGGTTGGCTTTCTGATGATTTTTCAATACTTCGGCAAAAGGAATTTTTCTTGCTTCGGCATACGCACAAAGTGCAGGATTATTGGCGAACATCCCTCCGTCGATAAGGTTGAAAAGCTGTCCGTACATCGATTTTATCTGGACCGGACTAAAATAGGTGGGTGCCGCCGAAGTTGCCCTGCAAACATCTTTTACATAAAAATTATCAGTACTTAGGCTGGCTTCCCATGAATTAAAAAGTTTAGCTCTTCTGTTTTCTATATCATAGCTCGTAATTAAACATGGTTTTATCAATTCCTTTAACTCAAGATGTCCAAAAAAATCATTCAGATTTTTCTCAAGTGCTTCCTGAGAAATCTTCTCATTAATCAATCCAAAAGGGTTTACAAGTTTCTCCCAAAAAGAAACCTGGAATATGTTACCCCCCTTTTCAGCATACAGCTCTAACCCTTTTTGAATAGAGTATTTTGCTTTTCGATGTTCATCGGGACATAAAATAATTGAAGCGATTAGTCCTCCCGTGCTGCTTCCTGCTACCAAATCAAAATAATCTCCAAGTTTTGCATTGGGCTTATCATAATATTGGAGCTGCTCTTCTATATAGCGTAAAATAATACAGGTGATAATGCCTCTTATTCCGCCGCCGTCTAAAGAAAGAATGGTTGTCTTTTTCATTTGTTGATATTAATTGTTAATAGAACACTTACAATCTTTAATATTCAAAACCATGGGTCATTCTTCGGGATAAAACAATTTTTTTTATCATGCAGACTTTGTTTGCTTTTGTTGTTTTCTTGTAAAGTAAAGATAGGCGGAGAAAGCGACAGAACTTGTCGTATTATAATTATTTTCAATAAAAAAGATTAAAAAATAATATATCCGGCTTTGTCCCTTGCCATTTTAGAAAGGGTTTTCCAGGTGGTTTTTACAAGCCCTTTTTGGGTTGGAAAATTCTTTTTTTCGAAGTGAGGAAGGTCTTTAAACGTTTTCCAGTTTCCTCCCCAATCCCAGCCGTGCTTCGCGAAAATTTTGACACATTCATACCAGTCTGCTATTCCGTCATTATCCCAGTCTTTTGCAGTGTCCCAGCTTGCTGTTTTCCCATCTATCATCAAACAAATATCCACCGCCAAACCATAATTGTGGATACTTTGTCCGGCTTTGGCATTGGTCACTTTTTTTCCGGAGGTAATTCGTCCTATTGCATAGAGCTTTTCCTGTTCTTCAAAGGACCGTAAACCTTGCGTAATTCTTACTTTTGCTCTTCCGGTGAGGGCTTCGTCACATTCTTTAATGATTTGCTTTACTTCCGCTCTTACCAGAGGGTGAAGTTTTTCTATTCTTTCTAAGGTCACTTTATCCATAATTACAAAATTTAGTCTTTTTAGAAAACAAAAGTAGATATGGATAGCGCCAAAACTTGACGTATATTAGAATGAATTCAACGGGTGTGGAATTAAGTTTTGCAATACAGGGAGTTTATAGCCTGTTTCCATCTCTGCCAGTGACTGAGAGATGATTTTTTAGATGCGTAAATAAGATAAAAGATAATGATTTAGGATTTTTTCTCATATTTCCAATTTCTTCCTTTACCTTCTTCTATCCATTCAAGAGCTTGTTCTATCCTTTTATTTCTTGTAGCTTCAGTTTTTGCTTCGGTAATCCAATTGATATACTCTTTTCTAAAAGATGGAGATTTTGATTCAAATACTTTTAAAGCATTTTTATTTTGCTGTAAAGCTTTATTGAAATAATCGGGAATTTCAGTTTCTGTTTTTATTGGAGGTGTTTTTTTCATGGTTACTCCCATATCTGTTAGTTCCATAGCCTCAAGAATGGCTTTTTTCAAGAGAGCTTTTGAAGGGAGTTCTTCTATTTTAGTAATCTTACCTAAGCTAAACATCGAAGTTTTCTCAGCTGTCGTTTCCAATTCTGCAATGGTTTTCATTTCCCCGTGAAGCCAAAATCCAAGGCTGCAATATTGTTTGAATGAAGTAATGGAACAAAGTATTTTGCCTTTGTACATAAAAGTAGGAAATTTCCATTTGATCGCCTCTTCTGCATCAGGGCAAAACTCATGAACCGTTTCCCGAAGGTAGCGTAAGATGGGTTTTGCAAAATCGGGGGATTTTTCGATATATTCATCAACCTGTGCGCTATATTTTTTCATGATCCTTTTAATTAAATAATTTTACTGTTTCATTCACAAGAAATCTTACCTGGTCTGGTCTTCCTCTGTCATTTTTAGGGGAATTCTCATAGCTTCCTGTTCTTACAATAACCATGTTGTGATCTGGTACCATAATGATATACTGACCTTGAAGTCCAAGAAAATAATAGTGTTTAATAGGATTGTCATGATTAATCCAGAGCCCCATCCCATAGATGTATTCGGATTTTTTTGTAGGGGTTCTCATCAGCTCAATAAAATCAGAATTAAGAACCTTGATACCATCTACCTTGCCATCATCCAGGAATAGCTGTCCGAGCTTTGCAAAATCCCTGGAATTGGAATGAATACAGCAATATGTCTTTTCCATTCGGCTATTATCTACACTCCATTCGGCATTTTGCTCCATGCCTAAAGGAGTCCAGAATTTTTCAGATAAGTAGCTTGCGAGTGTTTGGTTTATTGATTTCTTTATGGCAAATCCCAATAGCTGAGTAGAACCACTTTGATACTCAAACCGTGTCCCGGGTTCTGCTTTAAATCTTTTTGAAAAAGTAGCTTTTAAGAGACTCCTTCCGTAATAGGCTTTTGCATTAGGGCGGAAAGGATTTTTATAATCTTCGTCCCAATCCAGGCCAGATTCCATTTGGGCCAGGTTTTTAAGAGTTAGCTGATTACCTAATTCCTTGTTTTTAAAATCTTCGAAAAAGCTGGAGAATTTTTCATCAATACTTTTTATTTTACCTTCTTCAAGAGCCTTTCCCAGGAGCATTACAGTCACTGCTTTTGCCATAGAAAAAGAATTTGTTTTAGAAAGCTGGTTATAGCCATTCCAGTATTGCTCATGAAGCAATTTCCCATTTTTAATCACTAAAAAAGAGGCTGTATTGGATTGGATGAGGTTTTCAACGATTGTTTTAGGTAAAGAGCTTTTGTTATAAGCAGGATCTTCTTCCCAAAGCTTTGGAGACTCTGTCGAAATAATATTGCTGGGAAACAGTTTTCCGTCGTCAATGTTGGCACTTGATTTACCTTTCAGATAAGTTTTGGCAATTCCACTGAATAAATAATCATATCCGAAAAGGTAAGCAAAAGCTACACCTGCAGCAGCTCCGCCGATAATATATTTTAGCATTTGTTTAAGATCTGTCTTAAACAAATTTAAAATAAATTAGGGGATAGCAATAAAAAAAGCCCTGAAAAATCAAGGCTCTGTATTTATATTTTAGAAAGTAAATTTCTGAAGTTGGTTTTCTCATCAATGATCCTTCTCAGGTCTGCTACAGGAACCCTTTCCTGTTTCATTGTATCCCTGTCTCTGATGGTTACCGTATGATCCGTAAGAGAATCGTGATCTATTGTTATACAATAAGGAGTACCAATAGCGTCCTGTCTTCTGTATCGTTTTCCGATCGCATCTTTCTCTTCGTAGAATAGATTGAAATCGTATTTCAGATCATTGAATATATTTTCTGCATATTCAGCCAATCCATCTTTCTTCATTAATGGCAAGATAGCAGCTTTGATAGGCGCCAACGCAGGAGGTAAAGATAATACCGTTCTTTCCGAACCGTCTTCCAGTACTTCGTCTCTCAGGCAGTGAGAGAAGATTGAAAGGAACAATCTGTCTAAACCAACTGAAGTTTCCACAACATAAGGAACATAGTTTTCATTTCTTTCAGGATCGAAGAACTGAAGCTTTCTTCCTGAATACTCTTCGTGGGCTTTGAGGTCGAAATCGGTTCTTGAGTGAATACCTTCCAGTTCTTTGAAACCAAAAGGGAAATTAAATTCGATATCTGCTGCAGCGTTCGCGTAATGCGCTAATTTTTCATGATCATGAAATCTGTAATTTTCATCACCTAGACCTAGTGCACGGTGCCAATTCAGACGTTTTTGCTTCCATTGTTCGTAGAATTCAAGTTCAGTTCCCGGTGCTACAAAAAATTGCATCTCCATTTGTTCGAATTCACGCATTCTGAAAATAAACTGTCTTGCCACAATCTCATTTCTGAAGGCTTTTCCGATCTGGGCAATACCAAAAGGAAGTTTATGACGTGATGTTTTTTGTACGTTTAAGAAGTTAACGAAAATACCCTGAGCTGTTTCTGGTCTAAGATAAAGATCCATTGCAGAATCTGCAGAAGCTCCCAGTTTTGTTCCGAACATCAGATTGAATTGTCTTACTTCCGTCCAGTTTTTGGAACCTGTATCAGGATCTGCAATTTCAAGCTCTTCAATTAAAGCTTTTACATCAGCAAGATCTTCATTTTCAAGGGACTTTGCCAACCTGGAAAGGATAGCCTCTCTTTTTGCCCTGTACTCCAGAATTTTTGGATTTGTAGCAACAAACTGATCTTTATCAAAAGCATCACCGAATCTTTTCGCTGCCTTTTCTATTTCTTTGTTCTCTTTATCTTCAATTTTAGCACAATAATCTTCAACTAAAACGTCTGCTCTGAAACGTTTCTTAGAATCCTTGTTATCAATCAACGGATCATTAAATGCATCCACGTGGCCCGAAGCTTTCCAAGTAGTAGGGTGCATCAGGATGGCTGAATCAATACCTACAATATTTTCGTTAAGCTGTACCATCGCTTTCCACCAATATTGTTTGATATTATTTTTCAGTTCAGCTCCGTTCTGCCCATAATCATAAACAGCGGATAAACCGTCATAGATCTCACTGGAAGGGAAAATAAAACCATATTCTTTAGCGTGAGAAATCACTTTCTTGAAAACATCTTCTTGCTTTGCCATAATTTTTTTACGTCTGATTTGCAAAAATATGAATTTGGATTCCAAAATCATGAAATTCAACAAAAAAAGCGGCTAAAAAAGAAATTTTCTTTCTCTTTTGATTTTTAGCGAACTAAGAATCTATCTTTTT
Organism: Chryseobacterium sp. LAM-KRS1; assembly: GCF_013184525.1. GTDB lineage: Bacteria > Bacteroidota > Bacteroidia > Flavobacteriales > Weeksellaceae > Chryseobacterium > Chryseobacterium proteolyticum. The sequence continues at coordinate 588,908 of NZ_JAAOIZ010000004.1, forward strand.
GGAAAGAAAATATGAATATGATTGTTTTTATTGTCTTATTTTGAGACAATTTGTCGAAATTTGTTTTGATTAAAGATTTTACGATGAGAAAAATCAGTTTTATATTTTTGGCTTTTATTTTGTCTGTTCATCTGTTTTCTGCCCAGAAAATACCTGAAGGAAAAGTGGTGACAACTTTCATTACCGCAAAAACACTTCATAACAAAGCGGGTGAAAACCCTAAGCGGAGAATTTCAGTTTATCTTCCTCCGGATTATGAAAAATCTTTAAAAAGGTATCCTGTTATATATTATTTACACGGTTTTTTTTGGAATGACAGTCTTTTGGTAGGCAGTGATAGAATCAATCATATTATCGATCGCGCAATCGAAGCAAAAAAGATAAAACCTGTAATTATTGTTATGCCTGATGAAAGTACGGTTTTTAAGGGAAGCTTCTATGCCAATTCGAAATCTTCCGGAAACTGGTCCGATTTCACTTCTCTTGAACTGGTGGATTTTATTGATAAAAATTATAGAACGATTTCCAGTAAAGACAGTCGCGGAATTTCAGGACATTCTATGGGTGGAAACGGAGCGCTTCGAAATGCATTTCTTCATCCGGATGTTTTTTCATCTGTATACGCTTTATCTCCGGGAATTCTGGATGCCAGGTATTTTGCTTTGACAGAAATTGAATCTTATAAAAACGTACAGAATATTAAAGAAGTCAAGGATCTTTCAAAACCTGAAAACTCAAGAACCAATATTATTTTTGCCATTGCCAGAGCTTATAACGGAAATGTGAATAAGCCTCCTTTCTTTGCTGATCTCCCATTTTCTTTTCAGGGAGATGATCTGAAAATAGACGCTCCTATCCTGGACGAACTCAAGAAAAATTCTACTTCAGAGCTGGTTTTCACACAATATGAAAACATCAAAAAACTGAAGGCGATAAAATTCGATTGGGGCCGAAATGATGAGCTGAAGCATATTCCACCAAGCTGTATGAGTTTAAGCAAAAATCTTGAAATATTAAAAATAAAGCATGAAGCCGAAGAATATATCGGAACACATGGAAGTGAGGTTAGCAAAGAAAATGGACGAATTGAAAATCAAATGTTACCTTTTTTCAATATGCATTTGAAGTTTGAGGAATAATATACTATAAAATTTTCCATAGTATTTCCGTAGCAGTTAAGAGTAAATAGATAAGAATCCTCTATTTTTGCTCCATGTTAGAAATTCTTTATCGCGACGAACATCTTATTGCCATCAACAAACCGAGCGGTTTACTGGTGCATAAGTCCTTTTACTCCGGGGAAGCGGATACTTATGCTATTCAGGAACTGAGAAAGCAGATTGGTCAAAAAGTTTATCCGGTGCATCGCCTTGATAGAAAAACTTCAGGAGTTTTGCTGTTTACTTTAGATAAAGAAACTTTGCGAACAATGAGTGACCAGTTTGCATCACGGGAGGTGGAAAAGAAATACATCGCAATTCTTCGTGGTTGGGCAAAGGAAGAAGAAACCATTGATTATGATTTAGTTAATGAAGACGAGGTAAAGCAAAAAGCGGTTACGTATTATCATCGTTTACAGACTTCAGAAATAGAATTGCCTTTTTTAAAACATCAGACGTCAAGATATTGTTTAGTTGAAGCCATTCCAGAAACGGGGCGGTTTCATCAGCTGAGAAAACACTTTAAGCATATTCTGCATCCTATTTTAGGCTGTCGTAAGCATGGATGCAATAAACAAAACAAGTTGTGGCTTCAGACATTTGGCATCAACAAAATGACGCTTCATGCCCATCAATTGGTTTTTAATCATCCGGTTTCTAATGAAAGGATTACGGTAAATGCAACAGTAGACGATGAGTTTAAAAGAGTAGGAGGCATTCTCAATTTCGATTTGAGCTCGTATTCTTAACCTCTCATATTTTGTCGTTTCAATTTCATTTTGATAAAATATCAAAAGTTAATACGACCATTAATTTTAATTTGAGTATTTTTGTCAAACTTTTTTTCAATGTACAAAAGTATCATCAGACCCATTCTGTTCAAATTTGATCCCGAGGAAGTTCATCATTTAACATTTTCAATGCTTAAGAATTTTGGATTTCTTACCAAACTATTTTTTCCTAAACCAATTGAAGATAAACGTCTTGAAAGAGAAGTTTTTGGCTTGAAATTTAAAAATCCGGTAGGCTTGGCAGCCGGTTTTGATAAGAATGCAGTGCTTTTTGAAGAACTCGCTGATCTTGGTTTTGGTTTTGTGGAAATCGGAACACTTACACCCAAAGGCCAACCGGGAAATGACAAGAAAAGACTTTTTCGCTTAAAAGAAGATTCAGCCATTATCAATAGGATGGGCTTCAATAATGAAGGAGTAGATGCTGCTGTTGAAAGGCTTAAGAAAAATAAAAATGTACTGATCGGGGGGAATATCGGGAAAAATAAAGTAACTCCTAATGAAGAAGCGGTAAATGATTACAAAATTTGTTTTGAGAAACTTTTCCCGTATGTAGACTATTTTGTTGTTAATGTAAGCTCGCCTAATACACCCAACCTTCGGGAACTTCAGGATAAAGAACCTTTGACTCAGCTTTTGGGAACTTTGCAACAAATGAATAACGGAAAAGCCAATCCAAAACCAATCCTTCTAAAAATAGCACCTGATCTATCCGATGATCAGTTGTTGGACATTATCGATATTGTAAAAGATACTAAAATAGCGGGAGTTATAGCAACCAATACTACACTTTCCCGCGAGAATCTTAATTCCGAGAATAAATCTGAAACCGGAGGATTATCAGGAAAACCACTAACTAAAAGATCTACAGAAGTGATCCGTTTTCTTTCTGAAAAGAGTGGTAGAGCATTTCCGATTATCGGAGTGGGAGGAATCCATTCTGCAAAAGATGCAATTGAGAAGCTTGATGCAGGAGCAAGCCTTATCCAGCTTTATACAGGATTTATTTATGAGGGTCCGGAATTGATCAATGAGATCAACAAAGAACTTTTAAAAAGGGCTTCAAGATTACCTAGATAAGGAAGCATATTCCAAATCTGATCAGTAATGGAAGGCCTTGCATCTATTTTGATTTTGTAACTGAAGCATTGTTACGATCTACAACCAAGGTATAAGCAGGGCTTGTTGTTGTCTTTTTAATAGCGAACTTTAAAACTTTAGAATCTTTAGTTTTGGTTACTACAGTATCGTAAATATTATTGATACAACTTTCTGTAAGAAAATCTTCGTGTTTTTTATAGTTCCAGTCGCTGGTAAAGTATAATACCCTATAGCCCTTTTCTCCTTCACTGGCACCACACATTCCGCAGGCATTGAAATTGGACGTATGCTCAAAATATAACAGAATCCTGTTTCCCGATTGATCTGAAACGTATGATACCAGTTCATTACCTCCGTAAGAATCTATAAAATCATAGGTGTTTATTTTTTTATTATTGGGCAGGATCAGATAATTATTAAATCTGTAGATCATGTTGTTTTTGGTAAACAAACTTGCAGATTGTGCTTTATTTCCTAAAATAAATTTACCTTGGACTTCTTTATTGGACCGATCATTTTTAAAAATGAAGCTTTCTTTGGGGTTCAGCGTCTTAGCAATACTGTCAGCTTTTTCAATCCATTGAGGTGATGTGATTTTTTCTCCCAATATTTTTGAACTCTGTTTTTGCTTATTTCCAAAATTATAGAGGTATAGGTTTCCATAATCGTAAATACCGGTTAGCGAAATTTTTTTCTGATATTTATCGTAGAAATACCAGCCGTCTACAAAGTGCTGATATTGGCTGCAATCCACGATACCCCTATAATGCAATTGCATCGTAACAGGAATTCCTGCAACTTCCCCTTTAAAGATCTGGGAAGAATCAGTAACTACTTTGAGTTCTATTTTTTGAGCGAGGGAGTAGAAGCCTATGGAACACAGGAGTAATAAAAATAGGTTTTTCATGCGGTTTTTATGGTTAGTTTTTAGTTGTATTAAATAAAGAAATGAGCAATTGTATAAATGATCAATCCAACCAATCCACCCACTAATGTACCATTTACGCGGATAAACTGTAGGTCTTTACCCACCTCAAGCTCCATTTTCTCACTTAATTCTTTGCCTTTCCAGTTTCCGACAGTGGAGCTGATGAGGTTTCCAAATTGGTGAGTGTTTCTCAGAATATATTTATAGGCAGTAACGCGTACCCAGTGATCTATTTTGTTTTGAAGTTTTTCGTCAGTTTTTAAGTTCTCTGAAAACTCATTTAAATTTTTGGAGATATAATTTTTTAAAGAAGAGTGATCTTCCTGAAGTTCTTTTGTTAAAGTGTTTTTAATGGAAGACCAGATGTCATTCGAATACTGGCTGAGTTTATCGTTTTTAAGGATCTCATTTTTAATGTTCTTAAACTCACCTTCCCATTTAGGGTCTTCTTTCAAATCCGATGAAAATTCATAGATCTTCTTTGAGATTAATGATCTGATTTCATGTTGAGGATCTTCCTCCACTTCTTTAAAGAAATCGGATAATCCATTGGCAATTTTTTCTGCAATTTTACTGTCAACAAATGAAGGGATAAAAGAATAGCTTCCTTTTTTTACACGCTCCTCGATCATCTCATCATTTTCAATGATGTATTCTTTGATTTGTTTTGATAGATTGGTTATAATCCGCTGATGGTCATTTTTATCCAGCAAATAATTAATTCCGTTTCCAATAATCACATTAAGCTTTATCCCATTGGACATTTCGGAGACTTTTTTGGTAATAAAATCACTGACCACTGAATCGTCAAGCTTATTGAGGATATCCAGAACAATATCGGATAGATTTTTAATTAAAATTTCCTGGTTTTTTTCTTTGGTAAGCCATTCGCCTACGAAATTGGATATTTTAAGTTTCTGAATGTAAGGGCGTATGTTCTGTGGTGAAAGGAAATTGGTCACTACAAAACTTCCGAGATTATCTCCGAGTCTTTCTTTGCTGTTTTCAATCAGGTTGGTATGTGGAATAGGAAGCCCCAGTGGATGTCGGAATAAAGCGGTTACGGCAAACCAATCGGCTAGGGCTCCCACCATTGCAGCCTCGGAGAATGCGCGGACGTATCCTATCCAATGTGAAGGATTTGTCTTTTGAAGGACTGTTGTAATGACAAAAATAATTGCCATCAGTACAAATAATCCTGTCGCAAATGCTTTGTATTTTCTTAGTTGTTTTCTTTTGGCTTCATCATTCATATGATCAAATTTAGTAAATTTGGTTATGAAATTTTTAATTTCATTAATACTAATTGTTTTTCTGCAATCATATTCGCAGAATCATAACCCATCAAAATTACATCTATGGAAAACGAAGCAAAAAACAATCCATACTATTCAAGAACAGATACCACAAAACTGGAAGTTCCCAATGAAGAATGGAAGAAAATCCTGGCTCCCGATTTGTACGCCGTATCAAGAGAAGCTGCTACTGAAAGAGCTTTCACGGGAAAATATAATGAGTTCGATGAAACAGGTGAATATTATTGTGCCGTTTGCGGAAACCATTTATTTCGCTCTACCTCAAAGTTTGCAAGCAGTTGCGGATGGCCCAGCTTTTTTGAAGCGGATAAAGAAGGAGTTTATTATAAAAGAGATACAACTTATGGAATGGAAAGAGTAGAGGTGCTTTGTAAACGTTGTGATTCGCATTTGGGACATGTTTTTGATGATGGTCCCAAACCAACAGGACTACGTTATTGTATGAATTCTGTAAGTCTGGAATTTGTCCCGGATTCTAAAAACTAGATTTTCGATGAATAGTTCTATCTGATCTTTACTATTTTCAATGAATCTACAGTAAGTAAGAATTTTCTTAATATAAAGATGCCTATTGCAGAATATTAAATTATTGAAGATTTATATGCAGGAATTCCTTGCGAAGTATTTTTTCATGTTATAGCAAAACCCGTAAAATCGCAGTATCGCATAAAATCAATGCGACAGGAATTGACCCGAAATGCGTTGAAATAACGGCTTTAATTCACAGAATCAGGAAGTTAAAGTTTCTTAAATAGCGTTAAACTTCGGTTTGTTTTTCCTGTCGCGTAATTATGTTTTTATAATTTTGCCCCACTAATTTATATTTTACATAGTTATTGAATGAAAGGATTATATAGCCTCTTGGGCTTTGCATACATGGTTACAACTTCATTTTACATTTCTCCGGAGAAAACGAATTTAAGAAGTGAAACCATTGGCACAGAAAAAATTGAAAGAGTAGCTGACACGAAATCTGAGAAGACAACCAATGCGGTATCTTCGTCAGAAGAATTATATAAATCAATTGCATTCGAACCAGGACATGAACTTAATGAAGAGGTGTTCTTTAAAGCCTTAACAGGATTTGAAAATTTAAAAAAAGCAGGATTACTGAGCCAGGATTCACACTTACTGACAGTCTGCGATTTTTCGATGTCCTCCAATACCAACAGGCTATGGGTAATTGATACACAGGAAAAGAAAGTATTGTTTAATTCTTTGGTTGCCCATGGTAAAAATACAGGAGAGGAGTTTGCAACCAATTTTTCAAATAATGAAAGCTCGCTTCAAAGCAGTATGGGATTCTATATTACTGATGCTACCTATAACGGAGATAACGGATATTCTCTAAGGTTGCTTGGGATGGATAAAGGATTTAATGATGCGGCTTACAGAAGAGCGATTGTAATGCACGGAGCAAATTATGTAAGTGAAGAATTTGCAGCAATGCATAAAAGAATCGGGAGAAGCTGGGGATGTCCTGCCATTCCGAAAGACCTTACGGCTCCAATTATTAATACCATAAAAGGAAGAAATTGTCTGTTTATTTATTATCCGGATCAAAATTATCTTTCTTCCTCAGAGTGGTTAAAGTCTTAATAAGAATTGTTATCAATAAGCATAAAGACGATTTGAACATAAACTAAAAGGTCGTATGAAATCTACAGGTGAGTATATTCCTGCTTTCAGGTTATCGAGTAATCCGGATCAGACAAGCAGGTTTGAGAAAGGTAAAATACCCACTTTGAAGCCCATGAATACCAGGACTTTTTGGATTAGTACGATAACAGAAGAATGGGAAAAACATACACATCCGGCTCCACGGAGACAGTATGTGATCACATTAAAAGGAAATATTTTATTTAAGGTTAGTGATGGTTCTACATTTCTAATTGAACCGGGAATAATTCTTATAGCAGAGGATACTGATGGAGTTGGACATAGTTGGGAAATAGTGGAAGGAGAAAAATGGGAAAGACTTTATATTCCAATTGAAGAGGGGGGAGATGATTTTTTTATTCCTGAATCAGAATAAAATAGAAAGCAGTCAATTTTGACTGCTTTTTTATTTTTATTAAACTAATTCCTTAGCTAAACTTCTTGAAAATCAAGGTCGCATTATGTCCACCGAATCCGAAAGCATTACTTAAAGCATACGTAATATCTTTTTCTTTAGCCTCATTAAATACGATATTGACATCTTTAGGGATGGCAGGATCTATCTCGTGAAGATTAATGGTTGGAGGAATGATTCCGTTCTCAATTGCTTTAATTGAAAGTATGGCTTCCGCAGCACCCGCTGCCCCTAATAAGTGTCCTGTCATTGATTTTGTACCACTTATATCAAGTTTTTTACTTCCTTTGAAAAGGCTGTTGATCGCTTTTAATTCAATAAGATCTCCTAAAGGCGTTGAGGTCGCGTGGGGATTGATATAATCGATGTCTTCTGCATTAATTCCGGCTTCGTTAAGAGATAGCTGCATAGCTTTTATAGCACCTGCTCCTTCAGGATGCGGAGCGGTCATGTGATAAGCATCTGCTGTCATGGCAGCACCTACCAGTTCGGCATAGATTTTTGCTCCTCTGCTTTTGGCATGTTCATATTCTTCAAGGACCAATGATCCTGCTCCTTCACCGATTACAAAACCATCTCTGTCTACATCATAAGGACGGCTTGCTGTAGCAAAATCGTCGTTTCGCGTAGACATTGCTTTCATGCCGGAGAATCCGCCCACGGAAGCTGGAGTAATACCAGCCTCTGAACCTCCGCTGATGATTACTTTTGCTTTACCCAAACGGATATAATTAAAAGCATCCATTAAAGCTGTATTTCCGGTGGCACACGCGGAAACTGTCGTATAGTTGATTCCCTGCAGTCCGTATTTCATAGAAATCATTCCTGAAGCCATGTTGGCAATGAATTTTGGAACGAAGAACGGATTGAAACGCGGTATGCCCTCACCACCATAATATTCTGCGACTTCATTTTCGAAGGTTAGCATACCTCCCTGTCCTGTTCCCCAGATAACACCTGTATCAAAAGGATCCATCGTCTCAAAATCCAATCCTGAATCTTCAATTGCTTCAGCAGAGGCATACATTGCATACTGAGTGAAGAGATCACTTCTTTTTATTTCATTATGGTTCAAATATTTTTTAGGGTCGAAATCTTTTACCTCACAAGCAAAATGAACTTTAAATTTTTCAGCATTAAAATGCTTGATTAAAGCCGCTCCGCTTACTCCATTAATACTGTTTTGCCAGAAATCTGCGACATTGTTTCCCAAGGGTGTAACTGCACCCAGTCCTGTAATGACAACTCTTTTCATACTTAGTTACTGATTTTAAATAAATTGGAGGTTCCTCTAGCAATGAGTCTTGTTTTATCTGCGTTCCATATCTCGCATTGGGCATTTACAAATTGCTTCCCCCTTTTAATGATTTTAGTTTCGGCTACAATATTATCATTTTCTTTCGCAGTTGAAAAATAATCGATGACATTATTTATGGTTGTAATGAAAGAATTTTCATTTAAGGAAAACATCGTAGCACCGATGATGTCATCCACAATAGCCGCGGTTACTCCGCCATGAAGATTACCGATTGGATTCAGCCATTCCGGGCGAACGGTATATTGAAACTCCAGATTTCCTTCCTCTACAGAAATTACAATAGGATTCAGCCATTTCATAAATGGAGAAGGGGACTGATCAAATTCTTTTCCAATAAATTGTCTTAATTGTTCTAATCGATCCATATAATACTTTTACTTTTCTATAATCATGGTGACACCTTGCCCTCTTGCTGCACAAATAGAAATAAAACCTTTCCCGCTTCCTTTTTGGTTTAAAAGCTTAGCCAGTGTAGCGATAATTCTGCCTCCGGTTGCGGCAAACGGGTGAGCAGCTGCAAGGCTTCCGCCTTTTACATTCAGCTTATTTCTGTCTATTTTTCCCAAAGCTTTTTCTAATCCGAATTTTTTGGCGAAGTCATCATTCTCCCAGATCTTAATTGTTGCCAAAATTTGTGCTGCAAAAGCTTCGTGGATTTCGTAATAATCAAAATCTTCAAGGTTCATTCCTGCTTTTTTCAACATTCTGTCTGCGGCAAAAACCGGTGCAAGAAGTAAATTTTGTCTGTTTTCCACATATTCTATTCCTGCTATTTCGGAAAAGGTAATATAGGCCAGGATGGGAAGATTGTTGGCCTTAGCCCATTCCTCACTGGCCAATAAGACAGCAGAGGCCCCATCTGTAAATGGAGTAGAATTTCCTGCAGTGAGTGTTCCGTTTTGTTTATCAAATGCGGGTTTTAACTGAGCCAGTTTTTCAAGGCTTGTATCAAGGCGTAAATTATTATCCTTCTCTAAACCAAATGCGGGTGTGATCATATCATTGAAGAATCCTTCCTCGTAAGCCTTAGCCATATTTTGGTGACTTTTGAAAGCCAGCTGATCCTGGTCTTCACGTGATATCTGATAATATTTTGCGGTAATTTCAGTATGTTCACCCATTACCAATCCTGTTTTAGGTTCCTGTCCCTTGTATGGAATAGGCATCCAGTCTTTCAATGACGGGCTTAAGAGATGTTTCAGCTTTCCAAAAGCTGATTTTTCTTTATTTGCTTTTAAAAGAGCCTTTCTCAATTTGGGGGACGATTCGAAGGGGATATTGCTCATAGCTTCTACTCCGCAGGCGATACCGCTTTCTATTTGTCCAAGGGCGATTTTATTCCCAATATATATAGCTGCTTCGATTCCTGTATCACATGCTTGCTGAAGATCACATGCCGGAGTTGCCGGATCCAGAGATGTATTCATTACTGTTTCTCTGATGAGGTTACTTTCGGATATGTGCTTAATAACTGCTCCGCCTGCAACTTCACCAAGTAGTTTTCCTGTGAGCTGATAACGGTCAATCAGTCCGTTTAAAGCAGAAAGCAGCAAATCCTGATTCCCTTTATCTGCATAAGCAGTGTTCATTCTGGCAAAAGGAATTCTGTTGTATCCTACGATGGCCACTTTTTTTGTTTCCATATGATAAAAATTTATGATGGAATAATATTGAGTTCCTGGTCTATGATTAAAAGGATCCTATCTAAAGCAAGGTTCAGATACGTTTCATGACCTGTTGTTTTGGAAAGAAGTATACCGCCTTCAATAAGCATAATGAATAACGAGGCCATTTCATCTGCATTTACTTTTTCATTGAATTCTCCGCTTTGCTGGCCTTCCTGAATAGCTGCTGAAATTTTTTTGATCCATGCCTGAAAAGATAGAGTAACCTGATTTTTCAGGATAGGAAAAGTGTCATCAGACTCTGTAGCGGCATTCATCAACGGGCATCCTCCATTAAGGAAAACATCCTTCCAGCTTTTACGGTAAAAATTGACAATAGCTTTTAATTTATCCACAGCCAGAGGAAAGTCTTCTCCTAGTGATCTGGACATGCTTCTACTCAGAAAAGTTGAGTTATACTTGTAAGCTTCAAGAGCTACTTCATCTTTGTTTTCAAAATTTCCGTAAATACTGCCCTTTGTTAGTCCTGTTGCTTCCGTAATGTCCGAAAGCGTCGTTGAGAGATAACCTTTCTTATTAAATAAGGGAGCCGTAGTCTCAATAATGAACTGTTTGGTCTTTTCTGCTTTTGACATAATCATGAAATTATATACAAATATACGAAAATATACCAAATGGTATATTTGGAATAAAAACTAAGTCTGAACTTGAATATTAGTCCAGACTTAAGATATTTTATTTAAAGAGAGCTTCTTTTATTGTGGAAGCTGCCTGGGCAAGAGATTCCTGAATTGCCGGAATATGAGCTATAGGATTTAATAATCCATAATCATGGATAAAACCTTTATACACTGCAAGTGTAGTAGGAACACCGGCTTCATCAAGCTTTCTTCCATACGCTACCCCTTCGTCATGAAGAATATCATTCTCAGCTATCTGGATCAATGCAGGAGGTAATCCTTTTAACTCTTCAAGAGATGCCTTATTTGGAGAAGCATATTTTTCTTTTCTTTTTTCAAGATCTGTAGTATAATTGTCCCACATCCATTTCATTAACGGAGTTGTTAAGAATCTTTCCTGCGCATACTTTTCATAAGATTCTCTTGTAAAATCTGAGTCAGTAACCGGCCACAATAAAACCTGGTATTGAAGTTCCGGACCATTTTTATCCTTTGCCATCAGAGCAACTACAGCAGCCATATTTCCACCTACGCTGTTTCCTGCAACAGCCAGCTTAGAGCCATCCACTCCGATTTCTTTGCCATTTTCGGAAACCCATTTTGTAGCTGCATAGGCCTGATTAATAGCAGTTGGATACTGAGCTTCCGGAGATGGAGTGTAATCAGGGAATACAGCGACGGCTCCACTTTTTACAACCAAATCTCGTACTAATCTTTTATGAGTAGGGAAATCTCCTAATACCCATCCCCCTCCATGGAAAAACATAAATACAGGAAGGTTATCGTTTGCTCCTTTGGGTTTTACAATATGAATATTTAATGAAATTCCGTCCTGGGTAATCTTTTTTTCAAATTCTTCAATATCCGAATAATCAAAGTTTACAGAGGCTTGTGCTCCTACAAGAACCTGGCTTGCATCTTCAGGAGACATTTCTTCAATTGGTTTTCCGCCTCCACTGTTAAGATCCTTAAGAAAAACGCGGATATCTTTTAAAATATGGGGATCATTTTCTGCGGGTTGAACATTGTGTGACATAATTTTGGGTTTTTAAGGTTGGTAATTGGTTATAATAGTAGGTTGATTATGCTAAAGTTGCGTTGAGTGTAATTTCAAAATTGAAAGCGGCACTTACCGGGCATCCTTCTTCAGCAATTTTAGCATATTTTTGAAAGTCTTCTTCTGAAAGTCCTGGAACTTTTGCGGTTAAAGTCAATTCAGATTTAGTAATTTTTCCAATACTTGGATCAAGAGTAATAACAGAGGTTGTTTTAAGTTCCTCAGGGGTAAATCCGGCCTGTGATAATTCAGCGCTTAATTTCATGGTAAAGCATCCTGCATGGGCAGCCGCCAATAATTCCTCAGGATTTGTTCCTACACCATCGGCAAATCTGCTGTTGAAAGAATACTGAGTTTCATTTAATGTGGTGCTTTGAGTTGTTAGGTGTCCGTTTCCTTCTTTGATGTTGCCATTCCAAACGGCTGTTGCGTTACGTTTCATAATGTTTTGTTTTTTAGTTAATATTTAATTTGTTTTTTGATATGACAAAGGTATGTCACGTCAAGGTTGGTTTCAATAGATAAAAAGGCTTAAGTATTGTACTTTTTTCCCGAAGAGTAATTTTTCTTAAAATGAGCCGGTGTGCTGCCTACCTTATTGGTGAATAATCTGTTAAAGTACGCGGGGTCCTCATAGCCAAGATCATAAGCTATTTCTTTTACCGGTTTATCCGTATAGAACAATAGTCTTTTTGCCTCCAGCAAAATTCTGTTGATAATGAGTTGATTGGGAGATTCCAGGTTTAGGTTTTTAAACTTGTGGGTCAATGTTTTCGGCGCAATATGCAATAACTCGGCATAGTCGGCCACATTGTGTTTTTGTCTGAAATGAATTTCAAGGTTTCTGCTGAAATCCCTGAATACATCGAGATCATTATTCGGGATGCTTACCCTTTCCGTTTCCAGGTTTTGTTTTTTCCACTTTCTGGTAGAATGAATGATGATCTGTTTCAAATAGGTCCTTATCATTTCTTCGTTAGAGGATTGCTTCCATTCAAGTTCATCCTTTATATTTTTTAGCAAATTTCTGATAATTACAACCTCCTCTGGATTCAGCTCTACCTTTGGAATTTCAAATATATTATGGAAAAGGATCCCGTCGCAGGCCACTTCCTTATCATGAATCTGAATACAATAGAAATCTCTGTTGTAATGTAATAATATGGATTCATCAGCATTTCCCTTCTTTATATCCAAATATTGATTGGTTAAAAAAAACAGGGTTGGAACTGTAGTTTTGTAATGGTTAAAATCCACACTCAGTTCATATCCCGGAGGAATAAAGAAGATTTTGATCTCGGAAGTCAATTTATTTTCCTTTAAAATGCCAAGATTTTCTTCAGAAAAAACATCGAATCCAAATTTTTTATAGGAGTCTTCAAAAATAAAACTTTGTCGCAGCATTGGTATACTTTAAGAATAAAGATACAAAAAAGCTGGGTGCAGATGTATTAAATCCCTGAAACAGATCTTTGATTACAATAAAAGTCACTTTTGAATCTCTCTGTCAATAAAAAACTTTGATATGATCGGGATTTGTAACCTGTTGCTTTATAGAGTTTTTATGGTTGTAAAATAGTATTGCTTAATGATAAAATAGTATTATCCCGGTCACTCTTCAAAATTTAGATTTGTTAATATGAATTAAATCTTAAATAAATTTTAATTATCTGTTGTTTATAATGAATGATATTTAAGAAAAAGAGATCTGACATGTTTATATAGAAAAAACCGCAAAAAATATTAAGATGAGAAAACAAAAGGGGCTTGCTTACGTACATATGATTTTAATTTTTATGTGCTTCGGTTTCATATCCTGCCAGGATGATAGTGAAGGAACAATTCCAAAGGAAAAAACTCCGATTGAAATTATCAACAGTAAAAAATTTAAGGTAACAGGATATTTTAATGGATTGACGAGAGGAGGAGTGATACCTGATTACTACAACTTGAGGGATATTCCGGATGGTGTGGATATTGTCAACCTTTTTCATCGTTTTTTGGGCTTAAGTAATTTAAAGAGAGGAGATAGGATTCCCGGAGCTACAGGAGAGGATGCAAAAACATTAACAGAGCTCATCAGTGATGTACAATTCCTTAAGAAAAGAGGAACTGTTGTTATTCAGACCCAGTTCGCAAATGAAATCTTCGAAAATTATAAGGATGAACGAAAAACCGCAAAATTTAAAAACACCCCTGAAGATTATGATGCTTACGCAAAAAAGGTCTCAGATTCTTTGACGAAATGGAGGATTGATGGGGTTGATCTGGATCTGGAGCCAGGCTATACGGATGCAGGTTTTAATGCCGGAGATTGGGAACTTTATATTAAGGCCTTTGCTAAATATTTTGGACCGGGATCAAACTCAGGAAAGCTACTCATCATTGATACGAATGTAGGATTATCAGAATTAGGGGTGTCTAGTGCAACCCTTTCAAAGATCGATCTTATTTATATCCAGGATTATTGGGGAAGTGAAGCATCCAGTGATAATAAAATCGATGGCTACATACAAGCCGGTTTTCCAAAGAAGAATATCCTGTTGATTTCTGCTGACTTTGAATCTTCTTATTCTTATAGTAATGATAGCCAGGGACCTTTGAGGTTAAAAAAGTATTACAATTCTACGAAATATCAAGCTAAGGCAGGAGGATATGGTGCTTATGGATTCAATTTTGATAAAAAACAGGACTATAAAATTTATAGAGAAATGATTACCAGCATCAATCAGCTAAACCAGTAAACTTGGAAAGATGAGGTAATAATTAGTTTACCTAGTGATATGGCCGCTTCTAATTATTGGATCCGGCTTTATTTTTCTTATTAGAGATGGATCAAAACAAGTTAAGAAGTGTCAGTCATTATCTTTTACTAAAATAAGTGTACTTTAGTCAATCAAATTATAAAAACAACCGGATGTAAGGTTCCTTATCTTACATTTCTATTATAAATGCCCATAATTCAGTAATTTAACTATTGTAAACACATGAGCGGATTAGAAAATATTTTGAGAGAAATAACTCCGTTATCTCCCGAGGACAGTTTTCTTGTATTTGACCGGATAAAAACCTCATTTGATTTCCCGTATCATTACCACCCGGAAATTGAAATTAACTTTATCTACAAAGGGAAGGGATACCGTCGGATGGTAGGGGACCATACCGGAGAGATCGGAGATATTGAATTGGTGCTGGTTGGCCCTAATCTTCCTCACTGTTGGGCAAATTACCGATGTAAGAACAAAAAAACATATGAAATTGTAGTACAATTTAATCAGGATTTTTTCAACCAATCCCTGATGCAGAAGAATATTCTCAAACCGATCAGCAATCTTATCAAAGAGTCTATAAGAGGCATCCTGTTTTCGAAGGAGACGGCTGAAAAGCTGAAAGAGTCTTTTCTTAATCTTTCGAAGATGAATAGTTTTGAATCTTTTATTGAGATCATGAAAATCCTGAATGAACTGGCAACAGCTGAAAACAAAACATTATTATCCTCTTACAGTATTGAGCTGGAAACATTTGTGGATAGTGATAAAATGAAGATCATCCATGATTTTGTGCATAAGAATTTTGAAAATAAACTTACTCTTGAAGGCGCTGCTTCTCTGGTCAATATGAGCAATGTTACGTTCAACAGGTTCATTAAAAAAAGGACGGGCAAAACTTTTGTGAATTACCTTAATGAGATCAGGATCAGTTATGCCGCACGGTGGCTGATGGAAAAGAATCTTACCATATCTGAAATTGCATTTGAAGCAGGTTTCAATAATATTGCCAATTTTAATAAGGTCTTTAAATCGCTCAAAAAAACAACACCTACAGAATTCAGAGAACAGTTCAAGGGAGTAAAGAAAATAGAATGATATTTTTATTTTAAGAGCATTTTATATTCCCGGGCCCGGATTTTGGGGTTTGGATTTTCTTTTTATGGTCATAAAATGACAGAAATCACGAAAAAAATTATGCATATATCACATTTTGGCTATAAAAAATAGGAAAAAAACATGATTTTATAAATTCTCTAAAATGTTGTAATGTATTGTATTTCAGGTCAAAAAAAGGCTAAGAAGAAAAGTGTAGAAAAAATAATATCGTTTTATGACAAAATAGTATTATATCTGATTGTGCACAAAAATTAGATTTGTCAATATGAATTAAATTTTAACGAAACTTTAATTGTTTACTATTTATGATACATAAATGTTAAGCAAAATAAAGTGGGCTTGCTTTATAAATAAAAACAAGCTGTAAAGTATTGATTCTAAATTAAACACTATTTAATCTACCTATGAGAAAAACTGCCGTACCGGTTTTATTAGCTTTTTCTGTGTTTGGATATGCACAAGTAAAAAAGCCTGCCGATTCAACTAAAACAGCCGACATCGAAGAGGTTGTTGTGACATCTTTGGGGATCAAAAAGCAAGCACGCTCGCTTACCTATTCAAGCCAGCAAATTGGCGGAGATGAGCTGACGGCGGTAAAGACACCCAATCTTTTAAATTCCATCAGCGGAAAAGTTTCCAATGTGCAGATCAACAGAACCAATGGTGTGGGGAGCTCCGTAAGAGTGATAATGAGAGGAAATAAATCTGTATCTAATAGCCAGCCATTGTATGTAATTGATGGAATTCCTATTATCAATGACGCCGGAAAAGCTCCTGAAATTAGCCAGTATTCAAGTATGCCTGATACAGGAGATGTGCTAAGTTCCATCAACCCGGATGATATTGAAAGTATCAACTTCCTGAAAGGAGCATCTGCTTCAGCGCTTTATGGTTACGCTGGGGGGAATGGGGCAATATTGATTACGACTAAAAAAGGACGTGTAGGAAGAAGTTCTATCACGTATAGTAGTAGTTTCACAGTGGATCGGGCATATAGTCTTCCTAAGCTCCAACATAGTTACCTGTCTTATGATCCTTCTGTATCAGGTGATGCTCCAGGAGCTTCTGTACAGAGTTGGGGGGCAAAAGGTTCTTCTAAAGATTATCTGAAAGACTTTTTGCAAACTGGAACAACTTGGGTTAATAGCCTATCTTTTCAATCAGGAACAGAGAAATCTACGAACTATTTTTCTCTTGGAAATACGACTAATAAAGGTGTTGTTCCATTGTCTAATTTTGATCAGTATAATATCTCTTTTAGAAACTCAAGTAAATTTCTGGATGATAAGTTGACGTTGGATGCTAACTTTATTGGTTCTATACAGAATAGTGTAAACAGACAATCTCCAGGAGTATCTTTCTCTCCATTAACGAGTTTATACTGGCTACCGAGAGGGGTAGATTTTGATCAATATGGACCTGACAATTATTCGTACATTGATAAAAGTCGTTTACTTCCAGGACAAAATTGGTGGGAAGTAAAACCTGACGGATCCTTTAAAGGAAATCCCGCTACACAGAATCCATATTGGATCTTAAACAGGGATAAGGTTACGGTAAACAATAAAAATACATACAGTGCTATTGCTTTATCTTATCAGATCAACCCGTGGTTGACCGCAAGAGTCCGTGGAAATTACAGTTGGAATAACTCTGATACCCAAAGAAATATTTCTATCTATTCTGACCCTGCATTGTTAGCCAATGGAGCTAATGGAAGATTGCTTAAAAATGTGTATGAGAACTCTTCTACCTATGGAGATGTTTTATTGGTAGGTAATCCTAAGTTGAGTGAGGACATTTCTTTGGATTTTACAGTAGGAGGAAGCATTAATACAACACGGAACAAAGTAACGCAAATTGATAATTCTTATCTAGTAACTCCTAATTTATTTGCTTTGAATAACCTGCTGTGGCCTGGAAACAGAGCTCCTGGAGATGGATATCATTATATTTATTATAACACAAAAAAGCAGGTACAATCAGTTTTTGCCAGTGCATCTATTGGATACAAAAATATGTTGTACGTTGATATGACATTCAGAAATGACTGGGATTCCACGTTGGCTTTAACTGGTAGAAATGGATTTGATTATGAATCTGTTGGTGCGAATGCTATATTATCTTCAATATTCAAGCTTCCGGAGGCTATTAATTTCTGGAAAATTAGAGCATCTTATGCTACAGTTGGTTTAGGATTACCACCAACTTTATCAAATATAATGGATGAGTATAAAACAGGATATGCTTATGGAGTGGATGCCGGAACAATTGTATACCCGAGGAGCACGTTTGTTACCGATCCTAATTTTAAAGAACTATTTCCAAAACCTGAGCTTAATAAGACATTTGAAGCGGGTACAGAGTTGAGGTTGTTGAAAAACAGATTAAATTTTGATATAACGTATTATAATTCTAATGCAACCAACCAGTTGTTGGAAACCACGATTTCATCTAATTTAGGAGGTATTCCTACTGGCTCCTATTATATCAATGCAGGGAAAATACAAAATACTGGTTTTGAATCTTCATTATCTTACAAAGTTTTCAATACAGGAAAATTTGACTGGACTACTACATTGAATGGATCTGTAAACAAGAACAAGATTGTTGAGCTTTTTCCTTCAAGCCTGAATATTCCGCAAGACCAACTGTTTTCATTAACAGGTGGTGGAAATTATACAAAAATGAAATTAGGTGGATCGTTTGGTGATATTTATGGAATTAAATACCAAAGAGATGCACAGGGACGTATTTTGGTTGATAAAGATGGCATTCCATTGGCGACTACAGGGAGCCTTGGATACTTAGGCAATCCGAATCCTAAATTTATTTTAGGTTTTAATAACAGCTTTAATATAGGTAAGTTAGGTATTTCCTTCCTTGTTGATGGAAAATTCGGAGGACAGGTATTATCACTTACTGAAAAAGCAAATGATGTATATGGTGTAAGCAAAGCTTCTGCGGATGCTCGTGATGCCGGTGGAGTATCTATTCCAAATTCTGTGTATGCACCGGGAACGCCTAATGCAGGGCAAGCTTATAATGGCAAAACTGATCCAAAAGCCTATTACAAGGCCGTGGGAGGAATTGAAAATAATACAGGAATTGACGAAGCCTATATGTATAGTGCGACCACAGTACGTTTACGCCAGGCATCGATCTCATATACCTTTGACGTGAATTCAAAATATATGAAAAGTGCAACACTAAGCCTGGTAGGGACTAACCTGTTTTTCTTCTATAAAAAAGCGCCGTTTGATCCTGAACAGGTATCAGGAAATACACCGGGTGGAGTAGGAGTAGATTCATTTGGTTTACCAATCACCAGATCTATAGGATTATCATTAAAAGCTAACTTCTAATTTTACAATACGACAATGAAAATCATTAATATAAAAACATGGGTACTAGGTGCAATAGTATTAGCTTCTGCTTCCGGATGTACCAGTGAACTTGATCAATATAATCAGGAAAAGTTAGGAGGACCTGAAAATTTTTATGCAGATTTTAAAGCGGTTGTAGATCCTTTAGTAACTATGCAGAGAGGGCTTCAAGCAGACTATCAACTGTATCCCAATTTGAGTGCTGATATGTTCAGTGGAATGTTTAGTACGGCATCTCAATTTAATGGGGGAAAAAATAATACGACCTATTATATGATGGATGGATGGAACAACAGGATTATTGCAAGACAACAGGATATTTTTAATAATTCTATTCTCATGAATAAAGCTGCTAAAAATTACTATCCAGGAATTGATTTTACAGGAACATTTGCTGTTAGAAAGATATTGAGAGTTATTACTGCCGCACGAGTTTCTGATAACCATGGTCCGGTAGTATATAGTAAATATGATACGCCAAATGCGAATGGAACTACAGATTTTGATTCTCAACAAAGCGCATATAATCAATTTATTATTGATCTAACATCTGCTATAAATGATCTGCAAACAATAAACAACAGTCCATCCACACAAAATGTAGAAGATAAAGCTGCATTGAAAAGAGCAGACCTAGTATACCAGGGAAATATGGGTAAATGGGCAAAGCTGGCCAACTCATTGAAGCTGAGGTTAGCAATGCGTATGAGTTATGCAGATCCTGCAAAATCAAAACAATATGCTGAAGAAGCACTTGCGTCACCGGCAGGATTGATCACTGAAAATGAAGATAATGCTTTGATCAGTGTGGGTCAATCAGAATTGAGCTTTATCATTTATTCGTGGGGAGACTGTCTTATAGGAGCGCCATTAATGGCTTATATGAACGGATATAATGATCCAAGGCTTCCTGCCTATGCTATTCCTGCAACAGACAGCAATCCACAGATCAATGGTAAATACATAGGAATACGACAAGGTATCGATTTATTGAACGGAAAATCTACGTATGGTGGTTTTTCTCAGCCACAGGCAAAATCAGCAGCCGGAGATTATTTTTCTGCAACAGATGGTAAAATGAAACTGTTTACCGCAGCTGAAACATGGTTCCTTAAAGCGGAAGCTGCATTGAGAGGGTATGCTGGAGCAGGAGCAATCCAGGCAGATTACGAGACAGGTGTTCAACAATCATTTGGAGAGTGGGGGAAAAGTGCAAGTGTTGCTACCTATCTTGCCAATACAACAGCTACAGAAGCACCTTATGTTGATCCGAAAAATGCGGCGAATAATATTGGGGTAGGACATCCTGAGCTGAGCACCATTACCATTGCATGGAACAATGCAGATTCTAATGAAAGGAAATTGGAAAGAATCATTACTCAAAAATGGCTTGCCCTTTATCCGAACGGACCTGAGGCCTGGGCAGAACAAAGAAGAACCGGTTATCCGATCCTTTTCAAAGTAAGACAAAATGATAGTGGAGGGTTAATCAGTACAGATGCGATGATTCGCAGAATTCCTTTTACGGTAGATACCAAGAATTCTTTATTCAATTATCCTCAGGCATTACAATATTTAGGAGGAGCAGACACTGGAGGAACAAAACTTTGGTGGGATAAGAAGCCATAATTGTAACTCAATAATTAAAATAGCACAGAGGCCGTCTCAAATGAAAAGCATGGATTCATGCTTTTCATTCCGGTGTAAAAATGTACAGTATTTTTTATTTCTCACAATGTTTCGTTTATGCCGGCGTGAAACTTTTGAGATGTCCTCTTTTTTACATCTATAATTTAATATGGTAAAAAACACTTCCGGAACCCGTTCTATACAACCCATCTTATGGATCTCGTCATTATATTTTGCAATGGGAGTACCTTTTGTAACCATTAATGCTGTTTCGGGAATTATGTATAAGGATATGGGTGTTTCGGACTCAAAGATTGCTTTCTGGACAGCTCTCATTTTATTTTCATGGACATTAAAACCATTGTGGAGCCCTTTCCTTGAAATTTATAAGACAAAAAAGTTCTTTGTAGTTTTTACCCAGTTTGCCATAGGAATTCTTTTTGCGCTAATTGCGTTAAGTCTGCCTATGCCAGATTTTTTTAAGTACAGCATTGCCCTCTTTGCTGTAGTCGCCTTTTGCGGAGCAACACATGATATCGCAGCGGACGGAACTTATATTAATTTTCTTACCAATAAAGAACAGGCAAAATATATAGGATGGCAAGGTGCATTTTATAATCTGGCCAAAATTATCAGCAGTGGAGTCCTCGTTTATTTTGCAGGCGTTTTGGAAAAAACCAAAGGCGTTACGCATGCCTGGATGATCATTATGGGAGTATACGCCCTGCTATTTTTTATTCTTGCTGTCTATCATTATTCTGTTTTACCCAACGAAAACAAGCTTGAAAAGCAGAAGAACGGAAAAACGGCCGGCAATGTCCGACAGGAACTTCTGGAAGTCATCACTTCTTTTTTCAAAAAACGAAATATACTCTGGTCGGTATTATTTATTATTTTATACCGTTTTGCAGAGGGATTTGCTATCAAAATTGCGCCCTTATTTTTCAAAGCACCAAGAACCTCCGGAGGCTTGGGGTTATCTACTTCTGATATAGGGCTTATTTACGGGACCTATGGTTCTGCAGCATTTATTTTAGGGTCGGTGCTGGCTGGATACTTTATTTCAGCCCGGGGCCTTAAAAGATCACTGATCTGGTTATGCTGCGCATTTAATATTCCATTTGTTGTGTATGCTTTATTGGCTCACTATCAGCCTGATACATTGCTTCCTGTAAGTGTCGCAGTTGTTGTGGAATACTTTGGTTACGGGTTCGGTTTCGTGGGACTTATGTTGTATATGATGCAGCAGATTGCACCGGGTAAACATAAAACAGCCCATTATGCATTTGCAACAGGGATCATGAATCTCGGAGTTATGATTCCCGGCATGTTCAGTGGAATGATCAGTGACTGGATAGGATACAAAATATTTTTCGTATGGGTTTTGATCGCTACGATTCCGGCATTTTTGGTCACTTTAGTTGCACCGTTTCCTTATCCGGAAAAACAAAAAGAACAATAATTCTATTATTAAATAATTTTAAATAAAAGTAAAAAATACTTTATGACATCTCAATCAGCAATGATCCCTTGGCAGGATCGTCCGGCAGATCGTCACGATATAATGTGGCGTTTCTCTGAAAATCCAATTATCAACAGATATGCAATACCAACATCGAACAGTATATTCAATAGCGCGGTAGTCCCTTTTGAAGATGGATTTGCGGGTGTTTTCAGATGTGATAACAAATCTGTACAAATGAATATTTTTGCTGGTTTCAGTAAGGATGGCATCAATTGGGATATCAACCACGATCCAATTGAAATGAAAGCAGGAAATACAGAAATGATCGAATCTGATTATAAATATGATCCGCGTGTCACTTTTATAGAAGATCGTTACTGGATCACATGGTGTAACGGATATAACGGACCTACGATCGGAATAGGGTATACCTTTGATTTTAAAGAATTTTTCCAGTGTGAAAATGCCTTTTTGCCTTTTAACAGAAATGGAGTTCTTTTCCCTGAAAAGATTGATGGAAAATATGCGATGTTGAGCCGTCCCAGTGATAACGGACATACGCCTTTCGGAGATATCTATATCAGCTATAGTCCTGATATGAAATATTGGGGAGAGCATCGTTGCGTAATGAAAGTAGCTCCATTTGAAGAAAGTGCATGGCAATGTACCAAGATCGGAGGCGGCCCGGTTCCGATAAGAACGGAAGAAGGATGGTTGCTGTTTTATCATGGGGTAATCAATACATGTAATGGTTTCCGCTATTCCATGGGGGCTGCATTGCTTGACCTTGAAAATCCTTCAAAAGTATTGTACAGAACAAAACCTTATCTATTGGCTCCCGCAGAGCTATATGAGCTTACGGGAGATGTTCCGAATGTGATTTTTCCTTGTGCGGCATTATCAGAAGGAGACAAAGTTACGGTATACTATGGAGCTGCTGATACGGTGGTTTCCATTGCATTCGGATATATTTCAGAAATCATTGATTTCATGAAAAAAAATTCTCTTTAAATTAGATAAGATTAAAACCATAAGGAAAAGCGTCATTTTCTCGCTTTTAAAATAAAATTTTCATTTTTTTGTGTAGTCTTAAAAATGTTCAAGATCTCTCCGTTATGAAAAAGGAACTGTTTATTTATTTTTTTGTTGTCCTGTTTGTTCAATCTGTTAACGCCCAACGTAGAGACGATGTGCTTTCATGGGTAGATCCGTTTATCGGAACCGGAGGGCACGGGCATACGTTTCCGGGAGCTACAACACCTTTCGGGATGATACAGCTGAGTCCGGATCAGAATACCAAAAGTGGTGACTGGGACTGGTGTTCAGGGTATCATTACAGCAGTAAAACGATTATGGGGTTCAGCCATAATCACCTTAGTGGAACAGGCTGGGCCGATCTCGGAGATATCTTAGTGATGCCAACAACGGGAAAAATAAAGATGCTGCCAGGTTCAGAAGAAAATCCTGATAGCGGTTACCGTTCCAAATTCAGTCATGAAAGAGAAACTGCTGCTCCGGGGTATTATTCTGTAATGCTTGACAGCTATGGAATAAAAGCTGAACTGACGGCTTCTCCACGGGTAGGGTTTCATAAATATACATTTCCAAAAAGCGAAGAGGCTAATGTAATCATAGATCCTACCAACAAAATCTTCGGAAATATTTATCATACACTGGTAAGAATCCAGGGAAACAATAAGATTTCCGGTTATTGCTATAGTAATGGCTGGGGTGGTAAAAGATTTGCTTATTTTGTAATGGAGTTTTCAAAACCGTTTAAATCATACGGAACCTATTCTGAAGGTAAAATAATAGAAAATGAAAGGTTTGCGCTGGCTAAAGATGCAAAGGCTTTTGTAAGATTTTCTACACAGGAAAATGAAAGCATTGAAGTAAAAGTCTCTTTATCCCCGGTAAGTACAGAAGGAGCACAGGAGAATTTTGATGCAGAAGCAAAGAATGTTGATTTTGCTCAAGCTAAAGAAACTGCCCAAAAAACATGGAGAGACCTGATCAACAGATTCCAGATTACAGGAGGAACCGATGACCAGAGAAAAATATTTTATACTGGTGTTTACCATACTTTTATTGCTCCGAATCTTTATATGGATACCAATGGAGATTATGTGGCTGCCCAGGAAAATATGAATACCAAATGGTTCACCAATTATAGCACATATTCTTATTGGGATGGCTTCAGAGCAACACATCCGCTGCTTACCATTATGGATCAGAAACACACCAAAGAATTTGCAAACTCATTGATCAGCAGGTATACAGATCGCAAGGATCACATGCCAATCTGGGAACTTTGTGGATATGACAATTTCTGTATGTTGGGCTACCATAGTGTTTCGGTTATTTGGGATGCTATTTCTAAAGGTGTACCGGGAATTGATTATGAGAAGGCGTTCGCTGCGATGAAAGATGCTTCCTTAACGGATAAAATGAGCAGCAGCGACGGCGGTGGAGGTCTTAACGATTACATTAAATTAGGTTATACTCCTTCAGAAAACGGAGCTTCTGTATCCGCCACCCTGGAATATGCCTATGATGATTGGTGCATCCAGCAATTGGCTGAAAAATTAGGCAAAAAAGAAGATGCAGAAGTTTATAAAAAACGCTCAATGAATTTTCTTAATACTTTCAATAAAGAAAATAATCACTTCTGGCCTAAGCAAAAAAATGGACAATTTCTGGCTGACTTCCCTTTAAACGACTGGAAAAAGCTTCAGCCGCACTGGGTATCAGGAAACATCTGGGCATATGATTTCTTTGCTCCTCACCAGATCGATGAAATGATGAATCTGTATGGTGGAAAAAAAGGATTTGAAGAAAAATTAGATAGAACATTTACAGAAACCCTTAAAATGGAAGGGGAACAACATGTTGATATTTCAGGATTTATCGGATCTCTTGGATTTGGAGATGAACCGGGACACCATGTTCCTTATCTTTACAATTATGCAGGAGCTCCCTACAAAACCCAGAAAATGATCAAATTTATCCGTGACAATATGTACGCAGCAAAGCCGGACGGGATTGTAAATAATGAAGATTGCGGACAGATGTCTGCATGGTATATTTTCTCTTCTTTAGGTTTTTATCCCGTTACTCCGGGAAAACCTGTGTATGCGATCGGAGCACCACAATTCCCAAAAGCTTCATTAAAGCTGGAGAACGGAAAAACATTTACTGTGATTGCAGAGAAAATATCGGATAAAAATATTTACGTTCAGAAAATGTTTTTGAATGGTAAAGAATTTAAAAGCTGGGAATTGAATCACAGTGATATTATGAATGGGGGCGAACTGAAATTTGTGATGGGAAGTAAGCCCGTAAAATAGAATTAATAAACAATAACGAAATATAAGTATCAATGGAAAGGAGAAAATTTATTAAAACAAGTGCACTGGCAGGAGCCGGATTATTATTTGCGCAGAATGCTTTTGCAAAAGGGCTAGGCGTAGAAGAATTCCCTGTTGTCCGTGTTCCTAAAGATAAAAGGCATTTTACCAGTGAAGCGGTAGAAAATGCTATCTCAGCCTTTAAAAAGAAAGTGAAAAATAAAGAATTGACCTGGCTTTTTGAAAACTGCTTTCCCAATACATTAGATACAACGGTTTTCTATACAGAAAACAACGGAACACCGGATACTTATGTTATCACTGGAGATATAGATGCCATGTGGCTTCGTGACAGTTCTGCACAGGTTTTTCCTTACTTGCAGTTTTCAAAAAAAGATGAAAAGCTGCACAAATTGATATCAGGAGTAATCCATAAACAGACCCAGTTTATTCTGAAGGATCCTTATGCGAATGCATTTTATAATGATGATCAAAAGATAAGTAAATGGAAAGAGTACGATCATACGGATATGAAACCAGGTATCCACGAAAGAAAATGGGAAATAGATTCACTCTGCTATCCAATCCGCCTTGCGTATCATTTCTGGAAAACGACCGGAGATACAAAACCTTTTGATAATAACTGGCTGCAAGGAATTAAGCTGACTCTGAAAACTTTTATTGAACAGCAGAGAAAAACAGGTTTAGGACCTTATCAGTTTGAAAGGACAACAGCCTGGGCTACCGATGGAATCCCAATGGGAGGATATGGATATCCTACAAAACCTGTTGGTCTTATCAGCTCCATGTTCCGACCAAGTGATGATGCTACCATTTATGCATTCCTTATACCTTCTAATTTATTTGCTGTGGTAAGTTTACGTCAGGCAGCAGAAATGGTTTCCCAGATCAAAAATGAAAAGGAACTGGCTAAACAATTAACGAGTCTTGCTGATGAGGTAGATGCTGCCATAAAGAAATATGGAATCTATGACCATCCGCAGTATGGAAAAATATATGCTTTTGAAACGAATGGTTTTGGTAGCTATAACCTAATGGATGATGCCAATTGTCCAAGCTTGTTGGGATTGCCTTATCTGGATGCTGTAAAAGCTGATGATCCTGTTTATCTTAATACCCGGAAATATGTATGGTCACAAGATAATCCTTTCTTTTTCAAGGGTAAGCTGGCAGAAGGAATCGGGGGTCCTCATATTGGTTTGGATATGATCTGGCCGATGAGTATCATTATGAAAGCACTAACAACCAAAGATAAAAGCGAGATCCGCTGGTGCATAGACACTTTACAAAAAACGCATGGAGGAACAGGTTTTATGCATGAGTCCTTCCATAAAGATAATGATAAGAAATTTACCAGAGAATGGTTTGCCTGGTCCAATACATTATTCGGAGAATTGTTATGGAAAACCTATAATGAAAATCCGGAACTGCTGGGATAAATTCAAAATTTAATAATCAAATTCAACACAAATAAAAAAAATTAAAAGATGGAAAATACTAAAATTTTTACCCCCGTAGAGCTTACCTTTTTGAATGATGTTCCAAGAAGCAATAAGGTAAACGTTCCCTACATCGTCGTAGATAACTTTCCGAAGCTTGGGATGCTTTCGGCATTCCGGTTTCTGGAGTGGGTTCACAAGAATCCAAAAGGAGTTATCAGTCTGCCAACAGGAAAGACTCCGGAATATTTTATTTACTGGACAAAGTATATTCTCGATCATTGGGAGGAAGAAAATGTAGTAAGGCTAAGGGAAAAGCATCAGTTGTTATTTGCTGATAAACCATCGCTGGCTGATCTTCATTTTGTCCAAATTGATGAGTTTTATCCCATAAAATCTTCACAAGCTAATAGTTTTTATCATTATGTAAACAAATATTACATTGAAGGGTTTGGGCTTAAAAAAGAAAATGCTTTACTTATTAATTGTGATGAAATCCCTTTGGCGGAAGGTAAAAGTTTTGAAGAAGTTTTCCCGGACAGCAAAGTAAATCTTGAACTAAGATATCGTGAAGCCCTGAACCCTCTTGAAAAATTACAAAAAGAATCTATTTTCCTCATTGATAACTGGTGTTCAGGATATGAACAAAAAATCCGTCAATTGGGAGGAATTGGCTTTTTCCTAGGGGGTATTGGTCCAGACGGACACATTGCTTTTAATATCAAAGGTTCGGATCCTTATTCTACGACAAGGCTGACTTCGACTAATTTTGAGACGCAGGCAGTTGCTGCGGGAGATCTGGGAGGAATTGAAATTTCAAAAGAGCGTCTTGTGATCACCATAGGTCTTGAAACCATTATTTATAACAAAGATGCTGTTGCTATTATTTTTGCAGCAGGTGAAGCGAAGGCTCCTATGATCAAAGATGCAATGGAACTTCCTCCTTCCAATTTATATCCGGCTTCTGTCCTTTCCCAACTTTCTAACGGACGGTTTTATCTTACACAAGGTGCGGCAAGTATGCTGAAAGACTATATTGATAACTATTATCATTCTGGAAGCTGGTCCCAGGAAAAGACCGATAGAGCTGTAATGTCTCTGACCCAAAAGCTAAACAAATATGCAGAACATCTTTCGTTGGATGATCTGAAAGGGGATGATTATACAAAACTAATTCCGGATGTAAGCAATACTACGGTACAGCAAGTTATTGCGTCCATTGAAAATAAAATAAAAACAGGAACAAAACCGCTCAGCAATGAAGTCTTTTATCATACCGGACCCCATCATGATGATATTTCTTTAGGATTATTACCATATATTCATTATCAGTCCCGTAATGAGACCAATTCTTCTCACTATTCAGTTCTTACCTCCGGATTTACTGCTGTTACCAATAAGTTTTTAATAAAAATCCTTCGCGATACGCTTTCTTTTATCGGAAGAGAAGAAGTTGAAATGCTCAATTATCCCGATTTTTTTGAAAACGGATATAAAAATAAAAAAGATAAAGATGTATATCATTATCTGATCAATATTGCCTCCGGAAATGAAGAAGAGCGGGCGAGAGCTGTTTCTCATAGAATGGTAAGGAATATTGTCGAGCTCTGGAATCTGAAAAGCAAGTCTGGATTACGCGAAAAGATCAGGGAGATCATAGACACGGTTAACTCCAGCTATGACGGACAAAACCCTGAACCGAAAATTCAGATTTTAAAAGGGATGATCCGTGAATATGAGGAAGAGCTTGTATGGGCACATTTTGGGGTGAGAACAAAAAACGTAAGCCATCTGAGGCTCGGCTTTTATACGGGAGCCATTTTTACGGAAAAACCAAAAAGAGAACGGGATGTTCTTCCTATTTTACAACAGTTAAAGGAAATTAACCCTACAGTTATAAGTTTAGCTTTTGACCCTGAAGGAAGCGGCCCTGATACTCATTACAAAGTTTTGCAGGCTATCGCTGAAGCGGTAAGAGAATGGGGCAAAGAAAAAGATCTTTCCGGTCTTAAAATCTGGGGTTACAGAAATGTATGGTATCAGTTTAATGCTGCAGACGTCAGCCATATATTCCCCGTATCACTTAATGCCATGAGCACAATGGATGAGAGCTTTACCAACAGCTATCTGAGCCAGGTAGATGCATCCTTTCCAAGTTACCGTTACAATGGGAAGTTCAGCCATCTGTCAATACAAACCTGGGTAGAACAGCTCAAAGCGGTTCAGCTGGTATTAGGGAAACCATATTTTTATGATAACGAGAGTCCGAGGCTGAGGGCAACCCACGGATTATTATTCTTTAAAGAAATGAATGTAGAAGAATTCCTTCAATCTGCGAGGGAGCTGGAGAAGTCAACGGAAGGAGCCTTCTGACCCATTGTTATACCTCCGGATTTATAAACCAGGTCAAAAACGAAATAATTATACTATGAAAGGAAAATCTATTCTTATTGCATTGGTCTTATTAATAGGGCAGGCAACATCTTTATTACGGGCACAGCTTAATCCTTTGGGGATATGCTATGTGGAGGTTAATAACAGCAATATTCTGAACGCAGGGTCATATACTTTGCAAAACAGTAACAAACAACTTTTTGACGTTGCTATTATCTTCGCGGCCAACATCAATTATGATGTTTCCAAAAGCCGGGCTTATATTTCCAACAATAATAATGTGACAAAAGTATTAAACGATGTCGACACTTATGTAAGGCCTCTACAGCAAAAAGGAATCAAAGTATTATTAGATATCCTGGGGAATCATCAGGGGGCGGGTATCTGTAACTTTCCGACCCGGGAAGCGGCACGTGATTTTGCTTTGCAGATAGCCCACACCGTATATACCTATGGCCTGGATGGAGTTGATCTTGACGACGAATATGCAGATTATGGAAATAACGCTACCGGACAGCCGAATAACAGTTCTTTTGTTATGTTATTACAGGAGTTGAAAGCTGCCATGCCGGATAAATTAATTACATGGTATTACATTGGCCCGGCAACAACAAGGCAAGCTTATAATGGAGATAATGCCGGAAACTATATCAATTACGGATGGAACGCTTATTATGGCACTTATAATGCTCCTTCAATACCTCCTCTTGCCAATTCTAAAATTTCTGCGGCAGCAACCTGGATCCAGAATACTTCTGCTTCTACACTTTCTACTTTAGCAACGAGCACAAAGAATGACGACTATGGAGTTTTTATGTGGTATGATCTTAAAGGAACCAATGCTGCCAGCTATCTGAGTACGGGATCTAACATTCTCTATAACGAGAACACACAACTTAGTGGCCAGCTGTATACCTGGACACAGGGAGCATCATGTGATCCACCATTAGGACTTGAGGTGACCAATGTTGCAGGAACTTCAGCTAAATTAAACTGGACTTCAAACGGTTCTCAAACCTACAATATAGATTATAAGGCAGCCAATTCAACAACGTGGATTAATTTGGCAACCAATTACTCCGGAAATAATATCAATGTAAACAACCTGGCTTTAAGTACAGATTACGATTGGAGAATTCAGTCCAATTGTTCTTCTACGCTGAAGAGTACATATCTTTTTGCTCCGAGATTTAATTCCGGAAGCGGATGTGAAATTCCGGCAGGCCTTAAGTCGGAAAACTTCCTGGGAACGACAACAAAGCTGTCATGGAATGCCGGAAGTGCAACTTCTTATACCTTACAGTATAAAACAGCTGCCGCTACAACATGGACAACGATTCAGAATATTACAACCAATACATATAATCTGCAAAATTTAACTGAAAATACAAATTACGTTTGGAAAGTACAGGGAGTATGCAGTGCATCTACTGTAAGTGCATATTCTGCAGAGGCTTCATTTAACAGTGGTTTTGCGCCGGTTCAAAGTCCTGGACCAAGATCTCTTTCTTTTAACGGCAGTAGTCATTATCTCAATGCCGGCCAGTTTAATCTAAGTGGGAATGCACTCACTTTTGAAGGATGGGTGAAAGTAAATGCGTTTAAAACTGCTTTCCCTAATATTTCTTCAGTAATTGGGATTGAAGTAGGAGATAATAATTCTGCCATTCTGAGATTTGGGGATGCCGGTCTTACAAACAATAAATTACAATTTATATTAAGTTTCGGCTCATCTCAGATTAAGCTGAACAGCAATACTGGATTGAATACCAACACGTGGTATCATATCGCTGCCACTTATGACGGAACGGCGATGAAAATTTATATTAACGGAACTCTTGATGCAAGTGCTGCAGCCAGCGGAAACTTTACAGCCAATGGAATTCTTTATCTGGCAAGAAATTATGATAATTCAAGAACATTGAACGGTTTCCTTGATGAATTCCGGGTGTGGAAAAAAGCATTGACGGCTCAGGAAATTATGAATGACAAATGTAATATAGCTTCTAATAGTGCAGGGCTTGAGGCTAATTGGAAAATGGATGAGGGAAGTGGTAACGGAGCTTTAGACGCGACTTCGAATACACATTTTGCGACTCTTATTAATATGTCAAATGCCAACTGGACAACAGATGTACCTTGCAATATTTCATTATCAACAAAAGACAATGTTCTTGAAAAAGGAAATAATGTCTATCCAAACCCTGTTAAAAAGGGAAATGATATTCATTTTGTAATTAATGATCGTTCTGCTAGTGAAGTATCCCTATATGATCTTTCAGGGAAGTTGATCAAAAAACAGAGTGTAGATAAAGATAAAATAACGATCAATACTCAAGCTTTATCGTCCGGAACATATATTTATAAAGTGGAATCAAAAAATGACCGCATTATATTTTCAGGAAAAATAATAGTGGAGTAAGTCTTTAAAAAATTAATAAAATTATACAGTTAGAATTTAAATTTGGAATCTAAGATAGGCAGACAAGTGGCAGGAACATTTAAAAAATGAATTTAGGAATTATTGAATAATAATGATTTTGCTTTCTTGTTTGTCTGTTTTTAGATGATCAGATATATCTACTGGAATTAAAAAATAAGAGAATTATGCAAAATGCATTAGGTATAGACATTGGCGGATCGCATATTACAATGGCTCAGGTAGATCCTGAAAAGCATGAAATTATAGGTTCCACTTATATCAGGGAGCATGTTGACTCATTTGGCGGACGGGAAGATATTTTTTCCGCCTGGGTTTCTGCAATCGGGAAAGCTGTAGTAAATCTGAACAGGGAAGAACTCCTTATAGGCATTGCAATGCCGGGACCTTTTGATTATAAAAACGGAATTTCTCTGATGCAACAGGGAAAATTTATCGATATCTACCAAATAAATATCAAAGAAGAACTGGCCAGCAGGCTTTCTATATTAAATGAACAGATCCACTTTGTAAATGACGCTGCCGCATTTCTGGAAGGCGAAGTTTTCGGAGGTTGCGTTACTGAATATAACCGTGTATTTGGGATAACGCTGGGAACAGGATTAGGAACAACATTCTACAATGGTGAGACTTCAACAGATGAGGATTTGTGGAATTCTCCTTTTAAAGATTCCTTAGCTGAAGATTATCTTGCCACTCGATGGTTTGTTAAACGATATGCGGAATTAACAGGAAGCGAAATCTCAGGAACCAAAGAATTACTTGATAAGCCTAAAGACATCCAATCCAGGATATTTCAGGAGTATGCAGATTCTTTCTCGGAATTTATTGTCAAATATGTATGGGATTACAGGCCGGAGGTCCTTGTAATAGGAGGAAACATTGCGAAAGCATATCCTTATTTTGAAGAAAGATTTAGTGAGAATTTAGTAAAAAATAATATTAACTTGCCTGTTAAAATTTCGGCTATTTTTGAAGACGCTGCCATCTTAGGTGCTGCAAGCTATGCTTTGAAGAAGACCTTAATCAACTAATAAAATGATATAATGAAGTTTTTATTTTCAACTCTTTTTCTTCTGCTTAATGCGCTGGTTTTTGGTCAGAATCCATCTCCTGCAGATTATGTAAATCCATTAATGGGAACCCAATCTAAGCCATCATTGTCTAACGGTAATACTTATCCTGCGATAGGGCTTCCATGGGGAATGAATATCTGGACTCCCCAAACAGGTAAAATGGGTGATGGATGGGCTTACACATATGATGCGGATAAGATCAGAGGATTTAAACAAACACATCAACCCTCTCCATGGATGAATGATTATGGGGCATTTGCAATTATGCCGGGTGTCGGAAAACTCAGGTTTAAAGAAGAAGATCGTGCCAGCTGGTTCAGCCATAAAGCAGAAATTGCAAAACCATATTTTTATAGTGTTTATCTCGCTGATATTAATGTTACTACGGAGTTTACACCCACAGAAAGAGCAGCATTTTTCAAATTTGATTTCCCTAAAACGGATAGTGCTTATGTTGTAATTGACGCGCTGAATAAAGGTTCTTATATCAAAATTCTTCCGAAACAAAGGAAAATCATAGGATACACGACTAAGTATGCCAGAGGAAAATATGAGAATTTTAAAAACTATTTTATTGTTCAGTTTGATAAAGACTTTGATGTAACGACAACATGGAAAGATGATCGGTTGGTAAATGATCAATTGGAAATTACCAGCGATCACACAGGAGCTATAGTTGGATTTAAGTTAAAAAATAAAGAATCGGTTTATGCAAAGGTAGCTTCATCATTTATCAGTTTCGAACAGGCAGAAATTAACCTTAAAAGGGAAATTGCCGGCCGCAGTTTTGAGCAGGTAAAAGATAACGCGAAAGAGATATGGAACAAGACACTTGGAAAGATTGAAGTAAAGGGAGGAACAGATCAGCAAATGAGAACCTTTTATTCCTCTTTATACAGAACCTTATTTTTCCCACAAAAATTATATGAGATCGATGCTCAGAATAAAGTGAAGCACTGGAGTCCGTACAACAGTAAAATATTGGATGGGAAAATGTTTGCCGGAACCGGTTTTTGGGATACATTTCGTGCATTATACCCATTTCTGAATCTCGTATATCCAAGCATCAACGTAGAGATGCAGGAAGGCCTTGCCAATGCTTACAAAGAAGGAGGTTTCCTGCCAGAGTGGAGCAGTCCTGGGTATTCTGATATTATGATCGGGAACAATTCTGCTTCCGTTGTTGCTGATGCTTACATTAAAGGATTGCGTGGATATGATATTGAAACCTTATGGCAGGCCGTAAAACACGGGGCAAATAATGAAGGTCCTATTGAGGCTGTCGGCCGTAAAGGGGTGGAATATTATAATACCCTGGGATATGTTCCATATGATGTGAAAATTAATGAGAATGCAGCCCGTACTTTGGAATATGCTTACGATGACTTTTCAATTTATCAGTTAGGAAAAGCTTTAGGGAAACCAGCGTCAGAAATTGATATCTACAAAAAAAGAGCCTACAACTATAAGAATATGTTCGATCCTGAAACAGGTCTTATGCGAGGTAAAAATAAAGACGGAAAATTTCAGTCACCTTTTAATCCTTTTAAATGGGGAGATGCCTTTACCGAAGGAAACAGCTGGCATTACACATGGTCGGTTTTCCAGGATATAGATGGTCTTGCAAAGCTGATGGGTGGTAAAAAGAAATTCGAATCCAAACTGGATGAGGTGTTTTCTCTTCCTCCTGTTTTTGATGATAGCTACTATGGAAGTGTGATCCATGAAATAAGGGAAATGCAGATCATGAATATGGGGCAGTATGCCCACGGTAACCAGCCTATACAGCATATGGTCTACCTGTATAATTATGCCGGAGCACCATATAAAACCCAATATTGGGCAAGGCAGGTAATGGATAAACTTTATCAGGCGACACCGGACGGATATTGTGGGGATGAGGATAACGGGCAAACTTCTGCATGGTATGTTTTTTCTGCATTAGGATTTTATCCGGTAACACCCGCTACGGATCAATATGTTTTAGGGGCGCCATTGTTTAAGGAAGTTACCGTACATCTGGAGAACGGTAAAAATATCGAAATAAAGGCTCCGGAGAATAGCAGTGAGAATCTTTACGTAAAATCTCTGAATGTAAACAATCAGCCTTACTCCAGAAACTGGTTGAGTCACAAAGACCTTCTTCAAGGTGCAGTTCTGGATTTCAAGATGAGCAATCAGCCGAATAAAGATAGAGGATCACAGGAAAAGGACTTTCCTTATTCGATGTCAAAAGAATAAATCATTTTAACAATAAACTTTAATAGCGATAATTATGAGTGCGGAAAAGAAAGAAATATTTGATAAAGTAGAAAAGATGCTAGGAGCTCAGAGCTTTAATCTTGTTGCAAAAGATGATACAAGACCGTGGGGTGGATTTTTTGTGATTGATGAAGCGCAGGCACAGGATTTTGCGAATCAATATTTTGACGGAATAGATGTGGAAAGCCTGAAGATCGGAGGAAAATTAAGTCCGAAAATTCTTCTGGTGGCGCCACAGGCAAGATTGAGCTGGCAGTATCACCACAGGAGAGCAGAAATCTGGCAGGTTGTTGAAGGAACAGTAGGTATAAAAAGAAGTAATACCGATGAAGAAGGTGAACTGCAGGAATACAAGCCAAAGGATCAGGTAAAACTTCAACAGGGAGAAAGACACCGATTGATCGGACTGGATGGCTGGGGTGTTGTAGCCGAGATCTGGCAGCATACGGATGCATCAAATCCATCGGATGAAGATGATATTGTAAGAGTACAGGATGATTTCGGAAGATAATTCCGGTAAGTATAATTGATCTCTGTCCGCCATTTTCCCAGAGAATGGCGGACAGTGTTTTTTAAGATTATTATAATGAAAATAAAGACTATATACTTTTGTATGAGTATGTTGTTCACGATTGTTACGAACGGACAAATACTCTCGTCACCCAATAATCAGTTTAAACTGAACTTTAAAATAGAAGGAGAGGGAACTCCATATTATTCATTAAATTATAAAGATAAAACGGTTTTAAAAGAAAGCCAGTTAGGATTTGTTTTAAAACCCTCTTATTCCTATTTCTCCGATTTTAAAGTAGAGGGGATTGATTACTCATCTTCCAATAAAACCTGGAAGCCGGTTTGGGGACCCAATAAGGAAGTAGCTGATCATTACAATGAAATGCTTGTCCATTTAGTTCAAGATAAAACCGGCTGGAAACTGGATATCAGATTCAGGCTATTTGACGATGGTTTAGGTTTCCGGTATGAGTTTCCTGTCCAAAAGGATTTAAGACATTTTACCATAAGCAGTGAGAAAACAAGCTTTAATTTAGGAAAAGATTATAAGGCATTTTGGATCCCTGCCGATTATGATACGAATGAGTTTCCGGTTACTACATCAAATCTATCCGAAATTTCAAAGCTGATCGATGAGGTACGGAAAGAACCTCTGGCAGCAAAAGCACCAAGTGCCAGTCTTGCTGTACAAACACCTTTGATGCTGAAATCAAAAGACGGAGTTTATATTAATATTCATGAAGCAGCTCTTACCAATTTTGCTGCAATGACACTCAATCTTGATGAGAAGAATTTTATTCTTTCTTCCAATCTGACACCTGATAAAAATGGAGACAGGGGTTTTGTTCAAACAGGTTCTGTAAGCCCATGGCGAACTTTGATTATCAGCAGTGACGCAAGAGATATTTTGGCTTCCAACCTGATTGTTAATCTTAATGAGCCAAGCAAAATTGAGGATACTTCATGGATCAAGCCGACCAAATACATTGGAGTATGGTGGGAATATTTTACAGGAGGTGGATCTACCTGGGCTTATTCAGACGATCAGGATATCCGGATCGGGCAAACGGATTATAAAATCCTAAAGCCGAATGGAAGGCATGGCGCGAATACCAAGCATGTTAAAGAATACATTGATTTTGCTTCAGAAAACGGCTTTGATGCTGTTTTAGTGGAAGGATGGAATGAAGGATGGGAAGATAATCAGGCTTATAGAAAAGAACATATTTATAGCTTTACCAAAGCTTATCCCGATTTTGATGTAAAAGAACTGCAGGCTTATGCCAAAAGCAAAAATGTAAAGATTATCATGCATCACGAAACAACATCATCTGCGGTAGATTATGAAAGACAATTGATGGACGCATTTCAGTTTATGAAAGACAATGGATACGATGCCGTAAAAACGGGATATGTAGGGCCTATTATCCCGCGGAGTGAATATCATGACAGCCAATGGATGGTTAACCATTACAACTACGTTGCTGAAATGGCTGCAAAATATCATATTATGGTAGATTCACATGAAGCAGTGCGGCCAACAGGTCTTTACAGGACTTACCCCAATTGGATTGCTCAGGAATCAGCACGCGGAACAGAATTTGAATCTTTCAATGGCAACCGTCCGGATCATACCACCATATTGCCATTTACAAGGCTAATAGGAGGCCCGATGGACTATACACCAGGGATATTCGAAGGAGATCTTTCGGTTTATGGAACTAATAAAGCGAAGTTGAGTACAACGCTTACCAAGCAATTAGCACTTTATGTCACAATGTACAGCCCGCTTCAGATGGCTGCAGATCTGATTGATAATTACAAAAAATATCCTGATGCTTTTCAGTTTATCAAAGACGTGGCAGTAGATTGGGATTCTTCATATATTCTTGAGGCCGAGCCGGGTGATTATATTACCATTGCAAGGAAAGCTAAAAATAAAGATGAATGGTTTGTAGGAAGTATTACTGATGAAAATCCAAGAGAAGCAACGGTAGATTTGTCATTTCTACCTAAAAACCAAAAATTTGAAGCGATAATTTATAAAGACGGTAAAAATGCCAGCTGGAAAAACAATCCTAAAAGTTATGAGATCTCCAGACAAATAGTGAGAACCAATACTAAGCTGAAAATCAAAGCGGCTCCCGGTGGGGGATTTGCGATGAGTATAAAGCCGGTAAAATAATAAAGAGTGATTGAAATCCCAAAATTAAGAATTTCAATCACTCTTTTTCATTTATAGAGAATTATGTATTTCCTCTAAGGTTTTTCCTTTGGTCTCAGGTACTTTTTTCCAGACAAACAAGAGTGCTGTGATAGCGATGGCCATGTATAACCAAAATGTAAAAGCATTACCAATAATTCCGACAAGAACCGGAAAAGTTTGGGAAACTAAAAAAACGGCTGACCATAGAAAGAAAGTAGCCACGGACATAGCGGTAGCTCGAGCCTTTGTTGGAAAGATTTCTGCAATAACCACAAATGCAAGAGGACCAAGGGACATGGCAAAACAAGCAATGTATCCAAGGATCGCGATAAGTATCAGATACCCCTTTTGTTCATTAAAAAAGGCAAAACCAATAATAAATAAACAAATAGCCATGCCGGAAATACCAAGAAGCAGTAACTTTTTTCGTCCCCATGTGTCTACATATTTTATGGCTACAAAAGTAAAAAGAACATTGATGATCCCCACAAGAACGGTTTGCATGAATGCAGAGTCTGAACCGACTCCCGTTGCCTTGAAAATTTCAGGAGCATAATACATAATTGCATTGATGCCGGTAATTTGTGAGAATATAGCAAGGAAGATACCTATAGCCAATGCCCGTTTTAATTTGGGCTCCTTAAGCGCACTGAAAGAAAGAGATTTTTCCTCTTTTAAAGCCCCCTTGATGGAATCCAGCTCCTGCCGTGCAGTTGTAGGATCATTAATGATTTCCAGAATTGCTAATGCCTCAGTTTCTCTTTTTTGTCCGGCCAGCCAACGCGGGCTCTCAGGAACAGTGAAGAGCAACAGAATAAAGATAATGGCAGGAATAATTCCCGAACCAAACATCCATCGCCATCCTGTAGAAATATTCCAGCTTTCGTTATGAATGCCGGCAATATAGGCATTCACAAAATAGATAACCAGAATACCACTCACGATTCCCAGTTGGAATATGGATATCAGACGTCCTCTTATAGCTGCAGGAGCCATTTCTGAAATATACATCGGCGAGAGCATGGAAGCAATTCCGATACCCATTCCTCCTATCATCCGGAATACTACAAATATCCACAGATTAGGAGCCAGTGATGTTCCTATGGATGAAATAGTAAACAATAAACCCGAAAGCATTAATACTTTTTTACGACCGATACGATCACTTAATGTTCCTGAATACACAGCACCTATGATGCAGCCCAGCAGAGCACATGAAGCTACCCAGCCTGTCATCAGATCGGATAAATGATAATAAGTTCGCATAAAGCCAATGGCTCCGGAGATTACAGCGGTATCATAACCGAATAACAATCCGCCTACTGATGCTACAAGAGTTGCCTTAAGGATTGTAGAATGAAACGTTTGCTGCATAGATGTTTATTTTATAACTTTTTGAGAAATCATCTGAGTACGTATGCTTGCTTTAATAGTCACACATTCTTTTCCTTCACTCTCTCCATATGGGCTTATGGTATACAGTCCTACATGAGCCGGAACGATAAATGTTTCAGCATAATGAATAACATAAGGCTCAAAAAAATGTTCTGGGCTTTCCACAATAATTTCCCTTCCATCAACAAGGTTGAGTACATTTACCACACCTCCGGTATGATGAACTACTTTTTTAGTGAACCAATGTCTTCTTGTTTCAATAAATGATAATGCATCTAAACCTGTACGTTCTTCCCGCCAGCCATCTCCTTCAGCAATAGGTTCTGTAAGGTTTAGTATATTTTCTTTGGTCCATGAAGTGGTTCGATCCCATTGTATAACATTTTTACCATGTGCCAATGATATGGGACGCGGTTTGCCATCCAGTCCCATACGCCCCCAATCCCATAATTTAAAAGTAAAAATATAAGGAGTTGCACTGATTTCCAATACCACAGAATTCGCTCCCGAACAATGTACAGTGCCCGAAGGAATAGATAGATGATCATGTTTGCGGACCGGCCATTTTTGTACATACTTCTCTGCGTCAAAAGGAACCTGATCATGTTGCGCAGCTTCCAGCTCCTTCATCATAAGCTGAGGGTCAATATTTTCTTTTAACCCCAAATAGACAAAAGCATCTTCTTTAGCATCCAGCATATAGTAACTTTCATCCTGTGTATAGGGCATCCCAAACTTTTCTTTGATGTATTCCTTAAGTGGATGTACCTGTAGACTCAGATTACCCCCTTCCATAGTGTCCAGAAAGTCAAAACGGATAGGAAACTCATCCCCGAATCCCTCATATACTTCTTTTCCCAGCAAAGCTTCTGGCTGGAAAAAAACAAGATTGGAAGAAGGTATTTCTACAACCTGGTTTCCGAAACCCAATAAGAGACTATTCTCTTCAGGGACACAATCAAATCCCCAGGCGTAATTCGGAAAACTTCTGTCCAGATCACATACCTCTTTTAGCCATTGGCCTCCCCATGGGCCGGGATCAAAAAACGGGACAACCCTGAAAGGAGCGCTTACCGTTTGCTGAAATGCATCAAATAAAGCAACAGTACTTATCATTTTAGGTTGATGTGGTATGGTCGTATCCAGAAGAAACTGACACTTATTCAATATTTGTTTCTTATAATGGTCACTAACGCGCCAGTCTACAAAATAAGCATGTTTGTATTGATATGCAAAAGAATCAGTATAGTTGGTTCTGCCCAGATTGCAGGCTGTATCTTTTCGGAAACGCATTTGTATTTCCCATCGAGGCATATCTGCATACATGGAAAGGTCTGCCTCGTCTGCAATTAAAGTGGCACCAGGGCCTATGATCACAGCACAATCCCCGATTTCTGATAGAAGGCTTTTGAGATCTTTAATCTTTTTAAAATCAAAATAATCTTCCAGTTTTAGGGAGGATATATAGCCAAATACAGGATCATCCGTTACATAAGGCTGTACCAGTGCTGCAATTTCTTTTTCCGGTTTCATGGCCTGAATGGTATTGATCACCAATTCAGGATTTAGTATCTCTTTCAATGAGCTGATGACCTCTTCCAGATAAACCCCTGGATAGCACTCAATCGCGATAACTCTAGGATTACTTTCTTTTATTTGTTCAGTAATATTCTGCCAACCTGAAAAACAAGAGTGGCCTTTGATTTCAATGACGGGAAATTTATTAAAGTTTGATTTCATCTTGTGCAATGTTTATCTGTCATATTATTTTATTGGTTGTTGATGAGATGGGCTATGCCCAATAGGGCAGCTGTGCCGGAGAATTTTCCTTCAGTAAGATGAACTTTTCCCCAGGGTGTCCATGCGTAAGTTTCAATATAGTTCCGTAAATAGGGTATGATAGAAGAACTGCTACCCATAATCCCGCCTGTAAGCACCAGTATTTCGGGGTCATAAGCATGAATCAGATTAACAGCACATGCAGACCATGCCTGAAGGCTCTGATTCCTGATCTCTAATGCTTTTGTATTTCCTTCTTCAGCCAGAGTAAAGATCATTTCAAAATCAACTACCGAAGAAGCTGGCAGATCTTCTGATTTAGGCATGTTTGCGAGATTCCATGTTGAAGCTTCCGTTTCTACACAACCTTTATTGCCACAATTACATACATTTCCTTTATAATTGATCACCGAATGTCCTCCAAGAATACCCGCCGTAAAATGTTTCCCCTTCAATAATTTTCCTTCTATGATAGCCGCACTGCCTATTCCAGTTCCCAGTGTCATGAGAACTGCATTGTCATGATTTTGTGCATTACCATATATCCATTCTCCTACCAACGCACTCCTGGCATCATTCTCTATGAAAAAAGGAAGATTAAACATCTTCTGGCTCCATTCCTCTAAATCGATTTCAGGAGCATC
Organism: Chryseobacterium sp. LAM-KRS1; assembly: GCF_013184525.1. Lineage (GTDB taxonomy): Bacteria > Bacteroidota > Bacteroidia > Flavobacteriales > Weeksellaceae > Chryseobacterium > Chryseobacterium proteolyticum. Next base: position 630,841 of record NZ_JAAOIZ010000004.1, read on the forward strand.
TCCAAATTTCTTATCGATAGAAAGTACTTTTTTCCGGTGGCTGTCTACGATCCCGGGAGAAGCAATACCTAATCCACCCAGATCCGATAAAGAAAGTTGTTGCGGCTTTAATAAATTTTCTACAGCTTCCCGGATATAAGGAAGCCTGGATCTGAGACCATTTGCGGAATAGGCATCAATAGAGGTGGAATCCAGTAAAATGCCATCTTGCATAATGGCGATTTTAATCTTTGTGCCTCCCATATCTATGGCAATAACCGGTTTCGACATAACTTTAATTAAGGAATAAGTTTAATTTCAATAACATCCATTCCTGATAAACTAAGTTTTTCGTCAGGTGTTATTGTTTTACCAGTTTTTACATCAATGAGCTGAGATGGTTTTAGCTTTTCCCAGGCAAATGTTGTTGTCTGTTCCCGCTCGTCTGGATTGTATAGTCTTATAATAAAGCTGTGATCTTCTTGTGGTGTTACACTTGTCACAACAATTTTGTCATTGCCAACTTTGAAAAGACTTCCGCCAACTTTGAATTTTTCATCGACAGAAACGGCAATAAGAGGTTGCGTAAAAGCAGACGCATACTTTTCATTTTCTACCGAATCAAATGATCCATGTGGACGTAGAGCATAGCGGTAATGCACAGGACCTTCCTGATCTGCTTTATAGTTGGTGTGCCAATAGTTGTTCATTGCATAGCTGAACCAATTGGTAGTGCCGGGAGTTCCTTTGTCTTTCCATTTTTTGTGGCTGTTATCAATAACCATTCTTTCGTCGATCATCTCAGTAGCTTCAATAAGGGGTGCTTCTAAAACCATCCATTGCATTCCCTTTTGTCCAAAAGAAGCATCTATCCATCGTCGGCTATACCAATAATCCATGTTGGAACCGGGAAGCTGATCAGTAAGATATCTCATGATACCATAACCTGCATCTACTGTTATATTCTTGAACTCAGCATTGAAGGGAAAACCAAAGTGAACCGATTCTTTGGTAGGTATAGGTTTTTTATCCACAATATTTTCCAATCCTACTTCATCACTATCCGCAAACAAAGTAAGAATTCTTTCCAGTTTATTAGCACCTGGTGCTTCTGATATCAGAGAGATTTTGCTCATAACAGGTCCATTCTCTAATACTTTTACCTGCACATTCATATTGGATTGAGCTTCCTTTGGATCAGAACCAGGAACATACCAATAACTGTTTAACCCTTGGTTGTTAAAAATTCCTGCGTAATTAATATTGTTGTTATCGGTAAACTGGGTAATGCTTCCAGTCTTATGATCCCAGGTCACAGCAACCTTTCCATTAGAAATACTATTGTTAGTAACAGAAAAAGGCTTTGCGGAAGATACTTTTGCTTTAATGATAATGTAGTTTGCTGACCCTAGTGGAGGAACATCTTTTGCGATGAATACCATAGTTCCGTCCTGCAGCTTTTGTAAAGGAGCTGTATGACCTGATGCATCCTGGACGGCATTCCCCAATGATGTTCCAGGAATAATTACCGCACCACTTCGTAACCATGATGAGGTGTTGAAAACTGCAATGGTTTTGGATACAGGATTGGTTATAGGCTTTAGTAAATCAGCTTCCAGTTTGTTAGCCAAAGAACTTCCGTCAGTAGAAAACTGCTTTTTTACCTGCCATTGATCTTTAACGAACGGAAGGTCAGGAGCAGTAATACTGTTAAAGGCTCCCCAGGTATGCTCATGAAATAAAATGACATTTCTCCATGCTTCATAAAAACTTTGGCTGTTATATTGAGTAGGATTGAGCATTGAGTAAAGGGTGGTTAGCTGTTGTAGCTTAAGGCTGCTGTTTCGGTTAATCCCTTCTTCCCTGGCCGTAGACATTGCTCCGTCTTCCCAATGCGGACTGATATCTCCTTTTACTATTGGAAGCTGATCTCCATATTTCTTTTCAAAAACTTCAAACATCTTTTCATTCGTACTGAGAACGATTTTAGGCGAGATATATTTTTTATTCCACTCATCTACAAACTTTGATATTGAAGGATCTATAGGACCATTATCAGAAACAATATTATAACGCCACTGTACCATATCATAAGGATAATTGGTTTTGGTAAGGTCATCAAGATATTCGGCAATCTTTCTTTGCCCGTTTTCAAATACACCACCCGGATGGATGCCGTGCCATGAAGAATAACCTCTTCCGGCTGTCCAGAATAATATTTTTTCTTTACCCGAAGGCGATTGCCACCATACTGGTTTATCACCCCAGTTTTTTACAAAATTTCCGACCCGGTCTCCAAGATATGGGTTGGTTTTTCCAAGATAATTGGGGCCACTGGAAAAATATTTTACTCCCGATGCAGTAAGTGCAGGAACCAATGACCAGGCAAAGCCGGGAACATCAGACATCATGGCACTGTTGATCTTTAATCCATATTCTTTTTCCAGCTTTTTCGCATATTCCGTATAATGGTATAATTCTTCGGGCTGGCTAAGCCCCGTTAAAATATTACCATACATTGCTGAAAGACCTATATCTCCTTCTTTTACTGCTTTTACAAATAATTGTTTATCCTGAGGAGTAGCTTTTCGCATAAAGTTTTCTACATCCCATAGTGCTTCGACATTATATTTAAAACGAGCTTCTTCAGGTAAGTTCCGTGTTTTCTCAATCATTTTCAGGGCATCATATATATTTTGAGTATGAATCCTTTCCACTTCAGATTGTAAATGGGAATATCCTACATCTGTATGAGAATGATGTATGAAATATAAGGTGCGGGGAACGATAGCTCCAGCCTCAATGGTTTTACGGAGAAGTTCCTTATTACCGGAGGTAACTGATAACTGAACACTGCCTCCTTCAGGTGCAAGATCTACAGGAAGGTCAAATGTTTTAATACCATCCGGAATAGTAAAGGAGAAGGAATTCTTATTGTTTATTTTAGCCGTAATTTTTTGTTCAGGACCAAAGTGTAATGTAGTAAGGGTAATAAGACGTTTTCCATCTTTTAAAATGAAAGGAGTGGGGGAAGCATCCATTTTCTCCTGGAAGGTAAATTTGTATGTCATGAACCAGTCCCTGCTATCCTGAGCTTGTCCTACAAGTTTCAGACGTAAAGGTTTTCCCGGAGTTACTTTATTGGCAGGAACTCTGAGATAGGCAATACCATAAGAATCTTTTAAGCCGTCCATTTTAGTCTGGTGGAATACAAATGCAGTACTGTCTGCTGCTTTGGAAATCCAGTCCGGATACTTATTTCCGGGATAAGTAGTGAGAGTAAGTGCTTTTTGATTGTTGATGTACAAGTCAAAATGGCGAATACCTCCACTGCTTCCCGAAGAATGGGAGACCAGCCAGTTAAAATATACATATTGCTTATTGCCTTTTTGTGGCACAGGAGCAGTTTCCCACTCAATTGCTTTTGCGCCATCCGTTGTGCGCGTAAGCAAAGCTCTCGTTGCATGATCCGGAAATGTAGAGAAATAATCAATATTCTCACCACTTATTTCCTTTTCATAACCGTTGGTAGACTGTATGTTACCAAAATAAGGAACTTTTTTTTGACTATAAACAAAATTGCCTGTCATCAGGAAGGACATCAGCAAAAGAAAATACTTGTACATGGACTTCATTTTTGGTTATATGTTAGAATGTTTGAACATATTAATGTCTAAAAAAATAAAACCTGCTAAGAAGATTTATTAATATCTATCGTATAGGTAAACTTATCAGAACGGTAGTATCCCACATTATATTCTACCGGCTTTCCATTGATATCATACACGAAACGCTCACGTTTCAGAACCGGAAAAGCAGCCGGTACTTTTAGTTTCTTTCCTATCACGGCACCAGCCTGGCAGGCGCTTATATTTTCACGGGACCGGTGTACTATGACTCCATGATTCTCCTGCAACATGCTATACAATGGCATATCAAAATCATCATTTTTATCCAGGCCTATTCTTGGATGAAAATAGCTTTCAAAATAGACAATCGGATCACCGGAATTTTCTCCTTTTAATTTAGAAAGCTTAAATATTTTTTTATCTGGTGAACTGTTAAAAAAATGGCAGATTTCTTCATTAGGCTGTACTGTTTCTGTTTTTAACAATTGGTTAATTACATGAATACCTTTCTCCTGCATTTCTCTTGTAAAACTATACCAATGATCCAATCCTGTTGTAAGGCTTTTATTTTCAGCCACACGTGTTCCGACCCCTTTTTTCCGTACAATAAGACCTTCATGTTCCAGTTTATTGGTTGCCTGTCGGATGGTGTTCCGGGAAACTCCCCAAAGATTAGCCAGATCAACCTCCTTAGGTAACAGAGCTCCTTTTTTATAAACTTCCATCTTGATAAGTTTACGGAAAAGTTCTTCTACCTGTACATGCAGAGGGAGTTTACTATGATGATCTATCGTGAAATCTTTGGTTGGTATGTTCATACATATTAGAAAGTGTAAATATATAAAATTTTTAATGTAAATAGATTTTTTAAGTATTTTTTTGTTCTTTGTTTGTAAAATGGCAAAATCGGAGATTTGCAAAATTGTCATTTAATGCCTTTAGCTCACCTTTGTCAACGGAGAAGGAACCACATTTTAATCTTGAAAAAATGTCCGTACCGATAAAATTTTATTCCAAAATAAAGGCAGCATTTGGATTAATGCTGCCTATTATATTTAAAAACTTATCGGTATTTTTAGAATGTCACATCCAGACCTACATAAAAATTAGCTTTCATAATAGGAGCGTAGAGCATTCCACCATCAAAATAATTCCCGAAAGGATTTTTAAAATCGATGATCGCATTCTTCTGATAGTAAGAGGTTAAGTTTTCGCCTCCAACATAGGCTCTCAGTTTTTTATTGAAATTTCTAGAAATCTGTGCATTCAAAATAGCATAAGATTCGGAATAACCGGGTAATTGAAACTCGGTTGGATTGCCTGATGTGTCCGGTAGTCTTTGCTTTCCAACCCAATTCAGAGTCGTATCAAAACTCCAGAAGCCACCCTTATCACTTTTGTTCGTAGAATAAGCAAGATTTACAAATCCGCGATTTTTAGCCATAAAAGGAATTTCCCTTCTTCCGTCAAGATAATCTGCCTGAACGTCATAGTATTTGTAAGCAGCTTTTACTTCAAAGTTTTTAATAGGAATAAAATCCCATTGTATCTGCAAACTATTGGCAAAAGATTTTCCTTCCAAATTATAGAATACAAGCTGCTGTGGAGATCGGTCAAGGTCAACCATCACCTGATTCTGAAAATCTGTTCTGAAAAAATCGGCAACGATAGAAGATTTTCTTCCGAAAATTTTAAACTCCTGCTGTAAACTTGCTCCGTAATTCCATGCAATTTCAGGTTTTAATCCGTAAATATCTCCGCCATTTTGTATAATTTGAATCGTTCTGTTCGATGCAAAGTACTGTTGATTTTCCGCAAAAACCGAAGCCGTTCTAAAACCTCTTCCTGCTGACAACCTCAAAATGGTTTGTGGAGTGAAATCATATTTAAAGTTCATCCTTGGTGTAAACTGTGTCCCAGCAAGATTGTGGAAGTCTACTCTTGCTCCGGCTACCAAAGTATATTTTAATCCTGTTAAAGTATATTCGGCAAAAGCTCCAGGTACGATTTCATTTCTTTTGTATGGAGTTGTAAGATAGGTTTCATCATAACCGTCATACATAAAACTGGCTCCGGCTTTATATTTGTGATTCGTATTCCCGATAATACTCTCAAAAATTAAATTGGAATAAAAAGTATTCTGTTTACCTGAATAATTTCTCAACCCGAAAAAGCTATCCTGCTGATGGTATACATACTGATTCATCCAGCCTATACTTTGATAAGGTTTACCTTTAAAAACATATCCGGTCTTGTTCCATACCTGAAATCTCGAAATATCAATTCCAACCCCGTACGGGTTTTGCTTCTCCTGAGACAGCCTTTTATCAAAATCGGTCTGTCCTGCTGTTCTGTTATCCTTCACGAAATTAATTCCGAAGTGAGATCCGAAACCGGATTTTTCCAGGTCATTATAATTAAGCAAATATGCTGCATTGATTTGTGTCCCTTTCGGACGGTCAAGAAATCCGTCATTATTCATATCCGTATTTCCGAAAGTTCCGTTTCCATGCAATAAGAAAGTCTGAGACCATTTCTCATTAATAGGAGATACACTCGTTATATTTGCCTCTGCTCTCCCGTTGAAATCAGAAAAAAGATTGAGTGATGTTTCGGAAGTTTTGGCATTTTTCAGAAGTTCGGTATTGATTTGCCCGGTAATACTTTCATACCCATTGGTTACCGTACTTCCTCCTTTTGTAAGTTGGATGCTTTCGATCCATCTGCCGGGAATAAAATTCAGCCCATAAGCGGAAGCCAAACCTCTGATCTCCGGTAAAAGTTCCTTGGTTAGGCTGGTGTATTTCTGATCAAGACCCAGCATTTTAAGCTGTTTCGTGCCTGTTACAGCATTACTGAAGGAAACATCTACAGTAGCATTTGTTTCAAAACTTTCCGAGAGATTACAACAGGCTGCTTTCAACAATTCCTTTTTGTCAATATTAAAAACTAAGCCTGCTTCGTTTTTGCTTAATGAAGTTGAAGCTTTCGACGCGGATAATTTTACTTCCTCAATCTTTTTTTCATGATGATCGTGGTTCTCGTTTTCCGTTGATACATTATTGTTACCGGACATTGTTTTTTCATCTTCTTCAAAATGAACGTTAGGTCCTTTTTCTCCCAACGCTACAGTTCTGTCGTAAAGGCAACATGAGGGAAGATTGTTATAAACGTTGTCTGTTGAAGTATACTTTTCGTTGTCATGCCCAACATCAGCAATCTTTTTTAAAATTTTATCTGCAGAAGTTTTGTTGCTGTCAAAGTTTAAAACAACAGTTTGTTTCTCAGCGCTCCAATTTGCAGAAGTAGCACCGGCATCTTTTGCTGCTTTTTCAATTCTTGCTTTACATGATGCACAATTTCCTTTGACATAAAATTCATTGTCAGCTTTGGATTTTTGTACTACCGCGCTTGTACTTGCATTGAACGGTTGAAGAGTTCTCTCGTAATGACAGCAGTCAGGAAGACTTTGATACACTTCATCAGTAGCTTTGAATTTCTCATTGTCGTGTCCCGCTTCAGCTACCTTTTTAAGGATGTCATCCGGAGAAACATTTCCTTCTGTTTCTAATGTTAAAGTTTGAGAATCTATAGAATATCTTGCCGCTTTTGCCCCTGCTTTTTTTGCTGAGGTTTCTATTCTTTCTTTACACATTTCACAGTTTCCTTTTACCTGAAACTGGCTTTTAAGATTTTGGGCAAATATAAAGGGTGCAGATAATAAGCATAATCCAAGAATTATCCTGGAAATAAATAATTTCATTTTGTTTAAAATTTAGATTAATTAAAAAATAGTCCATTAGCGCTCTAATGAACCTGCTGTATTTTTAATTAAGCTAGCTTTGGCGGTTCCCAAATCTCTTTTAAACGATCCGAAAGATGAGGATCACAATATTGGAAAAGTAATTTTTTATTGGCTTTATAGTATGATAATTCCAATAGAAAACCTTTGGAAAAAGGAGTTTCTATATATGAAAAACAAGCCACACATGTTGAACAGCAATCATCGTTGCAAGATGATTTGGATTTTTCGTGTTCTTTAGATGATTTTGATTGATGGTTCTTACAGCAGTCGTCTTTTTTAGCGTCCGCCTTACAGCAGGTCTGCTGGGTTGACATCATATAGAAGTTATCTTTAGGAATCAAGAAAATTCCTAAGCAGAAGATAAGGGTTATGATCTGAAATAACTTCACGATGGCAAAATTACAAAAATTATGGTAATGGATCACCTACTTTTACAGAACAATTGTGAAAAGGCTCTCCGTGAGCGGGGTTTAATTTCGGTTTCTCACCAGTTGCCAGACTTTGTTCAGGAGCTGAAACGGGAGTGTTTTGTACAGCATTTTGAACAGGCTGCGGAACCGGTTTACTATTGAGAGGTTGTCCTACAGGAATATCACAGCGATGTCCCGGTTGTCCGTGAGGTGGATTCATGCCCGGAGCAGTTTTTACCGCCTTTCCTGTTTTATTATCCACCGTAAATTTTCCTGGTTTTAGTGAATTGGGATCGATTTGTATCGTTTGAGATCCATTATTATTTACTACAACATTTTGAGTGGTCTGGGCCTGAGCCGGTTTGCTGTTTAATGGCTGTCCTACAGGGATATCACAACGGTGTCCCGGTTGTCCGTGGGGTGGATTCATTCCGGGAGCGGTAACAGGTGGAGCTGAATTTACAGGTTGCACATTGCTCTTTATGCCTGCCTGATCTAAAATAGAAGCTTTTGGAGTATTATTAACAGCTAATGCAGGCTGTTGAATGGATGCCTCTTCTTTAATGTAAGTTGCTCTTTCATCTTTTTTACAGGAAACAGTAAGCAGAGAAAAAGCAGCAAGACCTAAAAATATATTTTTCATATCCTATCGTATAAAACAAAATTAGCAAAACATTTTCAATTGTTTTGCTAATTTTATATTTATAATCTTCTTTTGGAATTAATTCTTAACTAAAAGTCTGAATCCTTCTCCGTGAACATTGATGATTTCCAGTCCTTCGTCATCTTTTAACAGCTTACGAAGTTTTGCGATATAAACATCCATACTTCTTGCAGTAAAATAGTTTTCCTTTTTCCAGATCTTTCTCAATGCAAGGTCTCTTGGCATAAAATCATTTCTGTGGATACAAAGAAGTTTAAGCAATTCATTTTCCTTAGGAGAAAGTTTGTATTCTTTATCACCTACTCTTAATTGTCTAAGCATAGAATCAAAGAAAATATTACTGATTTTAAACTGTTCCTGTTCTTCATTTTCCAGGGTTGAGCTTCTCTGAAGAATTGCCTTGATCTTGTATAAAAGTAATTCCGTATCAAATGGTTTTGTAATATAATCATCTGCCCCCAACTGATATCCTTTCAGGATGTCTTCCCTCATATTTCTTGCTGTAAGGAAAATGATAGGAGTATTTTTATCTATTTTTTTTACATCTTCTGCCAATGAAAACCCGTCTTTCTTAGGCATCATCACGTCGAAAATACAAATGTCAAATTCATTTTCTGTGAATTCTTTGAGCCCCTGCTCTCCATCTGTTGCAAGAGTTACTTCAAAATTATTGATGGTTAAATAATCTTTCAAAACAGCTCCGAAACTCTGATCGTCTTCTACTAATAATATTCTGTTGCTCATAATTTTAAAAATTAAAAATTAATAATAAGAATGAACTTCCTCACTCTCTCTTCTTTTATATTTGTTATTTGGTTTATCTTTTATTGCTTCCTATCTATTCTTCTATGTCATGGGAAGTTTTATCGTGAACACACTTCCTTCTCCCTTATGCGATTCCACGATAATCTGGCCCTTATGAAGTTCTACAATTTTTTTAACGTACGAAAGCCCTAATCCCTGACCTTTTACATTATGGATATTTCCCGTTTCTTCTCTAAAGAATTTTTCAAAGATTTTAGTTTTATTCTGTGTTTCCATACCCATTCCTTTATCGGAAATTTCAATCACATAGAAGTTGCCTTCATTTTTTGTTTTGATTTTGATATCCGGTGTATCAGGAGAATATTTGTTGGCGTTATCCAGTAAATTCACCAGCATATTGGAAATATGGAACTCATCGATCTTAAAAGTATATCGGTCAGCAGTAAACTCTTCCGTCAGTGAACCGTTTCTCTGTGCTACAATAAGATTAAATGATTCTGTCGTTTTTTTGATCAGTTCTCTTACATTGGTTTCTTTGAGGAACAGATTAACTTCATTTCTTTCAAGCTTCGACATATTAAGGACATTCTCCACCTGTTTTTTCATCCGAAGATTTTCCTGCTTGATCAGGTTGGAATAATATCTTACCTTTTCCGGATTAGTGGCAATTTTGTCATTCGCCAGAGAATCCGTAGCAACAGAAATAGTAGCTAAAGGAGTTTTGAACTCATGCGACATATTATTGATGAAGTCCGTTTTTATTTCTGCCAGTTTCTTTTGTCTCATCATATAGTTGATGGAGATGATATAGATTCCCAATATCGTAAGCAAAGAAAGGAAGGTTCCCAAAAGCATCGGCCAGTTATTCATGGCTAAGGAATATTCTTTTTTAGGGAAAACCAATGCCAGGCTGTATAAAGTACGGTCCTTTTTGTCTGTAAAAAGAGGATAGCTATATGTATTATTATCCTTTTTCTCCTTATATACTTTGTTAAAAACACTTGTGAGTTTATTGTTTTTATCAGTAACCCCGAAACCAAACTTTGCGGTAATGCCTTTCATTTTCAGTTCTTTAGCGAGAACAGAATCCAGAATAGCATCATCCACTCTTTTAGTAATCGGAAGGTTATTTCCATATACTTTGGCAAACTCCTTCATAGAGTAATCTCCACTTTCTATATCTTGATTAATGTCAGCCGTAAGCAGTTCCCGGTTGGTGGTATCTCTTTTCAGTTTGTAAGCGGCTTCGTCCGTATATAAGGTTGTCAGCTTTAATGAATCTCCTTTCTGAGAAATGGGAAGCTGTGTTTTTTCAATGATATTTTTAGAATAAATAATCTGCCTCTGAGCCCCAGAATCCTCTACCTGCTGGATCGTAGTTAAAGAAGGTTGATTATTATTGGAAATGACATTTTTTCTGAAATTTTTAAAATCTTCATTCAGGTACTTTTCCACTTCAATTTCAGAGATATTTTTTGCTGTATTTTCTAAAGCCGCATAGACTTTATTCGAAAAATCTTGTTCTAAAGCATTATAATATCCTTTCAACCAATAAAATTGGAGTGTAACAAAGACAATCAATGATATTGTCATAAACACTGAAATTATTGGGATGAATTTATTATTCATTAGCTTGTTTTAGGTTGTTCGGAATGATGAATGTTAAAATTAATTGTTTTCAGACTTGATAAACAAAAAACGAGCCAAAAAATTGTATTTTTTTTCTTAAAACCATGTTTTTTAACAATTTTTTTATAAATCAAAAATAACTTGTCTTATGAAAAGCCTCACCTACAAATAAAGAAGTAAGTTTGTTAAAAATAATTACGTATGGAATCAAATATCATTTTTAACAAAGATTTTGACGCAAACAGCATTTATGTAATGATTATTTACAAAGCTGATGTTTCAAAAGTGTGGGATTATTTTACCAAATCCGAATTATTAGACCAATGGTGGGCTCCAAAACCCTGGAAATGTGAAACGGTAAAAATGGATTTTAAAGAGAATGGAATCTGGCATTATGCAATGATAGGTCCCGAAGGGGAAAAAATGTATGGACAGCTTAAATATGGGGAAATTATGGAACACAGAAGCTTCGATGGGATAGATGCTTTTTGTGATGAAAACGGAAATATTAATAATGATTTTCCGCAGGCCCAATGGCTGATCGGATTCACTGGAATTGAAGAGGGAACGAAAGTAACAATCAACATCCATTTCGAATCCCAGGAGGCTTTAAAGAAACATCTTGAAATGGGCTTTGAAGAAGGATTTAAAATGGGCTTGAGTCAACTTCACGAAGTTTTGGCCGTTCATTAATATTGAATGACATATGTTCAACAATTAAGAAATTATATTAAAAACGAAAATGTGGCAGTTTAAAATGATTAACTGCCACATTTCAATTTTAAAGAAGCTCCTCATCCTGAAAATATTGGATGATGGCCTTTTTCATTAATAAGGTTTGCTCATTAGCTCTGAGTTCAGGAAGGTCCTCTAATTTATCAAATTGGGGCCATCCATCTTCATAATGCGTAAACTTATAGTAGCCAAAGGGCTCCAGTAATCTGCAAACTGCAATATGAAGAATATTGAGTTTGTCATCTTTTGAATATTTTTGATGACCACTTCCAAGTTCCTGAAGTCCAATAAGAAACAATAAAGTTTCAATGGGAGGATTTTTTTCAGTCTGAAAGTTATCTTCAAAAAACTGTTCTATTTTTTTCCAGTATTCAGATTCGTTAATCATAATTTATACATTATCTTTTATCAATCATCAACAGGAACGCATATTCTAATGCATCTTCTTTTAATGATTCAAATCTTCCACTTGCTCCTCCATGTCCTGCACTCATATCGGTTTTGAAAAGTAAAAGATTCTGGTCTGTTTTCAGTTCTCTCAGCTTGGCAGTCCATTTTGCAGGTTCCCAATACTGTACCTGGGAATCATGCAGTCCTGTGGTGATGAGCATATTCGGGTAATTTTTAGCTTCTACGTTATCATACGGGGAATATTCCTTCATATAATGATAATATTCTTCATCATTAGGATTTCCCCATTCGTCATATTCTCCCGTGGTCAATGGGATGGTTTCATCCAGCATTGTGGTTACCACATCTACAAAAGGGACTTGCGCAACAATACCGTTAAACAGGTTAGGTTCATAGTTAACTACAGCCCCTACCAATAATCCTCCGGCACTTCCTCCCATTGCATAAAGATGCCTGGATGAAGTGTAGTTTTCTTTGATCAGGTATTTTGCGGCATCTATAAAATCAAAGAAGGTATTCTTTTTAAATAACATTTTACCATCTTCATACCATTCTCTTCCCAGGTATTCACCACCGCGGACATGGGCAATTGCATAGATAAAGCCTCTATCCAAAATAGATAACCTTACATTTGAAAAGCTGGCATCTACGGTATGTCCATAGCTTCCGTATCCATAAAGCAGTAGGGGAGTATTTTCTGATTTTTCTGTGTCTTTATGGTAAACCAGTGAAATAGGAATTTTTGTTTTTCCATCTCTTGAATCCGCCCATATTCTCTCCGAGATATAATTTTCAGGGAAAAATTTCCCTCCTAAAACCTCCTGCTGCTTAAGAAGTACAGTGGTTTTGGTTTTCATGTTGTATTCGTAAGTGGAACTTGGTTGGGTTAAAGATGTATAACCGTATCGTAAAATTTCCGTATCGAACTCCAGATTGATTCCAATATAGGCTGTGTAAGTAGGATCTGAGAAAGGAAGATAATAGGCTTCCTGAGTTTTTTCGTCTATGATTTTTATCTGTAACAAACCTTGCTCTCTTTCTTCAAGGACAAGGTAGTCTTTAAATATTTCGAACCCTTCAAGCAGGACTTCAGCACGGTGGGGAATCACATCTACCCAGTTTTCCATCCCGCAGTTGTCAATTTTAGTTTTTACAAGCTTAAAATTGAACGCATCATCAGCATTGGTGATGATATAGAATTCGTCTTCATAATGCTCAACGGAGTACTCCAGATCATCTATTCTGGGCTGTATAATTTTCCATTCAGCGAAGACATCATCAGATGGAATGAACCGGTGTTCATCAGAGATAGTGCTTGAACTTGCAATGAATATATATTGCAAAGATTTTGTCTTAAAGACATTTACATCAAAGGTATCATCCTTTTCATGGAAGATCAAAACATCTTCCGATGACTCAGTTCCCAGTTGATGTCTGTATACCTGGAACGCACGTAAACTCTCATCTTTTCTGATGTAGAAAACATGTTGGTTGTCATTTCCCCAGACTGCCTTTCCTGTTGTATTTTCTATTTTATCCGAAAGGATTTCTCCTGTTTCCAGATTTTTGAAATTGATGGAATATATTCTTCTTCCGACATTGTCAGATGAAAAAGAAGCGATCTTATTACTCGGGCTTACTGCAACACTTCCAACTTCGAAAAAGCTTTCTCCTTCAGCAAGGATATTTACATCGAGTACAATTTCCTCAGGGTTGTCAAGGGTTTTATATTTTCTGCAAAAAATAGGATATTCCTTTCCCTCCTCATAACGAACCATGTACCAGTATTCATTAAAAAAATAAGGAAGTGATTCATCATCTTTTTTATAGCGGGACTTCATCTCCTCATAAAGCTCTTCCTGAAAATCTTCCGTTTCCTTCATCATGAAATCTGCGTAAGCATTTTCCTGTTCGATGTATTCTATGACTTCGGGATTTTCTCTTTCATTGAGCCAGAAATAATTATCAGTTCTTTTATCTCCGTGTATTTCGAGTATTTTTTCTATTTTTTTTGGCTGGGGAGCTTTCATCCGGTAGTTTGATTTTTATAGGTCTGTGAATCATGCGGAATGCCATATCAATTTTTCACTATAGAAATATGAATAAGGCATTTCATTCAATATTAATTCTTGTTCAAATGTAATTAAAAAAAAGCCATCTTTCCTTTAATCGAAAAGACGGCTGTTTTATGTAAAATATTAAAACCTATTTATGAAGGCTTTTAATATATTTTTCAAGTGCCATTGTCATAGATGGTGTTTCCTTGGTAGGAGCCATTACATCTACTCTCAATCCTGCTTCTTCGGCTGCATTTAAAGTCGTGTTTCCAAAAACGGCAATTTTGGTTTCATCTTGTTTAAAATCCTCAAAGTTCATTTGAAGCGACTTAATTCCTTGCGGACTGAAGAATATCAGCATATCATAATCCTTAATGTTGATATCACTCAGATCACTGCATACCGTTCTGTACATGATAGCTCTTGTCCAGTCAATATTTGCCGCATCTAATGTTTTAACGATATCAGGACTTAAAACATCTGAAGAAGGCAATAAATATTTTTCTGTAGGAAACTTTTTGAAAAGAGGCAGCAAGTCTGAGAAGTTTTTCTCCCCAAAGCTGATTTTTCTCTTTCTGTAGACAATGTGCTTTTGAAGGTAGTTCGCAATTGCTTCGGACTGGCAGATATATCTCATGGTATCCGGGACTGCAAAACGCAGCTCCTCTGCTAATCTGAAGTAATGGTCTATAGCATTTTTACTGGTAAAGATGATGCCAGTATATTGCGTAAGATCTATTTTTTGTGTCCTAAGTTCTTTATTGTCAACTCCCTCTACATGGATGAACGGACGGAAATCGATCTTTATTTTTTCCTTCTTCGCTATATCCAAATATGGAGAAGACTCACTAGGCGCTGGTTGAGAAACCAATATAGACTTTATTCTCATCATTGACTTTTATTAAAAAAATAACAATTTCCAAAGCAACAATAATGGTGCGATTTGGAGGGTGCAAATATACAAAAATTTATAATACCATTTTTCAGGTAAGACCTTGTTCTTGTGAAATAAATAGAAAAAAACTTTAAAAATAAACACAAAAGAAAAGAATATCAAATAGTAAGAAAATATTTTATTTCTGTCGACTGGGAAATAATAGTGGGTTATACACAGAATTATTAGTAAAAAAGACAAAATGAAATAAAATTTAGTGGAGGTAAAATAAAAAATAAGCCATTTTTTTGTGTCACCTATACTTTGGTAAAATAAAAATCCTAAAGTTGATTTTATTAAATAAAAAATACTGATTGCAAATAGACAATATCCAAATTTGTTCATCTGATATCCTAAAATCTGTAGGTCGGCAATATATTTAGGAACAATTGGAACATATTGAGATAGAAGTACAGCCAGGGTGAGGGTGGCCACACAGGAAGTTATTATCCAGCTTGCTAAATTATTACTGGCATCAAAATATTTTTGAAGAAGGAAATCTTTTAGATTGGCTCCTCTTTCTACAATATTCATCATAAAAAGGTACAAAAATATGCAGCCCAGCAATATAAAGATTACCCAATCATTGTTTTCAGGAATCCTTACATGGTTTACGAAGTTTTGTGATAATAGCAATCGATTGTTTTTTGCAAAATTATAGAATATTTTGTATAAAATAAAAAGGTTAAATAAACTATCTTTGCAAACTGAAATGAAAAAACTTGTCATTATTCCAACTTATAACGAAAAGGAAAATATTGAAAATATTATTTCCGCGGTTTTTGCATTGGAAGATGACTTTCATATTCTTGTGGTGGACGACTCTTCACCGGATGGAACAGCCACCATTGTAAAGGAGCTTCAAAGAAGGTTTCCCCATTCTTTACATTTATCCGTAAGGCACGTTAAAGATGGTTTAGGAAAAGCTTACATCCATGGATTTAAATGGGCTCTTCAAAATAATTATGATTATATTTTTGAAATGGATGCCGATTTCTCCCATAATCCGGATGATCTTCCAAGATTGTATGAGGCTTGCTTACAGGCTGATATGGCTATTGGTTCCCGTTATTCCAAAGGCGTAAATGTGGTTAACTGGCCTATGGGCAGGGTTTTGCTATCTTATTTTGCCTCAAAGTATGTGAGGTTCATCCTGGGATTGCCTATTCATGATACAACGGCAGGCTTTGTGTGTTTTTCAAGAAAGGTTCTGGAAAATATAGATCTGGATAATGTAAGATTAAAAGGATATGGTTTTCAGATTGAAATGAAATTCAGGGCATTTAAGAAAGGCTTCAAAATTGTAGAAGTTCCTATTATTTTTACCAACCGTATTTTAGGAGAAAGTAAAATGAATGGCGGAATTATCCATGAAGCGGTTTTTGGGGTTTTAAATTTAAAATGGAAATCATTAATTAACAGATTATGAAAAAATTAATTTTTCTTTTTGTTTTGATGCTTGTATTTTCCTGTAAGAAGTACATTGATAAACCTAAGAATCTTGTTTCTGAGGGTACAATGTCAGAGATTCTTGCTGATTTGGCAATCAATGATCAGGCTACTTTTATGTTTCAGAATACCAATCTGGAAAGCGGAACCCGCTTTGTTCTTAAAACTCATAATGTAAAGCCGGATGACTTTGTTGCAAGTTTTAAATATTATGTGGTAGAGCAAAAGATGAGTGGGATTGCTGATGATGCTCAAAAAATATTATTAAAAAAAGATCCGAAAGCAGATCAATATGTCAAAGATAAAATCAAGAAGAATTTAAGTCCTCCTGTTTTATCAAACTAATGTAGAATGTATTCGTTGGAGATCAACCAATGATGATGAATTAATAAAATATACAAATGAAATTTTTTAATATAGAAAAAACCTCTGAAGGGAAAGCTAGAGCAGGTGAACTTATAACCGATCACGGTAAAGTTCAGACGCCTATATTTATGCCCGTAGGAACTGTTGCGAGTGTAAAAACAGTTCACCAGAGAGAATTAAAAGAAGACATTAAGGCGCAGATCATATTAGGGAATACCTACCATCTTTATTTACGTCCGGGAATGGATGTTATGCAGGAAGCCGGAGGATTACATAAATTCATGAACTGGGATCTTCCTATTCTTACGGATTCCGGAGGTTTTCAGGTTTTTTCGCTTTCAGGAAGCCGAAAGATGTCTGAGGAAGGTGTGAAATTTAAATCGCATATCGATGGAAGTTATCATCTTTTTACTCCGGAGAAATCTATGGAAATCCAAAGACAGATCGGGGCAGATATTTTTATGGCATTTGATGAATGTACTCCCTATCCATGCGAATATAATCAGGCAAAATTATCTATGGAACTCACCCACCGTTGGTTGAAAAGATGTATTGACTGGACTGAAGAAAACCAGGAACTCTATGGTTATAAACAGAGATTGTTTCCTATTGTTCAGGGTTCTACTTATTCCGATTTGAGAAAGATATCCGCAGAGGTGATTTCAGAGGCCGGTGCTGAAGGAAACGCAATTGGTGGACTTTCTGTAGGAGAACCTGAAGAAGAAATGTACAGAATTACAGATGAAGTAACAGATATTCTTCCTAAAGAAAAGCCAAGGTATCTTATGGGGGTAGGAACTCCCTGGAATATTTTGGAATCTATCGGCTTAGGTATCGATATGATGGATTGCGTAATGCCAACCAGAAACGCCAGAAATGCCATGCTCTTTACCTGGCAAGGGGTTATGAACCTGAAGAATGAGAAGTGGAAACGTGATTTTTCGCCTTTGGATGAGTTTGGGACAAGTTTTGTAGACAAAGAGTATTCAAAAGCATACGTTCGCCATTTATTTGTTTCTAAAGAATATTTAGGCAAGCAGATTGCATCCATCCACAATCTGGCTTTTTATTTGGATTTGGTAAAAGTTGCAAGGGAGCATATTTTGGCAGGTGATTTCTATGAATGGAAAAAATCTGTTATTCCTGTTCTCAGACAAAGATTATAAAAGGAAATTATGTTTACAATTATAGACCGGTATATCATCAAAAAATATCTTGGAACTTTTGGTTTCATGCTTATATTATTGTCTATAGTTGTTTTGGTGATCGATGTTCAGCAGAAAATTCCAAGGATAGAAAATGCGACAGCAATTGATGCAAAATTAAATCTATCTTATTTTCTTGTTCATTTTTATCCGTTCTGGATCATTAATTTGGTGATGACATTCTTATCTATTCTGGTATTTATATCGGTAATTTATTTTACCTCCAGAATGGCAAATAATACAGAAATTGTTGCTGTGATCAGTAGTGGAGCGAGTTTTCATCGCTTTGCAAAGCCCTATTTAATTACTTCTTTGTTTATTGCGTCTATATCTTTGGTTGTCAATCATTTTGTGCTCCCATGGGCAAATATCAAAAAAAATGAGCTGGAAGCTTATACTTACAATGCAGCCAATAAAGAAAAAGTTTTGGGAACAGCACCGGTAACGGCACAGCTCAGCAGAACAGAATACATTTTTATCAACTCCTGGAACAAGAGGGAGCGAAGGGGTTCCGGTTTTATATTCCAGAAATTTGATAACAACAGAAAGATGCTTTATGAACTGAAAGCTTCTGATGTGTATTGGGACCAGGATAAAAAACAATTTGTTCTCAATAATTATACTGAGAAAAATGTTAATAAAGATGATTCTGAAAAGCTGAAAAACGGAACTGAATTAAGGAAAAGCTATGGGCATGCACCTGAAGAACTTTTCCCAAATGAGCTTTTAGGACAGAATAAAACCACTCCGGAGCTTTTAAAGTTTATCCAAAGGGAGAAAGAAAAAGGAAACAGTAACCTGAATACCCATTTAAATGAGTTGTACCAAAGGACTTCCATGCCTGTTTCTATTGTTATCCTGACATTTCTGGCTCTTTCACTTTCCTCACAAAAGAAGAGGGGAGGTTTGGGAATTAACCTGGCGATAGGTATTTCTCTTGCATTTATCTTTGTATTCTCATTTGAGGCTTTAAAAGTAGTTTCCGAAAATAAGAGCATGTCTCCGGCTCTGGCCATGTGGTTTCCCAACCTTATTTTCTTTCCGATTGCATTATATCTTTATCTGAAAAGAGCAAATCAGTAAAGAAGTTTGATTTCTTTATGGTAAAAAGAACGAAGGCCTTCTTCCAGTTCAATCCAGATTTCTCCCTTTTCGTCGCAAAACTTTATAATGCCATTTTGTCTCTTTTTATCGATTTCAAAAACAGAGATCTCATCTTTACGGAATAAAAGATCATTGAATCGTTTAAGGATTTCTCCATCAGTCGGAATGTTGCTCAGTTTTTCAATCAGGAAATCATGAAGACTTACAGTAAATTCTTCAAGACGGAATATCTTACCTGTAAGAACAGAAAGCGAGCTTGCGTTCGAAATTTCATCAAAATTCTCCTGAAGAACATTGAATCCTGCGCCGATGATGAAATAATTTTTTTGATTAATTTTTTTCTTTTCAATCAATATTCCAACTATTTTCTTACTTTTAAGAATAATATCATTAGGCCATTTTATCTTTACATCACATTCAGTCATATTGGCAAGGAAATCCCTGATAATAATTGCGGTATAATAATTGAACATAAAATCCGAAAGCGTGAAATGATGAGTGCTCACAGCTAATGTGTAAGCTACATTCTTTTCAGCAGTGGAAGACCATGTATTTCCATATTGCCCGCGACCTTTGGTTTGATTAAATGTATGTAAAGCAATAAAATCTGAATTTTCGTAAAGTAAAAACTTTGAAATTTCGTCATTAGTAGAAGGGCACTCTTTTAGATAGAACAGTTGGGCCATTTAAGAAAACTTTAAGACTTTAAAAGGGTAAAAGTAAGGTTAAAGTAAAGAAAAAACAATAAATTTGCAGATTATAGTATTTTTTTAATGAATAAGACAGTAGAAAAGCAAGAATTAATAGATAAAATCGTTGAAGCTATCCAGGATGTAAAAGGAGAAGACATTATGATCTTTGATCTTTCCAACATCGAAAACTCAGTAGCAGAAACGTTTGTAATATGCAGTGGAAACTCTAATACACAGGTTTCTGCATTGGCTGGGAGTGTAGAGAAGAAAGTTAGAAACGAACTTCATGACAGACCTTGGCACGTAGAAGGAACGGATAATGCAATGTGGGTTTTGGTAGACTATGTAACAGTGGTCGTTCACATATTCCAAAAGCAGGTGCGTGAGTACTATGATATTGAGGAATTGTGGGGTGATGCGAAAATCACCAAAATTGAAAATGAAATTTAATTTTAAAAAGTATAAATGAACAATAAAGGATTTAACTGGTTTTTTCCAATTGCGATCATAGCTCTTTTGTTATTTTTTGGATCCAACTTTTTAGGAGACAACAGCGCAAAAGCTATTGATGAAGACGGTTTCTTCAGAGAAATGCAATCGGGAAAAGTTCAGAATATTATTATATATAAAGACACTGAAAAGGCTGATGTATTTTTAACTCAGGCTGCTAAAACAGCAATGGTGAATAAAAACACCAAAGAAAACAATCCTTTGTCAGCATTCGATATGGCTCCTAAAGCTGATTACACAGTGAAATACGGAGATCTTCAGCTTTTCCTTCAAAAATTTGATCAGATAAAAGCAGAAAATGCGGCTATTAAAACAACTAAAGATTATGGAGCGGGTAAAAATCCTTTCATGGATATTTTATTCTCTGCATTGATATGGATTGCTATTTTAGGATTATTTTACTTCCTTCTTTTCAGAAAGATGGGGGGAGGTGGAGGTCCTGGAGGACAAATCTTCTCTATCGGTAAATCTAAGGCAAAACTTTTTGACGAAAAAGAAAGAATTCAGGTAACATTTAAAGATGTAGCAGGATTAGAAGGAGCAAAAGAAGAGGTACAAGAAGTTGTAGATTTTCTTAAAAACTCTGAAAAATATACAAAACTGGGAGGTAAAATTCCAAAAGGAGTTCTTTTGGTAGGGCCTCCGGGAACTGGTAAAACATTATTGGCGAAAGCAGTAGCCGGAGAAGCAAAAGTACCTTTCTTTTCGCTTTCGGGTTCAGACTTTGTTGAAATGTTTGTAGGAGTTGGGGCGTCAAGAGTAAGAGACCTTTTTGCTCAGGCGAAAGCTAAATCTCCTGCCATTATCTTTATTGATGAGATCGATGCTATTGGACGTGCGAGAGGAAAAAATAATTTCTCAGGAGGAAATGACGAAAGAGAAAATACCCTCAATCAACTTCTTACAGAAATGGACGGCTTCGGGACTGATACCAATGTTATTGTAATGGCTGCTACCAACAGGGCTGATATTTTAGATAAAGCTTTAATGAGGGCAGGGCGTTTTGACCGTTCAATCTTTGTAGACCTTCCGGAATTACACGAAAGAAGACAGATTTTTGATGTTCACTTAAAGAAAATCAAACTGGATGATAATGTGGACAGAGAGTTTTTAGCAAAACAAACTCCTGGTTTCAGCGGAGCCGATATTGCCAATGTTTGTAACGAGGCAGCACTGATTGCAGCAAGAAATAACCATACTTCGGTGACAAAACAAGATTTTCTTGATGCGGTAGACAGAATTATTGGAGGTCTTGAAAAGAAAAATAAAGCAATAAAACCTTCTGAAAAGAAAAGAGTTGCTTATCATGAAGCCGGTCACGCAACCATTTCATGGTTGGTAGAACACGCTTCTCCACTTTTAAAAGTAACGATCGTTCCAAGAGGACGTTCCCTGGGAGCAGCATGGTATCTTCCGGAAGAAAGGCAGCTTACTACTACTGAGCAGATGCTGGATGAAATGTGTGCAACTCTGGGAGGTAGAGCAGCAGAGCAAGTAATATTCAATAATATTTCTACCGGTGCATTATCTGACCTTGAAACAGTAACGAAAAGAGCTCAGGCTATGGTTACAATCTACGGATTGAGTCCAAATATCGGTAACATTTCGTACTATGATAGCTCAGGACAGTCGGAATACAATTTTGGAAAACCTTACTCTGAGGAAACTGCGAATAAGATTGACGTAGAGATCAAATCGATTATCGAAAATCAATATGCACGTGCAGTACAGATCCTTACAGAAAACAAAGATAAGCTGGATGCTCTGGCAGGTAAACTTCTGGAAAAAGAGGTAATCTTCCGTGAGGATTTAGAAGAAATATTCGGTAAAAGAGCCTGGGATCCTGAGTTGACGGAAAGACCCGTAACGAATACAATTCCTCTAATCAAGGATAAAGAAGAAGAAAGTGAGATTCAGGCTCCGGAAAGCCCGACTCAACTTTAAGATTCTTAAAAAATAAAAGAAATAAAACCTGGTAATTTCAAAATTGCCAGGTTTTTTCATATTTAAACGTACATTTTTGGAATCAATTATAATTTATTTTCTATTTTTGTATAAAGTTGACTAAAAAACATTAAGTTGAGTTTATTTAAAAAAATTGTAAGCAAACTAACTAACCAACCCGAGGAAGATGACAACCAAAGTTTGGAAAAGCTAGGGGATTCGCTGAAAAATGCAGATCTCGATTATAAGTTTGCGCAATTATTTACGCATTCGGGGGGATTTTTTAATTATTGTGCAGATGAAGCGGAGGCTCTACAAACTTTGAATCAAATCATTAAAATAGAGGGCATTCACAATATATTTTGTTGGGATAAGGAACTTCAGAATTTTTTGAATGTTGTAAAAAGTCCCTTTACTTCAGAGCTGGAACATTCCAACGATGCTGCATTTATAACCTGTGAGTATCTGATTGCTTACGATGGAAGAATTATGCTGTCGCACAATAACATTCTCCATTATCATTCGTCGAGACTACCCAGTAAGATTATTATCATGGCTAACGTATCTCAGATCGTTAATAACCTGAATGACGCCATGGGAAAAATAAAGCGTAACGGGAATATTAAAAACCTGACTTCAATCAGCGGAAGCCAGTCAAAATTAGATACATCCTCTAATTCCAATACAAAACTGTTTTTATTGCTGCTTGAAGATTAAGCATCAATTTCTAAATTATACATTTTGGACAAAAATCTCATTCAAAGAACCATTTCAGGGATTGTGTACGTTGCGGTTATTATCCTTTGTGCAACTCCACTCGGAGCCCAACTGATCAATACCATATCTCCGGAACTCGTTAAACAGCAATACCTGTACTACGGTTTAATAACATTTTTAATGCTGGTGGGTTCATGGGAGTGTGTGAAGATCATGAAGTTTGGAAAAGGATATGAAAAGTGGGTTGTTTTTCCCGTTATTGCGGTTATCTTTTACATGTTTTCCAAAAGATACTTCTATCATGATTTCTTTTTTGATTTCAGGCTAAGCGAAATATTGGCATTATCATTAATAGGGATAGCTGTAGTTACTTTATTTAAGTATCCTACAGAATTATACTACGATAGCGGGAAATTGATTTTTACGGTCATTTACGTTGCACTGCCTTTTAGCTTTGCTCTGGGACTTCCAAAATATTCTAATTTTGATAATTCGTTTTCTTTAGAAGTGTTGTTCCTGTTTATTCTGATCTGGAGCAGTGATACATTTGCCTATCTTACGGGAAAATTTTTTGGAAAACATAAAATGGCACCTAAGATATCTCCTAAAAAAACCTGGGAAGGTTATGCGGGAGGTGTTATTCTCACATTAGTATTGTCTTACTTTATTGAAAAATATCAACACGATCTGCGTGGAAACTGGATCGTTGTAGGTTTTCTCGTCGCTTCATTTGCTCCGCTTGGAGATCTGGTAGAAAGCCAGCTTAAAAGAAGTTTTGGCGTTAAGGACAGCGGAAACATTATTCCGGGGCACGGAGGTGTATTAGATAGACTGGATAGTTTTATAATCTGCGTTCCTGTTGTATATTTGTACTTTATTTTAGAAAAATTTATTTAAACTCATGAAATTACATAGAGAATCGAAAGGAACGATCACTGTAGCAACCATCCTTTTCATCATTATTGGTGTTGCAGCAATTTATTTTCTTAAAATGTGGTCGCTTTTGATCATTATGCCTTTATTGGTTGTATACAGCCTTATATTTTGGTTTTTCAGAGTTCCCAACCGGGAAATTCTTGATCATAAAGAGAATGTGATTGCACCGGTAGATGGGAAAGTGGTTATGATTAAAGAAGTTGAAGAAACGGAATTTCTGAAGGGGAAGGCAATACAGGTTTCTATCTTCATGTCACCCCTGAATGTGCATATTTGCAGATATCCCGTTTCCGGAGAGGTGATCTATAAAAAATACCATCCTGGAAAATATTTGGTAGCATGGCACGAAAAGTCTTCTACTGAAAATGAAAGAACAACTGTGGCGATAGAAAGTTTAACGAATCACAAAGTTGTTTTCAGGCAGATTGCAGGTTATGTAGCGAGAAGAATTGTTTTCTATTGTAATGAAGGAGATCAGGCAAAAGCAGGGCACGAATTTGGATTTATAAAATTCGGTTCAAGAATGGATGTTTTCTTACCATTGGACACGGAGATTATTTGTAAAATCGGAGATATCACAAAAGGAGGGTTGGATATCATTGCTAAAATGAAAGAGTAATTTCAATCAATAAAATACAAAAGCAGTTTCAGGAGAAGCTGTTTTTTTTGTTTAAGGTTAAACCTTAATAAATTTTTTTACCTCGTTTACAAGCTCTAAAATAAGCTGTATGGGTAAATCCTTATCCATATCAATTAAAAGGATTTTAAACTTCTTTCTGCCTTCCTGGAGCAATTCCGGAGCATTCAGTCTGTCTCCATGATAAAAGCTTACATAATGTTTCTTATATTTTTTGCTGTAATACAAATAGCAAAGCATCTTCTTTTTGTATTTAAAAAAGGGCAATCCAAAGCTTAGTGTCTCTGTTATGTTATCCGGATCAGATTCCAGGATCTTTTTCCGCAAAAACAAAAGAGTACTTCTATCAGGTTCTTCAATTCTGTAGAAATACTCTTGTATGGGGTTCATTTTAAATTTAATTTAAAAAGGTTTAATCAAAATTCTGGAGTTCAACCAATTTGTGGTAAACACCTCTTTTCGCGATCAGATCGTGGTGGCTTCCCTGTTCTACGATATCCCCTTTTTCCATCACTACGATCCAGTCTGCTTTTTGTATTGTCGAAAGCCTGTGGGCAATAACCAAAGAGGTTCTGTTTTCCATCATTTTCTCGAGAGCATCCTGTACAAACTTTTCAGATTCTGTATCTAATGCTGAAGTTGCTTCATCAAGGATCATAATCGGTGGGTTCTTAAGAACTGCTCTTGCAATAGAAACCCTTTGTTTCTGCCCTCCGGATAATTTACCACCATCATCTCCGATATTGGTGTCATAACCTTTTGGAAGCTGTGTAATAAAAGTATCTGCATTGGCCACTTTAGCAGCTGCGATAACCTCTTCTTTGGTAGCATCAGGTTTACCCATTAAGATGTTGTTATAAACAGAATCATTGAAAAGAACGGATTCCTGGGTTACCATGCCTAATAGCTTTCTGTACTCCTGTAGCTTCAGGTGTTTGATATCAACATTGTCAATTAAAATTTCACCTTCGGAAACATCATAGAAACGGGCAAGCAGGTTGGCTATTGTTGTCTTCCCGCTTCCGCTCTGGCCGACTAAAGCAACTGTTTTTCCCTTTGGAATCGTTAAATTAAAGTTTTTAAGAATTACATTATCCTTATCATAATAGAATCCGATATTCCTGAATTCAATATTGTTTTCAAGTGTTGTAATAGAAACCGGTGCCGCAATTTCTTCGATTTTAACATCTGCATCCAGAATTTCCAATACCCTTTTCAGAGAAGCTTCTCCCTTCTGAACATTGGAAATCGAAGTAGATAAACTTTTTGCCGGAGGTAAAATCTGGAAAAACATCCCTAAAAATACAAGGAAATCTGCAGGGGAAATACTTTGATCAACAATGATTTGCTTTCCTCCATACCAAGCAATGATCAAAAATGTAATAGAGCCCAGGAATTCACTCATTGGCGAAGCCAATTCTTTTTTTCGTCCTAAACTTATAGAGCTGGAAATCCATTTGTGCATCGATTGCATAAATCGGTTATCCATTATTTTTTCAGCATTAAAGATTTTAATAACCTTTGATGATTTAAGGGTCTCATCCACGATAGAGAATATATTTCCTAATTCATGCTGAGCCTCATGAGAGTCTTTTTTAAGGCTTTTTCCGATTAAAGCGATCATTGTTCCCATTACCGGTAAAATAAGTAATGAAAAAAGTGTCATTTCAGGGCTTAAAAAGAAAAGGGTGATCAAAGTACTGATCAGCATAAACGGTGCATTGATCAGGTCAATTAAACTACCTAAGATATTACCTTCCACTTCACCGACATCATTGGACATACGGGACATCAGATCCCCTTTTCTGCTTTCGGTAAAGAATGACACAGGCAATGAAAGTATTTTGCGGTACATCGCACCACGGAGATCCTTGGTAACTCCCACCCGGTAATTAATTAAAAGAAAAGATCCGAAATAACGGAACGCATTTCTTAAGAGAAACATAAAAGCAGTGACAACGCAAAGCCATGCAAGTACTTTCAGCGAACCATACTCAGTAACAAGGCTTTGTACATAATAATTGGAGTAGTCTTTTATGTAGGAAAAGAAATCAATAACATCTCCTGAATACACAGGTGCAGATTCATATTTCTGCGGTTTTATTGTTCCGAAAAGCATTCCCAGGACCGGAAGGATAGTTCCTAAGGAAGCTATCTGAAACACAGAATACAGGATATTGAAAAACAAACTTCCGTATATGTATTTCTGGTGAGGCCGTGCGAATTTTAATATTTTTTTATATTCGTTCATTAATGAAAAATTGGAAAGGCAAAATTAGGTATTTTTAAAAGAGTAGACGATCTTAATTGAATTTTACTTTATCGTTATATTTTGGTGTAAAATTCTTTGGTCCTAATTTCTCAAAAGTTTTCCCAAGGTTATTGATGATTTGGGTCAGGTTATTGAAATCTACAACGGATACATCGTCGCTTTCATTGTGATAATGTGTTGCTTTGGTCATGTCAACTGTAGAGAACGAGTGTGCAATGATTTTCTTTTTAACAAAGCTTACGTTATCGGATCTGTAGAATAACTGTTGTGTGGCATATGGATCAGGATATATTTTCAAGCCGTTTGCTGCATGTTGATTAAACAATTCATCAAGATCAGAAAATTCATCACCTGTCATAAAGAGGGCATTTTTTCCGAATTGTGATTCTGTAGCTACCATTTCAAAATTAAAGAGGGCAGACATGTTATTATAAATAGGATCAAGATCCTTGTTAGTTGAAATCGCCCTTGAACCTAACATTCCTTTCTCTTCTCCGTTAAAAGCAATAAATGCCATTGAAAATTCAGGAGTTTTATTTTTGAAATAATCTGCGATTCCTACAAGAGTGGTAATTCCGCTTGCATCATCGTCTGCCCCATTGTAGATGTTATCACCACTTTTTTTACTGGTGCCGATATGATCAAAATGTCCTGAGAAGCCTAAATACTTGTCGCTTTTTCCTTTTTTGATACCACAAACGTTATAAACGGTTTTCCCTTTATAATCAAAAGGGACAAGGTAAGAGTTCCCGGTGCAGTATTCTAAGTTGTTTTCTTTAAAAAGTTTGGCAATATATTGGGCGGCATTGTCGTTTTCCGGGGTCCCGATTTCCCGGCCCTTCATTTCATCAGATGCCAGTGTGGAAAGAACAGTTGTTACTGTACTTTTCTGAACTTCCTGGGCAAAGGTAATTACTGAGAAAAACGAGAATGCGAGATAAGTTAATTTTTTCATTGGAGTCCTGTTATATAAGTATATGTCGTTGAAACATAGAAAATGTTGCATTGATTTTAAAAAAAATATGGAGAGATAAGAAGGAAATACAGAAATTGAAAACTTAATCTTGGTCTAAAAGAAAAAAACAGCTTCAAAAGAAGCTGTTCTTACTCAAAAAATCGTTGTAAGGTTATCGAAGTCTGTCTACAGATTTTACGAGCCTCTCATCTTTACGGATATATATGTTTGCAATAAACAAACAGATAATCGCGATTAATGGAAAAACAGGCTCAATACCCTTCTCAGGAAATTCAATTCCTCCGGATAAATTTAGTAGCCAATAAGCCAATACACCAATCAACAAAGCGTTTATAATGATGCTGATTGTATTCAGCAAAATTTGTCTTTTTCTGTTTTTAAAGCTGAATACACTTAGTAATCCAACTAAAACAAGTACAATACATGCACTGTCTACTACAGGAATGTTACCAAATACAGCAACATCTTGTCCTGTGATGAAAAGAAAAACAGCAGCTAAAACTGCCAGAAAAATCCATATAGTTTGTATTCTTTGTAGCATTGAATATTAAATTCTTGGCAAAAATAACATAAATTTTGCACAATTCAAAAATAAGTGTAGATTTGCATTATACAATGTACTTGAAAACAAAAGTCACCGGACTTACTTTTCTTACTCACAATTAATTACATTTTTACATACATATGTTTAACATTGAAACGTTAAGGTCAAAATCCGTAACGGAATTGACTAAAATCTTAAAGGATTTAGGCGTTAAGGTTGCAAGAAACAGCTCTGAAAACGATAAAATTTTTGCTGTTCTTGATTTTCAAGCTTCTAACCCTAAAGTTACAAAAGATTATTTCAACACCACAGAGAACAGTATGAATACTGAAGACAAAACGGTGGAAAAAGAAACTAAAGCTCCTGCCAAGAAAGCCGCCCCAAAGAGGACGGCAAAACCTAAAACGGAGGCAAAGGTTCCAACGCCATCAGAGACAGCAACAAAGGTTGAAGAAAAAACAGAAGAAAAAGAAACTGTCACTGAAACTCCAAAGCAGGAAGAAGTTACTTCAACTACAGAAGAAAATACTGCTTCACAGCAGCCACAAGCAAAGAAAAAAAGGAAAAGAGTTACTCCAAATACCAATACCACTGAAGCTTCTGCTCAGGAAAGGACGGAAGTACAAAAAAACACAGATACTCAGGAATCTGCTCCGGCAGAAGAAAAGCAAGGTAATCCCCAAGCTCAGGCCAGACCTCAGAAAGGCCAGAACCATCCACAAAACGGTGGAAACTCTCACAAAAATCAGAACCAGAGCCAAAATAACCATAATCAGAATCAAAACAGACATTCTGATAAGCAGGAAGAGCAACACGAATCTAAAAAAGAATTCCATTTTGATGGAATGGTAAGTATAGAAGGTGTGTTAGAAATTTTACCTGATAATTATGGGTTTTTACGTTCTTCAGATTTTAGTTATATTTCTTCTCCGGATGATGTATATGTATCTACTGCACAGATCAGAAATTTCGGATTAAAAACCGGAGATACAGTAAAAGGTATCGTAAGGCTTCCAAAAGAAGGTGAGAAATACTTTTCCTTATTAAAACCTACGGAGGTGAATGGCCGTGATCTGGCATTTATCAAAGATCGGGTAGCATTTGAATACCTTACACCTCTTTTCCCGGAAGAAAAATTTAACCTTACAGGAAACAATTCAACCATTTCTACAAGAATTGTAGATCTGTTTGCTCCGATCGGAAAGGGGCAAAGAGCAATGATCGTTGCGCAGCCTAAAACAGGTAAGACCATGTTGCTTAAGGACATTGCCAATTCTATCGCAGCTAACCATCCTGAAGTTTATATGATGGTTCTTCTTATCGATGAACGTCCTGAGGAAGTTACAGATATGGAAAGAAGTGTAAATGCAGAGGTAATTGCTTCTACATTTGATGAAGCAGCAGAAAAGCACGTTAAGGTTGCTAATCTTGTATTGGCAAAGGCTCAGAGAATGGTTGAGTGCGGTCATGATGTTGTTATTTTATTAGATTCCATTACCAGATTAGCAAGAGCATACAATACGGTAACGCCGGCTTCTGGAAAGGTTCTTTCCGGAGGGGTTGATGCCAATGCTTTGCATAAGCCGAAGAGATTCTTCGGAGCAGCCAGAAAAATTGAAGGTGGTGGTTCCCTGACAATTATCGCTACAGCATTGATTGACACAGGTTCTAAAATGGACGAAGTTATCTTTGAAGAATTCAAGGGTACAGGTAATATGGAGCTTCAGTTGGATAGAAAAATTGCCAACAGAAGAATTTATCCTGCTATTGACCTTGTTTCTTCCAGTACAAGACGGGACGATCTTCTTCTGGATGAAGTAACTTCTCAGAGGATGTGGATCTTTAGAAAATATCTTTCTGAAATGAATCCTGTGGAAGCCATGGAATTCGTTAATAAAAATATCAAAGGAACTCTTAATAACGAAGAATTCCTGATGTCTATGAATAGATAGATTAATTTAATATTGTTAAATAAAAAGCACGGGTTTTCATAATCTGTGCTTTTTACTTTTAAACAGGATGTGGAATATAATATATCAATGTTAAAGATTTATTAAAATAATACGCTATTTTTGATAATCGGTCAATTATTGGCTAACTTTGAAATATAACATTAAAAAATAAAATTATGTCATTTGAATTACCAAAACTAGGATACGCGTACGATGCATTAGAACCAACTATTGATGCGAAAACAATGGAAATTCACTATACAAAGCATCATCAGGCTTATATAGATAATTTGAATAAAGCAATCGAGGGTACGGACCTGGCTGGAAAAACAATAGAAGAAATCTGCAAAACAGGAACAGATAAGCCTGCAGTAAGAAATAACGGAGGAGGACACTTTAACCATTCTTTATTCTGGGAAATTTTAACTCCGGGAGGAAGCAAAGAACCTGTAGGAAATGTAAAGGCTGCTATTGAAAACTATGGTGGTTTTGATAAATTTAAAACAGATTTCTCTGAGGCTGCTAAAACAAGATTTGGTTCAGGATGGGCATGGCTGATTAAAAATGCAGACGGTTCAGTTTCCGTGTCTTCTACTCCTAATCAGGACAACCCATTAATGCCTGTTGCAGATGTTAAGGGAACTCCGGTTTTAGGATTAGACGTTTGGGAGCATGCTTATTACCTAAACTATCAAAACAGAAGACCTGACTATGTTACAGCGTTTTTCGATGTAGTAAACTGGGATAAAGTAGAGGAATTATTCAACAAATAGTTGATTGTTTCCAATAAAAATAAAAAAGGATCAGAAATTTTCTGATCCTTTTTTTTATAATATCTTGTGACATCACTTCCGCTCAAACCGTTCATTCGTAAACCGTATTTCCAATTGACGTAAGCGAAAACCTGGTAAAGTTTGTATTCAAACTTTAATCCGTAATTTTCTTTTGGATCATAGCTGATCGACGATTCAATTACATTCCTATATCTTCCTGTATTATAATAGGAATTCCATTCACTGACCAGAATTATATTTCTTGATTTTAAGTAAGACTCTGTGTATTGGTTCATCGGTTTTGCAATAGCATTTAAAAAATAATCATATTGAGTATCCAATACAGTGATATCCCACTCTCCATCGTCATTTTTGGCTGGTTTTATCTCAGATTTCTCTTTATCCGGTTTAGGTTTGTCCTGAGACAAACAGCTAAAAGGCAGACAAAACATGCATACTATTAAAATCAGATTTTTCATACTTATAAAGTTACGCAAAAAGTACTTTAGTTAGGGTTCCTTCTGAAGAACAACAAATGCTGGAAAATGGTCGCTATATCCTCCGGTAAACTGATCCCCATTCCAGGACCTGAAAGGATAACCTTTATAGTTTCCTTCTTTATTGACGAGATATGCGGGAGCATAAATTTCAGCCCTGTAAACAGAATACTCTTTTGTTACCTGATCGGAAATAAGGTTTTTGGAGACAATGATCTGATCGAATAGGTTAGGTGCATCCTGATACGCCAGAGAAGCAACTCCTTTTTTGTATAGAGGATACATCAGATTCAGATAGGGGGTGTTGTCATTAAGATCTTTTGAATTGCCTACAGCTTTTAAGTGATTCTTTAAACTGGAACTTACCGGGTCATCATTAAAATCTCCCATTGCAAATAGCTTAGTAGAAGGATCTGCTGCCCGTACACTGTCCATTTGTTGTTTCAGAAGTACTGCTGCGGCATTTCTCTTAGGTAATGAGACCGCTTCTCCTCCTCTTCGGGAAGGCCAGTGATTCATAAAGAAAGCTACTTTTTCATTGTCTAAAAAACCTGTTACCACCAGGATGTCTCTTGTATATTCTCTTTTTCCGGTCTCATTGAAAATTTTTAATTCCTTTTTTAAAGAGTTCGTAACCGTAAATCTTCTCTTCTGATAGATCAATGCAACATCAATTCCCCTGTAATCGTAAGAATTATAATGAATGATCCCATAATCATATTTAGCTAAAGCGGGTTCTTTGATAAGGTCCTGAATTACCTGCCTGTTTTCCACTTCTATAAGACCAACAACTGCGGGAGCTGTTTTTGTATACTGAGACCCAAGCTCAGAAATGACCTTTGCTTCATTGGCAAGTTTGGTTTTATAAACTTTAGTATTATAGTTTTTAGAGCTTTTGGGGGTGAATTCTTCATATCCGCTTTGATATCTCACTGCTTTTTTTCCTTTTAACAAGCCATCACTCCACGGACCATCATACTTTTCAGCCTCCAGGAATCTGATTGAATCTAATGGGATACTCCGATGAAATGCAGGATTGCTTATTGCTTTAGTGCCATCAATATAATCAGCCGAAGGTATAGTATCAAATAAATTTTCCACATTCAAAAAACCTACTGCCGCTACCTTTCTTAGCTGGCCTTGCTGGGCAAAGGTAAACATTGAAAAAAAGAACATAAAAAGGCTTAAATTTTTTTTCATTTTGCGTCAAGATTAATAAGTAGACAATTGATTTATAACTCATTTCATCTTTAAATATAAGTAAATTTAAAATAATTGAACGGAGCGTTTAGCCGGATGCATTACAAAGCCGCAATATTAAGATAACATAATTTTAAAAGTATTTCAGATTATAAAAATTTGTTAAATTTATATTTCCCTACTTTTTTAACGCGTTGAAAACTAAGGGAAAACTATAAAAAATACATTTGCTTATGATTAAAAAATTATCATTAGTCTCTTTATTTACTTTACTTCCGGCTTCTTATTATTTCGCGCAGACAACTGTGTTTGCTTATTTAAAAGATGCAGATGGAAAACCTATTGAAAGGGCAGAAGTAGATTTAAAAGGGAATGAAAATGATGTTACGGCAGACAAGATTGGCTACTTTCAATTTGTCGATTTGCAGCCCGGACATTACCAGATTGTTATTACAAAATCGAATTACGAAACCAAAGTTATGGAGTTCGATGTGACTCATGATGAAAAGAGGAAAGATTTGGGGGTTATTACCCTGTATTCTAATTTAACTAATGTTGATCAGGGATTGGCTATCATAGACAGTGATAATGACGACGACGGTAGCGGCAGCCAGACCTCCACGGTTGGACTTCTTCAATCATCCCAGGATGTATTCAGCAGAATCGCAGCGTTTGATTTAGGTTTTTACTGGTTTCGGCCCAGAGGAATTGACGGACGAATGGGAGAAACTATGTTAAACGGAGTTTCTATGATCAAGTCTGATAATGGAAACGTAGATTTTGGAAATTGGGGAGGACTTAATGAAGTGACGAGATACCCTGAAATTTCTGCGAACCATTCCCCATCAGAATACGCGTTTGGGGGAAATAGTTCGGTCATTTACAAAAATACCAAGGCTAGTGAGTACAGGAAAGGGTTTCAGTTTACACAATCTCTTACCAATAGAAACTACAGAAACAGGACCTCCCTACGCTATAGCTCCGGGATGAATAAAAACGGGTGGGCATTTACAGTAATGGGAGCAAGAAGATGGGCGGAAGAAGGAATTCAGGAAGGAACATTTTACGATGCATATGGAGCTTATTTGGGTATTGAAAAGAAATTCAATGACAAGCATAGTATGACCTTCAATTTTATTGGAGCTCCTTATCGAAGATCGACAGCAAGCCCAAGTACACAGGAAGTATATGATTACAGAGGAGTACATTATAATTCCTATTGGGGATATCAGGACGGTAAACAAAGAAGTGAAAGAGTGAGAAAGGGTTTTCAGCCGATATTCCAAATCCAGGATTTTTGGAAAATTGACAAGAAATCAAGTCTCTGGACTTCTGTCTCGTATCAGTTTGGAAAGGATAGAGGCTCGCGCTTGGACTGGCAGAATGTACAAAATCCGTCACCTACATACTACAGGAATTTGCCAAGTTATTATGATTCCTTAGACCCTAATGCATCGGTCGCTGTAGGAACTGGTGGAACGATGACGACTGCCCAGGATGCATATCAGACATCTTTGGCAGCCTGGACTTCCGGAGATCCGGGGATTACTCAGCTTAATTGGGATGCTCTTTACAAAAGGAATGGGCAACAGGCGGCAGGAACATATTACGGGCAGACGGGACGAAGGGCTTTATATTATCTGGTTGATGATGTAAGTAATGATAAGATTTTTAATGCAGCAACACACTTTATCCACAATTTTAATGATACAACTAAGTTCCTATTGAATGTATCATATCAAAATTATAAATCAGAACAATATAGGGAAGTCAAGGATCTTTTAGGTGCCGATTTTGTTTTAAACCGGGATCCGTTTGCGGCAACCAATCAACCGGGAAAATCAGGATTGTTTAATGATGGGGAAGAGAATGTAACGAAAAAGGTCGGAGACAGAATGACTTACGATTATATTTTCAGAAGACAGGAAGTTAAAGTGAACCCGGGACTAAAATTTGCAACCGGAAAATTTGATGTATTTGTTTCTGCTCTTGCAGGCTACTCAACATCCAGCAGGGAAGGATTATTCAATCATTATTTGTATAAAGACTCTAAAGGGAAAGGCCAGGACTACAATTACTGGAATTATGGACTGAAAGGTCAGGTAATTTATAAACTGAATGGCAGGAACTTTCTGGTATACAATGGAGCATATTATTCGCAGGCTCCTTATCTGGAAGATCTCTTTATCAATCCCAGAGTAAACGGATCTGTAGCGCCTAATATTCAGAATATGGTAATCAATGCCAATGATATCAGCTATGTTATTTCTTCACCGTTTCTTAAGTTGAGGTTAACGGGATACTTGGTGAACACAAGCAATGAAACCACCGTGCAAAGGTTTTTTGCTGATGGTATTCAGTTAAGTAATTCTGATGACCAGGGAAATGAAACTATTGTACAAAGTGCATTTGTAACGCAGGTAATGACCGACGTTAAAAGAAGAAATATGGGGGCAGAGCTGGGGTTAGACGTAAAGATTATTCCTACATTATCACTACAGGGGTTAGTAAGCCTTGGACAGTTTACCTATGAGAATGATCCTGTTACCTATTTTGCTTCCGACGCTTCAGGTATTTTTTCTAATGGACTTTCTTATATGAATTTAGGAAAGGCTTACATTAAAAATTATCGTCAGGGAGGGACTCCACAGCAGGCTTACTCTTTGGGGTTCAGATATAATTCTCCCAAATACTGGTGGTTCGGTGCCAACTGGAATTATTTTGATGATAATTATTTGGATCCATCCGCTCTGATAAGGACAGAATCATTTGTTCAGAATAATGTTTCTTCAACTCCTTATATTAATCTTAGCGAATCTGAACTGAGAAGAGTGTTGCAACCCAATAAGCTGCCTTCTTCATTTTTTATCAATGCTAATGCAGGAAAATCCTGGGTCATTGGTAAATATTACGTTTTGCTTTCAGCTTCGGTTAATAATATTTTGAACAATAAGAGGTATATCACCGGAGGCTTTGAGCAAACAAGAAATGCCAAATTCCCGGATTTTGTTCAGGATACAGACAGGGAGTTTACTTTATTTGGCCCAAAATACTGGTATACACAGGGAAGATCTTATTTCATTAACCTTCAGCTTAGATTTTAATTTCTATCATCCATTATTAAAAACAACAACAATGAATATAAAAAAATACTTTAGTATAGTAATGGGAGTGGTTTTGGCAGCTTCTGTTACATCTTGCGTGCAAAAAGATGATTGGGAAACTCCACCCGTTAAGTGCACGAATAAATTTCCTGCGGTTACGATGACTATGGCTGATTTTAAAGCCCAGGCTCCGTCGAGTGGTTATATTCTCATCAATACGGACCAGATTTTCGATGGTTATGTAGTGTCTTCAGATGAAAACGGCAATTTCTATAAAACGATTTCTTTTCAGGATAAACCTGAAAATCCTACCGTGGGATTACAAATTGAAGTAGATAGAGCAAATAATTATGCTGATTTCCCTGTGGGAGCCCATATCAGAATTAATGCAAAAGGATTAAGACTTGGACTTGACAGAGGAGTTGTGAAGATAGGCTCTGTGGATAATACTTATGCTATAGGAAGAATCCCGGGACCTTTACTGAGCAGATATATGTCTGGGGTATGTAATGGAAACGGACTTGATATTGCAACGTTAAAGCCTCTTGAATTGGCGAATCTGAAGTTGGCCCAGGATGCTAATTATCTGAATATGCTGGTGAAGGTTTCGAATGTTCAGTTTTCTGCTTCTGAGATGGGTAAGAAATACATAGATTATGTAGGTGGTGCAGGAGTAGATACTGATAGAAGTATCGTGGATGTCTTTGGAAATGCAACGAATATTAGAAATTCAGGGTTTTTTACTTCTGGCTCTGCTTTGATTCCTGAAGGAAAAGGGGAACTGACATTTGTAGTAAGCCGCTACAATTCTTCATGGCAAATGCTGATCAGAAGTTTGAACGATGTACAATTTACGGGGAAAAGGTTTTTCTTTGAAGGTTTTGATGGAAGTCTGGATGATAATTGGTTTGCTGTTAGTATCACAGGAGCGCAGGTATGGAATATTCAACAGTTTGGAAATCCAAAACCATGTGTAGTGATGAATGGTTTTTCCGGAGGTAATAATGTTAATGAGGACTGGCTGATTTCTAAACCAATTTCTTTGCAGGGCTTTACTTCGGCAGCTTTATCATTTGAAACTGACGCAAGATATAATGGTAACCCACTTGAAGTTTTTGTTACTGAAAACTACACCGGAAATCCATCGACAACAAACTGGGTGCCTTTATCTGCAATACTGGATACAAATGCGGCTGCGTTTAATACCTGGACTTATTCCGGAGATATTAATCTTAATACCTATGTTAATAAAAGTATTTCAATTGCATTTAAATATACCTCCACAACATCGGCTGCTGCCACCTGGGAGTTAGACAATGTTAGAGTAGTGGGTAATTAAAAAACTACAATTTCTAAATAAAAAAGCCACTACAGATGTAGTGGCTTTCATAATTTAAATTAACTCTTTAAAAAGATACTTCGTTCACTTCTTTCCCTCGTTGGAAATTCATTACTTTCTGACTTCCTTTATACGAGATAGTAACAATGTTACTCTGTTTTGGAAAGGCGCTTAGAAGGATCGTGTTTTTTATTTTCAAGGTATTGATATCTGAAACACCTCCGGTTTCAAAATATACCCATACAGTTTCTCCGCTTACCTGACTTCCTGTGAATGTTATTGTTTTTGGAGAGCCGTTGACGTACACATCAAAATTATTATTGACATATTTTTTTACTTCTGCCTCAAAACCTGCTGTATTCGGATTTATCTTAATAGCATCGGAAATATGACTCGTATTCATTTTCGTGGTGAACTTCAATGTTTTGCTTCCATCTATATAATCAACCTTAGTCATTGAAGAGAAAAAGTCTACATACATAAAACTCATTAACATAAAACATGTTAAAATTCCTGATATATATAAAAGTTTTTTCATCTTAATTAATAAATTTACAATCATAATTGTTCGTTATAAGTGACAAATAATATGCCAACTAGAAGTTCACGTTGACCGCATACTTGTCGTAAAATGCTTTAATGTGTGCTACAGCCTCATCCGCAGTATCTACCACTCTGTAAAGATCAAGATCGTCTTCAGCAATCATCCCTTCTTTTAGTAAAGTTGCCTTAAACCAATCTAACAGTCCGCTCCAAAACTCAGACCCAACCAGAACAATAGGGAACTTTCCGATTTTGTTCGTCTGGATCAGCGTGATAGCTTCAGTAAGTTCATCCAGGGTACCAAATCCTCCTGGCATTACAACAAATCCCTGGGAGTATTTTACAAACATGACCTTCCTTACAAAGAAGTAGTCAAAATTCATCGAATAGGACTTGTTGATATAAGGGTTGAAATGCTGTTCAAAAGGAAGGTCTATATTTAAGCCGATCGATTTACCCTTAGCATTAAAGGCTCCTTTATTTCCCGCTTCCATAATTCCTGGACCCCCTCCTGTAATGATACCAAAACCTATTTTCGTTATTTTTTCTGCAATTTCTACGGCCATTTCGTAGTATTTGCTTTCGGGTTTTAATCTTGCAGACCCGAAAATGGAAACACAAGGGCCTATTTTAGCTAGTTTTTCATAACCGTCTACGAATTCAGCCATTACTTTGAAAACCATCCAGCTATCCTTAGTAATGATTTCGTCCCAGGTTTTTTGTCTTAAACTGTTTTGTAGTTTTGTTTCATTAACATCAAATTCCGGATTTATTAAACTTTCGTCTCTGGTACCATCCATTTCCATTGCAAAATTATTTAAAATGTTTTTCGGCTTCTTTTACAGATTCTGGTCTTCCAACATCTATCAGCAGATTATTGTGTACAAATCCATGAATATGTTCGGTTTGCATTAAATCCAGATATTCTTCCATAACAGAAAATTTGCCTGTTCTTTTTATTTTTTCAAAGATAGAAGGGTTAATGCAATGTACACCGCTAAAAGCCAATGCTTTAAATCCTTTATTGAATTCAGCAAGCCTTTGTTCTCCTGTTTGTACGTTTAGCCAGCCTCTTAAAACCATTTCATCATTGAAAAGTAATTTTCTCGAGCTTTCCCTGTCCGAGACGGCTAAAGTAGCAAAATCTTTTATCTTTTTGTGATAACTTACAAGATCATTAATATTAATATCGGTAAGAATATCCGCATTCATGATTAAGAAATCTTCTCCATGATCAAGGAATCTTCTAGCAAAAATTAAACCACCTCCGGTTTCAAGCAATTCTTCACGCTCATCAGATATTTCAATATTGCAATTAAAGTTGTTATTTTCCTTTAAAAAATCAATGATCTGATTTCCAAAATGATGGATATTAATGACAAAATCATTAATTCCAAAACTTTTAAGATATTTGATATTCCGTTCCAGTAGTGGAACTCCATTTACTTTTGCCAGGGCTTTCGGATGATGGTCTGTAAAAGGCTTGAGGCGTGTTCCTTTACCGGCAGCGAAGATTAGAGCTTTCATTTGTTATAATGGGTAGATGATTATTAAAACATACACGGAGTACATTAATTATTTATATAATTGATCGTTTATCAATTATGAATTAAGATGATGTTGCTCATCATGATGTAAGCTTATTTCAGTTCCCTGAGGATATTTTTCTTTGATAAATTCAGCTATTTTTATTGCTGAATATACCGATCTGTGCTGTCCTCCGGTACACCCAAAATTAATCTGCAGATTTTCAAATCCCCGGGAAAGATAATTATCAATATTGATGGATATGATTCCTTTTACCAATTCCAGAAATCGTGGCATCTCGGTTTCATTTTCAAGGAACTCCTGGACTCCTTTGTCGCTTCCTGTCTGACTTTTATATTCCTCTATTCTTCCGGGATTAAGAATTCCTCTGCAATCAAAAGTAAAACCTCCACCATTACCGGTTTCGTCTTTGGGAATTCCTCCTTTCTTGTATGAAAAACTGTGGATGTCTATGTGTAACATAAGTATATATTTTTTATTTACCCTTTAAGATTTAGATGTATTTTCTTAAGGCTTTTACGGGTTTAAAATTGTGTTTATTTTTAAATGTACTTTCTCGTGATCTAATTGTTGTATTAATTTTTTGAGCTCAGGATATTCATTTATACCTTCCCAAGTTTCCGCGAAACGGATCACGTTTTCAATCCCCTGATTGATGCTTGATATAAAATGTGGCTTTCTCTGAATAAGACCTCTAAAACCGTATGCACCCAGAACCTGGAGAAATCTCATCATTTGAATAGGTTTTACCGAGTTTCTTAGTTGATGTTGTGTCTGCTCACTTTCAAATTGCTGAATATAAAATTCTAACATTTCATTTTTGAAATCTTCGGGAAAGTTTGCCTTAGCCTGAAAAAGAAAGGAAATAACATCATAGATAAGAGGGCCTTTCATTGCAGATTGATAATCAATGAAGGAAACATCGTTATTTTCGTTAACCATGATATTTCTTGCCTGAAAATCCCGTATCATTATTCCTTTTGGCTCAAGACTTTCAATAAGAGAGGCTATGGCTTTGAATTCTTTTAGTAGGGTTGACTTATGATATTCCAGCTCCAGGACATCGGCAATGAAATTCTTAAAATAATACAAATCGTGGATGACCGGAAGTTCGTCATAATTCTCATATTCAAATGTTTTGGTAAAATCTATTTCCCCACTTGTCCGTATTTGTAACTGAAAAAGCTTTTCTAAAGTCTGCCTGACCATGGCTTTTACTTTCACGGAAAGACCCTCTTTTGCAATAATTTCGGAGAGGGTGTGTTCTCCTAAAAATTCCTGGACATATGTTTTCCGGTCTTCGGAAATAATAAGAATAGCAGGAGTGTTGAGGTGTAAGTGAGAGAAAATATTTGAATAATAAAAAAAACTTTCATTTTCCTGAATATTTTCATTATAGGTAATAATATACTTTTTGTTATCTGCCTGCGCCAGAAAATTCACTCTCGCGGATCCGCTTTGAGCCAATGTGACGAACTCAGAAGATTTTTTACCTATATGGTTTTCAAAAAATCGTTGTGCGTTTTCAGAAGTCATAATATGGAAACAAATATACTAAATTAGAGTCTAATTTTTATCTTTGTATTATGCTAAAGGATTTTAAGCCGGTTTTAAGTATTCTGTTGAGGTTCATCATCATTTATGTGGTGTTGCTGTTGGCTTATCAGTTTTATCTGAACAGCTACAAGGAAACGGGGCTGGATCCTTTTTCAAGGATGATTGCTGAACAGGTGAGCTATATTCAGAATGTCTTGAAATATCCTACACAGCTGTATAATGACGTTGAAAAAGAACAGGTCTGGTTTTATGTAAAGAATGTTTACGTTACACGAATGGTTGAAGGATGTAATGCAATTTCCGTAATGATTCTTTTCGTATCTTTTGTTTTTGCATTCTATAAAGGAGCTAAAACATTTATTTTTGTTTTGATCGGCCTTGTGATAATTTATGTGATCAATGTTCTTAGGATCGTAGGAATTAATCTTTTGGTCAGTGATTACAAGCAGTATGAAAAGATGGCCCATGATTTTCTTTTTCCTGCTGTGATCTATGGAACGGTAGTTATCCTGTGGCTTGTTTGGATTAAATTTTTTGCTTTAAAGAATGAAAATACTTAACTGGGTTTTAGTGATACTTGGAGTTGCGGGACTTATGAGTGTACGGGTATTTGAAAATAAGATCTTTTATGATCCTTTTCTTGAGTATTTTCATAAAGCCGATAAGACTATTGCTTTTCCTGCTTTTGATTGGGGAAAGCTGATTCTTGGGCATTTCCTAAGATTTCTTCTGAATTTATTTTTTTCCTGCCTTATTATTCATTTTTTATTTAAAAATAAAACCTGGACCCTGCAGGGTGGAGTATTGATTACTATAATTTTTCTTATTACTTTTCCCATCTATCTTTACTGTATTCATGACAGGTTTGAAGTGGGATATCTTTTTTCTTTCTATATAAGAAGGTTTGTGATCCAGCCTTTGATTATACTTCTTATTGTTCCTATGTTTTATTACAGGCAACAATTATTAAAAAGAGCTTAGATATATCAGTCTATGTTGCAGTATGTTTAACCTCCAGTGTTATATTCTCTGTAGTCCATTCCACTCTTTTTACGAAATCCCTTTCGCGGACTGGGCAATCCATGATCTGGCAGACCGGGCATGAAATCGTTTTGCAATCATCCATATGAAAATTAAATTCAATGGTACGGTTGATATTTTTTGCCAGGAGGATAATCACATTTTCCATTTCTTTATGGGCGTCACGAAGGCTATAATACCATGGTAACGTAATATGTGCGTCGATATGGAGCGAAGCTCCGAATTGCTGGATTTTCATATTATGTACATCAATCCATTCTGCTTTTCTGTTGTTTTCAAGAACTTGAACAATCTGGATCAGTATCTCGGGATCCTGCTCATCCATAATTCCGCTTAAAGACTTGCGGATGATCTTATATCCTACAAATATAATATAGGCTCCAAACACCAAGGCAACTACAGAATCCAGCCAATAGATCTTTGTAAAATAAACAACAATTAAACTAAGAACAACTCCAAGAGTGGTAATGGTATCAGACTGAAGGTGTTTTCCTGAAGAGATCAGAACCAATGAGTTATCCGCTTTCCCTTTTTTAATGGAAATATAGCCCAGCAGATAATTGACCACTGCAGTGGCAGCAATGATTGCAATTCCCCAGTCCATTTTATTAAGCGTCTTACCGACGATTA
The DNA here is from genome assembly GCF_013184525.1 of Chryseobacterium sp. LAM-KRS1. Taxonomy (GTDB): domain Bacteria; phylum Bacteroidota; class Bacteroidia; order Flavobacteriales; family Weeksellaceae; genus Chryseobacterium; species Chryseobacterium proteolyticum. The sequence goes on from NZ_JAAOIZ010000004.1 coordinate 673,395, forward strand.
AACTATTGGTACCTTCGTAGATGATCATAATACCTGCAATGGCGATTAGCGCTCCCTCTATTCCGGAAGTTACGAATTCAACTTTTCCATGTCCGTAAGGGTGTCCCTCATCTTTAGGTTTTGCGGCCAGATGGAGTGAATAGAGTCCCATAAATGCGCTGATAACGTTCACGACACTTTCCATAGCGTCTGAAAAAACAGCATCGGAATTAGTGAGTTTCCAGGCGATAATTTTACCGATGAACAAAATAACTCCAAAAACGGCAATTAATCTTTGAAAGCCTATTTTATTTTTATTCATATTCTTTAATCTTACTAGTTTGATAAAAAAAAGAATCTCAATTTTGAGACTCTTTTTTATTTTGTTAGTTTAAACTAAGTTTTTTGATACCAGGTATTCTGCGATCTGTACTGCGTTCGTTGCAGCGCCTTTTCTCAGATTATCCGCCACGATCCACAAATTGAGCGTTTTGGGTTGTGACAGATCCCGTCTTATCCTTCCTACAAAGACTTCATCTTTTCCTTCTGAGTCTAGTGGCATCGGATATCGGTTGTTTTTCACATCATCTATTACTATAACTCCCGGGGTTTCAGATAAGATCTTTCTTACTTCATCGAGGTCGAACTCATTTTCAAATTCAATATTCACACTTTCCGAATGTCCTCCCTGAACCGGAACCCTTACTGCCGTTGCCGTTAAATTAAAAGTATCATCCCCTAAGATTTTCTTAGGCTCTTTCATTAATTTAATCTCTTCCTTCGTGTAATCGTCATCACTGAAAACATCACAGTGTGGTAAAGCATTTTTAAAGATCTGATAAGGATATACCTTCGCTACGGAATCATCACCTTTAATTTCAGAATTTAACTGATCTACGGCTGCTTTACCAGTTCCTGTCACAGACTGGTAGGTTGAAACAACCACTCTTTTAAGGTCATATTTCTTATTAAGTGGTCCCAGAACCATAACCAACTGAATGGTAGAGCAATTAGGGTTAGCAATAATTTTATCTTCGGCTGTTAAAACATTCGAATTGATCTCAGGAACCACCAGTTTTTTGGTAGGATCCATTCTCCACGCAGAAGAATTGTCGATTACAGTAATTCCTGCTTCAGCAAATTTGGGAGCAAATTCCAAAGATGTAGAACCTCCTGCTGAAAAAATAGCAATATCAGGTTTGGCAGCTATAGCGTCATTAATGCTTACAATCGTATATTCTTCCTGTTTATACTTCACCTTCTTACCAATAGATTTTTCCGAAGCTACCGGAATTAATTCTGTGACAGGGAAGTTTCTCTCCTCCAAAACTTTAAGCATAACTTGTCCAACCATTCCTGTTGAACCTACTACAGCTACTTTCATCTTAATGATTACAATGTTTAAGTTAATATATTATGCCCCGAAGACCCTTGTCCACGGGAACGCGAATGCAAATAAGCCAACCGCAATAAGTCCCATGATTACAATTCCTAACGAAATAGTATCATTGGATTTTACTTTTTTATTAATGATCGTCATCAATACGGCTGCAATCAGCATAGAAAATGGATGTTCCACATATTGAAATCTTAGGTCTGCATTTTTCATTACTGCTCCCATATCCAATCCTTTTGTAAAGTTGGTTATCAGCATAATGATTCCAATCAAAAATTGAACGTGGAAGAAGATCATGGTGAAAAGAGTGGTCTTCTTTAAAAATTTGTTCACTTTTCCACTGAAGCCAAACATGGTCCCTAAAAGTGCAATAATAAATAGTGCTACCAAAAGAAGCTCAAGATACCCAAATCCTTTGTGGGCACTAAGTAAAATCTTGTAAAAATCCATATCCTGTTTTTTTCTATTTTTCTAGTAGACAAAGATAACAAAAAATCCCGGCCAAAGCCGGGATTGATATTTATAAAATCTAAATTTATATTATTAGAAGTTGAAAGATAATGTTGCTGCCCATGTTCTTCCGAAGCCGAAATACACTTGGTTACCTGTGGCAACACCATTGTAAAGTTTACCTGCTTGCTCGTAAGTTTGATTTGTAGTGCCAATCTTATCGTCAGCATGAATAGCTGTTAAAGATTCTGCAATATAAGTAGTATCAAATAAGTTGTATACATTTCCTCTAATTGTAAAGAATTGCGATGGATTATTTAATCTGATCTTATAAGAAATTCCTAAATCAAAAAGATGATAATCAGGAAGCTTTAATGCTCCTTTAGCAGAAGAGCTGCTATAAGAGTATACATCTAATGATGAATATAAGTTGTTTGCATATCTCCAGTTAGCATCAAATTTTAGGTCTCTAACAGGAGTAACTGTAATACCTAAAGCAGCAGTCATTTGTGCAGATTCTCCTACCTTTACTTTATCTAAATTTAGTTTAGTTTCATTAGAGGAGGTTCCAGGCAGATTAAATGGTGAATTATCTGTGTCATTAAATAGTGTTGCATTTGCAGTTCCGCTATAACGCCAATCACCTACTGAAAACATCCCATAAGCAGATAAGAATTTATTAAGAACTAAATTAGCATCAAATTCAACACCTTGGTGAATTTCACTTAGTCCATTAATTTCTGCATAATATGTAGTTCTTACATTTGTTGCAGGATCCGTGTAAGATAATCCGGTTTTTCTTTGATATCTATCATCCCAAGTGGTTCTGTAGAGGTTTACATTAGCATTGAACTTAGCAGATCTGAATCCGTATCCTAATTCTACACCAAATATTTTTTCATTTTTAGCGTCAGGAGAAACAACATTTTCATTGCTTCTATAGATTGAGTTAAAGAAAGGTTGTTTTTCATAATATCCGACATTACCAAATACATTATGGTGTTCATTGATATTATAATTCACTCCCCCCTTAATATTATAACCAACTAAATTTTTATAGTCTGTAGTTGTTGGCATAATTGTACCATTCTTGGATTTAGTAACATTATCAACGATAAAGTTATCTATTCTTTGGAAACCTTGGTTAGAAACTGATCCCTGTACAAAGGCTGAGAAATCATTCTTAGTATATTCTAACTGTCCGAAAGCTCCATACCAAAGAACATTTGAATCATTACTATAACCAATTCTATTGTTAATATCCATTAGTTTTCCTCCAAACGGATTCCATTTTGGATCTGTACCTTCAGTTGCTGATACAATATTATTACCTATATTCTTATTAGCTTTATCAAGATAGCCTGATCCGCCTAATAAATCACTTACTACTTGGTAGTGGTATCCTTGATAGTATCTTGCATCTACACCAGCACTTAATTTTAAATTTTCATTAAAATTATGGTTGAATGATGAAATTAAACCAAACCAGTTATGTGAATTTATTGAGGCATTTCTAATTAAAATTCCTTTTGTAGGATTGGAAGCTTGATTTGCTGCGTAAATTGCGTCAAAGTTATAAAGTCCAGTAACTGGATCTCTAAAAGTATTTAAGCTTTTACCATTTGCTGTTCCTGTTGTATTGGTACCTCCTCCTCTACCAAAAGAAGCATAAACTACAGTATTAAGTTTTGATTTTTCACTAATGCTCCAATCCCAGTTCAAAGACATTACAGGTTTGTGATAATAATTTACTCTTGCAGAATACTCTCTACCATTTAAATAACCCCAGTCAGAGTTGTATCTTCTATCTGGTGTCCCATCATGGTCTTGGTTGAAAAGAATATAGTTATCAATTGTTGATGCATAAGATCTTTGATTATGCCACTGAGGAGCTCCGGTAATGGTAAATTGAAAATCATGATTACCACCAGGTTTTTTATATCCTAGTGCAAAATAATAGTTATAACCTTCAAATTTAGTTCCATCAGCATACATAGAACCAGCTGTTCTACTCATTAAAAATGAAGAGGACCATCCTTTTGCAGATCTTCCTGTATTATAGGCAAATAAAGATTTTACATAGTCGTTGTTACCAAGTCCGAAAGAAACAATTCCACCTTGTTTTTTATCGGCAGCTCTGGTTAATATATTTACGGTTCCCCCGATCGATGCAATAGCTAATTTTGATGAACCAAGTCCTCTCTGAACCTGCATAGCAGAAGTTACATCAGAAAGCCCAGCCCAATTTGACCAGTAAACAGATCCGTTTTCCATATCGTTAACTGGCATACCATTTACCATTACGGCAATATTGTTTTGAGTAAATCCTCTAATATTTAATTTAGAATCACCAAAACCACCACCTCCTTTAGTAGCATATACTGATGGAGTTGTATTTAAAATCTCAGGAAACTCTTGATTTCCTAGTTTTTCAACAATTTGTGCCTCTTTGATTGTTGAAACTGCAACCGGTGTTTTTCTATCTTTTGCGATATCTGCTACACCTGTTAGTACTACCTCCTCAATATCCTTAGATTTTGATACAGTGTCCTGAACTTGTTGCGCGTAATAAACACTAGCTGTGGATAATGTAATTATCGCAGTTAGCATCGATTTGTTGATTAATTTCATAATCGTTAGTAATAGTTAGATTTAAATTTTATGCAAAAGTCGGTATTTAAATTTTAACCAATATTAACCCAATGTTAATTTTTAACGAATATTAAGAATTATTAATTTATTGATTTATAGCATTTTAGCTTTTTTGCCTGTTTTTATGTTAAAAAAATGCATTGCATAATACATAAAAAAGTAATATTATTTTTGTTAAAAATACAATGCTATTTCACGGCTTTGAGGCTTAGATCTATGTTTTTAGCCGAGTGTGTAAGGGCTCCGGCAGAAATGTAAGTAACACCTGTAGAGGCAATATCTTTTAGCTCATCACGGGTAATTCCGCCGGAAGCTTCGGATTCACATTTGCCGTTAATCATTTCAACCGCCTGCCTCATTGTTTTCACATCCATATTGTCGAGCATGATTCTGTCTACCTTTGCTTTAATAGCTTCTTCAACTTCTTCAAGATTCCTTGTTTCAACCTCTATTTTCAGTTTTTTCTTGTTCTTTTTAATATAATCTTTTGCCATTTTTACCGCATTGGTAATACTGCCATTATAATCAATATGATTATCTTTCAGCATGATCATGTCATAAAGCCCGTATCTGTGGTTGGTTCCGCCTCCTATAGCAACCGCCCATTTTTCACATATCCTGAAATTAGGAGTGGTTTTTCTTGTATCTAATAATTTGGTTTTTGTCCCCACTAATCTTGAATCCCATTCATGTGTAAGGGTTGCTATACCACTCATCCTTTGCATGCAGTTCAGGATCAGTCTTTCTGTTGAAAGAATTGATTGAGCTGGTCCTGTAACTATGAAGGCAATATCTCCTACTTTTGCTGCCTCACCGTCTTTAATAAAGGTTTCAACTTTTAGGTTTTTATCGAAAGTTGTAAAGATAATTTCAGCTAATTCAACTCCTGCAAGGATACAATTTTGCTTAACCAGAAGTTGAGCACTTTGTTTAAGATCTTTTGGAATTGTTGATAAGGTAGAATGATCACCATCCTGGATATCTTCTTCCAGAGCAGATTTTATAAATGTTTTAAGTGCTTTATCTGTTACGTAGTTTGGCTTTTTCATGTTCTTTATACTTGGTTAAGCTAAATCTTTATTATAAAATGCCCCCTTATTTTCAGTCATTTCCATAGATTGGGTAATGATGAGATGAGCAACGGTTGTTAAGTTTCTCAATTCGGATAATTGAGGGGAAAGAATAGAGTAGTGATAGATTTCATCTACAGCCGCGGCAATTTCATGGTGTTTTTGAAGAGCCATTTTTAAACGTCTGTTGCTTCGTACGATACCCACCAGATCACTCATCATTTCCTGAAGTTGTTTTCTGAGGTAGCTTACGATAATCATTTCATCAATAATTTTCATTCCTTCCTCGTTCCATTCCGGAACAGCTTTTAGATCATCAAAATTAAAGTTGTTATCCTTTAACAGCTCTACGGTCTTCATCGCTGCATTATGCCCAAACACAAGTCCTTCTAGTAAAGAGTTGGAAGCAAGTCTGTTAGCTCCGTGTAAGCCGGAGTTGGTGCATTCACCCACGGCAAATAAATTTTTGATAGAAGATTGCCCGTCTCTGTCCACTTCAATTCCTCCCATCAGATAATGGCAGGCGGGAACTACAGGAATTAATTGAGTGAAAGGATCAATGGCTTCTTCTTTGCATTTTTTATAAATATTAGGGAAATGGTCTAAAAATTTTTCCTGATTCATTTCCCGGCAATCCAGACCTACATATTCATCTCCGGAAATTTTCATTTCGTTGTCTATAGCTCTTGCTACTATATCTCTGGAGGCAAGTTCCTCACGTTCATCATATTTATGCATGAACTTTTCTCCTCTTTTTGTTCTGAGTTTTGCACCATCACCACGTACTGCCTCTGAAATCAGAAATAACATTCCGTCAATTTTGCTATACAGGGCTGTAGGGTGGAACTGGTAATATTGCATGTTGGAAACATTTCCTTTTGCACGGGCTACAAATGCAATTCCATCACCCGTCGCAATAGTGGGATTGGTTGTGTTTTTATAAACATGGCCAGCGCCTCCGGTTGCAACGAGAGTTATTTTTGAGGTTATTTTTTTTATAGTCTTGGATTTTTCATCCAAAATGTATGCACCATAACAGTGGATGTCTCCTTCATTTAATTCTTTTCCGGGAACATGGTGCTGAGTGATAATGTCAATAACGTAATGGTGATCGAGAATTTCGATGTTTGGACTGTTTTTGGCTGTCTGTAAAAGAGCTCTTTCTATCTCAAATCCCGTGATGTCTTTATGATGAACAATTCTGTTTTCTGTATGTCCTCCTTCTCTTCCTAATGCAAATTCTCCATTTTTCATGTCGAATTGAGCACCCCATTCTACAATTTCATTAAACCTTGCGGGAGCTTCTTTTACCACCATTTCTACCACATCGCGTTTACTTTCTCCATCTCCGGCACGCATGGTGTCTTCAATGTGTTTTTCGAAATTGTCTTTCTTGAAATCCGTAACGACAGCTAAGCCGCCCTGAGCATATTTTGTATTGCTTTCATCTTCATCAGATTTTGTTACTATTATTATATTGGCATCAGGAAGTTGTTCAGAAACTTTAATTGCATAAGAAAGTCCCGAGATTCCGGAACCAATTATTAATACATCCGCTTTTATCATATGCTTGCTTTAAGACAATGGTCTAATCATTAAATAAATTTAAACAATTTTTCGTTTGGTTTCCGTACTTTTTTCATGTGCTGGAAATGATCTTCTTCAGATCTGTAGCCCATTGCCAGTGTAACCGTTACTTTTTCTGTTTTCGGATCCAGATTTAGGATGTTTTCGATAACATCTTCGCGAAACCCCTCCATGGGGCAAGTATCTACATTTTCAATAGCGGCAGCATACATTAGGTTGGCTAAGACGATATAGGATTGTTTTTCAGCCCAATTGAAAATTTCGTCATCCTTTTTTTGAACAATATGCTGGTTAATGCTCTTTTTGAAAGGATCAAGTGTTTCCAGTGGAATATTTCTCACTTCAGAAATGTGGTTAAAATAACCTCTTATATAACTTTCATCAATTGTTTTTTTAGAAACAATTACAATAAGGTGAGAACATGTAGAAATTTGAGATGGATTATAGAAAGCCGGAATAAGCTTTTGTTTCATTTCTTCGCTTTCAACAACTAAGATCTTGTACGGCTGAAGTCCCAAAGAGCTGGCAGACAATTTCCCCGACTCAAGAATGTTATGAAGGGTTTCCTGAGGAATAATCTCTTTGTTGAATTTTTTTACAGAATATCTTCTGCTTAAAGCTTCCAAATAATTCATAAGACAAATTTAAGAATTGAATATGAATAAAATGGAGTTATCAGGAAATATCTGTTTATAAATAATATGAAAAAGGATTGCTTCAAAAAAATGAAACAATCCTTTTTTTATGTGAATACGGATATTATTCTCTATTCTTTACCAATATCCATCCGGAATATTTGATAGCGGTATTTTTTTTGTCGTTTTCATTCCATGTTACGGAAAACCAGTAGCTACCAGTAGAAACTTTTCTGCCAGCTATCGTTCCATCCCATTTGTATTTATTGGATTTATCACCCTGATGGAGTTTCGCCCCATACCGGTCGAAAATACTGAAAACTAAATTTTGTTTACCGGACAGTGCGGAGTAATCGATAACATCGTTCACTCCGTCGCCGTTTGGAGTGATCACATTGACCAGATTTGGAACGGTAACGGTAATATCTATTGGTTCACAGTTATAGGCGTCTTTTACAAATATATTGGCTTCACCTCGTGGTAAATTAGAAAAGACATTGGAATTTTGCCAGTTGATATTGTCCAACGAGTATTGATAAGGAGGTGTTCCTCCTATTACATTTACGGTTATGGTATTGCTGGAAATATCAACATTGTTGATGACCGGTTGTTCAGAAGGGTATACGGTTACATTCTGAGTAGCAGTACACTCGCCGGTTTTTAATTTTACCCAGTAAATAGCTACTCCCACATCAGTAATGCTCTGGGTGGTTGCTCCGGTACTCCAAAGATAGGATGCGAAACCCGGACCTGCGTCCAGAGTAGTTTTGTCTTCAATACAGATTATTTTGTCTTTTAAAACTGTAGAAAGAACAGGAGCGATCACCACCAGCGTGACTTTGGCTATCGCATAGCATCCGTTTGAGTTCGTAACTCTGATATATACAACACCATTAGGGGCAATATAATTTGCCGGTGTGGTGATTTCATTGGTTCCGTTCATTGCATCCGTTAGCGATGGATAATATTTTTTGGTTACCCCTAATTGTGTAGTAACCGAAGCGGCCGTCAGGTTGAAAGATGCTGTTGCAGGGCTCGATTCAATAAAACAGGACCTTAGGGTAGCATCATTTACAGTGACAATAGGAGCTACTTTTAAGGCTATTGTAGCATCATTGTTATCGCATAATACCGACGATGGGTCTTTTATAACTACAGAAATATTGGTATCTGTGGTATACTGGAAATTTGTAGGATTTGGAATCGGGGTTCCGCTTCCTGTAATATAGTAAGTAAATGTATAATTGCTAGGGGTTGCTGTAAGTTGAGGATTAAATGTTGTTAAGTCTATATTTGCCATTCCGGCAAGGTCAGGACATATGAATTTTGTTATAGCTGTTTGTAGCAGAGGAATTTTATCTACATAGACTTTTACGTTTTTTATAGAGTGTCTCGATCTTGCCCCACCTGTAGAGGCTGAAAATCCAAAATAACCTACTGTCATGGCAGCAGCAGCTCCTGAAGGTGCGAAAGATTGATTAACGATTAAGTTTCCGTCAATGGTTATTTTTACGATCCAGTTGGCCGGAGCTGCAGGGTCTACTTCTCCGCTTACCTCTACATGTTTGTACGTTGTGCCTTGGAAGGGTTGTGTGGCATTCAGATCAGGAGAGTGAAAAGAGCTTCCGGGAACATTAAAAAACTCAACATTGTTGGTGTCTGTAGTATTTGCAACCTGTCCATATGCAACATGTACTTTGCTCATTCCGGAGGTTCCGGTTGCATTGTTATATGTGTCAAATCCGGTAATAAAACCGATCGCATTTTGGGATACTCCCAGTCCGGAGCCCAGAATACTTGCAACAGGAGGGTTGGCGAGATACCAAAATGCAATTCCGTCACCTGTATAAGTCTGATTGGAATCCATTCTGAAATCAAACTCTACTCTCCATTTGTCACAATATTTCAGATTGATGGGTTCGTTTAATCTTATGGAGCCTGATCTGTCATTGATATCCGGAGTTAACTGCACAAAATCGGTATTTACAACCGTTGGTGCAACCATTGTCCATCCTGTAGTATTCACAGGGTTTCCTGTTAATTGATAGGTTTGTGAGAAAATCATTACCGGGAAACAGAGCAGAAAAAGGAGAGTATAAAAGGGTATAGTTTTTTTCATTGTTATAAAGGGTATTAGTTTTTTATGGTTTTATAAATCTTCTATTTTTTGGTAAAAAGAATCACTCCGGAAATAGAAGTGATTCTTTATTTTTTATATGGTTGGTTATTTTTATTAATCTCTGTTTTTTACCAGAATCCAGCCGGAATATTTAATCGCTGTATTCTTTTTATCGTTTTCATTCCATGAAACTGAATACCAGTAGCTGCCCGTAGAGACTTTTCTGCCTGCTATTGTTCCGTCCCATTTATATTTATTGGATTTGTCACCCTGGTGAATCTTAGCTCCATACCGGTCATAAATATTAAAGACAAGGTTTTGTTTGTGAGCTAATGCAGAATAATCTATAACGTCATTTACTCCATCTCCGTTTGGCGTAATCACATTGATTATGTTCGGAACAGTTACGCTAATATCTATAGGCTCACAGTCGTAAGCGTCTTTTACATATATGTGGCTTTCTCCCCTCGGAAGATTAGTGAATACATTAGAATCCTGCCAGTTGATATTGTCTAATGAGTATTGGTATGCTGGTGTTCCGCCAATAACATTGACCGTCATTGTGGTGCCAGATATGTCTACATTAGTAATAACAGGTTGTTCGGAAGGGTGGACAGTCACACTCTGAGTAGTGGTGCATTCACCGGTTTTGAGCTGTACCCAATAGACACCAACACCTACATTTGTGATAGCCTGGGTAGTCGCTCCCGTGCTCCACAGGTAAGAAGCGAAGCCTGGGCCGGCATCAAGAGTTGTTTTGTCCTCAATACATATTGTTTTATCTTTTAAAACTGCAGACAGTACAGGTGCTAGTACAACTAATGTAACCTTAGCAACGGAATAACATCCGTTTGCATTATTGGTAACTCTAATATAAGCGACACCGTTAGGGGCGATATAAGCTGCAGGTGTGGTAATTTCATTTGTTCCGTTTAAGGCATCGGTTAATGATGGGTAGTACTTTTTGCTGACGCCAGCTTGTGTCGTTACTGAAGCAGCTGTAAGATTAAATGAAGCTGTTGCCGGACTTGTTTCTATAAAACAGGATCTTAATGTAGTATCATTGACAACCACAACAGGGTTGATGGTGAGTGTAATTTTTGCCACATCTACACAGCCTTGTGGAGTTGTAACTCTTACATATACTGAACCGGCAGGTGATGCATAGGCTGTAGGGTTTACTATTTCGTTAGTTCCCGCATTTAGGTCTGTCAAAGACGGGTAATATTGTTTAGTAACGCCTGGAACAGTAGTAACGGCAGCTGTTGTCAGGTCAAATATTGCGGTTCCTGCATTATTATTGTTGCAGCCTGTTAATGTTACGTCATCCGCAGCAAAAGGAGTAGGATTTAGCTGAATAACCCCATCGCCATTATCACATAAAGTGGAAGAAGGGTCTCTTACTACTACCGTAATTGTTGTGGGTCCGGAATATTGGAAATTTGTAGGATTGGCAATTGGAGTAGAGTTTCCTAAAACATAATAAGTGAAAATATAATTAGCCGGAATATTTACAAATTGCGAATTATATGAGGTTAAATCCACTGTCCCGTTTCCTGTCGCAGGATTAACACAAACAAACGGTGTAACGGTGCTTTGTAAAATGGGAACCTTATCCACAAATATTTTAGCATTTTTTATTGAATGTCTTGCACTGGCTCCCCCTGTGGCTGCTGAAAATCCAAAATATCCTTGAGTCATACCAATTGCTCCTCCTGAGGGGGCAAATGACTGATCCACAATTAAGACTCCGTCGATTCTTACCTTTATAATCCAGCTGGTGGGATTGGCAAGGTCTGTTTCACCATTTACCTCTACATGTTTATAGGTTGAGCCAACAAATGGCTGTGTAGGATTAAGATCAGGAGAATGAAATGTGCTTCCCGGAGTGTTGTTATATTCAATGTTATTGTTAAGGGAGTTGTTGGTTCCGTATAAAATATGAACTTTACTCATTTGTCCCTCTGTAGTATTGTTGAAAATATCAAATCCTACCATTAAGCCCGACGCATTAGCCGGAATTCCAAGGCCTCCTCCTGAAACGAATCCTGTAGGAGGATTAGCTAAATACCAGAAGGTAAATCCATCTCCTCTTCCAAACTGTGCGGTTCCGTTTCCATCAATTCTGAAGTCAAATTCTACCTTCCATTTATCACAATATCTTAAATTAATAGGACTGGCTAATTTTATAGCTCCATATAAGTTTCCCTGATCAGCAGTAAGCTGTATGAAATCAGTATTTACATTTGCACTTGAAACAAGATCCCATCCTGTAGTATTGACGGGATTTCCTGAAAGTTGATAAGTCTGGGATAGAAGATTTCCGGGTAGGTTGATTAAAAGAACAAAAAGGCAGAAGAGTAAAAGTTTTTTCATTTGGAGTGGGTGAAATAAAGAGTTGTTATTTATTCATTTATTTAATTTCGGATGCTTTTCTTTAAAATAGTGATTTGTATTGAAAAGACCACTGCCAATGCTGGAGTGGTCTTTTTTTTGTTAGTCCCTATTTTTAACCAATACCCAGCCGTTATAGTTTGTTTGAGTATTGTTTTTATCATTTTCGTTCCAGGAGATGGTGTACCAATATGTTGCAGTAGGTACTTTTTTACCACTTGCGGTACCATCCCACTTGTAGTTTCTTAATTTGTCAGCTTCGTAAAGCTTATTTCCATATCTGTCATAAACGATGAATACCAGATTCTTTTTATAGGCTAAAGCAGAATAGTCAATATAATCGTTTACATTATCCCCATTTGGAGTGATCGCATTAATCAGGTTCGGAACAGTGATTTGTACATCAATAGGATCACAGTTATATGAATCTTTAACAAATATTTTATGCTCTCCTCTGGATAAACCGGAGAATACATTAGAGCTTTGCCATGTTGTACCGTTTAATGAGAACTGATATGGGGGTGTGCCTCCATTTACATTAATTGTAATCGTGTTATTGGTAATATCAATGCTTGAAATCACCGGTTGAGGTGCAGCTTGTACTTTTACAATCTGACTGGTGAAGCAACTTCCTGTTTTAAGCAGAACCGAATAGATTCCCACCGGAACATTTTGTATGGATTGAGTGGTTGCACCGGTGCTCCATAAATAGCCGTCAAAACCTGGACCTGCATCTAATGTTGCAGTTTCGTCTATACATATTGTCTGATCTTTAAGAACAGTTGATGGAACAGGAGGTAAAACAACAAGGGTAATTTTCACAATGGTGTAACAATTATTTCCATCAATTACTTTTACATAGACTACAGCATTTGTAGATACATATGCTTGCGGATTTACAATTTCATTCGTTCCGCCCATTGCGTCTGCTAAAGTTGTGTAGTATTTTTTTATTGCTCCGGCCAGTGGTGTTACATTGGCAGTGGTCAGGTTAAATAAAGCGGATGTTGTATTGGTGTCAATGAAACAGGAGCGAATAGTATCATCATTAGCGACTACTTCAGGAAGAAATGCCAGCGTTATCTGAGCTGTTCCTGTACAACCTTGTGGTGTTGTCACTTTTACATATACGACTCCCGGAGCAGATATGTAGTTTGAAAAGTTAGTGATTTCATTGGTTCCTGCGTTGAGATCAGCCAGTGTTTTGTAATATTTCTTAACGGCTCCCGGTACTCCCGTTACAGCTGCAGTAGTTAGGTTAAATGTTGCTGTCCCGGCTTTATTGTTGTTACAAGCGGAAATAGTTACATTATTTGCTGTAAAAGGCGCCAGAACCAACTGAATCTTTCCGTCGGGATTATCACAAAGGACACCTGCATTGTCTTTAATAACAACAGAGATTGTTGTATTGGTATTGAATTGATAGTTGGTGGGGTTAGCAATAGGCGTTGAACTCCCTAGTACATAGTATGTAAATGTGTAATTGGCCGGGGTATTCACAAACTGTGAATTAAAGGTTGTAAGATTGACCGTGCCATTTCCTGTTGAAGGATTCGGGCATAAGGATTGGGTAACTGAGTTCTGTAAAATAGATACTTTGTCTGTATAGATTTTTACATTTTTTATGGAACTCCTCACTGAAGCCGCTCCCGTAGAGGCTGAGAATCCAAAGTATCCCACTCCCATTGAAGCTGCAGCACCTGCAGGTGCAAATGATTGATTAATGACTGATGTTCCGTCAATTTTCAGGTTGATAATCCAATTGGCCGGAGTAGCAGGATCCACCTGTCCGGTTACTTCCACATGTTTGTAAGTAGCTCCCACCAAAGGAATGGTAGACGTAAGATCAGGTGAGTGGAAGGAGCTTCCGACAGTATTGAAATACTCGATATTATTTGTGTCAGTAGTATTTTGAACCACACCATAGGCAAGATGAACTTTATTCATCTGTCCCCCTGTAGTATTATTGTAGAGGTCAAAGCCGATCATAAGGCCGATTGCATTTTGCGGAATTCCCAGACCTGAGCCTAACTGGCTGGTTACTGGAGGATTCTGTAGATACCAAAATGCAAAACCGTCTCCTCTTCCCGACGACGTTCCATTACCGTCAAGTCTGAAATCAAACTCGATTCTCCATTTATCACAGTACTTCAGGTTGATAGGATCATTAAGTTTGATTGCTCCTGATTTGTTGGTGAGATCATCAGTCAGCATGACAAAATCTGTGTTAACTACGGCAGAAGGAACAACTGTCCACCCTGTCGTATTCACAGGATTTCCGGTGAGCTGATACGTTTGGGAAAAAAGATTTCCGGATAAACAGGATAAAAGTATAGTGAAATAAAATAGTAGATTTTTATTCATTAATTAGGATGTTTAAAAATTGGACATGTAAATATATTAAATCCTAAGTAATAAATATGTGTTCAGTGTTAATTTTGCAGAAAATATTAATGATTTTTTAATAAAAGTTAATTTGGATAGTAAAATAACTAAATTATTTAACAGAATAATTGAATTTGATAATAGGGTGCTTTTTGATTCTTATTCGTTAAAATAGAGAATTGTTTTCAATATTCTCAAAATAGGTGTCTATTTCTAAATCAGAAGAAGCTGCAGCTGCAACCGCCAGCTTATCACACAGCTCATTTTCAAAATGACCGGCATGTCCTTTGATCCAATGCATTTTAGGAGTATATTGATTATAAAGAATAACAAACCTTTTCCAGAGATCGGGATTCTTCACATTTTTCCACCCTCTTTTTATCCAGCCGGAAATCCAGTTTTGGTTGATCGCGTCTGCTACATATTTGCTGTCTGTAAAAACATGGATATCATTTTCTGTAGACTTTAGCTTTTCCAGAGCCGTAATTACTGCCAGAAGCTCCATCCTGTTATTCGTTGTTTTACGGAATCCTTTAGAAAATGTTTTTTGATAGTTCTTTTCCGGAACACGCATGAGAATTCCATAACCTCCTTTTCCGGGATTTCCACTGCATGCTCCGTCTGTATAAATCTCAATTCTCAAAATTTCAGAAATTGTCTTTTCTTATCAGTTCAACATCATTAAAAAGGGAAGTCGTCATCATCATCAAAATCATTCATAGAAGATCCTGACAATTGGGAGTTGTCCGGAAGATCAAATGCTGCCCCCGGCTGAATGGTTGTTTTTATCTTATCAAAACCACTAGGTTCATTCGAACTAAAACCTGACGGATATCCTGGATTTCCGCCAGTTGCTGCTTCGATATCTCCGAATTTTGCAAAATGTTTAAGGAAAGATAATCGTACATCAGCAGTAGCACCGTTCCTGTGTTTTGCAATAATAAGCTCGGCCTGATTTTCAGTCGAAGTTTCCTGGCCTTCTTCATCATTATCCCAAACCGTGATCTTATAATATTCAGGTCTGAAGATGAAAGATACGATATCAGCATCTTGCTCAATCGCTCCCGATTCTCTAAGATCTGAAAGCTGAGGTCTTTTCCCCGGACGTGTTTCCACACTTCTTGAAAGCTGGGAAAGTGCAATAACAGGGACATTGAGTTCTTTTGCAATTGCTTTTAATGAACGTGAGATCATGGAGATTTCCTGTTCACGGTTTCCTGTTCCTTTTCCACCTCCTCCTGCGGTCATAAGCTGAAGGTAGTCGACCATGATAAGCTTTACACCATGCTGCATTACAAGTCTCCGACATTTTGCCCGGAAATCGAATATAGAAAGTGATGGAGTTTCGTCAATGAAAAGCGGAGCGTTTTCCAGTTCGGATACATTGGAAAACAATCTTTGCCATTCTTCATCATCTAAGGTTCCCTTTCTTAATTTTTCAGAAGAAATTCTGGTTTCAGAAGCAATCATCCTTGTAATAAGCTGAACAGATGCCATCTCGAGAGAGAACAGTACCATTGGGATTTTATATCCTACCGCAATATTTCGAGCCATGGAAAGAAGGAATGCTGTTTTTCCCATCGCAGGACGAGCCGCGATAATAATAAGGTCGGAATTTTGCCAGCCCCCGGTTTCTTTATCCACATCCCTAAATCCTGAGGGTACTCCGGAAAGTCCTTCTTTGTCTTTCAGGGATTTAATTGTATCAATAGCCTGCTTTACTAAAGAATTTGCAGTATCAAAGCCTTTTTTGATGGTCCCGTTGGTGATTTCAAAAAAAGATTGTTCTGCTTTATCCAGCAGCTCAAAAACATCCGTGGATTCTTTATATGAAGAGTCTATAACGTTTGCTGAAACATTAATCAGACTTCTCAAAATATATTTTTCTAGGATAACACGAACGTGATATTCTATGTGAGCTGAGGAGCTTACTCCCATGGTGAGATCAATAATATAATGATCTCCTCCTGCTGAATTTAATTTGTCTTCCTTTTTTAGGTCTTGTATAATAGTCATTAAGTCAACCGGATGGTTGGCTTCATATAATTTCAAAATGGTAGCAAATATCACCTGATGTCTGGGATCATAAAATACCTCCGGAGTAAGAAGGTCGATGGAATGGTCAAGACCTTTTTTATCAATTAAAAAAGTTCCTATAATCAATCTTTCAAAATCCACTGCATTAGGAGGCATTTTTCCATCTGCAATTGACAATTCTTTCGCAAAATTTCCATGCGTAAGAGATGATAATGTTTCTTTCTGCGCCATTGTGCAAAGATAGTTTATTTAAAAAAAAATTAAAAAATAGTAATCAACAAATTATTCTTAAGGGTTATTAAAATACCACCAATAAAAGATAAGCAATGTTAATAAAAAAATCACCTCGATTTTGAGGTGATTTTTTAAATTCTATTTATAATTTCAATTATTCTCTATTTTTTACCAATATCCATCCGCTATAATTCGTTTGAGTATTGTTTTTATCATTTTCATTCCAAGAAATGGTGTACCAATACGTTCCGGTAATCACTTTTTTACCGCCGGTAGTTCCATCCCATTTGTAGCCTCTCAGTTTATCAGCTTCATACAATTTATTTCCATATCGGTCATAAACGATGAATACTAAATTTTTCTTGTATCCTAGCTCAGAGTAATCTACGTAATCATTTACATTATCTCCGTTAGGTGTGATGGCATTAATTAAGTTAGGAACTGTCACTTGAATATCAATCGGAGTACAATCAAAAGAATCCACTACGTATATTTTGTTTTCCCCTCTAGGAAGTCCGGTAAATACGTTAGAATCCTGCCAGTTAGTACCATCCAGTGAGTATTTGTATGGTGGTGTTCCTCCTGAAACATTTACGGTAATTGTATTGTTTGTAATGTCTACACTGCTGATCACTGGTTGTTGGGAAGCTTTTACACTTACTTGCTGTACTGTATAGCAAATTCCTGTTTTAAGTTTTACCCAATAACTTCCTATCGCAACGTTTTGGATAGATTGTGTTGTTGCTCCTGTGCTCCACTCATATCCGTCAAAACCAGGCCCCGCATCCAATGTTGTAGTATCTTCAGGGCAAATTGTAACGTCTTTTAAAACCGCCGATTTTACCGGAGGAAGAACTTTAAGGGTGATTTTAGCAATAGCATAACACATATTTGCGCTGAATACCCTTACATAAACATTTCCATTGGCAGAAACATAAGCCGTAGGATTAGCAATTGGATTGGTTCCGCTTACCGCATCGGCCATGGTTGCATAAAATTTCTTCGTGATGGGTGTCTGGCTTGATACGTTAGCTGTTGTTAAGTCAAATTTTGCTGTTGTAATATTGGTGTCAATATAGCAGGATTCAATTTCTGCATCATTAACCACTACTACCGGAAAGAATTTCAAGGTGATTGCCGAGTCGTCTGAACAGTTTTCAGGCGTTGTTACTTTTACATATACTGTTTTTTCTCCTGAAACGTAAGCGGCAGGATTCATAATCTGGTTGGTTCCTGCATTTAAATCGTTCAATGTAGGATAATATTTTTTTGTCGCGGTACCAGAATATGTATTGGCCAACGTCAGGTTGAATGTCCCTGTCCCCGCACCATTATTATTACAAGCATAAATGGTATCGTCACTTGCCACAATGTTTCCCTGCCTGAATTTAAATTTCCCTGTCTGGAAACAGCCGTTAATCGGATTGTTAGGGTTATTCGGATCTGTATATTTTAATCGGTAGTAGTAGATCGTTGTAGCATCTACCATCGTAGGGCTTGGTAATGGGTTTGATCCCGTTATCGCATCATTTACATTATCATGATAAGTAACGGTAAAATTTGCATTTCCATTTAGAATCCCTGTTGTTAATGAGTTGAAGTCAAATGAAGTTGGCAAGGCACACTTCAGGATTTCATTTGGAGAATCCGGAGTAGGACCAGGTACCCCAGGTGTAATAAATGGATTCGGTGTTACTGCCGGATCATTAAATGCTGAAGTTAAAGTAGCTGTTCCACCCCATGTCATGGAAAAACCATGTGCTGTGTGTGAATAATTATCAACAATCAAATAATAAGTTTCTCCGGCAACTACGTCCATATATGCACTCATAGCCTCATCAGTGTTGGTGCCGGTAAGTGTGAGACTTAAACCAGTTGGTCCGTCTGCAGGAGAATAATTACATCTGATTGGTGGGCTTAAAGCGCCACATGTTTGATTAGGACCATAAACACCAAAGTCATAGTCATCAGAATACTGATTAGGAGTAATAAGGAATGTTAAAGTTCCTGAAGTGGCTATGGTAAAAGAATACCAAACACTATAATGCTCGTCAGTGGCCAAACATCCCATTAAGTCTTCCTGAACATTACCATGACCACTAGGGGTGTAGGAAATATCAGAATTTCCACATACGGGAATTGCAGTGATACAGTCCGACTGTGAAAAATATATTTGATAAGTAAATAAAATAAAAAGAAGTAAGAATTTTCTCATTTTAAAATGAATTTAATGTAACAAAAATAGCGAAAATAACAAGATAATTGGTTTATAGTTCGCTCGAATTAATAAAAACCGCTTTTTTAAGCGGTTTTTATCAAAAAATATGACTATTCTCTGTTTTTTACCATAATCCAACTGGAGAATTTGATAGGTGTATTTTTCTTATCATTTTCGTTCCATGTCACAGAATACCAGTAAGTTCCTGTTGAAACTTTTTTGCTTCCGTTGGTAGTGCCATCCCATTTGTAACCATTCGTTTTGTCAGCCTGGAATATTTTTGCACCGTATCTGTCATAAATACTTAATATCAGGTTTTGCTTTCCTGCCAGTGCAGAATAATCAATCACATCATTCACACCATCATTATTAGGAGTGATCACATTGACTAAATTAGGAACAACCACATTGATGTCAATCGGTTCACAATCATAAGAATCCTTAACATAAATATGATTATCTCCTCTTGGTATATTATTGAATACATTAGAATCTTGCCAGTTGATATTATCCAATGAATATTTATATGGCGGAGTACCTCCGATTACATTTACAGTAATCGTATTTGTTGCTATATCAACATTGGATATAACAGGTTGCTCAGATGCATAAACTGTTACAGTTTGGTTGGTAGTACATTCCCCGGTTTTCAATTGTACTGAATAAGTACCAACAGTTACATTACTGATGGTTTGTGTCGTAGCACCTGTGCTCCATAAATACCCGTCAAATCCAGGTCCTGCATCCAGTGTAGTTGTGTCTTCCATACAGATTATTTTATCTGCAAGGACTGTAGATTTTACAGGAGGTAATACGATCAGATTTACTTTTGCAACAGTATAACAATTATTTGCATTGGTCACTTTGATATAAACCACACCATTCGGTGCAATGTACGGAGATGGCGTAGTGATTTCGTTGGTTCCGTTAACAGCGTCTGTCATGGATGGGTAATACTTTTTAGTAATACCCGGCTGTGTTGTTACTGAAGCGGCTGTAAGATTGAAAGAAGCCGTTGAAGGATTCGATTCAATGAAACAAGATCTAAGGGTAGCCTCATTTACCACGACTACAGGATGGAATGCTAAGGTGATTTTTGCAGTAGTGGTACATCCGAATTGTGAAGTTACCAGAACGAAAACATTACCTCCTGCAGAATTATACTGATATGGATTCGTGATCTCATTGGTGCCTGCATTAAGATCTGTAAGGGTAGGATAGTATTTTTTTGTCACGGTTGGGTCGGCAATTACAGCAGCAGTAGTCAGGTCGAATATAGCAGTACCTGTATTGTTGTTATTACATTCTGTTAATGTGACATCAGTCGCTGTGATAGCTCTTTGTATAAATTTAAATTTACCCGGAATCCTACACCTGTTGATCGCGCCTGAAGGGGCATTTGGATCGGAATAACTAATGGCGTAATAATAAATATCAGTAGTATTGACGGTTATAGGCGTTGTTATCGGATTATTACCTGTAATCGCATCGTTTGCGTTAGTATAATAAGTTACTATGAAGTTTGGGTTATTGTTTATAATTCCTGCAGATAATGAATTAAAATTAAAAACTGCCGGATTTGAACAGATAATAACCTCTCTCGGATCATTAGGTGTTGGTCCTGCGCTTCCTGGCTCCATAAACGGATAAGGTTGGAAAGCATTGTTGAAAGGGGAAACCAAAGTTGCAGTCCCTCCCCATGTTAATACAAAACCATTTGCAGTGGATAAGAAATTATCAACAACCATATAATAGGTTTGGCCAGCAACAACATTCATATAAGAACAGAATGGCGGGCCTCCTCCATTTTCTGATGTTCCAGTTGCGGTCATATTTAAACCGGTGGGGCCATCGGCGCCGGAATAGTTACATCTTATGGGAAACCCAAGATTTGCACAAGTAACATTCGGGCCATAAACAGCCCAGTCGTAATCGTCAGCGAAAACGTTTGGATCGATATTAAATGTCAATGTTCCTGATGTGGCAACCGTAAAAGTATACCAGATGGAATAATGTTCCATGCTTAGACAGTCTCCCAGTACTTCGTGGATGTCTCCAGGTCCTGTAGGGGTGAAAGAAATAGGTGTGTTTCCGCAAACCTGAACATTTCCACCACAGTCAGAGCTGGATTGGGCAAAACTTATCTGAGATATAATTATCAGAAAAATAAGTAGAACTTTTTTCATTTTGATCAGTTTAAAATTTTAATTCTTATTTATTTGAAATTAACTGTCTGCCCCATGTTGGTGCAGCACTGCCCATAGAAGTTTTACTGTCAAATCCGTTTTTTGCTTTTTGCAGTAGTACATCAGCGTCAGCTTGGTTTCCTGATTTTTCTTTTATTCTTGCCTTTAGAATGGCAAGCCTTGGATTGTTTGGAGAGGTAGCCTCAGCTTTTGCAACTGCCTGAGAAACAATTTCCATATCCTTTTGTGTGTCACCTGATGGACTCACCTGCATTTTCTGGAAATATAGCAATCCTAACAGAATATTAGCTTCGGCATTGTCCTGCTGAGCATTAAATGCCCCTTTTGCAAATTTTCTGGCGAGAGCGTTAGCGCCCGGAAGATCTTCATGCATGGTTTGATTTTGCTGAATCTCTGTTTTAAGATACATAGAAACTGCGGCATAATAATAAGCTTGCCATCTGTCATTCTTTTTGTATCCTGTGAATTTGGAAAATTTTTGGAAAAGGTTGTCGTAGTCGGCTTTTGTTTTAGCTGTATTTACTTGTGATATAGATTGTTGGAAGTCTTTTTCTGAGTAGGTTTGGGCGTTTATCCAAAAGCCAGCCAAGAAGAAGCCTGAAATTAGTAGAAATTTTTTCATAAGGGGGGATTTTATACGACAAATATAAAAAATTATTAAATTTTAATTAATGTTTTTAAGTTTTATTTAATATAACGTGGAATATGTGTTTAATATTGCATTTTTCGTAGCTTAGGATTCGTACTTCCGACAAGTAAGGCAATAAGAACCGTCATACTTCCTCCGAATACTACCGAACGGACCACGCCCAGTAGTTTTGCAGATAACCCACTTTCAAATTGTCCCATTTCATTGCTGGACATGATAAAAATTGAATTAACACTGAGTACACGTCCCCTTATATGATCAGGTGTTTTCAATTGTACAATGGTTCCACGAATTACAACGGAAATACCATCCAGCATTCCACTGATCACTAAAAACATAAATGATAACCAGTATATATGAGAGAGTCCGAATCCTATAATACAAAGCCCGAATCCGGTAACCACACCAAGTAATATTTTTCCCTGATTTTTTCTCAGTGGAACAATGGAGAGAATGGTGATGATGCACATAGAGCCAATATCTGAGGCTGCATTAAGAAGCCCGAAACCTTCAGCTCCCACCTTTAATATGTCGGTAGCATAAACCGGGATCATGGCTACGGCACCTCCAAACAGTACGGCGAACATATCCAGACATAATGCTCCTAAGATTTCTTTAGTTTTGAAAATATACGAAATACCTTCCCTCATACTTTCCACAACATTAATATTCCCTTTTTTATATTCAGAAAATTGTTTTTTCAATTGCCAGAAAAATAACGAGGCGATAAAAATGAGCAGGATGATGACCACAAGAGTCCATTTTACGCCAAAAAAACCAATAAGGAAACCTCCTATGGCGTGACCACAAACAGAAGAGATTAGAAATGTAGCTTGATTAAGGGTGACAGCATGAGGAAGATTCTCCTTTTTTACAATCTTAGGAATCATCGAGGGAACGATGGGACCAATAAACGCCCTTGCAATTCCCGTAAAAAAAATCACGCTATAAATAAAATAGGTGATCTGATGCCCGCTAAAATGCATTTCAACATTGAAAAAAGCTGGAATAAGCAGGAGCCCGATGAGAAAAATATAAGCATAGTTGCAAATGAGCAAGAGTCGCTTTTTTTCATTCATATCAATTACATGTCCTGCATATAATGCGCAACTGACAGCCGGAATTACTTCCGAAAGACCAATTAATCCTATTGAGAAAGGATCTTTTGTTAACTGGTACACCCACCACCCCAATAAAGTGGCAAGCATTCTGAAGGCTAAAACAATGAAAAATCTTCCGGTAAGTAGATTTCTGAATTCAATATTTTCTAAGGTTTTTAAGGGAGTAAAGGAAATCATACGCAAAAGTAGCTCTAAATATTTATTTAGAGCTACTGAGAAGTTGATTTTTCAAATGATAAATCAAATGTATTTTGAAAGATAAAATCTATTTAGTCTGCCCTTGAAGCACTCACTACGATGGCCGCAGCCGCAGCTGCACCGATAAGCACTGCTCCTCCTGTTACCCTTGCTCTTGATCTGTCTTTTACGGCAGCAACATTGGATTTTGGAATAATTACTTCTGTACTGTCTTTTTTACCTGCTGTTCCTACGATATTATCACCCTGGATATTACGGAATAACATTTTTTGTTTTTTAGAACCGTCTTTCATAGTGACAATGTATATTCTTCCCGCTTCCAGATTAGAATAATTATTTTTTGAAATATCTTCACTGTACTTTGTAGTAGCACATGAAGAGATTAAAAATAAAGAGGTAAGTAAAGATGATTTTAAAAGTACAGATGCTTTCATTATTTTTATTTAGTTTTTCAAATTTATAATTTTTTTTGAATATTTGTTTTTGGAATTGAAAAAATGTAATTATAATTTGTAAATTTCCAATAAATCAGCAATTTTTCTGTCATTTGCCAATCTTGGTATTTTATTTTGTCCTCCCAGTTTGCCCTGAGATTTTGCATATTCCTGAAATGCATTTTTTTTCAGAAGCGTAATGTGCAGCTTTTGCAAGATGTTTCCTGAAATAAGATCATCATAGTAGGTATTACGTTTGCGAAGCTGATTATCCAGTTCATCCTTGAAAAGTTGAAGGTTTACAGGTTCTTTTTCGAATTCGATCAGCCATTCATGATATGGGAGTCCGTCAATGGGAGTTACCTGCGGAGCCAGATGGAACTCTGTAATCTGAGCGGGAAACTTTTCTAAAGTGGCTTTGATGGCTTCCTCTACTTCGTAAGCTATGACATGTTCTCCAAAAGCGGATGTAAAATGTTTTGTTCGCCCACTTACTAAGATCCGGTGAGGATTTTTGCTGATAAATCGCACAACATCCCCGATAGAGTAAGCCCACAGTCCGGAATTGGTTGTTAATATCAAAGCATAATCCTTATTTAGTTCAATATCCTTTAGTGTTAATCTTCGGGCATCCGGTTTCCCGTATTCCTCTAACGGAATGAATTCATAAAAAATACCATGATGGGTAAGAAGGAGTAGTCCTTCTTTGGTATAGCTATCCTGAAACGCAAAAAAGCCTTCTGAAGCAGGAAAGGTTTGGATGATATCAACCGGTCCGCCCAGAAGATCCTCCATCTTATCACGATACGGCTCATAGTTTACTCCTCCGGTAACAATAAGCTGAAGGTTTGGAAAAAGTTGTTTGATCTTTTTACCATGCTTTTCAGTAAGCTTTTCAAAATACATGATGAGCCATGGCGGAATTCCCGATATCAGGGTCATGTTTTCTTTCTCTGTTTCTTCTACAATTTTATCAACCTTGGTTTCCCAATCTTCAATGATATTCGTTTCCCAGCTTGGGAGACGATTTTTTTGCAGATAGTTAGGAATGTGATGGGCTACAATACCTGAGAGACGTCCTGTCTTTATTCCATACACTTCTTCAAGAACAGGGCTTCCCTGCAGGAAAATCATTTTTCCATTGACGAAATCAGCGTTTTTTTTCTGGGAAATATAATGGAATAATGCACTTTGAGCTGCTGCTACCTGAAAGGGCATCCCTTCTTTTGAAATGGGAATGTATTTTGATCCAGAAGTTGTTCCCGAGGTTTTGGCAAAGTATTGGGGCGTTTCCGGCCAAAGGATATTTGCTTGTCCTTTTTTTACCCGTTCGATGTAAGGCTTTAAATCTTCGTAATCAGATACAGGTACTTTTTTCTGGAAGTCTTGTACTGACTGAATATTTTCGAATTGATGTTCTCTTCCAAAAAGAGTCTTTTTTGCAGTATCAATCAGTGATAAAAGCAATTTTTCCTGATCCTTTTCTGCATTCTTTTTGAATTCTTCGGCTTTTTGGACATGTTTTTTTGCCCAGGCCAGTGCTATATTTTTCTTTAGGAAGCTTAACATGGTTCAAATTTATAAATAACTAAATAATCTGAGAATACTTTTATGGAATATGAAATAAAAAAAACCGATGATAGTCTCATCGGTTCTTCGAAATTTGATTATGAAAATAACAACTATATGTTGAGTTTATTTGTTGGCTTTATACCTTTTATCTGGTGTGCCGTCTTTTTTTAAATGTTTGTTTGCTTTGTATCTTTTATCAGGAGTTCCGTCCTTTTTCATTTTCATTCCATTTGAAGTAGCAGCAGATTTAGTTTCAGTGGCTTTCAATGCTTTTGGCGCTTCCTGAGCTTTCAAAGTTTTCGGAGCCTGCTGAACAGTTTTAGTTGCAGTTGCCGGAGTTGTTTGTTGAGCAGTTGCAAGACCTAATCCTAAGATTAATGACATTGCGGTTAATAATTTTTTCATAGAATTACATTATTTTGGTTTTGTTGAGTAAAGGTATGCAAAAATCGTACAGATAGATCTAGTATATAGAAACTTAACTAAAGTTTATTACAGATTAAAAAAAGATTAAACGATCGCAGATATTAAAAGAAAAAACCTGTTTCTAAAAAGAAACAGGCCTGTTAAAAAAAATAATTATTATCGTGTACAATTGGCTGTCCATGTTTTGCCATCTTTAAGATAAAGGATCTTTAATTCATTATTATCAATCCTTATATAAGAGGTTGCGCTAGAGCCAATCATAACTAAACTATTATCACCTTTTTGCTCAAACTCTATTCCATTAAGAGCAGGAATGTCATTTGAAAATGCAAAATTATACTTTGTACCGCTGGCGATTTTGGTTACAAATACACTACCGTCATTGGTGCTTGTATTTGTTGAACCATCATTATAAGATACGCTTCCTCGGTATGTGCCTGCGAAGAAATCATTGTTTGCGGGATCATCATCCCTGCTACATGATGCTATAGTGACTGCTGCAAAAAATGTCACCATAAAAATGCCCAGAATTTTAATTGCTTTTTTCATAATACTATTTTTAGTGTTGTTATATTCGTATGAATGAAGTTTTCAAACACTGTGCCATGAAGTAAAATGGTTAGTTTTTTAACTTTTAATTAGAGTTTTTAGTAGAAAGATGCTATTTAGATTATCGTTGGTGGATTATTTTGATTTTTAAATAATTTGCTATTTTATTGTGTTGGAAAAAATATAGCTACCTTTGTTCTAAATTAATGAACGGTTTCGGAGAACTTCCGAAATCGATTTTGTCGTTTATACCGTTATTACTTATGCAGTTAAAACCTATTCATGAAAAATTTCTTCCGGATTTATTACAAAAAGAATTTGGCAAAGAAATTTTCACACAACTGGAAGCGAATCAACACATCTCGGTAAAAGGGAATGCAGGATCTTCCACTTCTGTTTTTGTGGCAGAGCTTTTCCTGACCCAAAAGAAGAATATTCTTTACATTATAGATGATAAGGAAGATGCTCTTTATGCTAATACGGAAATGGAGGATCTGTTGGGTAAAGACAAGGTTCTTTATTTTCCTGCCACTCATCTTGAACCCTATCAGGTTGAAAAAACTCAGAATGCAAATCTTGTTTTAAGAACAGAGGTTTTAAATAAAATAAATTCCGGGAAATCTCCAAAAGTAATTGTAGCATATGCCGGAGCTTTATCAGAGAAAGTTCTGAAAAAAGAAGATTTTAAAGCAATTTCACATCATATCAAAGTAGGAGATCAGCTCGATTTTGATTTTGTGGATGAACTGCTTTCCCATTATCAGTTTCAGCAGGCAGATTTTGTATCCGAGCCTGGGGAGTTTTCAGTAAGAGGAGGAATTGTAGATGTTTTTTCTTACTCTAATGAAAAGCCTTATAGAATCACTTTTTTTGGTAACGAGGTAGAAAGCATCAAAACTTTTGACATTGAAACGCAGCTATCGGTAGATAAGATCAAAGAATTTCAGCTTGTTTCAAATATGAACTTTTCGGTTTCTGGCAGCCGGGTTTCCTTACTTCAGCTTCTGCCGAAAGAGAGTTTTGTGATTTCGAGAAATGGAGTGGTAGGATTGCAAAAAATAAGATCATTCTATGAGAAGTCGTTGGAAAAGTATGAATCGTTAAGTAAAGATATTGCTCACAGGACTCCTGACGAATTGTTCATTTCCGATCAGGAGTTTTTATTTGATTACAAGAAGTTCAAAACAATTGATTTCAGCAGTGTTGCTATTGAAGGGCTTAACACTTATGAGATTAGTATAGAGCAAACTTCCCAGCCTTCTTTTCATAAAAATTTTGAATTATTAATTCAGGATCTGGAAGAGAAGCAGAATGACGGTTTCGATACCTGGATTTCGTTTTCAACAGAAAAACAAAGAGAACGACTGGAGTCAATTTTTGAAGAACTTGAACATAAAATGATCTTCAAAAGCTTTAAATCTGAACTTCATGAAGGTTTTGTTGATAATAACCATAAAATATCTGTGTATACCGATCATCAGATATTTGACCGTTATCAAAGATATAAGGCTAAAAATACTTTTGCTAAATCTGAGCAGCTTACCCTCAAGGATCTTATGTCTCTTAAAGTCGGGGATTATATTGCCCATATCGATCATGGGATCGGTAAATTTATGGGATTGGTAAAAGTTAATAATGATGGGAAAATTCAGGAATGTTTTAAACTTACCTATAAAAATGGAGATTTACTTTACGTAAGTATTCATTCACTTCATAAAATATCAAAATATAACGGGCCTGATGGTAAAGAAGTTGTTCTGAGTAAATTAGGATCTCCGGCATGGAAGTCTTTAAAGCAAAAAACAAAAGCAAAAGTAAAGCAGATCGCTTTTGATCTTATCAAACTTTATGCACAAAGAAAAACCGCTCAAGGTTTTGCTTATACCCCGGATTCTTATTTACAGAATGAATTGGAAGCCAGTTTTATTTATGAAGATACTCCGGATCAGGAAAAAGCAACGATTGATGTGAAGGCGGATATGGAGGCTAGTACTGTGATGGATCGTCTGGTATGTGGAGATGTAGGTTTTGGTAAAACAGAAGTTGCAATAAGAGCTGCGTTTAAGGCAGCAACAGATGGCAAACAGGTTGCGGTTTTAGTTCCAACGACAATTCTTGCATTTCAGCATTACAGAAGCTTTAAGGAAAGGCTGAAAGATTTTCCGGTGAATGTTTCATACATCAATAGATTCAGGTCAGCAAAACAAAAATCGGAAGCTTTAGAAGGATTAAAAAATGGTAAAGTAGATATCATCATAGGAACGCATCAGCTTGCCAGCAATAGTGTTAAGTTTAAAGATTTAGGCTTGTTGATTATTGATGAGGAACATAAGTTCGGAGTTTCCGTAAAAGATAAGCTGAAAACGCTTAAAAGCAATGTGGATACACTTACACTGACGGCGACACCTATTCCGAGAACTTTGCAGTTCTCCTTAATGGCTGCAAGAGATTTATCTGTCATCAAAACACCACCGCCTAACAGGCAGCCGGTAGATACTCAGATTATCGGGTTTAATGAAGAGATTCTTCGTGATGCCGTTTCATATGAATTACAAAGAGACGGACAAGTCTATTTTATCAACAACCGGATTGAAAATTTAAAAGATATTGCGGGACTCATCCAGAGATTGGTTCCGGACGCCAGGGTTATTACCGGTCATGGCCAAATGGAAGGGAAGCAGCTGGAGCGGAATGTCCTTGATTTTATGGAGGGCAAATATGATGTACTGGTCTCAACAACTATTGTGGAAAGTGGGGTAGATGTTCCGAATGCCAATACGATATTTATCAATGATGCCCAAAGGTTCGGTATGGCGGATCTCCATCAGATGAGGGGAAGGGTTGGACGAAGTAACAGGAAAGCTTTCTGTTATCTGATTACTCCTCCTTATGATATGATGACTTCTGATGCGAGAAAGAGATTGGAAGCTATTGAACAGTTTTCAGATCTTGGAAGTGGATTCCAGATTGCCATGAAAGATCTGGAAATCCGTGGCGCAGGAGATTTGTTAGGTGCTGAGCAAAGTGGATTTATTAATGAAATGGGATTTGAAACATACCAGAAGCTGATGCAGGAAGCTTTGGAGGAGTTAAAAGATGATGAAGATTTTGAAAACCTATTTGACAATGAAGAGGACAGGCAGAAACTTTTTAAATCTGTAAAGGAAGTGAATATAGATACCGACCTGGAGCTCATGCTTCCTGATTTCTATATCTCTAATACAGAAGAGAGGTTATTGCTGTATCAGAAGATTGCAGAAATTGATAATGAAAAAGATCTTCAGAAATTTGAATCCGAATTGATAGACCGTTTTGGGCCTTTACCGGAGGAAGCTGTTAATCTTTTAAAAAGTGTGTCTTTAAAATGGCTCGCTGCAGACATTGGATTTGAAAAAATAGTTATGAAGAATGGTGTGTTT
Source organism: Chryseobacterium sp. LAM-KRS1 (assembly GCF_013184525.1). Taxonomy (GTDB): domain Bacteria; phylum Bacteroidota; class Bacteroidia; order Flavobacteriales; family Weeksellaceae; genus Chryseobacterium; species Chryseobacterium proteolyticum. Next base: position 703,126 of record NZ_JAAOIZ010000004.1, read on the forward strand.
TTAGGGTATTTTCCAGGTAATCCTCAAGATAAGTTTTATCAGACAGAAAAATTCAGGAACATTATCAATTACCTTACTCAAAATCCTTCGGAGGCTCAATTAAAAGAAAAAATAGGAAAAGAAGGGAATAATTTAATGATGAGAAAAGATAAGGTAAAAAATGTAGATGAAGTAAATATTTTGTTGAGGTCTATATTGCAGCTATAGCCCTGTTTTAAAGATAATTCTACTTTTCGTTACGAAGAATTCTATTAATACATAGGCATATTTCTATGGTATAAATAATTAAACTATAGGGTTTTATATTAAAATTGTGTACCTTTGTGCCGCTTATTATGAAAAAAACTATGTATTACTGCATAGCAGGGCTTTGCTCTGTCTATGCTCACGCGCAGGTGGGAATTGACACTAATTCACCAAATTCGACTCTCGATGTAAACGGGAAAACCACCTTAAGAAAAGAATTAAGAGTGGGAGGTACTCCTACTCAAGTTGGAAATGCCGGACTAAACGGACAAGTTTTAGTTTCGCAGGGAGAAAATCTACCTCCTGTATGGAAATCAATCAACGTATCTTTTATGGAAGAAGGACAGTACAAATTAATTAATTCGTACCTGTCTCTGGATCAAAAAGGAATTACCAGTCTATCTAATGGTGTGGCAGGTGATATGATCTATACCAATGTTGTTGGGGATAATATAACCGATACCAGCAAGGGTAAATGGGTGAAGATTGAAGGCCTTGAAAATAATTTTACAGTTAAAAATCCTAAAAACAGGATTACTTACCAATTCCAGACAGGGATTGAACTGAAAGCTCCCGTGGCTACTACTTCTCAGAATATAAGCTTTACATGCGGAGTATTCAGAGGAGGTAAGCTTGTTGCTGTTCGTCCTGATAAGGTCTCTTCTACAAATAATACAGACAAAGGAGGATTTCAGGACTATATTTTTACACTGAATTACACTGAGCAAAACGTTCCCCTTGGTGCTCAGAAAATTGAAGTGGCTTGTAGAAAAATTGAGTCTTCTGATGTGAACAGCCAATTTTCGATTGGACGTAACATTTCGAATTCCAATACAGTTTCTAATGCCTTTACTTTAGAATCGGATCTAAAGATTGATATTATTGAATACGTAACCTACAAAGCCAACTAATTATGAAAAATATATTATCGCTTCTATTCTTATCAATCGGGCTTTCTGTTTCTGCGCAGATAGGAATAAAAACAGTAACTCCAAGAGCAAAACTTGATGTAAACGGAGATATTAACCTTCGTAATAAACTGGTTGTTTTAAATACAACAGACAATAGCCTCGTTCAGGGGACAAATGGCCAGATATTGGTTTCACAGGGAGAAAATTATCCTCCGATTTGGAAAACACTTAGAATTCCTGAATATGAACCTAATCAGTTTTACCTGATCTTTAATAACTCTTTTTCAGATAGAACAGGTGTTACTTTTACTGGAACTGAGGAATCTTCTACAAGATCTACACGATCTACGAGCTTTGTAAAAGGGAGCGACTTCAGCATTTTTAATAACTTTAAAAAGATCAATGCTTTATCTCAGCCGTTCCAGGTATACAGTACGGATAGTAAAACGTATTTTCAGTTTGAAACTGTAGTTCATACGAATTTCCCTGCTAATGGTGCTACAGATACTTCGATTGATTATGCTTGCGGAATCTTTGTAGATAATAAATTGGTGAACCTAAGACAAGGGAATATTAAAGCCAGTACTGCAAGTAATACCTTTTTAACTCACAATCAAATCGGAATTGCTTCGAATCTTACAAAAGGAACTCATACTGTAAGTGTGGCTTGTTCAAGATTGCAGTCATATAATACGAATAATGCTACTTTGGGAATAGGAATCAACGTGGCAACCAATATCGATAGCTTTATTGCCCAGTCTTCTCTTAAAGTGGACGTTTACGAAATCCCTCAAGTCTTTAACACCATTTTAAATTAAATCATGAAAAAAATATTTTTAATAACATTATTATTAGGTGTTGGTTTGTCTAAAGCTCAAGTGGGAATCAATACTAAAACACCTGTAAACACATTAGATATTAATGGAGATGTCAATGTAAATAAAGAATTGAGAACAGGAGGGACTAATACCGTAAAAGGGAACGCAGGAAATGCTGGAGAGATTTTTCATAACAATTCCGATTTGGTTAGTAACGATTGGAAAAGTATAAAGATTGCAGACGGACAGGGAAGTATGGCTTTGTTTTCCATCAATACGGTTTCTGATAAAGTAGGTGCTACTTTTTCAGGGGCAAACGGTTCTACATCACCTTATGCAGAAAATGCGGCCTTAGATGCTACTTGGACTGTTCTGACAGGAGCTGTTGATACTTTTTCTATTACCAATGCAACGAATAAAGTAGTGTTTACTTTTCAGACAACGACACAAAAAACGGCTAATGCAAATTCTTCAATAAGTTATGCTTGCGGAATTTTTGTGAACAATACGCTTAAGGCTGTGAGGACTGACGTTTTGGTTGGAGGTGATGGTACAAATAAGATTTTCAATCTTAATGCTACACTTACTAACCTTACTCCTCAGAATAACTATAGCGTTAAAGCAGCATGTACTAAAAGAAACCTGAACTCCGGAACTTTAGGAACAGGAAAAGCTGTAAATACAACTTATTTAAATGATGATATGGCACAATCAGTACTTACTACTCAGGTACTGCAACCTTACTAATCATTAATTTTATCGATAAAAAAACAAAAAAACTAAAAGATCCGCTTTTAGTTTTTTTGTTTTATAGCACAACTTACTTATAAGTAAATAGCTCTCCTAAAGATATAGTCTACAGTGAAATATATTTTTTTTACCCAACTTTTCTCTTCAGAATATCTAAAGTACAAGAAAACCTGCTTATTTGATTGTTAGTTTTCTTATAATATAAATAAATATATGCTTTTTGTTTAAAAAAAAATTATATTTGTGAAAAAATAAATAATCCCCTTGGAAATGAAACAACTTTTCTATTTTATTTTACTGTTTGCTGGTTTTTCTTCCATTCATTCGTGTAAAGATCTTATTGATGAAGACGGAAATCCACTTGTTGATTTACATAACAATACCGGACTGACAGGGCCTAGAGCTTTGTATAGAGAAATTACGGATGCTGATACCATTGCAGAGTATCATTACAGTGGGCTGCTTTTATCCCGTGTGCTTACAGATAGTGCTTCTATTACAGATATTATGTATAGCGGAGATAAGGTAAGCAAGATTGATTTCAGAGGTTTTCTTGATTTAGATAATAATGGAAAATTAGATAAGGATAGTGTTTCATATTCTCAGATTTTCACTTATGGTGTATCCGGAAAAATAGATAAGGTATCTGAAAGCCGTTCAGTGTTCAGGAGAACACCTCCGGTTATTCCGGGAGATCCTCCAGGACCTCAAACTCTTTTCAGAAAAACCAAGACTCTTTATAATTTGAAATATGCAGCTTCAACAAGCAAGCTTGACAGTATTATCATGAGATCAGGAGAGGATGTTTCAGGAGTTCCGTTTGTTTACAAAAACTATTCAAGAACTGGATATACTTATTTAGGGGATAATGTAAGTAAAGTAGTAAGACATTATGGCCCGATGAGTAATGACGTATTTGGCGCACCAACAGGTAAACTGGGTTATGATTATGCGAACTTTGACACTCAGATAAGTGCATATACATTGCTTCCTTTTGCTTATAAAATATCTGTGATCCTTTCTACAGAAATGAATGATAAGAGAAGTCTGATCCTATCTCCAAACAGTCCTAAGAGAATGGCGATAACAGATCTTACTACACCTATTCCTGTTCCGGCAGTGTTCAGTACAGATTATCATTACGATCCGCAGACTTACGTAACAAAAGGGTATGGAATAAATTATATCTACAAGCCTTTATAAAATTTTTTTTAACAATAGATCAACTCAATTCTTTAACGGATTGAGTTTTTTTATTTTTTATCCCTTAATTTTGCAAAAAATTTCAAATGAAATATTTAATAGTCGGACTCGGTAACAAGGGTGCGGAATATGAAAATACACGTCATAATATAGGATTCAAGGTTGCAGAAAAAATAGCAGAAAGTCTTGAAGCTTCATTTAATACAACCAATTTCGGATGGATGGCAGAAGGGAAATATAAGGGCAGGAAAGTCTTTATTTTAAAACCGGACACTTATATGAATCTTTCTGGTAATGCTGTAAAATACTGGATGCACAAAGAAAATATCCCTCTGGAAAATATATTAATTATTACGGATGATCTGGTACTTCCTTTCGGGACATTAAGAATGAAAATGAAAGGATCTGATGCGGGACACAACGGTTTAAAAAATATTAATGAAGTTCTGAAGACACAGAATTACGCACGGCTTCGCTTTGGAATTTCTGCGGACTTTACTGAAGGGAGACAGGTAGATTATGTTTTGGGTACGTGGAATGAAGAGGAAAGAGAAAAATTGCCAGAAAGAATTGAACAGTTTTCAAAGGCGTGCCTTTCATTTGTTTTTGCGGGCATTAACAATACAATGTCAGCTTTCAACGGGAAATAAATCAGATTTTATATAAAACAATAAACCTCCGTCAGGAGGTTTTATTATTTAGCAACAACAATATCCTTTACAATTTTCTTTTCAAAAAAATTTCTTTCACTGATGGTAAAACGGTAATTATGCTCCTGTTCAAAAAACTCTATTGGAGTTGTGGGAGAGTTATCGGGCTTCCATTTAATAATTATTGTGGGTGCATGAGCGGAGTTGATATCGCTTTCTGAAAACCTGAATATTGTATTTAACAGAGGACTACCGGGATTTTCATTAATATCTGATTTTGTTTTTTTAGGTTGTAACTGGGAAAGGTCTTTTAGTAGTAGTGAAAAAGGTTTACCAATGTATTTTTCTTTGTTTGTTTCAAATTTTTTAAGATAAGCGAGGGTATCTGTAACTTGCTTTTGTGCTTTTAAAGATCCGCTCAATACTATTAAAATGCCAATCAGAATGAAGTTTACCTGTAGTTTCATAAGTTTGTCTGCAACATTAATTTTACACATCAAATGTAAGGAAAAATTGAGCCTTGAAAATTCTTATGCTTAAAATAAAAGAACCACCGGGTTGCGATGGTTCTTTATTGTGAATTTAAAAATTAATTGATCTAAACTATTACATAGTAATATCTGAATACTATAACCAGGTTACAGCACCTGTTTCAACATCGTAGTTCGCTCCAACGATTTTGATTTTACCTTCATTTTCAAGGTTTCTAAGCGTTGAACTTTGTTTACGGATGTCTTCGATAGCATTTTTTACATTCTGATGATTCAGTCTTTCTAATAATGAACTGTTTTTTGATGAACGTTCTTCATTTTCTTCAATCACTTCATTGATGATCGGATCAAAATGGTTAATCAGGTGGTTCAGGTTATCCATTCCCATTCCTTCGATTTGTGCTGCATCAAGTCCTCCTTTTAAGGCACCACATTTGGTATGCCCTAAAACAACGATAAGTTTGGAACCTGCGACATTACAACCGAACTCCATTGATCCCAGAATATCCTGATTTACAAAGTTACCGGCAATTCTGATGCTGAAAACATCACCCAATCCCTGATCAAAGATTAGCTCTGCTGAGGTACGGCTGTCTATACAGCTTAAAACAACTGCAAAAGGCCACTGTCCTTCACGGGTAGCATTTACCTGTTCCAAAAGGTCTCTGTTAGCCTTTAAGTTGTTTACAAATCTTTGGTTTCCTTCTTTTAAAAACTCTAAAGCTTTTTCGGGAGTAATCGTTGATTGGGTTTCGTACGTATGTGCTTTCATATAATTTAATGGTTTTTTCAAATTTTAAAGTTAAAAAATAATTGTTGATAAATGAGCTTACATAGCTCTTCTGTGTGTAACCAGTATGTGTGAATCTTCATTTTTTTCGTAATCTCTGTACGAGGTTTTGAAGCCCAGAAGCTCTACCGTTATATCCTCTTCTTTTGCGCGGATGTTGGCAAAGTCCTGGATCATTTCTAAAACGTCTGTCGCTATATATGAAGTATCCCTGGCGTCGATGGTTACTGCAGAATTAGGTTTTATATTTTTAAGTGTTTTTTTGATGGCTGCTTTGTTTAAAAAAGAAACTTCTTCAGCCAGTTTGATATTGATTTCGTCTGCATCATCCAGATTCTCCCTGCTAAGGTAATATGCTCTTTTCATATTTCCCTGAAGGATGTAGAAAATGGAAATGGCGAGACCTATTCCAACTCCTTTTAACAAGTCTGTTGCCACAACAGCTACAACTGTTGCTAAAAAAGGGATAAACTGAAATTTCCCCAAATGCCAGAAATGTTTGAATGTAGCCGGTTTTGCTAATTTATATCCTACTAAAATTAATACGGCGGCTAAAGTTGCCAATGGTATTAAATTAAGTAGAAATGGTATGGTCAGTACGCATACCAGAAGCAGAACACCGTGGATCATTGCTGAAAGCTTTGATGTTGCCCCTGCATTAGCATTTGCCGAGCTTCTTACAACAACGGAGGTCATAGGTAGTCCGCCGATAAATGAGCTGACAAGGTTTCCGATTCCCTGTGCTTTAAGTTCTAAATTGGTATCTGTTATTCTTCTCTGTCTGTCCAGCCTGTCAGATGCTTCAATACAAAGCAAGGTCTCAATGGAGGCAACAATAGCGATCGTTGCACCCGCGATCCATACTTTGGGATTTGTAAATCCGGTAAAATCCGGTAATAAGATTAAATTTTTAAAATCATCAATGGATTTTGGAACAGGTAATGAAACCAAGTGTTCTGTTTTTATGGCCAGTGGGCTTCCAGTCATTTTAAAAGTTTCATTTAATAGGATTCCTGTAACTACGGCAACCAACGCTCCAGGAAGCATCTTCATTCTCCTGAGTGCGGGAACTTTATCCCAAAGCAGAAGAATACTCACTGATACTACTGTTACAAGAACGGCTCCCGGATGTATGGCCCCGAAAAGCTCGGTAAAGTAATTAAAGTTTAAGCCATTGTCGAAAATAGATTCATGTCCTTCGTAGTCTTTATCGAATCCTAATGCATGGGGAATCTGTTTTAGGATAATAATAATTCCTATTGCCGCAAGCATTCCCTCAATTACATTATTAGGGAAATAGTTGGAAATACTTCCAGCTCTTGCAAACCCTAAAATCAATTGAATAAATCCTGCAATAATTCCTGCACAAAGAAACAATTCAAAGGCGCCAAGATCTGTAATGGCTGTTAAAACAATTGCTGTTAAACCAGCTGCAGGGCCGGAAACAGAAATGTTTGAATTACTTATTGTTCCTACGACCAGGCCACCTACGATACCGGCGATAATTCCGGACAAAGGAGGCGCACCTGATGCTAAAGCAATTCCTAAACAAAGAGGAAGTGCTACTAAGAATACCACGAGTCCTGAAGGGAAATTTTCCTTGATTCCTCCTATTAATGATGTCTTTTTCATGATGTGAAGCTGTGAGATATAACCAGCATATTTGTCTTTAAATAAGCTAGTTATAAAGATTGAAAATTTAATTTTTAAAGCACGTATGTATTCATTATCAAAAAAGTTGATAAGGAATAGGTATCAAAAAACTCTAACTATAAAAATTAAGCTTCGGGAGGTGGAGAAAATATGGTTAATAAGGGAGACAGGTGAAAATCATCATCCACCAATACAAAAGATCTGTCTTTTACGTCCGGTTCAAAGAACTTGAGATAATCAAATACATCTAATGTTTTAGGAAGTGTTTTTTCGTACACTGTAAAAGAAGTAGGATGGGAGTGTGGTTCTTCTTCATTGACTATTATATTGGTTCTCAGTAAATCCCAGCCCGCTACTGCAGCAATGCTCGGCAAGGCTGTAAAGTTTAGGAAAACCGTCAATACAATAATACTCCAGAATTTCATTTCACTCTTTTTTGGAAAAACTATTTTGTTTTTCTGTTCATGACCCAGTCTGATTCGGTTAGATTATATATTTTCTGGATGTCTTTCAAAACCTTTTCAAAGTCAATCTCCAGATCAATAATTTTTCCGGTTCGAAGGTCGAAAACCCAGCCATGAACTATAGGATACTCTTCTAATATGTATCTCTCCTGAACACAGGCCATTTTGATTACGTTGATACATTGCTCCTGAACATTAAGTTCTACAAGCCTGTCATAACGTTTTCCTTCATCCTGAATTGAATCCAGTTCAGTCTGGTGTAATCTGTAAACATCGCGAATATTTCTAAGCCACGGATTTAATAATCCTAAATCCTGAGGAGTCATCGCTGCTTTTACTCCACCACAATTATAATGCCCACAAACAATAATGTGTTTTACTTTTAAGTGCTCTACTGCATATTGAATAACCGCTGTAGAACTCATATCCAAAGTATTTACAACATTGGCAATGTTTCTGTGGACAAAAACTTCTCCAGGTTTAGCTCCCATTAATTCTTCAGCTGTTGCCCTACTGTCCGAGCATCCTATATATAGATAGTCCGGATGTTGGGTTTTGGCTAATTCTTCAAAGAAAGCCGGATCCTGTGAAATTTTGGATTCGACCCATTTTTTGTTGTTTTCAAAAATAACTTCGTACGATTGGGACATAAAATAAATTTTTAAGGTTTATAATTATTCATTTCGTTTAAATTATTTTCAAATCCAATAGATCAAATCAATAATTATGCAAAAATATAATTTTTGATGAAAAGTTGATCTCTTTTAACAAAGTTTAATATTAAAATATGCTTAAAATCATACATCTGCTTTAAAATCAAGCATTATATCTTATTTTTAATACTAATTATTATCTTTTCCAAAATTTAAACGGAACAAAAATCTAAATAAAAGTACGAACAATTAGACAGAATGTATTGATTTAGGAATTAAAATATTCTTAAATGCTTAAAACAGGCGTATTGGGCAAGCGAAAATTTTATATTTTGTTATTGATATAACCTTCCGTCGCGTCTTCTTTGGGATATATTTTTCCAGGATTACCTACAACTACAGAATTGGAAGGAACATCAAAGTTTACATAGGAGTTGGGTGCAATTAGTACATTGTCTCCAATAGTAATTCCACCTACGATTACAGCGTTAGCGCCTATCCATACTTCATTTCCAATAGCCGGAATTCCTGTGTTTTTCCCCCGGTTTTGCTGGCCAATGGTTACACCTTGGGCAATGTTACAATTAATTCCGATCTTGGTTTTAGGATTAATGACCAAACTTCCCCAATGTCCTAAGTAAAACCCTTCTCCAATTTGGGTTTCCGGATAGATCTGAAACCCATACTTTATCTGGTGGTGCCTTAATACAAATCTCCAGAATGCTCCGGCAAGGGATTTCTTTTTGTAGGATTGGGCTTTTCTAAGTATATAAATAAAATGGAGGTTGGGGTTTACACATTTAGCCCACATCTCAAATTTAGAAAGCCATTTTCCATTTTCGCGGTAGAAGTCTTTTTGGATAGTAGTATATTGATCTGGCATATAAATTATATGTAGGGTTAGAAAGATAAATTTATTTATAACTCATCTAAAATACGGGTTATTTTCTGTACGGAGTTTTTAAGGTTAAAAGGCATAAGGTAATTATTCAATGCCTCTTTATATTGTAGAAAAGTATCTGGATGTAATAAAGCCTGCTTCATTCCGGAGTAGATGCCTTCTTCGGAATTATCTACGATCATACCAAGTTCCCCGTTGTTCAACATTTCCTTTACCCCGGAAACATCTGTAGCAATAATTTTCTTTTTTAAAGTTATGGCCTCAAATAAAACCGTAGGAAAACCTTCATATCTTGAACTTAAAATATAAAAGTCGGCACTTTTAAAGTAGGGATACGGGTTATCCGTAAATCCTAGCATGGTAGCCGTTTCATCTATTCCAAGTTCCGATTTCAATTTTTTGATGTTTTCAAAATCATATCCGTCTCCGATAATTAAAACCCTATGTTTTAAGCCTTCATCAATAAGTTTTTGGTGAACTTTTAAAAGTCTGTCAAATCCTTTTTGTGGAAATACGGTTCCCACGGAAACAAAAGTGGGTACAGACGAATCAAAGCTGTAATCATCAATTGATTTTTCTGCTTTTTGTAGAATTTCCTCTGTGTCAAGAGGGTTGTAGATCTTAATAATTTTGTGTTTCTCCGATTCATTTTTTGCTGCCTTATAAAATAGCTGTTCAATCTTTTCAGAAATAACCAGTATTTTATCAAATCCGAAAAATTTACGGATTTCATCATGGGTATATCCTTTGACTTGTGATAAATCATTATGGATCCAGATGATTTTTTTAGATGATTGAAGAGGAGAATTTAGAATTTCATCCCGCATTCCGTGAATAGCGGCAAACTCAATGTCGTATTTTTTATTTTTTAATTTGCCATTGTAAAGAAGAGATGGAAGTCGGTTTAGTGATTTCTGATAAATAACACGGATTGCTTTTTTAGGAATATCCTGTATGCGGTTTGTAGTGATCATTTCACCTTTATTAAGGTAAATGACATTGATCCAATCCGGGACTTCCGGTAAATACTTTCCAGAGTATAAATTTAAGAGTAAATCAATTTCATAGCGATCAGAAGGTAAATTTTTTAGAAAAGTTACAAGTACTTTTTCTGCGCCACCGTGACGTAGGGAACCAATTCTGATAAGGATCTTTTTCTTAGGCACTATTTCGAAGTTTTGAACTTTTGAGGTAAATTCAATTTCAGCCACTGATTAAGCTCTTTTCTATTCTTTTCAAGATGGATAGGATAGTCAATCGTGGTTTTTTTTAGAACATCAGCATAATCTTCTATTTCGCAAATATATTTGGCGGGATTTCCTGCGTAGACAGTATGTTCAGGCATTGATTCGGACAAAACTGAATTAGCTCCGAGAACACAATTATCTCCTATCTCAACATTTTGTAATATTACCGAATTGCTACCGATGGCACAGTTTTTCCCCACTTTTATCCATCCGAAATTTCTTACCTCTTCATAGCCTTCCAGCTTCCTGATATTGGCAGTAGCTCCTGAATGGGTTACAAACGTTACCCCAGAGGCAATTCTTGTATCATCTCCAATTTCCACGAGAAATGGTTCGGAGCCAAAGGAAACATTATTTCGTATCACTACATTCTTTCCTAATTTTAGCCCGCTGTTTTTGCATATTTTAAGGTAAACGGAATGTTGGAAATCCTGAGTAAGGGTAGATATTTTATTAATAATCTTATATATCATCATAGTAAAACAAAGTTAGAAATTATTTTATAAATTTGTCCCTCCAAATATATAACACAATGAAGATCGAACATTTTTGCGAACTGCTTCAGCAAGAACTTAACGAAAAAACTACAATAACTGCGGATACGCATTTTAAGGAATTAGAGAGCTATGGATCTCTGTCAGCAGTTTTGGTTATGCAGTTGGTTGAAAATCAATTTGGCGTAAGCCTTAATCCAAGATCTTTCAGAAGTATTAATACTATAAAAGATTTAACGGAGGCCATAGGAAAAGAGAAGTTCGACTAGTCTTTTAAATTCTTTTTCAGAATAACCTTTTTGATACTGGGGTAAATTTTATTTTCCTGAGTGTCTATTTCCATTGTTTCATATTCGGAAAATCCAAATTTAGCATAGTATTGTATAAGGTGCGGGCTGCTTTCGAGTACATCTATGTAAAGTTCATCAGTAAGATTTTTCATCTCCGAAATGATGTGCTTTAATAAAAATTCCGCCACCCCTTTTCCTCTGAAGAGATCATCTACAAAAACATATTGGATCAGGTATTTGTTTTCAGAATAACTTTTGGTCTCAGGTAAGTTTTTTGCCTTATGTATGAATGAAGATAAATGATCACCTTTCAGATGAATCGGAAATAATTCACTTTTATTCTGATAGTAATTGACATTGGTAAGGATCAGTGCACAACATCCTGCAGCTATCCCATCCACTTCTGCTATGGTATATGTATTCAGAGATAATTCAGTATCGAAGTTCTCATCATCTAAAAAAAATTGATTAAGATATTCTTTAGTCGTATCAATGTCGCTTCCGAAAATATTGCTGAAAGTATCAGACAGTGATATTGGATGGGTCTCAATGGCTAATATTCCTTTTATGATCAAGGGAATGTCATCTTTTGTGGCTTTTCTGATGCTGATCATAACAAAGTCTTTTTTAATTCGTTTCGGTCTATTTTTCCGGATGTATTGACCGGAAACTTTTCGAGTTTAATGATTTTTGAAGGAATACAATATTCCGGAAGATTATCTTTCAGGTGAGAAAGAATTAAATCCTCATTGACACTTGGCTCATTGATAAACAAGACGAGAATATCATTATTGTTTTTGTCCTTGTGAATAACAGCAACACTGATTGCGTTTTCCAGTTTTTCATTTGAAAAATATTCGATCTCTGCTAACTCTACTCTGAAACCATTGATCTTAGCCTGAAAATCGATCCTGTTCAGATAGAAATAATCTCCTTCATTATCTTTTACGCACCAATCACCTGTCCTGTAGAAAGTTGTATGATCTCTTTGAACAAATGCTTCTTTTGTTTTTTCTTCATTTTTCCAATAAGAATTTGCCAACAATTTTCCGGATAATAAGAGTTCTCCTTCATTCATTTCATTGTCAGAAAAGCTCATTGTAGAGTTGATAACCGATTTTCCGATACTTATGATGCCATTTTTTTCTTTTATCGGGTCTTCCACTTTATAATGAGTGCAGAAAATTGTATTTTCTGTTGGTCCATATACATTGTAGATACTGGCATTGGGTATGAAATCCTTCCACCCGGTAATCTGCTTTGTCAATAATGCCTCACCACAAAATAAATTTAGCCTTAAGCTTCTATTTTTTATTTCGGGATCAAGGTAAGGTATGATCAGATTTAAGATGCTTGGAACCATTAAGGCTATCGTAATTTTATCTGCTTCTAACAGGTCCAGGATCTGCAAAAACTTAGTTTCTTTTTTATGAAGACCAACAACCGTTGCTCCGTTTAACCAGGGAATCAGATAACTCATTACCGAAAGGTCAAATGTAAGCTCAAACATTTGCAGCACACGATCCTCAGAATTTAATTTTCCAAAAGTTGAATGGAAAGCATCAGAGAAATAGTATAAATTGGAGAACCTGATAGGAACACCTTTTGGCTTTCCTGTACTTCCGGAAGTGAAGAGGATGTAGGCGTTATTATCTATGGAAGACTCTGAAGGTAATGTAGAAAGGACCCCTTCAGCCATCTTTTTTGTGTCAATCAGCTTAGTTTCATAGTTCTCTGTTATTTCTGCTGATGTAAGGATTGCTTCTATATCCGCTTGCTGAATAACATTCATATTCTTGCTGAAAGGAAATTCTGCATGTATGGGAACGTATGTTTTTCCTGCAAACCAAACTGCAAGAATTGAAGCATACATGTATACATCATCAGTGAGATAGATTCCTAAGTTTTGAGAATTTATGGTTTGTAGCTGATATCTTATTTGATGGGTCAAATTTAAGACTTCCTCATAGGTGTATTCTTTATCCTCTACGATTAAGCAGACTTGTTTGCTGTTGAGGAGAAAAGATTGGTATAAATTTTCAATAAAGGAATTCATCTTTTGCAACTTGTGTTATGATATACTTTAAGAGTTATTGGTTTTTAATTTTACTTTGATATAGATTCTCGATAATATTTTCCACACTTTTGAAAATCTTTTCATTATCAAAACGCTTTTCGATATCCTTCAGGTTGTCCTGTATATGTTGGACAAGCTCTTTGTTCGTTAAAAATTCCCTGATACCGTTGTACAGGCCTTCCTGGGAATAATCTGTCAGGTAACCGGATTCTTTATGAGTAATCATTTCAGGAATTCCCCCAACATTGGTTGCTAATATTGGTTTCTGGAGAATCAGGGTTTCCGCAATAATTAATGGCCATCCTTCACTTTCTGACGGCATGATATAAAAATCTGCATTGGAAACGTATGGGTATGGATTCATTTGGGTACCTAATAGCTTGAAAGAATTTTTTACATTTAATTCCTCAATCCTTTTGGAAAGAAGTTCATAATCCTCTCCATCACCGATAACAACAATCCGATGATCAAACCCGTCATCAATTAGTTTTTTGTGAGCCTCCAGTAATGTTCTGTATCCTTTTCTATAGTGCAGTCTGCCCACTGATACAAAAGTAGGGAGCTCTTCAAATTCAGGAATGAATGCTTTTGCTTTTGTTTTTAGCTCTTTTATGGGAATAGCATTCAGAACAACTTCGCCCGGAGGCAACTTAAGGTCCGGAAATTTTTCAGTCAATATATCTTTACATTGCTGTGAACCATAAATGATATAATCAAACTGTTGCATGTTTTTAAAGATTTCCTCACGGTAAGGAGCAAAGCCTTCCAATGAAAGATCTGAATGAAGCCATGCAATCTTTTTAGATTCTTTATTTGTTGAGTTTAGAACGGCTTTATAAATGCCGTATGTAGTTGCAATCTCTACATCATATTGATCTTTTAAAATCCCATCCGTAAGCCTGGGATTTTTGTCGATCTTATTAAGTCTAAATTTTCTTCTAGCCAGTTGAATTTTTTGAATAATCGGATTTTTTGAGAAATCTTCTTTCCCTTCCGCGATGTATACTTTTCTAATGTTGTCAGGAAACTCATTCCGTAACTCTCCCTGATTAAGGCTTAAGCATATTGTGAGCTCAAATTTATCCTTGTTCAGGTTGTTGAGCATACTTAATACTACTTTTTCCACACCGCCAATCTCCATAGAGCGATGTCTGAAAAGAACTTTTATTTTTTTATTATGCTCCATTATTCTGAACTTTTGTATAAATAATTTTTTCTATGAAGTGTGTTTAGTTTCAAGTATATCAATTGTTCTGCAAAAATGTTAATATTTTAATCTTTAATCTGTGTGCCATTTTCGTTTGATAATCAAGTAAACTGAAAACCTCTTCAGCATTTTGATAAACTTGGGGAACAGCTCGCCCATTTATAGATATAATATTTCTTCTTTTAAATGTATTAAAAATAACTTTTGCAAATGAGTCTTTAGCCTTTCCTTTTGATGTTGCCTGAGATACCCCATTAGGATGAAGTCTGTATTTATATAGATCCTTGGCAATAAAGTACGCGTCACCAAAATCTAATATTTTTAAATATAGGTCCTGATCAACGGCACTCTTTAATGTAGAATCAATACCTTCAGTTTTTAAATATATTTCTCGTCTGAATGCTACAAAATGAGCAATCTGGATTGGATAATTAAAAAAATAAGGATCTTTATTTAGGATCTGTTTTGCAGATTTAAAAGGATAAAGAATATTTAAGTTCTGATCACATGATAAAAATCTGGAATAGGTAAGGACTACATTTTTTTTCTGTTTGAAAACTTCTATTGACTCTTCGATAGCTGTCGGAAAAATGGCATCATCGGGATCCACAAATCCACAGATCTCACCAGTGGCAAGCTCGGCGCATTTTCGTTTGGTATAGCCTACTCCCTTATTGGTCTCATTTTCAAAAAACAAAAACCTACTGTCATCGGATATCAGGGATTTTATCATTTCTTTCTCGGTATCAGCAGAACAATCATCCACTATGATAGCTTCCCAGTTCGTATAGGTTTGTTGTTGAAGACTTTCATAGCAATCTTTAAAGTAATTACCATTGTTATAATGTGCTATAAGAACTGAAAATTTCATTTTTTTATGATTTGAAAATTAATTCCTGCTTATTAAGGACTGTTGTATTAGCAGGAATATCTTTATATATGGTGCAGCCTGCTCCTATTATACAGTTATCGCCGATATTTACACCTTTTAATATAGTAACATTGCTTCCTAACCAACAGTTTTTCCCAATTTTTATAGGAGCTTTTGTAAACTCATTATGGAAAATTTTGAATTCCGGTATACTTTGGTGTGCATGGTTATGGTCATATAATTTTACATTTTCACCAAACAAAGTATTTTCACCGATAGAGATGTGGTCTAAACAATTGATAGAGCAAAAATTATTCATAAAAACATTATCCCCAATTTCCAGGATTCCTTCATCCTTAACTAAAATATGAATGTAATTTCTGAAATTGATATTTTTTCCAAAAATTGCTTTTCCAATGTTTTTATAGATGATAAAGTGATTAGAAATCCCCAGTTTTATACTTCCTAAAATTACTTTGGGATGTTTGTGAAGGATAGTAATTTGTTTTTTTCTTTGAAGAGTTTCAAAAAATCGGGAAAGCATTCTTTTATCTTTGTTTATTTTTTTATAAAATTATTGGCAGATCTTTTGCAAGTACCTTACACTAATTTTTATCATTTGAGTACTAAAATTGATTTTAGTTTAAACAAATGTAACTAAAAAAAAATATATTTTTGTGTAAAGTAACACGATGGGAGAATTAAAAAGAGTTTTTACAACATTTGTAGCCTATCTTAAAAGGCCGGATCTCTATCCTGAACTGGGTAGGAAAATTTTAAAAAATACAGTTAACCGAAATAATGCGTTTAAAGGAAAGGAAAAAACAAATTTTTGGGCAAGATCAAAAGCAATTTCCCAGAGAGATGCTATAACAAAGCTTTTTGGCGTAAGTACATTTTCATTTGAATCCAGTTATCGTGAAATTTTAGATTATGCTGTACAACGAGAGAAGGAGTGTCCAATAAAAATGGGAGGACCTGGAGCCTTAGAACTTATTTATTATGCATGTGAATTTTCGCAGGCGAAAAATGTAGTAGAAACAGGAGTAGCCTATGGATGGTCCTCATTGGCATCATTGCTTTCTCTGGAAAAAAGAAATGGAATCTTGTACAGTTCCGATATGCCTTACCTGGGACAAAATGGAGATCAATATGTTGGATATGTGGTTCCCGAAAATCTTAAAAGAAACTGGAAACTATTCCGTTTTGCAGATAAAGAATCTTTGCCGAAAATTTTTGTTGAGAATAAAATTTTTGATGTTATTCATTACGATTCAGACAAGAGTTATAACGGGATGTCATGGGCTTATAGTGAGCTCTATTCCCATTTAAGGAGTGGAGGAGTGTTTATTAGTGATGATATCGGTGATAATTCAGCCTATCAGGATTTCTGTGAAAAAAATCATATTGAAACGACCATTATTGAAATGGATAATAAGTTTGTAGGAATTTTTATCAAATAAAATTATATCAGAACAATAGTATTAGACTATTTTCTTGTAGTAAAGAAATTTTGATATATTAAAAAGATACTAAAGTAAATACTTTCTAAAGTTAATATTATACAATCCGGATTTAATGCTTCTAAAATCTGTAAACAAATATTTTGTGATCATTCCCCATTTTCTGGGAACAGAAGCTTCTGCAATCTGGTAACTTCGGAGAGTCCTTTCAATATGTTTCTTTATATCATTTGAAATCAAACTTTCATGCTGCGCCCAACTATTGACTTCTGTCCAAAGCATAATTCTGGTAGATGATGGTTTTATTTTACCAACGTCTACCTGTGTAATTCTGTTATTTTCATGAACTCCTCTTACTGCAACTGCAGTATTCAATAGCCCAGAATAAAGGCGGAGATAGAACGATAGTCTGAAGATGAATTCAGTATCCTGGTGAAGTCTTAATTGAGTTTTGAAGAATTGTCCTACTTTTGATAAAGCACTTTTCCTTATTGTTAATCCATCCAGACTAAAAAGGCCAAAACTTCCTTTCATATTAAGAAGGCCGGGAAATACATCTTGAGGATTATGTTTTTTATAAACAGTGGTCAGGCGGTCTTCAAAAATTTTATAGTATTGTTCCTTAGCTTTTTCCGAATAATAGTGTACTCCAATTGCCCCATATACCCCCTCAACATCAGGATTTTGAAAAAGCTCTTTTTCTGCATCAAAACGATTGGGTAAGTAATAATCGTCTGCATCTAAAAAAGCGATAAAATCACCTGTGGCATTTTGGATTCCCAGGTTTCTAGATGCTCCGGCACCATGATTTTGTTTATCAGGGTGCTGATATAATTTTACTCTGTCATGCTCTTCCACCAGTCTTTGACAAACGACCAATGCATTATCCGGAGATTTATCTTCCACAAGAATTACTTCAAATACTTCTTCAAACTGAAGAGCTGATTGCACAGCTTGAGAGATGTAATTCTCTGCATTGTAAACAGGTATAATGACAGATATTTTCATTATGATCAATTAATTTAAACAGGCAAACGATATAATATTATACAAGATTACGAAATTAATGAATATCTGAAGTTAATATTATATAATCCAGACTTTATACTTTCATAATCTGTCACTAAATATTTGATTATCATACCCCATTTTTTTAGTTTAGGGGCATTAGCAATTTCAAAACTGCGCTGCATTCTCTTGATATGAATTTTAATATCATCAGATATGGTTGCTTCATCTTTTGCCCACTTATAAGTTTCATTCCAGAGGATAGTCCTTGAAATTGCAGGCTTGGTTTTATTGGAATCTACTTTAGTAATTCTGTTACTTTCGTGTACTCCTCTCATTGCTATTGCCTGTTCAATAATTCCAGGATATAGTTCAAGATAATAAGACAAACGAAATAAGAATTCCGTGTCTTCGTGAAGTTTCATCGGTTTAAATAATGGATTTAGTTTTCTTATCATCGAAGCTTTTCTGATGGTCAGCCCATCCAAACTGAAGAGTCCAAAACTTCCAAGTTTATGAATTAATCCGGGAAAAACATCTTTTGGGCTATGTTTTTTATATACGGTGGTAAGTGAGTCTTTGAAAAGCTTATAATACTGTTCTTTTGCTTTTTCCGAATAATAATGAACGCCGATTGCACCATAAACTCCTTCTACTTCAGGATTTATAAAAAGCTTTTTTTCCGCTTCAAAACGATTGGGGAGATAATAATCATCAGCATCTAAAAAGGCGATAAAGTCTCCAGTAGATTTTTCTATCCCAAGATTTCTACTGGGGCCGGCTCCATGGTTTTTTTTATCCGGATGTTGGTATAATTTAACTTTATCATGCTTTGAGGTTAATTCCTTACAAACTTCTAAAGAAGAATCCGGTGATGCATCTTCTACTAAAATCACCTCGAATACTTCATCATGCACTATTGCTGACTCCACTGCATGAGAAACATACTTTTCAGCGTTATATACAGGAATAATTACTGAGATTTTCATTTCATCTATTTTTGATAGTTAAATCGATATTGTGTTTTTAATATATTGGGGTTTTTAATTGCTTCAATAAAGATATTATAATATTTTATGAGTCCGGTTTTTTGTGATAAATCAAAGGATTTATACTTTAAATAAATTTTTTCTTTGGATCCAGAGGGAATATTTTGTTGCTCAGCCCAATCATATAATGATTTCCAGAAAAGAAGTTGCCTTTGGTTGTATTGAGGAGAATATTTAATAATTTTAGTGATTCTGTTGTCATCATGTATGCCTCGAATGGCGATAGGTTTATCTATAATCCCGGACTTTAAGTAACAATGATAAGTCAGTTTAATTATAAAATCCGAATCCTGGTGAACCCTTAGAAGTTCATTGAACCTGAGGTTATGTGTGTTGATAGAATGTCTTCTTATAGTGAGTGCATTTAAGTGAAAAAACGTACCGAAGGTTTTAGGTGTTAACCCCAGAAGTCCTTTAAAAACCTCCATGCCTTCTGCGGGATAATTTACTGTGGTAAGAAAGGTATCATTAAACTTAGACTGAAATTCCTGTCTCCCTTTTTCGGTCAGGTATTCTATGCCAATAGCACCAAAGATTCCTTCTATTTTAGGATCTTTAAATATTTCTTTTTCTGCATCGAAACGATTGGGTAAGTAATAATCGTCTGCATCTAAAAATGAGATAAAGTCTCCTGTGGATTTTTGCATCCCGAGATTTCTCGAGGCTGCAGCACCGTGATTTTCTTTATCAGGATGTTGAAGAAGGATGATTTTGTTGTTTTCACTAGCTAATTTTTTACAGATTTGCAGTGAATTGTCAATTGATTTGTCTTCGACTAAAATAACTTCTTTTACTTCTTCAAATTGTAATGCTGACTGAACTGATTTTTCTAAAAACTCAGCTGCATTATATACAGGAATAATTACTGAGATTTCAAGCATCATAATATAGATTTATTGTTATAAGCCCATAAAGCAAGCTGTAATAAATTCCAATGTTTATGATCGTTATTCAGAAATTTTTGAGCATTATCAAAATCAATATAGTCAAAGATTTTCTGATTAGGATCTTTGAGCAGATCGTTGGAAAGGTTAATGAGTGACTCTTCTTCAAACCATGCCTTAATGCTCATTCCAAATCCTTGCTTATGCCGTTTTCTTATAGTCTCAGTCCAATACGACCCCATAGCTTCACGGAGTATGATTTTATCGTCATCACCTTTTAATTTCAATTGTTCCGGAAGTTGGATGCAAAATTCAGCAAAATCCATATCGAGAAAAGGGGTTCTAACTTCCAGCGAATTAGCCATTGCCATCCTATCGGATTTCATCATCATATTGCCAGGTACATAATTTTCAAGATCGACCCTCATAATATCATTCAGAGAATCAGGGTCAGGAATAAAGCTATAAGGTTGGTGATAATCTGTTGAAATTCCCAAAAGCTTTTGTTCATTTTTATTAAATGCATTTCTTACGGAGTTCTGATGAAAATCCAAAACAGAAGAATATTGCAGATTCTTTTGGGTAACAAAAGAAGTCTTTCTAAAATTCTGATAAAGCTTTAATCCAAATTTTGCGATGATGTTTTTATAGCTAAAATGATTTCTTAGTTGATCTTCAACTTTATAAAAATGGTATCCTCCGAATAATTCATCACCAACATCTCCTGATAGAACAACGGTGAGATTCTTTCTTGCGTTCTTACAGATTTCATAATGGGGGAGATAAGAAATATCAGCAAAGGGCTCATCCAGAAAGGGCGAAACTTTTAAAAGTGAAGCTACTATATCCTGTTTTTTTTCATGAACTTCAATGTGGTTGGTGTTGTACTTTTCAGCAATTTCTTTTGCGTATTTCAGCTCGCTATCTTTATGATCATAGCCAAAACTAATAGTAGTTTGTTTAGGTAAAAATTCATTAACTAATGCAACAATAGAGGAAGAGTCGAGTCCTCCACTTAGAAAGCTTCCCAATTCCACATCTGCAATAAGCTGTTTTTTAACCGCATTTTTTAAAAGATATAAAAATTCTTCTTTAGCATCAGATAAGCTTATAACTCTGTCTTTCGCAGGTAAATTATAATAGCGTGAAACTTCAATTTTTCCATCCTTCCAGATGAGTTGATGGGCTGGAGGAAGTGCAAAGATATTAGAATATATACTTTGATATGTGTTTACATATCCATTCTGGAGATAGTGTCCTAATGCATCAGGATTTACCTTAGGTTGTATAAGTCCGGAAGCAAGGATTGCTTTGATTTCTGAGGCAAAAATAAATTCATTGTTATGTCCAATAGCATAAAAGAAAGGTTTTTCTCCAAAACGATCACGGGCGCAAAACAACTGTTGCTTTTGTTCATCCCAAATAGCAAATGCAAACATTCCGGGAAGATCATGAATGAGGTTTTCCTGCTTCCCTTGATACATGGCTAAAATCACCTCCGTATCAGAACTTCCATGATATGGATATTCGGCATACCTTTTTTTTATGTCAAGATAACCGTAAATTTCACCATTCAGAACGATGCATTCGTTTTTTGTGTTGGAGTACATGGGTTGTATTCCATTTTCAGATAAATCGATGATTGATAATCTGCGATGTCCCAAAGCAATATGATCATAAAATTCATAATGGGAAGAATCCGGGCCACGATGCGCAATTGCATCAGTCATTTTTTTGATTTCTTCTGTATAATTTCTGGCATTATTGCTGATAATTCCTGCTATTCCACACATTTGTTTTGTTTTTTCATCACCATTTTGTTAAAAAAATTCCATCTCTTGGGACTAATTTACGAAAGATTGAGAAAAGAAGGACCTTCCTGTTTTACCTTATTTCGAATATCAATAAGTATTTTTTCCTCTTGGGATATTTTTTTATATCGGTGAGATAATTTTTTATATTCGGTTCTGTTCCCTAGTAAAAGGTTTTTGAAAATACTCTGTTTCAGTGATTTTTTCTCCAGTTGTAGAGCGTTAGGTAAGTTTGGATTTATAATATTTGTTTCAATACGCAGATCTTTATACTTATTGTAATCAATCTTATTCAGTAACTGTACTCCATCATGCACTGCCTTACTAGAGGGTACGAGGATGATCTTTTTTTTATGAAAATGAACCCGGTTTACATATTCATTATCTTCGCCATAGTGGAAAAAATAAGGATTAAATCCGCCAACTGTTTCTATCGTTTGCTTCGGTAGAAGCCAATGTGCTGCGTTAATAAAATTGATTTCGTAGAAAGGTTTTATTGTTTGAAAATAAAGATCAGAGATTAATCTCGTCTTATCACAGTTCTGAGCTATATATTTATCTAAAAAAATATCCAGGTATTTTTCTGATCCGTCTACCTGCATTGGGCTTATAATTCCAATGTCGTTTTGATCGGGGTGGGTATTGTAGACTTGCAGGAGGTTCTTTATACTATCCGGATATAACCATGCATCCTGATTCATTAAATAAAAGAAATCTGCACCATCCTTATATGCTTTCTCAATTCCGATGTTATTGGCTTTTCCAAATCCTAAGTTTTCTGGGGACTGAATAAACTGTATTTCAGGAAATTTTTCTTTTATATATTCCTGTGTGCCATCAGTAGATCCATTATCAATAACAATGCACTGTACAGGGACAGAAGATTCTCTTAGACTTGTAAAGCATCTTTCTGCCCATTTCATGGCATTGTAGGTAACAATAATAAAATAAATCTTAGGTATCACTGTTTTTATGTTTTTAAATATACTTTTGAGCTAAAGTGTTTAAATAAACATCGGGTTTTACTCCTGAGAAAAAAGCATCCGTATTTTGATCAAAAGTTACTTTATAAAAATCTCCTTCTTCGACCTCATCATAGTAAGCTTCCTGTTGTATCTGATCCTGAATAGCATTGACAATCTCTCTTAAGTTATAGTAATAAGGAAATGCAAAATTGATTGTTTCGTTTTTTACAGATCTGCATGTAGTATCAAGAAAGCCTGAGATGTCATCAATATCTAATAACAATCTTCTGGCATTACGGTGAACTGTAAATCTACTGTTATCTTTAATTTTTGTTTTGAGAAAGTTGAAAAGAGTATTGGGATTACCTCCTTTTCCTACAATGTTTCCAATTCTTAAGATAAGATAATTATTAGATTTATTCTTAATGTAATTTTCCATTTCAAGCTTATGTAATACATAATTGCTTTTCTGCTTTGATTGATCATGTACACTTAGAGTGGAAAAATATACCAATTTCTTTTCTTTATTATTTACAAGGGCGTTGCTTAAAAGATCAAATTCTCTTTTAAATTCGGTTTCTTTAGTTTCAAGGGAATTTGAAACACCAGAAGCAAAATAAAGAACATCTTCAGTATCAATATTTTTTAATGAATTAGCAATAAGCCCGTTTCCTATAATCATATTTTGTGTTTATTAATCTATACAAAACTATTGTTTTGTTTTTTTATCTGATATTTTTGTTTAATTGTTCTTCTGCTCCATTTAATGGTATGGTATAATTTGGTCGGAGTAAAGGAAAATTTAGACAAAACATTATAAAAAAAATAACCAATGCTCGCCTTAAAAAAATCGATTTTGCTTATCATATTTGAATAAGACATAAGGGTATAATAAAAATAGCTCTTAAGTTTTAATTGGCTATAATCTGAGTTATATTTTTTTATAAAGGGAATAATAGCAAAATCTTTTTTCATGACTTCTGAAGTTACATTTTTTGAAATACTGGCTCCAAATTGTCTGTAGGTACTCATTTGTTCCGGAAATATTTTTACTTTGCCATAGCAACCTGCCAATAAATATAAACATCTGTCTGCGGAAATAATATCCGTTGGAAAGTCATCCTTTAATATCGATTTTCTAAAAAAAAAGGTGGATGTCTGACATATTTTCAGATCGGTTAAATCATCTTTTAACAATTCATCTCCCGGATGATCAGTAAAGCTATGGCTTGGGGTTGGAGTATCTTCATAAACAACCTTGGAATCTGCTCCTACAGCTGAAAAATCGGGATGAGATTCCAAAAAATCAAATTGCTTTTGAATTTTTGAATGGTCAATCCACAGATCATCTCCATCTAGAATAGCAATATATTTTCCTGAAGCTTTTGAAAAAGAAAATAAAGTATTTTTAACATAACCTAAATTGGGTATGTTTTTAAAATATTTGATTCTGTTACCTTTGGGATGTGTGGTAATGAGTTGATTAATAATATCTTCTGTGTTGTCGGGAGAATTGTCATTGCATACAATAATTTCATAGGAACCGGAAAATTCCTGGGAAAAAATACTTTCCAGACATTCTTTGATATACTTTTCATGTTTATATGTAGTGATGCAAATACTGATATCCATAATGAGTTAGATTGTAAACAGGTCTGACAATTTCAAGTCTAAATATTTATGACGAATACATTTCGCTATATATATCTTCCTGTCAAGAAAGTTCATTGTTTTCAAATAAGAATTCCTATTTTTAATAAAGGCAGAGTATATTTCTGTTTTTTGAGGATCCTCTTTAGGATTTATTTCCTGAAGCCTTTCGATAGATTTTAAATATGGCCATACATAATTTTTAAAATACTTTTGGTGTACCGAAAGACTGGAGGGAGTTTCAGATTTCTCAGAATTATATCTGAGCCCATATACCTGACCAGGATGAAGTCTGTAGGAAGAAAGGGCTTTTGGAATGAATCCCAATTTATTTTTAATACTCAGTATTTGTACAATAAAATAATCATGAGCCATTGGAAAATCTTTGATATTGTATTTTTCAAGTGCATTTTTCCTTATGGCAAGTGCACAACCCAGAATAAAACTACCTTTACTTACTAATGAAACAAAAAGCTTATGCTCCCGAATGTCATTAATAATACTTTCGTGTGTTATATTTTTCCAATTAAGATATGATGGCTGAACATTATTTTCATCGATTAGTTTTAAATCATGAAATACTCCATCGGAATCAGGGTTTTTCTGGAAGAAAAGAATCGTCTCCTCTATCTTGTTCTTTTCCCATACATCGTCTTGATCACTAATAATTATGATTTCATTATTGCATAAATAGATCGCTTTTTCAAAATTTCTTATAAATCCTAAATTGGTTTCGTTTGTAAATACTTTGATAATCTCAGGATACTTTTTCTCATAAGTGCTTAAAATTTCAATTGTTCGGTCAGTAGAGCCGTCATCGCAGATGATCAGCTCATCAGGAATCAAAGTCTGATGTAAAATGCTATCTAGCTGAGTGGATAAATATTTTTCACCATTGTATGTACACAGTGCTACTGATACCTTCATAATTTGAAAAATTTAAAAACTTTACTTACTAAAACATACCTTTTACTGTTTAAAATAGCTTTTAGGTGTTTGTTTTCGGAGGTTAACTTTTCATTAGCTTCGAATAAATTTTCAAAACTTCCAAGCTCCTTCGTGAAAAACTCTATATGTTTTCTATAGATTATATTGTGAGTATACAATTTCTTTGAATTACCATTTGCCGACATTTCTTTTATCATAGATATTTCTTTAATTCTATAATAAAACCCTACTTCTTTAATTTTGAAAACATTACCTTTTTCCTTCAAAAGAGAAATCCAAAAATCCCAGTCCTCCCATCCGTAAATAAGGTTAGTATCATAGCCTCCTGCCTTCATCCAGTCCTCTCTTTTAAAGAAAGCAGAACAAAAAATCATGTTTTTTACGGCAAGCATCTTTCTGCTATAGGCCGGTAGTTCCCAACTTCCATTTTCTGAACCAAATTTTTCTGCTTCACAATAGATAATTGTATATCCTTTATTAAATTCTTTTGCAGCTAAATCAAGGTACCGGCTGCTTATTTTATCATCGGCATCCAATGGTAATATCCATGTTCCTTTTGAGATTTCTATACCCGCATTCCTGGCTGAAGATAATCCTCCGTTTTCTTTATAAATATACTGAAAACGAGGGTCTTTCTCAATCCATTTTTTTGCTATCTCTTCTGTGTTATCCGGAGAACCGTCATTTACAATAATACATTCCCAGTTCTCATAATTTTGATCGAGAACTGTTTCTAAGCATTCATCAAGAAATTGAGCCTGATTGTAGCATGGAACGATTATGGAAATTTCTGGATTCATTTTTTTTAAATGATTTTATTTAAAAGTTTAAATAATGGAACCGGTAGCTTATAATGCATGGCAGTATATAATCGTTTTACTTTAAAAGGATAATTTTTGTAGGCTTTGAGATATCGCAAAGGTAATTTTTCACCCGATATATAATGTTTCTGTGTTATTCCGTTTATTTTATCTTTTATATCACCATTTTTATCAAACATCATCTGAAGAATCAAGGTTTCCATCTCTATTCTTTCTTTTTTAGCAGAAGAAAGATTATTATCATGAATTCTGTAATAAGCTAGTTTTTGAGGAATATAAGCTATGTAATAAAGAGCGCTTATCTTTAGCCATCTAAAATAATCCTCCACTAAAAAGTCTGATTTATATTCTCCTGTATCTACAAGGGCTTTTTTTCGCATGAGAACTGTTAGGGCAGCAATTCTGTTGCTCTTAATTAATTGTTTCCTAAAAAGGTCTTTATCAATATTTCCCAGCGAGTTATAATCTGCGATATCCGGAATGCTGTTTGAATTTTCATCTACTCCATATGTGTCTGTGAATACCATTCCGAACCCATTACCTAGTCTTTCCAGTTCTGCTACACATTTTTCTATCGCTTCAGGATGGAGAAAGTCATCGGCTGCAATTATTTTTATGTATTCTCCTTCTACAAGATTCATACAATTGTTCAGCATAGTTGAAAGGCCAGTATTTTTTTTCTGAAAATTGTTTTTGGCTGAATAGTTATTTTTTTTAAGCCAATTTTCATATACAGAAACTGAATCATCCGGTGAAAAATCGTCTGCAAGAATCAATTCTATGTATGGATAGGTCTGTGATTTAATACTATCCAGACATTCGTTAATATACTTTTCATGATTATAGCTACTAACTATAATACTTACTAACCCTTTTTTTTCCAAAATAATTATTCTAATTGTTCCTTTGCCCCTTCAATACCTAACAAACTCTGTACCTTTTCTCCGTGAGCATCTAAGGAATAAATAAGTTCTCTTTGATCTTTCTTTACCAGATAGATTTCAGATGGGACTATATTCGCATTGTCGATTTTCTTTGGAATCACTAGCTCTAACGTGTAGCCAGCAATAAATTTTTCGTTGAGGAAATCCGGTTTTATGTGAATTGTCGGATTAAGTGAGTCTACCGACACCCTGTTCAATTTAGTTGCTACTAACTTGGATGTTAATGGACTTAAACCAATGCGGAAAAGTTTACGTTGTTTAATATACTGAAATCCATTTTCTTCAAGGGTTACCGGATTATGATAAACCATTTTTTCGAGATGCTTAAGAAGTCCTTTGGAATTATAGATTGTTCCATCAACAGAAAAAGGATAAGACCAGTGATGAATAACCGTATCGGTATAATAATCCCATTGATAATAGTTGTTCTTTTTCTCAAGATATGATGGTTGTCCTTCCAAATTTTCACCAACGTACAATCTGTAAGAAGCATTTTCAGGATTGGCTCTTATGATGTCAAACACTTCTTTCGGAATTGTAATATCATCATAAAAAACTCCATCATCTGTGTTGAACATTAGGAATTCACAATTGCTGTTGCGAATGATTTTTTGAAGTAATCCTTTGAAATTATCTCCGTTTTTATTAAATAAATTTTTTTTCTTGAAAAATTCCCAATCTTTTTTTGAATTAAGTGATTTAAAATAAGATAAATCGAAAATAACACTCTTTCTTTCAATAAAATTTACATGCTGTTCTGCATACTTTTTCTTAAGAAGTTCATATCCTTCCTTATGAGGTCCACTCGTATGATATAAAACAACGATTTTTGAATCTGTTTTAAAATGTTTTAAAGTAGATTGTAATAAGTAATCTAACTGAATCGCACGATTGTAAGAAAATATTATATTGAGAACCATTAGAATGCATTTAAAGTTTGTATAACTTTTAAAATTTCCTCATCTGTCATTACTGGGGAAATTGGTAAACTTAAAACCTCATTATGAATCTTTTCGGTAACAGGCAGACTAAGTTCCTTCCATTCTGAGTATGCTTCCTGATGATGAGGTGGAATCGGATAATGTATGAGGGTTTGGATTCCATTTTCTTCAAGATACTTTTGCAGCTTATCTCTATCTTCTGTCCTGATTACAAAAAGGTGATATACATGGCTGTTTTCTTCTAATTTATGCTGAGGGAGAATAATCTTTGGATTTACAATTTCCTTAAGGTATCTATCTGCAATTTTTTTTCGTTCGTAATTTTCTGCGTCTAAATATTTTAATTTTACAGATAACACAGCAGCCTGAATTTCGTCTAAACGCGAATTGTAACCACGATATTGGTTAACGTATTTTTTTTGAGAACCGTAATTTGCCAAAGTTCTCACGCAAGTCGCCAATTCATTGTCTTTACATGTGACAGCGCCGGCATCTCCTATAGCTCCAAGGTTTTTCCCTGGATAAAAGCTGAATCCTGCAGCATCTCCTAAACTTCCTGATTTTTTGTTTTTCCATAATGCTCCAATTGTTTGAGCATTATCTTCAATTATTTTTAGATTATATTTTTCTGAAATTTGTAGTATTTTCTCTGAAAATACAATACTCCCATATAAATGAACAAGTAGAATTGCTCTGGTCCGTGAAGTAATTTTTTCTTCTATTTTAGAAGTGTCAATGTTGTAAGTATTAAGATCTGGTTCTACTAAAACCGGAACTAATTTATTATCTGTGATGGCAAGGATAGAAGCAATATAGGTATTGGCGGGAACAAGAATCTCATCTCCTTCAGTCATAATACCAAGCTCAATATAAGCTCTGAAAATTAACCTTAATGCATCTAACCCATTTGCCACGCCAATGGCATGAGGAACATCGCAATATTGAGCAAGCTCTGTTTCAAATGTTTTTATTCTATCACCCAACAAATACCATCCGGAACGGAAAGTACTTAAGATGGCATCTTCAATTTCTTGTTGATGGGTAAGATTTATTTTCTGTAAATCAAGAAATTTAATCATGAGTATTTTTCTTTAAAAATTTTGCTGGATTTCCAACCCAGATTTCATTGGCAGGAATGTTTTTGGTAACAACACTCCCTGCTCCGATAAGCGAATTTTCTCCAATTGTCACACCCGCCAGTATGGTTGCGTTTGCACCAATAGATGCTCCTTTTTTTATCAATGTATGTTCCGGTTTAAAGTGCTTATTTTTGGATTTTGGAAACAGGTCATTCGTGAAAGTTGCATTAGGGCCAATAAAAACATCATCTTCTATTGTAATTCCATCCCAGATCTGAACACCGGGCTTTATTGTTACATTATTCCCTATAATTACCTTATTTTCTATAAATACCTGACAATTGATATTACAGTTACTTCCAATTTCTGCGTCTTTAAGAATGACGCAGAATTGCCATATGTAGGTTCCTTCACCTATGTTTTGAGATTGTACATCAGCCAGAGAGTGAATCATTTTTTATAATTTTTAAATTCCTCAAAATCTCTGAAATAATCTTTCTCATCATAAAGTTCAGATGCTAAACACAGGAGTACAGCATTGTGGCTAAACTTGATATCTCTCCAAATTAGTTTAGGAATATAGAGGCCTTTCGAAGGTGAATCTAAAATGAAATTTTCTCTATTTCCCTGAAGATCAAGCGTGTTAAATTCTATAATACCAGAGGTTGCAAATATCACTTGTTGAAGTTCTTTATGTGCATGACCTCCTCTTATAACATCCTGAGGAGTATAATAAGTCCAGTAAACTCTCTTTATTTCAAAAGGAGTGTCTTTTTGTGTTTCTGCAACAGTAATATATCCCAAATCCTGGGAGCCAATTTTAGAAAAATTTATGATATGTGGGATATCCATCGAATGAATATAATTAGTTAGTAATAAATTATTTCAAGTAAATGTATAAATTTTATATAACAAAGGATGTAATGGACTTTAATAATATGTTATCCAGATATCCCTTATTTTTACATTTTCTCATAATTTACATTATGTGTGATTTTTGGAAATAAAACTCCTGGAGATTTAATTATTTCCCCGAATTGATTTTGCATTCCATTTACTTCAAAACCAAAAATTTGTGTTCTGAATGCTATGTCTGATCTATTAACACCCCAGAAAAAATCAAAATAATAGGAATCCTCATTAAGGGTATATGGAGGTATTTCAAATGTAACAGTATAATCTCCTTTTTGAGATTCTCTGTTAATACTTAACATCAATCCAGTACTCATTACTGTAAGATCGTGGCTATTTTTAAGAAGAAAGGAAAGGTCAATATCGACATTCGCCATCTTTGACATAAAAGAAACAGTCACAAGGATACCCGACTTTATATTAATCATATCTCCATTAATTGGTTCGGTTTTGAAGGATTTAATTAAAATCTTCTCATTTTCAAGCTTTATAGGATCATCCAAATAATTGTAGAAAAATTTGGCTTCATTATTTTTTTGATATTCTATAATACATTTATTAATATCCCCCTGATTTATTAATAATCCTTTATCTAATAATAATGCAGTGTTACAAAGCTCTTTAATAGCAGTAATATTATGACTTACAAAAAGTACAGTTCTTCCTTCTCCTTTGGTGACATCACCCATTTTCCCCAGGCATTTTTTTTGAAATTCTGCATCTCCAACAGCCAAAACTTCATCTACAATAAGAATTTCCGATTCTAAATGGGCGGCCACAGCAAATGCCAGACGTACATACATACCTGATGAATATCTTTTTACCGGAGTATCTATATACCTTTCTACGCCAGAAAAATCAACGATCTCATCAAACTTTCTTGTGATTTCCTTTCGGGTCATACCCAAAATTGCCCCATTTAAAAATACATTTTCCCGGCCTGTCATTTCCGGATGGAAGCCAGTTCCCACCTCAAGCAAAGAAGCTATTCTTCCTTGGGTGTAGATTTTTCCCGTTGTGGGTTTGGTAACTTTACTTAAAAGTTTTAATAGTGTTGATTTTCCTGCACCATTTCTGCCAATAATTCCTAAAGCATCCCCTTGCTTTGTTTCGAAATTAATATCTCTAAGTGACCAAACATATTCGGAATCTCCTTTTGAAGTTCTGTCATTAGCTTCTCCAATTTTCAAATAAGGATCTTCCTTACCTCTTAACCTGTACCAGAATCTATTAAGGTCATGAGAAAGTGTGCCTGTTCCAACTTGTCCTAAACGATATTGTTTTGATATATTTTCTGCTTTTAAAGCGAGCATATTTTTTTAGTTTAATAATTATACAGTATCCATAAATGTTTTTTCAACCTTATTGAAAACAACAACTCCTATCCCTAAAAGAATAAGGATGATTATAGTACTTATTCCAAGCATCAATGGTGAAAAATCTCCAACACCTAACCATCCATACTTAAAACATTCAAAAATACCGGTTAATGGGTTGTAATAGGCTAACTTTTTAAAATATCCGGGTAGCGATGATACAGGATAAATAACCGGAGTTGCATACATGTATAAGCTTACACCAAAGCCCAATAGCATGTTAAGGTCTTTGTATTTTGTTGTAAGAGAAGAAAAGATCATACCAACACCTAATGCGAAAAGAGCCATAAGAACAACCAAAAACGGAGTAGCCAAGATCCATATGTTAAAATGAATATCTCCTTTAGCGAGATAGTATCCCCAAACAATGATGAACAAAAAGAATTGGACACCAAGACGCATTAAATTTGAAATTACAATTGAAATAGGGGTGACAAGCCTCGGGAAATATACCTTTCCGAAGATAGCCGCATTTCCTGCAAATGTATTTGAAGTACCAAGTAGTGCCCCTGAAAAATAGTTCCAAAGAGTAACTCCAGCTAGATAAAATAGCAATGGTGGTGCACCGTCTGTAGGTAAGTTAGCAAGTTTTCCAAAAACAATCAGATACGTAATTGTGGTGAAAATCGGATTAATAAAAAACCATATAGGGCCTAGGATCGTTTGTTTGAAACTGGATATAAAATCTCTTTTCACAAACATATAAATAAGATCTTTGTATCTCCATACTTCTTTGAGCCTTAAGTCAAATAAAGTATGGTTGGCCTCAATGGTTTCTGTCCACTTTTGTTGTGGTTCATTCATTCGTGTTAAGTTTATGCAAATTTATAATAAATAATTTTCTCATAGTTCTATATATTATGAATTGTTATTCATGTAAAAACTAAAAATAATAACTAATATATTGATATTTATTATTATAAACAAAAGCTGTAATCATTGATGATAACAGCTTTATAGATTTCTGATTTAAGATTATTTGTTTACGAGTTGCGTAAGGTATTTGCCATATCCGCTTTTTCCGTACTTTAAAGCTGTCTGTAATAACTTTTCCTCGTTAATAAATTTATTTCTAAATGCAATTTCTTCAATACATCCGATTTTAAATCCTTGTCTCTTTTCAATAACACTTACAAATTCTGAAGCATCATGAAGAGAATCAAAAGTTCCGGTGTCAAGCCATGCTGTCCCTCTATCCAAAACCCCAACTTCCAGCTTGCCTTTTTTAAGATAAACATTATTTACATCTGTAATTTCAAGCTCACCTCGTGCAGAAGGCTGTATGTTTTTTGCAATTTCAACAACTTCATTGTCATAAAAATATAAGCCGGGAACTGCATAATTGGATTTTGGATGTGTAGGCTTTTCTTCTATAGAAACAGCTTTAAAATCATTATCAAACTCTACAACTCCATATCTTTCGGGATCGGAAACGTGATAGGCAAAGACAACTCCGCCATCAGGATTTGTTTTGTTTTTTAAAAGGGTTCCCATTTCAGATCCATAAAAAATATTATCTCCCAATACTAGTGCTGCCGGATCATTCCCAATGAAAGAATCTCCAAGAATAAAAGCCTGAGCAAGACCATCCGGGCTTGGCTGCACCACATATTCAATATTGCAACCTATCTGAGATCCATCTCCTAATAGTTTAACGAAACCTTCCTGGTCATGAGGGGTTGTTATAATTAGTATATCCCTTATTCCCGCTAATAATAATGTAGATAAAGGATAGTATATCATTGGTTTGTCATAAACAGGCATTAACTGTTTACTTACTGCAATGGTAAGAGGGTAAAGTCTAGTACCGGAACCACCGGCTAAAATTATTCCTTTCATGTATTTGTTTTTTTATTTTTTCAATTATGTCCTATGGAACATTGCATTTGGTGAAATGATTGTTTTTTGATGGTTTAGTTGTATTGTTTTTCGTAGTATTTTTGATAATCTCCCGAGGTTACGTTTTCTAACCACTCTTTGTTTTCAAGATACCAGTCAATTGTTTTTGATAATCCCTGCTCAAATGTCACTGATGGTTTCCATCCCAGGTTTTTGTTCAGCTTTGATGCATCAATAGCATAACGCTTATCATGGCCTGGTCTGTCTTTTACAAAAGTGATTAATTTTTCAGAGTAACCAGATGGTTTTCCAAGTTTTGCATCCATTTGCTTGATTAATTCTTTTACCAGATCAATATTTTGCCATTCATTAAATCCTCCGATATTATAAGTTTCACCTGTCTTGGCTTCATTAAATATCTGATAAATTGCTTTTGCATGATCAATAACAAATAACCAGTCACGGGTATATTTACCATCGCCATAAATAGGTAACGGTCTTTCATTAATAATATTGGAAATGCAAAGAGGAATCAACTTTTCCGGGAAGTGATTGGGACCATAATTGTTTGAACAGTTGGATACGATAAAAGGCATTCCGTAGGTATTTCCATAAGCTCTTACTAAATGATCGGAAGCTGCTTTAGAAGCGGAATAAGGAGATTGTGGATCGTAAGATGTTGTTTCCAGGAAGAAACCAGTTTCTCCTAAACTGCCATAAACTTCATCTGTAGAAACGTGATAGAATAAATTTTTTCTTGTTTCATTCGGGAATCTTCCGTGTGTATGATCGGGGTTTAGAGTCCAGAATTCTTTACATAGATTAAGAAGGTTGGCGGTGCCGTTTACATTCGTATTAATGAAAGCCATAGGGTCCGTAATACTTCTGTCTACATGACTTTCTGCAGCTAAATGTATAACAGCATCAGGGTTGTATTTTTCAAAAATTATTCTTAATTCTTCCGGTTTTGTTATATCTGCTTTTTCAAAAACGTAATTGGCTTCGTTTTCGATATCTTTTAAATTTTCTAAATTTCCAGCATAAGTAAGAGCGTCCAGATTGATTATCGTGGTGTTAGGGTTATTCTTGACAAATTCTCTAACAACGTGGGAGCCAATAAAACCTGCTCCTCCCGTAATAATTATATTTTTCATTTTAATATTTTGAAACAGTTAAGATTAAAGTTACTAAGGTATTAATGTAAATTCTATACCTGCTATGTTATAAATATAGGGTATTGAATTTTTATAAAGAAAAGAAACGGTACTTTGTTTTTTGTTATTGAGCTTATGGATTCAGGATAGTTTGCCTTCCAATACTTTTGTAATAGAATCCATGTTGTTTGGGAACCTCCAAAGGATACATATTTCTTCCGTCAAATATAACTTTATTGTTCATTTTTTCGGCCATCAGATCAAAATTAGGATTTTTGAATTCCGGCCATTCCGTAGCAATGAATAATGCGTCAGCTCCTTCTAAAGCATCGTACATCGTTTTTGCATATTGGATCTGGTCTCCAATAATCTGACGAACATTGTTTTCAGCGATTAGATCATACGCGGTTATTTTAGCTCCTTTTTTCAACAAAAGATTAATGTTGTCCAAAGAGGAAGCTTCACGTATGTCATCGGTATTTGCCTTAAAAGCTAGTCCCCAAATTGCAATCTTTTTTCCATTAAGATCTCCTTCGAAATATTTTTCAATATCAGAAACCAGAATAACTTTTTGAGTTGTATTTACATTCTCTGTAGCTTCTAAAATACGGAAGTTAAAATCTTCCTGTTTCCCAGATTTAATTAATGCCTTCACATCTTTAGGGAAACAACTTCCCCCATACCCAATTCCGGGAAACAAAAAGCGGTGACCAATTCTGTCATCACTTCCCATTCCCAATCTTACTTTGTCAACATCAGCGCCTACCTTTTCACAATAATTGGCAATCTCATTCATGAAGGTAATTTTCACCGCTAAAAATGAGTTTGATGCATATTTGGTAAGTTCAGAAGATTTTTCATCCATGAATATAATAGGAATTCCTGTATTGGTAAAAGGCTGATATATCTTGGACATGATATTTTTAGCTCTCTCTGAACTTGATCCGACAACAACTCTTGCAGGGTTCATAGAGTCCTCTACAGCAAAGCCTTCCCTTAAAAATTCCGGATTTGAAACAACATCAAAAGGAATGTTTGTTTTTGAAGAAATAACTTCTCTTACTTTCTCTGCCGTTCCCACGGGAACTGTACTTTTGTTAACAATGACCTTATATTCAGTCATCAGTTCGCCAATACTATTGGCAACACTCAACACATAAGAAAGATCAGCAGATCCGTCTTCCCCGGGAGGAGTAGGTAAAGCAAGGTATACGACTTCGCTTTTATCTAATGCTTCTTTTAAATTGGTGGTGAAAAATAACCTTTGAGACTGAATGTTTCTATGGAACATCTCTTCAAGGTTCGGCTCATATATGGGAACAATGCCGTTTTTCATGCCTTCAACTTTTTTTTCATCAATGTCAACACAGTATACTGAATTGCCAAGTTCTGCAAGGGTAGTTCCGGTAACTAATCCCACATAACCTGTTCCTACAATTGTTATATTCAAAATGTTTGTTTTTAAAATTCATCACAAAAATAATAAAAATACTGTCAACCCCTCTTTAAATTTAATGTTAATACATCGCCGGGTTATTTATCTGATAATAAGATGATTTTGCTTTTTTAGAAAAAATATCTTATATTTGCATTGGATTTACGGAAAAAAATGGGAAGGCTTCGGAAGAAAGCCTTTTTTCGTACTGTAAATCAAGCATAAAATTATGGAGTTTAGAAAGAAAATTGAAGAATTATTAAATGAATTCCTTGAAACCAGAAAAGATTTATTTCTTATTGATCTGAAGTTTTCTGCAGGGGATGATATTACAGTGATTTTAGATGGTGATAATGGAGTTTCTTTGCAGGATTGTCTTGATGCAAGCCGGGCAATAGAGTTCAATATGGATCGTGAAGAACATGATTTTAGTCTTCAGGTTATGTCTGCGGGACTAAGCGAACCATTATCTACTCCCAGACAGTTTAACAAAAATATAGGAAGAGAAATTGAAATTGTTCTTGATGATTCTTCTAAAATAGAAGGTGAATTGTCAAAAGTGGATGAAGAAAAAATCACACTTATTTTACGATACCGAAAACCAAAAGATATTGGAAAAGGTAAAGTAGATGTGGAGGAGGAAAAGGAAATTCCTTACTCTGAGATAAAAAAAGCATTAGTAGTAATTAAATTTTAAAAAGAAAAAAGAATAAATGGATAATATAGCGTTGATTGAATCCTTTGGTGATTTTAAAGACGAAAAAGGGATCAGTAAAATTGATCTTATGGCAATTATTGAAGATTCACTGAAAACTCTTTTGAGAAAAAGGTTTGATTCAGATGATCATTTTGATGTGATTGTAAACCCTGATAAGGGGGATTTTCAGATATTTTTAAATAAAACAATCGTAGAGGATGAGATGTCGGAAGACGATGATTTGGAAATTGAAATTTCTGAAGCTAAAAAAATCGATCCGACTTTTGAAGTAGGGGAAGACTTTACAATGGAGATTCCTGTTGCACAGCTGGGAAGAAGAAATATATTAACTTTGAAGCAGATTCTCGCTACAAAACTTCAGGAGCATAATAATGCAATGTTGTATGAGCAGTTCAGAGACAGAATTGGAGAGATTGTTGTTGGAGAAATTCATCATATTCGTCACAAACATGTAATTTTGTTAGATGATGAGGGTAATGAATTTATTTTACCAAAAGAAAACCAGATTCCTTCTGACTTCTTTAAAAAAGGAGAGAACATCAGAGCTATCGTAGAGTCAGTTGATTTTAAAGGTTCAAAGCCACAAATTATTATTTCCAGAACTGCACCTAAGTTCCTTGAGAAATTATTGGAGCTGGAGATTCCTGAGATTCAGGATGGAACGATTATGCTTAAAAAAGTGGTAAGAATTCCTGGTGAAAAGGCTAAGATTGCCGTAGATGCTTATGATGATAGAATTGATCCGGTTGGTGCTTGTGTGGGTGTTAAGGGATCCAGGATTCATGGAGTTGTAAGAGAGTTGAAAAATGAAAATATAGATGTTATTCAGTGGTCTAAAAATCCTGAAATTTTAGTTAAGAGAGCGTTAGGTAACGTTACAATTAACAAAATAGACATCAATGAGAACAGTAGCTATGCGTTAGTTTATACACCTGTAGAAGAAATTTCTAAGGTAATTGGAAAGCAAGGTCAAAATATCAGACTGGCTTCTTGGTTGACAGGGTATGAAATAGATGTTTATAGAGAGTCTAGCGAGGATGACGATGTTGATTTGAGAGAATTTAATGACGATATCGAGCAGTGGATTTTGGATGAATTTAAGAAAGTAGGTCTTACTACTGCGAAATCAGTATTGGATAAGGATACTGAAAGTCTTTTAAATATGGTTGACCTTGAAGAAGAAACCATCGAAGATGTAAAGCGCATTCTGAGAGAAGAATTTGAAGATTAAGATTTTAAATAAATTTTAATAAAAAGTAAAAAAGAAATACTTTAATTTTAGAAATTAAAAAAAACAGTAAATAATATAAATGCCAAAAATAAGATTAAATAAAGCGGTTAAGGAATTCAACATTTCGATGTCCAGATTAGTAGAGTTTTTACAGTCAAAGGATTTCGAGGTTGAAAACAATCCTAACGCTCAATTAGAAGAAGCGGCATATTCTGCATTGGAGGCTGAGTTTGCCAAGGATGGCGAACAACGTAAAGCTTCCCATGAGGTGGTGATCATTAAAGTTCCGGAAGAAAAACTGGAAATAGAAGAAAAGAAAACCCCTGAAGTAATAAGAGCTAAAGCTAATAAACCAGAAACTAAAATTTTAGGTAAAATAGATTTGGATTCTAAAAAACCTGAGGCTGAAGAGATTTCTGAGGCTCCTGTAACTCCTCCGGTTGAGAAGAAGGAAGAGATAGTGTCAGAACCGGAACCTGAAACTAAAGCAGCTACAGAGAAACAGGAATTTAAAGTTCTGGATAAAATTGACTTGTCACAAATAGAGTCAAGAAACAGACCAGTTAAAAAAGATAAACCAAAAGTGGAGGAGAAAAAAGCTGAAGAAAAACCAATTGAAGTTGTGAAAGAAACTCCAAAACCAGTTGTTGAAACTGAGGCCAAACCAATTGATGCTGTGAAGGAAGAATCTGTAAAAGATGACGAGCAATCTCAGGAGCCTCAGAAGATTGAAACCGTTTATCAAAAATTAGACGGACCTAAAATTGTTGGTGAAAAAATTGATTTAACGCAATTTGCTCCTAAGCCTAACTCAGGTGCGAAGAAGAAAAGAAAAAGGATTGAAAAACCTGGAGGACCTAATCAACAGAATACAGGGAACAATCAGCAGGCTGGAGGAAACAATCAGCAAGGGGGTCAAGGAAACCGTCCGCAAGGAGGTAATCAAGGCAATCGTCCACAAGGTCAGGGTGGTCAAGGTAATCGCCCGCAAGGTCAAGGTGGTCCTGGTGGAAACCGTCCTTACAATAATAACAATCAAGGAAACCGTCCTCAAGGTCAGGGTGGAGGATTCAAGAAAGGAGGTCAGAATAATAGACCGGGGCAAAGAACAATGCCTGTGGAACTAACTGATGAACAAGTAAAGAATCAGATTAAAGAAACCCTTGAGAAGTTAACTAATAAAGGAGGTAAATCTAAATCTGCTAAGCATAGAAAAGATAAGAGAACTTATCGTAGAGAGCAGGATGAACGTCAGCAAGAGATTGATGCACAGGACAGAACATTAAAAGTTACTGAATTTATTACAGTAGGGGAACTTGCCAGTTTGATGAACGTTTCTCCAACAGAAGTTATTTCTGCATGTTTCTCTCTAGGTGTTATGGTAACTATGAACCAGAGACTTGAAGCTGATACCTTGTTATTGGTAGCTGATGAATTTGGTTATAAAATTGAGTTTTCGGATGCTGATCTTGAAGAAGCAGAATCTGAAGAAGATATGGATGCTGAGGAGGATCTTTCTCCAAGAGCACCAATTGTAACCGTAATGGGACACGTTGACCACGGTAAAACATCCTTACTTGACTATATCAGAAAAACCAATGTTATCGCTGGTGAATCAGGAGGTATTACACAGCACATTGGAGCATATAATGTGAAGTTAGAAAACGGGCAGAGGATTACCTTCCTGGATACTCCTGGTCACGAAGCCTTTACGGCTATGAGAGCAAGGGGTGCTCAGATTACCGATATTGCCATTATTGTAATTGCAGCCGATGATGATGTAATGCCTCAGACTAAAGAGGCGATCTCTCACGCGCAGGCAGCAGGTGTACCAATGATTATCGCTTTGAATAAAGTTGATAAGCCGGGTGCAAATCCTGATAATATCCGTCAGCAATTATCTGGGATGAATATTTTGGTTGAAGAATGGGGTGGTAATGTTCAGGCTCAGGAAATTTCTGCGAAGTTTGGTAATAATATTGACCTTTTATTGGAGAAAGTGTTGCTTCAGGCAGAAATGCTTGAGCTGAAAGCTAATCCGAATAGAAATGCTCAGGGAGTTGTAATTGAAGCTTCTTTAGATAAAGGAAGAGGGTACGTAGCTACGATGCTTGTGCAAACCGGAACTTTAAGAGTTGGTGATTATGTACTTGCAGGGAAAAACCATGGTAAAGTGAAAGCAATGCTTGATGAACGTGGTAGAAACCTCAAAGAGGCAGGGCCATCAATCCCGGTTACTATTTTAGGTCTGGATGGTGCTCCTACAGCAGGGGATAAATTTAAAGTCTATGCTGATGAGAGTGAGGCAAAAACTATTGCCAATAAGAGAGAGCAGCTTCAAAGAGAACTTTCTATCAGAACTAAGAAACATACAACACTTGAAGAACTTGGAAGAAGAATTGCTCTAGGTGAGTTCAAGGAGTTGAATATAATCCTGAAAGGTGACGTGGATGGTTCTGTTGAAGCATTATCAGATCAATTACAAAGGTTGTCAACGGAAGAGATCAGTGTTAATATCTTACATAAAGGAGTTGGTCAGATTACAGAATCTGATGTTAACTTAGCTACAGCTTCGGATGCTATTATCATTGGATTTAATGTTAGGGCTGGTGGTAATGCTAAAGAATTAGCAGATAAGGAAGAAATTGAGATCAGAACTTATTCTGTAATTTATGCAGCTATTGATGAGGTAAAAGAGGCAATGGAAGGTATGCTTTCTCCTGAAATTAAAGAGCAGGTAATTGGTAATGTGGAAATCAGAGAAGTATTTAAAATTTCGAAGGTGGGAACAATTGCCGGATGTATGGTTCTTTCAGGGAAGGTTACAAGAAGTGCTAAAGTAAGAGTTCTAAGAGATGGTATCGTTAAATTTGACGGGGAGCTGGAGAGTTTAAAGCGTTTTAAAGATGATGTGAAAGAAGTAACTAAAGGTTACGAATGTGGATTGAATTTAAAAGGTTATAACGATATTGAAATCGGCGATATTCTTGAGGTATATGAAGAAGTTGCAGTGAAGAAGAAATTGAAATAATTTATTAATCATCTAAATATTTGAAAACCACTTTTTTACGAAAGTGGTTTTTTTTGTTTAAATATAATTTATATTGATTCTAAATTGTTTTTTTAACATTTTTTTATATTATCATTATTTAAGTTAAAAAGTCATAATAATATTATTTTTATTTAATATTTGCGCCTTTTTTTGATGAATAATTATTCAATTGTAGGTGATTTTTGAATTAAAGTTAAATTTATTTGATGTTATTGGTTTGATGTATTTGTAAATATTAGTATTAATTAACATATTTGTCTTGTATATATTAAAA
Organism: Chryseobacterium sp. LAM-KRS1; assembly: GCF_013184525.1. GTDB lineage: Bacteria > Bacteroidota > Bacteroidia > Flavobacteriales > Weeksellaceae > Chryseobacterium > Chryseobacterium proteolyticum. Next base: position 744,396 of record NZ_JAAOIZ010000004.1, read on the forward strand.
TATGTTAATATGAATGTTAAATTACGGGTGGTGAGTGCTGGCGCGTTGTTTTTTATATGTGGCCTATATAATGCACAAACTGTTAAAAAAAATGACACAATCAAATCAAAAGATATTGAGGAGGTTGTGGTTTTAGGATACAATAGAACTTTAACTAAGCCTAAGGATGTCAGTGCGAATACTACTGTAAATGCGGAGGTTTTAGAGAACAGGCCAAATGTTAGTTTTCTAAACTCATTACAAGGTTCTGCTCCTGGAGTTACTATTGCGTCTAATTCGGGTTCTCCTGGTTCTGCAAAAATTGATCTGGTTATTAGAGGGATTTCATCACTTTCGGCAGATACAGAGCCATTAGTGATTATTGATGGGGTTCCTACTGGGGCTAATCAGTTTAGGAATTTAAATTCGGAGGATATAGAATCTATCTCAATTTTGAGAGATGCGGCAGCGACTTCAATTTATGGAAATAGGGGAGCGAATGGAGTGTTGTTGATTAGAACTAAAGGAGGTAAGTTTAACTCAAAATTGAGATTAAGCTATAGTACTATGACTGGGGTTAGTGTTATGCCTAAAAACAAATATAATATGGCAAATGCTCAGCAGTTACTTAGGATTCAAAAAAATAATAATCAAACAAATCTTACAGGCGGAAAGCTTACTGATGAAGAAATTGCAAACTATCCAATTAATACAAACTGGGAAAAAACTTTCTTTAAGGCAGATGTTACGCAGCAACATAATGTTTCTGCAACTTTTGGTGGTGAAAATACATCGGTATATTCATCTTTAGGATATTTGGAGCAAGGAGGTTTAGTTCCGAATACGAATTTTAAGAGATTTACATTTAGAAATAATATCACAGGTAGATCAGCTGATAAGAGGTTTAATTATACTGCTATAGTTGGTTTGGGGTATTCTGCTAGAAAACAGCTGAATCAAGAGAGTAATTCTGGTATAAATGGAAATTATGTTCAAAACCCATTAATAGGATCTTTTCTTGCTTTGCCTTATATTGCTTCTGGGCAATATGCTAATGGTCGTGATCTATTTAATGCAATTGGGACTAATTCCGGAGGGGAGGGTAATTTTGCCTACATTCTTGAAGATGTACTGAGAGGTGATCAATCCGTATTTGGACGTTTCAATGAAACTTCTATTTTCACTAATGTAACTACATCGTACAAACTTACAGACGACTTTACGCTTAATAATAGAACGGGGGTAGATGTTAAAATAGGCAATTCAATGGCAGGAAGAAATCCTAACGGGTATCTTTCGTTGGTGGTTGCTGCAACAAATGGGACAGAGTACGGAGGTAGTGAGACTATTGGTAACTCCAGAGAGCTGAACTTTACTACAGTTTCCAGCGTTAATTATAATAAAGTATTAGGAGATCATACTATTGGAGTAGGAGCATATTTAGAGTATAATAAGGTTCATTTCTATTCAAGTAGTCAAACTCAAAATGGTTTAGATCCAAGATCATTTGCGATTGGGTCAGGTGTCGGGTATATTGCTTTCGATCCTGTGAGAAATATTTATCTACCATCGGTTTCGGCATTTAAGGCTACTGCTGGTTCCCTTTCTTATTTTGCAACGGCAGATTATGATTATAAAGATAAATATGGTTTTAGTGGAACATTAAGACGGGATGGTAGTTATAGATTTGCTCCTGGTAATAAATGGGGAACGTTTTGGTCTGTTGGAGGACGTTGGAATATTGATAAAGAAAACTTTATGCAGGGATCAATATTCGATATGTTGAAGTTAAGAGCTTCGTATGGTACCCAAGGGAATGCTAACGTAATTGCGGCTGGAGATGATACGAATCCTATGCTTTTAGGAACTGGTATTACAAGGGATTTGAATGTGGTTGGAAATGGGTATTCCAACACTTCAGGTTATTTTGTTAGTAATATAGCAAACCCTACACTTCGATGGGAAGAGGTTAAACAAACAAACTTCGGGTTGGATTTTAAATTGTTTAAGAATAGGCTGGAAGGTAATTTTGATGTCTACAGAAAAGATACCGATATGCTTTATTATAATATTCCTTCATCGGCAATTACCAGTCAATATACTTATAGAGGTAATTATGGAGCTTTAAAAAACGAAGGTTTTGAAGCGGTGCTGAGATATAATATTTTCAATAAATCAGATTATAAGTTAACAATATTTGCCAACGGATCATATAATAAAAATACTATTAAAAAACTGTCAATTCCAGTAAGTACAGGATCTTTACTTTTAGTAGAAGGAGGTAGCATCAATGAATGGAATCTAGTGCCTTATTTAGGGGTGAATCCTAATAATGGAAATGAGTTATATTTGGATTCAAATGGGAATGTATCAGAACAAGCATTAGATAAAGACAGAAGAAAAACGGGGAAAAACTATTTTCCAAAGTACACGGGAGGTTTTGGCTTTAATAGTGAGTATAAAGGGTTTTTCTTAGATGCATTATTCTCATTCCAAGCTAAGTTCTGGAGATCAGACAATCAGTTGGCATGGGCGTTAAATCCATCATACATGCGTGCTGGAAATAATGTTTCTGCTGATTTGCTTAATGCGTGGACTCCTACTAACACTAATACAGATATTCCTTCGTTAAATGCACCCATGTCTAGCATTACTGATAGGCTTCTATATGATGCATCCTTCTTGAGGATGAAGAATGTAACTCTAGGGTACAATGTGCCTAAAAAATTCTTTAATGAAAAATCTATACTGAAGGCTGCTAGAATCTTTATTCAAGGTGAAAATATTTTTACCTGGACAAAATGGAGAGGGTATGACCCTGAGGGATTGGGTACATTTCCTTTAAGTGTTTATCCAAACCCAAGAACGTTCTCAATTGGAGCTAATTTAGATTTTTAGTAATTATTAATTATTCAATATGAAAAGTATTTTTAAAACAACAATATTATCCTTAGCTGTTATTGTAAGTGTGTCTTCTTGTAATGATGCATTGGATATCACGCAGGCGGGAGAACTGAATGGTGAGTCGACATTCACTAACACAAACGATTTAGATAAATATCTTAATGGTGCTGTATATACTAGTTTAGATATTACCAATAATTTATTTTTATCTGCTCAAATAACTGATGAGTTGGGGATGGGGCCTCAGAATTCTGAGTTGGCACTTAGTGCTCATCAATTTTACCTTGATATTACTAATGGGCCTACTTCTGGTATCTGGCTTGGGAATTATACAACAATAAATAGGGCTAACAGGCTTTTGGTAGGAGCCAAGGGTATAGTGCCGGCAGAGTCTGAACGAGCTAGATATAATAATGTGGTTTCGCAGACCAGACTAATAAGAGCATTTTCTTATTTTACTCTTTTGTCCTATTTTTCTACAGATATGAAAGATCCTAATGCTTTAGGGGTTATGCTAATAGAAGATGTTCCTGAGTTGACAGAAACTAAACCAAGGGTTGCGAATTCTCAAATTTTTGCATTAATTGATGCGGATATCGCCTTTGCAGAAAGTAATTTGACAACCAGTGGTGATTATTACAGGATTACGAAAAATTTTTTAAATGCCTTTAAAGCAAGGTATTATTTATACAGAGGTATGTATCCTCAAGCTAAAGCTGCGGCACAGGCAGTGTTAAATACTTCTGGTTTATCACTTACGGTGGCAAGTCCCCCTAATCCAGGTAATCTGGCTCAAAATAATCAGGCTCATAAAGATCTGAATGCATATACTTCCAAGAATCCATACGTTAAAATGTGGAATAATACAGATACTGGTAATCCGAGAGAGTTAATATTTTCTTTAAACAGGCCGCAACTTCAAAGCTGGGGAAATATTGTAACTCTGTTTGCAACCAATGCGTCGCAGGCTAATGGATCTATTTTGTATGATATGGGTAGAAAAACTTTTAACCTGTATGCTAGTACTCCTGGAGATATTAGGAGGTTTGCGTATATTGATCCTACTGCTGTAATTAATTCCAATTACACGACTATAGATAATTACAGAGCTTTGGATGTGCTTGTGATAGATAAATATCCTGGCAGAGCAACTTTAGCGCCAGATCCAATTCCTACAGATCCTACACGGGAAAAGGTTTTAAGTCAGAATGTGTTAAGAAACGATATTCCAATTTTCAGGTTATCTGAGATGTATTTTATTTTAGCTGAATGCGCTGTTGAAGAAGGTAGTTTCACTACGGCTGCAACACTTATAAAGAATGTTAGGGATGCACGTAACTACCTGGGGCCTGTGGATTTACCGGTGTATTCAAGTAAACAGCAGGCATATGTTGATATCCTTTTGGAGAGAAGAAAAGAGCTCTATTTGGAGGGACATAGATATTTAGACTTAAAGAGATTGGGAGCAATTGCTGGAGTGGCTATTGATAGGGATCCTACAGACGATGTGAAAACGATCCCGGTGACTATACCAATTAATGATTATCGTATGAGGTCGCTGCCTATTCCAAGGGCTGAGCTGCAAGGAAATCCAACAATTCAACAGAATCCTGGGTACTAATTAAAAAAAACTTAGAAATGAAAACAATAAAGTATATATATCTATTTCTTGTTTGTCTTGTTATGTCATGTACAAACGATGAAATTCATTACGAAGGTGAGCCATATTTACATTTTGTAACTGCAGGTTCGGATCAGTTAATAGAACAGGGTAGTGGACATAAAGATGTTGAAGTTAAATATGGAACAATTTCGCAGGTATCTGGAGATAAGGAGGTGAAATTAGTTTTAGATCCAAGTTCAACTGCAAAAGAAGGAGTTGATTTCCAACTTGTGAAAGGTACTGATAATCCTTCGGGTAAGGTTAATGGAGTTTTCGTTGTGCGATTGTTGGAAAGCGGAGCGACCAGTGTGGCTAAAAAAGCTGTTTTTAAATTACAATCGAATTCTATTCAGAATGCTATTATAGATTATCAAACATATACAATGAGTATGTCATTGAAATGCTCGGCTACGTTGATGAATGCTAATTTTAAAAATACAGAGGCTTTTTGGAATACTCCAAATGGAAATTATGATATTGTTCAATCGTCAACGACAAATCAATTGAAGGTAAAGGACTTTTTAGATGTAGGTATAGATTTGGTGTTAAATTATAATCCGGATACATATGTAGTTACTATTCCGGATCAATATACGGGATCAAACTATAGTGCTGCTCCATATGCCGGAGCTCCAATTTGGGTTAAGCAATCTACTGATGCTTCGCAAGTTTCATCATTTAATCCGTGTACAAAGACTTTAACTGTGTATGGGAATTATTACCTTAAAGGTACTACGGCAGCTTACGGAAACAAAAAAGAAGCGTTTGTAGGAAATTAAGAACAACCTCAATAAAAAAAAATAATTTAAAATGAAAAAGACGGGAATTATATTGTCGATTTTAGGCTTTAGCTTCTGTTTTGGACAAAGTGCTGTGCTTTACAATCTTAATAATAATAGATTGTTGTCTAATTCGGTTAATAAAATTGGCGTTGGGGAAAGTGCTGATAATGATAATTATGAAGGTTCTCCTTTTTTAGAAAAAGAGTTTTTACCATCAATGATTAAAGGAGAGAGTGGGACTTTTCTTTTAAGATATAATATCTATAATGATGAAATTATCTTAAAGAATGATGATAAATATTATAAAATCCCAAAAGAAGAGGCTGATTATTTTAAAATCAATAATAAATATGTTGTGAGATTGATTAGTGGGAAATATTATATTGATTCCTCTTCGGATAAAAATAATTATGTAATTGTACGAAAAGAGAATATAACCTTTACGCCAGGAAAAGTTGCAGAGAATACCTATGATCAAGCTAGGGCTCCTAAGTTTTCAAGGACTAAACCGGATTATTTTTTGTTTGATATGGCTAAAAAGGTAATTACTCCATTGAAAAAAGATGAGATTAAAGCATTATTTCCTAGTAAATCTGAAGAATTAGATCAAAATTTTAAAAAGAATAAATTTAAAAATATTGATGATTTTAATAGTTTATTAGGCATTATTGCTGGGTAAAGTGAACATGCAAAGAAATTCAGAAGAGCCTATTGAAAAATAGGCTCCTTTGGAATTTATAGCTGTTTAATAATTTATAATGATTCTAAATAATATTTTCAAGGGTGATAAATGTTTGTTAAAGATATTTTGAATTGTGGAAAATTTGTTTTATTGAAATGTTAAATGTTATTTTTTGTTAAATTTTAATCTATGAAGTAAATTATTAATTTTTATATATCGTATTCATCATAATTATCGCCAATTTAAAAAGTTGCCAGTATTAATATTTATTAACATATTTGCTCTCTTAAATATATTAAAATTTGTTAATATGAATGTGAAATTGCGTGTATTAAGTGCTGGAGCGTTGTTTTTCTTAGGACAAGTTGCTTTTGCACAAACTGTGAAAAAAGATACCTTAACTAAAGAGGCTCAAATTGATGAGGTCATAGTTATTGGTTATCAGAAAAAAACTCAGGATAAGATTACTCAAGCTCAATCAGTGGTTACAGGAGACCAGCTTTTGCAAAATACTCCAACAACGAGTATTGGTAATGGCCTTCAAGGTAAAGCTTCTGGGGTTTTTGTTCAGAGTGTTACTGGACAGCCAGGGTCAGTTGCTACTATTCTAGTAAGAGGAGTTTCTGGGGTTGGTGGTTCATCAGAACCATTATATGTAGTTAATGGTATGTATATGTCTGCTAGACAATTTAGTGCAATTAACCCTAATGATGTTGCTTCTGTATCAATTCTTAAAGATGCAGCCGCTACAGCTCAATATGGTTCTAGAGGAGCTAATGGTGTAGTAGTTGTTACAACTAAATCAGGATTTGTTGGTAAAACAGTATACTCTTTTGATACTAAATTTGGTACTGCTACAAAACTAAAGGATAATAACTTTAGTATGATGAATTCTAGAGAGCTCCTGAATTTTCAGAATACTTTAGGTTTCTTAGGCTTTCCTACAAGAAGCGAAGCTGAAATAAATAAATTAGCAGCATATGACCACAATTGGCAAAAAGACTTGTTAAGAAGCTCAACAATTCAATCATACTTATTTAGTGCTCAGGGAGGAAGTAACAAAAATACTTTTTATTACTCTCTTGGTTATGACAAGGATTCAGGTATCCTAAGAGATATTGATGGACTTGATAGATATACAGGTAGGTTTAGCTTTACAAATCAGCTAAGTGAAAAAGTTAAATTAGGAATTGACTTAGGATTACAATATCAAAAGACCCAAAACTATTTGGACAGATATAATACTCAGAACCCTTTTGCTGCAATGTATCTTTATGCACCTTATGAGCCTATTTACAATGCGGATGGTAGCTACAACCAAACAATGAGTGCGGGATCAAATGTTGTTGAGCAGATCAGAAACTATCCTTTAATTGATCAAAGATTCAGAAGCCAAGCTACTCTTTTTGGGGAATATAAAATCATAGACGGGCTTAAGTTTAAAACAACTTTCAATGGTTTATACGACTGGTATATGGCTACAAACTGGCTTAAAAAAGGGTCTAATCTGGATTTAACTATTAATGGTACACCAACTGGGCAGATTGCAAAGAATACATTTTATGGATTTAACTATACATGGAATAACTCTTTAAATTATGTGAAATCTTTTGGAAAACATAATATTGATGTATTAGGATTTGTTGAGTACAACGATAATTTCAATGAAACTTTAAATGCGAGTGCATACGGTCTTAAATCGGATAACTTAGACACTCCATCAAATACCACTCCTTCTGCAAGAAATACATTTACAGGATCAAAAGTTAGAAATACACTATTTAGTTTAGCTGCATTGGCAAGTTATGATTATGACGGAAGGTATTTATTAACAGGATCAATCAGAAGAGATGGATCTTCAAGGTTTGGAGCTAATAACAAATTTGGGACATTCTGGTCTGCAAGTGCGGCTTGGAATATTGCTAAAGAATCATTCTTCAATGTAGATTTTATTAATGATTTAAAGCTTAGAGGATCTTATGGTCTTACTGGGAATGATGGTACAATTCCTGATTATGTGAACGTATCTAATGTTGGATATGGTCTTTATGGTACAGCGCCAACGATATCAGTTATACAAACAGCTGGTAATGAAAATGTAAAGTGGGAAGTTAATAAAACTACTAACTTAGGAGTTGATTTCTCGATGTGGAACAGAAGAATAAAAGGTGCTGTTGAAGTATATCAGAATAAGAGAAATGACTTCATACAACTTTTACCTTACACAACTGAAAAAGGTGTATTTTCTGCCTATAGCAACGCAGGAGATATGACTCAAAAAGGGTTAGAAGCAGAATTAAATGTAGATGTAATTAAAACATCAGATATAACACTTAGTTTTAGAGCAAATATTGCATTTCAAAAAAGTGTTCTTGACAGACTTGCTGGTAATCAGACTGAAAGACTTTTGGCAGGAGGGTATAATTATCTAAAAGTAGGCGAAACTCCTTATATGTTCTATAATGTTCGTTTTGCTGGGGTTGATCCAAACAATGGAGATGCATTATATTATGACAAAAATGGTAATATAACAAATGTATATAGTGCTTCAGACGCAGTTCCAATTACGGATAAATCTCCTTTCCCAAAAAGCTTTGGTGGATTTGGTACGACTTTCACATATAAAGGGTTTGATCTAAATGCAGATTTTGTATTTAAGATGGGTGGTTATACTTATAATAACATGTATCTTAACGCGGTAGATCCTACAAGTGCACTTTCTGGATATAATGTGGCAACAGCTGCAGCAAACTATTGGAAGAATCCAGGTGATACAGGAGTGTTCCAAAAGGTAGATTCTAATGGAATAAGAGCAACTGATCAGTTTCTTGAAAAATCAGATTATTTAAGACTAAGAAGTTTAAGTATTGGATATACTTTTGATAAAAAAGATTTCGGAGATGCCTTACCTGTTAATAAAATAAGGGTATATGCTCAAGGTCAGAATCTAATTACTTGGACAAGCTTCCATGGAGAACCGGAAGTTTCTCTTGGGTCCGCAGGTTCTACTTCTTTATTTGTGCCTGGATCTTACAACCTATACACTTACCCAGCTGTGAAAACCATTTTAATGGGATTATCAGTTGAATTTTAACTTTAAATTATATATTCATTATGAAAAATAGAATATTTAAAAATATTTTTGTTCTTACACTTACTGGCGTAGTGCTTGCTTCTTGTGATAGGAATTTGGATCAGTTTTCAACTGTAAATGAGGAAGAAAATCTTGCAATGAGTTCTCCGACTGCTTTCAGAATGGCGACAGATGGAGCTTATACAGCATTTAAAACAGTCAATTTGAATGGAGTTGGAGGAGTGTCTTACTACGGTGGAGATACAGGTAGCCAGCTTATTATGGGAGATTTAACTACTGATAATTTAGTAAGAAATGTAGAGGGTAGAAACTCAAACTTTGCAGCTTCAAACTTTGAATTCTCTTCAGATAATAATCAAACTGCGGGATTATATGGTGCAGCATACAATGTTATAGCAAAAGCTAATTTTGTTTTAAAACATATTAATAATGGTGTTATAACTGGAGCTGAAAAAAATAGTATTGAAGCAGAGGTAAGAGCAATAAGAGCAATGGCTCATTTCGATCTTGTAAGAGCTTATGCTAAAATTCCTACTCAGTCTGGAGACGCAGGGAATAGTATAGGTATTTATTATTCTGAATCTTTTGATCCTACCCAATCTGGAGGAATTAGCAGAAATTTAACTGTAAATCAGGTTTATGATAAGATAATTGCTGACTTACAATTTGCATTAAATAATATCAATGTAACGAGTGCAGATAAGGGAAGATTAACTAAGGCTGCAATCTATGGATTATTATCAAGAGTGTATTTGTACAAAGGAGATTATAATAATGTGATTTCTAATGGACAGCAAGCGCTAGGTCTTTCACCAAGTGTAACCTCTAGATCTAATTTCACAAATATTTGGAAATCTACAAGTACTGATGGTGTTTTGTTTCAAGTTTTAAACTCGGCTCAAGAAAACGTTACAGTTGGAGTAGCTTACAACCAAACGATAGGTGGACAGATCAGATCAGAATTTGTGGTAGACTATAATTTTTATAATAGTTATGCGTCAACAGATATTAGAAAGTCCACTTATTTTACAACTGGAACCTATTCAGGAAAAACTTATAACAATGTTATGAAGTATTCTACCGTAGGTGGGGCTGCTAATGTTGTTCCAATTAAGTATCTTAGAACGGCTGAGGTGGTATTTAATATGGCTGAAGCATACTATAAAACGGGGAATGAAGCACAAGCTTTAATTTTGCTTAATTCTATTAGAGCAGAACGTTATAGTCCTTATACTCCTGGAACAGAAACAGGACAGGCATTGCTTAACGCTATCTATAACGAGAGAAGATTAGAACTTGCTTTTGAAAATGACAGATGGTATACTCTAAAAAGGCTTGGGTTGGGAGTTCAGAGATCTGGTAAAGGCCACTTAGCAGATGGTACTGGAACAGCTCCTATAGCTCAGACTTTGGCAGCGTCTAGTACAAAATGGCAATGGCCTATTCCACAAACTGCAATTCAGCAGAATCCGGATATCAAGCAAAACGACGGTTATTAATAAACAATAACCATATAATATTAAACCCTGCTCTAAGCAGGGTTTTTTATTTCCTTTTATTTCTTATTTTTGCTGTACAAAATGTAATATGAAAACCGTTATGGTTCTGTATCACTTTTGAACCCTATAAATTAACGCATGAAATATATATTTCTTATCATCCTTTTCTTTGCTAATTTTTTCAATGCACAGGTTGTTAATAAAACAGATTCTAACAAGCTTGAAAAAAAACTGGCTGATACTTTAGTTATTGACTCTGGAAAGAAGGATTCTTTAAAAATATTCAAACCTACCATCAATGATTATCTTTATCAGACTCAATTTTCTGAAAAGAAAATATTTGATACGGTGATGACTTACGAAAAAACATACATCTTTTCACAATATAACAATAAGGATAACTTTGGGAGAGTTCAATTTCCTAATGTGGGAGCGGGATTTAATCCTCTTTCTTATGAGGTGAATGCAGAGCAAAACCTTTCACTGCTGCCTTCCAATAAATCTTATGGAATTATTGGGATTAATGACGTGAAATATTATGACGTAAAAACTCCAACAGCAACTTTTGTTTATCATAATTCTATAAAGAACGGAGCGGTTTTAAGATCTACTTACACTCAAAATATAGGAAAGCGATTTAATTTTGCTTTGGAATATATGGGACTGCGATCACAAGGTCTTTACAGGAACTCATTGGCAGCTAATAATAATACACTATTCTCTGGACACTATCTAAGTAAGAGCGGAAACTATGAGTTATTTGCTCATTACCTGCATCAAAATGTTAATAATCAGGAAAACGGAGGAATTGTGGCTGATGATCTGTTCCAGAGTGGGAACAGTGATTTCAGAAACAGAATCAATGCAGAAGTGAATCTTGCATCTTCAAGTTCGCAATTTGGATACAGAAGATATTATTTAAGCCATCAGTTTACTCCTTTTAACGCTGAAAAATTTCCTTTTAGGATCAGGCATACCATTTTTAACCAAGGGAATAAATATTATTACTCTCAAAATGCTTTAGAAGGATATTGGTACGATACACCCGCCGAAATCGTTAATGGTTTTCCTCTTTCAACAAAGAAATATTCCAATAATTTAAGCAATACTGTTAGTCTGGTTTGGGATAATGAAAAGTTCAAACTGGATGCAGGAGTGCGTTATCAAATGATAAAGTTTGGAGCAACGCAAGTTACTCTGCCTACATTACAGATTCCAAATGAGATTAAAGAGAATAGAATTGGGGCAGTAGGAAACTTACAGATAAAGCTTTTAGATAAAATCCAGCTTAATTCATTTGCGGAATTTTCCAATGGAAGCCAGTTCGGAACTTATGTAAAAACTACTAACAACATTAAATTTGAGCCGATCAAAGATTATTTTGTAAATGCTAAAGTAAATTTCCAGAGTGCTTATCCTTCTTTTAATTATCTTTTGAATACTTCTGTTTATAATAATTTTAATTATTACCTTCAGAATGTTAAAAACCAATCGATAACTGAGATTGGTGGGAATATTAATTTAAAATGGTTTAAAACAGAATTGTTTGTTAATTATTTCAGAATAGACAATTTTACTTATCTCGATGCTGCATCAATGCCTAAACAAAGCCAAGGGTCGCTTAATATTTCTCAGATCGGAGGAGATGCTACATTCAGTTTTGGTAAATATCATTTAAATACAAGAGTGCAGTTTCAAAACGCGCTAACAAATAAAGATTTGTATCCGATGCCTGGATTTATAGGCCGTGCTAATTTCTTTTATCAGACCAAAGCGTTTAAAAATGCTGCAGAAATTCAAGCTGGATTGAAAGTTTACTATTTCTCAAAGTTTGCTTCAAGAGAATATTTTCCGATACTTAACGAATACATTTTACCAAGAGCGGATTCATTTTCAATCGGGGGACAGCCTATTGCTGATGTTTATATCAATATGAAAGTTAAAAAAATGTTCTTCTTTGTTGAAGGGCAACAGATAGGTACACTTATCTCATCTAATAAAGCCTATGCATTTCCACATTATCCGGTTTATGATTTTAGACTGAACCTTGGAATTGTTTGGTATTTGTTCAACTAAAATCATAACACCAGTTGAAAACAATCAGTAAAATATCATTTAATGATATAGAAAATATACCTCAGTTAATAAAAGATTTTTTAAATCATAAAATTGAGGGTTTTGAAGAAAATACATTTTCATTAGACCATTTTAGAAAACAAATTCATCTAAAACAAGAATCTTTTACTTCAGAACAGAGAGTGGTATTATCCGCCGCTCTTGAACAACAGTTATCCGGACTCACACTTTCTAAAAAGCAAAGGGAAAATTTAAACAACATAAAGCTTCCTGATACTTTTACTATAACAACAGGTCATCAGCTAAACCTTTTTTCGGGGCCTGTTTTTTTTGTGTATAAAATTTTACAAACTATTAAGACTTGTTCTTATTTAAAATTTAATTTTCCGGACTTTAATTTTGTTCCTGTCTATTGGATGGCTTCTGAAGATCATGATTTTGCTGAGATCAATCACTTCAAAACCGAGAATAATTATTACGAAATTAATGAAAAGTCTGGTGGACCTGTCGGAAGAATTCAGATAAGCGATACATTTTTCATTTCTGAGTTTGAAAAGGAATTTAAGGATTCTGTTTTTGGGACGGAGCTTATCTTAATGCTTAAAGAAGCTTACAAAGTCGGGAATACTCTAACAGAAGCTATAAAGACATTAGTGAACAGACTTTTTTCAGAGTTTGGTTTGTTAATCATTGATGGGGATTCAGGTATATTGAAAAATCAGGTCAAAGAAATTTTCCGGGAAGAGTTAATTCATTCTGCATTATATCATGCTTCCAAAGAAAAAGTGAAATTTCTCACAGATAAATATGGAAAGGTTCAGGTGAATCCCAGGGAAATTAATTTGTTTTACCTTTCTGACACGAGGGATCGGATAGAATTGGTAGGAGATCATTATAGTGTGGTGGATACTCCCATCCGGTTTACAAAAGAAGAGGTCTTAAATGAATTGGATAAAGCCCCGGAAAGATTTAGCCCTAATGCATTAATGCGTCCGGTTTATCAGGAAAAAGTATTGCCTAATTTAGCTTATATCGGAGGTAATGCAGAAATTATGTATTGGCTTGAGTTAAAAGACTATTTTACTAAAATAGATATCCCTTTTCCTGTTTTGATTCCCCGAAACTCAATGTTGTTCTTACAGGAGAAAGTATTAAAAAAAATAGATAAGCTTGATCTGAAAGTTGATGATTTCTTTCAGAATTTTGCAGCTATTACGAACAACAGGATCTTAGATAATAGTAGTATTCTCAGGTTACTTGAAGAAAAAGAATCTCTTTTGATCAATAGCTTTTCTGAATTACGGTCTATCGCCGAAACTACCGAGAAATCTTTTGGAAATATGGTTAAGGCGGAAGAAATTAGACAGCTCAAATCTTACAAAAGGATGAAAAAGCGACTTCTTCATGCAGAAAAGATAAAACAAAGTGAATTGCTTGAAAGGTTGGAAAATTTATTTTTAAACGTACATCCTTCTAAAACATGGCAGGAAAGGGTTTATAATTTTAGTGTATTTTTCGCCGATTATGGATATTCATGGCTTGAAACTTGTTTAGAAGAAATGGTGGTTCAAGAATCAAAATTAATAATTGTTGCCATTTAATTTTAAAGGAGTATTTTTGTAAATTATAATTATCTACTATGATAAAAAGGTTTTTTATTCTATCCAGTTTATGTATGGTTTTGGGTGTTTCCGCTCAACAATCACATACCGTAGTTAAAGGAGACAATCCTTATAATATTGCCAAGAAGTATGGTATAACGGTGGATGAACTGCTGAAACTAAATCCAAAATTTAAAGATGGAAAGTTGACAATCGGTGATGTGCTTACAGTTAAATCTGATAAAAGCACTTCTGCTCCTGTTACAAAAAGTGCTGTCATTGAAAAATCTAAACCCAATGCTCAGCTTGGTAAAATTGTATTACAGCCGAAACAAACCATCTATGGAATTACAAAGCAATACCGTATTTCTGAAACTGACTTGAGAAAGCTGAATCCTGAATTGGATTCTCATATGAAGATCGGTGATGAGATTACATTACCTTTTGAAAGCATAAAAAAATATGGAGGCAACCAACAACCTGTTGTAGCTTCAAAAAATGTAGAAGCAACTGCTAATAATAATACTCCATCAACTGCCGTGGCAACAGATGAGGATAGCTATACAATTCAATCAAAAGATAATTATTACAGAATTACAAAACAATTTGGAGTTAGCCAACAAGAGCTGTATGCTTTAAATCCTGGATTGGAAGAAAAAGGATTAAAACCAGGAGAGGTTATCCGTGTTAAAAAATCAAATAGCAATGTTGCTAATGTGATTACGGAGCCTGTTAACCCTAAAACTAAAATTGATTCAGGCAACGAAAAGTCATCTGCTAATAATTCCTCTAACGTGAATGCAGAGGCAGGAGATGAATATGTTACTTACACTGTTCAGCAAGGGGATACTGTTTTCTCTATTGTGAATAAATATGGTATTTCCATTGACGAATTAATCGCTTTAAACCCGGATTTAACCCACGGACTAAAGACCGGGATGGTTTTGAAAATTAAGAAGCTTGATCCTGCATACATTAAGAAAAGCGGAGATGCTTTAAGTGTTGTTTTGATGCTTCCTTTCGGCTATAGTACAAATGAAACTCAATATAGGGGAATGGCAATGGATTTTCTTACAGGAGCTAAATTAGCCATTGAAAGAAATGCAAGAAACGGTCAGAAACTGGATATTAAAGTAGTTGATTCCGGTAATGAAGCTTCATTTAGGAATTCATTGACTCAAATCAATCCTAATAATACGGATTTAATTATAGGCCCATTCTTTAAATCGAATGTCATTGATGTTTTGGACTTTACTAAAAGCCAGAAAATTCCAATTGTAGCGCCGTTTGCAAATTCTCCGGAATTGTATAACTACAGTAATCTGGTTATTATTGAAACGAATGATCAAACCTATGCGGATAAAATTGTAGATGAAGTAAAAACTGTATACTCGGATCAAAAAATTTATATTGTTGCAGACAGCAAAAAGGAAAATGCAAATTATATTAAAGCGGGTCTCGAAAAGGCAGTGAAAAATCCAAATGTAACAATTGTAAGTTCTCCTGCAGAAATTAAGGCAGACCAGAATATGATGACGGGACAATCTGCTCCTGTAATAGCTATTTTAGCCAGTGATAACGATAGTACGGGCGAGGCTTTTTCAAATAGAGTTATTGCCCTGACAAAAGAAGTACAGGGAATAAAAGCTTTTAGCATGTATTATGCTCCAAGTTTTGAGAAAAAGGTAGACGACCTTAGTCAGGCGAGTCTGGTTTACTTAATGGACAGAAAAATCAATACGGACGGAAGTTTTGAAAAAGAGATTTTGGCAGCCTATAAAGGTAAATATTGCAAGACTCCTCCCAAATATGCAATTATTGGTTTTGATGTTGTCAATGACATGTTAACCAGAGAGAATAAAAAAGGAGAAATTTTTAAACAAATGAATAAAGTTCAAACTCAGCTTGCAACCAAGTTTGAATTTGTAAAGTCCAAAGCTAATGGAGCTTATGTGAATACTGGTTATCGTGTAATCCGATTAGTTCCTTAGTGAAGTACATTGGATGAAAGAAAATCTTCACATTATGTTTATATTTGCATAATATTTTAAATTATTAGATGAAAGCACTTGTATTTCCTGGGCAGGGTTCTCAGTTTGTTGGGATGGGAAAAGAACTATATGATTCTCGAAAAGACATAAAGGACTTGATGGAATCTGCCAATGAAATTTTAGGTTTCGATATTTTATCCCTTATGTTTAATGGGACAGAAGAAGATCTAAAGAAAACCGAGGTTACTCAGCCTTCTATTTTTATACATTCTGTAGCTGCTTTAAAAGCTGTAAATGGACTTGGTGCTGAAATGGTAGCCGGTCACTCTTTAGGAGAATTTTCAGCATTGGTCGCTAATGGAGTTCTGTCTTTTGATGACGGTCTCAAATTAGTTTCTGAGCGAGCAAAAGCAATGCAGGAAGCTTGTGATATTAATCCAAGCTCCATGGCTGCAATTTTAGGATTGGAAGATGCTAAAGTTGAAGAAATTTGTGCACAGATCAATGGGATTGTTGTTCCTGCAAATTATAATTGTCCTGGGCAACTTGTAATTTCAGGAGAAACTGCTGCCGTAGAAGAAGCTTGTATTAAATTGAAAGAAGCGGGAGCAAAAAGAGCATTATTGCTACCTGTTAATGGAGCTTTTCATTCTCCATTGATGCAACCTGCACAAGAAAGATTGGCGGCTGCTATTGAACAAACTAAATTCAGAAAAGCAACGATTCCAGTTTATCAGAATATTACCACGACTGCAGTTACAAATCCTGACGAAATTAAGAAAAACCTGATTGCTCAGTTGACAGGTCCTGTAAAATGGACACAATCTGTTCAGAATATGATTAAAGACGGAGCATCTAACTTTGTAGAAGTTGGACCAGGAAAAACTTTACAGGGATTGATCAAGAAAATTGATAGTTCTGTAGACGTTGCTTCGGCAATCTAAAAAATAAACAAATGGGCGAAATATTTTCACCGGGAAAGCTCATGCTTACTTCAGAATATTTCGCTATAGATGGAGCTCTTGTCCTAGCGGTACCAACCAGGCTGGGACAAGAGTTTTTCTTTGAAGAAACGGAAGATGGGAAATCATTGGTTTTTTGGGAAGCTTATCATCAAAATAAGCTATGGCTGAAAGTGATCATTGATTATTCCTCTTGGAAAATCCTTGAGACAAATATAGCTCCCAGTGCCGAATTTCTTATAAAAACGTTGAAAAACGTCCAAAAGCTTTCTACTCGTAAATTCCAGAATGCAGATTCATACTTTTTAAAAACAAATCTACAGTTCCCTTCCGATTTTGGATTGGGAAGCAGTTCAACATTAATGAACAACCTTTCTGTGTGGGCTGATACAGATCCTTTCATGCTAAATAGTCTAAGTTTGGGTGGAAGTGGTTATGATATTGCTGTCGCAAAGGAAAAATCAGCAGTTTTGTATCAGAATAAACCGGTAATACAATATAAAAGAGTAACCTTTGATCCTATCTTTAAGGACGACTTGATTTTTATCCATTTAAATCAAAAACAAGACAGCAGGGAAGCAATCGATCTGTATAAGTCCAAAATAAAATCCCGGAAACTGATCGAAGTATTTTCAGCCCTTACCAATGAAATTCTATTATGTAATGAATTAAATGATTTTTGTCATTTAATGACTGTTCATGAAAGAAAAATTTCTGATTTTCTGAATATTCCTACCGTTAAAGACAAATTCTTCTCCGACTGTCCGGTTTTTGTGAAAAGTTTGGGTGCCTGGGGGGGAGATTTTGTAATGAGTGCCAAATTTAGGGGCTTTGAGGACTATTTTCGGGGAAAAGGTTTTGCGACTATTTTTGAATGGATTGATATAATTGCTTGATATTTAACAATTTGCCGTTCTGTTTTTTTCTTTGTCATTCTGACTTATATCATTATATTTAACCACCTGTAACACTAAATTAATATTTAATTTTGTTGGACTAAAAAAAGAAATAGAAAATATAAGTAAAATGAAACACGCTAAAATCATCCAGGATTTGCAAAAATTAGGGATTAAGGGAGACTACGAAATAATATATAATCCCTCATATGAGGAATTATTTCAAGCAGAAGTTTCTCCTGAAAATCAGGGTTTTGAGAGAGCTGAACTTACGGAATCTGGTGCAGTATCAGTAAAAACAGGAATTTTTACTGGCCGTTCTCCAAAAGACAGATACATTGTTCAGGATGATGTTACAAGAGACACAATTTTCTGGGATGGCAAAGTGAACTTGCCTACAACAGCAGAAATCTTCAAGTCTTGTAAAGAATTAGTGCTAGACCAACTTTCTTCTTCTAAGAAAATTTATGTAGTGGATGCATTTTGTGGAACAAATGCTGACACAAGACTTAAAGTGAGATTCATCGTAGAAGTTGCATGGCAGGCGCATTTCGTTACTAATATGTTCATCCGTCCATCTCATTATGAGCTGGAAAACTTTGGAGAACCTGATTTCACTGTTGTGAACGGTTCTAAAACAACGAATCCGAACTGGGAAGCTCAGGGATTAAATTCCGAGAATTTTGTAATGTTCAACCTTACGGAAAAATTACAGATCATTGGAGGAACCTGGTATGGAGGAGAAATGAAAAAAGGAATGTTTGCAATGATGAACTATTACCTTCCGCTAAAAGGAATGGCATCTATGCACTGTTCTGCAAACGTAGGAGAAGAAGGAGATGTTGCTTTATTCTTCGGCCTTTCCGGAACAGGTAAAACAACTTTATCCGCTGATCCTAAAAGATATCTTATTGGTGACGATGAGCACGGTTGGGATAACAATGGAGTTTTCAACTATGAGGGAGGTTGCTATGCAAAAGTAATTGACTTGTCGGAAGAAAAAGAACCGGACATTTTCAGAGCGATCAAAAGAGATGCTCTTCTTGAAAATGTTGTTGTAAATAATGGTGTTTCTGATTATACTGATAACTCAATCACTGAAAACACGAGAGTTTCTTATCCGATTTACCATATTAACAAAATTGTACTGCCTTCTAAAGCTGGGCATGCTAAGAAGATCGTTTATCTTTCAGCTGATGCATTCGGAGTATTACCTCCGGTTTCAATTTTAGATGAAAATCAGGCTCAATACCACTTTTTATGTGGATATACTTCTAAATTAGCAGGAACTGAAAGAGGAATTACTTCTCCGGAACCTTCATTCTCTCCAGCTTTTGGTGAGGCATTTCTTACGTTACATCCTACCATGTACTCTAAAACCTTGATTGGTAAAATGAAAGAACATGGAGCGAAAGCTTATTTGGTAAATACAGGATGGAACGGTACAGGAAAAAGAATCTCATTAAAAGATACAAGAGCCATTATTGATGCAATAATTGATGGATCTATTGAGAACGCTCCTAAGGCGCAAGTACCTATTATGAACTTGGAAATTCCTACTTCTTTACCCAATGTTTCAGAAGGTATTCTGGATCCAAGACATACATATAGTGATGCTTCAGAGTGGGAAGAGAAAGCTAAAGACTTAGCATCAAGATATATTAAGAATTTTGAACAGTATTGTAACACTGAAGAGGGGAAAAAGCTGGTTGCTTCCGGACCTCAATTACAAGAACAAACAATATAAGAAAAGCAAAGCCTCATCATTGATGAGGCTTTTTTATGTATTAAAACATCCTAAAAGCTTAATAAAGCCAGTCTGTATCCTTGCATTCCAAATCCTGATAATACAGCGTCTGTGTGAGCTGCTGTTACTGACTTTTGCCGGAATTCTTCTCTTTTATAGATATTGCTGATATGTACTTCAATCTTAGGTTTCTGTATATTCTTTAAACAGTCGGCTATCGCATAAGAGTAATGAGTAAAAGCCCCCGGATTGATAATAACAGCATCAAAATCATCTTCCTGAAGCCTGTTAATTAATTCTCCTTCAATATTCGATTGATAATAGGTCAGTTCGTAAGAAAGGAATTCATCTTTTAGATTTTCCAAATATTCATCCATTGAAATTATTCCATAAATTTCAGGTTCTCTTGTGCCCAACAGATTGAGATTCGGTCCGTTTATGATTAAAATTTTCATAACATAAAATTAAAAAGTTTTTTTCGATTAGTGCGGATATTTTACGGGTTTTATTTGAGGGAGATGTTTTACATTATTTTTAATGATATTTCTCATGTTTAAAAATTTAACATTTTCTCTAATAGTTTATTAACAGGCGTTTTAAGTGAAAATTAAGTTAATTTTTGAGAATTTAAAATAAAAAATAAATTAGTCTACTTGTTTTATAGACTAATTGTTTTTAGATTTGCATCCATATTTCGATCGGCTTATAAAGAAAGATGGAGGGAACTGACCCTACGAAGTCTTAACAACCTGCATGATGCAAGGTGTTACATTCAGCCTTTTAAGGAAAAATAAGCATTTGGTTAAATCAATTTCTTGATGCCCTTTGCTGTGTTTTCCGCAAAGGGTATTTTTTTAATATTTAACAAATAAAATTGATTATGGTTAGCAAAAGTTTATTCAAAGCTGGTGTTTGGATTTCACCCGGTGCTTTGTTTTTCTTAGGCATTATTAGTGTTAATGGGCAGGAGATAAAGCAGAAGAAAGATACGCTTAGGGAAAAAGATATTGATGAAGTCGTTGTGGTAGCTTACGGTAAAGCGAAAAAGACGAGTTACACAGGTTCTGTAGCGACGATCTCCAGCGAAAAGATTAATAATCGGCCGGTAACCAATATTACAAAAGCTTTGGAAGGGCAGGTAGCGGGATTGCAGGCAGTAAGTGCTTCAGGCCAACCGGGTGCTACGGCAACAATCCGTATCAGGGGGATCGGATCTATTAGTGCCTCAAGTAATCCTTTATTCGTGGTGGATGGAATTCCTTTTGATGGAAATATCAATTCTATCAGCCCAAATGATATAGAATCAATTAGTGTTTTGAAAGATGCTACGGCAAGCTCTCTGTATGGATCAAGAGGTGCTAACGGAGTGATTATTGTGACTACAAAGTCAGGGAAAAAAGGAGAATCACGAATCAATTTTAATATCAGTCAGGGATTTTCCAGCAGGGCTGTAAAGGACTATGAACAGGTTACCACGGACCAGTATTTTCAATTATATTGGGAAGCAATGAGAAATGGATATAAATCAGGACAGGTTTCAGCACAACAGGCTGCACAAATGGCCACAGATAATCTTGTGAATAACCTGGGCATCAATCCATATGGTTCTAACTATGCAAAACCGGTAGGGACAGATGGAAAACTGCTGCCTGGAGCAAGGCCTTTATGGAATGATGACTGGAGGGATATACTACAAAGAGTGGCCTCAAGAAACCAGGTTGATCTTGATTTTAGTGGCGGAAATGAAAAAGGAAACTATTTTTTCTCATTAGGATATCTTGATGATAAGGGTATTGCCATAGGATCCGGATTTACAAAATACAGTACAAGATTGAAGATTAATAATGAAGTGAAGAAATGGTTGACTGTTGGAGCAAACCTTAGCTATACCAATAGTCTTCAGGAGGCACCACCATCTTCAGATTCAAGAACTGATAATATTATTAATGCGGCCAGAGTAATTCCTTCTTTTTATCCCTACTATGAAAGAAATCCTGATGGAAGCTATAAGCTTGATGCTAACGGAAATACAATTTACGACTTCGGAAAGTACAGGCCGACAAGTGCTTTGCAAAATCAAAATGCAGCAGCAACTTTGCCATTAGATAAAAATGAAAACAGGGAAGATAACTTTTCAGGAAAAGGGTATTTGGATTTTACCTTCTTACCGGAATTAAAATTTAAATCCAGTTTTTCAATTGACCTGGTAAATTATAATGGGCATTATTATTCAAATCCGTTACTTGGGGAGGGTAGTGAAATCGGAGGTTCGGTGACCAAGACAAATTCACGGACATTATCTTATACAACCAGTAATATCTTGACCTATGACAAGAAATTCAATCAGCATCATTTCAATATTCTAGCTGGACAGGAGTTTTATCATTATGAGTATCAGACGATATCCGGAAGCCGAAGTCAGTTTTCTTTACCTTATTATTATGAACCGGATGCAGCGGCTTTATTAGGAGGTTTTAGTGGTAATAGTGATAAATTAGGTTTACTGAGTTTTTTAGGTAAAGCAGAGTATGATTTCAATAACATTTATTTTATTTCCGGATCTGTAAGATCAGACGGATCTTCCCGTTTTTCACCTCAAAACAGATGGGGAACTTTCTGGTCAGTAGGAGGTTCGTGGAAGGCGTCTAATGAGCAATTCATTAAAAATCTAAATTTCTTTAATCAGCTAACCCTTCGTGCGAGTTACGGAGGACAGGGAAATGATAAGTTGAGTACTTATTATGCTTACCAGAGTCTTTACGCATTTTACAATAATCTGGGAGAAGGAGGAACAGTTGCTAGCAGGCTTCCCACTCCTGATCTTAAGTGGGAAACCAATCTTAACTTGAATGTGGGGCTGGAATTTGCTATTCTTAAAAACAGGGTTAAGGGTAATGTGGAATATTTCCAGCGTCAAAGTAAAGATCTTTTATTTGACAGGCCTTTGGCTCCGTCTCTTGGTTTTAGTGGTTATTCGGCGAATATTGGAGAACTGAAAAATACAGGCTTTGAATTTTCATTATTCACAACTCCTGTTAAAACGGACGATTTTCAATGGGATGTGGATGTTAATGTAACAACCCTAAAAAACAGAATTACGAAACTTCCTAAAGGTCCAATTGTAACAGGAACTAAATTATTGCAGGTTGGCGGTTCTGTTTATGATTTCTTTATTCCGGAATGGGTTGGAGTTGATCCAAGTAACGGTGCTCCGCTATGGAAATATGTTTATCAGGATGCCAATGGGAATACAGTAGAAGGAACAACTTCTGAATATGCAAAGGCGACAAAAACATTGCAGGGTTCTTCTTTGCCTAAATTCTCCGGTGGAATCACTACAAATATTACATATAAGGATTTTGATTTATCCGCGCTGCTAACTTTTAGTGTTGGAGGAAAAATTCTTGATACAGATTACACCATGTTAATGTCAAATGGAAGCAATGCTGGAAGGGCATGGAGTGCAGAGATGTTAAACAGATGGACGCCTGAAAATCCCAATACGGATGTTCCGGCTTTAAGTACAACGACAAATAACTGGACTTCAACGTCCTCAAGGTTTTTATACTCGGGTACTTATGCCAGATTGAAAAATGTGAGCATCGGATATACGTTACCTTCAGATTATTTCGGAAGACTGGGACTGAAAAAGTTCAGAATTTATCTTCAGGCTGAAAACCTTTTAACTTTCTACAAGCACAAAGGAATGGATCCTGAGCAAGCAATAGATGGTACCACTTATTACAGATATCCGGCAATGAGAACAATAACATTCGGTCTTCAGGCTACACTTTAAGTTTATATTAAAACAATCAAAACAATGAAAAAAATAAAATATATATCATTTATACTTATTGCAGCTTTCTCTTCTACTGCATGTACTAATGATTTGGAAACAGCTCCTACTAATCAGGCTAATGAAGCTGAGATATTCAAGACAGCTGAAAGTGCTGAAACGGTGATTAATGGGACATGGGCAAAATTCAATGATGACGGGCCTACCTATGCTAACATTGGCTATTCAACAGTATTACGGGCCAGCGATGCTATGGGAAGTGATGTCGCTGTCCTTACTAATAAATATGGCTTTGCATCGGCTTACGCTTTTACCGATTTAGTGAATAGTACCGGAAGTCGTTCTCAATTTGTATGGAGTTTATTATATTCTGCAATCAATAACATGAATAATGTGCTTAGTCGTATTGATGGAGTAGAAGGAAGTCAGTCTAAAAAGGATCAGGTTAAGGGCCAGGCAAAAGCTTTACGTGCTTTTTGTTATTTGAATTTAGCAAGCCTTTATCAGTTTAGTTATTTAAAAGATAAAAACGCTTTGGTAGCTCCAATTTATACAGAACCTACAACCATAAATTCTGTAGGAAAAAAGAGAGCTAGCCTTGAAGAAATTTATACTTTGATTAAAAACGATCTATCAGAGGCAGGACTTTTATTAGCAAATTATACAAGAAATAATAAGGATAAAATTGATAAGTCTGTGGTATATGGATTATTGGCCAGGACTTACTTAAATACGGGTGAGTGGACTAAGGCTACTGCTGCTGCTCAAATTGCAAAAGCTAGTTTTCAGTTGATGGCTCCCGAAAAGTATAAGGACGGGTTTAATGATATTACCAATGGGGAATGGATCTGGGGACATGGCCAGACGCAGGAACAATCAGGGGAAAGCTATGCATTCCATTATTTAGATGTTTCTTCATCAGGAAGCTATTACTACAGTTTTATGGCGGACCCTTATTTTAAAGATTTATTTGACACCAATGACATCAGGTACCAATTGTTTCAATGGGATGGACTTCCCGGAAGGGAAGGTCTCTTGAGATATGCTAAATTTAAGTTTAAAGCCAATCTCATTGCTGACATTGTATTCATGAGATCAGCTGAAATGTATTTGATTGAGGCTGAGGCAGAAGCCAGAAATGGGAATGTAACCAATGCTGTAGCAGTTTTAAATCAACTGAAATCGGCGAGACAAGCTAACTTGTACAATGGATCTTTAGCCCAGAATGATGTGATCAAAGAAGTCCTGATCGAAAGAAGAAAAGAATTATTTGGAGAAGGATTTTCATTGTCCGATATCATAAGAACTCAGGGAACTGTAGTAAGAAAACCTTTTACTGATTCCAATGGTCAGCCAATTAAAGTACAAGTAACAACTCCGGATGGAACTGTAAAAACAGTGAATGGAAGAGGGCATTCTGTATTTTCTTTTCCTGATCAATCTGCCTTCACGCCAAACAGCAAGTATTATTTGTTTACGATTCCGCAGAAGGAGGTGGAGAATAACCCGAATTTGTAGCCTATTATTTAATGAGGAGGTTTTCCATAAGTCACCAATCTAATGATATTTAAAAAATAAATTCCCCGCTTTTAGCGGGGAATTTTTTATTTACTTTTTTATAAGGTAAATAAGTTGTTCATGATTCTTATAATTCTTAAAGCCGATTTTTACGGAATCCAGTGTATTCCTTTTGCTGATATCATTGTAGTACATCACAATATTATCATTATTCAAACCACCACAAAAATCACAGTGAAAATTGATAAACCGACTATGGTCGCTATCCTCAACACTTAAACCTTTTTGATTGGTTTTTAAATCTTTGATTTTAATACTTAAAGCAAAGAAATTTTTGTTGATTCTTTGATCATTTTTCGAATTGTATTTAAAAGTTGTAAAAACTTCCTGAATTAAATACTCTGTCCGGTTAATTGTTATTTTATTGCTGGTTGGTTTATACACATGGATCAGTAATTTTTTCTCTCTTGCTTCAGATATGTCTGCAGGTAAAAATTCAGTATCAGAACCTACACACGAAACAGTGATTGAAAATATTGCCCATAAGAAAATCAGATTTTTCATAATTTATTTAATATCATAAAACTTAACTAAATGCTTATCAAATATAAAATTATTAATGAAGAAATTAATATTAGGAGCCATCATACCTGAATATATTCTAGCATTATACATTGCTTTCAATGATTGCTCCACTACAGTAGTACAACTTGAAGTAAGCAGTTTGTACTTCGTTGAGATTACATTTCTTGCAGCAGCAATTCCGCGATTGATCTGGGCTCTTGTCGCTCTGTAAACAGCAACCGCATCATACCTTTTACCTGGTGAAACCTTGGTGCTGTAGAAGTCGTTAATTTCCTCAATACTTTTAAAATTTTGATCAGTTTTAAGAGTTTCTCCATATACCCCTCCATTTTCATGGGTTCCATCCTTAGATATATAAAGTAGTGTACCATCTGGATTTTCAAATGCTATGGCTTCATGACCTGCTCCGTTAGCACCGCCATAATCGTGAAGAACACTTACTTCATAAGTCTTTTGTAGATGCTCCATCGCATGATTTAATCCAGCAACAATTCCACCGATCACAGCACCCTGCCAGAAGTTACCTCCGGACAATTCGGCACCTACACCTCCTGAGATAGCCCCAAAGAGTACCTTTCCTACGGTTTGATTAGCAAAATCTTTAGCAAAAGCACCAAATGCTGAAGCTCCTAAACTACCCAATGCCCCTGAAAGCATTGCCTGGTGGAAAGATCCACCCTGCATTAAGGATAAAGTTCCTTGAGCAATTCCATGTACTGTGGCTTGCGCTAATGCTACACCTGTTTGAGCCATTACCTTCAAAGCTGTATTAGATACCTGCACTGCAGATTGAATGGCGGGGGCAAAGAGCTGGCCTATACCAAAGGTGACGGCACCCGATATAGCACCAAATACAGTAGATTTAAATAATCCCAGAAGAGAAAACTTCTGTCCTGTGATAATAGCACTTACAATGTAACTTGCCGCACCAACGATCGCTCCGATAACTACTGCTGCCAATAGAGCAGACTCAATACCGAAGATGTATTCACCACTTGGGTCATTAAATAACAATGGATTATTCATTACATATCCATACTTATTATAATTCTGGGTGTTGTAAGGTTCCTGAATATTCTCATCAGCATTTAAGAATCTTCTCAACAGTGGATCATACAATCTTCCGTTCATGTGGATGATTCCCACTTCGGCAAAATGTTCATGACTGGTGTATCCTCTTTCAATCAGTAACGCTGTATTGTCAATAATATTCTTATCGGTAATAATAGCACCATTTCCAACTTGAAGATGGGTGAAATTACCCCATGCATCAAAATGTCTTTGTTCTAGTTTATTTCCTGCTTCATCACTGATGGCTAGGATACTTCCAATATAATCTTTATGAAGGAATTTATATGAGCCATTGGTTTCGTTATAATCTTTCAGGAAAATAATATTACTCTCATAAGGAGTTCCTCCAATGTAAAGAACATGCTTTTCTTTACCTGTAGTATTATCTAATACGACTTCAAAACTTCCATCTCCGCTATAGAATTTAGTAAACTTACCATCTCCGTCAGCGGCAAAGTTACCTCCATAAGTAACCCTTTGTCTCATGCTTGTTAATCCATACTGGAAGGCTACATCTCCTTTTTGACCATCAATAAATACCGGGTCATTGTTCTCGTTATAAACGATACTTTGGATCAGGTCATTGTTATAATTTTGAGTTCCTGCAGCATTTAAGGTCATTCCTGTTGGCTGGTAAATTTTGGCAGAATTATTAAACTTAATAGTTCCAACCTGATCGTTTTCTAAGATTCTTCCTTTCTCGTCGTAGACATTACGGTTACTTGAAGGTTTGATTCCTGTTACAGGGTTAGTCCAGTTGATCAATCTGTTGTTGTCATCATAATCAAATGATTCAACGATATTAAAATCCCCCCCCGTTGTTCTGCTTTTCAGCTCGTTCTTTATTGCATCAAATGAATAAGAAAGTTGTAAAATACCTGGCTTTACTTGTGAGGAATGGTTTACACTTGCTAAGAATCCATTAGGATCATATACGTTATTAACCTCTGAAGCTCCAAGTTTTGCTTTTAATACCTGACCCTTGGCGTTAGCCTGCATTAAGGTCCATAATATTTTACCTGATGTTTTGTCTTTTACCTGGGAAAGTTCCCCGTTCCATGTACTATAAACGTTCTCAATATCTATCTTTGTAAGCACTCCAGATGAATATAGGCTCTTCTCGTAAGAAATCACCCTTCCTTTATCATCATAGGTAACTCCTTTCTGCATATAGTATCTACCGTTGCTGTTTTCAGATGCAGATAAAAGTCTTCCTTGTTGGTCGTAAACTTGACTTGAGCTATACGCTTTTCCTTTAGAAGTTCCGGTTTTAGAAATTACCCTTCCTTTATTATCATAAACAAATGAAATCAGTTTATTGGTTGCAGCCCCTGCATCTACTGTTGAAATTTCTTTCTGAGTGATCAGCTGACCAACAGTATTATAGATATACTCCTTCGTCCCTTTAGGACTGATGATTTTTTTAACCTGATCAAAACCATCATATTCATATGTGTATTTTCCGTTGGATGGATCAATATGTTCTGTCTTTCTACCCCAAACGTCATATTTTGTTGTTACAACGTTGCTTCCATATTGAGCAGTCAGCTGCTTTCCAAGGGAATTATACGTGAAATTAATAGTCCCTCCTTTATCTGTTGTAGAGATTACATTACCTAAAGCATCTACCGTTTTGGTCGTTGTTCTTCCATATCCGTTAAGCTCTTTTAAAGTTGTGACAGTTCCTGATACCCAACTTTCCGTCTGTTTGCCATTAAAGAATAAAGCTGTCATTTTAGCTGGGAATACACTATCATCATAGGTAAATGTGTTCCACTGGATATTGGCAGGCAAGTCTTCAGTTGCCTGGTCAAAGTACGGCTCGGACTCTTTAATTTTTCTGCCTAAAGCATCAAACATGCGGTAAACTGCTACGAATTTCCCTTGCTCAAAACCTTTAGTCTGGGTTTTATATTCCTGACCCAATTTGTTATTATATTTTCTAGAGATACTTCCATCTGCTTCATATGTGATCACCATGGTATTTCCCTGGTCATCTTTTATATACTGGTAGCTAGTAGTTCCACCAATATTTGTTTTGGCAGTCAACTGTTTTCCCCAGAAATCATAAGTGTTGGTTGTTGTATTTCCTGATGGATCTGTCTCGCTCAAAATCTGTCCCCAGTTATTATAGGTAATACTGGTTTCTAATCCAAGGTTGTCCGTTTTCTTTATAACAAATCTTCCCTTATCATCATATTCGCTTTTGTTAATTCTGAACTGTGAATCACTTCCGGCTGTAACTTTCTTCTCAATGACATTACCGAATCCATCATATTTATAATCCTCGGTAAGATTGTCCGAGAAGTTATTGGAGAAGTTATTTCCAGAAACATTAATTACTGTTTTAGGGAGATTATTTTGGTACAAGTAATATTGGCTTACTTTATTGGTCGTATTAAAAGCCGCATGCTGCATAGTTTTTGCATCCAAATGACCAATGAAATAATCTTTTCCAATTCCTGAAGGATTATGAGTGTAAATAAAGTCCGTCGTGGTTACTGAAAAATTATCATTAACATTGGAAGTGGTTTTAGACGGCAGGTAGTAGGTATTGTAAATAGCTGTTCCTGCTGTTGTAACATTCGTCAAAAAGTCCTTAGCTAATGTAGAGGTTGCGACAGTAGCTGTTACAACTTTAGGCTTGTCAGCATCAGAAACTGTTGTAACAACTTGCCCGTTGAGAAGTTTATCTGTCTTATAAATTGTTGATTTGTAATTTAATAACTGAGTGTTGTTCTCAGAGATATCTGCCGGGAATATCAGGTTTTCATTATTGGTTCTGATGGACCACTCTTTTACAGGAACTCCGTCCAATAAAGGGTCTATTTGTATACCCGACCAAATTTTAGCATTTTCAAATCCGGCAGCATATAAGGAGGAGCGGGCAGTTTGACGGAAGCCAATTACCCCTCTTCCTGTAAAGTGACTTAAAAAACCTCTGTATCTGAAATCCTGGATCAGAGTACCGGCTGGCGTATACTGTTTAATCTGTGATACAGCAGCGGATAATGGTGCTTGCTCCAATTCAAAATAAGGATAAAGTTCTTTTTGTACGGGCTGATAAAAATTAGCATCTGTTTTTGAGTTAAGTTCTTTGTAGCTAATCTCTGTGGTGATTCCTCCTTGCTTGATATTCTTAGCTCTTGCCAAAGCGGGCACATAAGGATATCCATACTGAATCACATAGTTGTAACCGCACCCGATAACTCCAGAACAATCATCTGGTTTTCCTAAAAGGATAACCTGTTGGTTGTCTTTATTAATGGTCAAATTACTAAAAGGAATTACCTTTTCGTTAAAAGACTTTAACCAGTTTCTTGTTTTGTAGAAGTTGATACCACTATTAGTTTGGATCGAAACTGTGTTTTCAGTATTATAAGGTTGTGGAATGCTTGCTCCCAGAATAGTAATAGGAGGATTGTAAACAATACTTTTATCATTGGCTCCGGATACTTTGTTAACAGAGTAAACTGTAACATTGGTATTAGTCCATTCCTTGTCATGGTGAGCATTCCATGTATGGTCAGTAATTAAAACATTTGAAACAATAATTTCAGATTTTCCATCGCCATCCAAATCTGCTGTATTATACTGGAAATATCTGCTCATACCATACGCACATCCACTTTCAAAGAAGGTATTATGAACACCTTGTGTTAAGGTTTCGGTTCCTGAAGAGTAGAAAATAAAGTTATTGATGTAGAACTGATTCAGCTTTTTCCCATCAGATAAAAATAAATTCCAGTTATAAGATTTATTCCCTT
Source organism: Chryseobacterium sp. LAM-KRS1 (assembly GCF_013184525.1). Taxonomy (GTDB): domain Bacteria; phylum Bacteroidota; class Bacteroidia; order Flavobacteriales; family Weeksellaceae; genus Chryseobacterium; species Chryseobacterium proteolyticum. The sequence continues at coordinate 775,009 of NZ_JAAOIZ010000004.1, forward strand.
GAGGAACTAAGACATCAATTTTGCTGTCGCCATTAAAGTCACCGTATAGTGCACCATTGAAGAATCCTCCCAGCGCTTGTCCTGTGAAGTTTCCTACATTGGATAATACAAAGTTTCCTGCAGATATTTTATTGATATTAAATACTTTGGTCATAGTACCATTGGAGCTATTGAGCCAGATAATATCCTGGATTCCATCTCCGTTAAAATCTGCGAACTGGATTTTCTTTGCAGCTCCAGTTCCCTCGTCATATTTGTAAATGCTTTCGGCAACCGGAAGGTTTTCACTTAGATCAAATAATATAGATGAGTAAAAACTTGTTAAAGTACTTCCTGGAATAATGTTTACCTCTCCATTGTCGATCGGAGGTACTCCATATTCTTCAGTATTGGATGAGTTAACTGAAGGCTCGATATAAGGAAGTGTAGGAGGCGTAGTTTCATCCAAGGCAACAGGATTTGAAATAGGTTTACCAATAGGTTCCGGATCAAATCCTCCATTAATACATGTTCTCGTTCTTCTGAAATTAAAAAGAAGTTCCGTAATTCCGTCCCCGTCATAATCATAGCTTGTCAGTTCCGATAAGCTTACAACTGAATAGTTACATCCCGTCATAGGAAGGTCGTCATCTCCGGGATCACCAATAGCATACTGATCATACGTAATTAGTTTCGAATATTCCAGCTTGAATCTGAAATCTGAAATATCTACAGAGTATACCAATAATTCATAATTGGGCTTTTTAGGATCTCCTGTAGCAACGGTATGAGGAATAACGATTCCTGCTTTGTTTTTTACGTATCCGTCTTTTTTGAAAGTCACAGATGTCGCCTTACCAAATTCAGCAGCTGTAAATCGATTAAGTTCATACTGTAGCGGCATAACCGGAACATCTTTGTATACGGAGCTCTTAAAGTTCAAAACACCTACCTGTGTGGATCCCGCAGTCCCTGGAGTGGGAACGTATTCCAGATAGTCTGTGATACCATCCATATCAAAATCACCATATTTTTTGGTATTGGTCGTGGTGATATTATATTCTTTAGTTGTTTCCTCTCCTGCAGTCTGAGCAGGTTCATATTCTATAGCTATAGGATTGGCTGCCTCATTATTACTGTTGTATTCCGTAATCTTATTGACAAACTGATAACTCGTACCATTATCCGTATATTCTAATGCATATCTTCTAAACTGATTACCACTTGTGGAAACGACAACCTCATTTAATAATTTGTCCTGATTGTAATAAAATCCCTGATGATAGGAAATCTCCTTAAAAGTCCTATCCAGGTTATAATTGAACGAAATCTCATTGAAATGTGGCTTATTAAGGGTCTCATTCCCACCCCATTTTATTTTCTTTATCCGGGTAACATCCCCACCTGGAACTGGTTGAGAAGTAAGATATTGGTTCTTCTCATATTCATAGGTGATGTAATTCCCCTGGGCATCCATCCATTTTACAAGATTATATCCCATAGAGGTTCTGGCTGCACTATAATGCTCCGGATCGCTGTATTCAGTATCTCCATACCATGCCTGCGAGCCGTCATCAAAGGTAACATGGAACAACATGGGTCCTTGAACTCCATTTTTTGTTCCTAATGATTTGATTTTGATATTGGAGTATTTCTCAGTAACATACTCAGCTCCATCTTTTCCATATTCTCCCGATTTAAGAATGAGCCTCTGTCCGTTAAAGCTATAATTATCTGAATAATCAAGTTGTACCGATTTGGTTATTCCGTCTTTTTCAATATTCTTACTTATTCTAGATACTGCTGTTATTCCTGAAATATCCCAACCATAACCCGCAATTCCATTGACAGAACCACTTGTATATGTCAGGTTGATCTGAGGTGCTACACTTTTTATTCCTGGAGGTAAAGCTATTGGTAAGCTAAATTGCAGTTGTCCGGTTCCGGAAACCTCTATATTTCCTTTGGTATCATGGAAACTCTGGCCTGTTGGTGCAGATGTCCCGGTTGGATTACCGGCTCCCGCGCCGGAATCTGTAGGTCCCCCACCTGGGTTTTCAGTAGAAGGCCCGATCTTTGCCACAAAAGGATTTGAAGTGCCGGAGGAGGCCTTAAATCCTTGAGCCAAGACCACGGTTTGCGGATCCTGTACTGTTCTTGATGTACTTTCCTGCTGATAGAGTATGGTCTGGGAATAGCCCAACACCGAACAGAGGGAAAGTACCAATGATGAAAGAATC
>NZ_JAAOIZ010000005.1 GCF_013184525.1 Chryseobacterium sp. LAM-KRS1
AAGCCATACGATCTTATTAATGTTCAGAAGCCTTCTCTGGCTCAGAATATGGATTACTTCATTACTTTCCAGAACGGATATTACTTTGTAAGATACCTGATGTGGAATTTTGTAGGAAGGCAAAACGACAGAGAAGGACATATGGAAAGTACCAATGGAAATTGGATTTCCGGATTTTCTTTTATAGATAATGCAATGTGGGGAAATCAGGATAAGATGCCTGCTAAATTTAAAAATGAAAGCACGGTTGCTTTTTTCTTCTTACCCCTTATTTTAGGATTAATCGGATTCTTTTTCCAGCTTAACAGGGATTTTGGGAGGTTTTATGCATTGCTGTCATTGTTTATCCTCACAGGTGCCGGAATTGTTTTTTATACGGGAGTAAAACCTTTTGAGGTTAGAGAAAGAGATTATGCGATGGTAGGCTCATTCTATGCTTTTGCTATATGGATAGGTTTAGGAGCGGGTGCTATTTTATGGTACTTACAGTCTAAAGTAAAGTCCGGTGCAACGAATATTGTTGCGGGAGTGATTTTACTGGGTATACCTTTTATGATGGGATTCCAGAACTATAATACGCATGACCGTAGCCGTAAATCAGCAGCACACGATTATGCCTACTCATTTCTGAAGTCTTTGCCCAAAGAGGATATTATATTTCTTTATGGAGATAATGATACCTTTCCGGTTTGGGCGATTCAGGAAACCGAAAATTTCCGTGATGATGTAAAAACGGTCAACTTTACATTGCTTGCTACTCCCTGGTACTGTGATCAGGTAAAGAGAAAAACTTATAACGCCAATCCAATCCCTGGGGAACTTACGCGTGAGGATTATAAAGATGGTGTGAACGATCAGGTTTACATTATGAAAAAAGAAGACTGGCAGAATATTTTTGAAAATCTTAAAGAACATGGAGCGCCTGAAACGGAATTTCAGGCTTTTAGAAAATATCTTACCCAGGATTCCATTACTCTAAAAGAAGCAATCAATTTCATCAAGATGAAATCTCCTGAAAAGGATGAAATTCTTAAAATGATCTTCGGAGAGGCACATTACGAGAAATACAACTTCTTACCGGTGAGTAAATTTATTTTACCTGTCAACAAGGAAAATGCTTTAAAAGCAGGGATTATCAATCCAAGTGATCTTCCCAATACTGTCAATCAGATTATGATCGATTATAAAGCGAATACTCTTTTTAAGGGAAACCTTATGATGTTCGATATTTTTGCCAATTTTGATTGGAAAAGACCAATTAATTTCTCCTCAGGTGGGATTTATGACAGTGAAAATATTTTTTATCTGGATGATTATTTACAATTTGATGGTTTCAGTTACCGATTGGTTCCTATTCATACGCCACCTAGCGGCGATGGAGATATGGGAAGGGTAGACGCCAACTCTCTATACAATGTGGTGAAAAACTTCAAATGGGGTAATTTTAAAGATCTTACCAATCATTATGATGAAACTGCAACATCCAATATTATATATTACAGATCAACAGTCAGCAGAGCTGTAGGAGCTTTATCATCTGTCGGACAGAAAAATAAAGCAATTGAATTGTTAGATCTTGCCGCAAAAGAGATCCCGACGGAGAAATACAATGATCCACGCTCATTAAGTTCAATTGTGTACGGATATATTGTAGCAGGACAGGAACAAAAAGGATTAAAATTGGCAGAAGTTCTTAAGAAAGGAATATTTGAAGAATATGATTACTATTTAAGCCTTAACCCTGGTGATCAGAAATACCTGAGAAGACAAATGGGAGCTAAACCTATGGAATATTCTCTTGTGGTTTCTGCTGTAACTACAGCTTACAACGCTATTGGGCAGAAAGATAAAGCATACGACTACCTTATGAAATCTATTGAGCCTATTGATAAAAAGTTCAATGTGTTCATCAAAGATCTTCAGCAAATGGGTAAAGAAAAAGCGATGAATGAATCTGAAAATGTACAAAGAATCACTCCGTTCTATCAGTACTTATTTGATATTATGGAACCTTTTGATTCTACTTATTCCAAAGAAAAAGAGCATCAGATTACAACAGCGATTATGAAAGCGACCCAATAAAATACTTTCAAAACATATTTAAAAACGGAACTTCGGTTCCGTTTTTTTGTTATTGTATTCATAAATTTTTAAGGTTATATTTGTGGCATTAAAGAAGCACAATGTCTGAAAGAACAACTAAACTTCCAATCTATGCTGTAATTTTTACAGTGGTTTTTAAGCTCCTTTTCTTACTGACGCACCATATTCAGGAGGATGCATTCATCACCTGGCGGGTCGCACAGAATTTAATGGATTATGGAGTAATAGGGTTTAACGGAGATACAAAAATATCGGCATCTACAACGCACCTGTATGTTTTTGTCTCCTACCTGTTCAACCTTATTTTCGGTAAAGAATACTTTATTGAACCTCTTCTTATTTTCAACTCCATATTATTTACAATAGGAAGTTTATTCTTATCTCATCTGCTTTTAAAAAATCCATGGCATAAAGCTGTTTTTATTTTTCTGTTTGGAATTTTACCACCTTCAATAAAAATTTCAATTCTGGGAATGGAATACGGGCTTCTCTTCTTCCTTGAAATGGCTTTGTTGTATTATGGTTTTAAAAAGGAAAAGAAATGGGCACTCATCGTACTTCCGATTCTTATTTTATTTACGAGAATTGATACTGTTATTTTTTTAGGTATTGTATTCCTGGTCGATATATTCTGGAATAAGAAAATACGATGGAGCTACATTTTTGGTGGAATACTGGGGATTTCCTTTGCCCTGGCGTTCAACTGGTTTTATTTTGGAGAATGGGTTAACAATACCATTGTTGCTAAAAAACTACTTTATGATAAGAATTTTACATTCGGGCAGGATGTGGAATATTTTATTTCTAACTACGGAAACTTCTGGGGAATGCTCAAATTACCCGGCGATTTTAATCCGTTTACAATCGTTGTGCTGCTTTTTGAATTGGCCTGTTTTGTTTTTCTGGTCCGCCAAAGAGAAAAGAGGAATTATTTCTTATGGATGATTTTCATTTTTGGATGGGTGAAGCAACTGGTCTTTCTTTCTCAGAAAAGTTTATTCGACTGGTATTACTGGGTTCCTCAGATTTTACTTTTTGTCCCGGTCCTTATTTTTGTGCTCGAGCAAAAGGTCAAAAGAGATCTATGGCTGTTTTTATTGGTTATTATTTACATCGTTCCTATGATGATTTTCCAGACCATACATTCCATTGCAACGGGCAACGGAGAATGGAATTACAGAAGATCGATCGGAACTTCCTTAAACTTTTATGAAAAAGATAAAAATCAGTGGATCTTACTAGAACCGGCAGGATATGTACCTTATTTTTCTGGGTTGAAGACAATTGATGAAGTCGGTCTGGTAGACAAACAGATTCAGACCGAAATCAAGAAAGATAAAGCCAATTACTGGATCAACACCGTTAAAAACAGAAAACCCAAATATCTGCTTTCTTATAATGACCTATTTAAAGGAAAAGATGCGGAATATTATAAAGCTCACTACAGATTATTGGAAGAATTCAGGATAAAAGACCATCTAAAAAGTGAGAATACAATTCTGGAAAAGATTTATCGTCTTAAACCTTCCGGGACGGATTATAATTTGTACGTTAGGATAAAGTGATAGGTAATTGCTCTCAACTTTGACAAACCTGTGATAATGAAACCTTAAAAAACTAAAACTATGAAATACTGTGCTTTTCTTCGAGGTGTGAATGTAAAAGGAACGAACATGAAAATGGCCGATGTTTGTAAAGTCTTTGAAAAAGCCGGAATGAAAAACGTAAGCTCTATTCTGGCTTCCGGAAATATTGTTTTTTCTTCCGATAAGAATGTGGCAGATCTTAAAAAAATTCTGGAAGCAGCAATGTCTGAACATTTTTCTTATGATGCTTTTCTTTTTATCAGGTCTGGTGCTGAAATTGAAAACTTCTGGAACGGAAATCCCTTTGAAAAAAACGAAGATTTCCATAGCTATACTTTTATAGGAAATGAAGGTGTAGAAGCTATTTTAATGAAAGAATTTGAATTGTCTTCCAAAGCTGAAAATGAGAAGGGTGAGATTATCAATGATATTTTTTACTGGCAGGTTCCTAAGGGCAATACATTAGACTCCAGCTTCGGGAAAATTCTGGGAAAGAAAAGTATGAAAGACCAGTTTACCAGTAGAAATATTAATACTTTTGAAAAGATTTTAAAAAAAATGAATTCATGAAAAGAATATTAATTATATGTTTTCTGTTGTGTAGTGTGTTTTTATTTTGTCAATCTAATACAGCATTGAATTTTGATACAAATATTCCAGATGCAGAAAATAATTGGGTTATTTTACCGAAATCAGAAAATGATTCAACTTATAATGTTGGATTTATTTATTTTGATGAATATTCTGGCTATACTTACAGATTTATGGGAGAACTCACTAATGAGAATGGTCAACTGAGTTATGTTGAAAATAAGGATGTAAAGAGCGGTGCTATTATAACGAGAATAGGCAACTTAGAATATAAGGTGTGTAAAGTTTCTCCTGATCTGATGAAGCGCTTCAATCTGCCATCACAACCAGTTTGGCTTAAATCTTATTTGTCTTTGGAGCCTGAAAATGATAAACTTCTGAACAGGGCAAGTAAAATCAATGGAATGAATTCTCCACAGCTAGCTTTACCTATATTGGAAAAACTTTATCACAATAATTTTAAAACTAATAGCCTTTATTTTGAAATGGCATTCTCATATAATGCGTTGAAAGATTATGCTAATGCAGAAAAAGTATGTAAAGAAGCATTGGATAATAAAAAATCTAACGATTCTACCAATAAAGAATATGTTTATGCGTTATTGCAACAGAAGAAAACAAATGATGCGGATCTCTTTTTGACAGAAAATTTAAAAAGCTTTAAAGATAAGGGTTCAAAAGCCGAATCTATGATAAATATGGTTGCATTCAATGCTCATTATAAAAATTTAGATTTAGCAGAAAAATGGCTAAATTTACTAAAGAAAGACAATGATGAAAAGTATAAAGGAAATATAAAACAATTAGAAGATATAATAAATAAAAATAGAGATTAATGATTCAGTATTTAGATAATATCCACCACAAAGATTCAAAAAACTTTTTTCTTACAGCAGGACCTTGTATCATCGAAGGCGAAGATATGGCATTAAGAATTGCTGAAAAAGTAATAGAAATTACCAACAAATATAATATACCGTATATTTTTAAAGGAAGCTTCAAGAAAGCCAACAGAAGTAGAGTAGATTCCTTTACTACGATCGGGGAAGAAAAGTCTCTTGAAATTCTAAAAAAAGTTGGGGAAACTTTTAATATTCCTACAACAACAGATATTCATGAAAATGAGCATGCAGCTTTGGCTGCCCAGTATGTAGATGTTTTACAGATTCCCGCATTTTTAGTCCGTCAGACGGATCTTTTGGTCGCAGCAGCGAAAACCGGAAAATGTGTGACCCTGAAAAAAGGACAGTTCCTGTCTCCGGAATCCATGAAATTCGCTGTTCAGAAAATAACAGATTCCGATAATCAGAAAGTAGCAATTATTGAAAGAGGGAATTCTTTCGGATATACAGACCTTATCGTTGACTACAGAGGGATCCCTACTATGAGGCAATATGCCCCTGTTATTCTGGATGTTACCCATTCTTTACAACAGCCTAATCAGAATTCAGGAGTTACTGGAGGAAGACCGGATCTGATTGAAACAATTGCAAAAGCTGGAATTGCAGTAGGAGCGGATGGACTTTTCATAGAAACACATCCTACACCGGAAACGGCATTATCTGATGGAGCTAATATGTTAAGGCTGGATTTATTAGAAGATTTGTTACAAAAATTAACAAGAATTAGAGAATCGATTTTGTAATTGTTAAAAAATACTTAATTTTAGAAATTCTTAAAACATTTCTTTTGAAAAAACTAGTTTTACCGCTTAGCCTTATGGTTCCCATGTTAGTGTTCTCTCAGACAAAAAAGAAGGATACTGCAAAATACAGAGATATTGAGGAAGTTGTGTTCCAGAAAAAAGTCGTTGGTAAAACCAGTGATCTCAGTACTGTAAAAATCTCAGCCAAAGATGCTAAGAATGTTGCAAGTATTTCGGGAGGAATAGAAGGAATCCTGAAAACCTTACCTTCCGTAAACTCCAATACAGAGCTTTCTTCACAATATATGGTTCGTGGTGGAAACTATGATGAAAACCTTATCTATATTAATGATATTGAAATCTACAGGCCCTTTTTGATCAGAAACTCTCAACAGGAAGGGTTAAGTATCATCAATCCCGATATGGTTTCAACAGTTAATTTTTCTGCAGGAGGTTTTGAACCCCGATATGGAGATAAAATGTCCTCTGCGCTGAATATTTATTACCGGGAACCTGAGAAATTTGAACTGTCCGGGGAAGCAAGTTTGATCGGAGGCAGACTAACGACCGGTCTGGCTTCAAAAAATAAAAAGCTGACTGCTTTATTTTCCGGCCGGTATAGAAATACCAATCTGGTTCTGAATACCTTGAAAGAAGATACCAATTTTAATCCTACCTATTGGGATTTTCAATCGTATATCAATTATCATTTCAATCCTAAGCTTAGCCTTTCATTTGTAGGATATTATTCCAAGAATGATTATGAAATGATTCCTAAAGAAAGGAGTGTGGATTTCGGAACGCTCCAGAGGCCTCTTAATCTGACTGTTTTTTATGCAGGAAAAGAAAATGACCAGTATAAAAACATGATGGGAACACTTTCGATGAATTTCAAGCCATCGGAAAAGTGGAGGTTTACATTAGATGCTTTTGCCTATCAAAACAGGGAGCGAGAATATTATTCTATTCAATCCCAATATATATTACAAACATTTGATCCGATCACCGGAGCACCTATAACGACCTATGATACTGGAGGACAGATAGACCATGCAAGGAATGATCTTTTCGTAAGAACCTACGGAGCTCAGTTCAGAGGACGTTTTTCTCCGAATGTGAATACTGATATCGAAGTAGGGTTTAAATATGAAAAAGAAAACCTCAAGGATCTTACCAATGAATGGAAATTAATTGACTCTGCCGGCTATAGTATTCCAAGGCCTATAGATGATCCAAGATTCGGAACACCGGGAGATCTTAAATTATTATACAGAATAGCAGGGCAGAATGCTATTGAGCCAACACGATTATCAGCCTATGCACAGTATTCCCAGAAATTTTATTGGGGAACCAATAAGGTTTTCATCAACGCCGGAGCAAGGGTTGCCCATTGGAGCTTTAATAATGAAACCATTTTCTCGCCCCGCGTTCAGTTTGCTGTAAAACCTGACTGGGATACGGATATGTTATTCAGGCTTTCGGGCGGGATATACTATCAGGCACCTTTTTACAAAGAGATTAAGGACCTGGACGGGAATTTCAATAACACCATCAAATCCCAGCGTTCCATACAGCTGATTCTGGCAAATGATTATGAGTTCCAGATGTATGATCGTCCGTTTAAATTGACTACAGAAGCTTATTATAAAAAGATGGATGATCTTATTCCATACTACATGGATAATGTAAGGATCCGTTATTCAGGGAAAAATAATGCTTCCGGATATGCCTATGGACTTGATGCCAGGTTATTCGGAGAATTTGTTCCCGGAATTGATTCATGGCTGTCTGCAAGTTATGCGAGGGTGTATGAAAATATCGATGGGAGAGGGAATATTCCCCGACCTACTGATCAGAGGTTAAGATTTGCGATGTTCTATCAGGATTATATGCCTCAATTTCCTTCAATGAGAGTGAATCTTACTTTAACCTATGCAATGGGATTACCGACAGGATCGCCGATCATATTGGATCAGAATGGTGCACCGGACGTGAATGCCCCGTATAGATATCAGAGTACCTTACCGTCTTATAAAAGAGTGGATATAGGACTATCCAAAGTATTCATTGATTCAAAAGATAAAAAACAGACATATGGTTTCTGGGGCAATTTTGAGGAGCTTACTTTAGGAGTACAGGTATTCAATGCATTTAACATCCGGAATACGGTAGCCAATCAATGGATTACCGACGCGAATACCAATCTGATGTATCCGGTACCGGTACGTCTGACCGGAAGATTTTTCAATGTAAAACTTGAATTTAAGCTTAAATAAGATTTTCCCTGAGATGACCGTCTGATCATTAAAAACGGTTAATCTGAAATAGATAAAATATAAAAAAGCTTCTGAAGATTTCAGAAGCTTTTTATTTCCCGAATTTTATAACAACGTTACATAATTTTATAACAACAAAATCAAAGATATTTTTACCTTTGCTTCAACATATGAAAAAGATTCTGGCCATAGTGTTTTCTATTTTCTACTTCGGATTTTCTTCCGGAGCTGTTTTTAGGGTGCATTATTGTATGGAAGAGCTGGTTTCTGTAAGCCGGAAAACCGATGACATATGCTCTAAATGTGGTGTTAAGTCCAAAAAGGACTGCTGCAAGACAGAAATTAAGGTTTTAAAAGTTGATGATTCGCAAAAGTCAGATTTTCTGAAAATCAAATTACTGAAAGCGATTCCAAGGCTTCAAAGTGACGAAACTTTTTATGCAGACCGATCTTTTTCAGCTGAAAAATTTTCGCGAACCACTGTCAATCCACCACCTGATAGGAGATCAGTTCCTATTTTTATTGAACATTGTAATTTCAGAATTTAAAATTTAATCTTTCGTCCAATGGTTTTTATTTGATGAACAAGATGATTATCACCATCTGTGATATTCCAGGACCTTATTAATATTAAAATTTTCAATTCTAAATTTAAAACAATGAAAAAGTATATCATTACAGCAGTACTTTCTATATTCTCAGTACTGTCTATATCTGCACAATCGCAATCCAATCCTCAGGTTTCAAAATTATATCAGGATTATATTTCTATTAAAACAGCTTTAACAACAGACGATGCTGATAAAACATCAAAAGCAGCCGCAGAATTCGTTAAGACAGCTGCTGCAATAGATCCTAAAGTTATTTCATCGACTCATTTGTCTGCTCTGAAAAAGAATGCCGGTACTATTTCCGGAACCAAAAGTATAGATACCCAAAGAGAGGCCTTTCTGAATCTTTCAAAAGATATGATCGCGCTGACAAAGCAGTTCAATCTATCCGGAAAACCTGTTTTTGTAATGTATTGTCCTATGGCTGACGGAAGCTGGCTAAGTAATGAAAAGCAGGTTGTAAATCCTTACTACGGAAGTAAAATGCTTTCATGTGGGAGTATAAAGTCAGAAATTAAATAAATACCTTAACTGTCTTTAAGATAATTGATTGTATAGTTTTATTTAAAGCGTAATTTAATTAAAACTATACAATTCTTTTATTCTGTTTACTGACCTAGCGGAAGAGGATTGCTGACTCTATAATGGTTATAGCTCCAGATATACCAGTTTTTCAATCAGTTTTTTATTGGTACTTTCAGGGATTTGCCTCATTAAAAAGTTCCTGAATCCTGTGCCATATTTCCACAGAGATATTTTTCCAATCATCCGGCTGGTATTGACAACATAGTCTACTTTTTTTCTCCTTATTTTTTGAAAATTTTCGAAGACCCGGTTAAAATCTTTATTCTCTACGAGCAATTTTCCGATGATATAAGCATCTTCTATAGCCTGGCATGCACCCTGGCCCATATTAGGAGTTGTTGCGTGCGCGGCATCACCTATTAGGCATAAATTGTCAGAATACCATTCAGGTATGGGAGAGAGGTCTGTAATATCATTTAAAATGATATCCCCGGGAGAAGTTGCTTGTAGGATTTTTGTTACCAATGGATTGAAATCACTGAAAACAGAGCAGAGATCAATATCCGGTTTAAAGCTTTTATCACTTATTACGGCATACCAATATACTTTTGTAGCTGACATCTTTACAAAACCGAAACGTTTACCTTTTCCCCACATTTCCAGAGCTTCATGATGGTACTCTTCCGGGAGATCGTAGTTAACGAGGCCCCGCCAGCACTTTTGTCCTGTATTTCTGATGGTTCCTGTTTTTAAGATCTGATTCCGAACTTTGGATTTTATTCCATCCGCTCCAAAAACAACGTTGCTTTCTACGGCTGTTCTGTTTTCAAAGTGTAACGTATAATTATCATTTTTTTCTATACTTTGTAGATTATGACTTAGCTGAATGTTTTCGAAACCTATGTTTTCAGCAAGGATTTTTTGCAGCTCCGCTCTATGAATGGCTACATTGGAGACATTCAACTTTCTTTCAAGATCTGAACTATGTGTTCTTGAAATAGATCGAAATGAACCGTCAGTAATAGAGATCCCATGAATTTTATTCCCTGAATTTTCAACTTTTTCTTTTAGATTCAGTTGTTCAAATACTTTCATTGCATTCATGGCCATCATAATTCCTGATCCCACTGGCTTAATTTCAGGAGCTGATTCATATAATGTAACATCCAGCTGATGTTGTTTAAGGATATTGCCAAGGGTAAGACCTCCGATTCCGGCTCCGATAATTGAAATTGAATTCATATCAGCTTGATTATCTGCTTACAGGGTTAAAATATAATTTTCGGAAACTTTTCTAAAACCATATTTTTCAAAAAAATGATGAGCTCCTTTATTATTAATGCCACTTTCCAAAAGGAGAAAGCTGATATTCCACTTCCCGGATTCTTCGATCGCACTTTCCAGGAGGGTACTTCCGATAGATTGCCCACGGTAAGACTGATCTAAGAGCATGTCTTCTAGCACTGCATAATTTTTAAAACCACTGTAAATAACATTAAAAACCAACATCCCAATGATTTCTTTTTCAGCGTTTTCTGCAATTAAAATCCTGATCGTTGATGCAGAAGGACTTCCAGCATTAAAATCACTGTTAAACTGCTCTGTCAGAATGGATTCAAGATCAGCACTCCATTCTTCCGAACTTTCTGCTCTTCCTGAAATTATTTCTCCATGTGAAATGTATGACTTTGTTTTATGGGTGATAAAAAAGTCAACAAGTTCTTTAATCCGGCTTTTATCAGTAAGCCATTGAGTGGTATATTGCATCATTTGGATTTTTATTGTATTCTGAATTATTTAAGGTTTTTCAGCTCGTTTAATAGCGTATTTTGCTTATTAATGAACATGTTCAGTTGGTCTGTTTTCAGAGGATGAGCCTGCTGGTATTTTTCAATTTCAGGAAGTGTCTTTCTGATCTTAAAAGCGGTGTAAAGATCATTCATTTTCTTTTCATTGACATCGATCTGACTAATAAGATCCTTTATGTTTTTGACTTTTAGAGAATATTGATCAGAGCTTGCTTTGATAGATTTGGTTAGTTCGTTTTTCAGAATGGAATCGCTTATTGCATCAGTATGGTACTGAGCATCATGGTAGTATGATTCAGATTTGTCAAGGATTTCTTTATACTTAAAAATAACTTGAATGGCTTCCCTGTTGGCATCGCTTATTTTATCATCCAGTACTTTCAGATTGTTGTCATTCTTAATCAATTCAGAGTAAATCTGGTCGATCATATCACCACCCCGACCACTTTTAAAAGATCCTGAAACAGAAGATTCTGCATGATCCACTAAATTATCTGCAATAGGTGCATTCTCCGAATTATTTTCTTTGCAGGAGATTAGTAAGGCAACCAGGGATATGATGTAAAGTATTTTTTTCATGTGTTGTTTTTTCAGTTGATATTTGCTGACTACAGAATTTTTTCTGAAGATCTGATTATTTAATTTGATTAGTTGAATATATATTTTGTATTGTTACAAACATTGAATTTATAAAATGGAATTGATATCAAAGCCTTTATTTTTAAAATTTATGAAAATTATAAAGTCCTGATTTAAAATTCCGCGGTTGAAGTAGCCTTTTATCCTGTGGCTTTCGCCGGCTTTTGATTGAGAGTAAAAAAAATCTCGATCATAAATACAAAGATAAAAAAAGCGGAGTCTGAAAATCAAACTCCGCTGCTAATTGTTTAGGCTAAATTATTTACCCAGGTAAGATTTTAAAATCTTACTTCTTGTATTATGTTTTAGTCTCTTGATCGCCTTTTCTTTGATCTGACGAACTCTTTCTCTCGTCAGGTCAAAAGTCTCACCAATTTCTTCTAAAGTCATTGGATGTTTTCCGTTTAATCCGAAGTATAATCTTACAAGATCCGCTTCTCTTGGAGTTAAAGTGTTCAATGCTCTTTCAATTTCAATTTGAAGAGATTCAAGCATTAAATCTTTATCCGGGCTTGGAGATTCTCCGGAACGCAATACATCGTAAAGATTAGAATCTTCACCTTCTACTAAAGGTGCATCCATAGACAGGTGTCTACCGGAGTTTTTCATAGATTCTTTAATATCCTCTTCGCTCATATCAAGAACTTCAGCCAATTCTTCCGGAGAAGGTGGTCTTTCATTTTCCTGTTCAAGGTGAGCGTATGCTTTATTGATTTTGTTAATTGAGCCAATCTTGTTTAGTGGCAATCTTACAATCCTTGACTGTTCTGCCAAAGCCTGTAAAATTGATTGACGAATCCACCAAACTGCGTAAGAGATAAATTTGAAACCTCTGGTCTCATCATATCTTTTTGCAGCTTTCATTAATCCTAAATTACCTTCATTGATCAAATCGGGTAAAGAAAGTCCCTGGTTTTGGTATTGTTTAGATACAGAAACTACGAAACGAAGGTTGGCTTTGATTAATTTCTCCAGTGCGGCTCTGTCACCTGCACGTATTTTTTGTGCCAAATCTACTTCTTCGTCTGCAGTAATCAATTCTACCTTACCAATTTCCTGCAAATACTTGTCTAATGAAGCAGTTTCCCTGTTGGTTACCTGCTTAGTAATTTTTAACTGTCTCATTTATTTTATCCTCAAACTAGAGTTACTATATATTATACGCTTGAAGAGGTCAAAAGGTTACACCAGTTTTAATTTTTTTTAAACGTAAACTGAATTTTGCGCAAACAAAAAGGCGAAACCGAAGTTTCGCCCTATCTTTTTAATCGTTGAAATTTTTAGAATCACATTTTAGAGGTTAGATGTTGAACAAAAATATAATTAAACATACAACCCTGAATTCCAGCACAATCAATCCTATTAAAACAGGTCGTTCAACAATTTGGCCAGTCTTAAACCTCCGTAAAGAAGTTGCCTTTCCAGAGTATCGTTAAACTTATACTGGTAGTCAAATGATAATTTGGATCCATCCGGTGTTTGCGCATATATTTTATTGGCAATTTTATGCGAATCGTACAACCAGTCTTCTAATGTCCCGTACTGAATTTGCTTCACTTCATCCTTTGATTTGATATCCAGTAATCTTGAATATTCCGTGTAGCTGTATTTTTGGGAATCAACCAATTTTCCGTCCCAGACAGAGTGCAGGTTGGTTTTTTCTCCGAAATAAGTAACATTAATCTTGTTGCCTCCCAGATCTTCCGCTCTTCCTACGTGTAAAGGCTGTGCTAAATCTCCCATAATATGGATCAGGAAAATCAATGCAATTTTTCTGTCTTTCTCAGGGGTTTTTTCATCTTTTACCTGTGCAGATAACGTATTTACCTGAGAATAAAGGCTTGGTCCCGCCTGTGCTTTTAAATTTTGCTCAAAGGTTTTAAAATCAGTCTGCGGATCAATATTTACATAATGCCATGCTGAAGCCTGCTTCCATACCCCTGTTGTATCCGATTTAATAAAGTCCGGCCAGTTAGCCCAATAGGCCAGGCGTTCCTTGCCCATAATTTTTCTGATATCTCTTCTTGCCTTTCCGGAAAGATGATTCTCTGCGATTTCTGCAATAATTCTGTGTCCCGTTAATCCCCACGCAAATGAATAAAGAGAAGAGGAAATGAATGCTAAAATTAAAATTTTAGAATAAATACTTTTCATTGTAAATAACATTTTCAATCTGCAAAGATAACTTAGCTTTTGGTAATAAGGCGTAAAAAAGTGAATTTCTTATTATTATAATAAGGTTAATAAAATTTAATCATATTCATGGATTAAACCATGTTCCAATTAACAGGTAGCTACGTATTCTTTTATTTTATATTTTTTATCCGGAACCCGCTTTGATTATACAAAATTTTTATATTTTTACTGCTGTTATCGATAGTATTGTCGTAGAAATATAAAAATTGAATAATATTTTTTTTCATTGCGATGAGATATATTATCTTTACAGGCCATAATCACAGGAAACACTATGTATGAGAATAATATTGTAGATATGCATTACAATAAGCTGCAGACAGATTTTAAAGCAGAGTCTGTAGCCGTTAATCTTTTGAAATATCACAGGAGTGTAAGCAATATTTTCATTGACCGTATCGGCATCAATGACAGGGCTTATCTTAAAGATATCAAAAGTATTTCAAGTAATTATCTGGGATTTGATGAAGAAGTATTTACGATAGAAACTTACAGGGAAGGGATATACGACTATCTTCCGGAAGGTTTGTTTCATCCCCCTTCATTAAGCACCTCAAGAAAGAATGTAGAAAGCGTTGTTAAGGAGATCCGCAAACAAAAAAGGATTGAGGAAGACGCGCGCAAATTTTTTCGTCCATTTGAATTAGAAATCTTTTTTACCGAAATCAGTGCTCTGTCTAAGGAGTTTGACTTTGATGTATCAAGCGATACCGATACATTGCTTGAAACGATCAGTGAGCTGTGGCCTATTGTAAGACATCTGGATACAAAGAATGCCTATATTTTTATGCATATTTTACCTTTTTTCCATAACATCCGTGGAGATAAAAGGTGGTTTGAAAGATGCCTGACTGCCTTCCTTCAGGTACCGGTAGAAGTTACTTTCACTCCTAATGTTATTGAGGATATAGAGGAAAATGACGACTCTATGCTTTTAGGAAATTCCCGATTGGGAGTTACTTATATTCCCAGTGGCAGGCATATGGACGGACAGCGTAACTGGGTTGTGAATATAGGACCCATTCCGTACGAAAAAATGAAAATGTATATTCCCGGAAATCCATTCAGAAAAGTTCTCCAGGCGTTATACGATTATTTTCTCCCTGTAACGGTAGATGTAGTGGAAAATTTTATCACCGAAAAACAGGAATATTCATTTAAGCTGGAAGATGATGAAAGAAATGCAAACCGCCTTGGATACTCTACATTTCTGTAAAATAATTTAGCTATATTTACAAGCACCAATACATTATAAATTTGAAAAACAACCAATGGAAATTTCTTCAGTAAAGGGAATCTTTTTAAGATATATTTTAATGCCTTTAATAGCAGTAATCATGATGGTTATACTCGGTGTAATCAGAAGAAATAAACCTGCAATTAAAATTAAGGTCATTATTATTTATGTGCTGCTATGCAGTTTATGTTTGGCTTTGCCCGGCTTTTTTGGGTTTGCCGGAAATCTATTTAACCCGTATTGGTATCTTATAGCACAAATCATTTACCTTATTTTTGGAATTATCCATGTCAATCTATTGGATAAATATTTCAAAAAACACATTGACTCATTGCCGATGAGCATTTTATTTGAGTCCATACTTTCATTAACGTGTATTGCTTTCGGAGGATATCTTTTTGTATTGCTGTTCAAATGGATGAGTGTAGGAACCGGTAATGCGGTAATGTCTGCAACGAGTGTTATCATATTTCTTGTTCCGATGGTGTTTCACTATTGCTATGTTCAGTTTATCAGTATTCCGGTGGATATTTATAAAACATGGCGTTATTCTCCAGAGCAGAGGCTTCCGGATTTTGAAGGCGCGGATTTTGATAGACTTATGGTATTGAATGTGGAATTGAGTAAAAACTTAGAAGATTCCAACAGGTTCAGAATTAAGGCTAAGACTTTGCCAACCGGAGTAACATTTGGAGACTGGTTTTATAGGGTAGTGGATGACTACAATCACAAAAATCCTAAATCGATCATTCACCTTACGGATGCAGACAGAGAATCTTATTACTGGATCTTTTATACTAAAAAATCATTTTTCAGCTTTAGAAAATATATTGATTTTAACCAGGATATTAATACAAACGGGATTTCTGAAAACGAGGTCGTAATTTGTAAGAGGGTTATTCAGCATGAAGAAGAAGGAATAACAAGAAAATCATAACCACACAAAATTTAAAAGTATTTAATATGATACAGCCTATTAAACATTTTGCAATCAATTGGGTTGACGGGATGAAAGTTTCCCAGAGACACCTGAATGATCAGGATAATTTTTTAATTGATACCATCAGGGATTCCAATTCATTGGGAATCACTCCTTATAATTACGGGCTTCTTCCTATTTCAAATGAATTTACAGATAAAACCATTTTTGATGTTCACAATACCGCGACGAATGATGTACAGCTGGTTATCAAACGTTGCAGTGCTGTAACGCTGGCCGGATACAGAATGGAGCTGTCGGACAGAAGGGTAAGCGTAAAATCATTGGCGAAGTCCATGAATGAAGAACAGGCTGATGGAGAATATTACATTCTGATTTCAGTAAATCCATTTGATAAAGTACCTTTCGGAGATATCGATCCTGAAGAGATCCCTCCAAGACACCCAAATGCCCAGCCGAATTACCATATTGAACTTCTTCCTGTAACTTCGCTCAATAGCAGCTATTCCGGAGGAAACTATCTGATCGTGGGAAAGGTTGATCTTAAAGGTAATATTGCCCAGGTTAATTCCAATTTTATTCCGCCATGTACTTCTATTCAGAGCCATCCTGTTCTTATTGATTACTATGGCAGTTTTGCTAAATCTATTGGAAATCTACAGCAGTATGCATTCAAGATCATTCAGAAAGCTTCTCATAAAAATCAGAATACGGCACTGGCACAAAACGTTAAGTTTTTGTGTAATGCCATGATCAATACGTTCGGGGATATGTATTTTCAGTTCAGAAATGTGATTCCCTGGCAACCACCGGTATTTTTAATTGATTCTTTCGCAAAGCTGGCGCTTCGTCTTTATAATTCTACCCAGGTTCTGGTTCCTGCCGAGCTGGAAGAAATGCTGAATTACAGTTTGGAATGGAGTGAAATTGCCCCTCATACGTTATTGAATCAGCTTTCTATTGTTGCTGAAACCAATTATGATCATCACAATTGTGGTGAGCCTTTGCTTTATATCCAGCAGATGCTTAGAAGTCTTGAAATTATTTTCTCTAAATTAAGTGAACTTGATTATATCGGTCAGAGAAAAGAAAATATCATCGTTAATGAACAGGAAGTTTCCAATAATGCTAATCCGAAAAGAGGATGGAGCGTATTGGATTAATTGATCCATATTAAATATTAAAATCCCGTTTTACGGGATTTTTTTTGATGAAACAAGCTTTGTAAACATGATTAACACAGCAGAAAGTATGTTTAAATAAAAAAAGTCCAGGCAACTTGCCTGGGCTTTTGCTATTTTTTATTCAGGAGATCTATTGTATGTTCTACATGACCTCCACCTTTCCATTCATCATGTCCCGGAATAACCATCGTTGCTCCGGCATACCTGGATTTTAATTTTGCCATTGTCTGAGGCCACGCTTTTACATTAGCTTCTCCGGTATATCCTAAATCTGCTGCCATTCTGCTTTTTACCAGACATCCTCCATCTAATATATGGTATTTGGGGAACCATACCACTACATTATCTGCAGTGTGTCCCTCTCCAAGAAAATCAACGATAAACTCTTCTCCTCCAATGCGATAGGGTTTTCCTGTTTTTATAATTTCAGTAGAGGTTGCTTTTCCATTCTTCTTTAAGATTTCGTTAGTTTTTTCCGTAGCATAGGTCTTGATGCCTTTGTTATTATAAAAACTGAGATCTCCTGCTCTGTCCTCATGGGAATGGGTGGCAAATACAGCAATAACAGGTAGATTATGACGCTTTTGTATTGTATCTATCAGGCTTTGGTACTGTGTTTTCTGCCATGGAACATCAAATAAAACGACTCCTTTTTTAGTAATAAGATATACTGCGTTGGTAGAATATTCCTTGCCCCCAAATACTCCAAAAGTTTTGTAGATATACAAATTGGGCTTAATAGGTGGTTCTATTACAAAATCTCTTACCTGGGCATGGATGAACTGGCTTAGAAACACAATGGAAATAATCAGAAACTGACTTCTTTTTTTCATAATTTTTTAGAATAATAATTTAATGATACTGCTTTTAAGAAGAATAAAAGTTGAAGCAGAAAGATTTGCAAACCTAATTAAAATAAAAATATTGACCATTTGCTGAAGAAGGTTTAACCCTTTTTTAACGATTATCAGTCACCATCATTCTTTATGAGGTAAATACTTGCTCGCAAATTTATCTGCATGATAATGTTGTGAAATCTTCGTAGTGGTTTTGAACAATCATTTTCACTTCGTCTGTGAAATTAACTTTATTACTTTAAGGTAGGATTCCAGAGTAATGAAAAGAATATGACAAATAATTAAAGCAACATTGTTGCGTTAATTAAAATTTTTATACTTTTGCCTTTGTTCACGAAGAGGCTTTTTAATGTTTAGCCATAGCCTTTGATGATCATGGTTTAATACAATGTATATGAATTTCAGATTTATGCTGTCAGCATCCGGTATTTTTACTATTTCTATAGTAGGTGCCCAAAATGCACAATTAAAAGGAAGGGTACTTTATGAAAACGGAGACTTTCCGAATACCGAAGTAATACTCAAAGGAACAAAAGAAAAGACGGTAGCCGACAAAACTGGTAACTACATTATGAAAAATCTGGTTCCGGGTAGTTATCAGCTTGTTATTAAGGCGAAAGGGTATGAGGAAGTGCAGCAGGACATTTTTGTAGAGAAAGCTTCTACGGCTATTCCGGATATTTTATTGTTACGTAATAGCAATACAATTGATGAAGTGGTTATTACAGGGGTTTCAAAAGAAACTTTAATCAAGGAAAATCCTGTTGCAGTGATCAGTATTTCTTCTAAACAGATTGAAAAATCAGTAGCTACCAATATCATAAGTGCCCTTGTAAAATCTGCACCGGGAATGAGTGTGGTAGAAACGGGACCGAATGTTTCCAAACCTTTTATCAGAGGATTGGGATATAACCGGGTTTTGACTTTGTATGACGGCGTACGCCAGGAAGGTCAGCAATGGGGAGATGAACATGGTATAGAGATCGGTCCCTATATGATTGAAAGGGCTGAAGTTATAAAAGGCCCTGCAAGCCTGATGTTTGGTTCCGATGCATTGGCCGGCGTTGTAAGTCTTTTTCCCTATATTCCGAATCTGGATGATGGAGTAGTACATGGTAAAATAACAAATGAATACCAGGGAAATAATAATCTTATCGGGAACGGAATGCAGGTGGGATACAAAAAGAACTCTTTTATAGCAGCCTTAACCGGCTCTTACCGAATGGCTAAAAACTTTAGAAATTCTATTGATGGAAGGGTCTACAATACCAATTTTGAAGAAAAGAACTTATCTTTTTTATTAGGATATAAAACAGACACCCGTTTTTCTAAGATCAATTTTACATTATATGATAATCTCCAGGGAATACCGGATGGTAGTCGAGATCCAAAAACCGGAAAATTTACTTATCAGGTAGGAGAGGGAGATGATGATGATATGGAAAAAAGACCTATTGTGCCGGAAAAAGATCTTAACTCTTATGCTCTTTCCCCATTGCACCAGAGAATTCAGCATTACAGGCTATATGCTCAACATACCGAACAGTTGGGAAAAGGTGATCTGGATATCCAGCTGGCCTTACAACAAAATATCCGCCGTGAATATAATCATCCTACATTTCCCTCGCAGGCCGGAATGTATGTACGACTCAACACTTTAAATTATGGAGTACGCTATAATTTTCCAAAATTTTCGTCTTTTGAAATTTCTGCCGGAGTGAATGGTATGATGCAGAATAATACAAATAAATCAGCAACTGATTTTCCTATTCCGGACTATGATCTGCAGGAGGGAGGAGTTTATGCTTATGTAAAATGGAAATACAAAAGACTCAACATCAGTGGTGGTGCGCGGTATGATCTTCGGAATATTCGATGGAGTGACTTTTATATAGGAACAAATCCTATCACCCAATTTGAAGAACACGTCCCATCGTCATCTGCCAGTGCCGAACTTCGATTTCCCTTGTATCATAAAACATTCGGCGGAATATCTGCCAGCATAGGATCAGCGTTTCAGTTAACGAAGCACATAAGTCTTAAAGCAAATATCGGAAGAAGCTACAGAGCTCCTAATATCACAGAAATAGGCTCCAATGGATTGGATCCGGGAGCTCATATTATTTACAGAGGAAACAGGAATTTTGATCCGGAGTTTTCATTACAGGAAGACTTGGGAGTCAGTACACGCTTTAAAGATTTTTCTGCAGACGTGAGTTTTTTTAACAATAATATTCAGAATTATATATATCTTTCATTGCTTATAGACAGTCAGGGAAATCCTCTTGTCGATTCCCAGGGAAACAAAACCTACCAATATCAGCAGGCTTCTGCCCAACTTTATGGTATGGAAGCATGGCTTTCTCTTCATCCAGAGAAGTGGAAGGGATTTAATTTTGAAACCAGTTTTTCGGTTATTTATGGATTCAACCGGGAAAAGATGTTTAAAAACCAGGGAATCAACGGCGAATATCTTCCATTGATCTCTCCGCTGAGATTATCAGGCAATATATCCCAGAAAATATCTACAGGTTCCACAATTATTTCTTCGATTACTCCAATGGCAGAAATAGAATATTCAGCTGCGCAGAACAGATACCTTAACCTCAATGGTACTGAAACTGCAACATCTGACTATACCTTATGTAGTATAGGAACGTCCATGGCTATCAACTATTCGGAAAATCATTCCGCAGTCCTCCAGTTTCAGGTGAATAATGTTTTTGACCGTGCCTATCAGTCGCATCTTAGCCGTTTGAAGTATTTAGGCAATATTTATAATATGGGAAGAAATGTATCTTTAAAACTTATTGTTCCTTTTTAAGGATATAAAAAAAGTGGCCGGATTTTTTCCAGGCCACCTTATTTGTGTTATACTTAGGATTTACTTTTTTACCAGTATTTTCTCCGTCGCTTTTTTACTTAGAATTTCTTTTTTTCCTTCGATTTCAATTGTTACGGATTTATCGAAACTCTCAATTTTAATGATCTTTATCTTTGTATTCAGTAATAACTTTCTCTCCGTGAGATAGCTTAAGAAAGCATCATCTGAGAGTGTAACGGATGCAAAAACTACGGTTTCACCGACTTCGCAATTGCTCAGCTTCTGCAGATCCTGAGCAATAATATTTCCATCTTTATCGGGAATAGGCTCTCCATGGGGATCGAATTTCGGATGATCCAGAATTTCATCCATTTTATCAAAAAAGATCTGGGAGTGTACGTGTTCCAATTGTTCTGCAATTTCATGCACATTTTCCCAGCCAAAGTTCATTTTTTTCACCAGAAACATCTCCGTCAACCTATGTTTACGCACTACCAATGCTGCTTCCCGTCTTCCTTTTTCGGTAACTCGGAGAGGTTTGTAGGTTTCATAAACAACCCAGCTTTTTTCTGCAAATTTTTTCATCATGTTATTAACGCTGGGCATTTTTACATTTAAAAATTTACTCAGTTCGTTAATCGTTACTTTCCCTTCATTATCAACCAAATGAAACAAAGCCTTCAGATAATTTTCTTCTGTTAATGTTGTTTTCAAAATGTTAGACGATTTTACCTACAAATCTAACAAAATATTGTGGAAATGTTGCGCTTGTTGTCTTCAATTTTTTTAATTTTGATCTATGAAATTTTCATTCAAAAACGATTATTCAGAGGGATGTCATCCCAATATTCTACAAGCACTTTTACGATCTAATCTCGAGCAGGAAGCCGGTTATGGGGAAGACCGTTTTTCCTTAGAAGCTAAACAACTGATCAGAGAAAAAATAGGAAAAAAAGATTCAGAAATTTATTTCGTTTCAGGCGGAACACAAGCTAACCTGATCGTTATTTCATCTATTTTAAAACCCTATCAGGCTGTAATTTCTGCTTCTACAGGTCATGTTTTAAATAATGAGACCGGAGCTATTGAAGCTACAGGCCATAAGATTCTAGGCATTGAAAAAGCAGACGGGAAATTAACACCGGAAGATATCATAACGGTTTTGGAAAGCCATACCAATGTTCCGCATCAGGTGATGCCTAAATTGGTTTATATTTCCAACTCAACAGAATTAGGAACTATTTACACCACCCGAGAGCTGGAGGATCTTTCCGCATTTTGCAAAGAAAGAAGCTTGTATCTTTTTATGGATGGAGCAAGGCTTGGACATGGTTTAACGGCAGAAGTAAGTGACCTGAGTCTTGAAAAAGTAACCCAGCTGACTGATGTTTTTTATTTGGGAGGAACTAAAAACGGAGCTCTGATAGGGGAGGCAATTGTGATCAATAATCCTGTTCTTCAGGAAAATTTTGGGTTCAATATCAAACAGAAAGGGGCTTTGCTGGCAAAAGGAAGGTTACTTGGAATCCAATTTCTGGAACTGATGAAAGATGATCTGTACTTTGATCTGGCCAGACATGCGAACCGGCAGGCGATGAAAATAAAAAATGCTCTACAGGAAAAAGGAACTGCTTTTTTATCCGTGACTTATACCAATCAGATATTTCCCATTTTGAGTAATGAGCTTATCGATATTTTATCCCAAAAATTTGAGTTTTACATCTGGAAAAAGATCGATGACCAGTATTCTGCAATCCGGTTGATTACTTCTTGGAATACTCCTGACGAAGGCATCAATGATTTTATTGAAATTATTAACAGAGAGTCATAACTAAAAAACAGCCATATGGCTGTTTTTTTAGTTTGTATCACGGCTGATTAACCGTGGGGATCTTGCCTAAGTATTTGCTTTATACCCGCAACCACTTCATCTTCAAGATGTTTTATCTTATCTTTTTTCATTCTGATATAAATAGCGATCGGAAAAGAGAAGATAAAATAAAATAGAGGGATATCACTGTTGGTTTGTGTAGTAACAGTACCTATTCCCGGATTGGTCGTTATTTTTACATTTCCGGTAAGAGTAAAACCGCTTGTACGAACCTGTAATGTTCCAAAACTTGTCTGAATTTTATATTGAGGAAATATTCTCCTTAAATCTTCAATAAATTCGGACTGTGAAAAAGGCCTGAATTGAAGTGTCTGCATAGAACATGATTTTGGTTTGTATTCTTGGAAAGGCGCTAATGTGATGCAAGAAGCTGTGTCTTATTTTAATGCTTTGGATACAAGCGCACAATCAGCAACATTCATTTTCGGCCCATCTTTGTAAGCAACTTTCTTTTCGTCGGCATACTTACTTTGCCCGCCTTCTTCTTTATGGTCTCCAATTCCTTCAATTAATGTATTGTCTTTCTGAATAAAGAAAATATCGCGTTTACTTTTAGTACCTTCCGACTGGAATTCATAAGTGAGTTTTAATGTATCTCCTGATTTAAAGCCTGTTATATCTCCTTTAGAACTGTCCTTTTCGCTGTTTTTATAAGCTAATTTACCTGAGATGGTTCCCAGATTATCATCAATAGATGCAAAAACACTGTCTTTACCAATTACTCCTAAATAGCAAAATGACTTTGTTCCTAATGTATCAACCACCGGCTCTTCAACTGCAACAGAATCGGTTTCCACTTTTGGAGTTACAGGTTCCGGTTTTTTATTGCAATTCATTAAAAAGAATGATAATGAACCCAACATAATTAATTTTTTCATATCCTTAGAATTATATTAAATCAAATTTCGATTTTGCTAAATTAACCAAACTATTTAAATCAAAGATATATTTAATGGAAATAAAATTTATTAAAAAAAAAGTCCCCGAAATACTTGTGTATATCAAATTTTTCCTAATTGCTGAGAATCGCTTAAAAAAAACTTTCCCGGATATTTTCCCGTATATCAAAAGCTCATTTAGGCATAAAAAGTGCTTATAAAAGGATAATAAAAATCGGATATGATAAAAAGTTTTAAAATATTTTGTCTTGCTTTCATTTTCTTTGGAGCAAGTTCTTTCAAATCTCAAAAACCTCAAAATTATATTTATACTTCTTCAGGTGATCTTCATGATCTGGAAAAAAAGATAAGAAGCAAAGAGATCGGAGGAGTTCAAATTGTTTATAATTGGAAATCTTTGGAAAAAGAAAAAGATGTTTATGATTTTTCCCGGATTGAAAATGATCTCAATTTCCTAAGCCAACTCAATAGAAAGTTGTTTATTCAGCTTCAGGACCGCTTTTTTGAACCCGAAGCCCGATACGTTCCGGATTATATATTAAAGGATAAGGAATATAAAGGAGGATTGGTTCCGCAATATGATAACCCTGGTGAAAATAAGCCTGTTGGGAATGGTTGGGTCACCCAACAATGGAATCCCGAAGTTCAAAAAAGATTTCAAAAGCTCATTGGCGCTTTAGCTGAAAAATTTGACGGAAGAATTCAGGGCATTAATTTACCGGAAACGTCTATAGACATTGAGATGAAAAAAGATAAAACCGGTTTCAGCTGTGACCGGTATTTTCAGGCAGAGATCGATAATCTAAAGTTTGCAAAAGAGGTATTCAAAAAGTCCAACGTTTTGCAGTATGTCAATTTCTTTCCTTGTGAATGGGAAAATGATCATCAATATATGTCCAGGCTATTTAAGTTTGCCAAAGAAAATAATGTGGGTTTAGGCGGTCCTGATATTGTTCCCAACAAAAATGCCCAGATGAAAAATTCCTATCCCTTCTTTAATCAGTATAAAGGACAACTTTCTTTAGTTGCAATGGCAGTTCAGGAGCCAACACTCACGTATAAAAATCCAAAAACAAAGAAACCTTTCACAAAAGAAGAGTTTGTAGAATATGCCGGGAACTATCTGGGTGTGGATATTATCTTTTGGAGCGTGGAAACACCGTGGATAAGGGAATTAAAAGTTGAAGACTAAGAGGGAGTTGTATTTGTGTTTGAGGGTTTGAGAGTCTGAGAGTTTGAGGGTATGAGGGTTGTAGAATAATGGGTTTGGTATCAGGTTGTTTGATTTGGTAGATAGTTCTAGATACAGTTAAGGTTGAGAGTATTTATTTTATAATAACTATCAACTCTCAACTTTCAACTCTTAACTTAACTTTACATCTTGAACCTTATTGCAGCTCTCAGACTCTCAGACTCTCAAACTCTCACACCCTCTAACTCTCAAACACAAGTACTCTCAAACTCTCAAACTCCCACGAAATCCTCTTGCAGCGTAGTATGAATCTGCACCGTTGTGATACATGAAAACCGTATTGTACCGGCGGTCGCAGAAGATGGCACCTCCTAATTCACGAATTTCAGGGGGTGTCTTTACCCAGCTGGATGTTTTCAGATCAAACTTTCCTAATTCCTGAAGTTGGCGGTATTGTTCTTCAGTTAGTAATTCAATTCCCATTTCTGACGCTTTGTCGATGGCATTACTTTCCGGCTTATTGGCTTTACGGGATTCCCAGGCCTGGTAGTCGTAACATAGGCTTCTTCGTTTTGGACTTTCCGGAGAGCAGTCGACAAAAATGTATTCATCGGATTTTTTATCGTAACCGATGACATCGGGCTCTCCTTCAGTATCTTCCATTTCAGAAAGTGACCATAATTTTTCAGGTTGTGCTTCAAGCCTGGTCTGGATCTTACTCCAGTCAAGACCTTTGTGGCGGCCGGTATTTTTTTCAAAACGGGTCTTCAGAATTTTTAAAAGCTCCTGACTCTGTTGTGAAGTTAATTTTTTCTTATTCATATTAATTTGATGTTTTTTTGTTATTCTTTAATGGGATGTGATTTCGTATAACACGTATTCCTGAAGTTCCTGATTATATGTGTTTTAGGTATATTTTTTAAATTTTTATCTAACTGATCATGCAGATATTTTCAATCAGATTAAAAAACTTACAATACATTATTATTACCAAATCCAACTTTTCGGTCAGCAGGTCTGAAGTAATATGAAATCAGAGTAAGTACCAAAAGCAATAGTGAAGCAAAAATTTTACTTGAATTGTGATCTGAAGCAAGATGGGAAATAATAGCTCCTGACATCACGAAGAAAAATCCTGCATAAGCCCATTCTTTTAATAAAGGATACTTAGGAATAAGTACGGCGATTACACCCAGGATTTTCCATACTCCGATAATGGTCATGAGGTAAGCCGGATATCCAAGGCTGGTAAAGTTTTCCACTTCATCTTTATTTTTTAAAAGCTGAACCGCAGCGGTTGATACCATTCCCAATGCCAGCCAAAGGGTAAATATCCAATAGATGATCTTATTTCTTTTTTCGGATTTGTTTGATTGTGTTTCCATAGTATAATTTTTTTGTGATTAGTCGTTAATTCCTTTACCGTCAAGAATTTGAGGAATACATTTTTCAATTCTTGATTCACGGGTTTTACTTTGTTTAGCAGAGGAAAAATGGAGTAGGTAGGCCCTTTGTCTTCCCGGTGTTAAGGCTTCAAAGGCTTGTTTTAAAACAGGATCTTTATCCAGCTTCTGTTGAAATTCTTCCACCATTTCGAATTCTTTAGTCTTTTTCATTTCAACTTTAATTCCCGATTCTTCAATTTCAACAGCCTCAAACATGTATTCCCGGAGAGTTTTTTCAAGGTCATTAATCTGTTCCAGATCTGTAAAGCGGATTTGTCTTGCGGCCTGTACATTTTCTGTCTGTTGGATCAGGATGTTATCAGGATCCTTCATTAAAGCACCTTTAAAAAAGAGTAGGGCGCAATAGTCTTTGAACCCGTGGATCAAAAAAATATTTTTTCCTTCATAGGTATAACAGGGACATCCCCATTTTAAATCTTCTACAAGTTCGGTACTTAAAGCAATGGTTCTTAATTTTTTAAATTCTTTTTGCCATTGGCCGGGTTCGTTAAAGAAAAAGTCTGTTTTTGGATTCATGGTGTTTTGTGTTATAGGGTTTGAAGTGGGAGAGTTTTAGGGTTTGAGGGTGGGAGGGTGAGGTTTGCAGGATTCGAATTTCGGGGTTAAAAAATGAAATGATTATTATTGCTTTAACCTCTAACCTCTAACTTCTAATCTCTAATTTCTCAATTCCCTTAACCACTTCCTGAAGTCGATTATGGGCTATATTGATTCCCTGGGCAAATGGTAATTTCAGGTGCTGGTCCCTGAAGTCTACGGATTTATAGATGGTTTGGATGGTAATTTTGCTGGTGGTGTCAGTTAATTTTTCAAACTCTAAAAACTCTATCTGAGCGGGGAAGGGTGTATTTTCCATTTGAAAGGTCCGGATTATTTTCTGATCGGGAATGATCTCATGGATCGTTCCGTTGGCACTGAAAACTACGTCGCCCTGTGGATTTGAGGTTTCAAAACGGTAGCCGCCATGTTGCTTATTTTCCATTTTTACCACTTTAGTTCCCATCCATTGTTGTACCAATTCGGGTTCTGTGTAGGCTTTAAAGAGAAGATGGACAGGAAGATCAAATTCCCTGGTGATGAAGATTTCCTGCTTGCCGTCTTCGGCGTGAATTTTTGTTTTTAGTTCCATGTTTTTGGTTTGAGTGTTTTGGTGTTTGAGAGGGGGAGAGTAAGAGTTGTTGGGTATAATTATTCATTGCCCATTACTTACTACTTATGTTTTGATATGCTTTCATCACGCTTTCCAGCTTGTTGAATTTCTCATCCCACATTTTGCGGAAGGGTTCTATAAAATCGGCTATTTCTTTCATTTTATTGGGATTTAGGTGGTATATCATTTCGCGGCCGTTTTGTTCCTGAGTTAAAAGTTCACATTCCGTAAGGATCTGTAAATGCTTCGAAACAGTAGGGCGGGCAGTATCAAAATTAGAAGCAATGGCTCCTGCTGTCATTGATTGGGCAGCCACCAACATCAAAATAGATCTTCGGGTAGGATCTGCTATTGCCTGGAATACATCTCTTCTTAAATTCATTGTGTAGCTATTTGACTACAAATATATATGAAGTTATTTAGCTACGCAAATATTTTCCAAAAAAAATTGAAATTGTTTTATATAAATCTTTTGTAAAGCATTGGATTGCGGCTTTGAGCCCGGAGACAGGGTAGTTGTAAAGGTTAGGAAAAATCATATTATTCTCAAAAAGCAATTGTAACGAATAAAAAAACGATCAAATAATCGCTGTTTACAAGAGATTGATTATATTTATATCACAAATCAACGATCATTGAGAACCATTCTTAAACTTATAGTAGCTTAAAATCGGCCTTATAAACCACAGGCTGATTACTTCTTTATTTGGGTAATTCTATACCCGAACAGGTTTTTCATTTAATCATATTATTTATTGGGTTGCTCACAAAGGCAATTGCATGAATTATTTCTACAGTGTCCTGATCATCTTATGGATCAAGACTATAATATTATTAAATGATATCCCAAAATTAATGAAGAATAATAAGCATACTTTAAATGATACAATATATTTGGGAGGTAAAAATAATGAATACTCCCTTTTTAAAAAGAAAATGCAGTCATTGCAGCAGCGACAGATTTTATTGCAGTGAGAAATTCAGGATGAACGCTCAAAAAAAGAATATCGATATATGGTTAATTTACAACTGTTTAAAATGTGGGAGCTCCTATAACATGACGATTTTTTCCCGTATAAAACCAGAAAACATAGATAAAAATCTTTTCAATAAGTTTTCGGAGAATTGTACAAAGACAGCCTGGGATTACGCGTTTTCCAGGGAAACAGCACGGAAAAATAATGTTGAACTGGATTTTGAGAGTGTCCGGTATGAGCTGGAGTATGAAAAGGTTTCAGCAGAAGATATTCTGAATGGTGACCATGATATCATAGCCTTTGAAATTAAATATCCTTTTGATTTTAATCTTAAATTTTCATCTGTTATAAAAAAATGCTTACAGCTTTCGACAAATAAACTGAACCAATTGATCACGGGAGAAGCAATACATATCCCGCAAGGTCCACTGCAAAAGAAGCATAAGATTAAGAATAAGGATATAGTACGGATAAACAG
Source organism: Chryseobacterium sp. LAM-KRS1 (assembly GCF_013184525.1). Lineage (GTDB taxonomy): Bacteria > Bacteroidota > Bacteroidia > Flavobacteriales > Weeksellaceae > Chryseobacterium > Chryseobacterium proteolyticum. The sequence continues at coordinate 29,076 of NZ_JAAOIZ010000005.1, forward strand.
AGCAAGATTGAAAAGCATGTACGATAATTAATTTGTCACTATTTTGTGATTTAAATTTATTTAAAAACCCTCTTACTATAAAGGAAGAGGGTTTGTATATATTATTTTTTCCTGATCGAAATGATAGTCTGTAATACAACAGAAGTAATGATCAGAGAAAGTCCAATATAGAATGAATGATTTACCTGTTTGCTTTCATTAAAGAATACAAAGGCCATGATAATTGCGTAAACAGGCTCCAGATTGAAGGTTAAGTTCACTGTAAATGCAGGGATCTTTTTTAAAACCTCTGCAAATATAACATAGAGACCCACTGTACAAAAGAGAGCCAGGATCATCAGATAACCGATATCATTCATCCCGGGAATCATACTTTCCATCGGGAAAAAATAAAGATAAACCGGTAGGACAGCTCCCAGGCAAACAGTTCCACTAAGCATCTGGTAGTAATTAATGACTTTGGTGTCATAATGTTGAACCAAGCGCTTGTTGAAAATGGTATATAAAGCGCCAATAGCGGATGAAATAACACCTAAACCGATTCCTAATTGATATGATGTATCAAAATGAAAAATCAGACTGATCCCCAAAACCGTTAATAAACTTAACAACAGCTCGGAAATCTTAAACGGTTCCTTATCGATAAGAGGTTTGAATACGGCAGTAAAAAAACTGGTCAGACAATAACACACTACACCTATGGAGATATTAGCGTATTTGATACTTGCGTAAAAAAATAACCAGTGCAAGGTAATCAGTATTCCAATTTTGGCTATATGGAATTTTCCCCGGGTTGAAATCATATAAGGGATTCTCAGCGATTTGAGAATCACGAATAAAATGAGAGTAGAGAATAACAGCCGGTACCAGACCAGAAGACCTTCACTAAGCGAGATGAGTTTTCCGAATATTCCTGTAAATCCGGCCAGTATAACGGCCAAATGTAATAATACATATGATTTTTTCATGAGACAATTTGCCTGTCTGTAAAGACAAAGATTTTAATTAATAGGTCATTGAATCTGAAGCATTAGAAAACAGCCAATAAAATTTTATCAGCGTTAATACTTCAGTTACACTTTAGAAATATTAAAATCTTGGAGGAGGCAAACAGCTTGAATGGTTCATATTGGATTGTATTACGGCAAATATAAGAATTAAATCCAGGAATACTACATGTGGAATACATTAAAGGTATGGCCGTCAGGATCCGAAAAAACAAATCCATAATAATTATCTCCGAAACTTTGAGGCGCCGAGACAATGGTGCCACCGGCTTTTTCAACTTCTTTAGCCCAGTCATCTGCCTGATCTTTGCTTTCTGCAGATAGCGTAAAAACAATCTCATGGACTTTCTGGGTGTCGCAGAATTCTAACGGCTTAAGATTGGACTCCAGGATATTTTTCAGGAAAAAATGGATCACAAAATCATTGTCACCAAAGAAAAAGCTTACCAGCTGATCAGAGGTGTGCGGACCATTAGGTTTAAATCCTAAGTCTGTATAAAATTTGTGGGTACGTTCAAGATTGGCTACGGCCAGATTTGACCAGATCATTTTAGGTTTCATAATGATTTTATTTTTTGGTTAGGATAAAGGTATAGGGTTTATAAAGAATCTGCATTGCCATATGGCAAGATTTGTAATGGCTGAGAATCGGATATTTGAAAAGGTGACAGAAAGATGAGCGTATGAAGGATAATTACCCCTATTCGGAATGAATTTAAAAAGTCCTATAATTTATATTATGTTAAATTGTATATGCTAGTATAATTTCATGCATCATTTTATCATAAGCATACTTAATAATTTCTTTGAATTATAAATGCTTCAGAAATATTTTTCATTCCAATTTTTTCATAAAATTTAAATGCATTTGCATTTGAATGCAAAATTAGTTTGCATTCATTGCCTGCACTTTCTTTTGTAAGTTCAATTAATTTTTTTCCAATATTCAGATTTCGATATTGTAAGTCAACGCAAAGATCTGAAAGATAGCAACAATAACTAAAGTCGCACAAAGAACGAGCAATTCCAACAAGTTTTGTATTATCCCAAGCAGAAACTATCAGATTTGCATTAGTGAACATTTTTTGTAAACGAATTTTATCATTCATATCTTCAAGTGGCAAATAATCAGAATCAAATAATAAGGCTATTATTTTTTCAATTTCTATTTCTTTGTTTAATTTATATATTATGTCTTTCATATAATTCCCTATAACGAAGTGTTGTCAAATGCCTTGTCAAATTTATCTGTAAGTTGGCAGAGCAAATTTGTTTTAATTCTTACTAAAGACTGATTGTTTTAACTATACAAAGTTGTGTATGGTTTATATAAAAGCCTTCTAAATAATACAAAACTCTAATTAAAAATTTCAGTACGCTCCCTTATGAATACAAGTATTATTTTATTTATTGTTGATAATCGGTGCGAGTTCTGTTTTTAATTTGTCAAACTCTTCTTTGCTCATCATATCAATTTCTACTAGATCTTTTGCTTCCTTTAATTTTGCTATCGCTTCATCTCTAGTCATCTTTCTGTTTTTTAAAAGAATTTCACCAGATTCAATTCCTAATTCTGTATCCATTACACTTAAATATTTATTTATTCCGAAAGCTCGACCATTTATTTCTCCTAAAACCATAACTACATACAAAGGCTTGTTTTTACTACCTCTATGGTATGCTTTTATCTCTCTGACAATAACCGTAGTGTTCTTTAAACTGTTGTCTGCCATATTCTGTGCATCACCACCCATAGCAGACATAATACTTCCAAATCCAGCTGGTCTGCCCATTTGTATAAATTCATAAGTTTTTTTTGAAGTACTTCTTGATTGTGCAATACCTCCTCTTGCTCTACCTCCATAACTTCCTGAATAAGTTCTTGTATTCAGTTCTTGAGATGTAGGATATCCTAATATTAATGTATCACCAACCTTCACACTATTTTTATTCGTTGTTATATATTCTTTAACCTGAGCACCATTTTTAATAGTGTTGAAAAAATTAATGTCCTGAGTGTTTTCGTAAGTCAATAAATCAATATCTTCTTGAGCTTGAATATTAGCTATTGAGAAAATAATAGTAAAAAAAGTAATTGTTTTTTTCATAATTGTTATTTATTATAGTTGTTTTATTTAATATTCGTTTTGAGATTTTAAATATTAAATTTCAGAAATATTGTGCATTTTTCAAATAAAAATCCTAAAAATCTGATGTTACCGCTCTAAACCTATCAATATCCCTACTTTGTTCTATCTCAAATATTTAGTAGTCTTTTCTGTTTATGTACTAACCAAAGATAATCAATCTAATCTATCATAATCTACGGGATGTCGTAAACAGCAAATACAAAGTATTTATATTACAATACAAAACCAGGCTTATTGTAAGCCTGGTTTTTGGAAGAATGTTTCAATTTTATTTAAATATATAATTGACTCCTAAACTGATCACCTGTTCAGATTTCCTTTTCTTTGTCAGAGGGTCTTTAGTCCACGATTCATTAAGTTTAGGATATGTATTGGAGATACCAAAATCATATTTTACCATAAATTCTAATTGTCTTTTGTAGCTATAGCCGGCCCCTATTCCAATTCCGAAATTAAACTTATTGGCTTTTCCACTAATTTCCGGGTATTTCGGATCTGTTACATTAGGATCATAATAAGGTCTGCTGATTGGTACATTTCTGACGTTCTGGCTTAATAAAAAATTAAATCTTGGACCCGCCAATGCAAAAAACTCTGATTCGCTGGAAGAAAAATATCCTTTTACATAAATAGGGACACTCAAATAATTATTGGCATAAACGGCATCATATCCATAGCCTTCCCTACCCTTAATACTTTTGTCCCTACCTGTCTCTCCTGCACCGTAAAATGTAACTTCCGGCTGGATAAAAAACTGGTTCGTACTCTCTATAGGTATCATAGCCAATGCACCCGCCTGAAACGTAAATCTCGGACCAGAAGGGTTATGTGCGTTTCTTACACTTGAAAAGTTTCCACCGGCTGTGACCCCAAATCTTGTGGACTTTAAATTAATTTGCGCGGACGCCAAAGTAGACGCCAAAACAGACGCTAACAATACTTTTTTCATCATAAAATTGTGTTTTACGATTGCAAATGTAATTGTAATAAAATAGAAGGATTATTTTAAAATATCCTATTAATGGTAATTTGAGGCTTGATCAAAGAAAATAAAAAATGGTTGTGATAATAAAATAATCATCAATTTTTTACTTTAAATAAAAAAAAGATGAGTAATTAGAAGAATTTTAAATGATAATATTGATGAAGTTTTAATTAAGAACCAGGCCACATTTGCTTTTAGTTATGTCTTTTGAGTTGTTCAGATGAATACTTCACCTTGTGCGATTTTACAAACATCCCCTTCTACAAAAACATGATCCATTTGTTCATTTTCACCGGTGACCATAACTTTAATCTGGCTTGGTCTTCCCAAAAAATGTCCCTGCTCAATAATGATTTCGCTATTTATTTCTGCAATTTTATTCTCAACTAAGTAGGCACCTACAGGACCAGCTGAGCTTCCTGTGGCAACATCTTCTACCCAACCCTGATTATCCCAGGTTCTCCCCTGCTTTCCGGCAACATCCAGAACAAATATGAATTTGGCACCAATTTCATTAAGCTTAACTTCTAAATCAGGAATTATAATTTTTGATTTGCCTAATGCACTGGCTTTTACAGGAACTATTAAGTAAGGTAAACCTGTAGAAACTACCTGAAATGGAAATTCTTCGAATTTGTCCTCCATGCTCAGATTTAAATAGCTCAAAAATTCATTTTCTTGTTCTTTTCTTAATACCGTTTTAAATTCCGGAATTCCCTGATTCATTCTTGCTGAATAATAGTTGGTTTTTTTTGTTGTTTCCACAACAACCGGCTTTTCATTAAGCTCAATAGTCCAGCTGTTTCTCTCCTTTTCCGGGGAATAAAGATCGTGAAGCATTGCAGACAAGCCGATTATGGGGTGTCCTGCAAAATCCAACTCTTCTTCAACTGTAAATATGTATGCTCTGAAAGTGTTCGGATTGATTTTATAATAAAAGATACTTTCAAATTGCTTCATTTCCTGCGTTAGAATATGCATGCTCTTTTTATCAAATTCCTCATTAATCTCAAAAATGGTCAATCCGTTTCCAGAAAATTTCTTTTTTGAGAAAACATCTACATGGTAGTACTTCATTATATTTATTTTTGTTCAGTTTGTTGGATATATTTTTTTATCTCTTATAAAGAATCCTGTTTTTTGCCTGATGCTCTTTTCTTGTAATTCAACAGATAAGTTCCTTTGTCCGAATTTTTTGAGAAATTACTACCGAACTCCCAAAGGAAACGGGCATTTGCTCTCGCCTTTTCGTTGGTGAAATTTTCATATTCAATTCTGTACAGTGAGCTGAATAAACGGGAACGCCCAACACCATGATGACAATGGATCAAAACAGGATAATTTTTAGGGTTATCCATAATAGATAAAAACTTTTTTACCGTGCTGTCCTGAGGAATCTGATCGGTGGGCAAATTGAAATAATGAATACCTGAAAGCTTATCTACGGCATTTTCTTCCGCATTTACCTGTTTCTTTGTTTCCGGGTTGAGTTCCGTTTGCTGCAGGCCATCCCGTAGGTCAATAACCGTTTTTATATTGTGACTCTTTAATACCTCCGGTAATTTGTCAGGAGGAATAACTCCTGAATTGTACACCTTGTTTTCTGAAATGGTGACTAAATTATACCGCACCTTCTTTTGATAAAGGGCACCAACTAAAAATAAAAAAGCTATTATTAAAAGCGGAATTAGTATTTTTTTCAGCGTATTGTTTTTAAAATTCAGGTTCATGATTGAAGGGTTAAATCTTGTATCGTGGAAAGCTCTAATTTATTTAAAAATATTCATTTTTTCTATAAAAATGTTTTACGTAAAAAACATTTTTGATCTAAGGGCTATCCGGGGTTTATTTGACTTTTTGAAATGCAAATTACTGGTAGTTAGCTTTTAAATATAAAGAAAAGGAGACCAGAAGGTCTCCTTTTTATTTCAATAATTTTCTGTAAATGTCTAAAAGAACCGATGTATTATGCATCAAATGAATTCTACTGATCCGGCAGATCACTCGGGTCTGCCGGATTTTATTATTTACAGGCAACGTATTGTACCGCCGTCTACCCGAAGAACAGACCCACTGATGTAGTCGGCAAAACGACTACAAAGGTATACTACAGCTCCGGCAATCTCTTCGGGTTCACCAAACCTTCCTGTGTCATTCGGGATAAGCTCCTGGACAGCTTTGTACTTGATCTCCTCCATATCTGTTCCCCAATTAAATTTCGGGGCTGCATTTTTGAGCCAGTCTTCCACCATTGGATTGATAATGGCACCCGGCGAAACCACATTTGATGTGATGCCCGTATCTTTTAGTGTTCTGGCAAGCGAAACAGACATATTATGACGGGCAGCCAGGGTTGCATTGTAATGAGGCTGCTCTTTAATCGGTTGTATGCCAAGGCCTCCTCCGATATGGACTACCCTTCCCCAACCCAGATTTTTCATCTGTGGCACAATACGTTGAATCATCCGTACATATGAAACTACATTTGTATTGTAAATATTCAGCCAGTCATCGGCTGTCGCTTCACCCCAGGACTTATGGGAAGTTGCACCTGCATTATTAATCAGGATATCTATCTTTCCAGACTGGAGTGCTTCGGCGGCTACCTGATCTGCTCCTTCATCAGTTGAAAGATCCCCTATAGCAATTTCTGCAGATCCTCCTTTATCGATTATTGCTTTTGCAACGTTCTCGGCACGGCTTTTATCACGGCCATGGATAATTACCATAGCACCTTCACTTGCTAGCATTTTTGCAATAGCTTCGCCGAGGCCGGAGCTTGAACCTGTAATTAATGCTCTTTTTCCTTTTAATTGTATATCCATTATTATTGTATTGGTTTTTATTGATATTATTTTTTATTGGGAGCGTACCCAAACGCTTTTTTATAAGCATATGAAAAATGAGAAAGATCTTCGAATCCCAGATCCAGGTATATATCAGAAGGCCTGTTTCCTTTCTCCTCTATCTGATATTGAGCATCTTCCAGTCTTTTTCTGACGAGCCACCTGCGGGGGCTCGTCAGAAAAAGCTTCTCGAAATCTCTTTTGAATCCGGCCAGACTTCTCCCTGTAAGAAAAGCAAAACGTTCAATACTGATATTATATCTGTAATGGCTGTTCATAAATGCCTCGAGATTAATTTTACCCGGCTCTCTGAAATCAAAAAGGATATTCTTAAACTGTGGATTGTTTTTGATCAGTAACATGATCAGCTCCCGGGTTTTTAACATTAGAATATGATGATCAATTTCAGGCTCCTGCAGATAGGGAATCAGAGATTCTGTAAATCCTTTGAGAAGATTGTCGGGACTGATCAAAAGCACTTCTCCGGACAAATTCATTTCATCTGCTATCCACCCATATTGATGACTCATTTCCTTTAAAGTGGTTTGGTCAATATGGATAGCAATTGATTTAAAGCCCTCAGTACCGGTATTTTTAACGTATTTAGCCAGCTGATTCCTTCTGAAGAATCTGAAATCTCCCTGTTGAAATGAATATTTTTTGTTGCCAAGCCATACCTCATGTTTTCCCTGCAGGATATAGCTGAAGATATGGTCGGTTACAAAAGCTTCTCCTTCTACATCAGCTCCCTTATAATCATTTAATATTAATCTTGGTCCTAAAACAGTTGGGTCTTTCTTTTTCATGCTTGTATCATTATTTGCATGGACAAAGTTATGGGGGAAATCATAGTTTAACTTTGCAGGAAAGCTCAAAATACTTTGTTGAAAAGCTCGGACTGAAGAATGATATGATAATGGGTCATATCATTTTTAATATGAGCATTATCGGAGTTTCTTTTAATAGTATGTTATAGACGATTACTAGGGAAAACAAGACAGATACTAGACCAGTTTGCTCAGTTGCTAGTTGTTTGTTGGCTGTACCCTATTTTAATCTCAATTTTATTAAAAATATTTTACTAACCTAAATTTAATTGCATGAAAAAACTAATTCTATTTTTATCCTTTATGTCTTTCTTTCAAAGTCAGATAATTGCGCAGATAATTGCTCCTGTAAGAGATACCTATAACATTACTTTTACCAGGGATGACAATTTTATAGGTGAAACCGTACCAGGGCACGCCCATACAAATGTTACCCTGGATATAAAAATTGGCTCTAATATAAGAACAAATACTTTTCTTCCAGATGTTGTTTCCTCAAAGGATTATAATTTTCCTGTGATCTACCTTCTTCCCGGGAGCCCGGCCCCTGTCACCTATGTTAATGTAACTTTTAGTACTCCATCCTTACAAAGCGGATATTATGAGCTTGGAACCCATGTTGGAGATGAGACTATAATTCCTCCTGTGACCTACTATACCGGTCAATTCGGATACGGTGTTGCGATTACCTGTATTGCTACCAATAAATATCTCATGAGAATTACCCGTTTTGAATGTAATCTATGCATTCCGGGAGGTGGTATACCGGTTACAAAAACAGCAAACCCTCAAAATACACCGCAAATAGCTCCAAATCCAAGCATGGGACTTAGCGAATTGTATTATACGGCTGCAGGTAAGGAAACAGTTTCAATAAACATAGCAGATATTAATGGTAAAACAATAAATGCTTATTCTAAGGATTTAGAAGCCGGTTTACAAAAGCTTCCTATTGATATTCAAAATCATTTGAGCGGTACTTATATTGTTCAATGGAGATCCAGTACAGGTAAAACCGGAAGTTTGAAACTGGTTAAAAAATAAATAAATCAAAAAAAAGCTCTCAATAGTTATCGCTCCTGCATTTTGCAGGAGCTTTTTTATTCAGTTCCAACAGAAAATTCTTAATTGACTTTTTTATTATTATTTTTACTTTCAGAAACCAAGCAGTTATTAGTTTAATTAAAGTATCATCAACCATATGGAAAGAAAAGAATTCATTAAAACAGGAGTATTATTTTCTGTTTTGATGATGAGCCTCTTCACTCAGCTTATATCTGTTACAGGATTTTTAATTATAACGTTGTTTGCAGCTTTGGTCTATCTGTATACTGTGCTGGAAAAGAACCTGAAGTATAGCAGGTTTTTATATCATACTTTGGCACTGGTAATTCTGGCTGTTTCGATTATTATTTTTCAGCATCTGTTGCCGGGGTTTAATAATGTGCTCATTTTCGACAAAATACAGGTTTCAAAAGACGGTGTTCCTTTCACAATGTACTTTAATATAGATAAAACGTTGGCAGGACTTACCCTGTTGTTATTTGTAGTACCGCCTGGAGCTGGTTTCAGGTCCGCTTTGAAGAAAAGCTGGTCCCTGATTTTGATGACCATTCTTTTGCTGATGGGACTCACCCTATTATTTAGTTTTGTAAGAATTGATATTAAATTTCATCAGTATTTCTTTGTATGGGCTTTGAATAATGTGTTGTTTGTCGTCATGGCCGAAGAGGTTTTGTTCAGAGGTTTCTTTCAAAGGCATTTGTCTTTGCTGAATATTAAAAACAGTCAGATAATTGCTGTTGTTATTGCCGGATTAAGCTTTGGAGCGTTGCATTGGGCGGGTGGAATATTGTATGTTCTGTATGCTGCAATAGCCGGGATTATGTATGGTTTAATTTACCAGAGATCAAACAATATACTGGTGAATATATTGAGTCATTTTTTATTGAATATCATTCATATTCTGTTTTTTACCTATCCATTTTTAAAATAAAAGTTTGTCCGTAAATCTCCGGTTCTATACCCGCTGATTAATGTGACCAAGATTTGTATTGCTTATTTCTGAGCATAAAAAAACCGCCCTTTTCGGAGCGGTTATTAGTCTTTAATTTTTTATTAGTTGCAAGTGTTTGCTCCACAGCTAACAACAGTAATGTGTACTACGTTGTTGATTCCGCACTGCACCTGGCAAAGTCCGTTTTCAAGATTTTTGATCACTTGAACAACAGTTCCTCCAACTGCACCACCAACAGCACCGATAGTACCGCCAACGATAGTTCCAACACCTCCTAATACACCACCTACTAATCCTAAGATTGGATCAAGGAATCCATCTCCTGAAATAGTTTTCAATTGCTCTCTGTCTAATTTTTTTAAATTTTTCATGATATAATTTTTTATGATTAATACATCACTAAGATATGAAAAATTATAATATGACAAATTTTTTTTGAAAAAAATAATTAAATATTCTTATAATTTAATATTCGATTAATATATCGGGTGTTTAGTATGGATATCGTTTTTGTAAAAACACCCTTTCTGAATGCATTTTAACGGATATTAGGGGGCTTTTTTTCCGGAATGAATATTTATTTATAGATCCTGGTTGTAGCGTTGCGTTATTTTAATGTTGTATTATTGTTACAGCTCGCTCCTGTAAAACAATAAATTTCTAAACAAATGTTTGACCCCAGGAGGTGCATGTACTGTTGATTAGAGATTATAAATATTTTTTTCGAAATGATAAATTGTTGAAATGGCGTTTAGCATTGTCTTTTTACTTTTACAAAAGTAGAATACGGTATTATTTCCTTATATTTAAGATGAGAATAACCATTTATTCATTCGTGTATGCATCATCAACAAGAAAAACATTATGTAAACAGGGTTGGTTGGCTGCGGGCAGCCGTTTTGGGAGCCAATGACGGTTTATTATCTACAACAAGCATTGTTATAGGAGTTGCCGCTGCAGAATCACAGCGTAACACGATCATTCTGGCTGCATTAGCCGGGATGATCGCCGGTGCCTTGTCCATGGCTGCAGGTGAATACGTATCGGTGAGTTCACAGGAGGATACCGAGAAAGCTGATCTTCTGCGTGAGAAAAGGGAGTTGGAAGAAATGCCGGAAATGGAACTTAAAGAACTTGCCAAAATATACGAAGAAAGAGGTGTGAGTAAGGAAACAGCAATGCAAGTTGCCGTTGAATTAAGTGAGCACAATGCCCTGGAAGCCCATGCGCGGGATGAATTAGGAATTAATGAGATCAGCCAGGCCAGGCCATTGCAGGCTGCCATTGCTTCGTTGGCATCATTTGCTGTAGGTGCCATGCTTCCCTTTCTTGTATCTCTTTTAGCTCCTATTGATCAGATGGTTTATTTTCAATATGGCTTTTCCATTATTTTTCTGATGATTTTGGGAGCTGTTTCTGCAAAAACAGGAGGTTCAAAAATCGGAATTGCTGTGGCAAGGATTTGTTTCTGGGGAACTGCTGCGATGGGGATAACGGCACTGATAGGACATCTTTTTGGAGTAACCGTTTCCTGATATTTGTCAAACAGTGATCTCTGCCCTATTATTTCCTTTTGATTCCAATCATTTTTAATGCCGTAGGGCTCAGATAGATCTCATCAAAAACAGTAAGGGATTCAATATCCGTAAACGTTTGAAATTTTGAGTCATTTTTATTGCAAGATAATTCTATCGATTCATCATAGGATGATGTAATGCGTACGACCGAATACCCATTGTAGGCCACTTTAAAGCCTTCAAAAAAGCAGTTTTGTTCGGCTTTCTTATACACATTGTATTCTTCAAATCCGCTTACAGCAGGAGTATCATCGGAAAGAACTTCATTGTGCTTAAGCGATTTCCAGGAAGAATAGTTTTTAGGTTCCTTCAAGACATTCCCATTTGGATCTACAGGAACAAACAGGGCAAGCGTTAAGGGATGCCTCAGAAAGTTAGCATAATTTTTCATCAGATTTAATGTCTGAAGATCGGCGTATCCTTCGTTTGAATAATATTCAATGACAAAATCGGTCATTGGGATAAGCTTATGGGAAGCATCATTTGGCATCATTAATATTCTCTTTGTCTCGAATGAATTTGATTGTTGGGCAAATATACAAGTTTAGCATAAATACACCTCCTTCACAACGTTCAAGAATGCGGATTAGTACTGGAATTTCCGGTATTTTTTCTTAGAATAAATAAGGTTAGGAATGGAATTGGGATTTGTAATTACGTTAGAATGATCAACACCTGTGATTGAAATATGTGTAGGGCAAGAACAGAGATTATGTTACAAATTCAGGTGATCGGGATACAATTTCATTCAGATTATGCCCGAATTTTGCATAGGAATATAAGTCAGAAATAAATACCCATAATTATGCAAACAATATTAGGTGCTAATGGCCAGATTGGCGAAGAACTGGCAAGGGAGCTGAAACGGAATTTCACTTCCGATATCAGAATTGTAAGCAGAAATGCAAAAAAAGTAAATGACACGGATACCGTCTTTTCAGCGGACCTCTCTGTTAAAGAAAGTGCGGTTGAGGCGGTGAAAGGAAGTGAAATTGCTTATTTCACATTGGGGCTTCCGATGGACTCGGATCTTTGGGAAAAACAGTTTCTCCTTATTACAAAAAATATAATTGAGGCTTGTAAAGTAAACGGAACCAGGCTTGTATTTTTTGATAATACCTACATGTATCCTCAAAATGGTAACGTTCTTACGGAAGAAACACCGTTTGCTCCTGTGGGTAGAAAAGGAAGAGTAAGGAAGAAAATGGCAGAAATGCTTTTAAAAGAGATGGCAGCCGGAACTATGGATATTGTCATCTGCAGAGCTCCGGAATTCTATGGCCCCGGAAAAACACAGAGCATTACCAACGCTTTTATTTTCGATGCTATTAAAGAGGGAAAAAAACTAAAGGTTCCTTTAAGAGATGATAAGTTAAGAAGCTTAATCTGGACACCCGATGCGAGCAGAGCTACCGCTTTGATTGGTAATACACCCGATGCCTATGGTCAAACCTGGCACTTACCTGTTGATGATCATCGGCTGACTTATAAAGAATTCATTGCTTTGGCTTCGGAAATTTATGGACAGGAATTCAGATATTTTACAATTCCTAAATTTGCTTTCAGGATTGGAGCCCTGTTTAATGAGAAAGCAAAAGAACTGCAGGAACTTCTTCCCAGATATGAATATGATAACCTTTTTGATGATTCAAAATTCAGAAACAGATTCCCGAATTTTGAAGTAACCCCATATCGAAAAGGCATAGAACAGATAAAAAAAGAGCAGTAAAATACACGGTAACTTATAAAACAACAAACGATGAAAACTCCTGAAAAAGTATCTTCTATTACAGCAATGCATCATTATCTGAAGCTTAAAAAACCTACGAATCCATTGATCAGTGTTTTTGATTTTAATGAAGTGTCTGTGTCTCCGGATACCATTCTAAATGCTATTACAACGGAATTTTACGTTATTGCGATTAAAAGTGATTGTGCGGGAAGATTCAAATACGGTCAGCAATATTATGATTTTGAAGATGGAATCATGTACTTTATTGCTCCCCATCAGGTGGTGCAGTTTGAAGATATTCTGCTTTCTGACGTTAAAGGAAGTGTATTGGTGATTCACCCGGATTTTTTGCAGGGCTATCCTATTGCTTCTTCCATAAAGGATTACGGTTATTTTTCCTATTCTGCCAATGAAGCTTTACACCTTTCCGAAAAAGAAGAAAATTCCGTTACGGAAATTATCGCCAATATACGGAGGGAAACGGAAAATAATATGGATGTTTTTACCCAGGATTTACTGATCTCCAATATTGACCTGCTTTTGAAATACTGTGATCGTTTTTATAACCGTCAGTTTTTAACCAGAAAGAAAGTAAATAATGATCTCTTAACGCAATTGGAAACACTGCTTGATGAGCAGTTTAAAAATAACAGCCTCATCATCAATGGAATTCCGTCCGTACAATTTATAGCGAACGAATTGCACATCAGTCCTAATTATCTCAGCGATATGTTGCGTGTCCATACGGGACAAACAACACAGCAGCATATCCAGAACCGGCTGATTGCAAAAGCTAAAGAATTGCTGTCTACGACTTCAATGTCGGTTTCGGAAATTGCCTATCATCTTGGTTTTGAGCATTCGCAGTCTTTTCACCGTTTGTTTAAGAACAGGACTTCGCTTTCTCCACTTGAATTCCGGCAGACTTTTAACTGATTATTCTTTTGCGGTCTCTTTTTCCAGTTCTTCCTGAAATTCAATAAGGGCTTTGGTGGTTCCGGATTTTAAGCTTCCGTTCTTTTCTCCTTCATCCCAGGTTTTAAAAGCTTTTTCTTTTAATCCTAATGTGTAATAATAGCTTCCCAGAACCGTATACCCTTCAGGCTCTCCCATGCTTATTATTTTCTTTGACAGGGTAATTAATTCAGGATGAGGTTGTATTTTTTTTGAGGCGATTTTCTCCGGTTTGGTCAAAAGTCCGGGAGTATACTTCATCATTTTGAGCCCAAAAAGATTCATGCAGGCCTTTGCTAATCCTTTATTACAAAGTTCTTCATTCACTTCATCGGTTTTTCCTGAAAACAGGGCTTCAAAATCCAGATCTGAACCTGAAGGACTTTTTGTCTTATCATAGTATTCTGCTAAAAGCCGGGCTTTGTTTTGAGCATCCAAAGGACTCTTTCTGTTATTGACTTCGGAGCTGTCTTTTTTCTGAACCCAGACACCTTTTTCAACCCAATTAGAAATCCCGAGCAGTTTTCCTTTTTTAATTTTAAAGATGAAAATGCTTTTATCAGGATAAATAATTAAACTGTCATTTCTTGTAAAATAATCTCCATAATCCATATCACCTATCGAAACTTTCCCGTTTCCATCGAAGTTAAAACTGCTGTAAAGTGTATCGTCACTGCTTGCTTTGTAATATCCCTGAAGGGAATTGTCGGCATTTTGTGCCGAAAGAATATAGCTTGATAAAAAACATAGTATTGACAGGATGCATCGTTTCATGGTGCCTAATATTTTGGTGTGATTTTTCTTTGTGCAAAACTATTAAATAAAAAACAGTTATAATAATTGATAAATATCACATCAGTAGTGAATGGATGTAAGAAATTTCACCCGTAAATATTTTATTACCTTTGTCTGGTGTAAGGAAGTGCTTATGGTGAAACAAATCGGTTTATGGCATTATATAAAGGTATTGAGTATATTTTTGATGCTTACCCATTTGTTGATCATTCAGTCAGGTACAAATTCTTTTACGGCTCCGACCACTGTCTTTTTTCACATCAAGGAAACTTCCCATAAAGAATGTGATAAAGTTATTCTCAAAGAAAACAATACAACGCCTGTAAAATGTAATGGCAATTATTGTTCAGGTTTCTCATCATTGTTTACTGCACCATTTTCATCTTTTACATTCGGTAGATTTGAAAAGGATGTAAAAAACCGGTTCTTTTTATATGATGATCCATCCTACTCTTCTTTTTTTAATTCGATTTGGATTCCCCCAAAAATAACAGCTTAATTTCTGATTGTCTTTGGTCTTATCAAATAGTGACAGGACCTTATTATTGCTTACAATAATACTATCCGGGATCTATATGCCGGAATATAAGCACATTGCTTTATTCCTTCATAATCTGTGATCTGAATTTCAATAAAATGTAAGGCCGGGATTTCTGTGCCTTCAATAATGTTTAATTAAAATGAATTAAAAAATATAATGAAAACAACCATATCAAGTTTTGAAAAAAACAGCAATACCATTTATATTATCTGTAGAATCCTGATCGGCCTGTTCTTTTTTATCGCAGGCTTTAATAAACTATTCCACCCTATTTTCCAGGGATATATGTTCAATACCATCAGCAGTATAGGCTTTCCCTTTCCGGCGTTCACTGCTCATTTTACAGCTTTTTGCGAGTGTGTATTTGGCTTATTTTTAATGTTGGGTTTCTGGACGAGAATAAGTTCTGTTGTTCTGATCATCATAATTCTTGTAGCCTTATTGACACATGATCTGAATTCAATTCCTAAAGAGCTTATTCCGATTAAGCCGGAAACCGGAGTTTATGAAATGGATCCGTTTACCTGGCTGAGTTATTTTCTTTATCTACCTCAAACCCTTTATTTCCTTTTTCTTACCCTGTTCTTATTCCGGGGATGTGTGGGATTTGGGATTGATACTTCGAAAAAAATAAATGCGTAAATACCTGAAGGTCCATCTGAAAGATATTACCCCTGTTGGAATACCAAGATGAAAAGAAATTTTTAATTTTGCAGGAAACAAGTTTATATCCGTAATTATGAAATTAGAATTATATCAGATAGATGCATTTACAGATGAGCTTTTCAGAGGAAATCCGGCATGTGTTGTACCATTAAAAGAATGGCTTCCGGATGAAACTCTTCTTAAGATTGCTATGGAAAACGCGGTTGCCGAAACAGCATTTTTTATAGACCTCGGTTCAAGAATACATCTTCGCTGGTTTACCCCTGAAATTGAAATGGATTTATGCGGACATGCAACACTGGCAACGGCCCATTGTCTGATTTCAGTTTTAAACTATAACAGGAATGAAATTATCTTTGAAACAAAAAGTGGCGATTTAAAAGTTACCTACAGGGATGGGCTATATTATCTTGATTTTCCTTCGAGAATGCCTTCCCCGTCCTCTTTACCGGATTTGATTTCAAAATCATTGAATATACAGCCTAAAGAGGTATTTAAATCCAGGGATTATGTTCTGGTATATGATAATGAAGATGATATCAGAAACATCAAAATCGACAGACAAATCTTTGATCAGATCAATCTGGACCCGGGTGGCGTGATTGTAACTGCAAAAGGTGACCACAGCGATTTCGTTTCCAGATATTTTACTTCGCAGGCAAGTATTCTTGAAGATCCTGTAACAGGCTCGGCTCATTGCTCATTAATTCCTTTCTGGTCTGACAGATTGGGGAAGAAAGACCTTTTTGCTATGCAGCTTTCCGAAAGATTAGGAAAGTTATATTGTGAAAATCAGGGTGATCGGGTGATCATTGCCGGAAAAGCAAAAACGTATGCTGCCGGACATCTGTGGACGGAATGATTTTTATAGGAAGTAATCATTACATCTATATTGTTAGCAAAAAAGCTCCCGTGAGGGAGCTTTTTCTGTATAGGTAAAATCCTGGTTGCTAGATTATCGATTTGATAATTGTGGTAAGGCTCATTGCAATAACCACTATTCCTACAACCACAAACATTTTCTTTGTAGGAAGCCTGGAAGTAAGCATTGCTGAAAAAGGAGCAGTGAAAACACCACCCAGTAAAAGTCCAAGCACGATATTCCAATGATGGATACCAATGGTAAAAATAAAAGTAACAGCACTGGTAAGGGTTAGAAGAAACTTAGCAACAGTAGAGCTTCCTACAACATAACGCGGAATTCTTCCTTCTTTGATCAGGGTTCCTGTAACCAACGGCCCCCAACCGCCTCCGGCGAATGAATCTATAAAGCCCCCAACCAATCCAAGAAGCCTCAGGTTGGTTCTTTTTTTTGTTTTTATACGATCTTTTGTTTTTTCCTTGAAAGCATTTCTAAGAATATTCAGTCCCAAATACAAAGTATAACAAGCGATAATAGGCTTTACGATATGCGCATAATATTCGCCGTAATGGGATAAGGTTAATGCACCGATCACAGAGCCGGCAATGGCCAGCGGAAACAGAACCCAAACCAGTTTTTTATTGACATTTCCCAGTTTATAGTGGCTGAAACTTCCGGCTGCAGTAGTAAATGATTCTGCAGAATGAATGCTTGCGCTTACTACGGGTGGCGGAACATTGAGCAACAAAAGTATAGTGGTGCATATTACTCCGTACCCCATACCCATTGATCCTGCTACAATTTCTGCCAGAAAACCGGTAAGAAGCATCCAGTAAAAAATATGGCCGTCCTTATTAAGGAACACCTGAATGTCATCCGAAAGGTTAAACTGATAAATAATAATTCCTAATACGCCTAAAAGAAGTAAAACTCCGATGACAGCGAGATAAATGTTTGCTCTTCTCTGGGCTATTTTGGTAATGTGGATCAGCTTTTCGATTTCCAGATCGGAATTCGGAAAGCTTTTTTTTCCATCAGCAAGATATTCTGTCGTTACCCGGTTCAGTTCTTTTACTTTATAATTAAAATCTCCCTTTAGCTGGTTACGAATATCCTGCATATTGTCCAGTACCATATCCATTTCATCAGGAATGATTTCGGTAAATGTTTCCCTTAATCTTTTGGCAATGGTTGGCGATTTTCCGTTGGTTGAAATAGCAATTTTCAGACTTCCTTTCCTGACAATGGATCCTAGATAAAAATCGCACAAATCCGGTTTATCCGCAATATTCACCAAGAGATCATGATTCCGTGCCTTTTCCCTGATCTGACCGGCCAGCTCAAGGTCATTTACGGCAATAATCGCAAGATCTGCATTATTAAAATCATTCTCATTATAAGGTCTTTCATGTATCTGGATATTAGGGAACCGGGCTTGTAAAGCTTTTACTTCCGGAATAATTTCCTTGGCTACCAATTTAATTGAAGTCTCAGGGGAATTACCCAGTACCGATTCCAGCTTTTCAAGGGCAACCCTGCCACCACCGATAATGAGGAGTGATAGCTGCTCCAGCTTTAAAAATATGGGATATAAGGAATTGCTCATTTAATTATAGTTTTAAATCATAGGTAAAAGCCAGATAATATAATCCGCCTATTTCAGGCCCGGCTGCATATTGAAAATAACGCCTGTTAAAAAGGTTGGTAGCTCCAACCTTTACATTGGCATGGATCTCAGGAAGCTTCCATGTTGCCTGTGCATCTATGGTGTAATATGCCGGAATATTCCCCGAGGCCAAAGGACTTTCCCATAAAAACTGATTCTGCCATCTTGCTACGACTGTAAATCCGATATTTTTAATGATCTCCCTGTTTCCTATACTTACATTTACCATCCATTTTGGGGTGTTGAATGAAGTAATGAACAGGTCGGATGCATTGTTCGAAGCCAGATCATTATAAGAAACGTTAGCATTGATATTGTAGTTTTTAATAATATTATATCTGATTCCCAGAGAGGTCCCGTAACTTTTATAAGTACTGTTGCTGTTGGTATATACCCGATAACGATCCTGCTTGCTTCGGTCGGTCATATCCAGCACTGCATTATTGCTTCCCACCTGACCGTTTTTAGGTACGGCCACTTCTACCTGTCCCAGAAAACCTTCGTAGATATTATAATAAAAATCCCAGTCCAGAACCAGTTTACTATTAAAGAAAACCGATTTGTATCCTACCTCAAATGAATTGATCTTTTCAGGTTGTAACTTTTGAAGATTGGCAACGGCTAAAAGATTCTTATTGTCCAGGGCCGCCTGGTTAAGGGTTTTCCCTCCGTCTACATCCGCATTCACAGCAGAAGTGAATCGATCAATTGATGCTAGCGTGTAAGAATTTTCGAGATATCCGAGTCCCTCGTTGACCTTTGAAAGTCCTCCGACCCTTCTTACATTTCCGTTGTTGACGAAAGACAATGCTTCAAATAATGAAGGAAAACGATATCCATTCTGAAATGATGCTCTGAAGTTGTGCTGGTTTACAGGAGAATAGACAATACTTATCCTCGGATTCACTTTAGCTTCAAATTCAGGATTTCTGTCCACCCTTAAGGCGGCATTAAGTTTTAATTTATCGTCAAAGAAAAGCTTGGTAATCTGGGCGAAAATCCCATATTTCTGATAGATAACATCCTTACCAAATGTTCCGTCGGTTAAAGGGATGTTTCTTTCTTTAACTGGCCTGTTAAAATCTACAAAATTGTTTCCATCGGGAGTAATGCTGTAAAGACGATAATCGATACCCGCAAGGAGATTGAATATTTTTACAAATCTGCTGAAATCATAGGTTAGCTCTCCTTGATAAAAACGCGATTTTTGCTCCAGTTTTGCTCCTCCGGTTGCAGGTGCTCCTGTCACTCCTCCATTGGCCGAATCCCAGTTATTAATCCCAATAATTGTATTTTTTAATTGTTCAAAAGCCGGGGTTCCCGGGACTACTCTGTTTTTATCGGCTTCCCTTCTGGCAAGAATAAAAGCTTCATTAAGGCTTACACCGGCGTTAATACTGTTCTGTAAAGCCGTCTGAAATGCATTTCTCCAGTTGCTGTTAGAAAGATTCGTAAGATCAAGATTATCGGCTAATGGTTTCAGATTATAGGAATCTCCTGTATTTTCTATAGAGACATACGCTCTGAATGTAAGCTCCTTACCAGTCAGTTCAACTTTGTGATTCTGCACCGTCGCATTTTGGAGGCGGATTTTATTTCCCCTCTGGAATGTTCCGTCCAGCAATCCATACCGGTATACATATGAAGTCTTCCATTGGTCTCCAAAACGGTAATATAATCCCGCATCAAATTTAATGTTCTTTACTTCAGGACTTACAAGGTCTTTTTCAAGATACCCTGTTCTCGATACATTGAATGTGGTAGGTTTGCCATTATAATCTACTTTTACGGCAACCCGGTTGTTTCTTTCATCTCCGTATTTGTTCCAGAGATCCTCTGCAGGGTTATTAGCTAATGAAAAATTGGGATTGGCCGTAATCAATGGATTGGCGTTCTGATCGGTTTGATTATTCGAGATCCAATCGACTCCGCTGAAATAAGAGGCATTAATTTTTACCGCCAGATTTTTATTTAAAACTTTTGCAAACCGTATTGCACTCTCCCCCAGAGAACTTATTTTATGATTAACGTTGTCTACATGATTCACGCCGCCCCGGAAATAAACGCTGAGCCCTTCGGAGGTAAAAGGATCTTTTGTCTGAAGGCTTGCCAGTCCGTTGATGGCATTCATTCCGTAGAGCGCAGAAGCTGCACCGGGTGTAACCTCCATAGACTGTATATCCAGCTCTGTAGGTCCGATTGCATTTCCTAAAGGAACACCCAATGTGGCAGATTGTACATCTACCCCATCTACCAGCTGCATAAACCGGAAATTATTAGGAGAATTAAATCCCCTTGAGTTAGGAATTTTTAAAGTAAGGCTGGACGTTAATAGTTGTAACCCTTTTACATTTTCAAGGGTTTCATAAAAAGATGCAGCAGGGCTTTCCCTGATCGCCCGGATATCAATCTTTTCAATAGCTATTGGTGATTTTAAAACTTTTTCAGGAACTCTTGATGCAGAAATGACCACTTCATCAATGATGGCATTCTGCGGATTAAGTTCCACCGCAATTTTATTGGATAGGGATAATATTTCCACCGTTTGGGTGAGAAAACCTTCTTTGCTGATGATCAGCCTGAAAGGTACTTTTACCCTTGTACGTATTTTAAAATTACCCTGTTGATCTGTTAATGAAGTATCCTCAGTGTGTTCAACCTGCACCTTTACGGTACTGATCCCTTTCCGGGTATCGGTATTTTTTATCGTTCCGCTTAACTCTACAAGCTGCTGCTGAGCTTCTGCAAGATTACAAAATAAGAAGATTAATAGAAATACAGCTGATTTCTGCAGAAAATATCCCTGCTTATTGTTTTTCATTTTTTCATTTTTTAGGTTATGTGAATGAGCCTGTTTAAACTTTTAATAAGGGAGGATTCAGATATGTTTTAAAACAAGCAACATTAAAGTCTTTGGCTTGCGATTTAAATAATTTAAACAGTTAATGCTATCATTGATTTAAAATCAACAACACATACACATTCGTTTACCTAAAATAGAATGGTTTTGTTTTTTAGTTTGTTTCTGACGATAAAATGGTTGTGTCATATTTTCAATTTAAGTTTTGTAAATAACGATAAGAGAAATCACCGAAAGTTTCTTCTTCTAGTTTATCTTGTATGTAAATTCCAAAAAGCTCATCAAGCGTTTCAATGATTTCTTCCTCGCCGATATTCTCTTTGAATTTCGTGTTAAGACGGGTTCCTAAGCGGTCTCCCCCAATGTGAAGGTTGTATTTACCATAAGCAGTACCCACAAAACCGATCTCTGCATTAGGTGATCTTCCGCAACCATTCGGGCAGCCTGTCATCCTGATCGTGATATCTTCCTCCAAAAGGCCATATTTTTCGAGTACGGGTTCTATTTTGGTTACCAGGGAAGGCAGATAACGCTGTGCTTCTGCTAAAGCCAGGGAACAGGTATTTAAGGCTACACATGCTACGGAGTTTTTGCGCAATGCGCTGGCTCCGTTTGTATACCCAGAAATGCCATATTCTTTCAGGAGACGTTCAATTTCGGGTTTATCAGCTTCTTTAATATCCGCAAGAATAAGGTTTTGGTTACAAGTAAAGCGGAAATTAACCTTGCCGGTTTCTGCAATTTTTAATAAACCTGATTTTAACGGGTAATTATCCGTGTTGAGAACTCTTCCATGTTCAACAAATGCGGTGTAGAACCAATTTCCTTCATGGTTTTGTGTCCAGCCGTAACGGTCTTTTCTTTGTTCAAACTTAAATTCCCTGGCGGGTTCGAAGGCAAAGCCTGTTCTTTTTTCAACCTCCGCTCTGTATCCTTCGATTCCCATTGTATCGATTGTATATTTTAGCCTGGAAAGTTTTCTGTCACTTCTGTTTCCGAAGTCACGCTGTACGGTGATGATTTCATATACCGCCTTTAAAACTTTCTCTTCGGTATCCACAAATCCTAATACTGAAGCCAAACGTGCATAGGTAGCCGCATTTCCATGTGTTGCACCCAAGCCTCCTCCTGCTGCAATATTGTAGCCGGCGATTTTATTGTTTTCAATGATAGCGATGAGTGCAATATCATTGATAAATACATCCACATCATTATTAGGTGGAATAGCAATTCCAATTTTCAGTTTTCTTGGAAGATATCTGTCCTGGTACAGAGGATCCTCTTCAACTTTCCTGTCGACTATTAATTCATCATCGATCCAGATATCATAATAGGACTTGGTTTTAGGAAGACACATTTCACTGATTTTACCGGCTAACTCATAAGCTTCCTGGTGCAATGGAGACTCCGAAGGATTCGCAGTACAGGTTACATTTCTGTTCACGTCCCCGCAGGCTGCAATGGAATCGAGATGCTGTATATTGAAATTCTGGATCGTAGGTTTTAAATGTGATTTTAAAATGCCGTGCAGCTGAATGGTTTGTCTTGTTGTAATTTTTATCGTGCCTGTAGAATGATCTTCGGCAATGCCATTCAATCCGATCCATTGTTCCGGGGTTAAAAATCCACCGGGTAGTCTCAGTCTGATCATATATGAATACAACCACTCCAGTTTCTTGCTTACCCGCTCTTCCCTTCTGTCCCTGTCATCCTGCTGATACATTCCATGGAATTTGATAAGGGTCTGGTCGTCTTCTCTTATAGATCCTGTGAAATCATCCGCAAGACTTTCCTTTAATGTACCTCTGAGTCCGTTGCTTCCGGTTTTTATCCTTTCTACCGGCGAAAGGTTATCTTTATTGCTCATTATTATTTTCTTTTAATTGGTGATTATTTCCGGCAGATTTTAATAAACATCTTTCGCGTACCTGCCACTAAGTTCCATTTCCTCGAGATAGCTTACTGCTTCGGTTCTGCTACGTCGTCCTTCATCCTGTATGATATCCAGAAGAGTTTCTTCTACATCACGGCTCATCGGGTCTTTGGTTCCGCAAACGTAGACGGATGCTCCCCCTTCCAGCCAGTAAAATACCTCCTGTGCTTTTTGTTTCAGTTTATGCTGGACATAAATTTTTTCAACAGTATCCCTTGAGAATGCGGTATCCAGATGCGTTAATGTTCCTGTTTTCAGGAAATCAATCAGTTCCGATTGGTAGAGGAAATCTGAAATGAAATTTCTGTCCCCGAAAAATAACCAGTTTCTCCCTTCTGCTCCCGTGGCATCCCGTTCCCAAAGAAACGATCTGAAAGGCGCAATCCCGGTGCCGGGTCCTATCATAATGATATCTTTTTCCGGTTCAGGCAGTTTGAAGTGTCCTGCCTCCTGGATATAAAATTCAAGCTCTTCGCCTTCCTTAAATTGACTTAAATAACCACTGCATAAACCATTTTGCTTCTGGTCATCAATAAAAAATTCTGATTTCGCTACCGTAATATGAATTTCAGTATCACCATGCGCTTCCAGTGAAGAAGAAACAGAATACAGACGTGGGGATTGTCCTGTTAGTATCTTAATAACCTGCTCAAACTCATCAGGTCCCTTTACCGGATAGATCCTTAGAAGATCCAAAAGACCTAAACGGACATCCGGAATTGAATGACCTGTGATCTTGGCATATTGTGCAACGACAGACTTTAATAAATAACTTATATTAAGGTGTTTATGCAAAAGCTCCTGCACGCTGGCTGTAAGCTTTGTAGTTTGTATCTGCTTTTGGGAATTGATTCCGGTAAGCCGGATGATCTCGTCCACTGCTTCCTGTGAATTAAAAGGCATAATCCCTAAAGCTGCACCCGGTTGATAACTAAGGGTTTCTTCGGTTTCAATCTCAATATGATAGGTTTCTTTTTCTGAAGTGATGTCGTTGAGGTTGATGATTGCAGATATTTTTCCCTTATATTTTCTTCGGCCGGAAAGTTGTTTTGGAGCTGAAGCATTTTTTAAGCTTCCTTCTGATGCTTTTTGTACAGCTTCAAAAACATGTTCTATCCAGGTTCCGGCTTCGCTTTCATAATCAATATCACATTTTTTTAAAGGAACAATACGTTTTGCTCCCAATAGCTCAAAACGGTAATCCACGTCTTCTCCTGTTTTACAGAATAAAGGATAACTGCTGTCTCCCAATGCCAGAACCCCGAACTTAAGATTGCTGAGATTGATTTCATTTTCATGGATATAATCATAGAATTTTTTTGCCAGAACAGGTGGATCTCCTTCTCCTTGCGTACTGATGATCACAAAGAAATAGTCTTCTTTACCAAGGTCTTTAGGCTTATATTGGGAGAGATCAGCTAATTTGACCTGAATTCCTTTTTTCTTGATAATCCCTGCAAGTCCTGTTGCCAGTTTTTTACTATTTCCCGTTTCCGTACCGTATGCCAGGGTTATTTTCCTTGTAGTGATGGGGTCTGGCTGGTCTGTATGGATAGGTGGTAGCACGGCAGTCACAGGAGTTCCTGCAAGACCGGCTAAATATCCGCTTGCCCATATGGTTTCGTCCCTGGAGAACTCCCCGGATATTTGTTTAAGGACATTTAATTTTGTTTCAGACAGCATATTCGAAAAAGTTTTGAGTTTTTTGTATTAGGCTTCCATTTTCAACCGATTTAAAATAAAGACCTTCTTCTGCTGCATTTTCCAGCCACGAAAACTCTTCATGCAGATTCACGATCTTGCCGATAATTACCAGTGAAGGTGAGGCAAATGTTTTACCTTTAAAATTATTTTCAAAGTCATCAAAAGAAGAAGTATATACCTTTTGATAAGGTGTTGTGGCCTGCTCAACGACAGCTATTTTTTTCTCATCGGAAATGTTCAGCCTGATGAACTTCTCAACCAGACCGGCAAGATTACCTTTGGACATATAAAAGACAAGAGTGTCGTCGGTCCCGGCCAGTTCCTTCCAGTATTCATCTGTAAGAATTTCAGATTTATAATAGGTTAAGAAACGGACTGATGTGGCGTATCCTCTGGCTGTTAAGGGCATGCCTGCATAGGCTGCTGCCCCTAAAGCTGCAGTGATACCAGGGATGATTTCATATGGAATATGATTTTCTCTTAAAGTCTGGAGTTCATTCAGGATATTAGAAAATACTGATACATCTCCCCCCTTAAGCCGTACGACGGTTTTGTTCTGGCGAGCATAATCTACCATTAGAGAATTAATGACCGATTGAGGGGTAGAAGCATTTTTACTGCATTCTTTACCTACATATATTATTTCTGCGTTTTTGCTGACATAAGTCTCTAAAATTTCAGGACTTACAAGTCGGTCACACAGAATAACATCTGCTTCAGCAATAATTTTTACTGCTTTTACAGTGATCAGATCAGGGTTGCCGGGTCCTGCACCGATAAGATATACCTTGGGTGCTTTGATACTTGTATTCATTTAAAATCGGTTTTTAGTTAAAGGATTTAGAAGAGTCCTTCAATCGAAAGATACCTTTCTCCGGTATCATAATTTATGGTAAGAATTTTTGCTCCGGGTTGTATTTCAGGGAGATGTTTTGCAATCGCTGCCAATGCAGCACCTGTTGAAATTCCTACAAAAAGTCCTTCCTGTTTTGCTGCTTTCAGTGTATATTCAAATGCCTCTTCCTTACCTACAGTAATGACGCCATCCAGAAGTGTTATATCCAATATGGAAGGAACAAATCCTGCTCCCAGTCCCTGCAAAGGATGAGGCGCGGGACTTCCGCCGCTTAATACGGGAGACAGCTCTGGTTCTACAGCAATTACCCTGATATTGGGAAAGGTTTCCTTTAAAACTTTAGCAATTCCAGTGATATGTCCTCCGGTGCCCACTCCTGTGATTACATAATCCAGTCCGTCGGGAAAGTCCTTTATAATTTCCTGTGCCGTAGTTTCGGTATGTATTTTTACGTTGGCAGGGTTATCGAATTGTTTCGGAATCCATGAGTTCTGGATTTCCTCTGCCAGTTCGTTAGCCTTTTCAATAGCACCTTTCATTCCTTTTTCCCTTGGAGTGAGCACGAACTCAGCACCGTAGGTTTCCATAATCTTGCGGCGTTCTATACTCATGCTCTCGGGCATTACGAGAATAAGTTTATATCCTTTAACTGCAGCAACAAGCGCAAGTCCTATTCCCGTATTGCCACTGGTTGGCTCTATAATGGTAGTATCTTTATTTAATAATCCTTTTGCTTCTGCATCTTCGATCATTGCTAGTGCAATTCTGTCTTTGATACTTCCACCGGGATTGCTTTTTTCCAGTTTGATCCAGACTTCATGATCTGAATTAAAAAGTTTATTAATCTTTACGACTGGTGTATTTCCAATCGTTTCTAATGCGTTCTGAAATTTCATACCAATACAATTTTTATTTTTCTCTTTTTATATGACGAAGTTCAGCGACTCCGGTAATGTGTTGTTATCTTTTATTCTTATTTCCCCTTTATTATACACCAGGGAATTAGACGGAACGCTTTGAGTGATCCATACGTTTCCACCGATAATGCTTTCCCTGCCTATTGTTGTATTTCCGCCGAGGATAGTCGCTCCGGAATATATAATCACATGGTCTTCAATATTCGGATGTCTTTTTTGGTTGGCTTTTTCCTTCGAAACATTCAAAGCTCCTAAGGTTACCCCCTGATAGATCTTCACATGGTTTCCAATGATGGCTGTTTCCCCGATCACGATTCCTGTTCCGTGATCAATAAAAAAATGTTCCCCGATCACCGCTCCAGGATGGATGTCGATCCCTGTTTTGCTGTGGGCATATTCAGAAATGAAACGCGGTAAAATTCTTATTTCCTGTTTCCATAACTGATGAGAGATTCTGTAGACATACGTAGCAAAATATCCTGGATAAGCAAGAAGTATTTCCTCCGGGGAATCCGCAGCGGGATCAAACTCAAGTATAGAACGGGCATCCTTGATGAGGTGATCATAAATTCCAGGGAGTGCATCAAAAAAGCTATCCGTCTGCACTTCTGCAATTTCCTCATCACCGGTTATGCTGTTGATCAGGCAAAACAGTTCGCCATATAATCTGGCGAAATTTTCTTCCAACTGATCTTTTATCTCTTCTTTTTCAGGAAGAAAAAGAACTTCGTACAGGGTCGTAACAAAATTTTTGGCTTTTGCTTTATCAAAAAAAACATGGCCGCTATTTTGTTTATTGTCCCGGATTCTATCGATTAAATTACTAAATGCTGTCATTTTTTATTGAATTATGCATGCTGCCACCGTAGAATTAGATGTTTCATCCACTAAAATTGCAGATCCGGTTCTTTTGTTATTAATAAAACTATCGTAAGCAAGGGGTTGTGCTGTTCTCAGGGTAACCTTAACGATCTCATTCAGCTTTATCTCCCCATCAGCCTGTTCCTGTACCAGCGTATTGACATTAATCTTATAGTCTACTGCTTTTACTACTGTTTTTACAAGTCTGCTATTCTGTTGTAACAGGTATTTATTACCGGGCTGTAATGATTTCTGGTCGAGCCAGCATAAGAGTACTTCCAGATCTTTTTCTATAGTGGGAAGCTGTTCTTCGGTCGCAAAAAGATCACCTCTCCCAATATCCAGATCATCAGCAATGTGAATGACGGCAGGTTGTCCTTCAAAGGCTTCTTCAACTTCTTTTCCATTAATTTCAATTGCTGTGATTTCACTTGATGAAACAGCCGGAAATATCTGGATTTTGTCCCCTTTTTGAAATTTTCCACTTAATATCTGTCCGGCATATCCCCTGTAATCATGTAATTCCTCTGTCTGTGGACGAATTACATACTGCACCTGGAAACGGCTTCCACTATTTAATTCTTCATCAAGGGTTACCTGTTCCAGGTATTCCAGAAGAGCGTTTCCCTTATACCATTCTGTTTTACAAGATAAGCTTACAATATTATCTCCTTTCAGCGCTGAAATGGGAAAATAGCTTACGTCATGTAAGTCCAGATTATCGGCAATCTTGGAATAATCGGATTTAATGCTTTCAAAAACTTCTTCCGAATAATCGACCATATCCATTTTATTAATGGCTACAACTACTTTTTTCAGCTTGAGTAATGAAGCGATGATAGAATGTCTTCTTGTTTGTTCAATGACTCCTTTACGTGCATCAATAAGGATGACCATCAGATCCGAATTGGAAGCTCCTGTGATCATATTCCTGGTATATTGCACATGGCCGGGAGCATCGGCTATAATAAATTTTCTTTTAGCTGTTGAAAAGTACCTGTAAGCGACGTCAATGGTAATTCCCTGCTCTCTTTCAGAACGTAAACCATCTGTTAAAAGCGCCAGGTCCACTCCATCTTCATTTTTATTTTTAGAATGTTTTTCAAGGACTTCCAACTGATCCTGTAAAATACTTTTGCTATCGTACAACAGTCTTCCGATAAGGGTACTTTTACCGTCATCAACACTTCCTGCTGTTATAAATCTTAAAATATCCATATCTGTTAGTTATAAATGATAAATGATTAGTGATAAATGATAGATGATACACGATTAAAAGTAGCCTCCTTTTTTTCTATCTTCCATAGCGGCTTCTGTTACACGGTCGTCGATCCTTGTTTCTCCACGTTCGGAAATGCGGGTTGCAACAATTTCTTCGATCACTGCATCTATGGTTACAGCATGAGATTCAACCGCTGCGGTACAGGTCATATCGCCTACCGTACGATACCGTATTTTTTTTGTAGTAATAAAATCGTGGCTTTCTAAGGAAGCATGTTCCGAATTGGCAATCCATTGTCCGTTAAAATCTACCACTTCCCTGTCATGCGAAAAGTAAATTGATGGCAATTCAATTTTTTCTCTTCGGATATAATTCCAGACATCAAGTTCGGTCCAGTTGCTGATCGGAAAAATTCTTACATTTTCTCCCTTATGAATTTTTCCATTGAAGATATTCCATAGTTCGGGGCGCTGGAGTTTAGGATCCCATTGTCCGAATTCATCACGCACAGAAAAAATTCTTTCCTTCGCCCTTGCCTTTTCTTCATCTCTGCGGGCACCTCCTATGCAGGCATCAAATTCAAATTCTTCAATGGTATCCAGTAAAGTATAGGTTTGCAGCCAGTTCCTGCTTGGAAATTTGCCTTTAGGTTCTGTAAGGCTTTTAGCTTTTATCGTATCTTCTACTTTTCTTACAACAAGGTCCACTTCCAGCTCTTTCACCAGTTGATCCCTGAAATTAAGGACCTCCGGAAAGTTATGTCCGGTATCCACATGAACAAATGTAAAAGGGATCTTCCCATGACGGAATGCTTTTGAAGCAAGATGAGCCAGAACAATACTGTCTTTTCCTCCACTGAACAACAATGCGGGCCGCTCAAACTGTCCCGCGACCTCCCTTAAAATATAAATAGACTCAGATTCTAACTGGTCGAGATAATTTAAATGATATTTTGACATGTTTTTTCTTTATTTATGGATATGTAAACCGCATTCTTTTTTACTGGCATCTTCCCACCACCAGCGGCCTGCCCTGAAATCCTCACCTTCTTTTACGGCTCTTGTACAGGGCTCACAGCCAATGCTGACGAATCCTTTTTTATGCAGATGATTATAGGGTAAGTGGTTCGTCTGAACATACTCCAGGACCTGGTCTGAAGTCCAGTGAAGCAATGGATGGAATTTGATGATCCTGTTATCTTCGTCCCATTCCAATTGCGGCATATTTTGTCTGTTGGCAGAATGTTCGGATCTCAATCCTGTAATCCATACTTTATAACCCTGCAATGCCTTTTTCAAAGGGTGTACTTTACGGATTGTACAGCATGCCTTCCTCTGCTCCACCGATTGATAAAATGAGTCCGGTCCGTTTTGTGAAACAAACTCTCTTATTTCTTCCGTATCGGGATAATAGGCTTTGATGTTCTTTTTAAAGAAAGCCCTGCTGGCTGTCCATGTTTCATAGGTTTGTTCAAAGAGCCTCCCGGTATCCAACGTGAAAATATCAATATCAAGATTTTTTATCAGGTGAGTGATTATTTGATCTTCGTAGCTGAAGCTTGTTGAAAAAATAACCTCACCCGGAAACCTTTCTGCAAGTAATTGTAGAAACTCAGTATTAACAGCATGGTCAGAGACTTCTTCAAGCAGTTTTTCGAATTCTTTTTTCAGATTATTTTCCATTTGAGATTGAAATTATTCCTGCAAATATATATAATCCTATTAATCCTACCAAATTAGTAGTATTTAAAATTAAAAAAAACTAACTTTTTTTCATAAACGTAGTCAGAGTGGCCTCCATCATGCTTTTTCTTGTTTTTTCCCTTACGATAATAAATTCATTTCTTAGATAACAGGTTTCTTCATCCACACAATCATCACAGGGTTCATAAAAGTTTAAGGAAACACATGGCGCCAATGCAATAGGACCGTCGAAAATCCTGTAAATATCAGCCAGAGAGACTTCGTCAGGAGATTTCAGTAAATAATATCCTCCTGTTTTTCCCTGTTTGCTGTTCACCAGTTTTACCCTCTTCAGCTCTAAAAGAATTTGTTCTAAAAATTTTCTGGGAATATGCTCATCTTGTGCTATAACAGACGTAGGCAGAAAGCCCTGATTGTAATTTCTTGCTAACCTGACCATTGCTTTTAAAGCATATTTGCAACGTTTGGACATCATAATGACTGCAAGTTATAACATTTTCTTTTATTAATGAAATGTTTTTCAGGTGGGAATATATAGCCATTTTGTAAAATTGTTGATTGGCCACCCGTCAGGACAGTAATTATTTATTCCGAAGAGATCTTGAAAAGCTGCATAGAGAACTTTTTTCATAGTACATATTAAGTTTTAAAAGACCCCTACTCGCTTTAAGATTAACCTGTTATCTTTATGATCAAACTATTGATATGAGACAAAGACTAGAGTTCTTAAGTATTTTAATGGTACTTATTTTTCTGGTTGGCTGCCAGCAATCCCTTCAAAATAGAGTGTCTTCCAAGAAAGGAACGATAACAAAAAAGATCATATATACTGCACCTTTATATCCAAGCTATAATGCTAATTATGTGCCTCCTGTGGGATTGAAACCTTTTGAGCTGAGCCAGGACTATCCTAAAGAATTGGTTTTAGAAAATTATCCCTGGCAAAGTATTGATTTCACCAAAGATCCTCAGCTTTACATGCATACGGTTTTACACTATTGTCTGGAAGGTAATACAGACGTGAATTTCAGAGGTCAGGAAAACCGGATCAGAAAATGGTACCATGCTCCATGGCTTCACGATGATGAAAAATATGCAGGTACTGACTATATAGGAAATGGTCGGGAGTATATCCATGGCCTGACAAGAGAATTTGCAACCCCAAAATACAAACTGCACGATCTTCAGGATGTTGAGCTGGAAAACTGGGCAGTCGGTATGTATAATTCTCCGGGAGGATATACGTTAGGGCAAGTCTGGCCGGGAGCAAAACAAAGTCCTGATCCCGGGAAATCCCATTTCCCCGAAGGAACGGTAAGTTTTAAGCTGCTGTTTACGGATGCCGATACCAAAAAGCTTCCCTTCCTGAACAATACGCTTGAATGGAAAGCAAATATCTATTTGTGCAATCCCAATGCCGAGTGTGCCAACAAAAAAAGGATTGATCGTACTGTTCGGTTACTGCAGATCGATATTGCTGTAAAAGATCATAGAGCATTAAAAACGGGTTGGGTATACGGCACATTTATGTATGACGGATCAGCGAAAGGAAAAACAGTCTGGGAGAGAATGGTTCCGGTAGGATTAAGTTGGGGGAATGATTCGGGTGTGGTGAAGGATCTTAACCGGGATGGTGCATTTATCAACCGGAAATTAACGGAATCATTTATTAATCCTGCATTGATCGGGTCGAAAGAAAATTATTATGCTGCTTTTCTCAAATATCATGGATTGGGTGGAAGGCTTAATGGTCCGATTGATAATCCTGTCTCATCCTGTATCTCTTGTCACGGAAATGCAGCAGTAAATGATAGAGGCGTTACTTTGCCTCTTGGTGATTTTAAAAGTTCTACAACACGGCAGAATTATTCCCCGGAATCATTCAGGCAATTTTTTAAAGATATCGCGCCGGGTGCAAATGGGATCAGCTACAAAGGAGAAAATTATGTAACCACCGATTATTCATTGCAGATTTCAACAGGGATTAGAAATTACTATGCAAATAAGAAATCTCTGAGTGGGAATGAGAAGTGAGATGTTTTTCCGCAAACCGGGCAGAATTAAACAAACATACTTATTTAATTTTTCTGAAATATAAAATAGGCCAATTCCTCATTTTCCCTTGCCAGGTTTTCCATCCTGTTAAAGCCATTTTTAACAAGAACTTTTTGTGATGCGATATTATCCAGATCAGTTACGGCAACGATATCTTTTGTTTCTCTTAGTGAAAGACAATACCCGACAAGGGCTTTGCATACAAGAGTTGCTACCCCTTTTCCCCAATAATTTTCACTGAGTACGTATCCGATTTCGGTTTGTTCAGGATGATCTGCAAAGATTCTGGCAACCCCCATTCCTATAAAGTCATTATTTTCAGCATTAAAAATTCCCCATCTGCTGAGTGAACCTTCTTTGTAATCTGATAAAGCTTTTTCGAACATTTCTATATATTCCTGATGGGTTTTATGGGGCAGAAAGCTGGTAACATTTTTATTTTCGAAAAGAGAAAGAAAAAGAGGTAATTCCTGAGGAGTAAACTCACGTATGATGATGGTATCGTCTTGATAATGCATAAGAATATTTTAACGATTATAAAATTACATAAATAACTGTAAAATGGGTAATGATATTAATCAGAAAATGTTTAATATCATTGCTGCTTGTTAAGCCCTGTCATAGGTTTGTTATCCTTTTAAAATCCAATTTTCACCTGTTGTTTATTTTTTCAGGGACAAGGTCTTTGGGAATATAACAAAATCGTAACTTTAAACCTTACCAAAAAATTGTATTTATCTTATGTTTTCAGTACAGACTTATCAGGATAGACGAACTGCATTACAAAGCAGTATAAAGAACGGGATTCTTTTGTTTTTAGGGAATATAGAGAACCCTGTTAATTTTGAACATAATCCTTATTATTTTCGCCAGGATAGTACTTTTCTGTATTATTTTGGAATTCAGGAACCTCGTATTGCCGCTATCATTGACATCGATGAAAATAAAACGATTATTTTCGGCGACGAGTTGAGCATCGATGATATCGTATGGATGGGAAGACAGGAAACACTGAAAGAGAAAAACCAGAAATCAGGAGTATCAGAAACTTTACCCTACAGGGAACTTTCCCAATACATTCTGAAGGCAAAAACATCTAACCGGAAGGTGCATTATCTTCCACCATATCAATCTTTCAATAAAATTTTGCTAAGTGATCTTTTGGGAATTAAAGTAGCAGAATTACAGCCCTCTGTGGAGATGATCAAATCGATCGTAAAACAACGTTCGGTAAAGGAACCTCAAGAGATCCTTCAGATAGAACAGGCTGTAAATGTATCCAATGACATGCATCTGCTGGCAATGCGTATGGCAAGACCCGGAGTTAAAGAATATGAAATTGCCAATGCAATTCAGCACCTGGCAGGAGATAAAGAATGCCAGATGTCCTATCCGCCAATCGTAACGATAAACGGAGGCATCCTGCACAATCACTACCGCCTTAATACTTTGAAAGAGGGAGACCTTTTCCTGAATGACTCGGGAGCTGAAACAGCAATGGGATATGCCGGGGATCTCACCAGAACATTTCCTGTGAGTACAACTTTCAGTACCCAGCAAAAGGAAATCTATGAGGTAGTTCTGAATGCTTTTGAAAATGCCCAGCGTCTTTTAAAACCAGGCGTAAAATTCAGGGATATTCATTTACAAGCGTCCCGGCATCTGGTAGACGGGCTTGTCGATTTAGGATTAATGAAGGGAAATCCGGAAGAAGCAGTAAAAAATAATGCCCATACCCTATTCTTTCAGTGTGGATTAGGTCATATGATGGGGTTTGATGTTCATGATATGGAAGACCTTGGGGAACAATATGTAGGATATACCGAAGATGAACCAAAGGATACAAAAACATTTGGGCTAAAATCTTTACGCTTAGGTAAATCTTTAGAAACCGGGTTCGTGGTAACGGTTGAACCGGGTATTTATATAATTCCTGAATTGATCGATATATGGCAGGCTGAAAATAAAAATGCAGAATTTATTAATTACGATAAAGTTAATGAATACCGGAATTTTGGAGGCGTACGTATCGAAGATGATTTCGTGATTACGAATGAGGGATACAAACTTCTGGGGAACGGATTGATTAAAACTGTGGAAGAAATTGAGAATTACAGAAAAGAACATATATCTTAATTAATTATTATATGAGAAGCATAAAAAAACTGATTAACATTGCACTGTGTTTCCTGTGTCTGTCGCCTCTTGCGGCGCAAAAAACACAATGGACGCCTGATGGCAATGCTTATTATTCATTTACCAAAAACGGAATTGAAACCGTAAATTTATTAAATCCCGGAAAGAACCAGACATTTTTAAGTTCGAGCGAATTAATTCCACCAGGAAGTTCAGAAGCTCTGGATGTACAAAGTTTCGAAGTGTCTCCGGATGAAAAAAGCCTTTTGCTTTTTGCCAATACCCGGAAGGTATGGCGGGACAATACCCGTGGTGATTACTGGATTTTTGATAAAGCCAGTAAAAAGCTGACACAGCTTGGAAAAGGATTACCCGGTGAATCGCTGATGTTTGCCAAATTCTCACCGGACGGGAAAAAGGTAGCTTATGTATCTAAGCATAATATATACATCGAAGATCTTTCCAACAACAAGTACAGTAAAATTACGAATGACGGAACAGACAGGATCATCAACGGAACTTTTGACTGGGCCTATGAAGAAGAATTCGGGACTCAGGATGGATTCAGATGGTCTCCGGATGGAAGTAAAATTGCTTATTGGAAACTGGATGCGCGTGGAACCAAGAACTTCCTCATGATCAATAATACCGATAGCCTATATTCTTTTACGATTCCGGTAGAATATCCTAAAGTTGGAGAGAACCCTTCTGGTTGTAGCATTTGGTTATATGATTTGGCTTCAAAGTCCTCAAAAAAAGCAAATATTGCAGGGGATGAAATGCAGAACTATATTCCGAGAATGGAATGGGTGTTGGATTCCAAATCTATTATTTTACAGCAGTTGAACAGAAAACAAAACCAGAGTAAGGTAATTGTGGCCGATGCCAATTCAGGAAACAGTAAAACCATTTATACCGAAACGGATCCTGCGTGGATCGATATCAAATCCCGTTGGAACGACAATGATCCGAGCGGATGGGACTGGATCAACAATGGTAAAGAATTTTTATGGTTATCTGAAAAAGACGGATGGAGACACATTTATAAAATAGACCTGAACGGAAAAGAAACACTGATTACAAAAGATGATTTTGATGTGATAAAACCGGAATTTTTTGATGTTCCAAACAAACTGATTTACTTTTTAGCATCACCAAAGAATGCCACTCAGGAATATTTGTACAAAGTGAGCATGAACGGTGGGAAATCCGAAAGGGTTACTCCTGAGTCTTATCCTGGAACTAACAAATACAGCATTTCATCCAATGGAAAACTGGCGATATTTAGTAACAGCAGTGTTAATGCCCGTTCCAATGGTTCCATTATATCGCTTCCTGATCATAAAGAACTGGTAGCTGCAAAAAATTCCACCAAAGCAGACCCTTCGAGATCTAAGGCAGAATTTTTCCAGATTACAACACAGGATGGAATTACTCTGGACGGATGGGTGGTAAAACCTAAAAACTTTGATCCGAATAAAAAATATCCGATCGTCTTTACAGTATATGGAGAACCTGGAGCCCAAACTGTAACCGATAGCTTTTATACGGGCTGGAACGGCTTATATATCGGAGATATGGCACAGGATGGCTATTTATATGTTTCACTTGAAAATCGTGGGACTCCGGCTCCAAGAGGTCGTGAGTGGAGAAAATCTGTTTACCGTAAAATAGGACAGCTGAACATCCGTGATCAGGCAATGGGAGCTAAAGCTTTATTTGCAAAATGGCCTTATATTGATACTTCCAGAGTTGCCGTATGGGGCTGGAGCGGTGGCGGTTCTTCCACACTGAATCTTTTGGGACAATATCCGGACATTTATCAGACAGGGATAGCGATTGCTCCGGTGGCTAATCAATTGTTCTATGATAATATCTACCAGGAAAGATATATGGGACTTCCACAGGAAAACAGAGAAGATTTTGTAAACGGATCTCCTCTTGCTTATGCTAAAAATCTGAAAGGAAACCTTCTGCTGGTTCACGGAACAGGAGATGATAATGTGCATTATCAGAATACAGAGGTCTATGTGAATGAGCTGATCAAGTACAACAAGCAGTTCCAGCTGATGTCCTACCCTAACAGGACACACTCAATCAGTGAAGGAGAAGGAACTTCGCTTCACCTGGCTACATTGTTTACTCAATATTTAAAAGAACATTGTCCTCCCGGACCTAGATAAAAAGAATCCCACAGTAATGTGGGATTTTTTATTTCTTTTTATAGCAGATGTAACCTAAGAGCTATTTTATTTTAAAAACCAGTGTGCAGATTCCACGGCTAACCTTGTTATTATGCACTACTTTTATTTTAGTGAATAGGTAGGATCTTAAAGTTCAAATCTAATAAGAATCTACAGACGATTAGCAGATTGCTGTTTATATCGTTAATTTTGTTGTATTAAATTTTAAAACCCATTGTTTTGAAACTACCACTCTCCTATTATCAGAACCAGGACGTTATATTTCTCGCTCAAAACCTTTTGGGAAAAGTGCTTTTCACGCAGATCAGTGATCAGGTGACGGCTGGTATTATTGTTGAAACTGAAGCTTATTTCGGTGCTCTTGACAAGGCTTCCCATGCCTATGGAGGACGGCGTACGGACAGAACAGAAACACTGTATCATGAAGGAGGTGTTTCGTATGTATATCTGTGCTATGGAATTCACCATCTCTTCAATATTGTAAGCTCGGTACGGGATGAGCCGCACGCGGTATTAGTAAGGGCAGTCGAACCATTGGTAGGGAAAGAAATTATGGAACAAAGAAGAAATATGCCTTTTACAAAAGCAGCAATCTCTTCCGGACCGGGTTCAGCAGCCAAAGCTCTGGGAATTGACCGCACATTCAACAAAAAAGATTTGACGGGGGAAGAAATCTGGATCGAAGATCATGGTATTCGTTATTCGCCTGATGATATCGTAGCATCTCCACGTGTAGGAGTTGCTTATGCCCAGGAAGATGCCCTTCTGCCCTGGAGGTTTTTTGTGAAAAGCAATCAATATGTAAGCAAGCCAAATAAAATATAAAAATTTATATTAGTACTTTTTACTTTTGAATTTCGTGATACAATTCTGAATAAGAGTGAACAAGATCTTCAAAGGTAAAGCCACGGTTCAGGCCACTTGGATTTGGTAATATCCAGACTTTAGCTCCGCAGAAATCCTCGGATTGTTTTCCCCATGAGATTTGTTTTTTTCCAGAAAAGACCTGATAAGCTGCCTTCCCCAAGAAAGCTACATATTTGGGGTGGAAAGTTGTGATTTTAGATTTAAAAATTTCAAGAGACTGGTCGAATTCCTCCTTTGAAAGCTCATCTGCCCGCGATGTGGGTCTTGCTACAGCCGTAGTGAGACCATATCCAAAATCCAGAATCGTGGTATCATGTACTGCTTCAATCTGGTAGGGAGTAAAACCGGATTGATGAAGAATCTTCCAAAAACGATTGCTTCTGCCTGAAAAATGGTGGCCATCGTCCGCAGATTTTAAGCCCGGATTGATTCCACAGAAGATAATATTGAGATCCTTTGCTATAATATCGGTCAGCATTGTAAGAACTGGATGTTATTGTTTAATGATCGCAATTTAGAAATTTTTAATGGTCCGCTCCTGTTTTATATAAAACAACCTCCATAAAAAAGCTTGCTGGTTTATGGAGGGTCTTGATAACTTAGTTTTTTATCCGGGAAAATCTGTAGAAAAAGAAATATCTTTCCATCTGCTCATTTCCTGGGAAAGCTGTTCTATTTTACTTTGAGCTCTGTTGAAAGAATCACTGCCCAAAAATAAATTGACAGCCGGTGCAGGGTTATTAACTATTTCTAAAAATACATCTGCTATTTTATCCGGATCTCCCGGCTGGTTTCCGTTCAATTTATTCATTCTTTCATGGGCCTCCCGAAGGTAATCATAATCCTTTATGCTGTTTTTATTATAAGCTATGGAATCTGTATTGGCAAAGTTTGTCCGGAACCACCCGGGAAGTACATTCGTTACATAGATGCCAAGAGGTTTAAGGTCATTGGAAAGGGCTTCAGAAAGTCCGCTAACTGCAAATTTTGCAGCACTATACATCGACCAGCCTGTTCCGGGAGCAAAGCCGGCTATAGATGAAATATTAATAATATGCCCTGATCTCTGATCTCTTAAATACGGTAAAGCCTGCTGAATAACTTTAACGACAGCAAAAAAGTTAACTTCAAAATTGTCATTAATTTCCTCTGACGTAAGTTCTTCCAACGCACCGCCAAGTCCGTACCCGGCATTATTGACCACAACATCCAGCCTCCCAAACTTTTCATAGGTTGTCTTCAGGGATTGAGCAATAGAACTCTCTTTTTTAAGGTCAACTTCCAGTGGAAGAAATTTTTCTCCATACTGAAAAAGTGGTTCTAATGAGCTTACAGACCTGGATGTAGCGGCAACGCAATGGCCTTTAATTAATAATTGTTGAGCTACTGCAACCCCCATCCCTTTTGAAGCTCCGGTGATATACCAGATTTTTGTACCTGTCATGATTTCTTTTTTTTTACAAAGGTAGATCCCGTTACCCGGCCTTACTTTGTGATATTAAAACCATTTTTTGTCAGATTCAAACCTGTCTGAAGGCAGATGGATTCATACCCGTTTGTTTTTTAAAGAAATTATTAAAGTGAGCCTGGTCCTCGAACCCCAGAACATAGCTTATTTCTGCGATATTCCATTGGGTATGTTTTAGCAGGGATTTACCCTCTGAAGTGAGCTTAGCAAAAATGTGTTCCGTAGTTGTAAGGCCTGTTACAGTTTTTATAGCTCTGTTGAGTGAGTTGACATGGATTGAAAGCCTTTTGGCAATTGTACGCGGAGATCTTAACTCGAACCGGTCTGTTTTGGATTCTATCGGGAACTCTCTGTCGAGCAATTCGTGGAATAGAGCCGTAATGCGTGAATTTGCATCGGAATGTAAAGAAATATCTTCACTGGGACGGAATTGCATGGCAAGATAAATCACTTCACTGATATAGCTTTTGATCAGTTCATGTTTGTAGATGTATTCTGTATTATTTGCTTTATAGATTTTTTCGAAGATCATACGTATTTCTTCAGACTCTTCGGAATTGAGTTTAAATACAGGATGGTCTGCCCCTGAAAATAAAGGCAGTTCCCTGAGGTTGATCCGCTGGGTATCCTGAAAAAACTCTTCTTTAAAGACACAAAACCATCCGCTGCTTTCGGGTTTCAAAGGATCGTAAGTATAAGGCATTTTAGGATCAAAGAATAATAAAGTATCTCCTTCAACTGGTATGCTTTTGTCACTGTAATGGAATACATTATTCCCTTTAAAAAGCATGATCTTGTAAAAGGTTCTCCGGATATAGCTTGGTGAACTTGTTCCGTTAATCATATTTTCTTCAATACTAAAAATATTGAATAGACCACTGTCCTTTCCTGGACTCTGGGAAAGATGCTTAAGCTTATGTTTGTAAAATTCCTCAAGTGATTCCGTTGATTTTCCCATGGTAATGCTAAGAATGAAAATATCTACCTAAAGATAAGCTATTCTCCCTAAATCTGCTATTGTGTAAAAAGGAAGATCTACAGTAAAATATATATGTGACGTTTCATCCGTTGAAAACTACACTTCACCCGCACATTATGTCAGATCACTTTATTTAATCTGTTGAAAACTAGTATTTACTATTACTTTTACAAAGTAAAAATGCTGTACACTTCATTACTCAAAGTTTTCAGTTTTTATGATTGGCAAACATGATTAAGAATCAATAAAAATCTGTACAGTCTATCCTTTCATGCCGGAAAGGTTCATTCTAATTTAATCATGTTTGGTAGGATTGGTGTATTTCCAATCCTACTTTTTGAGAACATTATAACAGACGAAAAAATAATAAATTATGAACTGGATTGCATTAATTATCGCAGGGATTTTTGAAATCGGATGGCCTTTGGGAATCAAAATGTCGCAACAGCCTGATAGCAATAAATTCGGGTGGATCTTTCTATCTGTCATTTGTATGACGATCAGCGGTGCTATGCTGTGATATGCACAGAAAACCATTCCTATTGGGACAGCCTATGCGGTATGGACAGGAATCGGTGCGGTAGGCACTTTATTGGTAGGGATTATATTCTTTCAGGATTCGGCTAATATCTTCAGATTGTTGTCTGCATTGCTGATTGTAGTTGGAATTGTAGGACTTAAATTGTTTTAGAGTTAAAACTCTTTCGAATTTATAGAATTTAAAAGTACCTCCTAGAGGTACTTTTTTGTTAAAATTATTGTAAACTTTCATAGATCATATAAACTATAATTTGATTGCAATCTATTGTTGTAATTATTTGTTTATTAATGTATTGTTGTTTTTATAGTGAAGTATTTGTTTACATGTTTGAAACAGTGCTTTAGTGATGAATGGCTTGATTTTAGATGGTTGTTAATTATTATTTACTCATAAGAGGAAAATAATATCGAAATCAAAATTATAATAGCAATTTTATGGAAAAGTTTATAAAAATAATTTTGAAAGTTTTGAAATGGCTGGGAATTTCTATAGCATCCATTCTTTTTCTGATGTTCATCATCCCTATATTGTTTCCGGGAACTATTTCCCAGCAGGTAAAAATATTTGCCAATAAACATCTTGCGGGTAAACTGGATTATAAAAAGACCCGCCTCTCCTTTTTCAGGCATTTCCCATCGCTAACGGTTTCTGTGGATCAGCTTATCCTGAAAGGTTCAAAGCCATTTCAGGAAGATACTCTACTTGCCGCTAGAGAAGTGGCCGTGGGAATCAATCTTAAAAACCTGATCTTTGACCGTGAGGTGAAGATTGATGAAATATATGTAACGAATGCCAACGCGAATGTTTTCGTCAACAGTAAAGGAGAAGCCAACTATAATGTTTATGTTTCCAAGCCCTCACAAACACCTAAGGATAGTACAGAAGAAGGGGCATCTATAAAGCTGGACCTTATCAAATTCAGAAACTGGAATATCAAATACAATGATCATTCTGCCAGAGTGCTGGTAGATGCCAAAGGCTTGAATTACACAGGTAAAGGTGGATTCAGCAAAGATATTTTTGATCTGCAAACCGATCTGGAGATCAATAAAGTAGACTTTGCCCTCAATAGAATCTATTACGCCAAACAAAAAAGTTTGCGTGCAGATCTCATTACGCGGATCAATACGAATGCATTAACTTTTGTATTAAGGAAAAACGAATTAAGGATCAATGATCTGCCCTTAAAATTTACAGGTTCTCTTAGTATTTTGAAAGACGGATATAATCTCGACATCAATGCTGCATCTGAAAAGACAACGATCCGTGATATGATCTCGGTACTGCCGCCGCAATATCTGGACTGGGCAAAAGACACTAAAATTGAAGGAAACAGCGATCTGTTTTTCAGCCTGAAAGGAAGATTCAGTGAACCTAAAAAGCTGAAGCCAAGGTTAAATGCCAGACTGCTGGTAAAAGATGGATTTGTCTCCAATGGAAAAGCTCCTGTTCCTATGAACAACCTGAATATGGATCTTATGGTAGATCTTCCTTCATTAGATGCGGAACAGATGAATCTGAATCTCAGGAATCTGAGTTTTGATCTGGGTAAAAATAATAATTTCCGTGCGGTTGTAAGAACGAAAGGGCTTAATGAAATGATGGTGAATGCCGATGTAAAAGGCGCTGTTGATCTTCAGACTCTTGATCAGGCATTAGGTTTGAAGAATATTGATGTTCGTGGGCTTATGGATACGAATATCAAGGCAAACGGGATTTTCAGCCTGGATAAAAAATTATTCCCAAAGACGGAGGGTTATCTTCATTTAAAAGACGGTTGGCTGAAGACGAAATATTACCCTAACCCTATTCAGAATATCAACCTGATCGCCAACATTAATAATACAGACGGAACCTTTAAAAGCCTTGGAGTGAAATTAGATCCTTTTAGTTTTGATTTTGAAGGGAATCCTGTCTATGTTAATGCTGATCTGCATGATTTTGAAGACCTGCTTTATAAAGTTAAAGCAAAAGGTGTTTTGAATGTGGGCAGAATCTATAAAGTGTTTGCAAAAGAAGGATTTGATGTAAGCGGACTGATTATGGCGGATCTTTCCCTGAACGGACGTCAGAGCTATGCAACTACCGGCCAATACAGTAAGCTGGATAACAAAGGAACTTTGATTCTTAAAAATATAAAGGCTACTACATCGTATCTTCCCAAATCATTTTATATCAAAGAAGGAAATTTTCAGTTTGAAAATGAGAAAATGTGGTTCAGAAAGTTTTTGGCCACTTATGGAAAATCGGATTTTGCATTAAACGGATATCTGCTCAATACGATCAACTATTTTATTGAAAGAAAGGGAACCCTTCACGGAAAGTTTGGGTTAAACTCCAATTATATTCTTATTGACGAGTTCATGGCACTTAAGGATGGAGATAATGCAGATAAATCGATTGAAGTGGAATATGCAAAAGTTGAAAATCCTAAAAGCAGCGGTGTGGTAATTATTCCGAAAAACCTTGATGTCTCTTTGGAAGCCCATGTTAAAAAAGTCGAATTTAAGGGACTTGATCTCAATCATCTTCAAGGTCTGGCTTCTGTAAATATGGGTCAGGTGTATCTTAAAAATACTTCTTTTGATATCATTGGAAGCCGCATGAATATTGATGCACGTTATCAGGACGAATCTCCATTAACGGCTAATTATGACATTGCGCTTAAGGTACTGGATTTTGATGTACAAAGGGCTTATAAAGAAATTGATATGGTCCGGGAAATGGTTACTGCTGCTAAGAATGTAAAAGGGATTGTGTCTCTTGATTATAAACTTAAAGGAGATTTTGATAAAAATATGAGGCCTATTTATCCGTCCCTTGAAGGGGGTGGTATTGTAAACCTCCGGGATGTAGAGGTAAAAAATCTTAAGATGCTTTCGGTAATTGGTGATAATGTTGGTGCAAACGCTTTTAATAATCCGGATATGAAAGGAGTTAATATCGAAACCGTGATCAAAAATAACCTGATCCACGTTGATAAATTCACCTTTAAAGTATCTGTCCTAAGACCTTCTATCAGTGGAACAACAAGTTTCAACGGGTTACTGGATCTGCGGGTAAGAATAGGTCTTCCTCCGGGAGGATGGATCGGCTTTCCGGTAGTTGTAACGGGGACCCATGACAAACCTAAAATAAAAATCTTCAGTAAAAC
Organism: Chryseobacterium sp. LAM-KRS1; assembly: GCF_013184525.1. Taxonomy (GTDB): domain Bacteria; phylum Bacteroidota; class Bacteroidia; order Flavobacteriales; family Weeksellaceae; genus Chryseobacterium; species Chryseobacterium proteolyticum. The sequence goes on from NZ_JAAOIZ010000005.1 coordinate 73,161, forward strand.
CGGACAAGGAATCGTTGATGCTTTGTATAATACGAAATCGAATAAAGTAATACGCCAGGAAAGGCGTGCTGAAAAAAAATCCAGAGTGCAGCAGCGTAAAGAGAAGGAAGCACAGGAAAAAAAAGCTGAAAATGCTGAGAAGCAGATTAAAAAAGATATTAAAGAAAAATAAATAAAATCAGAGCCCGCTATAAACAAATAACGGGCTCTGGTCATCAACAGCCTGACCGGCAGGCTTTATTTTTTTAAATACTGTAAATGATTTTCTTACCTTTCCTTAGTGTATAACTATCCTTTTCTTTATTCAGGTTATACGTTCCTTTTTTACTTTTATACACCGATGTGTTTAAGTATTCAAGGGTTCTGTTGAGAATGATACTTCCCTTGGATTCAGGAAGGAACAATTCCGCCTTTTTCTTGTCCTTACTCAAGATAACTACAGCATTGGAAACGTAGGATTTCTGAGGATTAGCTTCTCTCAGCTGTATCTTTTCTTCAAAAAGCTTTACGCAATCATCTTTTAGAACGGAATAGGTATAACCGGCTGAACCGATGCACCCGTGTTGGTCTTTATCCCCACCTGCTACTTTTGGAGTTGTTTTCTGAGCCCATCCTGTAGTGGTAAACGTCGCAGTGATCATTACTGCCAGTAATAATTTTGTATTTTTCATGTGTTTGTATTTTATAAAACGTTCTATAATATTACGAAAAATCTTTTAACTAAAATTAAAAGATTTATTATTAATATGCCTGGAATAAAAGATAACAGGAAAGATAGGGTTATTGTTTCCCTTCTTTTTCTAATTCTATCCACACCGGGGCATGATCACTGCTCTTTTCCCAGCCACGAACATGCCGGTCAACACCGCCCGATTTTAACCTGGATGATAGATAAGGGCTCAACAGAACATGATCAAGCCTGATTCCGGCATCGCGGTCATATGCTTTGTAGAGGTAATCCCAGAATGTATAGATCTTTTCTTCAGGAAACAAGGTTCTGATAGAATCAAGCCAACCTTTTTTAAGCATTTTCTCAAAAGCTTTTCTTACTTCGATCCGATATAATGCATCATTTTCCCATCGTTCGGGTTTATGTACATCAAATGGTGTCGGAATAATATTAAAATCACCAATAACAACGGCGGGCAGGTCCATTTTTATAAGCTCATCTGTTCTTTTTTTCAAACGATCGATCCATGCCAGTTTATATTCGAATTTTGGTCCCGGATAAGGATTGCCATTGGGGAGATACAAACAACAAATAACAATCTGATCAATGATTGCTTCAATATAGCGGCTTTGAATATCTTCCGGATCCCCTGGCAAAGCCCTCTGAACCTCTGTGATTTCATATCCTTTTGAAAGTATGGCTACTCCATTCCAGCTTTTCTGGCCATGCCAGATGGCATTATATCCTGCATCATTTATTTCTTTTAGGGGAAAACGTTCCTGTGGCGCCTTCAGTTCCTGGAGGCATACCACGTCCGGTTGTGCTTCTTGTAACCAGCGAAGCAGAACAGGCAGCCGCCCATTTACTCCGTTTACATTATACGTAGCTATTTTCATGGTCCTTATGAGTTGTTGAATAGTATTTATAAGTTAATCCTTTTTTTTATAATCCTCAATTTTTTTAAACTGGGCGTAGGACTGTTTTATGTTGTGCAGTTGTTCTTTTACGGTCTCCAGGCTCTTATCATAAAGGTGTCCGCTATCGATAGCTTGTTGATAGGCCTCTATTGCCGCTTTTTCTCCAAAAGCAACATTTTCCAGGGTAGATTCTACCTTGTCCCCTACGAGAAAAGAGTTTTTAATGTCAATCCATGTTCTGTGAAGTGATCCTGCAACAGAAGGTGAATCTTCGGGAGTTCCTCCTTTTTCGGTAATCAGGTTGATCAGTTCATTTTTCATGATTTTTGATTGGGTGATCATCTTATCGTAATCATCTTTGATGTCCGGATAAGACTCCCATACCTTTCCTTCTACTTTTTCAAATCCGGCAATCCGGTCGTTGCTGATGTGCAGCAGATCGTTAAGGACTGCTACGGTTTCTTGATTTTCCATATTTACTTTTTTTTTGTGGTGTATTCAATTCGTACAAGAATTATGCCCCAAGGGTTAAAATATTCTGGATTTCAGGCATATATTCATTCAATAAAAATGGCTCGGGAGCAAAGCTCCCGAGCCATTTTGTTTTTAAAGTACCACCTTTAATAATTTAAGGTAATACCTGCTCCAAAGCCCATATCACTATCATAATGGGTTCGGATGTTGATATTTTTGTTGATGATATAGCTGAGCCCTGCCATATATTCCCTATCGGTATTTATCATGAAGTCTCCTCTCAATCTTCTGGAGATCGGAATGTCTTCACGCATGAGCTGCAGACGCACAATACCATCATGATACACTTCTGCCTGAAAATTAACCAGCATCGGTAAAGTGTACATAAAACCTAAACTGAATGCCCTGCGGCTATCTTTTTCGTTTTTTTGCCCGAAGATATTGGTTTCGTGTTCGTCAATTCCCATTTTCCGGTAACGGTAGTCAAAACCAATAAACGGCATAAACCACTGCATTTTACCTATATATCTGCCCAGATGGGTTTCTACTTCATAACCGTGCATGCTGTTGTATCCCAGACGCCATTCCGTTCCTAAAGACCATCTTGCATTCTGCAGCATGGCCTGTCCGTCATTACCATTGGTAGCAAAATCATTCTGCGCCATAAAGTGTGGCATATTGCTTTCCATCTGCAAAGCCATATAGGCTTTTTCCTTGTCTGGGAGTAAAGGATTCTTATAATCACCAACAGCAAATACCCTGTTCATTCCGGACATCATATGGTAAAGAATATGACAGTGGAAGAACCAGTCCCCTTCTTCATTGGCCAGGAATTCGATGGTATCGGTTTCCATCGGCATAATATCGAGAACATTTTTCAGAGGAGATTTTTCCCCCTTACCATTGATCACCCTGAAATCAAATCCATGCAGGTGCATCGGGTGTCTCATCATGGAATTATTATAAATCGTAATACGCAGGATCTCTCCTTTTTTAACCGGAATTTTATCTGTTTCGGAAAGAACTTTATTGTCCATACTCCATACGTATCGATTCATATTTCCTGTAAGCGTAAACCTGAGTTCTTTTACCGGGGCATCTTTGGGAAGCGTGGTATCGAAAGGAGATTGTAGCATGGCATAGTTTAGCGTTTTAATTTCACCCAAAGCATTGGCATTATACCGGTTGGGATCATTATCCATATTCATGGTATGTTTGCTGTGGTCTTCTTTTGGTTCTTCCTTTTGCTTGCCTTTTTTCTTAGCTTCTCCTGTAATTTCGGGATACATCACGACATTCATATCCATTTGGTTTAAGCTCATTTTCATGCCCATATCATTCAGGTCTCCGTTCATTTTCATCATCCCGTTCATCATTTTCATTCCTTCAAAATATTTTAATTTTGGAAGTGGTGAAATAAGCTGTTTTATCCCATTTCCAATGTAATAACTGGCTGACTGGGTTCTGTCTTCAGTAGTAGCTAAAAACTCGTAAGAAACACCATCTTCAGGAATTGTTACAACTACATCATAAGTCTCGGAAACGGCAATGATCAAACGGTCGACTTCTACCGGTTCAACGTCATTTCCATCGTTGGCGACAACCGTTATTTTTCCTCCTGCATAGCGAAGCCAAAAGTAAGATGATGCACCACCGTTTGATATTCGTAACCTTACTTTATCGCCGGCTTTTAATGTTTTACCATCAACGGTTTTTAAATCTGTAGCGTTATTCCCGTTCATTAATATTTTATCGTAATACACATCACTTACATCCATTGCTGTCATACGCTTCCATTCATTGGCGATTTTGGTTTTAAAATAACCTTCCTTGATAGCTTCGACATAAGATTGTGTTGCATTCTTTTTTATTCCTGCCCAATCATTGGCGTTATGAAGCATTCTGTGAATATTGTCCGGATTAAGGTTTGTCCATTCACTTAAAATAACAGGAACGGTTGGCAAATCGTCGATTCCTTTTCTAAATCTTTTATCCTCTTCACGCTTTTTCAGGATGAGGCTCCCGTACATACCAATTTGCTCCTGCATTCCTGAATGAGAATGGTACCAGTGAGTACCGTTTTGAATCACTGGAAAGCGATAAGTGTAGGTTTCACCTGGTTTTATTGGGTTTTGGGTGAGAAAAGGCACACCATCTTCCTTATTGGGTAAAAAGACTCCGTGCCAGTGCAGCGAAGTATTTTCTTTTAACTGGTTGTGGACCACTATTTCAGCAATGTCACCTTCCGTAAAGGTCAATGTAGGCATCGGTATTTGCCCGTTTACTGCAATGGCTCTTTTTTCTTTACCTGCGTAATTAACTATGGTATCTTTTACATATAGCTCGTAACGGACGACTTTTTGCGCGAAAATAGTCTTCGAGCACAGGAGTATAAATACTGTCAGAAGTACCTTTAACGAGATATTTTGGGATATATTCATTGTATATTTCTTTTATATGAAACTTATTCTTGCTTTTCCAGCCAATCTGTTATCAGCTTTATCTGCCGGTCATTCAGTTTTGCATCTTTATGCATAAGCGTGTAGGATGACATTGGCATTTTTTTAGTTTCAATCTGTTTTTTAATTGAGTTTATTAATCTTTCCTGCTTTCGACCCGAGTAAGTGGCCCATTCGTTAAAATTCAAATCCTCTTTTGCATCTTTAATGTGTTTGTCTACTAAACTTCGTGCAGGCTGTATGTAATCGTACCACTGATAATTGGTATTGTTACTATGACAATCATAACACGAGGTCTGTAATAGGGTTTTTACTTCAACGGGCATTGTCTTATGGGTCTTTATAAAATCGGTTTTGTAAACCTGCCTTTTATCTGCATTCCGGGCAGGCTGATAAAATTGTACAGCAATAAAAACCAGCAGCATAATAGCTGCAAAAATCTTTAGTACTATCTTCATTTTAATATTCCTTTTTTACGGAACCACAAGTGAGCATCTTATTACCGTAATAAGGGTTTTTAATTTCTTTTGCTTCGCTGATCCAGATGGCACCTTTTCCATCGTTGAACATCGGGCAGTAATCCTGATACAATTTTTGGGTCGTTCCAAATGTTGCAATAAGATCAGCCATGTCATTACTTAATGACATCATGTGTTCCCTTTGGTGATCTATTTTTCCTGCATTATCTCCAATATGCTCCGCATTCTCTTTAGCGTCTTCTGCAATTTCCATATATGCTTTATGCTTATCTGCAGGGATAGTTTTCATATCTACCTTCTCTAGGGTAGCTAATAACTGTTTTCCGGCAGTAGCAACAGCTTGATCGTTATCGGCAACAAGTGCATTTTTTAAAATTAAATAATCTTTGATTAAAGGATCTATAGAAAAATTCTTAACAGGGTCTTTGACAGCTGTCTTTTCATTTGATTTATTGTTGATTTCTTCTACTGTATTGGTATTTTCTAATTGGGCAGCTGATTGTGTTTCTGTTGCAGAAGCATGGTCTGTATGTTGTTCCGCATTTTTATCCGGTGATTTTGTACAGGAGAATAAAGTAATTGCCATCATTGAGACAACACTGATTGATAAGAATATATTTTTCATGGTATATGTACGATTAAATTTTTTTGATTTCATAATTGTTATAATATGAGTTTTACCTTATTTTTTGTTGAGTTCTTCAAGCTTCCGCTTCATGAGTTCGATTTCATTGGCCTGGGTTTCCAATATGTTTTTTTGGAGTTGTATCAATTCCGGGTCAGTAAGTTTTGTCTTTTCTGACATAAGAATAGCGGCCGCATGATGAGGAATCATTCCCTTTACAAATTCTTTATCATCCACCATAATCTGTTCTCTGATTCCGAACCAGGAAAAAATGCCTAAAGCAAGAGAAAATACAATGATGATCCCATTGATTTTCTTGTTTTTATACATATCCTTCATGATCAATAATTCAATAATTAACATGACGGATACCATAAGCAAGGTCATATAAAAGTTATTGATATTGGGAATGAGATTTTGTATTCCGTCGATCATTGAATACATAATGAAGTACATGGCAACAAACATAGCAACAGCCATCATGATAAATCGTTTATACATTCCTGTATGGTTTTTATGTTGCATTCCGTGATGATCTGATTGATTATCCATAACTGATATTATTTATTAGTTACCAAGTGTTTCTACTGTGCTGCCACAAGTCATCATCTGAGAACCAAAATAAGGGTTCTTGATCTCATTTTCCAGGCTCAGCCAATCAGCTCCTTTCCCATTATTGTACATAGGACAATGCTGATAATATATAGGATTACCCTGTTTGGATACCTTTGCGAGGTCGTACATATTTTTAGATAATACAGCAAATATTTCTCTTTGTTTGGCAACATCTTTAGCAGAGGAAATCTTTTCTGCATTAAGGGTCAGGTCCTTCATTACCTTCATCCAGACCATATGTTCTTCATTTGAAAGTTGGTTCATTTCCACTGCTTTAATTGCTTTTGACAGTTCAGAAGCTTTAGTTGATGCATTATCGGCATCTGTTTTAACCAGTGCATTTTTTAAAGAGAAGTAGTTATCGAAAACAGCTTTTAGCTGAGATGTATTCTGGGTAGCTATCATGTCGTTTTCTTCCGTTTTTTTCTGGTCATGGTTCATATGGTCAGTCTTCATATTCATGTCCATAGCCTTATTTTGAGAAGCGGGTTTTAAATCCCTTTTGTAATGACAACATTCCGGTAATGCTGCATAAGCATTGTCAGGAGCTAAAAAATTTTCACTGTCATACCCTGCCAGAGCTATTCTTTTTAATATTTCGTCCTGATTGGTCTTCTGAGGATCGTAGGTTAAAGTAGCCATTTTGGTATCTTTGTTCCAGCTTACTGTGGCTATTTTTCTTAGGTTTCCCGCTTTTTCTATATTCGCTTTACAGATGTCACAATTCCCATAGATCTTTACGGCTTCTGTTTTTATATTTTGAGATTGGGCATAGATTAGTAATGAAAACAGCAAGGTGAATGCTATCCATATTTTTGATATTGATTTCATTGTATAGAGTATTTTATGAACAAAAGGAATATTCCTGTTGTTTCAGTTAATAAATTGAATGGAAAAAAATTGAAATGTATCCTTACAAAAAGGCACACTTTAGGCTATAAAATACAGGATCTAGCCTATTTTAGGGATTAACCAAATGGATTGAAAACCTTTAGAAACAGCACTTTCATAAGTTAAAAAAGAAACAGGAGAAAAGACTTCTACTGTAAGAAAACTAAAATCATGTCTGTCCGGTAAAGTTGGATTTAAATTGGATGCCGGGCATTTGCATAAAGGATTATTGCATTTTCCTGGACATTTTTTAGAACCACAGGAATTACACTGATCTTTTTTAATAGATTTTGAAATATTGAGTTCACAATGCGATTTCTCTTGTAAGGAAATTTTTACAGCACATGCATAGATTTGCTTGGGCATGAATAAAAATCCCAATAGAATAAAAATCAATATGTACTTACGTTGAAACATAATAATATACAAAATTAATGTTTTTTTTTAATCGAACATCAATTTATGCCTCACATCTTTGTTTTTTACTCTACGGATCATGAATTATTATAGGACAAAAAAAAAGACTTAAGAGTCTGAAAACTCATTAAGCCTTAACGATTCACAGCGTGAATACTAACCTATATATTGTTATGTTCTTTGGAAAAATAAGGTATGATAGTGTTTTTGCCAACCCTGATTCACAGTTCAAAGATGATCAATTGGTGTGTAAAAAAAATAAAATGATCTACGAATACAAGAGTCCGGTCTATAAAAGTTTTAATAAAAAACCTGCATGAGTCATGCAGGTTAAAATCACAACTGAAAAAATTTAATATGAAGTTGATTGAGTGAATTTATAAATGCTGTTTAATGGATATCCCAGAAGATTTTAGTCGTTAATTTATCTCCTCCGATAGCGGTGGCGGCTTTGGAATAATTGGTTCCGTTCGTAGTTGCTTCAAGCGATGGATATTGCAGTCGTACAGGGACTTTTCCTTCTGCATTGTTAATGGCGGTAGGAGGAGCCTGAAGAGCGGGATAATCCAGCCTGCGGTAAAAATTCCATGATACTACAGGATGATTATACAGGGCAATCCATGCCTGTTCTCCGATTGATTTTTTCCAGTTGCCGGGGTTATAAGGGTGGGCTGTCAGGTAAGTTTCAGCCTCCTGGGCAGAAAGTTCCCATTCCAGGAATGAGGCCCGGACAGCATCTTTATAAAGCGTCTCCGGATTTCCTCCGATTCCAAACCGGGCAGCTGCTTCTGCAAGATAAAATGTTACTTCTGTATGCATCATCAAGTTTCCCGGAGTCACCGGAATATAAGCAAAGATTCCGGGAGAGGAAAAGGCGAAAAAGTTTCCGGGAGCTCCAATGGTCTGTCCCAGATAAACTCCGTTTACATCTCTGAAGTACTTGGTTACCCTTTGGTCGGAAGTAGCATTGAGATAATCTATAAAAGGTTTTCCTCCAATAAAATCGTTTCTTCCGTTATTAGCCAGATTTTCGAATATAGGGCTGAAATTGGGTGTCTCCGCAAGGTATCTGAAAATACAGTTCTGGGACTGATCCGTAATTACTCCTCCGGAAATTGCTGTATTGATTGCTGTCCTGGCCAGGTTTGCATCAATATCGGAAATAGCGATTCCCAGTTTCAGAAGTAACGAGTTCCCGAATTTTTTCCATTTTGCGATATCTCCACCATACAAAATGTCTCCGGAGCCAAAAGTCCCTTCTCCTTCCTTCAGTCTGTTAATGTCAGCCATAAGGCGATTAATCATACTTTCATAAATTTTTTGGTCATCGTCATAAACCGGAAGCGGGTATTTTTCATTGTTGAGAGCCTGGCTGTACGGAATATCTCCATAAGTGTCTGTCAAAGTCTGAAATGTATAAACTGATAAAATATCAATAATGGCCAGCTGATTCTGCTTTTTAGCCTGCCAGCTGGTCACTTCGGAAGCGGAAGGCTGGTACTGCTCTATCAGTTCCTTAGCTTTATTGAGGCTGTTAAGCACATTTACATAATTATCCGTCCATACATTATTGGAAACATTTCTTGCTGTAAAATTATAGTTGCTTTCATTCACATAAACGGTTTCCTGCCAATACTGCATAATAAGGCGAAAATTATTTTCGTTCACACTGGGAGTGTTCATATAATCGCTCAGTTCCTTTTCTGCATAAGTAATAAGAGTTTCCGGGATCGTGTTATAAGTGACATGGGGATCATTATTTACATCCTCCGATGTGCAGCCCATTAATACCGAAAATAGTATAGAGCTTATCATTATTTTATTTTTCATTTTCATAGTTTTTAAAAATTAACTTTCAGGTTAAATGCAAAATTTCTGGTTGCAGGCATCACTCCGGACTGATATCCCTGAATATTTCCCGATGACAAACCTGCTTCGGGATCTGAATAAGGAAGATTTTTGTGGATGATCCAGAGGTTACTTCCCACAACACCCAATGTGAGACTTTGAATGCCTATATTTCCCAGAGATTTCTTATCGAAAGTATAAGAAACGGATACCTGGCGGAGCTTTATAAAGCTGGCATCATAAACAAAGGCAGAAGAAGGTGGGTCGGTTTCAATGATCTGGCTGGATCTGGAACGATCCAGACGTATCGTGTTGGGAATATAATGTCCCGGATTATTAGGATCCTCCATCACTCCGGGTAATATAACTCCTCCTCCATTAGATAATGTGTTTCTTATAGGATTACCTAAATCATTCAATCCCACAGAGTCGGGATAAAGTCCTGTTCCATAGCCGAAATATTGGTCCAGTGAGAAGATCTTTCCTCCTTTTTTCCAATCGATCTGAAAGCTTACATTAAAATTTTTATAGGTAAAAGAATTGTTGAGTCCGGCAATAAAGTCAGCCTGGAAACTTCCCAGGTTGTGATTGGTATCATCCGTGTGAAGGTAAGCCCCGTTTTTTCCTATGATCTTATTTCCATTAGGATCATACACAAAATCTGCTCCCCAGATGCTTCCATACTCCTCATTAAGTGGCGCGTTGATAGAAATCCCTCCCGGAAGCGTTCCTATTGAAATGTTTTCTGTCCCTTCTCTTAAGGCGGTAACTTTTGTTTTAGGATTGGACCAGTTGATGCTCATATCCCAGTTGAAGTTGTTCAATTTTAAAGGACTTATATTGAATGAGACTTCAAATCCTTTGGTGGTAAGCTCCCCTGTATTCTGAATTTTGCTTCCGGAGCCGTTGGCAAGAGAAATAGGAAGTGGTAAAATCTGATCAAAGGCAATATTTCTGAACCAGGCAACGTCAAAACCTATTCTGTTTTTAAAGAACTGCATATTGGTACCCAATTCAAGGTTTTTAAGCTTTTGCGGAAGCAGGTCGGCATTCCGCAAGACCGTATTGTAAGAATATACAGGGTTGTTTCCAAAGGATGACTGAACAATGAACCTGTTTCTCAACTGATCTGCATTGGTGTCAGAACCTACTTCTGCGTAGGCAGCCCTTACCTTTCCAAAACTCAGCCATTTTTGTTGCAGCAGATTGGAAAATACCATGCTGGCTGAAACGGATGGATAGTAGTAAGCTTCTTTTCCTTTAGGCAATGAACTGGATTGGTCTCTTCTGAAAGTCCCTTCAATGTAATACGTATTTTTATATCCTAAGGAAGCCTGGACAAACGCTCCGTAAACATATTTTGATGTATCCGATATCAGGGGTTTTGCAGGTGTTGCTGCAGAATTGGAAATGGTATACAGGTCATCGATGTACAATCCTCCGGATGTGGTCTGGGCATTGGAATAGCTGGACTGGACATTAATATTTCCCCCGATCAGTGCCTGGATATTAAAATTTTCTCCAATATTCTTTTTGTAGGTTGCGATAAGGTCGTAATTGGTTTCTGTAAAGCGGAAATCGGTAATAGCATATCCGGAAGGCTGTTCAATAGGATTAAAACTAAAGAATGCAGGTATTGAGCCTTTGGCCCTCCGCTCTTCTGTGATCATCGTATATCCGTCAGTACCTACCCTTCCCAGTATATTGATGCTTTTGGAAAGATCATAGCTCAGGCTGAAGTTTCCTGCAAAACGATCCCTTTTATCGTTTTGATAATTTTTATAGCGTGTAAAATAAGGATTATCCCAATAACCCGGACGTAAATCATCAGGAGAAAGGATGTTCCAGGTATAGTTTTTATTAAATGTTTCATAAAGATATTTTTGGTATTGAATATCGACATTGGTAGGCCACCACTGCCTGAAATTACCCATAATATTATCCCCGTAACCCGTAGAGTTCCGGCCTTTGGTATTTTGGGTTACATAATTGGCAAAGATTGTAGCGGTAAGATTATCCGTTATTTTATACGACGCATTGCCCCCGAAATTATTTTTGATCAGGGAAGAGTTGGGAAGAATATCTGTCGCATTGATATTGGAATAGCTTAATCTGAAGGTAGCACGGTCATTTCCCCCGCTTAGTGCGATATTATTGGTTTGATTAATCGCTTTCTCAAAAAAAGTTACCGGTCCGTTTTTGGCCATTACCCATGGTGTTCTCTTTCCAAAGTTGCGTGAACCGGGAATAAATGCATCATATTGCCACACCATAAGGTTAGGATCAAATGGTGCTCCATAGGAAGAATCTGAAAAAGAGGAAATCGGATGCCCCTGGTAAGAATTGAAAAAGTTTCCATCGTATCCCTGCCCGTATTCTGTCTGATATTCTGGAAAGGTTGACTTATCCACAGTAGAAACGGAAATGCTTCCACTGTATTCCAGACCGATCCCCTGGGTATTTTTCCTGCCTTTTTTCGTTGTGATGATTATGGCTCCATTCTGTGCCCTGGATCCGTACAATGCGGTGGCTGCAGCTCCTTTTAATACATTGAGTGTTTCAATATCATTGGGATTGATATCGGAAACCGGGCTGCCGTAATCATAGCCTCCAAAGCCATTAACCTGAAGCGGGGAATTGATATTCCTGTTGATGATGGGAACTCCATCTACCACAAACAAAGCCTGGTTATCTCCAAGGATAGATTTATATCCCCTGGAAACAGCATTGACTGATCCTCCGAAATTGGTAGACTGCTTGATCTCAAGACCAGCCACTTTACCGGATAGATTATTAATGAAATTGGTGGTAGGATTTTTATTGATTTCTTCGCCTTTTACTTCCTGGGTAGAATATCCTAAAGATCTTTTTTCTCTCTTTATTCCTAAAGCAGTTACCACCACACCTTCTATATCCTGAGTTTTAATGGTATCTTGCTTTCCCTGTGCAAAAACAAGCCCGTGTCCTATAAAAAAGACGACACCTGCGCTGAGAAGCTTTATCCGGTAATTCATAATTATTGATTTTTTTAACTGTTATGAGTCAAAATTCAATAATTGGTGAATATTTTAATGAAATGTATATATCAACAGCTGGATAACGTCTACTAAAACTGGAGGCCGGAAAAATGATACCATTACAGAATAAAGGCTTAAAGAATGCTACAATTCAACAAATGGTTTATACGTTCTGCCTATGGGAAGCTTTTTACCGTTTATCTGAATCATATTGGCTGATTTAACTTCTATTTTTAATTTAGAAACAATATAGGATTTATGAATACGGAAGAATATTTTTGAAGGTAGGCTTTTTTCAATTTTACTGATGGGCATTTTAAAGGTGAGCGTTTCTGCTTTTGTATGAATATTGATATATTCGCGCAGACTTTCAATATAAAAAATGTCCTGAAGTGTGATCTTAACCTGTTTTTTTCCGCTGTTAATGAAAATATAATCACGGTCGGCAATTTCCAGTAAAGCTTCTTCGGATTCCATAATGTGTCTGAATTTACTGATGGCAGTAACAAACCTATCGTAAGGAATGGGCTTCATCAGGTAATCCACGACATCGAGCTCATACCCTTCTACCGCATATTGATGATAAGCTGTGGTTACAATGACAAAGGGAGGATTCTTTAATTTTTTCAGAAAATCAAATCCTTTTATAACGGGAAGGTTGAGATCCAGAAACATAAGATCTACACCATGAATGTTTAAAAGGCTGCTTGCGTGTACAGCATCGGCACATTTTCCAACAAGGTTGAGTTCTTCGTTCCGGATTACAAAATTTTCCAGAATTTCAGCTGCAATGGGCTCATCTTCCACGATAATGCAGTTGTATTTTTTAGATGCTGAATGTATCATTGAGGTCAATGGTTAGTTTAACGTTATACCGATCATTTTTATCTTCCACAGAAAGGATATGTTCCGGATACAATAATTCCAGTTGTCTGCGGATATTTTTTAATCCTATTTTAGTAGAATCACCGGCTATCTGTTCTTTGGAGTTTTCTACAGAATAATGGAGGATGCCGTTTTTCAGGCGAATATCTATATGTATAAATGAGTTGCCCAGACTTTCGGATACGCCATGTTTAAATGCATTTTCAATAAACTGAATCAGTATCAACGGTGAAATTTCCTGCGACGGATTATCGATGTCTTCTTTAAAATTAACAAAAAGCCGCCGGTGACGGATTTTCTGAATTTCAATAAAATCTTTAATGTTCTCAATATCTTTTGCAATGGAAATGTGTCGTTCAGCTGCTTCATAGATATTATAACGCATGATTTTGGAAAGCTGGAGAATGACGTCTGGGGTCTCATCGGCCTTTTTCAGGGCCATTCCGTAGATGTTATTAAGCGTATTGAACAGAAAATGCGGATTGATCTGGGCTTTCAGCATGGTGAGTTCCTGATCCAGTTTTTCCGATTTCAGCATGGATATCTGGTTCTTGAGAAGGTTCTTCTGCCGGGTAATTTCAACTCCGAATACCAATCCGACCATAAAAATAAGATCCATGAATGAATTGAAAGCAACAAGTCCGTTGATAAACCCCGAAGGTTGTTTTCCGTCAAGGGTTTCCGTAACTCCGTATATGTAAGGATAAATGATATAATGTGTGAAAAACCGATGTCCCAATACGGCAAAGATCACAATGAGAATAGAAAAAAGATACTTGAGAAGCTTACTGATGCCTGTTTTTTCGTAAACATAGAGTAACGCATAGGCAAGAGGGACTTTGACAAAAAAATATCCCAACTCAAGAGTCAGTGTGTTCTGAAGCCTGATTTGCCATTTGAAATCCGGAAACTGATACCGGGACCAATAGAAATCAAGATAAGCCTCAAGGATATAATACAATATCCAAAAAACCAGATGGGTATATAATTTCGATTTTATATTGGCTTTCAAGCTGTCGATTTAAAACTACAAAATACTATTTTTCAAACCAATATAAAAGCAGAAAAGCTATGAAACGAAACTTTTTGTCTATGAACGACCTGCTTCTTTCTTTCTAAAGGAAATTTCCGGAAACATAAGATTCAGAAAACAAAAGATCAAAAGGAAATTAAATTCAATTCCGTTGGTACCCCCTCCTACCACAAACCAGCCGTTTTGTGCGTGGACATAATAGATCCCTGATATAAAGATCAGTATATTGCATATCGCGACCGGTTTTATATATTTGTTCAGTACCAGAAATGGGACGGATAAAAGATGGGTTAATTTAACCATCCACGCGATATACAAGCCCCAGGGACTGAAACCAATGGTATTCAAAAAATGGATGCCAAATTTATTAACATCCCCGCTTACAATGGAGTCAACACTGTGCATCAATAAAATCACGGATAATGCAAACCTAAGGAAAAAAGACTTTTTCATATAATCAAAAATAGGTTATAGGAAAAAGTCTGGTTTTATTTCAGGTATCAACAACCCTGAAGTGCATACAAAAATGGTTATGGCTTGTTACTATAATTTTTTAACCATAAGCTGACCTTAACTAATAGTATCAGAACCGGAACTTCAACCAAAGGTCCGATCACACCAACAAATGCCTGTGGAGAATGGATTCCGAACACGGCGATAGATACGGCGATGGCAAGTTCAAAATTGTTTCCTGTTGCAGTAAATGCGATGGCTGCATTTTTATCGTAAGGAATATTCAACAGCTTATTGATAAAGAAACTCATCATAAACATCACTATAAAATAGACGATAAGCGGAATGGCTACTTTTAGTGTATCTAAAGGGAGTTCCAAAATTTTGTCCCCCTTAAGGCTGAACATAAGAATGATGGTAAACAATAAGGCATATAGCGTTAAAGGTGATATTTTAGGAATAAACTTTCTCTGGTACCATTCCTTTCCCTTCAATTTTGTAAGTAAGTAACGGCTCAGAAAACCGGCAAAAAACGGGATGCCCAAATATATCAAAACACTTTCTGTTACTTCTGATATGGATACGCTGATATTAAAATTAGCAAGGCCGAGTTTTCCGGGTAAGACATTGATGAATAACCAAATCATAAAACTGTAGCTGAATACCTGGAATATGCTGTTAAGAGCTACCAGCAAGGCTGCATACTCACGGTTACCTTTTGCAAGGTCATTCCAGACAAGGACCATTGCAATACATCTTGCCAATCCTATGAGAATCAGGCCGACCATATAATCAGGTTCATTCCTTAAGAATAAAACAGCTAATATGAACATTAAAACAGGGCCAATCAGCCAGTTCAGCAATAGTGAAACACCGATAACCTTCTTATCTTTAAATGCTACAGGGAGAAGGGAATAATCCACCTTTGCCAATGGCGGATACATCATTACGATTAGACCGACAGCTAAAGGAATATTGGTTGTTCCCACTGATAATGAGGTGATCATATCCGGGATTCCGGGAAATACATTGCCCAGGATAATTCCTGAGATCATGGCAATGAATATCCATAAAGTGAGAAACCTGTCCAGGAATTTTAATTTTGGCTGCATAGTATTGATCTTAATGGAGTTGTTTTACCTGGGAAAAAACATGCCACATTTCTGCCCCTATCTCCAGACTTCTTTCATCATAAACTTTGGACTGTTCAGGAGTATTGTCTGAAATTTTAGGATCTTCAAAAGTGATGGGGATACGCTTTTCTGCACCTGGAATAAAAGGGCAGCCTCCATCTGCCTGAGAACAAGTCATGATTGCTGCAAAACTGTTGGCCGGATTAAACGCACTGTCATATCTTTTAGAAAAAGCAATAATGGGTTGGGACTCTTCATTATACCTGATTGAATAAACAGGATTTCCGTTCTCAGCTATTTTCAGGATCTGGAATCCCTGTTGTTTCAGAGTTTCTATAACCGTAGGAAATACAGCTGTTTCTTCCGTCCCTCCCGAATAGCAAGTTACTTTTGGAATGGCAAAAAAATCGGCTGCTGCTTGTGCCCAGACCTGTGACAAATGGCTCCTTCTGGAGTTGTGTGTACAAATAAAGTTTAGATTTATTGGATTTCCGGCATTGAATTTTGCCTGGATGAATTCTGTAAGAGGTTGTAGCAGGACTTTTCTTTCCTGGGTAATTTCAAAGGCCTTTAATTTTTCTATAGTTTCTAAAACGGATGGATACATAATTTTTGTTTATTTTTAAGATGGGACAGTTGATTAGCAGCATCCTGATTCTGGTGTACAGCAAGCACCTGATTGGGAAGAAAGGTCTGATAATTTGAGTTTTTTCTTTTCAGTTGGTAGCCCACAAGCTTCCTGAGCCAGGCAGGCTGTGGTTTTATTTTTAAGGACAAAGGTTTTTCCATTGAAATCCAGATCATACTTTCCGATGGTAACGTTCTGATATTCCACTTCTATTTCATGGTCTTCAATTCCTAATTTTTCCTCGGATAGTGCGATGATATTGAGAAGCTTTTCGGGTTTTAAGCGATGTTCATAGTCATTGGCATTCCAAAGCTGGAAATTGACTACTTTTTCATTTCTTATGGTTCCTCCGCAATCAATAAAGGATTTTGTTATCGTTCCGACCTCGGTAACATGAAAATGCTCAGGTACAAATGTTCCGTCTTCGAATTGAAATTCAACATTATGTAATGTTGGTAAGATGTTTTTGATTTCAGATAATTTCATTGTTTTTATTTTATTTGTTTATTGCAATATTGCGATTAATAAGGTCAAAAAAATGCATTAGCAGCATTTTTGTGTAGTAACAGTGGAAATAATCCCCGAGAAATATTCGTTCAAAACTTCAAAAGTTTTTTCATCAATGCAATAGCAAATTGCAGTTCCTTCGATATTTCCTTTGATGAGCCCTGCATTTTTTAATTCTTTTAAATGCTGGGAAACCGTAGCCTGTGCCAGCGGAAGTTCATTAACGATATCCCCACATATACATGCGTTTACTTTTAAAAGGTATTCTATAATAGCAATCCGTGCAGGATGTCCCAATGCTTTGGCAATAGTGGCTATTTTATTCTGTTTATCCGTAAAATGGTCTGTCTTGGTTGCTCCCATAATGATAACTTTATATTGCAATATTACGATAAATATGTTACACTAAAAATATTTTTTCCATTTTAACAATTGATTATTAGAAATACGAACAAAATAATTTTACAATTGTCGTTGATTTTCAGTACTTTCAACTCGTTTTCCTGTAATTGTAAATTGCCAGTGAATTCAGGAGCAATGCGAATCCCAGCAGGTAGAAAAACTCGGTTTTGATCTCAGAAAATCCACTTCCCTTCAGTACAATAAGCCTTACGACTTTAATGAAATGGGTAACAGGGGTGAAATTGGATATCTGTCCCGCCCAGTCGGGCATACTTTCGGTGTTGGTGAAAAATCCGCTCATCAACATAAAGATCATCATGAAGAAAAATGCAATGAACATTGCCTGAAGCTGTGTATCAGCAAAAGTAGAGATCAGGAGGCCCAACCCTAATAATGCAATAAGGTAAACTGCTGCAAAAAGATAAAGAGTCAAAAGGCTTCCTTCAGGAAATATGCCGTAAATAATGTACATTACAATGAGTCCGATGGTAAAAACAGTCATTCCTACAATCCAGAAAGGAATCAGTTTCCCCAGGATAAATTGCCATTTTTTTATAGGGGTAACATTAATTTGCTCAATGGTTCCGATTTCTTTTTCCTTGACAATATTAAGAGCCGTAATGAATCCTCCGATTAGTGTCAGAAGCAGGACCAGTATTCCAGGAACCATATAGTATTTGTATTCTGCCCTTGGATTATACCAGTTGGTACTTGCCACTTTAATGGTTGCTGGAGATACAGTGGTGGTTTTAACCGGTGATTTAATATTAATATCCAGATTTTTGTTAAAATCTCCGATAACCGATACCAGATAGCTACCTCCCAGAGAAGACTTTGTCCCGTTGATCGCATCTACCGATATATTTATTTTCTGGCTTTCCTCGCGGACCAAATTGCGTTCAAAGTGAGCAGGGATCTCCAGAACAAGATCGGCATCACCGTGTTCAATCATTTTCAATCCTTTTTGGTAGGAATCCGGGTTTCCTGCAATTTTAAAATATCCGGATGAAGTAATTTTGTTGATCAGTCTGTGGGAATAGCTACTTTGATCATGATCAACATATGCAATATTAATATTTTTTACCTCAAAGTTAGCCGCCCATGGCATGATGATGAGCTGTATTGTCGGCATCATGAACATCATTGCCAGGATAATCTTATCCCTGAAGATCTGACGGAATTCTTTTCTTAAAATAAAGCTTAATACTTTCATGACAAGCGGATTTTAAATTTCTTTAAGGCAAGCGTTAAGAGTCCACCTGCCATAATGAGTAAGACAAGAGTTTCTTTCCATACATAACTAAAGCCCAGTCCTTTCAGCATAACTGCTTTTACGATATCATAGTAATATCTTGAGGGAAGGATGTGTGATACGACACGGAATATCCAAGGCATATTTTCTATAGGGAACATAAATCCTGTAAGCAATAATGTAGGTAACATCATTCCCATCATAGAAATCAGCATGGCTGTCTGTTGGGAGTTGGTTACATTCGAGATAAGCAATCCCAGGGAAAGACATGTGATAATGAATAAGATGCTTTCTCCAAATAATAAAAGCAGGCTGCCCCGGATTTCTACATCCAGCAGATACACAGATAGCAGCAGGATGATCACAAAATTGACCAAAGACAATACAAGATAAGGAATGGCTTTGGCCATCAGAACCATAACGGGCTTAAAAGGAGAAACCAATAAGATTTCCATGGTTCCCATTTCTTTTTCACGAACGACAGACACAGAGGTTAAAGCCGTACTCACAATCATAAAAATTAAAGCAATCACTCCCGGAATAAAATTCAGTGATCCGTTTTGTTCTTCATTGTATAACAGCCTTATTTCGGGAATTATTTTATATGTGATTTTGATATGGGGATTAAGTTGTTGCTGATAATCATTAATGATATTGTTGAGATAATTGGTTAATATCGTTGCGGTATTGGGATCTGATGCATCCGCTATAATCTGAATTTGCGCTCCGCCTGTACGATAGAGATCTTTTCCGAAATTGACTGGGAATATAACTGCACATTTGATGCTTCCTTCTTTAAACCTTCTTTCCACATCCAGATAATTCATGATGGGTCCATGCATTGTAAAATAGGGGCTTGCCTGTATTTTGGAAATGATCTGGACGGAATGGATGTCATGGGCATTATCCTGTATGGCAATGCCTATATTTTTTACCTCGCTGCTTAATGCATATCCAAATAAGATGATTTGAACGACAGGCAAACCAAAAAGGATAAGTAAGGTTCTCCGATCTCTGAAAACGTGGTAAAATTCTTTCCTGATAAATACGAGTAACTGTTTCATAACTAATCTCCTGATCTTTTGGCACTTCTTGCCAACTGGTAAAAAACTTCGTCCATCGAGTGGGTTCCAAACTGGTTCTTCAGGTTAGCGGGGGTATCCATGGCTTCTACTCTTCCGTCCACCATTACAGTAATCCGGTTACAATATTCTGCTTCATCCATATAATGGGTGGTCACGAACACCGTGATCCCATCCGCTGCCGCCTGATAGATCATATCCCAGAACTGCCTTCTTGTAATGGGATCTACTCCACCTGTGGGTTCATCCAGGAATACGATTTTAGGCCTGTGAAAAACAGCTACTGAAAAGGCCAGCTTTTGTTTCCAGCCCAGCGGTAAGGAACCTACCAGTTTTTTAGCCTCGTTTTCCAGTCCTAATCTGGAAATAAGTTCATTGCTTCGTGTTTTTATATCTGAACGCGATACGCCATATACTCCTCCATAAAACTCAATATTCTCCAATACAGTAAGATTATCGTATAAAGAGAACTTCTGACTCATATAGCCTATATTTTTCTTGATCTCTTCCTGTTGTTTGTATACATTATAACCGGCTACTATTGCTTTTCCTGAGGTTGGAAAAGAAAGGCCACAAAGGATACGCATGGCAGTGGTCTTCCCTGCCCCGTTGGCTCCTAGGAAACCGAATATTTCGCCCTGATCTACATCGAAGGAAATACCGTCTACGGCCTTAAAATCTCCAAACTGCTTGGTCAGATCTTTACATATAATTGCTTTATTTTCCATGGTTGGTTTCTCTTATTTCTTTTTGTTCACGCATCAGACGAATAAAACTATCCTCAATAGTGGGGGTAATTTTTTTGATCTCAAGTTCATCAGGATGATACGATTGGGCTAGTTCTGTCACCTCCTTTTCAGTTGCCGTATCAGAAACCATAGTAAGATGAAGATATTCTCCGAATGCATAGCAACTTTCAACAGCTTGGTCAGATCTCAGGTTTTCCAACAATTGATACATATTGGCACCTTTAGCTGCAAAAAGGGATTTGGGAAAATTGGAGACGATTGTTTCGGGTTGATCTACAGACATGATCTTTCCTCCCTGTATCAAGGCGATCCGGTTACAAAGTCTGGCTTCATCCATATAAGGTGTAGAAACAACGATACTTATATTCTGCTCCTTTAATCTTCCTAGCATTTCCCAGAATTCTTTTCTTGAAACCACATCCACACCGGTGGTTGGCTCATCCAGAAACAGCACTTCCGGTTTATGGATCAATGCACAGCACAAAGCGAGTTTTTGCTTCATTCCCCCTGAAAGCTTACCTGACCTTCTGTTGTTGAATGGTTTGATCTGCTCATAAATATCTTTAATGAGGCTGTAATTTTCCTCTATGGTTGTTCCAAATAAGGTAGCGAAGAAGTCCAGGTTTTCTGCCACGGTGAGATCCTGATATAGTGAGAATTTTCCTGGCATGTAGCCTACTTTATTTCGGATCATCTGGTAATCATTTACCACATCATGTCCTTCCACAGTGGCTGTTCCACTATCAGGAAGTAAAAGTGTGGTAAGAATCCTGAAAATAGAGGTCTTACCGGCACCATCAGGACCGATTAGCCCAAAGAGTTCCCCCTTTTTTACTTCAAATGAAACCTCATCAATGGCTTTTATATCGCCGTAGGACTTGGTCAGGTTTTTTACTATTACTGAATTCATTTTTATTTTGAATTATGAATTATGAGTTGAGGGTTGAGAGTTGAGAGTTGAAAGAGGAAAGAGATTGTACTTTTTAATTAAAAAACTACCTCACCATACATTCCAATTTTCAAATAACCATCATTCTTTACACGTACTTTTATAGCGTAAACGAGATTGGCTCTTTCGTCCTTAGTCTGAATATTTTTTGGAGAGAATTCGGATTGAGATGAGATCCATTGTATGGTTCCTTTGTATTCCCTGAATCCATTCTTACCCTGATCGATTCTTACTTTTACCTGCTGCCCTATTTTAACCTGAGGAAGCTGGACTCCCGTTATATAAGCCCGTAAATCAAGGGTACTGATATCGGCTATTTTATACAAGGGCTTACCGATCAGCTGCATTTCTCCTTTGAGGGCATAATTAACAAGCACTACTCCATTAACAGGGTTAATGATCTGTCCTTTGTTAATCTGTTCCTGAAACTGGGCCGCTGTTTTCTCCAAAGGAGCTTTTTCACTGAGAATACTTCTGTTTTGGGTATTGACATTGGAGTTATTGACTGATCGTTGCTGGCGGGTGGCTTCAATCTGTTTTCTTAGTTGATCAATGGCGGCATCGATATCGTCGAGCTGTTTCCTTGTAGCAGCATCTGCTTTCAATAAGTTAGCTGTACGTATTCGTTCACGGAGCTGTTGTGCCAGTTGAGCTTCCTGTACAGCAAGCTGCTTTTTGATCAGCAGATTCTGCTCATCTGCATTATTGGTTTTTTGGTTTAGGGCTCCAATGCTTGCTTCGGCCTGCTCTTTCTGAAGAGTGGCTACTTTTACATCTATTTGTCCTACTTTACTTCCTGCATGAAGTTGCGATCCTTCCTGAACGGAATAAGAAATCAGCTCACCGTTTTGCTGTGCGGATACAATAACCTCATCGGCTTCAAAGTTTCCTGAAGCATCAAAATTATCTTTTTGTTGACATGCCGTCAAGAGTAAAGTATAGGCTAAGGGGATGATTATTTTTTTCATTGTAACAATGGATTATTAATTTCCGGTTATGAATTTCTGATTGTATCTGGCCTGTAATAATTGAATCTGATGAAGAACCAGGGTTTGTCTTGCAAAATGTTCAGCATTGAGTTTCTGAATGTATTCATGGATGGTGATTACTCCATTATCAAGCTGTGCTTCTGCAGATTGTTTTACAGATTGCCGCAGGGCAATGATGTTTTCATCCTGTGTGATCAGTTGGGTGTATTTTTTTACCTGTTCATCCTGCTGCGTAAGATCCAGTTTTGTGTTCAGAAGGAATGTATCTCTGTCTGCATCCGCAGTTTTTTTGTTTAACTCCAGTATTTCTTTTTTGTTGGATGAGGTATACAAACTGTCAAGAGACCAGCTAAACCTTACTCCTGTAATAAACCACGGACCGAACTTATTCTCAATGATCTTAAGTGTAGGCCTTCCATATGCTCCCTGGAAGAATGCACTTACCCTGGGGAGAAAATCGGATTTCAACTGTTTTTTCTGGAGGTCGTAAATGGAGTTTTGGAGATCAAAAGCTTTGAGCTCAGGCCTTCTAATTTCTGTTTGAAAATAATCACTGTCGGGAGTTTCAAGTTTCGTAGAATCTGAAAGTTCTTTCCCAATGAAAATGGAAAGCATCTTAAGATAGGCTTCCCGGTTAGCTTTATACTCTGTTGCCATCATATCGATATTGATGATCTCTGCTTTTAGTTCATCCAGATTGCTTCTGTACGCAACACCATATTTTAATGCAGCTTCTGTCTTCTGGATCTGGGTATGAAGGTTGGATTTGTTGAGGTCGTTTTGTTTTAGCTGTGCATCCATAAGCAGGATGGAGAAAAACAGATTATTGACCCTTTGCTTTAATGTATAAAGGCTTGTTTCAATGTTTTGTTGCTGTAATTCAGTATTGGCTTTTATCAGTTCCTTCTGGTTGTGAGTGGTTCCTCCATCGTACAATACCTGGTCTATCTCTCCCTGAATTTTGTATTGGTCTTTACTGAGTGAAGGAAGTGCGGCATTGATCGGGAGTGCTCCCAGTGCATCCGAAAAACTGATGGTTTGAGACTGGTATGTGGCCTGGCCGGAAAAAGAAACCTGGGGAAGATATTTCTTATTGGCGTTTTCAATATTGTAACCGGCTGTTTTTGCAATCATCCCTTTTTTTCTGATCAGCGGGTAATTGTCTTTTGCCTGCTGATAACATTCTTCAAGACTAAGGCTTTGAAGCTGAGATTTAAAAGAAGTTGTGGAGGCACAACCCAGAACGAAAACCAGCAGGTATTTTTGAGCATTTTTGTACATAATCACTCATCGTTTATAGGTTAAAAATCATTTTTTTATTTTTCAATTCTTGTTTAAAATTTCGTTTTAATCATTTGATTAAATTAGGGTCAAAAAAAATTAGCCTGCCGCCATCATGGCTTTTACCCAGATCGGGATAAGCTTTTTACGTTGAATCATTAAGGTATTGAACTCTTTATCGTTCAGTTCACTGCTTCCAATCAACATTGGTTTTGCTATGAAGGGAAATACGGTAAGCCCCAACAGGTTAATTAGAAAATGTAAAGGATTAGGCTCAATAATACTACCCTTTTTCACCGCTTCCTGATGTTGCTTTAAAAAGACAGAAGATTGAATCACTTCTTTTAAAGGGATTTTTTGCAATAGAAGATTAGGATTGTTACGAAGCTCACTGATGATGAATGTCGGAATTTCCGGCTCTTTGATGATCAGGTCGATATACTTCCCTACTACCTCTTCTACTTTTTTTTCGAGAGTTGTTTTCTCTGTATTTAGCACCACTAACAAGCTTTGAAAGAATCCAGCCATAGTTTCGAGCATGATAATCTCAAATAATTTGGCCTTGCTTCTGAAATAATAATTGAGCAATGCCAGGTTGATATCTGCTTCTTCAGCAATATCCCTGGTTCTGGTTGCAGCGAATCCCTTTCTGTAAAATACGATTCGTGCGGCTTCCTTTATTTTTTCTTCCGTTGAGGTATCTATTTTTTTAGATTCTTCTTTCATATTACAATCGTTCTTCTGTTGCAAAGGTAGAAAATATTTTTTAGGTTAAACAAGTAATTTAATCAAATGATTAAATTTGTTTTTTATAAAGATATAACCTGAGTTGCGTCAACCCAGGCTATATCTCTTTATGCAGAAGGTTATTGTTATTCAAAAAGCTGTAGAAAAGAAAAATCGGGATCGCGCATTTCTGCCTCGTTAACGGCTGATTCCTGTTGGGCTTCAGCTGCATACTTTATCATTTTCTGTTCATAATCTTTTATAGCTGCTTCTGCGGTTTCAAAACTACCTTCAGTAAGATTTTCAGATAAGGTAAGGGCATCTACCAGGCCAATGTTTACCCCCTGTCCGGCAAAAGGAGGCATCAGATGGGCTGCATCACCGATCAGAGTTATGGGAAGCGGTCTGCTATCTTTCCACTGTTTTAATGGTAATTTTCGGGTTGGTAATCCAACGAAGAAGGAAGTTGCCTGAAATACTTCCTGATAAGGTTTGCCCCAATCCGGTAATCTTTCGGAAAGAAACTGAATTACACTTTCTTTATCCTGAAAGTCCAAAGCATGGCCCTGATCCCATTCTTGAGGTTTTTGTATAATTAAACCATAAGTGAGCGAACCATTGTTATAAGGATTGGCAACGAATAAGCTTCCTTGGTTTGAAGTCATGAGTCTGCTTCCATCACACAGCCCGTACATTTGAGGAGAATTGATCTCAGGCTGCGGAACATCACCCTGGATAATAAAGCTACCGGTTTCTTCGATTTCGGCATCGGTGACATAGTTTCTAACTTTTGACATTCCTCCGTTGGCAACAATCACTAGATCAGCTGTTGCATCGGGCTGGTTTTCGAATTGTAGCAACCATTTGCCATTATGTTCTGTGAGGTTGGTCAGCTTTCTGTTCCAGATAACGGTATCTGAAGCTAAGCTTTCCAGCAGGATCTTTCTTAGCTGATTTCTGTTGATTTCAGGGTTATCATACCGGTTTTCCGGAGTTGGCTTTCTGATATGTAAAGTATTGCCTTGTCGATCGGCAAATATAATTCCCATGGGAATTGCGGTTGTATAGTAGTTTTCAAGCAGTCCGGCCTTTTTAATGGCCTCCTGTCCTGAACCTTTATGAAGATCGAGCGTCCCACCCCATATTCTGGTTTGGGCGTCAAAGTCTCTTTCATAAACGGCTACATTGACTTCTTTTTGCTGAAGTAGTCTGGCCATAGTTAAACCTACAGGTCCGCCACCGATGATCGCTACTTTTTTGTCTTTTAATAAATATTGCATGTCTTTTAATTTGTATGTTAATTTCCATACAAATGTCAGAAATGCAGTAAGCTTAGGATTGTACAAATGCGACAAAATCATTGCTTACCACTCGTTGTCCTTTTTTAGCTTTTTTAGCGAACGCAGCAGGAGTAATACCGGTATACCGTTTAAACTCTCTGCTTAAATGGGATTGGTCCGTATATCCAAGATCAACAGCCAACCCGGCTAGATTAACATCAGGATGCAGCCATAAATGATTTCTGGCCTGCTCAAAACGCATCAGACCCGATACATCCTTAACGGTGTGGCCGGATGACTCTTTAAATTTTCTTTCTAAAGTTCTTACTGTTGCATGAGCCGCTTCAGCAACCTGGCTGACGGGTAAAGTACCATTGGCCTTTGTCATGGCAACTCCTGCTTTGAATAGCATGCTGTCGGTAGAAACATGTGAACGCAGTGTAAGGAAATATTGTTTTAGCTGATCTATAGCTTCTTCTTTTCTACCTTGCTGAATCAATGCATCCAATGTGGAATGAAGCTGTGCTATTGGGTGTTCAAAAGTATGTACCCCTACTTTACCGGAAGGAAGTTCCAGCAAATCGAAAACCGTCCATGGGAAACATCTTACCGCGATAATCTCCAACCGGTTGGCCATATGGAAATGAACAGGCTGATTGAGCAGTCCCATCATAAATGGCGAAGGTAACGGATGAAGAATTCCGTTTTGAACAACGCTGCATTCGCCACTGAAATAAAAAATAATTTCAGCATAGCCATCAGGAGTTACTTCAAAGACGGATTGAACTTCTGTTGAATCCCTCCTGTTGTACCAGAAACATTTTATAGTATCCTGTAACTGTTCCGGGACATTAAATTCCTGATGATACATTTCGGGAGACATAATAAATGGATGTTGGTATTAAAGCTATATTTAAAAAGTAATACTAAATTAAAAATAAAATGGTCACGATTGATCATAGCCCAAGAAGAAATGTTTTAATTTAATGAATGAAAATTTTAAAAATATGAATGAAAATAAGCAATACGTAACTTATGCGGTATCAAAAGACGGGATCCGGACAAAGATTGATGCCGGATCGATTATCATACAGATCGAAGAGGAAGAAATTGAAATCGCCCTGATTCCTCCGCATCCTGCCTGGAAAGGGAAACTGACATTATCCACGGGATCAGCCATTGACGGGCGACATGAGGAAAGAGAACCCGGAGTACAATTTGTTATAGAACCCGGAGCATCTAACGTTGTACACATTACGGCAAAGAAACCAGATAAAAGCTTTTAGAACCGATATCAAAAATAATCTCAATACAATCTTTTTCTATAGAATATTCAGAATAAAAACTGTATTGAGATGATGAGAAAAAATTTATTATTTAGTCAAATAGGATTTATTCGCAAACTGCAGGAGAAATTGTTATTTCTTCTTTTTCCTCAGCTTCTGATTCTATTTCTATTTTTTTCGGAAAAGTAATAAAGCTGATGGCGAGTGTAACTCCCAATAATGCAATGCTGATCCAGACAATTTGATGAATTCCATATTTTGCAATAATTAAACCACCCACAAGAGCTCCTAATGATATCCCGATATTATAGCAGGAAGTCAGCAGGCTGTTGACAAATTCAAGGGCACTGTGAGGGACTGCCTGGGTGGTACGGATATTAGGAACCAGGAAGCCTCCGGTGTGTATCATTCCCCAAAGGGAAAGAATCAGAACCATCGCCACAAAAATTCCCCCGAAGTAATAGGCTAATATCTGAACGGCAATCAGAGACACAAAAAACAATCGTACGGTAACAAGTAAATTTCTGTTCAGTGCAATCCCCATTAGCCAGTTCCCCAGAATTCCCATACCTCCGAATAAAAGAAGCATTACACTTATTTCTGCTCCATTCATCCGTGTAATTTTTTCCAGATAAGCAGCCAGATAGGTATAGCTTGAAAACATAGCAGCTAATGTAAGAATAGTCGAGATCAGATTGACCCAAAGTTGTGGACTTTTTAATACGTATAGTTGATTTTGTGATGTTTTATCTTTACTTGCGGGCATGGACGGAACAAAGAATAATAATCCTAAAAACGCAATCAGGCTCACAAAACTTCCCATATAAAAAGAGGCTTGCCAGTTATTAAAGAAATCCGCTGCATAGGTGGTAAGCGGAACTCCTAAAACGGTAGCCAAACTAAGTCCTGCCATTACCACAGAAACGGCTTTAGCACCACCCTGTTTAAATGCAATTGCCATTGAAATATTCCAGAACAGCGGATGCAAAAACGCAGGTAGAACCCGTGCTACCATCAACATGGTAAAACTGGTTGAAATAGAAGAAAGAAGATTTGATAATACAAATACACCAAGCACCATACATAATAAAAGCTTACGGTTGATCTTAGTGGTAAATGCAGTGATAAAAGGAGATGAAACAGCCACAGTAAGTGCAAAAGCACTTAACAGCCAACCGGCTGTATCTATAGATACATTAAATTCCCTGCTGATGTTGGGTAGAATTCCAATTACCCCAAATTCTGTAGTAATGATTCCAAAAGCTCCCAGAGCCAAAATATAAATCGATCGTTTCATGATGAGTCTTAAAATTATTCCACAAAATTGGACAGATTTTTTTTAATAAATCAGTATATTTTAATGATAATTGAGTAATTTTGCAGGATGAATAAAGAAAATATAGACCGATTGGTAGATGTAGAGTACTGTAAAACAGAAAAGTGCCCCGTAAGGAATCTGCAGTTTTCTTTTTTTCAGATGGTCTATGTTATCTCCGGATCAGGATTTTTAGAAATCAATGATAATAAAGTTACCTACAACAAAGGTAGCCTGATCATGCTCACTCCTAATGACCAGCATTATTTTGAGATTTCTGAGATCTCAGAATTTTTATTTGTTAAGTTCAGTGAGAATTATGTAAGAGAATACAATTGGAAAAGCATAAACTGTATTGAATGCTTATTGTATCATGCTTCACATCTGTCAGGCTGTGTTTTGAAAAACAAACCGGATGAATTTCTGGTAAAATCAATCGTAGATTCACTTCTGCACAATATGAAGCATAGTGATCTTTATCAGGAGGATCTCACACTTCATTATGTAAACGCATTAATTGTGATTGCAGCAAGAAATATTTCCAAGATGAGGCCCGTCAATGCAACGGTGAATGCAGACAAAAGAATGTTATCGATCATCGGTCACATTCAGACCCATATCTATGACCCACAACAGCTGAAGGCTTCTGTGATCAGTCAGAAATTTGGATTATCTGAAACTTATTTGGGAAGCTATTTTAAGAATCAATGTGGAGAAACTATTCAGAACTATATCTATAACTACAAAATGCGATTGATTGAGCACAGGCTGATGTTCAGTGATATGCGGATCAATGAAATAGTAAGCGAGTTTGGTTTTGCGGATGAAAGCCACCTCAATAAGTTTTTCAAAAAGCGCCACAAGATCAGTTTAACCGAATTTAGAAAATCTAAACAGAAGGTTAAAGAAATGGTTTAATGGAAGGAGATGTAAAGCATTGTGATCCATTAAATTATAA
The DNA here is from genome assembly GCF_013184525.1 of Chryseobacterium sp. LAM-KRS1. GTDB lineage: Bacteria > Bacteroidota > Bacteroidia > Flavobacteriales > Weeksellaceae > Chryseobacterium > Chryseobacterium proteolyticum. The sequence goes on from NZ_JAAOIZ010000005.1 coordinate 102,481, forward strand.
TTTACTACCTTTAGGCCTACGGAATTGATTCAATACCGAAATATAATAACTCCAAAACACCGAACACATGCCAAGTATTAGTATTAAAAATTTTCAATCTAAAAATGATCTTGTAGTTTATGAAACTGATGTTGAAAGCTCAGCTGATCTACTGGTCTATAAAACAAACTCTAAACTGAAAGCTCTGGAAAATGAAGCGTTCTGGTATATTGAGAAATTGGAGAACAGCTCGGATCGTTCCATTTGTTTTTCCAATTCCAAAGCCGCTGCAGATTTATCAATTCATTATGTGGGTAATGATGCCAGTGCCGGATGGCAGGGCGAGCACCCGTTGAAAGGTAAGCTTAAAAGCTGATCCATTTACTGAATCATAGAAATTATATTTTTATAATAGAAAACCACTGTATTGCAGTGGTTTTTTCTTGGGAACAGAATGAATTTTTAGAACAATATTTCTTAAACCAGTTTAAGCATATATCATGTTTTTATTGTCAGCTTTGCTTTAGTAATAATCAAAGAAAAAACTGGATACAATGAAAAAATCAGCAATCATTCCTATTGCCTTTTGTTTTGCTTTTGTGATGAATGCAAAAGCACAACATTCCGGGGATTCAGCACCTGAAATCCCACCACGTGTTATCTTCAAACAATTCATAGAAACTTCCGGGCTTAAAGAGCAGGAAGTAAAAATGGTTATCGTTAATTTTTCTCCGGGTGAAGTCTCTGCGCCACACCGGCATCCTATTCCTACTTTTGGTTACGTTTTAGAGGGTGAACTGGAATCTACCTTTGATGGTAAAGTATATCATTATAAAGCCGGCGATGCCTTTTATGAAAAACCAGACGGATTACATTCAGGAACGAGAAATATGAGCAAAGATAAGCCAGCCAGGCTTCTTGCCTTTTTTGTCGGAGATAAAGGGAAACCATTTTTAGTTCCGGAAAAAAAATAAAGTTTCTCAATCTGCATTTCACTTGTGGAGAAGGACATTTTACAAATTTGATAAGCCTCATTTTTAATTTTTAAAATGAGGTTTTTATTATTTTATTCTGCTCAGATTATGAATCACATTTTGTAGAAATCTGAATGGTTAGCATTTTCTTAAACCAGTTTAAGCAGATATGGCTTTTTTATTTCCAGTTTTGTTGTATTAATAATCAAAACAAAAAAAATGAAAATTGTAATCATCGGAGGTAGCGGACTTATAGGAAGTCAGCTAACAAATATTCTTAAAAATGAACATGAAGTTATCTCTGCTTCACCAAGTTCCGGCGTTAATACAATTACCGGAGAAGGTCTTGATGAGGCCCTTAATGAAGCTCATGTAGTGATTGATGTATCGAATTCACCATCATTCGCAGATGATGATGTGATGACCTTTTTCAAAACTTCCACCCATAATTTGTTGTCCGCGACAAAGAAAGCCGGACTGCAGCATTATGTTGCGCTCTCAGTAGTAGGAACAGATAAATTGCAAGAGAGTGGATATTTTAGGGCTAAGCAAACTCAGGAAGATATGATCAGGGAGTCTGGAATACCATTTACCATTGTTCATGCCACACAATTTTTTGAATTTGCGGGAGGGATTGCAACGATAGGAACATCAGACGGAAAAGTATGGCTTTCAGATGCATTTGTTCAACCTATCGCAAGTGCTGAAGTCGCTGCATTTATGAGTAAAGTCGCAGTTGAAAAACCCGTCAATAAAATAATTGAAATAGGAGGTCCGGATCAAATAAGACTGGATGACTGGATAAAGCAATATATTGTATCAACCGGAAAAGATATTCAGGTTGAAACCGATGCCGCTGCACCCTATTCAGGAGCTATACTGGAAGAAAAGACACTGGTTCCGGAACATCCTGCTTATGTAGGAGTGATCAAATATTCTGAATGGATTGCAAAGCCCGAAAACAGACGTTGATTATCCGGAAGATCTTACAATTATCTCAGAAAAGCAGCTATGAACTATCAGAAAAATACACTGATTACAACTTCCATAGGAAGAAAAGTTGTAATGGCATTAAGCGGTTTATTTCTAATCAGCTTTCTTATTGTACATGCTTCGGTTAATGCGCTTATTTTTTATAATGATCATGGGGAAACATTTGGAATCGGAGCCCATTTTATGGCTACCAATCCTATAATCAGGACGATTGAGGTATTTCTGGTTATTGGATTTATTATTCATATTGTCCAGGGATATATGCTGTGGTATAAGAATAAAAAATCCAGGCCGGTTGGATATGCAATAGAAAAAAGACTGTCCGGAGTTACATGGTATAGCAAAAGTATGACTTTATTTGGGACATTGCTTTTGTTATTCCTGGTTATTCACACCCGAAATTTTTGGATTCCCAATCGAATTCATCAGTTTCAGTCGGGCGAAGAACTTCCCTTGTATCAAATGATGATTGATAAATTCACGAATCCTGTTGAAGTGGTTATATACCTGATTGGATGTTCATCCCTTGCCTGGCATCTGGCCCATGGCTTCCAAAGTGCATTCCGTTCTCTTGGTGGTAATCCCAATAAATTCAATTCCCTGATTCTCAATTTGGGTTATGCTTTTGCCGTTATAATACCATTTACATTGGCAATGATGCCCATTTCGATTTATTTTGGATGGATAAAATAAGGAGAAGTGTGCTCCGGAATATTGATAACAAAATCAACCTGCTATTGAGCGGGTTGATTTTGTTATCATGATAAATATGACTTATCTTACTTATAATATTATGTATTTTTTAATTATAGAGAATCGGTTGAAAAGAAAAAGCCGTTTATCCTAGAAAAAGAATGACGGTAACATAAGCTTTTAGATTGATTTTTAACATTCAATCGTACAGTTTATAATACTGTTCTCTACACAATCTGAACATTTAACCTCCTGAAAGATTCCAGCTCCTGATGATCGGCAGATAGATCTGTAATTAATACATCAAGATCTTCTATATCACAGATTTTAAGGGGCTCTGTACGTCGGAGTTTATTTTGATTGGCGAGTGCGATTGTTTTTTTTGATGATCTGATCATGGTTCTTTTGGTTTCCGCATCAGTCATAGAAGTTGCTGATGCACCAAAATCTGCATCTATTGCACAGGTTCCCATGATGAAAAGATCTGCAATAAACCGGGACGCTTCATGACAGGTTGCATTTCCTGTAGTAACGGCTAAATCATTATCATAAATTCCTCCCAACAGAATCAGTTCTACCCCTTTGAATGTACTAAGTATAGGAATAAGTGAGGTGTTGTTCGTTATAACCCGGATATTGATAGTTGCCGGCATATAATTCGCAACTGCACAGAGGGTTGTTCCCCCATCTAAAAAGAGAGTCATTCCATCCTTAATGAATTGCTGAGCTTTTAAAGCAATTACATTTTTCTCCTCGGCCAAAAAAGACTGTCTGTCATGAAAAGATAGCGGATCTTTCTCTCTTAAAATAGCACCTCCACGAACCTTGGATAAAAGACCATTGCGGTGAAGCTGCTCTATATCTCTTCGTACCGTGTCTTCAGAAACATTAAGATCTGAGGCCAGGCTCTCAAACATAACTTTCTTTTTTTTCTTTAGCTGGGTCAGGATGACCTCAAAACGTTCTTCTTTTAACATGATGACGAAGTATTTCTGAATTTATATATGATGGCGACCACAACAAATAGCAAAGCTATAATTTCAAATGCGGCAGTCAAAGAAAAATGATGCGCAATAAAGCCTAGTAAAGCAGGACCTGCCAGTGATCCGGCATAACCTATTGTCGTAATTGCAGGAATAGCAACCGTGGAAGAAATTCCTGAAATCCTCCCTCCTTCACTGAAAAATACAGGAACGATATTGGCAGCTCCTAATCCTAGTAATATAAAGCCAAAAAGAGATAGCGGTACCCATGGACTAAACGTTAAAATAATTACTCCCGCTGCAGCAATAATACTTCCGCCTATGACCACTATCCTGCTGTTTAATTTGCTGATAAGGGAGTCCCCCGATAATCTCATAACAGCCATGGCTACAGAAAAAGCAGCATATCCTATCCCTGAAAATTCAGACTCTACGCCTTTATCATCTCTTAGAAATACGGCACTCCAATCCAGCATAGCTCCTTCGGAGAGAAAAACCATAAAGCACATGATCCCCAGAATCAAAACTCTCGAATCCATCCATTGAAAACGGGAAGTCGTTTTACTTTCAGGATCCACATGGGAAAACTGGATAATGCTTTTTCTTTCCGTTTCACGATCAAATAAATATCTGAATTGAATGATCAAAAGGAAAATAAGCAAAACGGATATACTTACTGCCGCATAAATCGGATTTAATCCCAGCTTCATAAGAAAACCCAGTCCTAAAGAACCGAAAAGCCCGCCAACACTAAAGAGTCCGTGTAGGGATGACATAATAGGTTTTCCATATTGATTCTGCACTTGTACTCCATGAGCATTCATAGCTACATCAATCGTTCCTATGCTGCACCCGAATGCGAAAAGAACGGCTCCCATAATATAAACATCCGATACAATCAATAGAAAAGGAAGAAGTAATGCACTCAACAAAACGCTTACAGCTATAATTTTCCGGCTCCCTATTTTATTGATCAGGAGTCCTGATAACGGCATCATCAACAAGGCTCCTCCTCCCAGCAAAAGCAAAAGTAAGCCTAAATCGGCTTCATCTAATCTAAGCCTGTCTTTAGCAAAGGGAACCATAGGTGCCCAACTCGCAATTCCCAATCCACAAACTAAAAATATAAGCTGGGTAGCTATTTTTGCTTTCTTTACCGTTTCAGAGACCATTAATATAATTATTTATTTTGCAAAAGTATGCAAATTTGCATTATATTGCAATATTAATCTTGCTTAATGTACAAATCTGCATAAATGAAGCGGATCATTTTGCTGTATAATTCTTAAAGTTGAAAAAGAATTTAAAGAAAGATTTATTAGATATGAGAATTAATCTCAGTTATCCCTTCAATCGTTTTAAACTCATCTAATGCTGAAAGTATTTGAGATGGAGGGGAATTGTAATCAAAGGTAACCTTTAGTTCATCGGATGAGCTGTCCTTACTGCTGTGTATGAATATTTCACTCGTAACCAATTCATATTTAGTGAATATACTTTCAATCTGAGCAAGGCTGATCAGTCCGGAATTATAGAACAAGGTCATGGTTTTACCTTTTGTACTTTTAAAAAGCTTTCTTTCAAATGGTTTTAAAAGAGCCAGAATAACAAGGATGATCACCGTGGCAATGAAGGCCGGAAAATACAAGCCACCCCCAACGGCTAATCCGATACCTGCAACAGCCCATAATCCTGCCGCTGTAGTAAGTCCGATTATAATTTGTGGTCTGAGAAAAAGAATGGTACCGGCTCCCAAAAAGCCTATTCCACTGATGACCTGGGCAGCAATCCGTGAAGGGTCGAGCACAATAGAAGGTTTTCCCATAATATCATTAAAGCCAAAAGCAGAAACAATCATAATTAAAGAAGAACCTACACAAACCAACATATGGGTTCTTAAACCTGCCACCCCTTCTTTCCTTTGTCTGTCCCAACCGACAAGACCGCCGAATACAGCAGCAACAAGCAGGCGGATGGCTATTTCCTGATTAGCTAAGTTATAATTAAGCATAATGTTAAGAATTAAAGTGTAACGAATATTCAGAGTGTTTTGCTATTGGACTGATTTTCAATAAGCAGAAATAAAACAACTCATAGGGATATGGTCGCAAAAAAGATACCATTTTGAAGTATTGTTACATCGCGAAAAAGCGAAAAGCCGGAATCGAATAAAGCAGGAAGGTAAAATTGCAGATTTATTGAATGGTAAATTTTGTTTTTTGAGAAGCCGGTTTTATGCAATTTTGCCTTTTCGCATTATATCAATTTACTATTCAGCAACTTTATGGTGCAGTTCTTATATTTTTCACATAGACGGATCCCAAAGCAAAGAGACAGAGAATCCCCACAATAAATCCGCCTAAAACATCTGTAAACCAATGTGCTCCCAGATAAATACGGGAAAAAGCTCCTGCAAATATCATCAGCAGACATGCGGCAACAAGGAATATACGTACGGTATATTTTATGGTCTTCATATGAAGGAAAATTAGAATCAGCGCTCCGAAAAAAGTGGTATAAAATAAAACGTGTCCGCTTGGAAAACTCTGGTATTGGGTTTTTTCTAAAAGAACGACCAGATCCTGGGAAGGACGCGGTCTGTTGATGATGATTTTAAGGATTAAGCCTACAAGTCCTGATAACAATGTGGATATAATAAATACGGCTTCTTTTCTATACCGTAATAAAACCAGTACAAGGGCAGTAAGGAAAACCATAACCACTGATACCGGGGTTCTTCCCAACCAGCTGATACCTATCATTAATGCGTCAAGATTCCTGGTTTGATTCTCCTGGATTTCTCTGGAAATATGGAGGTCCAGATATTCGGGAGAAATAAAAGTAACAAAAAGGCTCAACAGAATAAACAGCACCACTAAACTCATAAGTATTGCTTTAAATAGAAGTTTTTTATTGGCCTCCAGATAAGTTAGGAATTTCATATTTTAAAAATTAATCAGGATAAAATAAGTACACCAATTTCAAATTAATTTTGAATTGACCAGAGATCAATTAATTTCATTATGGTAATACTGAGCATCTATCATAACAAAATGTGTGCTAATGCGAGGCTATAAGTTGAATTGCCATAGAAGTAATATACAAAAAAGCCGGAGTGAAAATACTCCGGCTACAAATTGCTAATAATTTGTTGATATGAATGAATGTGTGTTGCTAGTCGTTTTGTTTGATCTGTGGATTGTTATTGATCTCTTTATTAGGAATCTGGAACCTGAATTTATCGGGTGAAAGATTGAATCTGCCAAACGTATGGTTGGTTCCCGGATATATTCTTTCCAGGGGAACATTCAGTCTTTTCATGTCAAACCAGTCATAACCTTCACCCCATAATTCTATCCTTTTTTGCAGGATAATTTCATTGATCAGCTCATTTCCGGTTTTGGTAGATAACGTGTAGGCACTGTTTCTTTTCGAAGTGATTTCATACAATACCTGTCTGGCTTCTGCTTCCCTTCCCTGTCTGGCCAGTGCTTCAGCCTGTATGTAATATAATGATGAAGCCCTGATATAAATATAATCCCCTTCAAAAAAAGTAGGGTCTTTAAATTTCCAGCTCACATACGCAGGATAATTTCTTGTTTCTCCATTAAAAGTATAGGCAGTGCTTTGTGCTCCGTTGAATACTTTTTTGCGATAATCCGTTTCTGGAATAGCTTCATACAACCTTTTGTCGATAAGCTTATAGATACCGGCAGCACCGGCATATCCTTTATTGGTATTATCAAACATAGAGAAGAAAGAAGCATAGTAATTTCCAATACTCATTGTGGATGTCGTATTGTGGAAACCCCATAATACCTCCGGATTATTGATATTGGAAAACCCGGTTGTCGTATACTCATTTTCGGTCATCAGTGCTATTCCCTGCTTGCTTTCTTCAGCATATTTTGCTGCTTTTATGTAATCTCCTGTCTGTAAATAAACTTCTGAGGCTATAGCTTTTGCCGTTCTTTGGTCTATCTGGGCTCTGGATGGGCGGGCATAGCTATCCAGAAGTATAATAGATTCTTCAATATCACTGGCAATCTGTTTATATACATCCGATATGATTGCTCTGGGAAGTCCCTGGTTTGGATTGCTGTTTGTTAAGACCAAAGGAACTCCCGGCTCCGATTGATGACCTTTGTAATCGTTGGCGTAAAACCGTACCAGATAAAAATAGGAGTAAGCTCTGAGGGCGAGAAGTTGTCCTTTAATGGCTTTATTATTATCGTTACCATTTTTCTGCAGACCATCCAGAAGTTTGTTGATGATAAAGATTCTCGCATAAAATGTAGTCCATACAAATTCGGATGCAGAATTATTGGCATTCGTTGCATCATAATTGTAAAACATTCCCAAATGCTGGTTTTTAGCCTGGATAACGTCATTAGACATCAGATCTGATCCTGCTTTTATCGCCATAATTCCAAAATCCGAATGTAAAGTTGTTCCTCCGGCTCCGTTACTGCGGAGATTCAGGTATATTCCACCCAGTATTTTTTCAGGTGATGACTGATCATTATTCAACTGTTCACCGGAGATATCTCCATCCGGATCTGTATTCAGATCATTGGCACAGCTTGTCATCATAACGCTTATTGACAGGGCTGCTATAAAGTATTGTATTGTTTTCATATTTTCTTAAAATGTTAATTTAAAACCTAGGGAAACACTGGATAATAAAGAGTACCGGTATGGATCGGATACGCCGGTTAATGACGCTCTCGGATCATAACCTTTTCTTTTAGACCATAGATAAAGGTTGTTTCCTGTAACGTAAATTTTCAGCCCCGATAAACCTGCCTGCTGCGGAAATCCGTCCGGAAGCTGATAGGATAATGTAACATCCTGAAGACTGATATAATCCGATTTTATAAGATAAAGCGTGGAGTTTCCATTCTGATTCGTAGAGGTAAGATCTACCCTTGGAAGCTCTGCACCCGGATTTTCCGGTGTCCATGTTTTGCTTAGATCTGTAGAATAATTAGAAGCATAGCTATCAGAATGGAATAAAGACCTGTAAATATCATCATAGCCGTATCCACCGAACTGATAAGAGAAATTGACAGCCAGGTTAAATCCTTTATAAGTAAAATCAGTTCCGAAACCACCATATACTTTTGGAATGGCGGATTTACCCGTATTGTAATCTGTTGCATCCTTATAATTCCGGGTAACAGTTGTTTCCTCTTTCTGGGTATTAGAGTTTAATGCTGTACGGTACCATAAAGCATCTCCGTTAGAAGGGTCTACACCTGCAAATTTCTTAAGGTAATAGGTATACCTGTCGCCTCCTTCCGTAAGGATAAAAAGTCCGGAAACAAGACCTGTATTCCTTTGTTCGGCCGGTAATCTGGTGATTTTATTTTTGTAATGGGTGGCATTCGCATATACATTCCATTGGAATTGATCGGAGTGCAGGATTTCAGCGCTTAGATTTGCCTGGACTCCCCTGTTGATCATATCGCCGATATTACCGTACTTTATGTAGGATCCGGCATTGGAAGGCGGTAATGGAAGCGTATAGATCATATCGGATACTTTTCTTTCGAAATAATCCGCATTCAGGCTGATCCTGTTTTGTAGCAGGGATATTTCAAAACCTGCATTCAGGTTCTTGGAAGTTTCCCATTTTAAGTCCTTATTTCCCTGTTTTTTAAGGGAAAGAACGGGCTTGTCATTTCCAAAGTTATTGATGCCATAGATGTCCTGGTATGCATAATAATCCCTTGTTCCGTCATTAAGTAATATGTTATCATTACCCTGTTGACCGTATGAAGCTTTTAACCTTAAGGAGCTGATTACTTTATTATCTTTAAGGAAATCTTCTTTGGCTACATTCCATGCAGCTCCCAGACCATAAAAGGTACCCCATCTGCTATCCGGCGAAAACACAGACGATCCGTCTCTTCGGATATTGGCATTGAAAAAATACTTATTATCATAGTTATAAAGTAATCTGGAAAAGTAGCCTTCTACAGCATATTCATAACCATTCCCCGATAAATCTGTTATTTTTACAGCATTGTCAAAAGATAACGAGTTGGGTAATAACAGTTGTTGTTTTGATCCGGAAAACCCTTCATTTTTTATTTTATTGAGTTCATGCCCAATAAGGATATTGAAATTATGTTTGTCCAGTTTTTTCTGATAAGTAAGAAGCTGCTGATGGTTTAATGTATGCTTGAATGTGGAGCCCATATTGATGGTTCCCCCGACGGATGATGAAGTTCCTCCGACGGTATTGCCATATCTGAGGTCTTTAAGATTTTCCAGATATGCTCCAAAGTTATAGGTGAAATCTAATCCTTTGACAATTTCATAATTGAGGCCCAGATTGATGTTGGTGAGATTGCTTGTTGTGCGGAATTTATCCTGCTGAAGGTTGGCTACCGGGTTTTCATAGACAGCATAAGACCTTCCTGCTCCGTTTGGACCGCTGGAATCCCCGTAATCATAGAGTGGATTTCCATTATTGTCATAAATGATCTGGTAATTATCATTCCTAAGGAAAACAGGATAAAAAGGAGCAATATTTCTTGCAAACTGGAACGGATTGGAAAATCCTCCCGATTCACCAAAATCCTGCTGGCTGTAAGTATAAGACAGGCTGCTGATCAGTTTTAACTTTGAGGTGATAGTATAATCCAGATTGGATCGTATTCCGAATCTTTCAAAACCGGAAGAAATAAGATATCCCTTATCATCTAAATAATTCAGGGAGGTATAGGATTTTACCTGGTCATTATTGGCGCTGATCCCTACATTGGCTTCTCTTCTTAATCCGGGTTTAAAAAGAAGTTTTTTCCAGTTGTCCTGGTAGATAAGTTGGGCACTTTTGTTAAAGGTACCATCCTGCCCTATCATTTGACTGAAAGGGACGTTGTAGGCATTGTATCTCAAGCTGGTCAGAGCAGTTATTCCAACTTCATGAGGGTTAGTACCGGAAGGAACTGCTCCGGGTTGTGTTAATCTGGCAATTTCACCGATCCTTGCCCGGTTATAATAAGCGGTGTAGTAATCCTGTGGTGAAGTATACACTGAATAATCTTCAACAGATCTGAAATTAACCCCTGTTCTGATATCTGCTTCTATATGAAGTCCTTTGGATTTACCCCTTTTGGTGTTTACAATGATCACACCATTGGCTCCCCTGGAACCATATAATGCGTTGGAAGAAGCATCTTCAAGAAAGGAGATGCTTTCAATGTCAGATCCCGGAATGCTGTTAAGGTTTCCGTTATAAGGAATGCCGTCCAATACGATTAATGGATCACTTGAAGCATTGATCGAACCTATTCCCCTCATTCTGATGACAGGCTGTGAACCTGGCTGACCTGAGGATACTACCTGTACCCCTGCTACTTTACCCCCGATTCCCTGTAAAACATTTCCGTTTTGGAGATTAGCAATATCTTTTGTCTTTAAAGACTGTACGGATCCTGTTATTTCTTCTTTTTTCTGTTTTCCAAAGGCTACCACCACAACTTCTTTTATAGACTGCTCTTTGGTGGAAAGGCTGTCCCTGTTTTGTGCAAAGCCAAATTCTGCAATTAAGATCATGGCCAGTGCACCAATTTTACATTGGTTTTTCTTCATTATATATTAATTTAAGTAGGTTAAAAAATGAGATGGATGCTTACTGTTTTTTTCCGGTAAGAAATAATAATCCTCCTCCCTCCTTTTCCGGGACGGCTATAATAGAGTCGTTAAATTGTACGGGAATTACTTCTGTTTAAAAACCTGTAATTATTGGGTTTTAATTTCTACAGTAAAGGTGGCTTATGACTTCATCATCATGTAGCACATCATAAAATCAAAACACATGTATTGTAACATAAGATCGTGTTGTGAAAGACAGTTGCCTGTACTCCATTCGTCTTGAATGGATACCGTTGCTGTCATCGTGCATAAATAAGGATGAGATGAAGTTTTATTCATGAGAATAAAGTTTATTTTTTTAACTGTGTCAAAAGTATTTAATTCTTCACAAATCTTAACCAAGGAAGGACATGAGATAAATCATATTAGTCTATTAATTTTGTAGACTAATTGAAATTATAACATGGATTCCAGAATTCTTCCAGATTTTGTCCCGATTTTCGACACTTTAAAAGTCATTTAAATAATACGTGGAGTTAAAAAGCCTTTAAATTTGTGATAATGAAGAATGTTTTATGGGAACGACCGTTGAGATTAAAAAAAATTGCCGGAGCCTTATTGCTGTTCGGAAGTCTCTTTTTACAAGCCCAGATCAGCCCGCCGGGTTTAGGGGAAGCCAATACAGCATTCTGGGGTGCATTTGGTGTTCGCCGCAGACTGGATTCATTGGGGAAAAAGCAAACTTTAAGTTATGTTGGGATAGGCCGTAAAAGTGAGCCGGACCGGAATAATTTGTTTTCCAGGCAGGCGATCCTGGTATTGAATCATGAGGTGTATCATTCGTTTGCCCCGCATCAGCAGTACAGTTATGCATTCAGTTATCGTCGTCAGCCTCAATATGATGAGGTCTCCCCTTATGAAAAAGAAGGTATAGAGCAGGAATTCAGGATCTATGGGAGGTATGCATATACTTTTAATCTCGGAGAAAGATGGAAGCTTAAAAATACCGTGCGACAGGAATTCAGAAAGTTTTTTGATCCTGACTTCCATAATGTGGAAGAAGATTTTCAGTTGAGGACTCGTCTTAAAAGCCAGATCACCTATAGCCTGCCATCAGAGAATAGCCAGAAATTGATGCTTAGCGTAGAAGGATTATTTTCTGTGAGCCATCTTAATGAGCCGGATAAGGAATGGACTCCTTTTGGATACCGGGAAATGCGTATTGCTGCTTATTATATGTTTGATATTCCCAATTCTCCTTTTACGGTAGATATCGGTTATATGGATGACCTGATCAGAGACAGCCACAGCATACATAAAGGTGGTGTCCATTATCTTGCCGCTGACCTGATCTGGAATCTGCCTTATAAAAAGAAATAAATATTTATTTAAGCTTGTTTCTGGGGAGTCCGATTTCGTGGGCTTGGGGATAAGGAAGCCTGTTTGTCATACTTACGTCCTCTCTGATCTGTTTATGAATATCGTATTGCATTTCTTTGTCATATGCATATCTTGGATCAGGAATGAATGGCATTTTGGCCATTTTGGTAACCGTAATGGTCGGAAAATGAAAATCAACTTCCACAGTTCCTAAAAGAAGATAGCATCCCCCACCCTGAAATGTATACTTTTCAAGACTGTCCGGAAAATGGGCAGTATCAAAGTAATCGCCGTTCACATCGATCCAGGTTCCGAAATACATCGTTCCTTTTTTGGTAGGGACATGTTTTCTGGAGATGAGGTAAGCCAGCATTTTTACCTGTTTTTTATGGTACTGTAGCAGGTCTTTCACAAAAACGGAACCTCTGTAACCGGTCTTCAGCAAGTCAAAAGGACTGCATGATATGGTAAACCCCAGAATTTCAATTTCATCGAAAGCATCTTCAAAAGTTTCCCTTTTCAGCCGGGGAAGTTTGTATTCTTTAACAGGTTCTTCGATCAGCATCAATCCTCTGTTTTCCGGTTTGAAATTAACCAGGAGCATCCTTACTTCCACCAGTAGTTCGTTTTTCTGTTTTCCGGTAAACCGGAAAGCTCCGATGAAAATAAGTATTTGTGCGGTTTCAAGTCCGACAGGGACTCTTCGGATAAAATCCTCCAGGGATTTATAATTCCCGTTTCTGGCTCTTTCCTCAACGATAAAATGGGCAATCCTGGTTTCAAGACCCTGTAAATGCATTAACCCGAGATAAATTTCTTTTCCGTGCAGGGTGGTTTGAAAATCACTGGTGTTCACGCAAGGGTTGCAGACAATTCCACCCGACATTTTGGTTTCATGAATGTAGACCTCGGTACGGTAAAATCCACCCATGTTATTGATCACGGAAACCATAAACTCCAGCGGATAGTATACTTTCAGATATAAACTCTGATAACTTTCTACCGCATAGGAAGCAGAATGAGCCTTACAGAATGAGTACCCGGCAAAAGACTCGATCTGGCGATAGGCTTCAGCAGTAAGCTGTAACGAATGTCCTTTTTCTTCACAGGATTTGAAAAAATTAGCTTTTACTTCCCGAAGCTTTTCAATAGAGCGACCTTTCCCGCTCATCGCTCTCCGGAGAATATCTCCATCTGCTAATGATAATCCTCCAAAATACTGGGAAATTTTGATCACATCTTCCTGATACACCATGATTCCATAAGTTTCTTTCAGATGTTCTTCAAATACGGAATGAAAATATTCAAACTGGTCGGGATGGTTATGCCGGAAGATGTATTCGCGCATCATTCCGCTTTGGGCAACACCGGGTCTGATAATGGAAGAAGCCGCCACTAAAATTTTATAGTTATCACATTTCAACCTTCGCAAGAGCCCCCGCATGGCAGGACTTTCAATATAAAAACAACCTATTGTTCTGCCTTGTGCCAGATATTCATTACACACTTCTTCATCTTTGGAAATTGAGGTATCCCGAATATCTATATCAATATTCCTTGTTTTTTTGATCAGCTTAACGGTATCGTTAATGGTTCCTAAACCTCTTTGGGAAAGTATATCAAATTTTTCAAAACCGATATCTTCAGCAACATTCATATCGAACTGGACAATGGGAAATCCTTTAGGAGGCATTTCAAGGGCTGTAAAATGGGTAATAGGCTCTTCCGAAATCAGAATTCCGCAAGCATGCATACTCCTTTGATTAGGAAATTTTTCTAATAATTTACCATATTTATGAACATGCTCTATAACTAGGCTCTTATCATGCAGTTCCATCCGTTGGCTGGTCAGCTCGTCCAGTTCTTCTTTTGGCAGACCAAAAACCTTTCCTACTTCACGCAATATCGATTTGTACTTAAATTCAACGTTAGTTCCGCAGAATGCGACATGTTCTTTTCCATAGCGATCAAAAATATATTGCAGAATAGCATCCCTTTCCTGCCAGCTCCAGTCAATATCAAAGTCTGGTGGGGTCTTCCTATTCAGATTGAGGAAGCGTTCAAAATACAGATCCAGTTCCAGCGGGCAGATATCTGTAATTTCTAAACAAAAACTTACAATACTGTTGGCTCCACTTCCCCGTCCTACATGCATAAATCCCATTCTGTTGCTGTATCTGATGATATCCCAGACGATCAGGAAATAAGAACTGAAATTAAGCTCATCAATCACTTTAAGTTCTTTTTCAACCCTTGCTCTGGCAATTTCATGATCTAAGCCATAGCGTTTTTTTAATCCTAAATAGGCCAGTCTGGTCAGCATTTTAAGATCTCCTTCTTTGGACCGGGTGTAATGTAATTTATTTTTAACTCTCTTATAGTCAAACTCAAAATGACAGGAATTGAGAATATGCTGTGTATTTTTAATAATTTCTGGATACTGATAAAAAGCATCACGGAGACTTTGTTCCCGTTTGAAATATTCCGTTTTATGGCAGGTGTCATCTTCAGTCAGTTTACTGAGGAGTGTATTGTTATCTATGGCCCGAAGAATACAGTGCAGGTTATAATCCTTTCTGGTGGCGAATGTTATCGGATGCAGTACCACCATTTTATGGATGAGGTTCTGATATTCAGTACGGATAAGAAGTGTCAATTCTTCCTCCCGGATCCCTATAAACTCATTTTCTCTAAGTGTTTCAGGAATATTTTCTTTAGGATAGATCACAAATACATTGGCAAATTGCGGAGCGGCTTCCGTGAGGTTTTTTCCATTGCAGTTATAATCCGTAATCATTTGGTTGATCTCTCCAATCCCGCTGAATTCCTTTGCAATAGCGATATAAAGAAGCCTACCCTCTTTCCTTATTTCAACTCCGGCGATGGGTTTTATACCACATTGGTCACATAACGTTTTAAATTCGTAGATTCCGGTAATGGTATTGATATCCGTTAAAACCAATTCCCGGGCTCCTGATTCCTGAGTTTGTTTTACCAGCTCTTTGATGGATAGTGTGCCATAACGAAGGCTGTGGAAAGAATGACAATTGAGAAACATAGCGTTAGAATAATCTGTTTTTATTTTCTAAATCAAAGCCGGAAGCTCTGCCGACAGCCTGGGCTCCAAAACGATTTTTGATGTAATCCATCGACTGATAAAGATTCATCAGCTCTTCGGTATCTTCGAAAAGATCCATCTGATGGTTTCCATGAACCAGTCCTGTGAAGCGTAACCCTACCAAACGAAGGCGCATTCTTCTGGTGTAAGCTTTTTGGAATAATTCCAGGGCAACCCGTGAAAGGGTATGATCTGCAGAAGTATAAGATACTTTACATTGTTTGGTCTCCGTATCAAAATTGGAATACCGGATCTTAATCGTTACCGTTGAAGTCAGCCATCTTTCTTTCCGGAGCTGATAAGCCAGCTGCTCAGCCATTCCCGATATCAGCCCTTTTAAAGAAACCATATCCATGGTATCATTCGAAAAAGTTCTTTCCGTTGAGATTGATTTCCTTTCCGAATAAGGAATGACCGGATTCTCATCAATTCCATTGGCTTTTTTCCAGAGTTCAATCCCGTTTTTTCCGATCATCTGTTGTAATACCAGAACAGGCATTTCAGATAATGTATGAATGGTTCGAATTCCTATTCTTGAAAGGAGCTGAAAAGTAGCATTTCCTACCATCGGAATCTTCCTTATTGATAAAGGGTTAAGAAATCCCTGCATATTCTGCGGCTTTATTTCGAGCTTTCCATCGGGTTTAGATTCCCCACTTCCGATTTTTGAGACGGTTTTGTTGTTGGATAATGCAAAGCTGATGGGAAGCCCCGTTTCTTTTGTGACGGCAGCAGCAATTTCTGTAGTCCACTGATAGCATCCGAAAAACTGATCCATTCCGGACAGGTCGAGATAAAATTCATCAATACTGGCTTTCTCCATTACCGGAACCTTACTTTGAATGACCTCTGTTACCAGATGGGATAAGTTGGAATACATTTCATGATCTCCACGGATCACTTTAGCATCAGGGCAGAGCTTAAGTGCCATTCTTATCGGCATGGCAGAGCGTACTCCAAACTTTCTTGCTTCATAGGAACATGATGCTACTACTCCACGGTCCCCACCTCCTATGATCAGAGGGATTCCGTTAAGTTCTGAGTTATTAAGACGCTCACAGGATACAAAAAATGTATCCAGGTCCATATGTACAATCGATCGTTCCACGAAACAAAATTAGTTACAATTTGTATCAAAATTATTATATTTGTTGATATAATTTATAGCAATGTCAATTTTAGCAGAAAACATAAGGTATTTGAGAGATCAATTGAAGTTATCTCAACAATCCGTAGCAGATAACTTATCAATCACGCGCGGACGGTATGCAAAATATGAAGATGGCGCTTCGCAACCTCCGATAGAGCTATTGATTAAGATGTCCAGGTATTACAGGGTAAGTATCGATCTGATGGTAACGATAGATCTTAAGAAATACCCATTAAATGATATTATTAATCTTCCCGATAACAGAATTGTGCTTCCTGTCGTAGTTGATCAATCGGGAAATAACAGCATTGAAATTATTCCTCAGAAAGCATCGATGGGATACCTGTCCGGATATACCGATCCAGGGTACATTGAAAACCTCCAGAATATCTCCCTGCCCTTTCTTACAAATGGAAAATACAGGGCTTTTCCTGTAGAAGGAGATTCGATGCCGCCTTTTAAAGATGGTTCTTATATTGTCGGAAAATACATTGAAAAAACAGAAGACCTGAAGCCTGATAAAACATACATTTTCGTAACGTTAAATGATGGAATTACTTATAAAAGATTTAAATCCAGAAAAGAAAATGCGCTTCATATAGCGGCTGACAATCCATTTTATGAGCCTTATGATATTATTTTGAGTGATTTACTGGAGGTTTGGGAATATGCCTGTGGAATTTCGATCCGGGAATTTGAAAATGAAGACAGAACCCAAAGTGTAAAAGACATGTTTCTGGAATTGCGGAGAGATATCAAAAATCTTAATCAAAAGGTATCAGGATTGTAGTGATGATAAAAAGAAATCCGTTTTAAGTTGAATTACCTTATAAATGATTGATTATCAAAATATATGAAATCCTGCATATATACTATTGATAATGGGATTGATCGCTGTGTTGTATGTTAAAAGTGAAAAAAATAACATATTTGTAAAAAATGGCATAATTTATTCTTTATATAAACCGAATTCTTATACTTTATATCATGGCACATCGAAATTTACATAAAGAAGATTTTGTACCAACTGATGACGGACGATATCAGGTTGAATACAAAAAAACAGAAATTGGGGAAGGCTCGAATCTTACTGTAGAGAAAAGAAATGAAGATGGAAGTTTCGAGGTTATACAGGCTATGATAAGAAGACTGAACGACCGTATTTTTATCAGTTGGAGTGAGCCGTTTGAGGGCAGACTTATCTTTGAAAAGTAATAAAAAAGCAATATGGAGTACAACGAAGCAGTTCAGCATAAAAAAGAATCTTTAAAAAAAGCTGATGAAACGGTATTGAAGGATTATCATATCATTATTACCCCAGCTAATACGGAAGAGAGTCAAAAACACATTGAGGCTTTTCTGAAAGCTCCTGATAAATTTGATGATGAAAGTTGTAAAAAGTTTTGTTCGGATGGTGAATATCAGGTTGTAAGTTTTAGAAAAGAGGAGTAACCAACGAAAGAAACGTATTGAGGTTCTGAATTCAGGATAAGAATTGAATAACAAAAGGCATAAGGTATGCTTTAATAAAATAAATCACTTAAAATATACAGTTATGAGAAGTTTATTATGGTTAGTCGCAGTTATTTGTATTGTTGTTTGGCTTTTAGGAATGCTAAACGTTATACCCGGAATAAGTACCGGATATTTAGTTCATGTTTTATTGGTTATTGCCATTATTGTCGTTCTTTATAATATTATTTCAGGCAGAAAGCCTCTTGATTAAAATTTAAAATATTAAAATATCCTTTACCGGATTATTTACCGGTGAAGGATATTTTTTTAATTTCTTACAATGGACCAGCTTAGCTTATTTGATGCAGAAGAATATTACCAGTTTCCTAAAGAGTTATTGGAATATACGGATCATTTTCTATCACAACAGGAAGCAAAAGAGCTTCAGGAGTTTTTAATGGAAACTGCCCCATGGATCCAGACGACTCAGAAAATGTATGACAAAGAAGTTTTGACGCCACGCCTGACCGCTTGGTATGGAGACAAAGGCAAATCTTATCAGTTAAGTGGTACCCGTGTTGTGGTTAATCCATGGTCCCCTGAATTACTGGCATTGAAACAGCGTTTGGAACAGACAACCGGATATACATTCAATTCGGTATTACTGAACCTGTACAGAAATGGCAATGATTCCGTTGCGTGGCACAGGGACAGAGACAGTGAGTTGGGAAACCGGCCTGTAATCGCTTCTCTGAGTCTTGGACAGGTCAGAAATTTTGATTTCCGTAAAGTGGATGATCATCATTTAAAATACAGCCTCCCTCTTTCGCATGGATCGCTGTTGATCATGAAAGGTAATTTGCAGGTTAACTGGGAACATAGAATTGCGAAATCAGCCAAGCCTATGCAACCCCGGATCAACCTTACTTTTCGATTGATTAAAGAATTGTAATCTTACTTTTGCAACAGTTCCTCCAGTTCTGAAAGGAACAACACCTGCGCTGGATTAATACGTATTTTTGCTTCTTCTGAATCGAACCATTCCCATTGGTCTACCTCCGGTATTTCCATACGTTTTCCTGATCTTGGCGGCCATTCTATTTGTAAAGAATTGCTGAAAAGCTGTGTCGTTTCAATATCTGTTTCTATTGCCCAGGCATGCACTGTTTTACCTCCTTTCTGCCGGATGGGAGTCAGTCCTATGAATTCTCCTTCTATAGATTGTCCGGTTTCCTCTTTAAATTCTATGCGGGCCCGTTCCAGGGGATCTTCCCCCTGTTCTATTTCTCCTTTGGGAATGGACCAGGCACCTTTATCTTTATTCTTCCAGAAGGGGCCTCCCGGATGAACCAGAAAATAAAACAGATGGTTATTTTCTTTTTTAAATAATAAGATGCCTGCACTTGTTTTCATTCCATCGTATAGTCCGGATTCCGGAGATTAATTATTCTTTAAATAATCCCGCAAAACGTACTGTAATATTCCCTGGTTTTTATAATATTCAATTTCTATTGCCGAATCTAATCTTGCCTTAACGGTGAATACTGTTTCTTTTCCTGAAGGGTGTACAGCTTTTACATTAAGCATTTTATGCGGAACCAGATTTTCCTCTAAACCGGTGATGGTATACGTTTCCGTTCCGTCCAATCCTAAAGAGGCTGCATTTTCTCCATCATTGAAAACCAATGGTGCCACACCCATTCCAACCAGATTGCTTCTATGGATACGTTCAAAGCTTTCAGCGATCACTGCTTTTACACCTAACAGGAAAGTTCCTTTTGCAGCCCAGTCACGGGAGGATCCTGATCCATATTCTTTACCCGCTAAAATAATCAGCGGTGTATGGTCTTTTTGGTATTGCATCGCCGTATCAAAAACCGTTTTAACTTCTCCTGTAGGTAAATAACGACTGTATCCACCCTCTCTGTCAGCTATTTTATTTTTTATCCTTACGTTGGCAAAAGTTCCGCGCATCATCACTTCATGATTTCCTCTTCTGGAACCATAAGAATTAAAATGTTCTTTGTTTACATTATTGGCTTTCAGATAACTTCCTGCCGCAGAGTCTTCTTTAAAAGATCCGGCCGGTGAAATGTGATCGGTGGTTACAGAATCTCCGAGATACAGCAGCACTTTTGCATTTTTTATATCGGTTACAGGATCCGGCTGAGCCTTGATATTTTCAAAAAAAGGAGCTTCTTTGATATAGGTTGAGCTTTTGTTCCACTCGAAATTCTGATCCAGGTTAACTTCAAGATCCTGCCAGTCTTCTGAACCATCAAAGATTACATTATAAACGTCTTCAAAATCTTCCTGTTTCATGCACTCATTGATCGTTCTTTGGATCTCTTCGCGTGAAGGCCAGATATCTTTTAAATAGACGGGCTGTCCATTCGGATCATAGTCCAGAGGGTCTGTAATTAAATTGATATCAACATGTCCAACCAAAGCATAGGCAACAACCAACATTGGTGACATGAGGAAATTCATCTTAACCTGCGGATGCACTCTTGCCTCAAAATTCCTGTTTCCGGAAAGTACCGAAGCTACTACCAGCTCGCCATTATCAACTGCTGTTGCAATAGCAGGTGGAAGTGGTCCTGAATTTCCGATACATGAGGTACAGCCATAGCCGACTGTATGAAAGCGAAGTGCCTCCAGATCTGTATTAAGTCCGGATCTTTCAAGGTATTTTGTAACGACTTTGGAACCTGGTGCCAGAGATGTCTTAACCCATGATTTTGTTCGAAGTCCTTTTTCTATGGCATTTCGGGCTAAAAGTCCTGCTCCTACCATAACAGCAGGGTTTGATGTGTTGGTGCAACTGGTAATCGCTGCAATTACAATGCTTCCGTCACTTAAGACAAATTCAGAATTATTTTGTTTGATCCTTACAGTTCGTAAAGAGTCCTGAATAACTTCCGAATGAAGTTCTCCTTCAATAGGAACTTTTCCAAACGTAAATTCCGTTCCCGAACCTCCGTCCGCTAACCAGGCATACTCTGTTCTTTTGGAAATAGGTTCGTAATTACGATGATGCTCGTCTTTTAAAACTTCAGAAAATCTCTGGCTAAGATCTTTAACTAAAATTTTATCCTGAGGACGTTTAGGCCCGGATACCGTTGGTTCAAGGGTCGACAGATCAAGTTCTGCGACGGATGAATATTTAATTTCTTCCGTTCCGGTTCTCCATAAAAGATTTTCTTTGCAGTATTCCTCAACAATTTTGATCTGTTCCGGAGAACGGTTGGTAGCATGCATGTATTCCAAAGTACGTGAGTCGATAGGGAAATAAGTAACCGTACATCCGAATTCCGGAGACATATTGGAAATAGTGGCACGGTCGGTAACCGTTAAATGATCAAGCCCTTCACCAAAGACTTCCACAAATTTCCCAACCACTCCCTGGTTTCTGAGGATCTTTGTGATTGAAAGAACCATATCGGTAGCAGTACAATGATCAGGAATTTTTCCTGTCAGTTTTAAACCTACTACCTCAGGACAGGTAAAGAAAATAGGCTGTCCCAGCATAGCTGCTTCCGCTTCTATCCCACCAACACCCCAGGCGATAACCCCGATTCCGTTTACCATTGGCGTATGTGAGTCTGTCCCTACCAATGTATCAGGAAAGAGCCATCCGTCTCTGCTGATCACTCCTTTTGCTAAATATTCCAGGTTAACCTGATGGCATATTCCCATTCCGGGAGGAACTACGGTAAAATTATTCAACCCATGTTGTGCCCATTTCAGAACTTCATACCGTTCCTTATTCCTTTCAAACTCCAGTTCTACATTCCGGTCATAAGAATAATCGGTTCCGAAATAGTCTACCTGAACGGAATGGTCGATAACCAGATCTACCGGAATAGCTGGATTGATCTTTTGTCCGTTTTTTCCCTGCCTCACAAATTCTGCCCTTAAAGAAGCCATATCTACTACTGCCGGTACTCCCGTGAAATCCTGCATCAGGATCCTGGCGGGTTTAAAAGGGATATCCTTATCATTAGGAGCAGGTGTCCATTGCAGTAAGGTATTGATATGTTCGTCTGTAATACCAAAACCGTCATAATTCCTTAAAACATTTTCTAGAAGAATACGGATACTGAACGGAAGATGATCCACACCTCCCGGCAGGTTTCTTAAAGAGCTATAAGTATAAGATTTTCCATCAATAGTAATTTGTTGTACAGATTTTGCGTTTGGGGTGTTCATTTCAGGTGTTTTTTATTATATATACTAAGTTACCTCAAAAAAAGAAATATGAAAAGAACATTAGGATATATTAACATTAAAGAACCTTTTTTTTCTTTAGTCTACTTATATTTGATCCAAGACAAATGATAAACTATTAAAACATAAGCCTCTCACAATGAGAGGCTTATGTTAATAATATTAAAATTCTATCTGTAATCAGGGATCTGTGCTTTCTCATAGATCAATCCCTCAGATTTTATCTCATTCCAGAAATCAGGAGGAATTACGGCATTTAGTCCTTCTACATTGTCATGCACCTGATCCGGCTGACTGGCCCCGGGAATAATGGCCGCAAATTCATCAGCCGCCAAAACAAATTGCAGGGCTGCATGTACAATGTCTGTGTTGTATTTTTTTGCTATTTCTGCAATCCGGTCTCTTTTTTCTGTCATCCCTTTGGGAATGACGTCTTTATAATTATAGCGGTTTCTCCCCGCAATAAATCCTGAATTATAACCGGCTCCGGAAACCAGTTTTACCCCAGCTTTTTTTACGGCCGGAAGTAATCTGTCTACGGCATCTTCATGTTCTAAAATAGAATATTGGGTAGCAGAAAGGCAGATGTCTGGGTCAGCAGCTTCAATGCAGTCCAAAATAGGCTCTATTTTATTAACACCCATTCCCCAGGCTTTTATAATCCCTTGTTCCCTTAACTCTGAAAGTACTTTAAAAGCTCCTTCCTTTGCCTGTTTCAGAAAGTAAGGATACCGGTCACCGACCTGATCTTCAGAAAGGTCATGGATGTATACAATATCAATACGGTCGAGCCCTGATCTTTCAAGGCTTTCATCGATTGACCTTTTTATAGCATCTGCTGTATAATCATGCCGGAAGTCATAATTTAATGGATTTTTCCACATGGTGGGTGGGACCTCAGATTTAGGGACTTCCTTAAATAATCTGCCTACTTTTGTAGAGAAAACAAAGTCATCTCTATCCTTACCCTGTAAAAACTGTCCAAATCTTCTTTCGCTTTTTGTCAATCCGTACCAGGGTGAGGTATCATAATACCGTATGCCCAGGTCCCAGGCCTTTTGCAGGACTTCGTGCGCTTCTTCATCCGTAATGTCAGCAAAAGCAGTTCCTATAGCTACTCCTCCTAATCCTAATTTGTGCTTTTCTGTTAGAATGTCTGTTTTCATATTGTACTTTTTATGTTGGGTTATAGTAAAGCAAGCAAACATTGTGCATTTATGAACTTTAATTTTTTTTGGTCTTATTATTGGACTCTTACTGTAACCACTCAAAATAGTAAGTATGAAAAAGCACATCATCATTGTAGGCGGAGGATTTGCTGGGATTAATCTCATCAAATCACTTAAAAATGACGAACGGTTTGAGATCACATTGATTGATAAAAATAATTACCATTTCTTTCCTCCTCTCATCTACCAGGTAGCCACTTCTTTTATTCAGGCTTCAAATATCAGTTATCCTTTCAGGAGAATGATTTCAAAGTTCCGAAATGTACGGTTTCACATGGGAAATCTAATTAAAGTGGTTTCAGAAACCAAAACCGTAGAAACTGATACCGGAAATTTAAGCTATGATTATCTCGTTCTTGCTTTAGGAACCGAATCTAATTTTTTCGGAATGGAAAATGTTCAGAGGTGTGCACTTCCTATGAAAAGTATTACTGAAGCTCTTTATCTTCGAAATCATATGCTTCTGACTCTGGAAGAAGCGGCAAGAAATAAGGATATGAAAGCAGCAGGTCGTCTTCAGAATATTGTTATTGCAGGAGGTGGACCCACAGGAGTGGAACTTGCTGGGATGCTGGCAGAAATGGGAAAATATATTGCTGAAAAAGAATATCCTGAAATTAAACTGGGTCTTTCCAACCTGTATCTTATTGATGCCCTTCCTACCCTTCTTTCACCGATGAGCGAAATGGCCCAGAAAACTTCTTATGAGACACTGAAAAAATTAGGGGTAAAAATTATTCTGAACGTCTCTGTGAAAGATTATATTGACAATAAAGTAATCCTTTCTGATGGAAGATCCATTGAAACCGAGACCCTGATCTGGACATCCGGTGTCATAGGCCGGGAAGTTCCCGGTATTCCCAAAGAAGCTATCGGTCGTGGAAGAAGAATACTGGTAGACGGATATAATGAAGTGGAAGGAATGAGAAATATTTACGCTGTAGGTGACATTTGTCTTCAGCTCACGGAAAAAAAATATCCAAACGGGCATCCTCAACTGGCACAGGTAGCCATACAGCAAGCGCATAACTTAGCTGATAACTTTAAGTATATTGCACAAGGTAAACCTTTGAAACCTTTCGAGTACAATGACAAAGGAAGCATGGCAATTATTTCTAAATACAATGCGGTAGTAGACCTCCCAAAATTTTCTTTTAAAGGTTTTATAGCATGGCTTACGTGGTTATTTATTCATATCATTCCTTTGGTAGGATTTGGAAGTAAGGTCCGTCTTGCTTTTGATTGGCTTCGGTTGTTTATTACCAATAACCCTTCTATCCGTTTAATACTCTATCCAAAGAGGAATACAGATAAATAACAGTTTTATTTATACCGCTGATTACAGGCAGATTTTGATTGCTCATCTATTGATATTGAACGGGTGGAAGAAGCTTCTTTTTTAGGTAGTTTTCCCAGTTTTTCATAGAATTTATGAAGCTGGTCCAGTTCATCTTCTGTAAGATCTTCAATATCTACGATCCGGTTACTGGCGTGTTCATGAGCAGCAATTAGCTCGTTAAGTTTAATCTGTATGGCTTTTGAGTCCTTATTTTGTGCTTTTTGGATAAGGAAAACCATGAGAAAAGTAATTATTGTGGTTCCGGTATTGATAACCATCTGCCAGACTTCCGAAAAATTAAATATAGGTCCTACGGAAGCCCAGGCAATAACGAGGATTGTTGCTGTGATAAATGCAGCGGCACTACCAGTAAAATAAACAGCTTTATCTGCGAATTTGTCAAAAAGATTCTTTTTCATAATAATAGTGGATTGGAAGACATACATTTTAGTGATGCTTAATGTCTTTTCATTTATTTCGAATATAAAGATTCAGCAACTGTTATTTTTATGATCATAGTCATAATTAGAATTAGTAATTGCGTATTTAATTCTATTTATTTTTATTCAATATTTCATTTTTAAGTTAAAGTAATGTTAAGTATTTAAATAATTTGAGGTTTCGTTGTTGCGTTTGGCTTTATTATTGTAACCAGTTAATGCATAAACCACAAAAAATATTAATATGGCAACGAGTACAAAAACACCAGGAAAAAAAACGGCAACGTCTTCAAGAGCCAGATCGGCATCAACCCCGGCTAAAAAAACAACCGCGGTAAAAACTCCGGCAAGAAAGGTTCCCGCTAAAAAGGATGCGGCAAAGGAACTCAAGGATCTGTTTGAAGATGGGCTTAAGGATATTTACTGGGCTGAAAAAGCATTAACGAAAGCTCTTCCGAAAATGGAAAAAAATGCTGATGATAAAGGCCTGAAGAAAGCGATATCAAGTCACCTGGCTGAAACCGAAAACCATGTAAAAAGATTGGAAGAATGTTTTGCTGCTTTGGGCAAGAAAGCTCAGGCAAAAAAATGTGATGCCATGCAGGGATTGCTGGATGAAGGGAAAAGTATTATGGAAGAAACACAACCAGGCTCTGTACGGGATGCCGGAATTATTGCAGCATCACAGAAAGTAGAACATTATGAAATTGCAACCTATGGTACGTTAGCAGCTTATGCTAAGGTTCTGAAGCAAACCAAATGTCTGAAAATTTTATTGAAAACATTGGAAGAAGAGAAAAAATGCGATGAACTCCTTACCAGTATCGCAGACACTGCTCTGAATAAGAAAGCAATGAAATAATATGAATATTACAACAAAGAATCCTCAATTTTAATTGAGGATTTTTTTTATAAAAATTTAAGTATTATTCTATGCCGAAAGAAGTTCTGAACTCCATCGGAGCCATTTTTGTTTTCTTTTTAAATAGAGTGCTGAAAGACTGAGGATGTTCAAAGCCTAACGCATAGGCGATTTCACTCACAGATAAATTAGTGGTCGACAGTTTTTCTTTGGCCTTTGCTATTAATTTTTCATGAATATGTTGTTGGGTATTCTGCCCTGTATGAATTCTTAACAGATCACTGAGATAATTAGGAGATAGGTTCATTGCTTCAGCAATAAGCTGAACGGTTAACAAACCCTTATCTGCAGATTGTTCATGATCAAAATAATCATTCAGAAAAAGCTCGAATTTTGTTAGGAGCTGATGATTGCTGTTTTTGCGGGTAATGAACTGCCGTTCATAAAAACGATTGGAATAATTAAGCAAAAGATCAATCTGAGATAAAATAATCTCCTGGGTATGACGATCGATATGCTGACATTCTTTATCTATTTTTTTGAGTATTGCAATCAGATCATCTTCCTCATCTTCCGATAAATGTAAAGCTTCATTTACCGCATAGGAGAAAAAACCATAACCCGTAATCGAAGATGCCAGAGGATGTTTCAATAAAAAATCAGGATGAAAGATCAATAAGTAACCTGATCCGCATTCCATATTTTGCAAGTCTAAATACTGTACCTGGTTAGGTGCAGTAAAGCTTAATACTCCTTTATCATAGTCATAATGCTGCTGACCATATTTGATCTTGCCTTTTGCTTCTCTTTTCAATGCAACACAGTAGAATCTGTTCACAAAACCTTTCCATATTTCATCTTCCAGAAATATAGAATGGGACAGATTAATAACACTTACCAGCGGATGTTTAGGTTCCGGTAAGGATAATAGGCGATGAAAAGCTGAAACCGACTGAATAGCATTCATAAAACAAATGTAATAATTAATCTAACAGTCCCATACTGAATTCATCATATTGAGCTCCCGTATCAGTGCCTAAAGGAATAATGCTTTCCAGTTTTAAAATTTCCTCTTCTGTAAGCTGAATATGAACAGCATCAATATTCTGTTCCAGATATTTTCTGCGTTTTGTTCCTGGAATCGGGACAAAGCCTTTACTGATAATCCATGCTAATGCCAGTTGGGAAGACGTAATGTTCTTCTCTTTTGCCATAGACTCGATGGCTTCTACCAGTTTAATATTTTTATAAAAATGTTGTTCCTGAAAACGAGGGATTGCGCGTCGGAAGTCATTTTCAGGCAAGTCATCAATGGAACGGATTTGTCCGGATAAAAAACCGCGTCCCAGCGGAGAATAAGGCACAAACCCTATTTTCAGTTCTTGTAATGTTGTAATCACTCCTCTTTCTTCTACTGTACGCTCAAACAATGAATATTCACTTTGTACAGCTGTAATGGGATGAACAATATGGGCTCTTTTGATGGTTTCTGAAGATACTTCCGATAAGCCGATGTATTTCACTTTTCCTTCTTTTACCAGTTCGCTCATTGCTCCTACAGTTTCCTCTATAGGCGTGTTTTTATCCAGCCGATGCATATAATAAAGATCAATATAATCAGTCTTTAAGTTTTTTAATGAACGTTCTACTGATTTCTTTACATAATCCTTCTTTCCGTTGATGGCCCAGGTAACCTTATCCTGGTCATTGATTTCCCAACCAAATTTGGTAGCAATAATATATTGGTCCCGATTGTTTTCCGTAGCTTTGGCAATAAGCTGCTCATTTTTAAACGGACCGTAAAGATCTGCTGTATCAAGAAAATTACCTCCTAGCTCTAATGATCTGTGAATGGTCGCAATAGCTTCCTTCTCATCTGCTTCACCATACATATTTCCGTCTTCAAAACCTGTCATACCCATACATCCTAAACCTATAACAGGAACTTTCAATCCCTGATTTCCTAATTGTATTGTATTCATTTTCATACTGTTTATTTAATGATTCAAAATTCGTAAGAAATAAAAAACAGCATGTATGCAAAACACTGAACAACGTATGTAAATCAAGGGTATATAGATCATAAAAACAAAAGCCTCGTATGAGGCTTTGTTTTTATTTGCTTGCTTCATTCAGAAGCTGTACATCTTCATTACTCAGATGAAGTTCAGTCGCTTTAAACAAGGTTTGTAATTGAGACTGGCTGGTTGCGCTTACGATAGGTGCGGTAATAAGTGGGTTGGCTAATAGCCATGCTAAGGCAACAGAAGCCTGGTTGGCCTGATGTTTTTCACTTACCTGATCCAAAGCTTTTAATACCCTCTCTCCTTTTTCATTAAGATATTTTCGGGCACCTTCTCCCCTGGCACTTTTAGAAAGATCTGCTTCACTGCGGTATTTTCCGGTTAGAAAACCTGCCGCTAAAGACCAGTATGGGAATACGCTCAAATCATATTTTTCCACCAAAGGAGCGTAATTTTTTTCAAAGTTTCCACGCTCTAATAAATTATAATGAGGTTGTAAAGCGACATACCGGGGTAAATTATTCTTTTCTGAGGCTTCAAAAGAAGCGGTAAGCCTTTCCGGAGTAAGGTTGGAAGCTGCAATATAACGCACCTTTCCGGCTTTTATAATTTCGTCATACGCCTCAAGAGTTTCCTCAACAGGGGTTTTATGATCATCAAAGTGGGTATAATAAAGATCTATATGATCGATCTGTAATCTTTTCAAAGATTCGTCAACAGATTTCAGGATATGTTTTTTACTGATATCAAAACCATGTTCTTTGGTTTCTGATCCTACTTTAGTCGCAATGACAAGATCATTTCTGTTGCCCCGGCTCTTCAACCATTTTCCGATAATTTCTTCAGACTGTCCCCCTCTTCCATTTACCCACCAAGAATAGGTATCAGCAGTATCTATAAAATTGAATCCGGCTTCTGTAAACTGATCCAGGATGTCAAAAGATTGTTGCTCATCCAATGTCCATCCGAAAACGTTTCCTCCGAAATTAATAGGTGCGACCGATAAATCCGTATTTTTTATCATTCTCTTTTTCATACATTAAAAATTAATTTTTTAGTCATAATCATTGATGTGGTGCTCTATGAACCCACAATTGAAAACTGTTAAGATAGTTTATCTCCTTGTTTTTTGAATTTGTTTGAAGACGGAGAATCATCTTCAGTACTATAAATTTAAAGAAAAATTTTCTTAAGAATAGCGGACAGAAGATTATTTAAGATAATATTAATACAATACGGTTGATCATAAGAGTTTATTCTGTCAATTAAGATTATGATTTTAAATACAAAGACACAAAGGAATTTAATGATGATACTTTTTAAGGGGCAAAGATTTTTGGAAGGTATGATGTAATTTTGAATTCTTTCAATATTATATTTATTAGAGATAAAGCCCCTGCGCTTTAACAAAATGAAATATGCAAAATAGCGTCTTTGTATTTAATAAAAAATGATTTTTATTTTTCTATCTGTGGAATTATAATTTGTGAGATCATTACTTTACACTCTTCAAGTTGATGTTTCATATTTTCTTTTTCTTTATTAAAAAATGCGGTGGTACAGAACAGATTTTCGTAGTAAGCAATGCCTTCCAGTAGATTTTTTCTGAAGATATTCCATTTCTTTGTTTGGGAAAGAGTAACCGTGTCAGTTACCGCTTTGATTTCCTTTTTCAGGTGTTCCACATACATTTTCAGCTCATTAATGAACATATTCGGGCGTTTATGGTCCGGAAGGATATTTCCGTTGCCATAGATGTGCTGAACCATTTCAGTGAGAGAAACCTCTTTATCAAAATAAGCCAGATTAGGTCCCGGACAAATAACTACACCTTGATCCTCTCCTTTTATTTGAATCTCCTGTTCCATATAGGCTGCATTCACAAGCCCCACACATAAGCAGGCTTTATTAGTTATCTCTTCTTTCCTGTTGTTAAACTCTTCTTCACTGAGGATTTCTTTTTCTTTCTCAAGCTCTTTTAATTTGATAGCTTGGTATTTCCGTGATGCCGTGCAGTTTCCTTTGGAGGAATATTCTTTGTTTAGTGCAAGCAGTTTTTTGGGACAGGAACTACCATACTTTCCGTGAGCCTCTTTTTGATGTTTAAGAAGTTCATTGGAGGTTCCCCGGACAGTATTAAAAGGAACTCCTAAAGGTGAAATCGTACTGAGATAAAAATCATTTTCTTTAGATCGGGCCAGGAGATCGCGGGTTACTTTATCTACAGATGTCGCTTCAGGAACCAGTAAAAATGGAGAACCCCATCCTACACTGTCTGCATGATAATATTCAAGTAAAAAACCATGTTCTTCGGAAGTTCCTACTCCTCCCTGAACGGTAATTTTTACTTCCGGCGGTTGAGTAGCCGTATATCTGTCTTTTTGTTCTAAAGCTGCAATCATAAGAACATAAGCAGAATTTATGAGTTCATTCTTTTTCTGTTTGAATTCTTCCAAAATGGGACCTAATAATAAGCCCTCCGTTGCAAAAGCGTGACCACCACAGTTGAGCCCGGATTCAACTCTGTATTCTGAGACCCATAATCCCTTTTTTGCTAAAAAATTTCCCTGGATCATGGCGGAACGGAAATCACTTACCTTGAGGATGATCTTTTTTTTCAGATTTCCATTTTTGTCCGGAAAAAAATCATCAAATTCTTCGAGGTAGCTGTATAAACGTGGATTCATTCCTGCAGAAAGTACCACAGATGAAGAGAGTCTGCTATGAGCAAAGCCCCGTAACGATGCGTGGGCGTCATTATGCATTACAGGAAGCTGTTCATTTTTCGCGAAATTATCCTTATCTACTTTTGTCATAATATTCACATCTATATTCCCGGGACTGAGATGAGCGTCAATAAATTTTCTGATACCGGAACCTACATAGTCTTTTTGATCTGCAAAATCCTGCAATCTGCTTTTAATAGAAGAAGTGTTCGGTAGCATGCCTATAAATTCTCTGAGTGTTTCTGCAT
The DNA here is from genome assembly GCF_013184525.1 of Chryseobacterium sp. LAM-KRS1. Lineage (GTDB taxonomy): Bacteria > Bacteroidota > Bacteroidia > Flavobacteriales > Weeksellaceae > Chryseobacterium > Chryseobacterium proteolyticum. Next base: position 133,909 of record NZ_JAAOIZ010000005.1, read on the forward strand.
TCTTGATAATCTCCTGCTTAAAGGATTCGAACTTTTTATTAACGATGTCATCTACCATATTAAGGTAGTCCGTTATTCTTCTAGCTCTGTAATCTTCAGTTTTTGTAGAGATGAATGGATAATTGAGATTGAATTTTCCAGCGTAAAAATTCTTCATTTTTTCTATAATCTCGTCATCTATGATCGAAATAACGGAGGAAATTCCATATTGTGCAACCCGTATCGGACTGTCAATAGTATAGGCTAGTCCCATCACCGGAATATGGAAACTGTGTAAGGGTTTATTTGTCATTTTGTTTTGATAAAAATAGGACGGAAAGATAGCCTGAAATAGTGGGTTATTTTATACCCTTTTCTACTAAAGTATACGGATATGGTATATTACATTTTCCTTTATTAAAAGGGTAAACAGAGAATTTATTCATGTCGACCTTTTATTTATGAAAAAAAATAAAAAGAACACTTGTTTTTTAAAACTAATGACTTAACTTTTCCCTAAGGACTCAAACTTTTAAAATTGACGATACAAAATGGTACATCAACTTCAACGTGAACAGCAGCTTTATTGTGATCTGGAAACAGCATGGAGATTTTTTTCTTCAGCCAATAATCTTTCAAAAATTACTCCAAAAGATATGAACTTTATTGTCCTGACCAAGCTGGAGAATGATGAAATTTATGAAGGGATGATAATTGATTATTATGTTTCTCCATTGCTGGGGATTAAGATGAGCTGGCAAACTGAGATCATTCAGGTTTCTTTTCAAAAAAGTTTTACTGATTTTCAGAAAAAAGGACCTTATAAACTTTGGAATCACTTTCACGAATTCATTCCCAACGAAAAAGGTGTTTTAATGAGGGACACGATTAATTATGAGCTGCCAATGGGTGTTTTAGGAGAAGTAGCCCATGGGCTTTTTGTGAAAAAGAAAATTGAACATATTTTTAATTATCGTTATCAGATTCTGGAAAAAATGTTTAATGAGAAAAAGTAATCTGACTTTTAGTTCATGAATTTGTCATCAATACCATGAGACATAGTTGTTTTATCCTGTTATTAAATGTATTGCTTATTTCTTCCTGTAAAAAGAAGGATGATGAATACCGTATTATAAAATATCAGCTGGAAAAAGTATTGGTTGATGATCAAAAGTACAGGGCGCCCGTATACAATCCACAAAAGCAAAATCCGATAGATCGAAATAATTTGATGATCGTTACAAAAATTATTGATAGTCTGGGTTGGTTGGGAAAGGATAAGATTGGAAATGATGCTAATCTTGCTTTGTTCGTTACGATACAACACGCAGGGAAATTATCTGTAATGGAAAAATATCTTCCCATAATGAAGGAAGCCGTTAAAAGAGGAAATGCTGAAAGGTCTCAGCTGGCTTACCTTATCGACAGGGTTGAGATTTTAAATAACAGAAAACAGATATATGGAACCCAATATTCTATAGATGACAAGGGCAAGGTTTTTTTTAAAGATATTGCAGATTCAAGCCACGTAAACGCAAGGAGAAAATCCATGAATTTAGGAACTATTGATGAGTATATAAAGATGATTGATTCTGACCGGTAGACTATTTTGCTTGAAGCTTTTGTAAAAGGTATCAATTGAAAAAATAAAAACTGCCTCATTTTACAAGGCAGTTTCACAAAAGTAATCGTATTTTGAGTATCAATTAACCCCTCCTCCTAAAGACCGGTAAAGGTCTACTTCTGCATTTAGCTTTTCCAGGGTAATGTTTACATACTCAAGATCATTCTGGAGCTTGTTATTCTGTGCAGTGATTACCTCCAGATAAGTTGCCATACCACTTTTATATAATTTAAGCGCATCATTGATTCCTTTGTCCAGAATAGCAGTTCTCTGTTCCAGTAATGTGAGCCTTTCTGATGTTCCTTTAGATTTGGCCATTGCATCGGAAACCTCACTTACTGCTGTCATCATGGATTGCCGGAATGCTATCACCGCTTTTTCCTGTTCAATAACAGCTGTTTCATATGCCGTTTTCAGCTGCCTTTTCTGTAACAAAGGCATTGCTAAGTTAGCAGCCAGGGTCTTGGTGATGGATCCCGGGAGATCAAACCATGTATTAAACTTATTCGAGTTGATCCCAATTTGTGGAGTAAGGCTTATGCTCGGATACATGGCGGCCTTGGAAAGACCTGTTTTAGCATTCAGGCTGATAACAGCCAGCTCTGCTGCTTTCAGGTCTGGACGTCTGCTTAAAAGCTGGGCAGGAACTCCTTCTGACAATGTATTTTCGGGGATCATATTTTTCATGGAGTTTCCCCTGTCGATTTTTCCAGGATATTCGCCACACAAAATACTTAAAGCATTTTCCTGTATTGAAATATTCTGCCTGGCCAAAGGGATCAGAAGTTCAGCTGTTTTCTTTTGGGCTTCAGATTGCTGAATTGCCAATGAATTGATCTGTCCTGCCGTATATTGCAGCTTCATTATTTTTAGGGTATTATCACTTAGCTCAATATTTTTTTCTGCTATTTTCAGCTGTTCATCAAGGCTGATCAGATTGTAGTAGGCCTGAGCTACCTGTACGATGATGCGTGTTTTAAGAGCATTCATATTTTCTTTTTGAGCAAAATAATCAGCTGCAGCGGATTCTTTCTGCATTTTGGTCTTTCCCCATATATCCACTTCCCACGACAACCTTAGCGTTGCGCTGAAATCATCAATATACTTGGTTCCGGTAAACTGTTCATTAAGGGAACCATTCAGACTGTTTTTTGAAGCCCATGCCCTGTTGGCCCCTGCACTGAAGTCTACAGTTGGCATAAGGTTGTTTTTGGCCTGCTTGTAGGCGAGATCAAGCTGCTCCATATTTTTAAGCGCGGTATGGATCTCATTATTCTTCAGGAGAGCCTTATCGATAAGGTTAATCAGCTGAGGATCCTTAAAAAATGTTTTCCAGGGAAGTATAACCGTATCTCCGGTTACTTTTGTGGACTCTTTATATGTTTGAGGGACATTAAGGTCCGGTCTCTTATATTCTTTTCCTACGGCGCAGGACAACAGGAGTATTGCTGCCAATCCCGATAAAAGGAAATTTTTTATATGAAATGTGTTCATTTTTATTGATTTAGTGATGAAACATTAGAAACATTAGGATTCTTTGCCGAAATCTTTTCATCGATATATTGAAAGAACATATATAATACTGGAATCACAAATACTCCCAGAACAACCCCGCTCAGCATTCCCATTGCCGCACTCACGCTGATGGATTTATTTCCTGAAGCCATTCCTCCGGAGGATAACATCAAAGGAATCATTCCCACAATAAATGCCAGTGAAGTCATAATAATAGGACGTAATCTGGACTTCGCCCCTTCAAGAGCCGACTCGAGAAGAGACATTCCTGATTTTCTCCGCTGGACAGCGAATTCAACGATCAGAATGGCATTTTTGGCTAAAAGTCCTATCAGCATGATCAAGCCAACCTGTACATAAATATTGTTGTCGAATCCTATTGCTTTTATTCCAAGGAACGCTCCAACAATTCCTGTAGGAATGGAAAGCATTACAGCTAATGGAAGTATATAACTTTCGTATTGGGCAGCAAGGAGGAGATAAACAAACAATAGACAGAGACCGAAGATTGCAATAGTCTGATTTCCTGATGACTTTTCCTCTAAGCTCAATCCGGTCCATTCGTAACTATAATCAGATGGAAGTTTATCCAGTGTTTTTTCCAGGGATGTCATTAATGCCCCGTTACTTACTCCCGGTTTTGGGGTCACGTTGATGTTCAACGAATTGTAAAGGTTATATCGTCCAACAGATTCAGGACCATATACTTTCTTTAAAGTGATCAAGGTGTTAGCCGGAACCATTTCACCTTTGTTGTTTTTCACGAAGATATCATTAAAGGCTTCCGCATCCATTCTGAAAACTCCATCCGCTTTAATATTTACCCGGTAGAATTTCCCGAATCTTGAAAAGTTTTGAGACTGGTCTCCTGAAAAATAAGTCTGTATACTTCCTAAAAGATTGGAAATGCTTACGCCCAGCTGTTTGGCTTTGTCTTCATCCACTTCCAGCTCCATTTGCGGATAATCTGCCCGGAACATGGTGTAGGCAAAAGCTACGTTGGGATTTTGCATCAGCTGTCCGATCAGCTCATCAGCTTTAGCCTTTAAAATCTGTGGGTCACGTCCCATGCGGTCCTGAAGTACAATTTCTGCATCGTTGGTCATACCATATCCTTCCACCGGAGGCATTCTGAATGTCATGACACTTCCCTCTTTGATGCCTGAAAACTTCTCGTTAACAATGGCCATGATTTCATCAATATCCTGGGTTTCTCCTCTTTCTTTTTTAGGCTTCAATTTTACAAATCCCATAGCATAGGCCGGCCCTGAGCTGTTACTCAATAAATTGTAACCTGTGATAGATGTATTTTCCTGAATAGCATCCAGTTTTTTCAGCATGGCATTCATTTTATCAGATACTTCTGTTGTTTTCGTTAATCCTGTCCCTGGCGGCATACTTAAGGTATACATAAACAGTCCGTCGTCTTCCATAGGCACAAAACTTTTGGACGTAGAAGTCATCAGCCATGCGGCTCCCCCGATAATCCCTATGATCAGACCTCCGGCAATCCATTTTCTGTTGATCAGAAAGCGTACGCCTTTTACATATCTGCCCGTTAAATTATTAAAGCTGGCATTGAAAGCGGTAGCGAATCTTTTTCGAAACCCTTTCTTCTTACCATTTTCCTCATGGGAATGGTTATTTTTAAGAAAAACGGCACATAATGCAGGTGTTAATGTTAATGCATTCACTGCCGAAATAATAATTGCAATAGCCAGCGTATAGGCAAACTGTTTATAAAATAATCCTGCTGAACCCGACATGAATCCGATCGGAATAAATACGGCAGACATAACCAGGGTAATTGAAATAACAGCTCCGGTAATTTCATTCATGGCTTTGTGTGTTGCTTCCTTACCGGTAAGGCTGGCTCCTTCCATATTACTGTGTACCGCTTCTACGACAACGATTGCATCATCAACGACAATACCGATGGCCAGAACCAATGCAAAAAGTGTCAGTACATTAATCGTGAACCCTAGTACAAGAAGGAAAAAGAAGGTTCCGACAATCGCTACGGGAACCGCAATAGCAGGAATAATGGTAGACCTGAAGTCCTGTAAGAAAATAAACACAACAATAAACACTAGAATAAACGCTTCTATCAACGTAGATTTTACCTGTCCCGTTGCTTCGTCCAATCTTTCTTTGGTACTGATCACTTTAGAGTATTTAATTCCGGGAGGAAAAGATTTGGAGAGCTGTTCAATGGATTTGTTGATTCCAATTTCAATTTCGTTGGCATTGGATCCCGTAGTCTGCATGATAGCAACAGTTACTGCATTTTTACCATTTGAAAGATTATCCCCGCTGTAAGAAATTGATCCGAATTCTACTCTTGCTACGTCTTTGAGGCGGATCAGTTTGGTTCCGTCATTTTTAACAACGATGTTTTCAAATTGTTCAGGTTTGTTTTTCTTTCCTTTGTACCGGATAACATATTCAAGGGAAGCATTGGATTCTTCACCCAGTTTACCGGGAGCAGATTCCAGACTGTGATCAGCTACAGCATTGGAAATATCAGCAGGTTCCAGTCCGTAAGATGACATTTTCTGCGGATTCAGCCAGATTCTCATTGAATAATCTTTAGCTCCGAAAACCTGAGCCTGCCCTACACCTTTTACCCTTTTTACCTGTGGAATAAGATTGATGTTGGCATAATTCTGTAAAAAGGTTTCATCATACTTTTTATTATCATCAGTATAAATGTTAAACAGCATGATCATACTGTTTTGCTGCTTGGAGGTGGTTAATCCCATTCTCACAACTTCCTGAGGTAAAATAGGGGTTGCCTGCTGCACTCTGTTCTGTACATTTACGGCAGCCTGATCGGGATTAACTCCTTGTTTGAATATAATTGAAATGGAAAAAGTTCCGTCATTACTGGCATTCGACTTAATATATTGCATGTCTTCCACTCCATTGATCTGCTCTTCTAAAGGCGTTACTACGGAGCGGATAACGGTTTCACTATTTCCTCCCGGATAAGATCCGGAAACCATAATGGTAGGCGGCGAAATATCCGGAAACCGGGTTACCGCAAGTTTGCTGAGGCCTATGATTCCCAATATGACAATAATAAGGGAAATTACAGTGGCCAATACCGGTCGGTCTATGATTTTTTTTAGCATGTCTTAATTTCTTTGGATGAGTACATTGTGTTTTTAGAATCTATTTTGAAGGGATGATTTTAGGGAGTACTGATGCTCCTTCGTTAAGGGCATCAATCCTGTTGATGGCTATTTTATCTCCCGGCTGCACTCCTGATGAAACGAAATAATCAGAGATGGTTCCTCCTGAGATTTCAATTGGAGTCATAACAACTTTGTTCTGAGCATTCAGTCTGTAAACAAAAAATCTGTCCTGAATATCCTTTACAGCTGTTTTAGGTAATTTAATGACATCATCCACATACTGATGAATCTTTACCCGCGCTGTACCTCCTGCACGAAGAAGTTGATCAGGATTTTGAAATATTGCTTTCAGCTGCATACTTCCTGTCATCCGGTCAAAATTTCCACTGGCATTTTCCAGCTTTCCTTTATATGGATAGGTAGAACCATCCGGAAGGATCAGTTCAACGTTTCCGGTTTGATCTTCGGAGGCCATTCTGGCTTTGGTATAGCGAAGGAAATCGGCTTCGTTCATTGCAAAATAAACATTCACTGTATGGATATCGGAAAGTGTGGTAAGCGGAGTGGCATCAGAAGGGGTAATCAGATTTCCGGTTCTGTTGACGATCCTGCCAATATATCCCGATACAGGAGCTTTTATATACGCAAATCCGGCATTGATCTTTGAAGAGCCTAATGCAGATTTAGCCTGTGCGACCTGAGCTGTTGCTGCTGCATAGCTTGCCTGAGCTGTTTTCAGCTGCATATCGGAAACCACATTTCCTTCCACCAATGGTTTTAGTTTTTCTACTTCAAGTCTGGCACTCGCCTGGTTGGCCAATGCTATTTTTAATGCAGCATCACTATTATTTACCTGTTCATTATAGACTGAAGGATTGATCCTGAAAAGCGTCTGCCCTTTTTGTACATATTGCCCTTCTTTTACGTATACCGTTTCCAGATAGCCTGTGACCTGGGCTTTGATATCCACATTATCCTGTCCTTCGATACTTCCAGGATATCCGGAAGAAATATCAGCATTTCCTGATTTCAGCTGTATAAAATCGGTAGGAAGTGCAGACATTTGCTCACCTGTTTCCTGGCTTTTTCCGGAGTTGCAGGACTGGAGAAAAACAGCTGCTGTCAATAGCAGTACGAAATAACCTTTTTTACAATTCATAATATACGATTTACTATTTGTTGACTACAAAATAATCGCAAAAAAAGGGCATTGATAGGGAGAATTTCAGTGAAACGTAATTATTCGGGGATGAAGCGTTTAATAGCTGAAATGAAAAGAAAAGGGTATAAAACGAGATTTTTCCTATTACTGAAATGATAAAGAGTATTACCCCGAACAAATGTTTGGGATGAAGAATTTTAAATTGTATGATAAAAAAAAGATTTCCACTATCGTAGAAATCATATAGGTGATCTAATAATCCATCCAGGACTTCAGTGCCGAAGCTTTTTCCCTGCTTACAATGACTTCAATATCCGGATGCCTGACCAGGTCGAGTTTTAGCTTTCCGTTAAAGTAATTGGAAATATGCTGTACGGAATCTATGTTGATGATAAACTGCCTGTTGGCTCTGAAAAACAGTTTAGGATCCAGCTGTTTTTCCAGTTCCTCTAAGGTCTGGGGAACAATTTCTGTGTTTCCGTTTTTTACAACAGCCCTGCTGACGCCCAGTTCGGTAAAAAAATACAGGATATCTTCCGAGAGCAGGGTTTTATAACCGTCTCTGTGGGCTAAAAGGAAACGCTTCCTGTAATCTTTGGGCTGGATGTAGTTCAGCAGTCCCTCTATAGCAGTTCCTACATATGGAATGGTTTCCATAAAGGTTTCATAATTCTTTAATGCGGTTTCAAGCTCCTCTTCCTCAACAGGTTTTAAAAGATAATCGATGCTGTTGTATTTAAATGCTTTTACTGCATATTCATCATAAGCGGTGGTGAAGATCACAGGACATTTAATTTCTGTCTGATTGAAAATTTCAAAACTTAAGCCGTCTGCCAGCTGGATATCCATCATAATGATATCAGGAGCCGGATTTTCTTCCAACCATTGTACTGCTGATGCTACGGAATCTTCAACAGATACAATTTCAGCGTGGGGCCGCAATTTCAGCAATAACCTTTTTAGGCGGTCCGCATTAGGCTTTTCATCTTCTACGATTAAGATCTTATTGAGCTTCATAATAATGGTATTTTGGCAAGGAAATCTTTTTCTGTTTGAAGGATCAACGGCTTTTTATCTCCAAGCAATTCAAACCGGTTCATGATGTTTTTAATACCCACTTTGGAAGATTCGGCTTTATTGATGAGAGGGATCAAAGTGTTGCAGACAACAAGATTTTTGCTGGTTAATGTATAAATTTTTATTTGTAGAGGATTGGATCTGAGTGTTTGATTGTGTTTGATGGCATTTTCTACCAAAAACTGCAGAGTTAAAGGAGGGATCATCATATTCCTTAATTCCGGATTAATAGAGATCTCGAAATTGACTCCGTCACCGATTCTTTTTTTTATCAGGAAAATGTAAGAGTCTAAAAATTTCAATTCTTCGTCTAAAGAGATCACATCTTTTTTTGAATTAATAACAAGATAGCGGTAAACTTTAGAGAAATTTTCAGCGTACTCATAACCTAATTGCTGGTTTTCCAGAATAAGTTCCGATAAAACGCTTAGGTTATTAAAAATAAAATGAGGGTCTATCTGTAGTTTCAGAGCCTGTAGCTCTGCAGCCATTGCAGCCTGTTTGTGTTTAGAAGCCCTTAGCTTGTGCTGGGTTACTTCTATGGCAGATTTTTTCCAGTTTTCCAGTAAATAATCTCCTGTATTTACGGCACTGATGAGCAGGGAAATAATGATATTGGTAGCTACCCATTGCCCCAACAAGGTCATTTCTTTACGATAATCCATTTTGGCTATGTCGGGAGTATTGGAAAAAATATTAATGATAATGGCCACAAAAAGAATGCTTACGGCAATTTGCAGAATGCCTTGTATGCATAAGCGTTTTATTCCCCGGTTACTCCATGGAAGCAACTTATTAAGCTGGCTGTCGATCAATATGCTTACCTCCGAAATAATAACTGAAAAAAGAAGCACCCACAGAAAATCACTGATCAGAAAATCCAACGGATCTTTAACATAGTCTTCCCATACCGGATCAAAAGGATCCATAAGAAAATAAATAAAATGAAATGATTGCCACAGCCCATATGACCAGGCGTTTTTTAGTGGCAGATAATAATTTTTTTTTCCTTATTTGGGTTTTTCTCATCATAGAGCAAGTAGGTTTTGGAACCATTAATTCTGTAAATATAAATATTGATTTTCTAAATGCGCATCTGTTTTTTGAGTCAAGCAGGAAAAATTTAAGATGAAATGTAAAATAAATGGTTTAAAACGAATGCCTCATATTACCATATATATCATATGAAAGAAAGTGTTGCTTTCATTAAAATATCAGGCAATATGATTACATTTACACGCTCTAACAGCCCAATGTTTCAGTGATGGCAAAATCGAACATTTTACTCCATACAAACGAACTCAACAGTACCGGTATAGAAATTTGTCCTATGGGTGAACTTGAAGAATCTGTACAGGCAGCTCACCGCGATGAACATTTTATGTTTGTTATTCAGCAGGAAGGATATTCTTCATTAGAACTGGATTTCCGTAAGGTTGAACTTCATGGAGCTGCAGTGTTATATGTTGCACCAGGACAGGTTCACCGGTATATAAAAAATGAGCATTCTAAAGGTTGGTTGGTATTTGTGGAAACAGCACTGATTCCTAAAACTTATCTTGAGATTTTCACTACTTACCTCAATTCTAACCAGGCTGCAGAAGTTGAAAAGGATGACAGTCTGTTTTCTTTTATTCCGGTTTTTGATGCTGTATTGGCTCATAATGAAGTTTCTTTTCAGAATAATCTTATCAATTCATTTACGGATAGCCTGGCAGGTCTTATGGTAAGAGCGTTGGTCAGAAACAAGTATTCTGAAAAAGTCATTGGCGGACAGAAATATAAGACAGTATTGCTTTTTAAACAAATGATTCAATCGCATTACAGGGAGTTGAAACAGGTAAAGGAATACGCAGTGAAACTTCATATCACCCCTCTGTATCTGAATGAGGTGGTAAAAGAAATCACAGGTTTTGCAGCCAGTCATTGGATACAGCAGGAAATTATCCTGGAGTCTCAGCGTCTTTTGTACTATACTGACATGGATATTAAGGAAATTGCTTTTGACCTTGGATATGATGATTATACTTATTTTTCGCGCTTTTTTAAAAAGAATACCGGTTATACAGCATCTGAATTCCGGAAAAGAAAACCATTATTTGTCCAATTATAGCCATTGAATAGCTATCGCTAATTGTATGTTGCCGATCTACTTTTGTACTCGAAAAATAACTAAAAAAACGATGCAATATGGCAATCAAAAGTACAACTATGGTAACTCCTAAGATTGGAGATACTCATCATCACAACAACATACCTTTAAAAAAAGTTCTCGCTCCGATTGTAATTTCCGTATTTGCGGTATATCTTACAATTGGAATTACACTGGGTGCCTTACCAGCTCTGATTAAAAATGAACTGAAATTCGACTCCTTTATCGTGGGGGGTGTGATGGGGCTTCAGTTTTTAGCTACTTTATTAACAAGGGCTTATGCCGGTAAAATAACCGATACACTTGGGGCTAAAATCAGTAATCACAGAGGGATATTTATGGTTTTTGTAGCCGGGATCCTTTATATTGCAGGAAGTTCCTCTGTACATTTCCCAATTTTAGCATTAGGATTGCTGATTCTGTCAAGAATTATTCATGGTATTTCTGAAAGTATGATGGTAACGGGAGCGCTAACCTGGGGAATTGGACTGGTGGGAGCACACAATTCCGGCAAAGTAATGACCTGGAACGGAATTTCAATGTATGGAGGAATCGCTTTAGGAGCCCCGTTAAGTATATGGATGGGAAGCCAATTCGGTAGTGTTGTTCCTTTTACATTAATTCTGGTCCTTTCTGTAGTGAGCTGGTTATCAACAGCCCGGCTGCCAACCCTTGAAGCGGATCCTACTCATATAAGAACTCCTTTTTATAAAGTGATTGCAAAAGTCTCCGATCAGGGATTGGCACTGGCTTTCTCTTCCATAGGATTTGCATGCATAGCTTCCTTTATTGCTTTGCTTTTCGCTGAGAAAAACTGGGAGCATGCTTCTCTGGCTTTTGTTTGTTTTGGTGGATTTTATATTCTTACCAGAATATTATTTGCCTCCCTTCCCGACAAGTATGGTGGTTACAAAGTAGCCTTAGGGTCTTTTGCTATTGAGGTCATAGGACAGCTATTGATAGGTTTTTCTCATTCGGGATGGATGGCAATCGTAGGCTGTGCACTTACGGGAATTGGTTTTTCCCTGGTATTTCCATCTTTGGGAGTACTCGCTATTAAAAAGGTAACTCCGCAAATGAGAGGAACAGCACTGGGAGCTTATTCAGCTTTTTTCGATCTTTCACTAGGCTTGGCTGGTCCGATAGCGGGGATTATTGCAGGCTGGCTGGGATATCAGTCTATTTATTTTTTTGGCGCGATCAGTGGACTTCTGGCTATGCTGACTTTAATGAGTAGAAAAAGCGGACATCAATAATTTTCATTTTTCTCCATACTAAATAAAAAAGACTAACCATTCTTCGGTTAGTCTTTTTTATTTTTTCGATGAATAGTGCTACTTCTTCATCCAGGATTGATTGTCTTTTTTATCAGAACGTTTTTTCCCGTTATCAATATTATAGGCAAAACCAACTCCCAAAGTCTGTTTCAGCTGTGTTCTTCTGATCTGGTTGTGATCATATAAAAGATCCAGCGTTATGTTGGTTGAAATAAATTTGTTGATCTTCATATTTAAAATTCCACTGTACGACAGGACCAGTCTTTCAGGATGATCTAAATAATTGGAAAAGACAGACCCTGTATTCGTAAGGTTGATGTTTTCCATGATCTTTATTTTATAAATGGCTGTTCCCAGGAAACCGAACTGAAATAGTGAAGAATCTCCATCATTCTTTAAGCCGTAAGTTCCTGCATACTGAAGGTCTTTATCCAGTACAAAAGTTACCCTTGCATTTGCCGGACGTAATGTCATGGTGAAGTTATCATTTGGTCTATATGTAAAACCAGCCCCTACATTAAGGTATCCCGGAGCCATAAAGTTGGATATCTTTTTCGCATCAGGATTATTTCCATCCTCATAGCCCGGAGCAAATTGAGTTTGTAAACTTACACCACCGGATGCGTACCAATTTTTAGCGATCTCCCTCCCATAGTTACTTGAAAGATTAATTACATCCTGGGTCTTTCTTGTTCCTACGCCCTGGGTATTGTTTTGTCCGTATCCAAGGATAATAATATTTTCCCAAAGGTCCTTCCCTTTTTCATAGGTAAGGTTATAATTCACACCGGCAAGCCAACCCACGTTGTTTGCTCCACCACCTACCCAGTTCGAGAATGCCGCCTGGTTCAGCATTAATGTGTTTTGACCTTGAATGCTCCATGCTTTTGTCGTATCAACAGCCGGAGCCTCTGTTTTTGCTTCTTGTGCTGCAGCAAAAATTCCCAAAGAAAGAGAAAGGGTTAATAAAATTTTTTTCATAATTTATAAGATTTGGTTGCAAAAATAGAAATATAAATTTTGTTAAAAAATATTAAAAAAATCTAAAATCACTTAAAATTAAGATTTTTTATAATATAATTTTAAAAAGTTATAGAACAATATTTTACAGATCATTCACTTTTGTATGAAATATATCGTATTGAGCGGTATTTCTGATAGAAATCATTTTTTATGAATTAACGCAGTGCTTGTGACTCTTTATCTGCATGATAAATTATTAAACGGGGATTTAATTTCTTAATTTTGAACTACACAGAAATAATACCGATTGAATGAAAAAAGAAATCCTTTATCTGAAAATTGCCGGGATCATTGAGCAGCAGATTCTCAGTGGAACGTTAAGGCTTGGTGATAAATTGCCTTCTATACGGACCTTACAGAAAGTATATAATGTAAGCATCAATACCGTTCGGCAGGCATTTCTGGAATTAGAAAGTAAATCGTTGATAGAACCACGACCTAAATCCGGCTACTATGTAAGTAAAGCTTCACAAAGGAAATTTTCTCTTCCTTCTGTTATTATCCTGGAATCCCTGCAAAAAGAGCAGTACCCGGAACATCTTTTCCTTAAGACATTTGCTTCTTCGGAAAATACGGACATTACCCATTTTTCCCTCGGGCTGCCGGAAAAAAGCCTGCTGCCCATCGCCCAGCTTAATAAGAGCGTGACTACAGTTATGCGAAGCCTGGCAAATGGCGGGGCAACCTATGAATCTGTTCAGGGAAATCTCAATTTTAGAAGAACGGTTGCCAGATGGGCATTTATGCTGGAGGGTAAAGTTACAGAAGATGATGTGATAGCAACGTCCGGAGCGATGAACGGAATGTTTACCTGCCTGATGGCGGTTACCAAACCCGGAGATAAGGTTGCTGTAGAAAGTCCCGCTTACTTTGGTATTCTTAAAATGATAAATGCCATGGGACTTGAAGCTGTAGAAATCCCTTCAGACCCTTCTACTGGTTTAGATCTCGAAGCATTGAAAAAGGTTTTGCCTGTCATAAGTGCATGCTGTTTTGTGGTTAACTTCAATAATCCTTTAGGCACACTCATGCCGGACGATCATAAAAAGGAGCTTGTAAAAATGCTTACGGAATGGGATATTCCATTAGTTGAAAATGATATTTTCAGGAATGTGTATTATGGAGCCGAGAGGCCGAAACCCTGTAAAGCATTTGATGAAGCCGGTATTGTGATGCTGGTGAATTCCATATCCAAAACACTGGCACCGGGTTACAGGCTCGGATGGATTATCCCGGGCAAGTATAAGGATAAAATTATCCAGCAGAAGTTGATACAAACGCTTTCTACCCCTGCTTTGTATCAGGAAGCCATATCCCATTTTTTAGAAAACGGAAGATATGATCATCATCTTCGTACATTCCGGAAAATAGTACAAAATAATTGTCTGAAGCTTCAGCAGGGCATTGAGGATTATTTTCCTGATAATACTAAAGTTTCCCAGCCGGAAGGTGGATTTATGGTATGGCTGGAACTTGATAAAAAAATTGATACTGTCAAACTGTTTGATATGGCCATCAGGCGGAATATTACTTTTGCTCCGGGAAGAATGTTTACCCAATACAATCAGTATAACAACTGTATGAGGCTTAATTTTGCGATGGAATGGACAGATAAAGTTAACTCCGATCTTAAGACGCTTGGGGAAATTGCCAGTAATTGGTAATCTGTGCCCTAATAAAAAACAGCAACTGTATCTGTACCTGTCGTACGGATTGCTCTAAATTTGTACCAACAAAACCAAATGATTGAAAAAATTGATGAGGCTATAAGTAATAATTATAGCTTCGTCTTTTTTTATGTCCTTTTCTCTTAAAAAAATTAACTTCTTTTGTTTTTTTCTGTTATTTTCCATTGATCAATCTGATATATCTAATTTCGGAGAAATAATTTAAACCTATTAGTCCTTTATTGATGGGGGTTAACCCAATTTTTTTTAAAGCTGTAGGTATAAATACTGACCAAAAAAAATGGTGTTTTCTACTCTATTGTTTGTTTTATTATAGTTGCACCTTTGGTATGTTAAAACATAAAAAACAAACACCATGTCAAAATTCAAAATCAACATCGTTGCAGGTCCGCTTTGGAGCAACGATCAGGCTCAGAAATTAGGAGGTCGTATTGCTGCGGCACATTTAGGAAAATTTACCGGACAATGGTCTACCATTGTTGAGGGGGAAATGAGTGTAATCGAAGTTGAGTACGATACGGTTCCTACAGGAAGCACAGAATATACATTGGATGTTCTGGCTGGTCCTATCTGGAGCAATGAAGATGCAAAAGAAATATGCCCTTCCATTTGTGCCTCTTACGGAGGTACCTGGAACGGACAATGGACAACAGTCGTTGAAGGTAAAATGAGCGTTTGCGGCTGTGTATTCAAATTTTAGTCAATAAAAAGTTTCAAACCTCCGGGATTTTTCCCGGAGGTTTTTTATGGAACTGAAATACTTCCTGTATGTTTAAATAGAAAAAACTCCTCTTAAAGAATTATACCTATATTTGAAAATATATTAATAGTATGTATGCATAATATTAATATGTTATTTAAAATTGAATTAAAATATTAATAAAATTATAATGTATTACATAATATATTTTATTATATTTGCACTTCGAAATAATTTTTTTTCATCATTTGTGTTTTTTAAGGCCTCCCTCGGGAGGCTTTTTTATGGAGTGGAAATTCCGGCTGATTGCTTTTTGAACGCCAGAGGTGAAAGCCCCGTTACCCTTTTGAAAAAGCTACTGAAATAAGCAACATCTTCATATCCTAATTCATAAGCAATTTCTTTGGCTGAGCTGTTGGTAAAGAGCAGTAATCTTTTAGCTTCCAGTATAATCCTTTGCTGAATGATTTCAGAGGGAGTTCCGTTATTATAGAGATTAAAAAGATTGGAAAGGGTTTTGGGAGACTTATGAAGCTGATCTGCATAAAACTTTACGGAATGTTCCGACTTATAATTCTTTTCGACCAGTAAACTGAATTGCCGGATAATATCCAGTTTTTGTTCAGGAAATTGATCTGCAACAAATTGTTTTTTTGCCGACCGTGTAATCAGGATGATCAGGCGCTTCAACAGCATCCGGAGCATGTCCTCCTGGATATCATCTACATCCTGGAATTCCTCAATAAAAATACGCAGTAGCAAAGTGAGTTTATCACGGACCTGATCCTCCACGGAAACAAACATACTTTGAGACAAACCATAAAAAAGAAATCCTACACACCCTACTTCCGAATCATGACTTTCAATGCAGTAGAAATCTTTATTAAACTGCCATACGATGATTTGTGAATTGTCGGGAAAATCAAATGACTGATTGACCATTAAGCAAAGTATGCTGCCTGATTTGAATAGATAGGATATTTTATCTATTGTAATAAAAATGTCCGGACCCTGGTTCCATGCCAATGTCAGAAATTTGTCTTTACGGTCTTTTCCGTAGAAAACCCTGTCAAATTTTTCTTCATGGACAAGAAGCCGGCAAGCTGCTTCCGTCTGTTTATTATAGAAATTATAGATCATCTTTTATCTCACTAATTTTTAATAAAAGTCTTATTTGAACAAATGTATCATTTGGAAAGGGAAAAAAGCATACATCTTCGGGAAATTGTTCTATTTTTTTGAGGTTAGGGATCACTGAACTTTGTCGTATTAATTTTAAACAACAATTACAAATGGAAAATTTTCAGATTCCTCAAAAAGAGCAGCTTTCAGAAGCAAATCAAAATATTTTTAACCAATTAGAAAAAGGGGTTGGCTTTGTTCCTAATCTGTATGCAACTTTTGCACATTCGGAAAATGGACTTGCCACTTACCTCGCCTTGCAAAATGCCAAGTCATCCTTAAAAGCAAAAGAAAAAGAAGTAGTGAACCTTATTGTCAGCCAGTATAACAATTGCCTGTATTGTTTAAGTGCTCACACTGCTATTGCAAAGCTGAACGGATTTGATGATGATCAGATCCTTGAAATCAGAAAAGCAAAAATATCTTTTGATTCAAAACTCAATTCCTTAGGGCAACTGGTTTATGAGGCAGTAAGCAATAAGGGTGAGATTTCTGAGGAGACAAAAAATCAGTTTTTCAATGAAGGATATACCGAAGGCCATTTGGTAGATGTGATTATTGCGATCGGTGATAAAACAATAACCAATTACTTGTTTGCAGCTACAAAAATTCCCGTAGACTGGCCATTAGCTCAGGAACTGTAAATAATTACAAAAGGCAATCTCAAAAAGGGATTGCCTTTTTATTACCTGTTGCATACATCCCGATAAAAGATTCCAAAGCTTGGGATTTGGGAATGCTTTTCAGGTAGATGAGAGAAGTAGATATGGTATTGATCTCCTTACTGAGCTTAAAGGTTTTCAATTTCCTGCCACCGTAATACTGTTCAATCAGCTCAAGCGGAAGCAAGGTAATTCCCAGGCCTGCTTCAACGAAATTAATGATCCCTTCAATAGAATTCATTACCATGCTCTTGTATTGTATCACTCCCCTTGCATTGAGCAAAGTTTCAAGCCTTGCCCTGTAAACGCAACCCTGGTCAAAAACAACAATATTCAGATTGTCCTTTTTAAGAATTTGATTGACTGATCTTTCATCCAGAGAAGTCACAATAACCAGCTCATCCTGCTTGATGTGGATCTGCTCGAGTTGTGCGGAATGAATAGGTGCAGAAACAAACGCCGCATCCAGCTTATAATTCAGAACATCATCAATAAGCTTTGAGCGGGTGTCCGATTTAAATTCCAGCTGGACATGAGGATAAGCATTCATAAAACCCGAAAGAATTTCCGGGGCTTTAAATACCAGTGTTGTCTCTATACATCCTATGCACAGGTTCCCTCCTATCTGATCAGAATTTTTAATTTCCCTTTTGGCTTCTTCTATGGTATTTGAAATCTTACGGGCATATTGAATAAATGCATGTCCGGCCGTGGTTAAAGAAACTTTTCTGGAAGTACGCGTAAAAAGCTGAGCTTCCAGTTCTTCTTCGAGCGTTTTTATTCTTGCGGTAACATTGGATTGTACGGTACACATAACTTCCGCAGCTTTTGTAAAACTGCCGGAAGCAGCTACTGCTTCAAATATTTTTAAATCATTTAAATTCATGTATCATTTTTTATGATTATTCATATCATAATTAATCGTTTTATGTAATCAAATGTATGGCGTAATTTTGAAATAACAAAAAAATAAAAACAATTATGAACCCAACCATTTATTACAACAATACAGACGTTGATGGTCTGAATATTTTTTACCGTGAATCCGGACCTGAAGATGCTCCTGTTCTTTTGCTTCTTCATGGATTTCCTACTTCTTCACATATGTTCCGCAACCTGATTCCTAAGCTGAATGATCAATATCATATCATTGCCCCGGATCTACCGGGTTTCGGGTTTAGTGATGCTCCGGATTCTGACCACTTCAGCTATACGTTTGATAATCTTGCCAGGATAATGCAGGGATTTATTGATAGATTGGAATTAAAAAGATTTGCCCTTTATATTTTTGATTATGGTGCTCCTACCGGTCTTAGGTTAGCTTTAGCCAATCCCGAAAAAATAACGGGAATTATTTCTCAGAATGGGAATGCCTATGAAGAAGGCCTTAGTGACAGCTGGAGTTCGATAAGAAAATACTGGGAAGATCCCACTCCGGAAAACCGTAAGCTCTTAAGTGATTTTACTTCTGAAAAGATGACCAAATTCCAGTACCAGGAAGGCGTTAAGGATCTTTCGCTTATCGCCCCTGAATCTTATGCTCTGGATCAGCATTTTCTGGACCGCCCGGGAATGAATGATATTCAGATTGACCTGATGCTTGATTACCGGACTAATGTGGCACTATATCCTGAATTTCAGGCATATTTCAGAAAATACCAGCCCCGGTTCCTGGCTGCATGGGGAAAATATGATCCTTTCTTTTTGCCTCCGGGAGCGGATGCTTACAAAAAAGATATTCCGGATGCTATTGTAAAATTTTATGAAACCGGACATTTCGCACTGGAAACCCATACAGAAGAAATAAGTAATGACATCAGAGAGTTTTTAAATGACCTGCCTTCGTAAGCCTGGAATATTGTATTCATAAAAAATGTCCGGTCATTCATCTGGCCAGACATTTTTTAATGGAAATTAAAAATACATTAGCTATATATTCATATTTTCGATAACCATAGCGGAAGCTCCGCCGCCGCCATTACAAATGGCAGCTACACCATATTTCCCCTTTTCCTGTTGAAGGACATTGACAAGCGTCACAAGAATTCTGGCTCCGGAAGCTCCTATCGGATGTCCGATGGCTACTGCGCCGCCATATACATTCACTTTTTCACGATCAAAACCTAAGATCTTCTGATTGGAAAGTACAACTGAGGCATAAGCTTCATTGATCTCAAAATAATCTACTGCCGAAAGGTCAAGATTGGCACTTAAAAGAGCTTTTGGAATAGCAAGAGCCGGAGATGTTGTAAACCATTCCGGTGCCTGGGCGGCATCTGCATAACCGATAATTTTGGCAAGCGGTTTCAGCTGGTATTTTTCTACAGCTTCTGCCGAAGCGAGAATCAAAGCTGCGGCACCGTCATTCAGATTACTGGAGTTGGCCGCGGTAAGCAATCCGTCCGGTTCAAAAACAGGCTTCAGCTGAGCCATTTTTTCAGGAATAAGCTTAAAAATATCTTCATCTTTATCGATGGTAATGGTTTCTTTTCCTTTAGTGAATTCTACAGGAACAATTTCATTTTTAAATTTCCCTTGCGCAGTTGCGTTTTGTGATTTCTGATAAGAAGACAATGCATAATCATCCAGTTCCTGCCGGGTATGTCCATATTTTTTAATTCCCAGCTCTGCCGCACTTCCCATATGGAAATTATGGTAAACGTCCCATAAACCGTCTTTAGTCATCCCATCAGTAAGGGTAAGATCTCCTAATTTTTTTCCGTTTCTTATGAAGGCATAATGGGGTGTATTGCTCATACTTTCCATTCCGCCTGTTACGATGAGATGTTCAAGGCCTGTCTGGATTTGCTGTGCTCCCAATGAAGTTGCCTTCATTCCTGAAGCACATACCTTATTGATGGTTGTGGCATCTTTATCATACGGGATATCAGCAAAAATAGCAGCTTGTCTTGCCGGAGCCTGTCCTACTCCTGCACTCAGTACATTTCCCATATAAACACTGTCCAGTAATTCCGGTTCCAGAGAAATGTTTTTATAAGCTTCCCGAATGGCCAGAGCGCCCAGCTGTGTGGCTGTAAAAGTGGACAGATTCCCAAGTAATCCTCCGACGGGAGTACGTTTTGCTGATACAATGAATACTTCTTTCATGATATTGATTTTATTATATTTTATATGATTCTGTTTTAATGGTCTGCTGATACGATTACTATTTTTTTATTCTTATTCCTCTTCAGGAAAAATAATAATAAAGGTAAGACAAATATAAATGCCAGACCAATAACCATATAGGCATCGATATAGCTTAAAAAAAATGATTGTTTCACCACGATTTTTTCCATCAGACCTATTGCTTTTTGCTGTGCTTCAGGAAAACCGAATCCCTTGCTCTGAAAAAGTGAAGTATAGGTTTGAAGACGATCCATTACCGAACGGTTATCCGGAGTAAGGTTGGAGATAAGGTCGGTACGGTGAAGGGCAACCCTTCTTGCGATATATGTATTGATAATGGATATTCCAAATGAACCACCCAACTGGCGCATCATGTTGTTAATAGCGGTTCCCTGGGGCATATCTTCAGCTTTTAAAGAAGAAACGGCAAGTGATGCAAGCGGAACGGTAAGTAAAGCCATTCCCAGTGCTCTGAATATAAGATTAATGGAAATTGTAGCAAAAGAAACATCCAGGTTTACCTGTGCCATAGACCAGTTAAAATAAATAAAACAACAAAAACCAAGCAATACCACCAAGGCAGGAGGAACTCCTTTTTGCAAAACTTTCCCGGTAATGATCAGCGCAAATACGGCAATAATGGAACCCGGAAGCAGTAGAAGACCAGCCTGAGCCGGGTTGAATCCTAAAAAGCGTTGTGCCAGTACAGGAGTGAGGTAAATGGAAGTAAACATGCCAATCCCGGTTATAAAGGTAAGTATGGCAGAGATACTGAGTGAAGGATGCTTAAGAACCGATAGTTTTACCACGGGATGTGGTATGGTGAGCTCCCTGTGAACGAAAAGAACGAGTGAAAGGACAGCTGCTACAGTGAGGAAAATAATATAACGGGCAGCAAACCAGTCTTCCGTTTCCCCACGCTCCAAAACCGTTTGTAAAGAGCCGATACCAATAATTAAGAGAATAATTCCTGGCCAGTCGATCTTTTTAACCTTTTGCCGGGTCGGAGATTCGGGTAATAATTTTAAACATAGAATAGCGGCCAGTATTCCTAAAGGAATGTTGATGTAAAAGATCCATCGCCATGAAAAGTTATCCGTAATAAATCCACCGAGTGTAGGCCCGATCGTTGGTCCTATGAAAACCCCGATCCCAAATAAAGCGCTGGCAATATTCTGCTTTTCTTTTGGAAAACACTCGTATACAACCATGGCAGATACCGATAATAACGCTCCACCTCCTATCCCCTGCAGAAACCGGAACATGACGAGTTCCCAGAGGTTTGTGGAGTTGCCGCACATAAAAGAACAAAAGGTAAACAGGATAATAGAGCCGATGTAATAATTCCGCCGGCCAAGGTTATTAACCAGAAAGCTGGTCATCGGAATAATAATAACGTTGGCAATTCCATAAGCTGTAACCACCCAGGAAATATCTTCTAATGTTGCCCCCAGGTTTCCGCTCATATAATTGAGGGCAACATTTACTATGGAAGTGTCTATAAGCTCCATAATGGCTGCGGAGATTACCGTGATAATAAGAATGATTCTTTTCATAGCATTTTACTATTTAATATACCGATCGGTATATTTTGAATTAAAAAATTTTATGGCTGAAACAAAAGGAATAACCCGCCTTTAATTCAGTAGTTCCATTTTTAAATGGCAAAGATATAAAATAAATATACCAATCGGTATATTTATTTTCGGAATCATAAAAAAGCCGTTCAAACGGTTGAACGGCTTTGTGCTAAAATGATTATTCTGCTTTATTTTTAAGGATCATCAGGAGATCGTAAGCTCCTTTTTGTACCAGTCTTCTATTTTTTAACGATTCAGATTTGAGAATTTCCGTAAATCCGTTATCTGAAATTCCTGTGATTACGGGAATCATTTTATACCGGTGATTTCCAAGGTCTTCAAAGATATAGTTCTTATTTTCAAATGATACTATAGATTCGCCGGGTAAGCCGGTCGTATTTCTACCACTAATGCTTACTTCTGCATTGATGTACATTCCGCGCACAAACTCTGTGTTGGATGCGGACAATTTGGCTATAGCTACCGATGATCCTCCATTTTCGATATTGGGAACAAGGCTTATAATTTTGGCAGGATATTTCTGGTCCGGGTTCTGATTATTATACACCAGGATCTCCTGCCCGGTTTTTATATCATTTACATCATTTTCAAATACTTTTAATTCCAATAACAGACCAGCAGGGTCAATCAGTTCAAATAAGGTATCGGAAGGATTGATATACTGACCATTATTAACCCATATTTTACTTACAAAACCGCTAAAAGGGGCATAAATGCTTATTCTGCTTTTAATATTTCCGGAATTTAGTCCTTTCGCATTGATGCCTATGATCCTGAGTTTTTCTTCCAGTCCCTTCAATGTAGCGTTCAGTGTGGAATAATCCGCCTGGGCGGTCTGTAATGTTTTGTCACTACTGGCTTTGCTGGTGTTGAGGTCTTTTTGCCTGTTGAAGTTCAATCTTGCTGATTCAAGCTGGGCCTTTGTAACGAGATAATCTTGCTGAAGCTGTATGAACTGAGGATCTTCTACTACAGCCAGTACCTGTCCTTTTCTGAAATGACTCCCGTTAATAACATTGATCGATTTTATATGCCCTCCCATAATACTGGAAAGAGAACTGATATGAGACGGAGCTATGTCTGCTTTTCCGTTCAGCCGTACCGTTTTTTCCATGATCCTGTTTTGAATACCTGTCAAGGTAAGCCCTGTAATTTTGATCTGCTGATCACTTAACTGAACGATATTCTGGTTTTTTGATGCCAGTTTTTTATTTTCATAGACTGTGGTTTCCTCTTTCTTTCCCGAACATGAGGTTAAAAATAAGGCCGCAACAATGATGTATAATGATGATTTTCTGAAATACATGATATTATTATTTTGAAATTAAGAAATTAAGCTCGGCCCCCGTTTGATTGAGTCGATCTAAATTTTCGATATAATCAACCTTTATTTTAACAGCCTGATTGGTTAAAATAACCCAATTGAGGAAATCGATCTCTCCTGCTTCCATTTGTTTTTGGGCTGCTTTAAGAATCGTTTCAGCTTTGGGCAGTTGCTTCTGTTCGTAATTTTGTATGATCGCAAGCTGGTTAGCGTAGGTATTGGCCAGCTGTTCATACCTGTTTTTCAGTTCGGTTTCTTTTCTTTGGTATTGATTTTCTGCAATGGCCACTTTTGCTTTTGTTGCTTTTGCCAGTGCTCGCTGTCCTTTTGTAAATAGAGGGATCCCAACACCGACCTGAACGGAATTGAAGCGGTTGTTATTGATATTCTTCATGCTCTGATTAGTGTATCCTACAAAAAGATCCGGAAGGAGTTTGCTTTGTTCTAAACGGGCTTCTGCTTCATTCACCTTGATTTGCTGATTCAGATACTGGAGCTGCGGATGATTTCTTAAGACATCCCCCGGAATTTGAAAGTCAACATTCAGGACGGGTTGATCAGTAAGCGGCTGATATCTTTTTTCCGACTGAAGCAATACCTGAAGCTGAAGCTGTGCAATATTGAGGTCGTTTTCAAGAATATTCAGCTGCACTGCGGCCTGTTCCCTTTGAATTTCGGCCGTTGACTCCTCGAGAATATTGGCTTCTCCTTTTTTCAAACGTAAACTTGCTTTGTCGGCAAAGCCATTGTACAGCTCACTGATGTAATCCAGCACTTTTTTCTTTTCCTTTAGAATAATAATTCTGTAAAAAACTTCTGAAACTTCTTTAGTCAGTTGGGCTTTGGTGAGCTGCTGATTCATAAGACCTGAAGCCCATTCCGCATCCAGCAATTGTTTTCTTCTGGAATAAACAGTCGGAAAACTAATGCGTTGGGATACGGAAAACGAATTATCGGTTTCGATTCCCTGTATCTGGCCGATACCTGCTGTCACTTCCAGTTGAGGAATGTCGAGATAGCTTGATTTCAGTTTTTCCTGATAGGCTGAAATGAGTCTGGAATTCTTATAGTTTCCGTTTTGCCGGAAGGCAACTTCCAATGCCTGATCCAGTGTAATGTTTTCCTGTGCCTGAATGCTTCCGAAAGAAATGAATAACAGGAATATGGTTAATTTTTTAAAGTTTCTTTTTTTTGAGAATTTCATTTTATTTTTATTGATTCGTTCAAATAAGACATACAAAATAGGCAGGACAAATAAGGTTAAGAGCGTAGCAAGCATTAAGCCTCCTATAACCACGGTAGCCAGAGGTCTCTGTACTTCTGCCCCTGCACCACTGCTTAACGCCATAGGAAGAAAGCCCAGCGAAGCGACAAAAGCAGTCATCAATACGGGACGAAGCCGGATTCTTGTGCCCATTAAAACAATTCTGCCGAGATTGGTTATTCCATTATTTTTTAATCGGTTGAATTCTGATATCAAAACAATTCCATTAAGTACCGCAACACCAAATAATGCAATAAATCCTACTCCTGCACTGATGCTGAAAGGCATTCCCCTGAGGGCCAGAAAATAAACTCCACCAATGGCTGATAGCGGAATTGCGGTGTAGATCAGCAAACTGTGTTTTACGGAACCAAATGCGAAGAAAAGAAGCAGAAAGATCATTACCAGTGAAATAGGAACAGCGACACCTAATCTTGCTTTAGCTTCATTTAAGTTTTCAAAGGCTCCACCATAAGAGATGGTATAACCTGAAGAGAGTTTCAATTCTTTATCGGTCTTTTTCTGAAGTTCCTCCACGATACTTTGAACATCTCTTCCACGGACATTAAATCCGACAACAATTCTTCTTTTGGTATCTTCCCTCTGGATTTGGTTGGGACTGCTTTTCAATTCTATGCTAGCCAGCTGGTGTAAAGGAATCTGCTCACCAGAAGCAGTCGGAACCAGAAGATTTTGAATACTTTTTATATCTTTTTTATGTTCATTGTCCATTCTTACCACGACATCAAATTTTCTTTCACCTTCATACAAAGCCCCGGCAGTTTGTCCGGCAAAAGCCATATTGATCACCCTATTGATTTCCATTACGGAAATATGGTAACGCGAGAGTTCGGCACGGTTATAACCGATAACTACCTGTGGCGCTCCTACAACGGGTTCCAGATAAAGATCCTGTGCACCTTTTACTGTATTGATAATCCCACCCAGCTTTTTAGCATATGCAGCAAGGCTGTCCAGATCTTCTCCATAAATTTTACACACCACATCCTGTCTTGCTCCGGTCATTAATTCATTAAAGCGCATTTGTACCGGGAACTGAAAACCTGTTTTGAGCCCGGGAATAACCTGCAATGCTTTGCTCATCTTTTCGGATAATTCCGGGAATGATCGTGCAGACGACCATTCTTTTTTAGGCTTCAGAACAATGATCATATCACCCGCATCCATTGGCATCGGCTCTGTGGGAATTTCGGCACTTCCGATTTTAGTGACTACCTTTTGCACCTCTGGAAACTGTTTTAAAAGAATGTGCGCCGCCTGGGTGGTTGCTTTTTTGGTTTCATTAATATTACTTCCCTGCAGGATACGCATTTCTACAGCAAAATCACCTTCCTCCAATGATGGAATAAACTCTCCTCCCATCCGGGAAAGGGTGAAAACAGCTCCTGCGAAAAGGAGAAGTACTGTGATAATAATGGTTTTTCTGTACTTCAATGCTTTTATCAGAAGCTTTTGATGCCCGGTTTCTACCCTGGTCATCACCTTGTCTGAAATATTATCTTTGGTCTTTTTCTTTCTGCTAAGAACCAGGGAACTCATCATTGGAATATAAGTAAGGGAAAGCAGGAAGGCCCCGATCAATGCAAACGCGACAGTCTGAGCCATGGGTTTGAACATTTTACCTTCAATCCCTTGTAATGTAAAAATAGGAAGGTATACAATCAGGATAATAATCTGCCCGAAAACTGCACTATTTACCATCTTGGTAGCGGAATCTGAAACCTGTGTATCCATTTCTTTTTTGCTGAGGATATGATCTTTCCCGAAATGTTTTTTATGGGCAAGCTGATGCAACACAGCTTCTACGATAATAACAGCCCCATCAACGATAAGTCCGAAATCAAGAGCACCGAGGCTCATGAGGTTTCCTCCGACTCCAAAAAGGTTCATCATGATTATGGCAAAAAGCATTGCCAGTGGAATTACAGAAGCGACAAGCAGACCGGCACGGAAGTTTCCTAAAAAGAGAACAAGAATGAAAACAACAATCAGGGCTCCTTCCATCAGATTGGTTTTTACGGTACTGATAGTATTGTTAACCATTTTCGCACGATCCAGGAAAGGCTCAATAACAACACCTTCCGGTAAGGTTTCCTGAATTTTTTCCAGACGTTGTTTAATATTACCAATCACTTCGTTGGCATTTTCTCCTTTAAGCATCAGTACAATAGCTCCCGAGACCTCTCCTGTGTCATTATAGGTCATTGCTCCATACCGTGTAGCATATCCCGTTTTTACTTCCGCCACATCCCTGATAAGAACAGGAATCCCTTCTCCTGTTGCTGATACTTCGATATTACCTATATCTTCAGTACTTCCCAGAAGACCCTCTGTCCTAATGAATAATACAGTCTCCTTCTTTTCAATATAAGCCCCGCCGGTATTTTGATTATTCCGCTCCAGGGCATCGAAAACGTCATTGATGGTAATATCAAATGCTTGTAATTTATTGGGATTGATAGCAATCTCATATTGTTTCAGTTTTCCTCCAAAGCTGCTGACATCCGCAACTCCTTTTGTTCCCAGAAGTTGGCGGCGGATAATCCAATCCTGGATGGTTCTCAGTTCGGTCTCATCGTAGATGTTCTCGTAGCCTTTTTTTGCCCGGACCACATATTGGAATATTTCACCTAATCCACTGGAGATAGGTCCTAATTCCGGTTTTCCGATTCCTTCCGGTATATTATCCTGGACTATCTGCAGACGTTCCTGAACCTGTTGTCTTGCCCAATATACATCGGTATCATCATTAAATACCACCGTAACAAGGGATAAGCCGAACCGTGAAAAACTTCGGAGCTCTGTTATGCCATTGATGTTACTGGTAGCCTGTTCAATGGGAAAGGTCACCAGACGTTCGATATCAGCTGCTCCATATGAGGGTGCGACAGTGATAATCTGTACCTGATTATTGGTAATATCAGGCTGGGCATCAATTGGAAGCTTTGTTGTTTCATAGATTCCAAGAAGAATCAGCCCCATTGTAAAAAGGGCAATAATGAGTTTATTCTTTACAGAAAACTCAATAATTTTATTTAACATGAAAAATTAATTAATTGATAGATAACAAGATTAAGCTGCTCTAAAAAGTATTTTAAAGCATAGTTATTGTGCAGAGATTAATTAAGAATAGCGTGGAGGCTGGAAAATCCTGGAAAGATAGAGTCCGGAAAAATCTTTTTCCTGATAAAAAGTGTTTTTTTGCTGAACCGGAAATTCTTTTATTTTTTCAATATGAAATAGGATTTCCGGAAGTTGTGCATATACCATAAGCACAACAGGAGGATTGATGAAGGGCAGTTTCTGATCGGTATCCCAATCCTGGTCTTTTTTATGATTATCATAATGTTCTACCAGAAATTCTACACAATTGCCGTCATATTCCATCAGATGTTCTATAAAGACCGGAGCCTTCAATACTTCCGCCATATTTGTTGTCGCAAATACGTAAGTCATAGAACAAAATATAGAAATCCACTTCAGCATAGAGGACAAAGATAAGGTTTTTTGATCTTTTTTACGTGAATTAATTGTTAAAAAACACTTTATTCATGCATGTTTTACTCTTTTTACTAAAGTTTGATTAATATGATAACAATCAAAGTTAGAGTTTTATAACCCTATATTTTTTGAGATGATAATTTTTGATTTTCAATATTTTACATTTTTTGATGAATATAAATAAAGAGATAGCAAAAGGGAAATTACCGACAAAGAAGATGAAATTGGAGAAAAATATTTTATCGGGTTTTTCTGTTTTTATTGTTTGGAAATGATGTATATTAGGGATGTTTTTGCTTTTTTCTACTGATGTTTTTTAATTACAGTATTTATGATATTACAGTATTCTATTAATGGGAATTATATAAAATGTAAACCATAAGATGCTCATAAATATTTCAGTATTTTTGTAAATTAGTAAAATTAATA
Organism: Chryseobacterium sp. LAM-KRS1; assembly: GCF_013184525.1. Lineage (GTDB taxonomy): Bacteria > Bacteroidota > Bacteroidia > Flavobacteriales > Weeksellaceae > Chryseobacterium > Chryseobacterium proteolyticum. The sequence continues at coordinate 162,356 of NZ_JAAOIZ010000005.1, forward strand.
CATAAATAAGTTATTTTAAAAAAATTGTTTTTGTTAAATGATACATGATGAAGATTTCGAAGTCACCTCTATAGATCTATTAAAAAGAGAACTTATCTCGCGGTACGTATCTGTGATGCTAATCGTCTTAGCAGCTTATGTATTCATTTTTTATTTTATTTTGAAAATTTCCTTATTGGCAGTCTGCACTCTTATTTATCTTGGGTTTGCTCTCTATAGCTGGCTTCTGATAAGGAAAAAATACAATATTAAAACTCTGGTTCATGGACATCTGATCTCAGCTCCTTTATTTGCAGGATTTATTATGCTGTATTTCTGGAGTTATTCCATGTCTGTCTGCATATGGTTGCTGCCTGTACCATTGGGAGCTTACATTTTTCTTGAGAAAAAATATGTTTTTCTGTATTCCCTGTATATGGTAATCATTATTCTTTCTGTTAATTTTATCGCTGATTTATATCCCTTTGATGTGATAAACAATGAAAACAAACCTAAACTAAGGATTTCCGATATATTTGTTTTTATGGCTAATATTGGGGTATTAGCATTATTGCTTTTTTATAAAGATAAAATAAAGAAACTGGAGATCGAGAAGAAAATAAGGGATAAACAAAGGACACAAGATGAAAAAGATTCCCTACCCAATATCACTGTAACTGAAGATAATTCTCCCGAAAATGTTGAGAAATATACAGAGCTCTTTACTAAAATAAAGGGTATTGTTGAAGATGAGGCAAGATTCAAGGAAAGTGATTTTACCGTTTCAAGTTTGTGTTTTGTGTTGAAAACCAATAATATGTATATCTCCAAGGCTATCAAATTGAATGGTTACAACACTTTTAACCATTATATCAATACCTGCCGGATCAACCACGTAAAAGCATTGATCAGGGATAGTGATTTTAATAAAGTTACTTTAATGGAGGCCTACACCGCATCTGGATTTTCTAATCAATCTACATTTAACAGAGTTTTTAAACAGATTGAAGGGATAACTCCCTCAGAATATGTAAAATCTGTTATGGCAACACAGGCGTAAATACAAGATATAATCCCTGAATTAACGGTTTTGATGCTTCTGTATCGAAACTTTTTATTGATCAATACAAACGCTTTAGATTGTATATTTGTAATTCAATTAAAAAATTGATGACCCATCCTAAAGAGATATTACAGCAACATCTGTCGCAATTTGTTTCTCTCAATGAAGAGCAACTGGATTATGTATTTTCAAATTTCAGCCTGATCAGTCTGAAAAAAGGACAGATGCTTTTGTCGGAAGGAAATTCTGTAGATCACGAATATTTTGTCCTGGAGGGTTGCCTTAAAGCGTTTTATCTAAATGATGCCCTGAAGATGTTTATTTTACAATTTGCAATGCCGAATTGGTGGGTTTCCGATTATAATGCACTGTACAGCCATCAGAAAGCAACCATAAATATTGATTGCATTACCCATGCAACCGTATTGGCCATATCCAATAAAAACAGAGAAAAGATATGCAGCGAAATTCATGAAATGGAGCATTTTTTCAGGTGGAGAACCAATAAAGGCTATGTTGCAGTACAGAAACGCCTCCTTTCGCTGATGAATAACGATGCTAAGTTCAGATACGAAGAACTTTTATCAATGTATCCTCAATTGTATAATCTTGTCCCTAAACATCTTATAGCTGCTTATCTCGGTGTTTCCAGAGAAACCCTCAGCCGTTTGTATCAACCCTGATCTCTTAATTTACTCATTGCTTTTCAGTAAAATTAAATTGTGACCCAGGTCACGTAACTTTTTAACGTCCCCTTCTGAACTTTGTGTCAACATTTAAACATAGAAAAAATGAATACACAAAATTTTAAAGTAGACCATGAAAAAAGTACAATAGAATGGACCGGAAGAAAAATAACCGGTGCTCATTATGGGACCATCGGAATTAAAGAGGGTTCATTTACTTTTAAAGACAACCAACTATCTTCAGGAACATTTATTATAGATACCCGTTCTATAAAAATTCTTGATATCAAAGATGCTGAGACCAACGCTCAGTTTGCAGGTCATTTAGCTTCCGATGATTTCTTTAATTCGGATCAGTTTCCGGAATCTACCTTTGAAATCAGGCATACAGAGCCTGGTGATGATCATCTGTATTATGTAAAAGGAGATCTTACGATTAAGGGAATCACCCATCCTATTGATACTGTATTAAAAATCGAGAACAATCCAAACTCAGCAACTATTCAAAGTAAAATTGTTCTTGACCGTACTAAGTATAATATGAAATTCAGATCAGGTAATTTCTTCACGGATTTAGGGGATACCTTGATATACAACAATTTTGACCTTACCATTAATCTGGTTGCTGAATCAGTTGAAAATAATTAATAACCTTAAAAATTTACAATCATGCCTTATATAAAAATAGAAGTTCTGCGTGACGGAGTTACAAGAGAACAAAAACAGCTTTTGATAAAAGGAGTAACAGAACTGGTAACTTCAGTTTTGAATAAAGATCCGCATCTTACCCATGTGGTGATTGATGAAATAGAAGATGATAACTGGGGATATGCCGGAGAGCAGGTATCTGCGTTGAAAGAACAGGGATTTTCCACCGATAAAAAATAGAAAAATGGAGAAACAAACGGTCATCATAACAGGTGCATCCTCAGGAATCGGATTGGAGATCGCCAGGTATTTTCTGGAAAAAGGAAGTAATGTAGTTATTAATTCAAGAACAGAATCTAAATTGCAGGAGGTTTTTAATGAATTGGGAGGTGGAGATCATTTGGCAATGATTGCAGGGGATGTTGCCGACAAAGCTATTGGTGAATTACTTGTAAAAACAGCGATTGAGCGATTTGGTTCAGCAGATGTTCTGGTCAATAATGCAGGAATTTATGAAAACAAACCATTTCTTGAAGTAACAGAAGATCATCTGGACAGGTTTTTAAGAACAAACCTTAAAGGGACCTTTTTTACGACACAGTCGGTTATTCCTCAGATGCAGAAGCAGAGAAATGGAGTTATTATTAATATAGGTTCTCCATTGGTATATCACGCTATGGCAGGGTCTCCTTCTACGGCTCCGATATCGAGTAAGGGTGCGATCCATGCTTTAACACATCAGCTTGCCGCCGAGTTTGGAAAAGATAATATCAGAGTAAATACCGTTGCCGCCGGGCTGATCAGAACCCCTATGCACGATGAAAATATCGATCAGGCAGCAGGAATTCATTTACTGAACCGTATCGGTGAACCGGAAGAAGTTGCACAAATGGTTTACAGCATTGCATGCAACAAACTGATCACGGGAGCGATAATCAATGTGGATGGCGGCATGGGAGCCGGACATTACCTATAATGAAAATTGTATTACTAATAGCATGGTTGCTGGGTATTCCACTAAGCAGCCATGCTCAAAAAATCAACACTATGAAAAATAGTACAGAAGAAACCGCTATAAGAACCGCACTTGAGCAATATTACTTCAAAGGCATTTTTGAAGGGAATACAACACTTTTGAAGGAAGTCTTCTTCAAAGACGCCCTTCTATTCGGAGATATAAAAGGAGTAGCGTATTATAAAACAGCGGAACAATACATCGAAGGTGTAGGCAATCGGGTCAGCCCGGAAAAGGCAGGAGCACCGTTTCATCCGGAGATTATTTCCATCGACGTGATCAATTCTATTGCTTCAGTAAAGCTGAATGTGAAGATGTACGATTATAATTACTATAATTTTATTACTTTCCATAAAATAAACGGGAAATGGCTGATCGTAAACAAAACCCTTACGGATGTTGAATAATTGGTAACCCAATCAAATCACTTATTATGTGGAATAAAAACAGAATTACAGATTTACTTGGAATTGAATACCCTATCTGGCAGGGACCTTTCGGAGGAGGCTTATCTACAGTAGAACTCACTTCACGGGTAAGCAATAAGGGGGGGTTAGGTGGTTTTGGAGCATATACCCTTAGTCCGCAGGAAATTTATGAGGTCGATCAGAAAATAAGATCTCAAACGGGTCAACCCTATAATCTTAATCTTTGGGTTTCCGATACAGATTTTGTAAGTGCGGAAGATAATGAAAAAAGCTATAAAGAAACTGTGGAGGCTTTTAGACCTTATTTTGACCAACTGCAAATAGATGTTCCCGCTCTTCCACCCTCTTTTGAATCCAGGTTTCAGAATCAGCTGCAGACGGTTTTGGATATTAAACCAAAGGTTTTCAGCTTTATGTTTGGGTTGCTGGATCCAACTGTTGTCGAGGAATGCCATAAAAGAGGAATTCTTTTGGCGGGAAACGCAACGACATTGGACGAAGCGATAGCTCTGGAGAATATTGGAGTAGATATTATTGTTGCTTCAGGGTTTGAAAGCGGCGGTCACAGACCTTCATTTTTGGATAAGGCTGAATATTCAACTACGGGCACATTCGTTCTTGTCCAGTTGATAAAAGATAGGATTAAAATACCGGTCATTGCTGCCGGTGGAATTGCTAATGGGACCGGAATTGCAGCTGCGCTTACATTAGGAGCGGAAGGAGTGCAAATCGGAACTGCGTTTCTGGCTTGTGAGGAATCCGGTGCTTTGCCTGTTCATAGAGATGCTCTTTTTTCAGAGTCGTCAAAAAACACGAGGCTGTCAAGAGCTTATACCGGACGTTTAGGCAGAGGAATAACCAATGAAATTTTAAAGGATCTTTCAGAAAAACAGATTCCTCACTTACCTTTTCCATTACAAACTACTTTTATGTCATCTTTGCGTAAGGCCGCTCTGGAACAAGGGAAAAATGAAATGGTATTTTTCTGGGGTGGGCAGATCGCACCGGTTCTTAAGCATAAAAGCGCATCGGTATTGATGGATAGTTTAATTACTGAAGCCTCAAAAATACTTCCTGGATGATAGTTTCCTTAGGCAACTTAGATCTAAGAATTTGAGCACAAAAACGCTATAGTTTTATAGAATTCTATATGCAGGTTTTAGCGCGTTAATACATTTTGGAACTAAAATAAGCCGGGTTTTAACCCGGCTTTAACACTAATTTAGAAATAAATAATCTACGATATAAGATGATCGTATTGGATTAAAAGGAACCAAAAAATATATATAATTTCTTTGTGTTTTTACTGTTCTGTTTTAGAACTTTGAGATTTTGATTCCTTTTTGCATTATTTATAAGAATGATATGATGTCAGGTCATATGCTAAAGAAAGCATAAGTCCCCGGTTGTATATTTTAATTTTATCTTTTTTAGCATTGCCGTTTGCTGAACTGTTGGCATTCTGAAAAAGATCTGTAAAACCATGTGTGTATCTTAGCCCTACCGACCATCTGTCTTTTAGCTGGTAGTCCAGACCGATATTCATTCCAAAATCAAACTTCTGAAGATAATAGTTTTTGCTTTCATCATTGGCCGCATCTCCGAAAATGCTTTTATCCCGGAAAACGTTACCATTTTCATCTTTTCGTTTTGTATTGGCTGCTGCTAAAACACTTACATACGGCCCCGCATAGAATTTAAATCCGGATAGGCGGTAATTCATGTTCACAGGAATAATATCAATATAAGAACTGTTGATGACGGAGTTATAAGTTTGGTCAGAATCATCCTTATAGGAGACACCTACCCTTTTTTGGCTGAAAGTCAATTCATGGGTAAGTTCTATATTTTTGCTTATCCGGGTGTTAACAAATACGCCTGCATGGAAGCCCGGTTTGAATTTTGTGTCTGGGTTCGCAAAAATAAAATCCCTCTCTTTGCCGTAAAAATTATAAGAATTAATACCCGCTTTCACACCCCAGCTTACTTTGTTTGTGTTTGATTCTATGGAATCTGTTTTTAACGTATCAGAATTCTGTTGAGCATATATAAAATGTCCTTCAAGTAGTATGATCAGTATAAAAAATATTTTTTTCATTGTTTTTAATTATAAATTAATATCCCATATTCCGGCAGCTCTTTCAAGCTCTACCAATGCAACGGCATAGTTGTAAAGTGTTCCGTAATAATCGTGCTGTACATCATTATAGGTACGTTGTGCATTCAGGACTTCCAGTAAGGAAGACTGACCTCTCTTATAGCTGTATATTTTGCCCTCAAGGATAGCTTTAGCTTCTGTAAGCAAACCGGATTTAAACTGATTTACCTGCTTTTGAGCTGCGATATAGGTGTAATATGCCTGGGTAACTTCGGTTTGAATCTGGAGCTCAGTTTGTTTATAGGTTGTTTCTGCCTGTAAGGTACCGTATTGTGCTGCTTTCAGATCTCCCGATCTGTTGTTTGAAAATTTCAGGGGAACACTGATTCCCGCATTTACAGTAGTCATTGCAGGTGTGGGAGCGATGGTATTTCTCACGTAAGAAGTATTATTAACACCAAATGACAGTCCCAGGTCAATCGCGCGGTCAGCCTTAGCTTGCTTAAGCAGACTTTGAGAAACGGTTTTGTTTTGCAGGGCTGCTTTTAAATCTGCCCTGTTGTTTTGGGCTTCAATAACCAGATCCGATAAGAAAAATTGACGTTCAAACCCTGAAAAATCGCCCTGAGGATACCATAAAGAATCACTTTTAGCTTTTCCCGACAAAAGTGAAAGGTTAGCTAATGAAGTTTTCCACTCTGCTTCTGCAGAAAATACATCGTTCAGCATAGTACCTGCTTCCAGCTTTGATTGCCGGGCATCTACCTGGGTGATCACACCTAATTTGAAGCGGATACTGTCGGATTCCGCCAGTTTTTTCATCTGCAGATAAGAATTGGATTCTACATCCAGCACGATCCTGTTCTGGATGGCAGAGAGATACGCCAGTGTAGCATCTGCCCGGAGATTACGGAAATAATCATCCAGAAGAAGACGGCTAAGATGTGCCTGATTTCGAGCAACTTCTATGCGGGCTTTTCTTTTGCCACCCATTTCCAATGTCCAGCTTACTTCAGAGTTAAAACCATAGCCCATCTTCATTCTTCTTTGTCCGTTATCAAACCATCCGAAGCCTAATTGTGGATCCGGAAAAATCCGGGCGGTTTGTATCGCGGCATCGGCAATATTGATATTGAATTTTTCTGCAGAATATGCCAGATTGTTTTTTCCGACCAGATTGATATAGGTCATATAATCAATTGGTTTTTTAGCGAATGCAGTATCAATCTTCTGGGCCTTTATATTGAAGGCTGAAACGAGGAATATTATGATAAAAAGCTGTGTATATTTTTTTATTGTGATCATTTTAGTCTTCTTTTGGTACATTAAAATTCTTTCCCCATTTATTTTCTATCAGATAGTAAAGTGCAGGAAGTGCAAACAGGGTAATGATGGTAGAAAACAGGAGTCCATATACAATTACAGTGGCCAGAGGTCTTTGTACATCAGAGCCAATACCTGTAGCCAATGAGGCAGGAAATAACCCCAATATAGCGACAGTAGCGGTCATCAGAACCGGACGGAAACGATGGAAAGCTCCTTCTGTTACTGCTTTTTTCAGGTCGTACCCTTTCTTTCGCAGGTCATTGATGTGGGAGATCATGATTACCCCGTTTTGTATGGCGACTCCAAACAAAGCAATAAAGCCAACTGCTGATGAAATATTCAGGGTCATACCCCGAAGATTGAGAGCAAGCATTCCTCCGAAAAGAGCCAGCGGAACTATACTGATTAAAAGCCCGGCCTGACGGAATGACTGGAAAGCTCCATACAACAAAATAAACATAATGGAGAGCGCCAGGGGAACAATAACAGAAAGCCTTCCGTAGGCACGGTTCTGGTTTTCAAACTGGCCACCCCATTTGATGCTGTATTTTTCGTGATCATATTTTACATTTTTTTCGATGGCATTTTCTGCTTGTGATAAAAATGACGTTAAATCGGTACCACGAAGGTTAAGGCGTACGGTGAGATGACGCTTGTTCATTTCACGTGCTATCATACTTTCCCCTGTATTCAACTGTATATCTGCAACCTGGGATAGTGGGATTTTCGCTCCGGATTCATTGGTAAGCATCAGGCTACCTATTTTTTCCGGCGTATTTCTGCTGGTTTCGTTATACCTCGTAATAATATCGTATACTTTGATTCCCTTATATACTTTTGAAACAGCTTTTCCCCCGATTGCTACTTCTATAAGATCTGAAACATCAGATACATTAAGTCCATACTGGGCGATTTTTTCGCGATCTACCTTTATCTGTAACTGGGGCAACGGAGGCTCCTGATCTATAGCAAGGTCTACGGCTCCTTTTACCTTTTTTAAAGTAGCCATTACCTCTTCTGCTATTCGTCTTGTTTCTTTAAAATCATTTCCATATACCTTAACAACGAGTTCACTATGGGCTCCGGAAATTTTGTCCATTACGCCATCGATCATCGGTTGGGTGAAAGCAATATTGTATCCCGGCATGGTTGCGTATTCTGCTTCAAGTTCTTTGATAAGATCCGCTTTACTTCTTCCCCATTTCCATTCGCTATACGGTTTTAGTCCTACACTCACCTCAAAATGGGAAGGTGTCCATGCGTCAGTTCCGTCGTCATTTCTTCCAGCCTGTACCATTACATACGTTACTTCTTTGTGCTTAAGAGTACGCGCCCGGAGCGTATCACTCATTTCTCTTGATTTTTCTACTGTAATACCTGGTGGTAAAGAAACCTGAAGCCATATTGATCCTTCATCCAGCGGAGGTAAAAAGTCTTTTCCTACCAGGGCTGTTAAAACGCCTGTCGTCAGCAGGATAGCAATCAATGGAATAAATATCCGTTTAGGACGGCTCATGATCTTTTGAACTCTGTTATGATATGACGTCCCTATTTTCTCAAGCCAGCGGTTGTGATAAATCTTCCGTGGTTTCCGGTAGATGACAAAAGCCAGTCCCGGAATGAGGAATAATGCAACAGCAAGGGCACCAAGCAATGCGTAACCTACTGTAAATGCCATTGGCGTAAATAATTTCTTTTCTACTCTTTCAAAAGCAAACAATGGCAAATAAGCGGTAATGATAATGATGGTGGCAAAGAATATGGGTTTGGCTACTTCTTTTACTTTTTGAGTAATGGTTTTTTCTTCCAGTTCCTCTTCAGGATGATCTTCCCGTTTCTTTAAAATCGTTTCAAGCATTACAATAGCCCCATCTACAATAATCCCGAAATCGATAGCCCCAAGGGATAAAAGGTTAGCCGGAATATTGGTGAAATGCATTAATATAAATGCAATAAGCAAAGACAGGGGGATGGTAATGGCCACAAGCAGGGCGCCGCGCCAGCTTCCAAGGAATACAATCAATACGATGATAACCAAGGTCATTCCTTCAAGTAAAGTTTTAGATACGGTATGTAATGTATTATCAACAAGGTTGGTTCTGTCTAATACAACATGGATCTGAACACCTTTTGGAAGGATGTTTTTATTAAGATCATCAACAGCATCATTTACTCCTTTTAATACGACAGATGGATTTTCTCCTTTGAGCAACAGAACAATACCTTCTATATTGTCCGGGTAATTAACACCCCGCTGATCTGAGTAGCCTAGCGCTCCTTTACGTTCAAGGTTCCCGTATTTTATTTTGCCAATGTCATTCATGTATATGGGAGAGCCATTAACTGATTTTACAACAACCCTGCCCATGTCTTCGAGAGATTTAACCAGGCCGATTCCACGGATAACGTAAGACTGGTCTCCCCTGTTCATAACACTTCCACCTGAGTTGGCATTGTTGGCCTCAAGCTTTTCTGCCACCTCTTTAAGGCTAATATTGTATTGTTCCAGCTTTACCGGATCCAGTTCTACCTGAAACTGGGTGGTAATCCCACCAAAATTGGTAACGTCTGCCACTCCTGAAACCTGTTTTATTTTCGGGATGATTACAAAATTCTGAAGATCAGTAAGCTCACGTAGATCATGGGTTTTGCTCTCAATGATATAGCGGTAAATCTCTCCTGTTGGAGAGGTGAGCGGATCCAGCCCAGGAGTTACTCCATACGGAAGTTCGAGATCCCCCAGCCTTTCTTTAATTCTGGTCCTTGCCCAGTAATCATCGACCCCGTCATTGAAAACAATGGTTACCATGGATAATCCGAAGGTACTTTTGCTTCGCATGACATGCATTCCTGGGAGTCCATTTATTGCCTGTTCAATAGGTATGGTAATTTGCTGCTCAATTTCCTCGGCAGCTAAACCGGGTACCTGGGTAACAACCTGGGAAGTAACATCTCCGATATCGGGATAAGCTTCTATAGAAAGTTGTTTCCATGAATAATATCCGAAAAGAGCAAGCAGTGCAAACAATGCCAGTATCAGCCATCGTTTAGCAATGATATTGTTTAATATGTTTTTCATTGGGTTCCTTATTTAGCATCCAGAAGATAGAAAGCTCCTTCACTGATGATCGTTTCGCCAGGTTTCAGCCCGTTGAGGATCTGTATTTTATCATTTTCCGTAATTCCTGTTTCTACATACCTTTTTACATATTGGTTACGAGAGGTCTGTACCAGCACATAATTTTTATCATTGAACTGAAGGACAGCCTTAGCAGGAACAAAAACTTTTTTCTCCGCGGTGTTAATGAACTTTACATTCACAAACATCCCGGGTTTTAAAAGCCGGTCATCATTTTCACACTCCACCAGGACTTCCACACTTCGGGTTTCTTCATTGACAATTTCATTGATATGATAAATTTTTCCCATAATTTTTTTATCCGGTAATGCGCTGATATTGACTTCCACCGAGGTTAAATTTTGCAGAAAACGAATGTCCTTTTCCTTTACCTGTCCTGCTATCCATACTTTGGAAAGCTCTGCAATTACGGCAATAGGCGGAGCGTCTTCTTTCAGGTATTGTCCCATAACAATATTATTTGTTACCACCTCTCCTTGTATTGGAGATACAACGACAAGAGGAGTATTCGGAGACATATTTTTACCATTTTTAAAAATTTGCAAAGCTCCGGATGCGTTGTCGAGTGCTGTTTTCTTAATCTGGAATTCTGTGGCAGCTTCTTCCGTTTCACGCCGGATACCTACGCCGTGGTGTAATAAATCCTGTTGACGCTTAAGGTTCAGTTCGGCCTGACGGTATTCCTGCTGGGCGTCACGGTATTCTTTTTGTGCAGCGAGATAGTCTCTGGAACTTATTGAAAATAAAGGAGATCCGGAATTTACCTTCTGCCCTAGTTTAACGTATGATTTCAATATCCTTCCGGCAAATGGTGAGGCAACTTCTGCATAGGTATTGGGAATCGCTTTAACCGTTCCTACGGTAAGTAAATTGGGATTATATTCCTCTTCCTGTACTTTATGTAAAACAAGTTTGGAAAGTATCGGAGTATTTTTCTGCAAAATGATCGTATCTCCTTTTGTGATATACGGAGCTGTGCTTTCAGACTGTTCTTTCTTATTATTACAGGAATAAAGAAAGATTGATGCAGTTGTCAGCCATATCATTGCGGACATATTGCTTTTCAATCGTGCTGATTTAATAGTCATTACGTTTATAGTTTTAATTGTTTTTTTGAAATTGGATCGATAAATACTTGAAAAGGAATTCTTTTTCTTACAACCAGGTATTGAATTTTCTGATAAACCAGTTTTTCACCCATTGAGTGAGCAGGCAATAACAAGTGAGTATACCTAACAGCCATGGGAAATAGCTTAATGGTAATGGCTGCATCTTTAAAGCTGCTGCAAATGGTGAGAAAGGTATAGCAATCCCTATAATCATGATTAAAGTTGTTAAGGCAACTACCGGAGCGGTGGCCCAGCTTTGTATGAAAGGAATTTTCCTTGTCCGGATCATATGAATGATAAGGGTCTGCGATAGTAAACCTTCAATGAACCATCCGCTTTGAAACAGGGTCTGATGTTCTGGTGTATTGGCTTTGAACACAAAATACATCACGGCAAATGTGGCGAAATCGAAAATAGAGCTTATAGGTCCTATAAAGAACATAAATTTAGCCACTCCACCTGCATCCCATTTTTTTGGTGTTTCAAGGAATTCTTCATCCATTCTGTCCCAGGGAATAGAAATCTGGGAGATATCGTACAATAAATTCTGGATCAGCAAATGAACAGGCAGCATAGGAAGAAAAGGCAGAAATGCACTCGCTCCCAGCATACTGAACATATTCCCAAAATTACTGCTCGCAGTCATTTTAATATATTTGATAATATTCCCAAAGGTTCTTCGCCCGTAGATCACCCCTTTTCTGAGAACCATAAGGTCTTTTTCAAGAAGGATAATATCTGCGCTTTCTTTTGCCACATCCACTGCCGTATCTACACTGATCCCTACATCCGACTCTTTAAGGGCCGCTGCATCATTAATTCCATCTCCCATAAAGCCCACCGTATGTCCCTGATCGCGTAAAATTCTTACAACCCTTACTTTTTGTAAAGGATTTAGTTTGGCAAATACAGAAACAGAATCCATTCGCTCTGCCAGAACTTCGTCTGATATTTCATCCAGATCCCTTCCGTTGATAATATGGTGAACCGGAATTCCTACATCTTTGCAAATTTTCCGGGTTACAATTTCATTATCACCGGTGAGTACTTTTACCCCAACACCCAATTTATGTAAGGCTTCTATCGCCGGCTGAGCTGATGGCTTGGCAGGATCAAGAAAACCGATGAATCCGGTAAGGGTAAGATCTTTTTCACTTTCCAATGTATAAGTAAGCGGATGAGAGGCATCAAATTCCCTGATGGCAACAAGGATCACCCGGAGTCCTTCCTCATTCATTTTTTTTGAAGTTTTCAGCACGATCTTACGCATGGCGTCGTCCATGGGAACGGCTTTATCATTTTCAATATGAATATTCCTGTTATCTCCCGGATCGAAAGTTTTACTGCATAGTTCCAGCATTTCTTCTACGGCTCCTTTGCAGATAAGGAGATGGTTTCCGTTGTGCATTTTAAGGATAACAGACATTCTGCGGCGCTGAAAATCAAATGGGATTTCATCTACCTTCAGGTATTGTTCTTCCACTTTTAAATAATCGTGAAGCTCAACATGCTCAAGAACAGCTTTGTCTAAAAGATTCTTTAGTCCTGTCTGGTGATAGCTGTTCAGATATGCCCATTTCAATACTTCGTCATCCTCTATTCCATGGACATTAAGGTGTTTTTCAAGGACAATTTTATCCAAAGTAAGGGTTCCGGTTTTATCTGTACACAGGATATCCATAGCACCGATATTCTGGATGGAATTCAGGCGCTTTACAATCACCTTACGTTTGCTCATGTTTACAGCTCCTTTTGCCAGGTTAGCTGTAACGATCATCGGAAGCATTTCCGGAGTTAATCCTACGGCAACGGCAATAGCAAACAACAGTGCCTCCAGCCAGTTTCCCTTTATAAGTCCGTTGACCAAAAAAATCACGGGAACCATAACCAGCATAAAACGGATCAATAGAAAGCTCACTTTATTGATTCCTTTATCAAAACTGGTTTCAGGACGCTCTCCAGTAATGGATTTACTGATGCTACCAAAATAGGTGTAGCCTCCGGTCACCACAATAACTGCCGTCGCTGAGCCGCTTACCACATTAGTTCCCATAAAGCACAGGTTATTAAGTTCTATGACCTGTTTAGTTTCTGCATCGCGGATCGGAAGATGGTTCTTTTCCACAGGTAATGCTTCGCCTGTAAGCATACTTTCGCTGACGAACAAATCTTTACTCTGTACAATCCTGCAATCCGCAGGAATCATATCTCCGGCAGACAGATAAATAATATCGCCCGGAACAAGCTCGCTGATGGGTATTTCCTGTTTAGATTGAAATTTCCTGAGTACAGTAGCCGTTGTTTTTACCATGCTTTTCAACTTTTCAGCAGCAGCATTGCTCCTGTATTCCTGTACGAAACGCAAGAGCGTACTGACCAGGATCATAACCGAAACCACGATTACCGTCTTAAAGTCACGTTCTTCTGCGGGAGGGAGCCATACATCAATGATAAAGGATACTGCAGCAATAGCCAGCAGAATATAGATAAAAGGGTTGGCAAAAGCTTTTAACAGCTGGATGTACCATTTGGGAGCTTTCTGATGTTGAATTTCATTGTGTCCGAACATGGCTTTACGTTCATCAGCCGTTATCTTTGTTATACCTTCTTCACTGGTTTCCAGCATAGCATATACAAATTTATCATCCTGGCTGGATGCATTTTGCAGCTTGGTAATGGTTCCGATATTCATTCCGTCTGAATTGATTACAGAATGAAATGGGTTTTTAATTTTTTCTTTTAGTTTTATCATGACTCATGGTATTAATGAGTTAAAAAGGAACAGAATATCCTGCATCACAGGATGGATGCATGTTTAGTAGATCATTACCCGAAAAGGTAATTTTGGGTTAAAGAGAGAGAGATTATAATTCCGACTGGGTACCTATAATCTCCCAACTGACCTTATGTACTTTTTCCTCTATGGTAAGACGGCTTGCCGTACGTTCTATAAGGCTGTCCTGAGGCGTTGCAGTAACGATTACAGCGGTGATGATAACATTATCATCCACATCATCGCTTGACAGGGATTTCAGTAACAATTTTTCATCATTTCCCAGCATCTGCATGAGCAGTACACGGATATGGTTTTCCACTTCGGCCGTACATTTTATTGTAAAGAGATAGTCTGCCTGTACATTACCGGATTTTACGAAAGTGAATCTGTTTAGGTGAATACCTATAGGACGAAGGATAATGTGGGTGAACATAACGGTAACAGTAACTACCGCGGCTTCCATCTGAAGGCCCATTCCGCTAAGAGCACCTACAGCGGCAGAACACCATATGGTTGCTGCGGTATTCAATCCCTGTACATTGAGTCCGTCTTTCATGATAACTCCGGCACCGAGAAAGCCTATACCGCTTACAATATATGAAGCAATCCTTCCGGTAGCATCGCCACCGATTTTAATGGAAAGAAGAATGAAGGCCGTAGCACCCAGGGAAACCAGAGCATTGGTACGTAAACCCGCACTTTTCTGACGCCAATGTCTTTCGATACCGATGGCGGAACCTAATAACATTCCGCTTAAAAGTCTGATTGTAAATTCCAATAATCCCATGATTCCTCTTCTTTTATTTTGCTGGCACAAAGGTCTTTACAATCTGCCACAAACACGGTTAGAGAACCACTAGAAAAAAATTAGAATTTTATTAGAAATTTTATAAATGCGGGAGCTCTACCGTGAAGGTTGTCCCTTTGTTTTTTTGCGAAGATACGGTGATGCTGCCTTTATGCAGATCAACTATTTTTTTGGTAAGAGGAAGCCCTATTCCGTTTCCATCCGCAAATTCTTTATTTTCACCTCGATGGAAAGGAGCAAAAATAAAGTTCATATCTGTTTCGGAAATACCAATCCCAAGATCTGAAAATGTAAGGATAATCTTTTCATTACTGAATATAATGGAGACTGTGCTTTTATGGTCATCGGAGAATTTACATCCGTTTTCAAGAAGGTTTACAAATGCCACTTTTAAAAGATACTCATTTCCATTTACCGTAATCTGGTTTTCATCATCAATATCAGCTTTGAAATTGAGGTCAATCTTATAATCATAGTTATAATTCTGAACCTGCTGTCGGGCATCCAGCAATATCTCATCGATCCTTACAGGTTTAAAGGAAATTTCCGTAGGATCATAACTTGCTTTGGCAAAATCCAGAAGGCTGTTTGATAAACGGACCAGTTTTTTGGAGTCGTCTAATACATTGCTGATCACTGTTTTATATTCGTCATTGGTCCTCTCCTTATTAATAGAAAGTTCCAGTTCGGTAATGATTGCGGCCAGAGGGGTTCTCAGTTCATGGGAAATATTGGAAACAAAATTTTTCTGGGCATCAAAAGAGCTTTCCAGACGATTGAGCATGTCATTAAAGGTATTGGCCAGTTGCGATAATTCATCCTTATTTCCTGTAGTTTCCAGTCTAAGATCGAGGTTTGTTGCTGAAATATTCCGCGCTTTTTCCGTCATTTCATTTACGGGCTGAAATGCTTTTCTTGAGAAGATTCTTCCTGCCAGAAAAATGATGATGATTGAAAATATAAAAACAATGACAATCGTTTTCAACAAATTATTTACTTTGCTGTATCCATATTGGTCATACGCTGCCGCCGTAACCAGATATTTTTGTCCCTGGTACGCATAAGTAACTCCAATCACCTGCCAGTTATCCTGATAAAACTGAATGTTTCCTTTGGAATTGATATCATCAAGCATTTTTGAGGTTTCCTTTACGAAATCAATATCCACTGCATCATGATATAAAAGCTGATGGTCTGTATTATAAATAGCTACTTCAACCTCATTCAGGGTTTTACGGTTATTGTGATAGATTTCCTGGAGGGTATGTTTGTCTACTTTAGCATTCAGGAACAGATTGGCTTTGGTGTAAGCTTCTTTTTTTAAAAGCGCATAAAATTCGGTTTCCCTGCTTTGGCTTGCGGAAAAATAGATTACAAAAGCAAATACCAGCAAAATAGTTGCTGTAATAATGGTGAATAATATGGTAAGCCTGGTTTTGATTTGCATCACTCCAATTTAAGAATAAATCCCATACCGGATTTGGTATGGATGAGTTTCTGATCAAAATCTTTATCTATTTTCTTACGAAGGTAATTGATATATACATCGATAAAATTAGTTCCCGTATCAAAATGGGTATCCCATACTTTTTCGGCAATTTCTACTCTTGACAGCACTCTTTCCGGGTTGTGCAGCATGTATTCGAGCAGTTTGAATTCTTTCGGAGTGAGGTTGATATCCTTTGTATTCCTTTTAACGATCTTGGTATGAAGGTTCATTTCCAGGTCAGCGTAACGCAGGATAAATCCCGAATTCTGAGCAGCTTTGTTGTTGCGTTTCAGTAAAGCTCTTATTCTTACCAGTAATTCCCTCATTTCAAACGGTTTTACGAGATAGTCGTCTGCACCGGCATCAAAACCCTCTACCTTATCGTCTGTTGTTCCCAATGCGGTAAGCATAATGATCGCAAGGTCAGGCTTGATCAGGCGTACTTCCCGGCAAAGGTCGATTCCATCCATTTTAGGAAGAACGATATCCGTTATCACAAGATCGTAATCATTCTGTAAGGCTAATTTCTTTCCGGACAACCCGTCATAAGCCAGAGTTACCGTAAATCCCTGTTCTTCCAGACCTCTTTGGGTAAGCTGGGCAACTCTCTGATCGTCTTCTATGATTAGGATATTCATGGATACAAAGATATCAAATATTGTTTCTTAAAATAAAAGGATTCTAATCGGAATATTCTTTCAGCAATTCTCTGTAGCTCATTAAAACGGTAGATTTTGATATGAAGCCGATAAAACGGTTTTGAGTATCCACAACAGGTAAATTCCAAACCCCTGTTTCATCGAAAATCTGAATGATCTTCAAAGGCTCATCTTCGGGATGAATAACCGCCGGCGGAGCTTTCATAAGCTGCTGGATGGTGAATGACGCATCTTTATCTCTGTTAAAAAGCAAAGGCCGGATATCGTCCAATGTTAGAATTCCTTTCAGCATTTTTTCATCATCCGTTATTGCAAATATGTTCTTTTTTCCATTTTTGATCAGTTCATACAAATCA
This sequence comes from Chryseobacterium sp. LAM-KRS1, assembly GCF_013184525.1. Lineage (GTDB taxonomy): Bacteria > Bacteroidota > Bacteroidia > Flavobacteriales > Weeksellaceae > Chryseobacterium > Chryseobacterium proteolyticum. The sequence continues at coordinate 179,935 of NZ_JAAOIZ010000005.1, forward strand.
TTAATGGGAGCATCCTGGCTGATAGTCTGGGAGTCCCGGTCTATCAATTCTTTTGTACGAAGTGAAGACATCAGGTTTTTATCATGCTCATGGGTAAATATTTTGCCCTCATCAGCCATGTTTTTTAGCTCCGGAGATATCGGGGAAAACCATTTTGCCATTAAATAAGACATTACAGAAACGATCATTAACGGAATGAACAGATCATATCCGAAACTGGATTCGGCAATAAGAAATATAGCCGTAAGAGGTGCATATAGTACGCCACTCATCGCGCCTGCCATTCCTACAAGAACCAGATTGGTAACAGGAACATCCTCAAACCCTATTTGCTGGCAGATCATGGCAAAAAGAAAACCGACCGTACCTCCCGCAAAAAGTGAAGGTGCAAAGTTCCCTCCGTTCCCTCCGCTGAAAATGGTAATAGAAGTCGCAAAAGCTTTTAACAGGCATATCAGGACCAGAAAAATAATAACCGTCCAGTTTCCGATTTCAAAGTATCTGAAAAGACTGTTTTCAATTATAAAATGGGTATTTCCATTGGTGAAATCCTTTACTGTTTCATAACCTTCACCAAATAATGGAGGAAACAGGACGCAAAGTAAAGACAACGCAGCTCCTCCGATCATTGCCTTGCGGATGCGGGAAACTTTCAGTTCCTTAATAAAATGCTCTACTTTCTGGGAGATGATCACAAAATATCTGGCATATAAACCTGTAACAATACCTAATATCAGATAATACGGAACATTGTGGTAATTAAAAGATTCTCTGGCGTGAAACCTGAAAAGGATATCCTCCTGAAGCAATATCCTGGATAAAAGACTTCCGCAGACCGCAGCAACTACAAGCGGAATAAAATCGGAAAAGACAACTCCCGTCAACAGGATCTCAAATGCGAACATTACTCCTGCTATCGGGGCATTGAATGCGGACGCAATACCTGCTGTTGCTCCTGCAGCTAAAAGCAAAGTTCTTTCTTTATATCCTAAACGATAGGTCTGCGCATAATTTGATCCTATGGCAGCACCGGTAACGGCGATAGGGCTTTCCAGCCCTGCAGATCCTCCCAATCCTACGGTAATGGCACTCTGCACAATCTGCGAGTACATTTTTACTGAAGAAACGATACTGGAGTTTTGAGCTATCTCATAAAGAATGGCGCCGATTCCTTTCCTGTCCTGCCCTTTAAATAAAGTAAGAACAATACTGGTGGTCAGTACAATTCCTAAAAAAGGAAAAACAATATAAAAAAGGATCTGATATTCGAAATGGACTTTATTGACAATGAAATAATGGATGGTATGAACCAATGTTTTAAGGATCACACCTGCCAGTCCGGCAGTGCATCCAACTAGGATACCCGAAAGAATAAGAAACTGGCTGCGGCTGAGTCTGTTGCTTAGCCAATGAAGGACAAGTTCATAGCTGCGTACTTTCTCGAGACCATATTTCTGAAAATCTCTTTTAAACTTAAGAAAACTGAGGTATTTTCTTTTATTGTGAATCTTCACGTGTAATTATCGGGTATTTGAGTGTTTTTTACAAGTATTCTTCCATTGCTTTACACAGATATTACCATGTAAAGAGGAAATTAATGTTATAAAAAGGGTTAATGATTAATGAGACTTTTCACAGTTTTTATTTAAAACTGATACTTGGGATAACAAATATAAGGAAAAAAGAACACTTAGATTTTAGGAAACTTTAATTATCATGAGATGATCAGGATTGTTTTTTTAAGTTTGCCAGGAGTACCGCGATTTATAAAGATTGCTAAATAAAAAAAAGTTTTTACTAGAACTCAATTTTTACAGTTTAGGAATTTTTTTAAACTTCAATTGATGTTTATGTCACTCTTTTCCTATTGCTTGCCAATACCCATTCATCTTTTTTACAAACCGGACAATCTCCTGCATTTCCCTGATTTTTTATTTCCGTTTGTCCACAGAAAGTACATGAATAATATCCTTCTTCATCGATGTACTTTACGGTTTTTTTTAAAGAGTCCGGCATAATAGGAAGGCCATATTTTACCTGGGTATCTTCAAAATAAAATACGCTGATTTCTCCTGAAATTTCTTCAATAGCTGTTTCGATCTGTCCCAGCTGTGATATGCCTTTTAATCTTAACTCTGCAAAAAATTCATCGCTTCCCAGATTTTCTTTTTTGAAGTTCTCAATAGCAAACTTTCCATTTTTAATAAGGCAGATAGAAGTTCCTTCAATGACTTTTTCAACGTTTTTGTATTTTCCGATCAGATAGGTAATGATGCTGTACATAATGATGATCACTAGGAAAACAATGATGGAAGAAATAATTCCGACATCTTTATTGAACATGGGGTCTCCGGCGGCAGAACCTAAACCGATAATGACAACAAGTTCAAAAATAGAGAGTTGTTTTACACCCCTTTTGCCTAAAACACGGAGGCCAATAATGATTGTCAGAAACATAATAGCCGTACGAAGAATGATTTCAAGAATAAATGACCATTCCTCATGTCCCATTAGTAATTCTTTCCAGTTGAGTTCTAAGAGCAATATGGATATCATAGAAATTAATTTAGAATGAACATCCAAAAAATAAGCCATTTCAATAGGAAATGAAATGGCTGTAAAAGATTAGTTTGCTTTATATAAGGCTTATTCCATACTTTATAGTAAGTGCGATTTCTTAGATTTTTGAAATCACTATCTCAAATTATTTTTGATTATTTGTTATCAAAATATTTATTGAACAAAGCCACTTGATCTGATAATGATCTGCTCCAGTATTCCGTAGTATGGCCGCCCAGTGATTCTGTGTATAGATGCTGGATTTTATTGGCTACGAGTTTTTCATGAAATTTCCTGTTCATCATGATCATTTGCTGATCTTCAGTACCACAATCGAGAATATAGGTTTGGTTGGCGCCGATCATTTTCTCTATTTTACTGTCCGTAAGAAACTTTGGATCAAGCTTTTCCAAAGGGCCTAAAACCTCATTAACTTTGTATTGTTCGTAACCTTTTCCAATAGATTTAAGGTCTAAAGCTCCACATGAACTTCCCACAATCCCAAAAGTATCCTGATAAGTTACGCCGATGTTTACCGCACCATAGCCACCCATACTCCATCCTAAGATACCACGGTACTTTTTCTCTTTTTTTACAGGATAATTCTTATCGATATAGTCTACCAGCTCTTTTCCGATAAAAGTCTGATATTGTGAGTCTTTTTTCAAAGGGCTGTCTACATACCAACTGCTGTAATTGCCATCAGGTAGAACATAAATCGTGTTGTAAGTTTTGGCTTTGTCAAGCAGATTAGGCAGGTCTTCCTTTACCAGCCTGTCCGGATTCCCACTGAACCCGTGAAGAATATAAACTGTTTTATACGTTTCTTTAGGCTTAATATCGGGTGTAATGATAATGGTTTTAATATTTTTGTTCATCCGTGGGCTGAAAATTTCTTTGTGGATGAGTTTTTGTGCGGGTGTAAGCCCGAAAGTGATCAATACCAGAAGCAGGTTTACCAAATTTTTCATGCGCTAAAAATATTTAATTAAATAAGTAGTGATATTTTGAAATAGCATGGCAAAATTGTGCCAGATATATTCAAAAAGCTATTTATTAAGCCATTCTTTTTGCAGTAAAGCAAAAACGAGATCATCAACCCAAACACCATTTATATATAAGCTTTCAACAAAATGAGCTTCTTTTCTGAAACCTATACGATTCATAAGATCAATTGAACTTTTGTTTGCGGGGTCAACAGAGGTTGTAATTCTATGCTTGTTAAGGTCTTTGAACATCAAATCAATCAGGCTTTTCAATGTTTCTGAAGCATACCCTTTATGGTGGTGTTTTTTGTTCAGGGTAATTCCAAATTCAACCTGTTTGTTTTCACTGTCTATAAAATGGATGCCAACATCCCCGATCACGTCATTTGTCTTCCTGTCCGTAATCAAAAGCTGATACCAGGTTTCCGGCTGATTGAATTCTTTAGGATTTCTAAGAATAAAAGCTTCCACTTCATCTATTGTTTTGGGGATCCAGCTTTGGAATTCATTGGTTTCAGCATCTGACCGGTATTCGAAAAGAGCTTCTTTATCACTTACATGGAGGTCTCTGAGGACTAATCTCTCTGTTTCAAGAATCATTGTAATAGTTATTATGAGGAGCTAATTTAAGAGTTTAAGGGGTAAGAATCAATATTTATGGGAAAAATTGATCATTAAACTTTAAATTAGACGGCGTGGAATCAAAGATTTACTTTTCTTCAGTATCTCCTCCAATCGGCGAAAAAGGATGCAAAAATATACTCCCGCATACCGTGCTTAATGTAACAGATCATAATTTTGTGTTTTTTTAAATCTGTGTATCGTTGCCGGCAGCGAGAGTATGGGCTATTTCATTTTCAGAAATAGGTTAAGAACGTCTATGATATTTTCATAAATGAAATCAAGCTCTTCTGAGGTAATGCAATAAGGAGGAACCAGATACATTACATTTCCCAGCGGGCGCATGATAATTCCTCTGGACAGAAATTCATTGTAGATCTTTTTTCCGGTCTCATTAAAATACGAAGTTCCCTGATCCGTTTTGAGCTCCCAGGCCAGAATGGTTCCCATTTGGCGGACATTTTCCACTTTCTCATGCTGCTGAAGGATTTTTGTAAAATCAGTATGTTGTTGGGAGATTCTTTCAATGGCAAGTTGTGTATCTTGCTGTAATAAAAGCTCCATACTGGCAAGTGCCGCAGCACAGGCTAAAGGATTTGCTGTAAAGGAATGACCATGGAATAAAGTTTTATATTTATCATCGGATAAGAAAGCATTGAAAATCACTTCTGAGCAGGTTGTAATACCCATTGGCATTGTTCCGCCTGTTAATCCTTTTGAAAAACACATGATATCAGGTTGTTCAGACAGGTGATTCGCTGCAAAAAGTTTTCCCGTTCTTCCGAATCCTGTAAAAACTTCATCCTGAACCAGGATGATTTCTTTTTCCCTGCAGAACTTCATAAGCTTACTAAGATCTTCAGCATGGTGTACCAGCATTCCGGCAGCTCCCTGTATCAATGGTTCGTAAATAAAACAGGCCACATCATCGGCAAAATCTTCAATCCGGATTTTTAATTCTTCCAGATTTTCAGAATTCGGAGTATCTATGAAGATCACTTCAAACAGCATTTCGCCAAAAGGCTGGGTCCAGATGCTTCTTCCGCTCACTGACATTGCACCAAAGGTATCTCCATGATAAGCATCTTTGAAAGCAAGTATCTTTGTTTTTGATTTTCCCTGATTGTAAGCATGCTGGATGCTCATTTTTAAAGCAACTTCTACCGCAGTAGATCCGTTATCTGAATAAAAAACCTTCTCCTGATTATCCGGTAATAGCTTCAGGAGGTTTTCAGAAAGTTGTATCGCCGGTTCGTGGGTAAATCCGGCAAAAATAACTTGCTCTAATGTATTCAGTTGACTGTAAACACGTTCGGCAATATGCTCATTAGCATGTCCGTGCAAAGTAACCCACCATGATGAAACAGCATCGATATATTTTTTACCTTCATTGTCGAAGAGATATACTCCTTTTCCTTTGACGATAGGAATTGCATCGTCAGCTGTTTTCATCTGAGTATACGGATGCCAGTTCACGGCCCGGTCTCTTTTTTGTAATTCGTTCGGCATAGATTGATTTATATTGTGTGTTGTTTTAGTGTGTATGATGAAGGGGAGAAAAAGAGGAGAAAAGAGAAAAGAAAAAAGAACAAAGAATAAAGACCTGGATTTATCTGTAATTTTGCCTCTAACCTCTAACCTCTAACCTCTAACCTCTAACCTCTAACCTCTAACCTCTAACTTTCACTATTCACCAAGGCTTCTTCTCTTTTTTTCATCGGCTTCAATCCGAGGGTATTGAGCATTTGCATATCTTCCGAAACTCCCGGGTTTGGGGTTACTAAAAGAGTTTCCCTTTCTCCGGTAAAAATGGAATTAGCTCCTGCCATAAAGCACCATGCCTGTTCGGTTTCGGTCATCTCGATGCGTCCCGCGCTCAAACGAACCATTGATGATGGCATTACAATTCTTGCGGTAGCGATCATTCTCACCATTTCCCAGGTATCTACTTTGGGGTTGTTTTCAAGAGGGGTTCCGGCTACTCTGGCTAAGGCATTGATCGGAACAGATTCCGGGTGTTTAGGCATTGTAGCTAATGTCAGCAGCATGGAAATACGATCCTCATTGGTCTCCCCAAGACCGATAATCCCTCCGGAGCATACAGTAATTCCGGCTTTTCTAACGTTATTAATGGTATTGATCCTGTTATCGAATGTACGCGTTGAAATAATTTCTTCATAATACTGTTCAGAGGTATCCAGATTGTGGTTATAAGCATATAATCCTGCTTCCTGTAAACGTATTGCCTGCTCTTCTGTCAGCATTCCCAATGTACAGCACACTTCTAATCCGAGCTCGTTTACTCCTTTCACCATATCGATTACGCGATCAAAATCCTTGTTGTTGCGTACTTCACGCCACGCAGCAGCCATACAGAACCTTGAAGATCCAGAATCTTTGGCTTTCTGGGCATGTTCAATTACTTTTTCTGTAGGAAGTAAGGCCTGTACTTTGATATTCGTATGATAGCGTGCAGCTTGTCCGCAATAGGAACAGTCTTCCACGCAACCTCCTGTTTTTATCGATAATAATGTTGAAATCTGTACTTCTTCAGGGTTATGCCATTCCCGGTGAACGGTCGCAGCTTTGTATACAAGTTCTAATAGAGGCAGGTTAAATATTTCCTCTATCTGCTCTTTCGTCCAGTCATTTCTAAGTTTTGTTGTTTTATCCATTGTATACGTGTTTTAAATTGTTTGATATTGTTTCTATGTTTTCTTTTGTAATTGAATCTATCTCAGGTATTCTGATGATATGGGTTTCTTTTTCTATATAGTTGATGATCACCCGTTCTGTATCGGTAGGAAAAGATCCGTTAAGGATCAGGTATTTTAATGAAAGCCCTTTTTCTCTTAAAGCCATTATGGATAATAAAGTGTGATTGATACATCCTAAATAATTTCTGACTACCAAGGCAACAGGTAATTGCAGTTTTTCTATCAGGTCAATCATAAATTCATGATCCGAAAGTGGTACCATTAATCCTCCGGCTCCCTCTACGACCAGGGTGTTTGATGTATCCGGTAACTGAAAATCTTCAACACTGATCTGTTTTCCTTCTGCTGCTGCAGATTGATGAGGAGAAGCCGCGATGTGTAAACGGTAGGTTTCGGGATAACAACAGACCTCATGTCCCACCCAATTATTAATTTTCATACTGTCCGTATAATGCAGATCTCCGGATTGAACGGGTTTCCAGTAATCTGCTTTAAAATGGTTGGTTAAAATTGCTGAACAAACTGTTTTTCCTATTTCGGTTCCTATTCCGGTGACAAATAATTTCATAGGTTTAATATTGTTTAAAGGCGAAATCGCTGAACAGCTTACTTGCTGAATCTTAAAATTGTGGATTTATAATGTGTTAAAAAGTAGAAGATTTTTACCTCTTGATAATCAACTTACAAATCCTCAATTCTGTGATTTCGTTATTTTATATTCACATCATTTCTCTGATTGTTGTGGCAAGCTCAATAATATCTTCTTCGGTATTAAAATTGTGCAGACAAACCCTCAATCTTTCTGTTCCTTCTTTCACGGTTGGACTGTAGACTGCATAGGTGAGCATTCCCTTTTCCGATAATGTTTTTTGCAGCAATTGTAATTGTTGGTTATCAGGAATAACAATAGCCTGTACCGGGCTGCTTTCTGATGAAGGGCTTTGAAGTCCTTGTTTTCTAAAAAAGGTGATATTGTGCTGTAGTTCTAATGCTAATTCAGGATGGATTTTCAGGAAATCATATCCGGCTTTTACAGAATTCCATTGAACATCCTGTGCTGATGTGGTATAAATAAAAGGAGAGGCAAAATTAATGAGATAGTCTTTGATCAGCCGACTGCTTAAAATAGCTGCTCCATGTGCCCCTAAAGCTTTACCATAAGTTATCACAGTAGCCAAAACCCTGTCCTGTAATTGATTTTCATTAACTAATCCATATCCTAAAACACCAAAACAATGAGCTTCATCCACGATGAGATGAGCATTGTATTGTTCTGCCAGCTCAACAATTTTTTGGATCGGAGCAAAATCACCTTCCATCGAATACAGGCTTTCAATGCCAATATAACAGTTTCCCTGGATTTTGCTTAATTTTTCTTCTAAGCTGATAAGGTCATTATGTTTAAACTTGATCTTTTTTGCATGGGTGATGCAGCAGGCATCGTGTACCGATCTATGGATGTGTTCGTCTACAATAATAGTATCCTGTCTTCCTGGCAGGGCAGAGAACAAAGCCAGATTGGCATTGTATCCGGAAGAAAAAAGCAATGCTGAATCGTATTGATGTTGGTGGGCAATAAATTCCTCCGTGTGAACGGCTACTGCACTATTACCACTGATTAGTCTTGATCCTGTGCTGCCTGCTAATAATGCAGGATTATTCTGAACCTGCCCGAGCAAATAATGCTGAAATGCTTTATTTTGTGCCAGACCCAGATAATCATTAGAATAAAAATCTGTTCCTTCAAGCTTAGGCCGGAGAGACCTGAAGATTCCCTGCTCTCTTCTTTTATCCAATGCCTGCTGGAAATGAGCTAATTGACCCCCTCCCATTTTTAATTCAGCTGTATTACTTCTTTTGTAATGGAGCTGATCCATTGTTCATGTAACTGATGTTCAATTTTAAGAATCTCTTCTGCATGAAGCTGCCAGTCTGGTGAAAACTCATTCAGTTGATTGATCATTTCCTCTAAGTGTCCTTCTTCTTCAAGAATGATTGACTTTACCATAATTTTAGAAGATTCTTTAGTCAGGATATCCTGATATACGGGATATAGCTCATCGGCACGTACTTCAATGGCATAGGTTACAAAAAGGTAAGCCGCATATTTTAGCTCTTCTTTGGTTAAGGAAAATGCTTTTTGTAAATATTTACACGCTTTAATATCCAAAGAGTGCAGATATTGACGGGTTGCCAATGAAGCCAGAAGCTCCTCTTTTTCATAGGTTTTACAAAAGTCGGGATTAAGCTTTCCGATCTGCTTTTTCAGATAGTAGGCATGGCGGTGTTCTTCTGCTGCATGTTTTAGCTGGATCTGGCTCACCTGGGTAGGATGCTCACAGCTGGAAATTTTTCTGGCTCCTGCATTCTCCATAAAAGATAATGTATTCAGCCATTTGGCATGAACCTCATTATTTTTTACAATACGTTCTAATAGATTGTAAAATTCCATGTATTTTTATTTTGATTCAAATGTAGTATATTGCCGGATGGTTGAATGGTGCCAGTTTTAATATTATGGATAGTCCGGTTGAAATTCCTTATCAGAGTTTTGTCAAAATTAACAGAAGTTCAGACGCTTCAATATATATGCAGATTGCCAATCAGCTGATCAATGCGATTCAGCGTGGTTACCTTCCTTTTGGGACCAAACTTCCGGGAACCAGGGCTTTAAGTCAAACCCTTGAAGTACATCGTAATACAATTGTTGCCGTATATGATGAGCTGTTTGCTCAGGGCTGGGTAGACAGCATCCCGAATAAGGGGACATTTGTTATCGGGAAAAATAAGGATGAGCCTACAAAGGTTAAAAATTTTGAAACCAATGACCTTGAACATTATCCGAAAACAACAGGCTTTTCTTTTAAAACGTCCAATATCCTGGATAACCCATTTGAGCATTCTGCATGTGAATATCTGTTGAATGATGGGGTACCGGATATCAGGTTAACACAGATTGACCAGCATTCCAAGATTTACAGTGCTATTCTCAAGCGTAAAGCACATCATAAAATGCTTGGCCATTATAATCATGACGGAAGTGAATTCTTTAAAAAGAACCTTTCTCATTACCTGAATCTATCAAGAGGGCTTCCTATTTCCAAAAAAAATCTGCTTATTACAAGAAGTACGGAAATGAGCATCTATATTGTCTCGGAAGTACTTTTATCAGAAGGCGACACTGTATTGGTAGGCGCACTGAGCTATTTTTCGGTTAATATGATACTGGAGAAAGCCAGGGTTCATATTGTTCCTGTTCCTATCGATGAAGAAGGAATTATGGTGGAATATGTAAGGGAGGCCTGTAAAAAGCAAAAGATACGGATGTTATATCTCACTCCTCACCACCACTATCCTACCACGGTAACGTTAAGTGCTCAAAGAAGACTAGAGCTGCTGAACCTGGCGAACGAATTTGGATTTGTGATCCTGGAGGATGATTACGATTATGACTTCCATTATGATAAGAGTCCTATCCTTCCTTTAGCAAGTGCAGATACAAACGGAATGGTTGTTTACACCGGTTCTTTCGGAAAATCACTGGCCCCGGGATTCCGGACAGGATTTATTGTGGCTCCGGAAAACCTGATGACTGAATTGCGGAAATATTTGGGAATTATTGACCGTCAGGGTGATATTCTTATGGAGCAGGTATTGGGTGAAATGATTGCTGAAGGAGAGATTCATCGTTATCTTAAGAAATCGGTCAAGATTTATCAGGAAAGAAGGGACCAGTTCGCTCTTTTACTGGAAGAATATCTCGGGGAATATATACGGTTCCAAAAACCATCAGGCGGCTTAGCGATCTGGATTGAGTGGAATGTGCCCCTGAACCTTATGCAGCTCAGCAGGAATTGCGCTCAAAATAACCTATTCATTCCTAAAACATTATTGTATCAAAACAAAAATCTTACGGCAATGAGGCTGGGATTTGGAAACTTAACTTTCGAAGAAATGGAACAAAGTATCAGAATTTTATCTGAAAATGTAAAGAGACTGATTTCATAATTTTTTAAGCCCATAAAAATGAGTACTATTTTTATTACTCTTTTTAGTGGCTATTTTGAAAAAAGGAATGTCTTCGCTTATGAATTTTTGCATGACTCCTTTTTGTTGGTTTCTTTTTTTTCCTGTTTAGATAAATCATAAATCCTGTAATGGGAAGTGATGCAGTAATTAAACCAGCAATGAGATATAAAATTCTGCCTGCCGTACCCAGAATACTTCCTGTATGCAGATCGTAATTTCTTCCTCTTAGAGCGGTACCGTTCCCGATATTTTTGTCATTATACAATTGATGTTTTAAAGTTTCCCCGGTATATTGATCAAAATTGAATTGCTCATTCTGGTATTGTTTATCACCATATGTTATCTCTGCATAGTACGTTCCCTCTTCTTTTTTGGGAAAACTGATCAATGCTGAATTTTTACCTGCCAGACTTTTTTCCACTTTATTCCCTACGATATCCAGTATCATTTTTTGATTGGAGAACCCGGTGGCGGGTACTGTACTTTTAGCTTTTTGTTCAGTGTGGGCCTTTCCGTTTAAAGTTTTCTTTACCCATTGATCAATATTTTCAAAATTCCATATCACTGCGGAATAGCATATCAGAAGCAGAGGGATCACAGCATAAAAACCCAGAACATTGTGACTGTCATAATTAATTCTTTTCCAGTTAGCTGATGTTTTAATAAAAAACATGCCTTTCAATGCATTTTTATTCATTTTACGGGGATACCAGATCACTAAGCCGGAAAAAAGCATGATCGCTAAAATCAGTGTGGAATATCCCGTAATGGTCTTTCCTATCTTTTCTCCAAGCAATAATCTTCTGTGGAGATCCATCACAATTTCAAAAAAGTCGGTTTTAGCGTTCTCAACTGCAAGGACTTTTCCGGTATAAGGATCTATATAAACCCTGTAATAATAAATATAAGTTCCCCAATATGTCCATGCTTCGTCATTCATTTTCAGGGAACGGAATGCATAACTGCGGTAAGGATCGGAAGATATTTCTACCCTGCTAAGTTTTAAGCTGTCAGGTAATGCCTGTTTAGCTTTCAATTTTAGTTCCGAAAACGGGAGCTTTTCATTTTTAACTGATCTGACAAAATATTTTTCAGGATAGAACGTATGTTTTAATTCTTTTTCAAATGCCAGAATGCAACCGGTAACTGCCATTATTACAACTATAAGCCCGGACATTAGTCCGAGCCATAGATGTAATTGATATGTGATTTTTCTCAATTTAGAATTCATTATTAAAACTTAAGGCTAACCTCAGCAACAAAATTACGAGGCATTTGGGCTACTACAACACCTTGCCCTGCAAAATATTGGGCATTCCCTAAATTATTCATTTTAAATCCTAGTCTGTATCTTTCTTTTTCAAGAGAGACAGAAGCATTGATCAATGTATAGGCAGGAAATATAAATTGTCCTGTAGTTGCATTATCCACTGTTATTTGTTTACCTACACGATTAAGTCCGAAACCTATACCTAATCCCTGTAGTCCGTTGATTGGGAGTATATAACTGATCCATGAATTGAATACATTTGCAGGACCGGAAGATGAAGGACGGCGGCCTTCCACATTGGCCGCGGATCTTACAAATTTACTGTCATTGTATGAATATCCTGCCATAATATTTAAACCATGGATAGGGTTTAAAATGGTTTCAATTTCAATTCCTTTACTTCTTTGTTCTCCATCCTGAATGGTTACATTATACCCTTTTCCATCTCGAATCACAACGTCTGCCCTTAGCATATTGTCGACAAGGATATTGTAATATCCGATCGTGAAATTCACCTTGTTTCTCCACAAATTTCCTTTAATTCCAGCTTCCCATTGATTAGATCTTTGAGGTTTAAAATCTCCGCTATAATCAGGAAGCGGCTGAGAGCTCGGAGCTACATAGCTAAAACCATTCATATAGTTGGCGTATGCAGACAGGCGATCTTTAAATACCTGGTAAACAATACCCAGTTTCGGTGACCAGGCATTTTGATTGAATGCACCTGTATTCATATTGGTATTAAGGTCAAGTTGACCTTTACTTTCATAATGATCAAAACGTAAACTTAGCAATGTAATTAAACGATCGGTAATATAAACGGCATCAGAAATATAAGCCCCATACATATTACTTGAAATTGTATTTCTTTCCAATGGCGATTTTCCTGTTTTAGTAATAGCATTTTGTGTGAAAATCTGTATTTTCTGAAGAGCCAGATCTTTTGATATTGCACCGTATTTACCCGTAAGATCCCTTCCGTTGATCGTATCATACTTAACGATTGGAGAATTATTATTGTTCAGTGACTGATTTAAATAGTCCAATCCGATCAGGAGTTTATTTTTAATTTTCCCAATTTTAAATTGTCCGTTAAAATTCTGCTGGATACTTGTGGAAGCTCCTTCGGAATTCTGCCATTGTACGTTACGCTCCAGCATATCGTCTCTTTTAGGTGATCGGATAAATTGATACTGGTATAATCCCTCTGTTTTTCTGTAGTTTCTCGAAATCAAAGTTTGCGAACTCCAGTTGTCGGAAATTTTATAATTAACCTCAGCTTTTACATTGATAGACGGAGCTTTTAAACTCATATCATTGTTGGAATATGATCTTTTCCAGTCAAATCCAAGCTCCTGGGGAGTATGTGCTTCAAACGGGCGTGTTCTGGCAAGGAAAATAATCGGCGTATTCGTTCCTTCGTAGGTATAAATCTGCGCTCCAAGATTGAACTTTAATCTGTCATTAACCTGATAACTCAGTGTAGGAGCAACAAACATAGACTTTCTGAACTCAGAATCCCTGAATCCGTTCTGATACTGATATGCTGCATTTAATCGGAATAAAGTTTTTCTGGAATCGGTGATCGGACCATAAACATCAGCTGTAACACGATTCAGGTTATAACTTCCCAATAAATAGGAAACTTCTCCCCCGAAATAATCTTTTGGTTTTTTGGTTACAACATTGATCAGTCCGCCAAATGATGTTACCGCTCCACCGTATAATGTTCCGGAAGGTCCTTTGATTACATCAATACGTTCAATATCTGAAGGATCGATTTCAGAGTTGGTGGTTGCCGGGACACCGTCTACCATAGAAACTCTTGTTGGAAAACCTCTTAAGTTATAGTAGAAACTTCCGTCTCCTGCTCTTCCGGCGCTTCCCTGCATTTTCACAACTCCAGGAACATTTTTCAAAGCATCTGAAACATCATAAACAAGCTGTTCTTTAAGGATCTGCTGATTGATGCTGGTGTACATCTGTGGATTTTCCAGGTTTTTCAACGGCATTTTAGCAATTGAAGTACTGTCCTTATCGAGAAATTTATTTCTGCTTACGGCATATACGGTAATTCCTTCAATAACATTGTTCTCCACCGCGGTATAAATAACCGGGATTTCATAGACATCTTTCTCAATACGAATGGTTTCACGTGTGAGTTCGATATCATTTAAAACCACCTGAAGAGTATACTCCCCAGGCGGCACGTTGTCAAAATAATATTCTCCTGAATTATTGGTTTTTGCCTGATAAGGCGTATTTACTAGTCTTAAAAGCGCGTTTTTTACCGGTGCTTTATCAGACAGCATGATCTTGCCGTTGACACGTTCGCTCTGTTGTGCAGAGACAATTACGGGAAAGCTGACAAGAAGTAAAAGTAATATAAGGGTTCTAAATGTTTTCATGCTGAAGGTTTTGTAACAGGGGATAATTTATTTTGCCGTTTTGGGATAGTGGAAATGTCTCTATATGTTCCGTGCGTACATATTGAGGATTGATACGTAATTTATTCTTTATGGTTTCAGTGATAATCTGAGGATCAATTTCATTGTTGTCATATAATACAATGATCTTTTTGTCATTGGAATTAAGGCATACAAATGTGTTTCCCTCCAGTTCATTTTTAAGAATAAATTCAACCTCATCCAGGTTGAGACGAATTCCGAATAGCTTCATGATGCGTTTTATTCTTCCTGTAATATAATACAGTCCATTTTGTCCTCTCCTGGCGGTGTCTCCTGTACGAAGCACTTTGGGTTGCTCATAAGTTGCAAGATCATGGAGAGTATTGGCATATCCTCCACATATACTTTCATGGAAGAAAAGAAGTTCATCTGTTTCCGGATCGATCTCAAAGCTTGCGCCGTGTACCGGGCTACCAATAGACGTTTCTTCTTCAAGAAGCCCATCGGTACTGAGGTAAGCCATTCTTCCTCCGGCTTCTGTCTGTCCATATTGGGCAAAGAATTGTTTTTCAAATTCATGACAGTAATTGAAGATCGTTTTTCGAAGTTCTCCGTTGATCACCCCTCCTGTATGGGTCATGTATCGTAGGCTTTTACTGCCTTTTCTGAAGAAGCCTATTCGGTTCAGATTTTCATAAAGGTATGGAACGCCACCCAGTGTACTGTATCCGTACTCTTCCATTTCATCCCAGAATGCCTTTTGCATAATATCTTTATCCGTGCATACTATTTTCCCTGCCCGCATACAATTGGTAGTGAAAATCGAAAAACCATACACGAAATTAATCGGGACATTTAACGGAACTACATCCGATTCCAGGATAGGCATATATTGCAGAATACTCACCGCATTTTTATAAAGACTCTCATCTGAAAGCTTAACCAGCTTAGGAACTCCTGTTGTTCCCGAGGTGCTTAAAAGAATCTTAATATCCGGATGAATGGAAACTTCCGGTTTATAATCTTCCCTAACAAAGATTTTAATGGTTTCTGAGAATTCTCTGGATGAATATCCCTGAAGCTCTTCCCGTGACGGATCAAAGATGTATTTCGGACGGTATTCTGCTTCCAGGCGTTCTTTGAAGTCCGGGTGAAGCTTTTGTCCAAGAATTGCAATGGCATGAGCCGTACCATAGAAGTTCAGTAAAACTTCAATACTGGACAGCTGATTGTCATTGTATAAAAAAATCAATCCTTTTTCTACAGGATTCAGGCCTAATGACCGGTACAATGTTCCTACCGGAACACTTTTGCCACTGGAAGCCTCTATAAAAGAGAGGCTTCTGTTGGCAATTACATTTTCTAAAATTTTCATATACTTAGTTTTCTACGAGTACATCGTATTTTTTCATTTTGTCGCGGATCTTTCCTACAGTTCCCATTTCAAGAATATCATTAAAATCAAACTTTATTTGGTAGAACTGTTCCAATGCTTCTACTATAAGAAGATGGGACATAGAATCCCATTCCGGGATTTCCTGGTAGGTAAGGTTTTCATCAATCATTTCTTTTTTTACTGCAATTGCTGATGCAATAATTTCATAAAATTCGTCTGTTGTGTGCATTTTAAATTTTTATAGTTTTCCATTTACCATTTCTGAAGATCATAAGGAAAAGCACAGCCAGTACAATTTCCGAAGAAACGATAGCTGTAAATATTCCTTTCAGTTCCCATTGAAGCCTTACTCCAAGGAGATAAGCCAAAGGAAGCTGAATAACATAAAACATGATCATATACAGCAGGGTTACCTGCATGATATTTCCGGCAGCATTAAGTGCGCGGCTGATCACCATTGTAAAGCCTAATAACAAATAAGCCATTGAAACCACGTGGATATACTGGACTGCATAATGAGCGACCTGGGCTTCCGAAGTAAAAAAGGTAACAACATATTCCGCTGCCAGTTGCCAGAATAAAGCAACAGCCACGAGATATGTCATATTAATTCCTCCTGCCCTCCATACGGTTTTTTCCGCACGATCCGGATTTCCTGCTCCCAGATTCTGGCCCGTAAGAACTCCCGCAGCATTTCCTATTCCCCAGGCAGGCATGGTTGCCACAGAAGCTATCCTTTGGGCAATAATGTAACCTGCAAGTGCGGTGGTTCCAAAGGTTGCAATAATCTTCACCATAATCAGCCAGCTGGAGGCAGGAATAATATACTGAACCAGTCCGCCAAAGGTAATTTTGAGGATTTTCTTTGTTAAGGAAAGGTCGAAGTGAAACTTCGTACCGATCTTGATACTGGTTTTTCCTGTAAGGAGGATAAAAAACTGGTATATTACCGCGAGCAGACGGGATAAAACAGTAGCATAAGCTAATCCCATTAATCCGTAAGCAGGAATAAAACCAAGTCCGAAAACAAAGATGACCGCGAATACCATACTCGATATATGGCAAAGCCAAAGGGATTTCATGGCAAGGGATGCATCCCCGGCCCCTCTGAAAAGCCCGTTAATGGAAAGCCTCAGAATAACCAATCCGATACTTAAAAATACCAGTTGGGAAAAAAGGACTCCATGATCAATACTATCGGGTTTAATCCCGAGAAAGCCGATGATATCGGATGCGAAAATAAATGACAGTCCCCCAACCAAGAGGGCAAATCCAAACGCAAGCAGTATGATATACTGTGCCGTTTGTTCCATTCCTTCCTTGTCTTTTTCACCTGCTCTCCTGGCCGTTAATGTAGCAGCCGCTATCCCAAGACCGATGGCAATCGCGTTGGCAAAATTGATGTAGTTATCTGTAATACCAACAAGTCCGAGGACCTTATCTCCAAGCTTCGCAATAATTAAAAGATTGATACTCACGAAAACAGATTCCATAACAAGCTCCATCACCATAGGAATGGCTAAACTGAAGATTGAACGGTTGATGCTTCCGCTGGTAAGCTCGGTTTTTCTCCCGGCTAATGCTCCGTACGCAAATACAGAACCGTCTTTTACAAGATGCAGGAACTTTTTCATAGTGCCACGACAGAATTTTTATTGGCTATCTGGTACAATGGGTTGGGTAAAGCACCATCTTTCTTTGGAATAGCAAATGCTTTGTTTTCACTGTAACCGTTATTTTTCAAGCGTACACTGTTGATATAGAATCTTTTGAATGACGGAACATACAGATCATATTTTGCATAGCGGTCCTTTAAATCAGGGTTTTGATTTTTGTAATGCTCTATGCATTCATGAACAAGTGTCCAGAACTCTTCTTCTTTAAGATCCGAATAGGTATGAAGAACGTTTGATAAATATCTGAAAAAGGCATCAAAAACCCCAAGAAGAATGGATAATGGAACATTTTCCTTGTTTGAGGACTGAATCAGTCCGTCTGCCAGATGATCCGGTAATTTTTCTCTGGCTTCTGTCGTTAAAACAATGTCATCTACAAAATCTTTAATAACAATTCTTTGTGGAAGCCCTTTTCTCAATACCACCATAATGTTTTCTCCGTGAGGTGTTACGCAAAGAGAATGGGTGTAATAGATATGAAGAAGAGGAGTAAGATAAGCGTCGAGATATTCTGTGATCCATTGTCTTACACTAATTCCTGCTTTTTCAGCAAAAGCTTGTACCAGGGGAACTCCGTTTTGATCCACATAGAGCAATGAAGCCATGGTAAACATTTCTTCGTCTTCCTTTAAATAAGATCCGGCACTTTCACGCCATAATGCTCCCAGGAACTCATTATATTGATATGGAACGCCTGTAATAGCACCGTATTGCGGATGGTGGTAAGCAATTGAAGCTTCTTCACCGAGAAATATGGTTCCTTTATTTTCCAGATAAGCATCCCCTTTGATCAGTCCTTTTACCCAATCTGTAATGGAGGGTGCTATTTTCATCTGTTTAGGGGAAAGTCCTCTGATGTTTCCGGTACTCAGAATGGAGACAGCCGTTTTTAAGTATCTCTTCTCAGGATGATCTGCATTGAATAAAGTACGGATGCTCTGTTGCGGGCTGTAAACGTCATTCCCTTCTCCCAGAGGAATTAGTATTCCGGAAACAAGATCTCCCGCAAAATGGATCTTTAACTTATGTTCCCATTGCCAGGGATGTACCGGGATGAAATGATAATCCTGAACTGATTTTCCTTTGTTGATCAGTTTTTGTTGAAAATTCTGATATAATTCATCCCCGATTTCAGAGCGGTAAAATTCTTCCTGATCGATATGTCCTAAAGAATGAAAAGATGATCTGCTCTTATGAGCGGCAAACCAAAGGACTTTTAAGCTCTTATCCGCTTCCGGGGCAAAGGTTTCAAGGTCAGTAGGTGAAAAGCCTAATCTGCTTTTATTGACGATAACCCATGGGTGACCTGTCATCTGGTGCTCTACTGTCTGGTAATTACTGGATGCCAGATCCTTTGAAGTCATAATCCCTCTGGACAAGATCAGGGAATCACAATATAAAGTATGCAGTAATTCTTCTGTGTATTTTGCTAATGTATTGGAATCAAGATCAAAAACCGCCTGCATTTCAAGGAAAAATTGAGGGATATTAAGGATGTCGGTTTTTTCGCCATTCTCTGTTTTTGTAATACTGGCTTTATCAATATGCCAAAAATCCATCATTCTTTCCTGTCCCCTGAAGCTATATTCTATGTTTTCAAATCCTGTCTCAAGGCTGAAGATGGTATATCCTTCTTCATCTTGAGATACAGCGACAGGCTTTAATCGCTCCTCATGCATTAATTCGGCGATTGTTTTGGTCATAAGGTCCCTGTTAGCCTGTAGCCAGTGTTTCTGGTTAATTATCGTATTATCGTTACTCATTATTCATTATATTTTGGCGGTTGGCATTGCGTGTTTTTCAACGTCAAAATCCTGGAAAGTTATTTTCTTTTCTATTTTATAATGCTCCCTTCCCAGAATATCATTGATGATATAAGAATTACGGTAAGCCGCCATTCCAAGGTCGGTAGAAATATAGCTATGGGTATGGACTTCTGCATGAAGCACATAGATTTCACCTCCGTTATGATCTATTGAGTAATTCCTGTTCACGGCAAATAACCCGTTGGAATCCCTTTTAATTCTTGATTCAATATTTTTTAAGAATGAAGGTTCATGATAACGGTATCCTGTTCCAATTACGAGATAATCAGCTTCCTGTTCATAAGGGATATCCTGTTCCAATTGTGTAAATTCAAGGGTAAGACGTTCGGTATTGCTGTTATCTACCCGATCCAGCTGGCTGTTGGGAATGATCGTAAGCTTTGGATTGGCATTATCAATATTAAGATCATAGATAAAATCATAGATCTGGTTGATCAGGTCATAATTGATCCCTTTAAACTGTGCCTGTTGCTTGCTTAAGATAGCTTTGCGGGCAGCTTCGTTTCTGCTGTAAAAATAATCTACGTAATCAGGGGAAGTAAGCTCTAAGGTAAGCTTTGAATATTCCATCGGGAAAAACCGGTCAGGTCGGGAATACCATCCTAATTCCGTATTTTCATTGCGGCTTTGAAGAAGATCGTAAAAGACTTCCGCAGCACTTTGCCCTGAACCAATTACCGCTATTTTACGGCCTTTAGCTAAAAGCTCCTCTTTTCTGTACAAATAAGAACTTGTATGAAGGATCCTGGAATCTTCTTTGGGAATAAATGAAGGAATATGGGGCTGTGTCCCGGTACCAAGGATGAGTCTTTCCGCTTTAAAAACTACCGCCTCCTTGGTTTTGGTGTGAAGCGTGGTAATCAGATAAAGTCCGTCTTCATAAATAATATCGACAACCTGTGTGGAAAAACGGCATTGTGGCAATTGGCTGACTACCCATTGACAATAGCGGTTATATTCTTTTCGGGGAATGAAGAAATCTTCCCTGATAAAGAATTTATATAACCTGTTGGTTTCTTTAAGATAATTAAGAAGGCTTAAGGGATTGGTAGGATCCGCCATCGAAACACAGTCACACAAAAACGGTGTCTGAAGGGTTACGTGGTCTATCATTAATCCCGGATGCCAGTCGAAGCCATCCCTTTGATCAAGAAAAAGTGTTTTTAGTTCAGATATAGGATTGGATAAAGCAGCTAGCCCTAAATTAAAAGGCCCGATACCTATTCCTATTACATTATATATGGTTTCATTAGTCATGTTCAGCGATTTTTGCGGTGATTTGTACATCTTTGTTTTGTGGGAATTTTTCCCAATACCATTCCCTGTAGCAGAAGTTCAGATTGGCTTTTTTGTGTGGCATTTCAATGATTTTTTCTATTTTGAAGCCTACATGTGCCTTATTCATCATGGATGCAAAAGAATCTACAGAGCCTTCTCCTACCATTTTTCCAACTTCCGGTTGGGCAAAAACGTAATCTACCATAGATTGTGTGGAAGGAGAAACATATTTCTTTTTAGGATCTGTCGGAGCTATAAACTGATGCGTCCCATAGTCTGTAGGCATTACATCATAATAATCTCCCACAATATCCCGGCATGGCCAGTAAACTTCAATATTGCAGGAAGGTTCATCATTACTCGAAATAATATAGCTGTGGGCTTCGTCACCCGGTAACATCAGTCGGTAATAGGTTTCCAGCTCGTCAATCGGCCAGTTCATCTGCCATATTTTTACAGCATGCTCACGATTGAACCATTCATGAAGCATTTCAAGATCTTCATCAAGGTTAATAGGACGCATACTGATTGTAACATCTTCTTTCTGAAAATAACGCCTGAAGAACACATCGTTTCCTTTTGGATTGATCAGCTGATCCGAGAAGAAATATTTGTAAAGAAGGTTGGGAACCCTGGCATAAGAAATAGCCCCGGCACTGGTAATTCCATCAATCTCATTGGCTACTGCCTTAAAGTTTGTTTTGGTTCCCCAATACCTGTTTTGAAGGGCATAGTTGGTAAACGCTGAAGGCATCTCATGGTGAACGGCATCAAACTCCCGGTATAATATATCAATCAGCGTTCGTTCACTTACCCACCCTGTTTTTCCTAATGAGGCGATAAGTGCTGAAAAATTGCTCACCAGTACATGATAAGAAATGATATCTAAAAGACGCTCATCTTTGATAAAGAGATCCTCAATCTCCGGATATTCTTTAGCCAGCCCGGTATACTGGTCTCTCGAACTTTCTCTGAGGAGATAACCCTGTGCATCTCTTACAAAAAGTGTTTGAGGAAGCAATTGATCATCCAGCTGAATCAACAGGTTCTGCTGATGAGCTTCAGGAGCCATTCCATATTGGCTGTATAAGTGGTTTAATGGAGCGATTAATAGTTTAATATACTTTTCGAACCATGTGGTTATGGATTTTTCAAGACCCATTCCCAGGACATCTGAAACATCCGAGAAAAATTTCTGTATAAAGGTCTTTCCGTCAGCAGGTTCATCCTGGCATAACCTGGCGAGTAAAAGTATTTTATCTTCAGGTAAAAACGGATTCTCGCGAACTAATAAATTAAGACTATCAATGTTTTTATCATTGTGGTAGACTCCCAATGTTACAGGTTCTAAAAGAAGTTTGAACTGATTAAAATCCTTTTCAAATGCTGAAGCTGCGTGCTTACGCCATAATGCTGAAGCATAGCCTCTTTTTAAATCTTTTTCAGTGTTGATCCTGATCGAACCGGTTAAAAGAACATTCAGGGAAAACTTTGGCATCCATGGAATATGAGGGCTGTACATGCTTCTTATAGAAGATGTTGAATAAAATCCTTCTCCCAGGGCTCCGATGTGAATTAATGTCCTGTTTTCTATCATTTCCGAGCCTTCTTTTATCGATAAAAGATAACTGGCTTCCCAGGGATGACATGGAACAATGTAGAAGTCGGACAGGCTTTCTCCTTCTTTAAGATCATTTTTTCCAAAGTCCGAAGGCAGAGAAACGATGCTTTTCAGAAATTCATTGTAGGAGATCTCTAAAACAGAGTTTTCTACAACATTGTTTTTATGCACTAAAAAATACTCAAGCTGTATCTCTTTATTGAATTCAGGACCATATAAAAGCTGTTCTTCTTTTGAAAATCCCATCCTTGCTTTGGTAAAGGGATGAAGATTATGCCCTGCCGGAAGCCTCTGCTCAGATTCCAGAAAGGAGTAAGACACAGGATCATTCTCCTGAGCACCAGCATTCATGATCAGTTCCAGGTTTCTGAAGCTGCTTTGGATTCTTTTGGTAAACAATTCCAACCCTTGTTCACTGAATTGCTCAGAAAGCTCTTTATAAACCAAAGCTGTCAGCTGGTCGATATCCACCTCAAAAATGCTTTCATTTTTATGATCAACGGCCCATAAAGGCATTGCATAATCGTGAAATGAACTTTCGGAACGATAAGCAACAGGGGCGAATAAAAACAGATCGCTCTTTTTTAATTCAAATCTTATGTATAGCGGGTAATTGCTGTTTTGAAGTGCCCGGGCAGTAAGGGTATCATATTTTGGAACTCCTTCATAAAATCTTCCGTTCCCCAGTTCCCGCAACATACCATTCAATAAGATTCTGCTTGTAATGGTAAGCGCTTTTTCTGCAACATTAGTTTGTTGTTCCAAAATTTTCTCCATGCTTTTTTATTGTGTTTAATATTTGATGAATATCTTCAGTAGTAGTAATAGGATTCAGGAAAGTAAATTTCAGATAGAAATTACCATCAACCTTGGTACTTGCTACCAGGATCTCTCCACTGTAGAACAATTTCATTTTTATATGTAAGTTCAGTGTATTCAGATCTTCAATATCGTCTCTCAGATAACGGAATACCAATACACTAAGGTCAGTATGCGATAGCAATTCAAATTCCTGGTCTTCAGTAATCATTGCTGCTGCATCTTTAGTAAGATCAATCACCCTGTCGGTATATTCAGCCAATTGTTCCTGCCCCATCATTCTTAAGGTAAACCAAAGTTTTAAAGCGTCAAATCTACGGGTACTTTGTATAATAGACTTATTGATCTGTGCAGGAATCTCTTCCTCATCCATTTCTGCAGGATTCAGATAATCGGCATGATGTTTAAGGATTCGAAGTTCTCTCTTGTTTTTAACAATGAAAGCACTACTGCTGATCGGCTGGAAGAATGATTTATGATAATCTATTGTTACAGAATCTGCTTTTTCAATGCCGTTTAAAAGATGACGGTATTTCGCGCTTAAAAGTAAGGCACAACCATATGCTGCATCTACGTGCATCCAGATATTATGTTGAGCCGCGATATTCGCAATATCCTCCAGTGGGTCTACATTGCCAAAATCTGTTGTTCCGGCGGTTGCTATGATCCCGATAGGAATATTTCCTAATTCGATCTCACGCTTCATGTATTTCTGAAGCAATGTAATATCCATCCGGAATTCATGGTCAGTGGGAACTTTTATTATGGATTTTTCCCCTAACCCCATAATAGATGCATTCTTTGAATTGCTGAAATGCGCTTTATCGGAAATAAAAATTCTAAAACGGCCGGCTTCAGGCGGTAAGCCGTCTTGTTTGATGTTGTGATGTAAGTTTTTTTGAGAGAAGACATCCCGCATCATCACCAATCCCATCAGATTACTTTGTGAACCTCCTGCGGTAAATACACCATCACTTTCAGAAGAATACCCTAATCTTTCTGCTGTCCAGTCAATCAGTTTTCTTTCCATAAAAGTGCCGCCGGCACTCTGATCATAAGTATCCTGTGAAGAGTTGATAGCGCTCACAAGGATTTCTCCGGCTAATGCTGGAATTACAATAGGGCAATTGAGATGGGCTACATATTGAGGAAGGTGAAAGGCTGTGGCATGCTTTACGTAGATGTCATCCACCTCATTCAGGAGCTCTTCATAAGAAGAGAGTTTTTGGTTCAGGTCAATGTGCTGAACCTTTTGTTTCATTGTTTTAGCTTCTATTCCGCTAAATGGTTTGTCGTTTCTATGAAGAAATGTTCCGACCAGGTCTAAAGTGTCATTGATAGCGGAACGATAGTGATCATAATTATCCTGATGAAAAATGTTTTCAAATTTCCCCGAAAAGTGATTCAAAGTGTCGTTTATCACTCCTTCGTGAGGCAAAATTTCGTTGTTCATATATTTATTTATAACGTTGATTAAAAAAAATGGTGTTGACTTATTTTTATTTGGACATAGTTTATATATCTCGTAATCAATACGTTAAGTTTTATTTTTTTGCATTTTTTATTTGGTACTTAATTAAAAATTCATAAATTTGACAACGCAATTGTTATTTAGAATAATTAAAAACAAATATAATAATTTAATCCTAACACAAAATTTTTTTTAATGAATTCTCTAAAAATTCTTGAAGAAAGCAGTTTGACTATGGAAAGAGTACTTCCTGTAGCCATTCAGATTACAGATAGCGAGCGCAGGATGATCAAAGACGCGGTAGATCATCTCGAAAGAAAATATGGAACTTTTGAAAACAGAGAGTTTGTCATGCAGGTTCATCAACTGGCCTCTTATTTTTTACCGGAAAGATTATTAAAGGTTCTGGCGTCATTTGCCAGCGATTTTTCCAGAGAGCAGTATGGTGCATTGATTTTCCAGGGCCTTTTTGACATTGACCAGGAAAAAATAGGAAAGACTCCACCCAACTGGCAATCGGCGGATTACTCAAAATTCAATCAATACGGATTTGCCTGTGCTTTGTTGCATGGTGCTCTTCCATCGAAACCGGTACAGTATTATTCACAGCGTAAGGGAGGCGGGCTGATCCATGCGATCATTCCGGATGAAAAAATGCGGGATACTCAGACGGGATCAGGATCAGCTACAGATCTGTATGTCCATACGGAAGATGCTTTTCTTAAACATCAGGCAGACTTTTTAAGCTTTATGTATATCCGTAATGAAGAGCAGGTACCTTCTACCCTTTACTCTATCCGTTCCCATGAATCTATTCACGAAGATTACAAACCTTTATTTGATCCGATCTTTAAAATTCCTAAGGATGCGAATCTAAAAACCGAGGCAGAGGAAATCGATACTTTAGATGCTATTTTATACGGAAATAAGGAACTGCCGTTTATGAGATTTGATGCCGCAGAGCAATTGTTTAATCCGGATATTAAGCAAACAGATATTGCCCATCATGCGCTCAGCAAATTCTGGCAGGAAGCAAAACATCTGATTTATTCAGATTTTACTCCTCAGGCAGGAGATGTTATCGTCGTTAATAACCATTTATGTGCCCACGGAAGATCTGCTTTCCGCGCGGGAATAAAAAATATTAATGGTGTTGAACATACCTGTGAAAGAAGGATCATGCTTCGTATGATGAGTAAAGTAAGTCTTATAGATATGAGGGGACATACCCTTAAAGAAGATCCATTCTTTGTAATAGAAGAACATTTGGGTAAAAACTTCAAAGACTTCTAATCATTTAAAGATTTAAATTTTACTATAAAATCCTTTCTGAGCGTTTGTGCAGAAAGGATTTTTTATAATGTATTACAATTTGGAAAATATAAGCTTAGAAAACTGCCATCTTGCTTTTCTCATTTTCTAATTTCTCAATAAGATTTTCCAGCTCATTCCTATTCAATTCTGTTTGTATTTTACTGTTCATGATCTCTTTTAAAGCCAGAATATATGCTGTTTTGAAAGCATTTTCCGATGTGGTTTTTATATCTGGGGAAACACCCGTGTGTTCCCAGTTTCCATGGCTTATTGTGGCTGTAATTTTTCCAACCGGAATAACGGTGAGGTATTGATCTGCAATAATAAATTCGTCTACAGGATTTGCCGCCCCTCCGGTATTTTCTCCAATGATTTTGGCGAGTTTATAGTTTTTAAGAAAGTAGGCTAATCCTTCCGCAGCAGAAAAAGAAGACCTGCTCGTAAGGATATAGACATTTTTATCAAGGTATTTTTTTCCTAAAACTTTTGTTCGGGTAGTATTTTGAACCGTTTTTTCTTTGTCTCTGAAATAGGTAGAATACAGATTGGTTTTTTCTTTGAAAAAATAACTGCAAAATAAGATAAGCATTCCATTATCACCTCCTCTGTTTTCACGAAGATCAATAATCAAAGAGTTGGTATTCGCAACAAAATCCATTACTGATGCAAGTGTTTTTGCACTTGAACGGGATTCTGCAAACCCTTTGAAATTAATATAACCAATGTTCCCTTCCAATCTTTTTACATTTTCGAATCCGAAATTTTCAAGGCTATTAAGGAAATTATTTTCAGTAGCGGTTTCCTTTGCATTTTTCTTATTTTCAGATGTTAGACCGTCCTTGTATTTAATGAAAAAATGCTGATCACCGGACACAGTCCTCAATTTTTCAGTAAGCTTCTGAGCCAGTTCTTTTCCGGTCAGTGTATCCCAGTCTTCCGGTTGAAATTCTGTTTCAAGCTTTTTATAAAGATCTTTATCTGTATAGTGATCTTTGACCTTTTCCAGAATATCTTTCACAACAGGGTTGTTTGTTTTCTGGCAGCAGAATGCTAAAGAATATAATAATGATATGAGGACAAGTGTTTTCTTCATGAGATATAATTTAAGTTCATGACAAAAGTACGGGGCAGGAAAAATTGAGAATTGTAAAAAAGGAAACAGATTAAATAAATAACCAGATATTATTTTGTTCTGTATTAACTTTTTTGAAGAATGTTTTTGGAGTTATTTGAGTAAGTTCCTTAAAATCTTTGATAAAATGAGACTGGTCGTAAAAAAGATTTTCATAGGACAATTCCGTAAGATTTTTTACGTGTTTGTTTTGCAGCAGGGAATTTCGAAACCGGTTTATTTTACGGTATTCGGAGGCTGGTTTTGCTACAAACCGTTTGGTAATTTTATTAACGTATTGTCTTGTAATGCCATTCTTTTCCGCAATGTCAAGGATACTGATATCATTCTCAAGGTCTTTGATGATATTTTCGGCTCCAGTCAGATGCTTATCAATGAATTTAGAGAGCAGGTAATCTTCCAGGGCTTTTATTTGTATTTCCTTCCCGTGTTCATTCAGTATCTTATCCATAGCCTCACGAAAGTCCGAAGATAAAATTTTATCTTTTAGAATTAAGCAGTTGTCAGCATTAAAAAAATGATAGATCCCCAAAGGTTTAAAGTAGATGGTAATTTCATTAATGGGTTTCTCATAAAAGATTTCCGTAGATCCTGTGCATCGGGAGACCAAATCAATCACTATATTTTTTATGGGAGAATGATAAATTTCCATACTGCCTTCATCCGATCTGATCTCGGCATCCTGACAGGCTGAAACAATGAAAAAATTGTTTGGAAATGTCAGATATCTGATAGACGAAGCAGATTCATCTTTATCCATAAAATAATATCCCTGGATATATTTTTTAAGAACAGGATTTCTTGGTTGGTAAAAATGGATATCCATAATCTGACAATAAATAAGGGTATAAAATTACAAATACAAAAGAAAAACCTGAAGAAAATCTCTTCAGGTTTTTCTATATAACGTAATTTAATTGTCTTCTGAATATTATATCAGTTAAATGCTGCATCCATCGGGGTCACAGGCATTTTCTCCATTAGAAAGATCTGTGAATGGAGAAACCGTTTCTTTATACGTTTGCTGGAGTGCATTTTCAAAAACTTCAACAGGTTGAGCGCCCGAAACAGCATACTTCCCATTTAAAACAAAAAATGGAACGCCGGTAATTCCATTATTTCTGGCTTGTTGGATGTCTTCATTGACTTCTGATGTCAATTCCTCTGAAGTTACTGCATGCTTTGCCTCCTCTTCATCAATACCCAGTGATTCTGCAATTTCTGCCAATGTATCAACATCCCCCACGTCTTTGCCATCAATAAAATGGGCGATGAACAGAGCTTCCTCCATTTCATTGGACTTGTTGTATTTTTTAGATAACTGCAACAATTTATGTGCAGGAAACGTATTGGTTATAAGCGCAGTTTCAAAATTGAAATCAATACCAGCCCCTTTTCCCATTTGAGTAACCTGGCTGATCATTTGCGTAGCCTGGGTCTCAGGAAAGCCTTTTTTCTCTCTGAAGTAGGTAAGTGTATTCTTTGTTTCACCTGTATTTAAGGTAGGATCCAGCTGGAAGCTCTTCCACTCTACTTCTACCTGATCTTTGAATGGCAATTTTTGAAGAGCCTGTTCAAAATTATTTTTTCCTATATAACAAAACGGACACATAACGTCCGACCATATTTCTATTTTCATTGTAATTCTTGTTGTAATGTTCTGCAAAGTTACCATTTAATTTTAATGTAACAAAATTTATTACATTTAACTTGAATCTACTTTGTTTCACGAATAGAAACGCGGATTACAATGTTTTACTTACTTTCCTGCTAAAGATCAAATGAGCGATTAAAGCTAAGAGACCAAAGCTTGCCCCAACGAAGCACACCCCTTCCCACTGTGCGTAATGCCATGCAACCGATGCCAGCCATGTTCCTAATGATCCACCGATAAAGTAGCAGACCATATAAACCGTATTCAGGCGGTTGACCGCATTGGTTCTGATCAGAAAATAACTGGTTTGATTCATAATATGACTGGATTGTACTCCGAGATCAACAAGGATGACTCCTACAATCAAACCCCAATACGTGTATCCTGCAAAATAGGTAAAAGCCCAGCTGCCTAAAACGATTAGTAGTGAGTAGAATATGATCCTGTTTATATTCATGAACTTTTGGAATGCCCCGACTTTGGCTGCGGCTAAAGCACCTACTGCCCCTGCCAGACCAAAACTCCCTACCACAGATGAACCGGCATTAAATGGCGGTTTCTCCATATGAAAAACCAAAGTGGTGAATAAAGCACACATAGAGCCAAAAGCCATTGCGCCCCGGAAAGAGGCCAGTTGTAAAACAGGCTGTGTTCTTGCGAGATGAAATACAGAACGCATCAGATCTTTGTATGTCCCCTTAAAATTTGGTGAGAGCTCAGGAAGCATTTTATACACTGCAAACCAAACGAGTATCATCAAGCCTGCCGCAATACCGAAAACGGCCCTCCAACCCAGAATTTCTCCCAGGATTCCCCCTACAAACCTGGATAAGAGAATACCCAAAAGTAATCCGGACATTACCAATCCTATATTGGAAGACTTCTTTTCATCAGTTGAAAGTTCTGCTGCGATAGGAACAAAAAGCTGCGGAATAACAGAGGTCATTCCGATCAGTAAGCTCGCCGCATACAGCATCCATAGTTGAGTAGCAAAGGTCATCCATAAAAGTGATCCGAAAACCAAAAGAAGATCAATCAAAATCAGTTTTTTACGGAAAAATTTATCACCCAACGGAACAATAAGAAGCAATCCCAGTGCATATCCTATCTGGGTCAGTACGGATATTTTGCTGGCAGCACTTTCTGAAATATGTACATCATTTGAAATGAGTGCCAATAGTGGCTGATTATAATAGTTGTTGGCAACTACCAACCCTGAAATAATAGCCATCAGCCATATCACAGTTCTGGAAATGCCCTGAGAAGAACTCGCCTGCATACTAACGTTTTAAATTCAAAATTAATTATAGAATAATGAGATAAGTATCTTTCCTGATTTCCGGAATCAAATCGAGGATTTAAATTCCGGTCAGAAAGAAAAAGAAACCTTTTAATTACCTGCAAAGATAATTTAATTACATTAAAATTATTCGTTATAAATCCAATTGTTTTTGAAATTCTTCGAAGTATTTTGCCAGATGAAGACCGTCTGCCAGACCATGATGAGCTTCTATGGAAACCGGTAAATATTTCCTTCCGTTACGGATGCTGTATTTTCCAAATGTAATTTTCGGAATAGATTCCGTCTTATCAAAATTCGTAGGATGCAGCAATGCACTGAAAGAATTCCAGGGAATAGTAGAATGTCTTATTAAAGCTTTGGTGACGGTATCAGTACTTAATCTTAATCCTGTG
Source organism: Chryseobacterium sp. LAM-KRS1 (assembly GCF_013184525.1). Taxonomy (GTDB): domain Bacteria; phylum Bacteroidota; class Bacteroidia; order Flavobacteriales; family Weeksellaceae; genus Chryseobacterium; species Chryseobacterium proteolyticum. The sequence continues at coordinate 210,407 of NZ_JAAOIZ010000005.1, forward strand.
GAGTTTTGTACAGCCTGAATTTCTTTTTGTAATTCTTTATTGAAAACGTCAAAGCTTTCTGAAAAAGGGATGTAAGAAAAACCAAAAGTTCCGTCTGCCCTGGCGATTGTACTTCCCGCATCGATGATATCGAAAATGACCACCTGATCATCAACAATTCTCATTTTCAGTTCTTCAACAGAATTCACGGCAGCCATTGATTTATGAAGGTAATAGGCAAAAAAAGAATAACCGTTAGTTTTTACAGTATCATAAGCTTTTGTACAATCCACTTCTGCTGTAAAACCAAAATAAGGACTTGCCATTTTTGAAAAAAAATTAAAATGTTCTTTTCTGTTCCACTTTTCAACATCAATGATCTTCATTTTTATACTGCTTATTTTTTCTGCAAATTTCTGTAAGTTTTCTCATTATAAAAAATGTAAGGGTAATAAAATTGATTTTGGAATGCGTAATTTTGATACGTTGATTGTTGTTTGGATAGAAAAACACATTGTAAGGCTTAAGAAATAAGAAGTAAATTATGAATCCCGGATTTTAAATCAATGGTTACAGGATATGAAATCTGAGGCAGTTATGAACAACCATACATAATTATCATTATTTATCTAATCTTTAAGCTGCATTTTCCAACTTTCAATTCAGTATTAATACTTTTTACATTTTACAAAAAATAAAAATATGGAAGACGCAAAAATTGGATTCATCGGATTAGGAAATATGGGGCATCCCATGGCTAAAAATTTAGAAAAAGCAGGATTTCCTTTGTCTGTCTATAACAGAACCACCGAAAAAGCAAATGATTTTAAGGAGAAGTCAACCGTATATACCAAAGTTACTGAGCTGGTAAAAAACAGTGATGTTATTTTTACAATGCTGACCAATGATACAGCAGTGCGCCAGGTATATGAAGAAATTCTTTCAGAGGATATTCATGGAAAACTTTTCGTAGATATGAGTACCATTTCTCCACAAGCGACCAATGATATTTCCTCTGCAGTTAAGATAAAGGAAGCCGGTTTTATCGATGCACCTGTAGCAGGAAGTACCAAACCTGCAGCTGATGGAACATTGATCATCATGGCAGGAGGTGATGAAAAGGATCTTAATCTTGCACAACCTTATTTACAAAAGCTGGGAAAGATCAGACATTTAGGAGAGAACGGAAAAGGAATCGCTGCTAAGCTTTCGGTGAATTATTTTCTGTCTACGCTCTATCAGGGCCTTGCGGAAACGGTCTTATTTTCAGATAAATTGGGAATCGACAGGAAGGACATGCTTGATATCATTAATGAAAGTGCAAGTGGAAGTGGTGCCACAAAAGTAAAAACACCACTACTGATCAATGATGATTATGCACCGGCATTTGCCCTGGATCTGATGTTAAAAGATATCCTTTTAGCCCATAATGCAGGAGCTGATTATCCTTTATCAAAAACGCTTATTGAAACCTATCAATCTGCCCATGATGAAGGATTTGGAAAAGATGATGTTATCGGGATCATCAATTATCTTAAGAAATAATAAGTGTAAACTGAAATATGATGAGTACGAATACTGCTATTTTAAAAGGAAATAACTGGACTGCTAAAAAAGTAAATTCCACTTATATTGTGAGTGTGAAAAACCATTCAGGTATTGTGGAAGCGTTGACCGATTTTGTAATAAATCAAGACATCAAATCGGGAGAAATAACAGGAATTGGTGCTGTAAGTGAAGCGACACTTCGTTATTTTGTGCCCTCAACAAAGAAATATGTAGATAAAACGTTCAATGAACAAATGGAAGTCTCCAATATTTCCGGGAATGTTTCTGAGCTCAACGGCCAGCCACTACTCCATTTGCATATCACGTTAGGCAGACAGGATTATACAGCTCTGGCAGGACATCTTTTGGATGCAAAAATTTGCGGTGCCGGAGAATTTATTTTTTATCCGCTGGATACCAGAATATTCAAGGTCAAAGATGTAGAAGTTGGGATTAATTTTTATGACTTTGAAAAGGAATAAGCTGAATCGATAAAAAGCAATTGATAGAATGACAAAAATTACCATAAAACATATTGCACAAAGTTTGGGACTTTCTGTTTCTTCAGTTTCTAAAGCTTTAAATGATAGTTATGAAATCAGTGAGGAAACAAAAATAAGAGTTCGGAACTACGCAAAAGAAAATCATTATAAGCCCAATCGCTTAGCCAAAAGCTTAAAGGGAGGTCATTCCAATACGATTGGAGTAGTCGTCTGTTCCATCAACAATATTTTTGTTTCTCAAATTTTGGATGGAATACAAAAAGCTTCTTATGAGACAGAATATGATATCATCATCATGCAGAGTCATGAAAATGTAGAAAATGAAAAATCATGTATTGAGGCATTATTGAATAAAGGGGTGGATGGCATTTTACTAGCCCCTGTCAGTGAAACATCCAATACAGAATATTTGCGTCAAATCAATTCGGAAGTTTGTCCTGTTGTTTTGTTTGATCGTTTCAATCCTTCTTTAGAAACGATGAAAATAGGAGTTAATGAATATAAAGGAGCCTTGCAAGCTACTCAGCATCTCATCAGGATTAATCGAAAGAAAATAGTATTTATTACAGGATGTCAATTTGGAGAAAATAATCCACGAATTCAAGGATTTAAAAAAGCACTAAAAACCTTAGATATTCCTTTTTATCCCAAATTTATGCTTACCTGTAATCTTGAAAATAGTGAAATGATGGATCAACAAATTTCGCAGGCACTCACCGAATTATTAAAATCCAAGGTAAAGCCTAATGCTATATTTGGGGCTACGGGTGTGATTACAATCCGTGTCCTTGGGATTTTAGCTCAGATGAAGGTGAAAGTACCGGAGGAAATTGCCGTGATTGGATTTTCAAATTTTGATATGCCCTTTGCTCTTAATCCTTCTCTTTCAAGTATACGTCAACCTACACAAGAGATAGGTTTTACGGCTCTTACTAAACTTGTTGATTTATTAAATATGGAACAACATAAAAGACATAGGGCTTATGAAACTATTTTATTGGATACTACAATTCATTTTAATAAATCTACAGATTTGTGATTTCTTCTATTCTGATGATTTTTGCCTTTGGGACCAGCAGTTTCATAATGATCCATGCCACAAGATAGGCAACAGCACAAGCTGAAAATACTAATGTATATCCTAGGTTGGGATCTTCGATTCGGTGATAATAGTCAAAGACTTTTCCTACAAAAAAAGAAACGAGTGCTCCACCCATCCCGCCTGCCATGCCTCCAATTCCTGTAATACTTGCTGTTGCTGCTTTGGGAAATATATCCGAGGCAGTAGTGTATACATTGGCTGACCAGGCTTGGTGTGCAGAAGCTGCTAATCCGATTAAAATAACAGGAACCCAATATGATATTCCGGATAAAGGCTGAACTAAAAAAAGAACGATCAATGGAACTAAAGTAATATAAAACATTGCTTTCATCCTGCCATCATAAGGAGCAAATCCTTTATTGATAAAATACATGGACAGCCATCCTCCGCAAATACTTCCGATCATGGTCATGGTATACAATACACTTAAAGGAAGTATAATATCCGAGCCTGAAAGATGGAATTTTTTGTTCAGGTAGGATGGCAGCCAAAACAAGAAAAACCACCATACTCCATCTGTTAGGAATTTGGCTAATGAGTATGACCAGGTTTGTTTAAACGTCAACAGCTTTAGCCAGGAGACTTTATATTCCTTTTCTTCTTCAGCTTTTATGTCAGAAGTCGAATCTGATAATATATAGTTTAACTCCTCAGGTGACAATCTTTTTTGTTTTACCGGGGTATCATAAAAAATCAACCATAAGATCAACCAGAAAAAGCCTAAAGAGCCAATGATAATAAAAGCACTTTGCCAGCCATAATAATATGCCAGCCACGGAACTGTGAGCGGCGCGAGTATAGCTCCGACATTTGAACCTGAATTAAAGATTCCGGTAGCCAAAGCACGTTCTTTTTTTGGGAAGTATTCCGCGGTTGCCTTAATGGCTGCAGGGAAATTTGCGGATTCTCCCACACCAAGAATCAGACGTGCAATAATGAATCCCGTCACCGAAATAGAAAGTCCGCTGAAACCTAATACCCCTAATATTTGGACTGAAACCTCACCCATTGGGATTGCAAAAGCGTGAATAATAGCTCCGACAGACCAAATGACCAAAGCAATCGCATATCCTTTTTTCGTTCCCATTTTATCTACAAATCTGCCTGCCAGCAACATGAAAAAAGCGTAAGAAAGTTGGAAAATAGCTGTGATGATCCCATAATCTGAATTGGACCATTGAAATTGTTCTTCCAAAACAGGATGAAGCAAACTCAGAACCTGACGATCGAGATAATTAATGGTTGTTCCAAAAAATAGTAATGAACAAATAACCCATCTATAGTTTTTCACCCTATTGCTTTCCATAGCTTTTATAAATTGAAATAGTTTTTAATATTTTGATAACAAATATCTTTGATGACCGATCCGATAAAAGGAATATCATGAGGAAGATATCCCTTTCTGATATCATTGGCTAATAAATTACACAGTAGCCTGCGAAAATAATCGTGTCGGGAATACGAAACAAACGATCTCGAGTCTGTAGTCATTCCTATAAAAGTGCTTAATAAACCAATATTAGAAAGTTCATTCAGATGTTGTGTCATTCCATCGAGATGATCGAGAAACCACCACGCAGACCCTAATTGTATTTTTCCCTTAATTCCATCCCCTTGAAAATTTCCTATCATAGCTGCAAACAAAGCATTATCAGAGGGATTAAGATTATAGATAATCGTTTTAGCTAATTGTGCCTCTCCTTCCATGTGGCTTAGGAAAAAAGAAAGTTGTGTAGCCTGGGCATAATCCCCAATGGAATCATATCCTTGATTAGAACCTGCAATCTTAGCTTTGTTAATATTTCCATCACGAAGAGCACCGAGATGGAATTGTTGTACCCAGCCTTTGTCATAATATAACTTGCATAATTCTGTTAAAACATAAAATGTGAAACTCGTATGAACTTTTTCTGCCTGGGAATCATCGCCATTCATTACCTGTTGAAAAATCTGATCGGCTTCTTCTATAGTGAAATGCGGAACCGGCATTGAGGGAAAGCTATGATCGGATGAGACACAGCCTGCCAGATGAAAATAATCAATCCTTTTTTTTAGCGCTGCAATCAGGGATTCAAAATTACTGATCTTCGTGTAGCTGACTTGTTCTAATTGTTGGATATAGTTTCTATAACCATCCCCCTGATTGATATTGAAAACTTGATCTGGTCGAAAAGAAGGAAGTACTTTTATGCCAGATTCTTCTTGCCTTAATTGTTGATGGTCCATGAGCGAGTCAATAGGGTCATCTGTGGTTCCCTGCATTTCCACATTAAAGTTTTGCAAAATTTTCCTCGGTTTAAAATCTTCACTTTGCAGCTGCTCTAAAGTCTGGTTATAAATTCGATCTGCCGTATTAGGATTTAATAATTCTTTGATTCCAAAAGGATTTTTAAGTTCCATATGAGTCCAGTGGAACAAAGGACTTCTTATAGTATAAGGTACTACCTCTGCCCACTTCCTAAATTTTTCCCTTGGATCTACCTCTCCGGTAATAAATAATTCCTCTACACCAAAAGCCCTCATTGCCCGCCATTTGTAATGATCATCCTGAAGCCATAGTTCAGTCATATTTTCAAATGGTTGATTACGGGCTAAAATATGCGGTGATAAATGAGAATGATAATCAATAATAGGCTGCGGAGCCGCGTAATCAAAATAGAGCTTCTCTGCTACAGATGATTCCAAAATAAAATTATTTTGCAAGAAATATTCCATATAATATTGATTATTGTCCTAAAATTCCCATTTCCAGTCCCCTTAGTTCTGCCAGTCCCCGCAATCTGCCGATCGCAGAATAGCCCGGATTGGTTATCTTATTCATATCATCCATCATTTGATGACCGTGATCCGGCCTGAATGGAATTGGAATGCTTCTTTTTTGATTTTCAGTAGTAATCGCTTTCATAATATGATACATATCTACATCACCATTCAAATGATCTGCTTCGTAAAAATTTCCGATTTTATCCTTTTTGACATTGCGGAGATGGATAAAGTTTACCCGGTCTTTTACCAAATCAAAGATCTCAGGAATATTATTATGGATACCGGCTCCTAAAGACCCGGTACAGAAACAAACACCATTGAACTCATCATTTATGGTGTTTAACAGATACTCAAAGTCTTCTTTATGACTTAAAATTCTTGGCAATCCCAGAATAGGATAAGGAGGATCATCAGGATGAATGGTCATTTTTATTTTCTCTTTCCGGCAAACAGAAGCGATAGATTCTAAGAAATGTTTTAAATTGGCCCGCAATCCTTCAGTTCCGATATTTTTATAGACGTCTATACTCTTTCTGAGGCTTTCCAGAGTAATGTTCTTTTCTCCTGGTATTCCCATTAAAATATTTTCAGACAATACTTTACGCTCTTCCGCTGTTATGTTTTCCTTTTTTTCATCAACCGCTTTTAAGATCAGGTCCGAATAGTCATTGATAGCGCCTTCACGTTGTAACAGGTGTATATCGAAGTAAGCAAGATCAATCCAATCGAAATACAATGCTTTTGAACCATCTTCCATTTCTAAATCCAATTGGGTTCTTGTCCAGTCTAAAACCGGCATAAAATTGTAGCAAATCGTTTTGATATGGCAGGCACTTAGATTGGCTAATGTTTGACAGTAATTTTTTATATATTTTTCTGAATCTCCTGACCGGGTTTTTATGGATTCATGAACCGGAACGCTTTCAACAACCGACCAGGTTAATCCGGAGGATTCTATCATTTCTTTTCGCCGGATAATTTCTTCTTTTGTCCATATTTCCCCATGAGGAATGTGGTGCAGTGCTGTTACAATTCCTGTAGCACCTGCTTGTTTTGCATGTTGTAAGGATACAGGGTCCTGAGGACCATACCATCTCCATGTTTGTTCCAATTTATTCATTCTTAATTTTATTTTAAACACCACTCCATGCACTAAATCCACCATCTACAAATATCGTTTCTCCATTCACAAATACCGATGCATTACTGAGCAGATAAACCAATGTTCCTTGTAATTCTGTGGGGAGTCCAAGCCTTGAGAATGGAGTATGATTGATAAATTTTTGCGCCCTCGAAGTATAGTTTCCATTTTCATCAATCAGGAGATTCTTATTTTGGATCGTAAGAAATACCCCCGGAGCAATAGCATTCATGCGAACCTGGTCTCCGTAACGAAGTGCCAGTTCTGTTGCCATCCATTTTGTGTATCCTTCAATACCATGTTTGGCAACAGTATAGCCTAATACACGGGTTAAAGAGCGGTCTGCTGCCAAAGAGGAAATGTTTACAATAGCTCCTTTGCCTTTTTCTGCAATCACCTGACCCAGAATATGGGTTGGGATCATAGTCCCATAAAGGTTGAGTTCAATAGCTTTTCTGATATTATGCAGATTTAAAGAAAACAGATCCTGTTCAGGTTCTAATGTTGAACCGGCAATATTTCCTCCAGCGGCATTTACCAATCCATCTATTGTCCCAAACCTGGTAAGAATTTCTTCTCTTGCTCTTACCATATCTTCTTCAAGTAAAACATCCCCTATGACAACCAATGCTTCCGAACCTAGACTTTCAGCCAATATTTTCCGCTCATTTGCTCTGGCTTCAGACTTTCCCATGATGACAACCTTGGCACCGGCTTCCGCTACCGCTGTTACAAAAGCCTCTCCCAAGACTCCTGTTGCTCCGGTTATAACAATTACTTTATCTTGTAATGAAAATTGATTTAATATTCCCATCGGCTTGCATATTATAGAGGATGTAATGTAAATACAAATTTTTATTTCAGATCTATTTTTTTAAATTACCTACTAAAACGTATTCGTAACTTTTTGCTGTCATATTTTTAAATAGCGTTATAGATCTTTATTTTTACTTTATCAATATTTGAATTTTTATGCACAAAGTACTTTCGTTGGGTGAACTGCTTTTAAGATTTGAGACGTATGCAGATCCGGAAATATCGGAAGCCTCCTCTGGTTTGTTTAAAATGTATCCCGGGGGATCAGAAGCCAATGTTTCTGTAGTATTATCCACATTGGAAATCCCGGTTTCTTATTTTACGGCAGTTCCTGATCATATATTAGCAAAAAATGCTTTGGAAGTACTCGAACATAAAGGGGTTGATATTTCTAAAGTTTTAATTCAGGGAGATCGGATAGGTTTATATTTTTTAGAGGGATACAACGGTCTCACCACCGGCGAAGTAGTTTATGATCGAAAGTTTTCTTCATTTTACAATATAGATGAAGAATACCTTGACTGGGATCAATTATTCGAAGGATGTACATGGTTTCACTGGAGTGCCATTACTCCTTCTCTATCGGAAAGATGGATTCACATCATGAAAAAAGTTTTAAAGGAAGCCAAAAAGAGGAATCTGTTTATTTCAGTAGATCTAAATTATCGCAACAGATTATGGGATTTTGGAATAGATCCTAAAGAGGCAATGCTCGAATTGGTCACATTTTGTGATGTCATTATGGGAAATATCTGGTCATCCCACCTCATGTTGGGAACTTCAATACAAGAAGATTTTGATAGAAATACCTCTAAACAAGATTATTACATTTTTTCTGAGAAAGTAAGCCTGGAAATCTTCACTCAATTTCCACAATGTCAACATATTGCTAATACATTCAGGTTTATGGATCATCCAAAACATAACCTCTTCTATGGAACTTATCACACCCGGGACGGAAACTGGATTTCTGAGTCTTATGAAACAATGGAGGTGGTAGATAGAATTGGTAGTGGAGACGCTTTTATGGGGGGATTGATTTATGGAATTTGTCAGAATAATAACCCCAGGGAGATTATAGACTTTGCAACACGCATGGGATTTGAAAAATTATTTATTCCCGGTGATTTTTATAGCAAGATAATATAAGTAACAATCCTTTCATAATTATGAATACCATTATCAACACGATCGAAGCTTACCCTATTATTCCTGTATACTATCATAATGATCCTGCACGATGCATTGAAGCGTTTAATAGGTCATATCAGGCAGGAATCCGGGTTTTTGAATTTGTCAACCGGGGAGAGAAAGCAGAAGAAAACTTTAAAAAAATAGTGGATTATCGCGACAAGTATGCTAAAGAAATAGTTTTGGGGGCTGGTACCATTACATCACGAAAGCAAGCGGAAACCTTTATCGGCTTAAATGCTGATTTCCTTGTTAGTCCTGTAGTCCTTCCCGAGATCGCGGAAGCAGCAGCTATTCATCATAAAATATGGATTCCGGGAGCTATGACACCCACAGAGATTGCTATATGCTCGAATCTTGGAGCAAAAATGATCAAAATATTTCCGGCCAGTGTTATTGGGACTTCTTTTTTAAAAGGAATCAAACCTTTATTTCCCCATTTAAAATTTATGGTTACAGGAGGAATACCGTTAGAGATTGAGGAGATAAAAAAATGGTTCGAGGCGGGTGCTTCAGCAATAGGGTTAGGAGAAGCTTTATTGAAACTATTAGAATCCCCTGACGAATTCCACAAATTGATCAATACTCTAATTTATAGTAAATAAACGCAATTTTTGGTAAGGCTTAAATGATTATCCTAAGCCCTACCAATTTAAAAAATCAATTTTCTTACATCAAAAAAAGGATTCCATATCTGTTATTTTTAGCAGGTTAATACTTGTATCATAGTAATTTACAGTGGTATTCTTTCCATATTATGATAACTATAACGTTTTCGTGAAAATATTTGTAAATAATATTTCGTAAGTAATTAATAATCATATGATTGTGTTTAGGTGATCGTTTTTAAAGGCGTGAAACAAATGTTAGAAAATAAGGGTAAAGAATAACAATACTCATAATAATTGTATTATTGATAATTAATGTTTCATTTACGAATCAAAAAACCAATGTATTATGAAAAAAAATATATTTTTTACAATTTTGCTATTTTTGTTATTGGCCAAAGGAAATGTTGTATTTGCTGAAAAAAACAAATTAAATAGCATAGAGAGCTTTACAATAGAAAGTTCAGATGTATATAATAACAGTATTGAACTAACGCAAGTTACAAGTACAGAGGTGGAAATAAAAAGGTTGAGACAGGTACAGAAAAAATTTGACCATATAGTTACAGGCTTTTATCTTCCGGCAGGCAAAACATTGAAGCTCAATGTTGAGATTCTAACTCCGTCTTCAGACAACCGTATGCCTGCTCTGGTTATTGGAACGAGAATAAAAGACGGTTCCAATGTAAAAGAAATCCCTTTACAGCTTGGTCTCAATACCATTTCTTCAAGTCAACATTCTGGTGGAATCATCTACCTACGCTATATTACTAATGGAAACAATCCTACAGGAAAGGCCAGAGTTACTTTTGCTCAAACAGGAAGTCAACATGTAAAGCATCCCTACTATGTTTTAGGGACCAGTACGATCGATGAGTTTAAACAACAATTGACAAACTATGGCTATACAGATGTGGTATTTGCCAATAGAAATGCGATCATTGTTGTTAATAAAGCAAATGTGGAAAAATACTCTCTTACCAATTATAACAACAAGCCTCATAATATAGACGAATGGCTTAAATCTATAGAAAGAATATTTGATGCCCAGAGGGATATAAGCGGCGTAAGCAGTGACGATCCTAATCCGCTTCACAAGCCGATGAATACTCGTCATAGGAACCTTATGGTTGAAGCGAACAGCGGATACATGTTTGCCACAGATTATGGATCCGGATATAATGGGAGTAATGACGGGGCTATGCAAAGATTGCTTACCCAATACCAAATAGAAAATAACCCTTGGGGAATTTCTCATGAGTTAGGTCATCAAAACCAGCAAAGTGCTTATAAACCTGGCGAATATACAGAGACTACGGTTAATTTTTATTCTATGGCTGTAATGAGAAGTTTTTTCGGAGCCAACTGGCAAAAATGGGATCAGTCAGTTTGGGATAAAGTACATAATAATTGGTTTCCCCAACCCGATGCTAATCGTAATTACTGGGGAAATGAAATCGGAAATGTTTACCAAAATGTTAATGAAAGTCGTTTGATATTTTTGGCTCAATTACAATATATTTTTGGGGATGAGCTTACCAAGCTATTGCACAGAATAACAAGAGAAGAAGAAAAAGACGGAAGTAGTAATGATGAAAGAAAGTTCTATTTTTTGTATAAAATCATGGAAATTTCGGGATATGATCTTCGGGATTTATATTACAAATGGGGACTGTTTATTCCAGCCTATTATCAGGAGAAGATAGACAAGCTTGTTTCCGATAAGCAACTTCCTAAACCTCCTTACAATGATAATCTATACCTCACAACTCCTTTCTCTTCTCCGGATCCCGGCATGACCTATCCATTACCTTTAATAGGAATTAAAAGCTCTTCTCCAGCATCAGCTGATGTACAACCTGGCAACCAACTTGCCTCTAAATTAAAATACTGTAATTACGATAGTAAAAATGGTGAGGTTACCGACGTTAGAGATGGTAAAAAATATGCCTATAAGCGTTATGGGAATACCGATTGGTTTATGGAGAATCTCAATTGGAATGGCTATGATGGAAATAATGCAGCAACCAATAATACGGTGGGGGTAGCAGTTCCAGGAGATTCTGAAGGAAAAGTATATGGAAGATACTACCCTACCAATGCTTTCAATGCATCAAAAAGCTGGTGTCCTAACGGATGGGATGTTGCCAATACCCAGGACTGGAAAAATCTGTTCACCAGTATTAAGCAAGAATACAATACAACTGATGACCAACTTGCTCCCATGATGAAATGTGGAGAAGACCGGGATCGTGTAAGTGATGGACTTTGGGCAAAAGGACCAATGACAATTCAGAATGCCAATGCCAATACAGTAGGCTTCAATGCTCTTCCTGCCGGTGTTTATAATAATGATCAACAATCTTACGATGGCGGAGATCAGATGGGAATGAAAGCCAGTTTCATAGACGAATCGTCAACCTGGTATCATAACTTCAGTACTGCTGAATCCAATATATGGGAAAATGGGAACAAGAATTCCAGACATTATGCATCTATTCGTTGTGTAAGACCTACTCAATCTGGTACCGCGAAACTCATATCTGCCAATGGAGAAGCAGAGGTTTATCCGAATCCCGCAAAAGATGTGATCAATATAAAGCTTCCGGCTAAACAAAACGGGACCGTGAAAATATACAATGCATGGGGTAATATTGTGAAATCTATGAAAACCAATCTGAATAGTAGAACTATAAGCTTTGATGTGAGCACTTTACTTCAGGGCACCTATTTTATTCATATAGAATCCGAAACCGGCACTACAATCTCAAAGTTTATTAAAAACTAAATAACAGGTCATGAAATCTGCATCGAATTCTTTATGGTATAAAAACGGAGTGTTTTTCTTCCTCTTTCTAGGTATCGGAAGCCCTTTAATGGGTCAGAAGCTAACAGAAAAGAAAAAAGACACTCTAAAATCCAAGGACATAGACGAGGTAATTGTAGTGGGCTATGGAAAGCAAAAAAAACTTACATTAACAGGAGCCGTGTCTACGGTGGGCCCGGAAATTTTAGAAGACAGACCCGTGACAAATATAGGCCGGGCACTTCAGGGAGCATCTCCTGGTTTAACCATCACACGGTCATCAGGAAGACCAGGGAATGAAAATATAAACATAGAAATCAGAGGGGCAACAACTGCAAATGGAACAGTTGAACCACTCTATATTATTGATAATGTGGTGGCCTCTCAAAATACCTTTCTAGCTTTAAACCCTAATGATATTGCAAGCATTAGTACATTAAGGGATGGTGGAGCTGCTGCTATTTACGGATCAAGAGCTGCAGGTGGAGTTATTATTGTAACCACAAAAACGGGTAAAAAAGGAAAAATGCAGGTTTCCTATCAATCCTCAATGGCAGTCCAGTACCCTATCAATCTACCTAAAAGAGTATCATTACTACAAGAGGCAGAATATGCAAATTTGGCAAGAGCCAATGCCGGACTGCAACCTGAATATTCTTCCATAGACATGGATTATATAAGAAGAGGAATTGAATATGTTACAGATCCGAATAATCCTAATAGATACATCACTTATAATCAGAAGAACATCCCGGATATGATTCTGAGAAAATCCTATAATATGTATCAGAATAATATTGATTTTAGTGGAGGCTCGGAGAAAATCACCTTTATGGCTTCGGTGGGCAACCTTTTACAGGATGGTATGATAAGAATCGGAGAAGATAATTATAGCCGATGGAATTACAGGTTAAACCTCAGTGCACAGCTCAACAAATATATTACACTGGACTTAAGGTCTTCCTATACGAGTCAATATCAGAAAAAAGCTGTTGATGGTGGTTATGGACTGGAGACCGGCGGAAATGGAATATTCCGTCAGCTTTATACAGCCAGGCAACGGTTTCCGGTGTACACGGAAGATGGCAGGTATTATATCAGCGGGACTTCATCTATTTTCGCTTATGCATTATTAAAGGACGGAGGATTCGACAGGTTAACCCAGAATACATTATCTAATGTGGGAACAATTACCTTTAAAAATATGGTAAAAGGATTAGAGCTAAAAGCTATTTATGGGCGCGAAAACTTTGACTCTAATGAAAATATTTTCAGAAGAACGGTAGTTTTCTATGATAAAGGACCTGCAATTGTGGGAAGACAGAATAATCCCAATTCCTATGAAGTACAAAAACGTAGTGATATAAGACAAAATGTTCAATTCCTAGCAGATTATGACCTTAAGCTCAATAAACATCATTTCCATTTTATGGGCGGTTTTCAGTACGAAGATTACAGATATGATTTGTTAACTGCCAGAACCAGCAATTTATATGTCAATGATAATCCAGCCCTAGGTTTCACCGGAGATCCAAAAAACAAAACCAATAATCAAAACATCAATACATTTGCTCTTCAGGCATTTTTTGGAAGGTTTAACTATAACTTTAACGAGAAATATATCTTTGAAGCAACATTAAGAAGAGATGAAAGCTCCAGACTGGCACCGGGAGCAAATAGAGCGAAAGCGTTTCCTTCCTTCTCTTTAGGCTGGAATATGCAAAAAGAAGACTGGTTCAAGAATACATTGGGATTTATTAATGAATTTAAGCCAAGACTTACATGGGCTAAAGTAGGCAGCCAGACAGGAATTTCTTATTACGACTTTTTGAGATCCTTGTCTTCAGGAAGTGATATTATTCTGGGAGTAGACAGGACAACCTATTTGTATCAATCAAGAATTCCATCACCTACCTTGGCCTGGGAAACGATAGAAACCAGAAATATAGGGGTAGATTTTGGTTTATTCAATAATAAGCTTACCGGTAGTTTTGATTATTATAATAAATTCAACAAAAATATGCTGGTAGGAATTAATTTACCTGGAACAATAGGTATTTCTACCCCGCGTGTCAATGGCGGAGAATTAAAAACCTGGGGTTGGGAAGCGTCCTTACAATATAAAGGGAAAATTGGACAGGACTTCAAATTCAGTGTAATGGCGAATGTGTCTGACAGTGATAACAAAGTAATTCGTTATGATGGTGGAAAAGACATCATTCAGTTAGGATTAAATCGGGTTGATGTGGATCAGAATATATATAATCTTATTGAAGGATACTCTCTGAATACAATTTGGGGATATAAGACAAACGGCTATATACAAACTGCAGAACAGCTTAAAAATGCACCCAGTTATTCGAATCTGAATAATATGCCGGGAGTGGTACCGGGGCTGGGAGATATTCTCTATGTAGATCAAAACGGAGATGGAAAGATTAGTCCTGGTGGTGGAAGATTGGGAGACAGAGGAGATCTTGTTTACTTGGGGAACACCAATCCAAGGTATTTGTTTGGACTTAATATATTCATGAACTGGAAAAATATTGACTTTAGCCTTTTCGTACAAGGCGTGGGTAAACGTAATATTATGCCCAGCTCAGAGCTTATCTTCCCTCAGCAGCAACCATGGTATCAGCCATTGTCTATCCATATGGATTATTGGACACCAGATAATCCTAATGCGGCATTTCCAAGACCTTTCCTGAATGCAGGACAGAATAATATCCCATCAGACAAATGGGTGGTTAATGCTGCTTATGCAAGACTGAAAAATGTTCAGATTGGGTATTCTTTATCACAAAATGATCTCAAAGGAATGCCTGTTAACAGGTTAAGAGTTTATATCACGGGAGAAGACTTATTGACATTTTCCAGATTAGGAGTGTTCAAAGGTGTTATAGATCCGGAGCAACCTTACAATGGTATTAATTACCCTTTTTCGGCTTCAGTAGCACTTGGGGTAAATGTTGATTTTTAACGATAAAAAAAATTAATATGAAATTCAAATATAAAATAATAATAGGGTGTTTTACAGCTTTTATGCTGATGAGCTCATGTAATATTGACAGGCTTCCGGAGACCAGTCTTGTGGATCAGAATTTCTGGAATAATGAAAATGATGTTAAACTGGCAGCTAATTATTTCTATAAAAAATTACCGGAACTTAATGCCAGTCAGAGTATAGAGGACGTATGGGGAGATAATCTGGCAAGGAATACAAGTGCTGATAAAATTAGTGATGGCTCACGGGTTACTCCGGCAACATCTGAGGATTATGATTATAGTCTGATTTTTGCGACTAATAATCTTCTGGAAAAAGCTCCGGGAGTAATTGCAAAAGGAGGTAAAGAGGCGGATATTAATAATTATGTTGGTGAGGCTTATTTTTTTAGAGCATTTGCCTATTACAAAATGTTTATAAGATTTGGAGGAGTGCCCTTAATTCTGAAGACTATGAATATTGATGATCCTGATATATATCTGCCGAGAGCTGCAAGAGATGAAGTATTGGACCAAATATACAGTGATTTGGATAATGCTATTTCAAAACTGAAAACAATAGATCAATTAGGCACTGTGGATTATGGAAGAGTATCTAAAACCGCAGCACAGGCATTGAAGGCCAGAATAGCACTGTTTGAAGGAACGAGATGCAAATTTCATGGTTACGGAGACGCTAAAAAACATTTGACTATTGCAAAGGAAATGTCGGCTGCTGTAATGAATTCAGGGTTACATAGCTTATTGAATACACCTAAAAGCGGCCCGAATGGTGAAATTCAGAATGATGCCTATTATAATCTATTCCAGGAAGCTGGAGATGGCAGGGCAAATAAAGAAAATATATTGGTCAGAATCTATGGGAATGACCCAACAAATAACATTACATCCACTACTATTCAAAGAACTTTTGAAGGTGGAAATGCAGGGCCTACACAATCTCTCGCTGCATCATATCTAATGGCAGACGGTTTACCAATAGATAAATCCCCTTTATATACAGCTCCGAACTCAACAACAAAACATGCGGAATACTTTAATAAAAAAGATCCAAGAATGTCTTTCTCGTTTATGAAAAGAGGAGATGAATTTACCTCCAGTGAATATACAACACCTAATGCGACGCTTTCCAGAACAGGATATACGGTTAGAAAATATGCTAATGCTATAGCATGGAAGGATCAAAGGTCTTTTATCGACCGGGCAATTATTCGCTATGCTGAAGTATTGCTTACTTATGCGGAGGCGGTGTATGAGTCAGACGGAGCTATTTCAGACGGGGATCTTGATAAAACCATAAATCTGCTGAGGGCAAGATTACCACAGATTAATATAGGGACAACAGCAGCACCTAATTATGTATCTATGCCAAAGCTGACTAATATATTTGTTGCAAGTAACGGATTAAATATGAGAGAAGAAATCAGAAGAGAACGAAGAGTAGAGCTTGCATTCGAGGGATTAAGATATTGGGATTTGCTCAGATGGAAAACAGCTGAAACGGAGCTACCTAAATCGGTTACCGGAAGTTATTTGTTCACAGAAATGCTTAACCCTGGTACGGGAGGTTGGGCTCCTAACACTGCAGTAGATGCGAATAATTATATTCTGATCCAAGCCGCAAGCAATAGAACATTCGATCCGCAAAAAGATTACTTGTGGCCATTGCCCACTTCAGAGATTGCCAAAAACCCTAAAATCAAACAAAATCCCGGCTGGTAAAATATGTTCTATGAAATCAGGTACCCAATACAAAATACTATTATGTTTTTTTTATCTGCTCTATGCTTTTATTCCTGCCCAAAAAATAAAAATGGGCGCTCTCATAGAAGATAATTTTAAACAGGCTGCAAAACAGTATAAGATCCTTATGAAAGTTATTCCTGAGGACAAACTTCCTCAAACTTATGACTCTATCAATAAAAAAGTCGTTAGTTATGAGTGGACCTGGTGGTGTACAGGCTTTTATCCTGGCTCTTTATGGTATATTTATGAGCAGACCAAAGATCCTGTTATCAGAAAAGAGGCGGAAAGAGCACTCAACATTATAGCGCCTAATCAAACCTACACCGGAAATCATGACCTGGGTTTTATGATGTTTTGTAGTTTTGGAAATGCATACAGGTTGACGGGAAATCCAAAATATAAGGAGATCATCTTTCAATCAGCTGCTTCTTTATCCAGCAGGTATAAACCGGCAGCAAAAGTTATCCAGTCATGGAATAGCAGCAAAAAATTTGACGGGCCGGTGATCATTGACAATATGATGAATCTTGAACTTTTGAATTGGGTCAGTCAAAACGGTGGAGATTCAAAATATCAGGAAATAGCGGTTACCCATGCCAATACTACATTAAAGAATCACTTTCGTCCGGATTATAGTTCTTACCATGTAGTAGATTATAATATGAATACAGGTGAAGTCATTAAAAAGAAAACTTTTCAGGGATATTCTGATGAATCAGCGTGGGCAAGAGGGCAAGGTTGGGGATTGTATGGCTATACCATGATGTATCGTTTTACGAAGGATCCAAAATATTTGAAGCGAGCTCAAAATATTGCCAATTTTATATTGACGAATCCGAATTTACCGGAAGACAAGATTCCTTACTGGGATTTTAATGATCCTAAAATCCCGGACGTACCACGGGATGCTTCAGCAGGAGCATTGATCGCTTCTGCCCTGCTGGAGCTTGGTCAATACACACCAGAGCCCGAAAAAGCAAAATATCTCGATGTTGCAAAGCAAATAATTATATCTTTATCAGGCCCGAAATATAGGTCTGCTATAGGAGAAAATGGAGGCTTTATCCTCAAGCACAGTACTGGAGCACTTCCATTACACTCAGAAATTGATGTTCCGCTCATCTATGCAGATTATTACTTTTTGGAGGCCTTAAAACGTTATCAAGACTGGTATCTTTAATCATCAGTAATTATGAGAGAAAGAATGGGTATTATCCTTTTTTTGCTTGGAATTCTTCTGTACCGGGGCAATGATTTTGAAGTCATAAGACTGCGTATAGTGGAGGAACAGTGGGAAAACATAAATAATAGAAGTCAACTATTTAACGATACGAAAAGCTTTAGTCAATTGCTCCAGAATGGATTTTGGAAAGATATAGACTATACCAGTAAGGCACGTAGTCCATGGCCTCCCGCACAACACCTTCAGCGAGTAAAAATGTTAACCATAGCTTATACTGCTCCATGGAGTAGCCTTAAAGGGGATTTTTCTATTTTCGAAAAGATTTCAGCGGCTTTATCGTATTGGAATCAGCATGAATGCCGCAGCACCAATTGGTGGCATAATGAAATTGGCACTCCAAGAACATTGGGTTTGATTCTGGTTATGATGCAGCAGGCAGGAGCACAAAAGCTAGCTCCCGTTCTTCAGGATAGCCTTATTGAAAAAATGAATGTCAGACGATTCAATGGAACTACCGGAGTCAATAAGATAGATTTTGATATGCATCTTTTTTTCATAGGAATACTTAAGCAAGATCCTGAAATCACTATGAAAGCGATCGAGGGAATGTATAGTGTCAATGTGACTACGGATAAGGAAGGAATACAAACTGATTTCTCTTATGCACAGCACGATATTATGCTTCATATTTTTGGATATGGCTCTGAATATTTCAAAGGGCAGGCTTCTATTGGCTATATCACCCATGAAACGGCTTTTAAGATGAAAGAAAGACATCTCCGTATTTTATCCAATTTTGTTCGGAAGGGAATATTGGCTCAGATTCGCGGACGTTATATCAATCATAATACCTTTGGTCGACAAATAAGCCGGAAAAATTTTACTGATGCCATAGATTTAATTGCTTATCTGGAAAAAATGAAAAGGATTGATCCCGAATATAAGAGTACTTATGATGACGCTTTGGCAAGAATTTTAGAGAAAAAAGACCCCGGTTATCATATCAAACAAGTATTTTCAAACTATTGGCGTACTGACTTTGTCTCTGTACAAAATAAAAGATTTTTATTTTCTGTCAAAGGTTCTTCTATCCATACTGCCCAGGCAGAAACTGATTACTGTGGTACCTATGGCCATATGGGAAATGGTGAAAATAACAAAGGAGGATATCGTTCTATAGGCTCTACTACCCTCTTGATTGATGGAAATGAGTATTATAACATCTATCCGATATGGGATTGGGCTAAAATTCCAGGCACTACTGCTCCACAAAAGGAGATTATCCCAGCTACCGATTATATCACGTATGGTACTTCTACTTTTTCAGGAGGAGTAACCAATGGGAAAATAGGAAATTTTGTTTTTGATATGCAAAACCAATTTAAAACAAATGCCCGAAAATCCTGGTTTATGTTCGAAGATAAAATCGTAGCATTAGGAACGGGGATTTCTTCTGAGGCCAAAGAGCGTGTGGTTACCAGCGTCGAACAAAACTGGGCAAAAGGAGATGTTTATCAACTGGGACCAAACTCTATACACAAAATAGAAGCACAAGATGAGAAAATACAACTGGAAGGTTCCGGTTTGTATCATAACAATACCGCTTATATTTTTCCTAAAAAGGAAACGATTTTCTTTTCTCATGCAATACAATCCGGCTCATGGAATAGCATTGCTTGTGGGAGTAAAGATCCTGATGATATGGAGGCTCAAAGCAAAAAAGTTTTTAAATTGTGGATAGACCATGGTGTACATCCTAACCAAGCAGACTATGAATACATCATCTACCCTCAGATCAGATATAGAAAGGCTCGAAGGATAGCAGGGCAACAAGATATTTTTATTTTAAAAAATGACAATGAGATACAAGCAGTATTTGAAAAATCTACTCAAAGCCTGCAAGCGGTTTTTTATCAACCCGGAAAGCTCCAGTTAAATGATCGTACTATTACCGTAGATAAAGCCTGTAATCTGATCATCGAACATCTTAATAATAAGCATCGCAGGAAAATTTATGTCTCGAGTCCCGATAAAAAAGCAAAAACAAAAGATACAATCATGGTAGATATCTTATAAATGGACAGAACATAAAATAAATGGAATTGCATATCAGAAAATATATACGCACGATTAAAAAATTGAAAATGATGTATAGTGTAGAAAGACATTTTAGAAAATTTGCAAAAAAAAATACAACAGAGCTACCAATAGTAAAAGTACACTTTATGATCAGAAAAATCATGTTAGGCATTCTTATAGGTTTAATGATTTTAAAAACGGCCCCCCTTTTTTCACAAGGCCGCCAGGTTATTTCATGGAATACCGGTTGGAAATTTCATAAAACTGACATTCAGAAAGTTAAAAAGGTTTCTGATACGGTTTGGTCTCAGGTCACGATCCCTCATACCTGGAATAGAGAAGATATGCAGTTGGGCAAAGATTTTTACCAGGGTAATGCTGTTTACGAAAAACAGTTCAAAGCAGATCCGGCGTGGAAAGGTAAACGGGTATTCATCCGTTTTGAGGGAGTGGGCAATGTGGCAAAAGTTCTGATTAATAATAAAATGGTTGGAGAGCATAAAGGAGCCTATAGTGCATTTTCTTTTGATATTTCATCATGGCTTCGATGGGATGAAATCAATACCTTACAGGTAGTGGCTAATAATGAAGCTAGACCGGATGTGATCCCTGTTAATCACCAGCTGTTCGGAATATATGGTGGCATCTACCGTCCGGTTTCGTTAATTATTACTGATCCTCTGAATATAAGTGTCGATAATTATGCAGGACCGGGGATTTATATTTATCAAAAAAATGTTTCTGAAAACCAGGCGGATGTATCTGTTTGTACGGAGCTGAACAATAAGACCGGGCAGCCACAACAAGCTGCTTTAATAGCTAATATTCATAACCGGGAGGGACAAGTTATTCAATTAGCTGAACTTCCTATAACAGTAACTGCACAGGGTTTACAACGTTATTGTCAGAATATACAGATGCAAAAGCCCCATTTATGGAATGGTTTGGAAGATCCCTATCTCTATAAAGTAACCGTACAGGTTAAAAAGCAAGGGAATATAATAGATGAAGTTTCTCAGCCTCTTGGTATCCGTCACATTGAGATCAGTAAAGAAAATGGCTTCTCCTTGAATAATAAAAAAATAAAGATTCACGGAGTGACAAGACATCAGGATCGTTGGGGTTTCGGGAGCGCATTGAGTAATAAACAGCATGCAGAAGATCTCGAAGACATCCGTGATATAGGAGCCAATTCAATTCGATTGGCACATTACCAACAATCTGAATATGTGTATGCAAAAAGTGATAGTATTGGTTTTTTGATCTGGGCAGAAATTCCATTTGTCAATACAACGACTGGACAGGAAAAAGACAATGCTTTGCAGCAGATGAAAGAGCTTATCCGGCAAAACTTCAATCATCCTTCTATCTATGTTTGGGGAATGCATAACGAAGTTTATGAAAAAAATGCCGGAGGCTATGTAAGCCAGGTAACCGCAGCATTGCACGATCTGTCAAAAACAGAAGATCCCGGACGATACACGGTAAGTGTAAATGGATATGGAACTATGGAACGACCGGAAAATGGAGAAGGAGATTTACAAGGAATGAATCGTTACTATGGATGGTATGAAGGAGCAACCACTGATCTGGAAAAATGGATGAAGAAACTTGAGCAAGACTATCCTTCTAATAAAATAATTTTATCTGAGTATGGTGCTGATGGCAATATCTTCCAGCAAGCTGAAACACTACCGTTGGAATTTAATCCTGTAAATGGAACGTTCTTTCCTGAACAACGGGAAACACGAATGCATGAAATACAATGGGGAGCAATATCCAGATCCTCTTACCTGGTCGGCAGCTATTTGTGGAATATGTTTGATTTTGCAGTACCTCTTTGGAGCCGCGGAGGTATTCCTGCCAGGAATATGAAAGGATTGGTCACCTTTGACCGGAAAACAAAAAAAGATGTTTTTTATTGGTATAAAGCCAACTGGAGTACACAGCCTGTATTGTATATTTCGGATAGAAGACTGGTCGAACGTACAGAAGCCACTACAACTATTACTGTATATTCTAATATTGGAGTTCCCGCTTTAAAGATTAATGGACGAAAAATATCAGATCCTGAAACGGGTACGACAGCTGTCCATTTTCTATTCAAAAATGTTTCTTTAAAAAAAGGTAGAAACAAAATCAATGTTCTGGTAAAAAAAGGAGGCAAAACATATACCGACGAGGTATATTGGAATTTGAAATAGCAATGGACTCTTATTCATTCGTATAATCTTAAAAAACTAATGAGATGCAATTACCTAAACAATATCTATTGATCTTTTTTTTAATAGGATCTCTTTCATTAATAGGACAAAATCATGAAAAGAAGTTGCTTAAGTACGGAGCACAATATGAAGGCAAACGGACAGATGCAGCTATGCAAAAATGGCGGAGCAATCGTTTTGGGCAATTTATTCATTGGGGTCTGTATGCTATTCCCGGAGGAGAATGGAAAGGTAAAACATATACGTATGCTGCAGAGTTCCTGAAATCAAGTGCCCATATTCCTAATTCGACCTGGGATTCACTACAATATCAATTTAATCCCGTAAAATTTGACCCGAAAACCTGGGCAAAGATGGCGAAGAAAATGGGCGTAAAATATATGACTATCACCACAAAGCATCATGAAGGTTTTTGTTTATGGCCAACCCAATATACCAAGTTTAATATTGGAAACACTCCGTATAAAAAAGATATTATCAAAGCATTAGTGGATGCCTACAATTCAGAAGGGATTGACGTTAATTTCTATTATTCCGTCTTAGACTGGCACCATCCTGACTGGAGATACGATATTAAAACCAAAGAAGATAGTATCGCATTTTCGAGGTATCTTACTTTTGCACAAAACCAGCTCAAAGAACTTGCAGAGAATTATCCGAGTGTAAAAGGATTTTGGTTTGATGGAACCTGGGATCAATCCATAAAGAAAAATGGATGGTGGACATTACAGGTAGAACAAATGCTCAAATCCATTCGTCCGGGGGTTGTAGTGAACAGTCGATTAAGGGCTGATGACTATGGAGCACGTCATTTTGATTCCAATGGAAAGATGATGGGAGATTATGAATCAGGATACGAACGAAGACTACCCTCTCCTACAGATACTCAGGTTATTAACCGCGATTGGGAGGCTTGTATGACCATTCCCGAAAATCAATGGGGATATCATAAAAAATGGGATATAAGCTATACTAAAACTCCCCTTGAGCTTATTGAAATGTTGGTGCAAACCACTTCATTAGGAGGAAATTTTCTTTTGAATTTCGGACCAAAACCAGACGGAACGATACGAATAGAAGAACAACAAATAGCTGAACATATTGGAAACTGGATGAAAATAAACAGTGCTGCCATATACAATGCCGGACATGCCAAAGGCTGGCCACGACAGGACTGGGGATATTTTACACAAAATGAAACAACCGGAAAACTGTATGCTGTTGTTTTTAATATTCCCATTTCAGGAATTCTAAAAATTCAAACTCCGGAAGGCATAACAATTAGTAAAGCTTCATTCTTAGAAAAACCTGATGTTCCCATCACTGTTAAAGAAATAGCCAAAAAACAGGTTAATCTTTATTTGCCACAACAATCGTTCTCAGAACCTTTTGTTATTATTCTGGATACAATTAATGAGAATAAAAATAAATACATCGATGCAAAAACATAGTTTTTCAATTGTTTAAATATTGATCTTTTCGGTTAAATTCAATTAGAAATAATAAGATATTTCTCACATTATTGGAAAGGACAATCTTTGAAAAACCATATTCAGTCGTTATCAGCTACGTATCATCTTCGATTTCAGAACGAAGCGAAGAATCTAAATCAATAAAAATTACCATTCACGATTTGATTACATTTTTAGTTGATCGGGTTATCTAAAATTTTGATTTCCTTATGATCTTTGTATCATCAATTAAGATCAAAAAAATAAAAAAATGGAAACAAAAAAAGTATGGTTTGTTACAGGCGCTTCAAAAGGTTTGGGGCTTAGTCTGGTAAGAAAATTATTAAGTGAAGGATACCGCGTTGTAGCGACAAGCCGGAATGCCGAATCTTTGGTTAAAGAAATAGGTGATGCCTCTGATGCATTTTTACCATTGGAAGTTAATTTACAAGATGATTCCAGCGTAAAAGAGGCTGTGGAAAAAAGCATTGCACATTTCGGACAATTGGATGTTATTGTCAATAATGCAGGATATGGCCAGATAGGTACTCTGGAAGAATTATCGGACGAAGAAGCCAGAGAAAATTTTGATGTGAACGTATTTGGCTCCTTAAATGTAATCAGAAATGTTATGCCTTATTTACGGAATCAGGGTTCCGGAAATATATTTAACATTGCTTCTGTAGGAGGTTTATTTGGAAGTTTTCCGGGTTGGGGAATTTATTGTTCTACTAAATTTGCTGTTGCAGGATTCACTGAAGCGCTTGCTGAAGAAGCTAAAGCTTTCGGCGTAAAAGCTACAGTGGTTTATCCGGGCTATTTCCGCACAGATTTTCTTGCTAAAGGTTCTGTAAGGACACCTAAAAATACCATTAAAGCATACGAAGCAGCCCGTGAATCTGAGCAATTACACCTTGATACAATTAATGGAAACCAGGCCAACGATCCGGAGAAGGCTGCTGAAGTGCTTATTGCCATAAGTAAGGAGGCTCAGCCACCTGTGCATTTATTGCTGGGAAATGATGCCTATGATATACTTAAAAATAAAATTAATATGATTAACCAAGATGCGGAACAGTGGAAAAATTACACATTGTCTACCGCATACACAGAACTTTCATAATAAAAATGAATAAGACCATCGAAGAAACAAAAGAATACATCGGAATGTGGGCAACAGAGGATGGATACGTCCGTCATGAATTGCTGCCGGGTAACCGGTATGATGAAGCACGTGGCTCAAGAGAAAGTGCTTATCAGGGAAGTTATATCGTTTCAGGTAATCATATTGATTATAAAGATGACACAGGATTTACAGCTGACGGAGAGTTTAAAGAAGGGATATTATATCATGGAGGTATGATTTTGTACAAAGAAAATTGATTCACTAATTTAGCATCATAGTATAAGATATGGAAAAGACATTTCGCTTTAATTCGATTTCCGAGTTTCATCATTTTTGTAATCTTGAAGGACCTGAACATCCGCTGATCAGTCTGATTGATTATAGCAGGGTTTCTTACCCTGTGAAGGATGATGAAATGAAATGGATTCAGAATTTTTATTCTATTGGTTTAAAGCGGAATGTTAATGCTAAATTTAACTACGGACAGCAGGAGTATGATTTTGATTCCGGGGTTTTATCATTTGTTTCTCCTTTACAGTTTTTAAAGGTCGAGATCAATCAGAATGCTAAAGTGGAACCTACAGGCTGGATACTTCTGATCCATCCCGATTTTCTGTGGAATACGTCACTTGCCAAAAAGATCAAATCTTATGATTTTTTCCAATATGCAGTGAATGAAGCTTTATTTCTTTCAGACAAAGAGGAAAAAGCTATTGTAGAAATTCTGCTGAATATAGAAAAAGAATACCGGTCTAATATCGATAAATTTACCCAGGACCTGATCATTGCACAGATAGAACTACTTCTCATATATTCCGAACGTTTTTATGAAAGACAGTTCCTGACCAGGAAAAAATCCAATCATGAAGTCATAGAACGTTTTGAACAAACAATTTCTAAATTCTTTGATCATGAAAGGATTATTAGTAATGGTTTACCCACAGTGAAAGCTATTGCTGAAGAAATGAATATTTCTCCTAATTATCTGGGAAGTCTGTTGCGTATTCACACTCAGCAAAGCACGCAGAACCATATTCAGAACAGGCTTATCGACTATGCAAAGGAACGGCTAAGTACAACCAGTCTGTCCGTTAGCGAAATTGCCTATGAATTGGGTTTTGAGCATCCGCAATCTTTCAGTAAACTTTTCAAACAGAAGACGGCCCAATCCCCATTGGAATTCAGAAAGTTTTTTTCATAAAAGATTGTTTCTATGTTTACCTTTTACTTGTTAAGTTCTTGTAAAAAAGAAAGATAAACATTCAGCCTGGCATGAAATAAGGTATCTGTAATCAATAAAGTTAAAAACAGAATAATACACCCTGTTGAAAAACCTTTTATATACATACTGCTTGCCAGAAGGTAGATTACAATGGAAACCAGAAGCAATGAACCCCAGATTGTTTTAAAAACGACATAACTCTGACTGTTGGCATTTCCTCTGGATTGTTCTTTACTAATAATTCTCTTTTGATTTTCTAAATACTGCTGTTCTAATTTCTGAACCTCTTTGTCTTTTGTGATCAATAAATAGCTACCATACCCAAAAAGCATGAGGACCAGTAAAATTAATGGAATAATGAGACCTTTATAAAAGATTTTATTGATTTTAAAACAATAGCAGATGAGCGGTATACAAAAAATAAAGGCCCAGGCCAACATGATTTTAGCCTGAAGCAGATCCCCTTTTGCCCAATGATGAAGTTGCTGAATATAATTCATCATAATACATCAGGATACTGACTGTGGTGAAATTTCAGAAGTAGTAAGACCATATTTTTCTTTAAATGAATAATAGAAATGGGACAGGTTTTCAAATCCAAGATCCAGATAGATGTCAGCCGGTTTTTTATTTTTATGTTTGATAAGATAATACGCTTCCTGTAACCTTTTTTCCTTAAGCCATTTTTTAGGAGGCATATTGAATGTCTTCTGAAAATCACGCTTGAAGCCTGAAAGGCTGCGTCCTGTCAGCTTTGCAAAGGCATCTATAGAAAGATTAAAGATAAAATTCTTATTCATAAATTCCTTCAGGTCCGTTTTATGGGGATCGGAAAAATCAAAAAGCAGATTTTTAAAATCAGGATTGCTCTGTAAAATAAGCTCAATAGCTTCTTTCACTTTTAAGGAAGCAAGATTGGAGCTAATTGTTTTTGTTTTATCAATGTAAGGAGTAAGCGAAATAAAATAATTCGAAAAGAATGCATCCGATTCAAAGAATATTTTCTTGTTATTATGGAATACATCGTCCGTTACTACTTTATTTTCAGCGGCATATTGCCGTAAAGTTTCTTTATTCAGTGTTATAGAAATAAATTGGTATTTTGCACTTTTGGCAGGATACTTTATGGTCCTGATCAGCTGGTTTTTTCTCACCAGAACCACTGTATTTTCCTTTATAACGGTTTTCCCCTGATCATGGAAAGCGTGGGTTTCACCAGACAGCTGAAAACCAAGGAAATGATCAGGAATAAATTCCTCATGTCCCCTGTGTTTTTCAAATGCACAGGAATACACCAGTTGATTAAATAATATTTCAGATTGTGGAGCCATTATACAAATATGCAAAATTTAAAAAATAGAAGAGGCTCCTTCAAGTGCTATTTCTCTATCCTGCTCCACAGTACCTCCTGAAGACGCGATAGCACCTATTATATCCCCTTTTTCATTCCTGATGACTACGCCGCCTGCAATCGTAAGGAGACCGTCGTTTGAATTCAGCATGCCATATCCGTGAATGTCTGCGCCAGCAATGATGGTTCCCATTACCTCCGTGTCTACTCCGAACATAACGGCCGTTCTTGCTTTTTTTATGGCGAAATCTATTACTCCGTATACACTGTCTAAGCGGGCAAAAGAAACCAGATGTCCTCCGGTATCTACAACGGCGATGCTTACGGGAATACCAAGTGTTTCTGCTTTTTTAATTGATTCGTTTAACGCTTTTGTTGCTTCGTGATAAGTAATATTCATGTCGTTTAAATTTAAATGGGAGAATGAATGCATGAACAATAATATTCATGCATTCTATAAATAACTGTGTTTTTAACTCTTTGCGCTCCAGGCTTCAGTTTGTAATTGTTTTACAAAATCCTCGGTTTCCTTTGGATGTAAATTTCTGAAGTTGCTATGGTCATCCAACGTAACATTTACAATAACATCTGCCATGGATTGAGGATCCAATTGATGGGCTAATGATTCTTCAGCTCCTGCAAAAGCAGATTCCGGAGTGAAGTTTTCTTTAGGATCATACCAATGTCTTATGGAATCCACTCCCCTGTCGTTAAAACCGGTTCCGAATACTCCCGGATTGCATGTCGCAATTTTGATGTTAAAAGGAGCCAGTTCTGTCTTTAAGCCCTCAGCTATAGCTTCCAGAGCATGTTTTGATGCGCAGTATGCTGCCACGTACGGAACCGTCCACAAACCTCCCATAGAAGAGGTAAATACTATTTTTCCGCTTTTCTTTTGAACGAATTTTTTAATGAATCCCTGAGCGAGTTCCAAAGCTCCGAATACATTCACCTCAAACATTGAACGGATAAGATCCAAAGGCTGTTCAGCAATAGGTCCGCCTTCCATAATACCGGCGTTGCTTATTAAAATATCAATATCATATTTTTTTAAGATATAAGCGATATCTCTTGAATTGGTAACATCCAGTTTATCAACAGTCATTTCTACCCCTTGCTCTTTGGCTTCACGGATCATGTCGCTCATCTGGGGGTATACCTGTGTTGTAGCAATTACATGGTGTCCTTTTCTTGCTAAATCGAAAGCTGCTATTTTTCCAAATCCGCTTGCTGCTCCAGTAATTAAAATTGTCTTATTCATTTTGTACTTTTTATGGGTTAGTCATAAGGCAAATTTCAGATTTATACAGTCTTTGTTTATTGGTGAAAAGTCCAATGTTTTATTGCTGGGAAGTTCACACTGAAAAATGATTATTTTTCATGATTTAATGATAATTGGTCAGCTTTTTGAATGATAAATTAAACCAAATCGCTATAAAAGCATTATATCTTTTATCGATAACAAAATATACCTCATTTGAAACTAATTACATTCACAAAAAAAGGAATATACTGCCCCCAGGGTCAGTTTTACATAGATCCGTGGCGTCCTGTAGATCTTGCGGTTATAACGCATGGCCATGCTGATCATGCCCGTTGGGGAATGAAGAAGTATTTTTGCCATGATTTTACAAAACCTATTTTATACCAGAGAATTGGTCCCGATATCGAATGTCAGAGTGTAGGATATGGAGAAGTTACCACGATCAATGGAGTAAAAGTTTCCCTTCATCCTGCCGGACATACTATTGGTTCTGCCCAGGTCCGGTTAGAATATAAAGGATATGTAAGTGTGATTTCCGGAGATTATAAGGTTCAGGATGATGGATTAAGTACACCCTTTGAATTGGTAAAGTGTAATGAATTTGTTACTGAGAGTACCTTCGGACTTCCCATCTATAATTGGCTGGATATTGAAGATCTCAATAAAAAGCTTCAGAACTGGGTGTTGAGAAATAAGGAAAATTCCAAGACTTCAGTTTTTGTAGGATATTCTCTTGGAAAAGCTCAGCGTATCATGAAAGCTGTAGAGGGCCTAGGTAACATACATGTCCACTACTCTATCGGAAAGCTTAACGAAGCATTTGAAAGTGCCGGAATCGTCCTGCCTGAGTATGAAATCCCGGATTTCAGAGAAAGCATAAAACACCTGCAGGGTGAAATTGTCATTGTTCCGCCTGCTTTACTGGATACCAATATTATCCGCAAAATACCGGATGCCGCTACGGCAATTTGCTCCGGCTGGATGCAGGTTCGCGGGGCCAGAAGATGGCGGAGTGCTGATGCAGGGTTTGCAATGAGTGACCATGCGGATTGGGGTGGATTGTTACAAGCTGTAAAAGCTACCGAAGCTGAAATAGTACATGTAACCCATGGCCAGACTGAAGTTTTTTCAAAATACTTAAATGAAATAGGAATTAAGGCGGATGTGGTAGCCACCCAATTTGGCGACGATGAAGAAGAGGCTGAAAAAGAAATCATTGAAAACCCCGAATCATGAGACATTTTGCAGAACTGATCAACGCTTTGGAAAGCACCAATAAAACCAATGCCAAAATTGATGCGATCATTGATTATCTTGAGCGTGCTCCTGATGAAGATAAAGTATGGTTTATTGCCTTATTTACAGGCAAAAGACCCAAAAGGAATATCAATACAAACTATATGAAAGAATGGGCTTTGGAGATTACAAAGCTGCCTTTCTGGCTTTTTCAGGAAAGCTACTTTTCTGTCGGGGATCTTGGAGAAACACTTTCTCTGATTCTTCCGCAACCTACCGAAAAAATAGAACGAAGTCTTTCACAGTGGATGAATGATATTGTGAACTTAAAAGAAAAGACAGAAGCTGAGAAAAAAGAGTTTGTCTTACAATCGTGGAATGGGCTGGATTATACGGAACGATTAATATTCAATAAATTACTGGGCGGAAGCTTCAGGATCGGCGTATCGGATAAAACACTGATTAATGCGCTTACAAAGTATTCCGGACAGGAAGCCAGTGCACTAATGCACAGTATGATGGGGAAATGGAATCCCGGTGAAGTTTCTTTCCAGGAACTGATCTCCGCCGAAAAAGTAAATACAGATAATTCACGTCCTTATCCATTTTGTCTTGCCTATCCTTTGGAGAAAGAGCTTTCGGAATTGGGAGATCCGGATGAATGGCTCGTCGAATACAAGTGGGATGGAATCCGCGGGCAGATCATCAGGAGAAATGATGAAGTATTCATCTGGTCCCGGGGTGAAGAGTTGGTAACAGAACAGTTTCCTGAAATTGCAGAGTCTGTAAAGGCCATGCAGGGGAATTTTGTCATAGATGGAGAAATACTTGCGGTAAGGGATGATAAAGTTTTAAACTTTAATGAATTACAGAAAAGGTTAAACCGTAAAAATGTCACCAAAAAAATGCTTACTGATGTTCCTATCGAAGTATTTGCCTATGATCTTATTGAGCTTGAGGGAAATGATCTGCGCGAAAAGCCTATCTCAGCCAGAAGAGCAATGCTAGAAGAATTATTCCTGAATGAAAATCCCGAAAAATTAAAGCTGTCAGCAATCGTTGATTTTGAAAGATGGGAGGAACTGGATCAGATCAGGGAAAGCTCCAGGGATATTAATAGTGAGGGTTTAATGCTTAAACAAAAAAACTCTCCGTATCATTCAGGACGGAAAAAAGGAGATTGGTGGAAATGGAAGATCAATCCCATGACCATTGACGCAGTGCTGATCTATGCTCAAAAAGGAAGTGGCCGACGAAGTGCTTACTATACCGACTACAGTTTTGCAGTTAAAAATGGAGATTCACTGGTAACAATTGCTAAGGCTTATTCAGGATTGACGGATAAGGAGATCATGGAAGTAAGCAGGTTTGTTAATAAGAATGCGATTGAAAAATTCGGTCCTGTCCGGACTGTAAAGGCGGAACTTGTTTTTGAAATTGCTTTTGAAGGAATAGGTTTCAGCAGCAGGCATAAAAGCGGGGTGGCTCTACGTTTTCCGAGAATCGTAAGATGGCGGAAAGACAAAACGGTCGATGAAATTGATGATCTTGAAGAAATAAAAAAACTGATACAATAGTTTGAGTGCTTTTGAACATACCAACGGATTTAAGGTTATCCAGCAATGGATGGCTGAAAAAGGCAATACCCCATTTAAATTCCAAACGGATACCTGGTGGAAATTTGGAAACGGATACAGCGGAATGGTTATTGCGCCTACGGGATTTGGTAAGACCTATTCCGTGTTTTTGGCGTTAATTACAGATTTTCTTAATCATCCTGAGAAATTTAAAAAAGGACTTAAAATGATCTGGATCACTCCTCTCCGATCCCTTTCCAAAGATATTGCTAAAGCCATGGAAGAAGCTATCAATGAAATCGGGTTGGATTGGACAGTAGGTGTCAGAAATGGTGACACTGATCCTAAAACAAGACAGCAACAGGTAAAAAATATGCCTGAAATCCTTGTCGTAACACCGGAAAGTTTACACCTGCTTCTAGGACAGAAAAATCATGTCAGATTCTTCCAGAATCTTCATTGTATTGCTGTAGATGAATGGCATGAGCTGCTGGGATCCAAAAGAGGTGTGATGGTGGAACTGGGAATTTCACAGGTCAGAAAATACGCTCCAACACTAAAGATCTGGGGAATTACCGCCACAATAGGCAATCTTGAAGAAGCAATGGATGTTCTGATACCGTATGATGTAAAAAAAGTGAAGATCACGGCCAAACAACATAAAAAGATCGATATCATTCCTGTTTTTCCGGATGAAGTTGAAATTTTACCGTGGGCTGGGCATCTCGGGGCTAAACTGGCAGATAAAATTGTTCCCATCATTCTGGAATCCAAATCTACCATTGTTTTTACGAATACCCGGAGCCAGAGTGAAATGTGGTATCAGCTGCTTTTAAATGCATATCCTGATTTTGCCGGGCAAATTGCCATTCACCATAGTTCCATAGATGCTCATTTAAGGATCTGGATTGAAGAAAACTTAAGTAACGGCAAATTAAAGGCTGTTGTTTCTACTTCATCTTTAGATTTAGGTATCGACTTTAAACCTGTTGATACAGTGATCCAGATAGGATCAGCAAAAGGAGTCGCAAGATTTCTGCAACGGGCAGGAAGAAGCGGACACTCCCCTTTTGAAACTTCAAAAATATATTGTGTTCCTACCCATTCCCTGGAGCTGATCGAGGTGGCAGCATTGAAGGAAGCCGTCAAACAGAAAGTTATAGAGCCCAGAGAGCCTCAGGTTTTGTGTTTTGACGTATTGGTTCAGTTCCTGATGACTTTAGCTGTAGGTGATGGTTTCTACCCTGACGAAACCTATCAGAGAATTAAAAACATTTATACTTTCCAGGAAATAAGGGATGAAGAATGGCAGGCTATAATAGATTTTCTTACCATTGGCGGCAGTGCTCTGAAAAGTTATGAGGAGTTTCATAAGGTAGTTATTATGGAAGATGGTTTGTTTAAAGTTACTTCCCGCAAAATAGCTATGCTGCACAGAATGAACATGGGAGCGATTGTAAGTGATGCCATGCTGAAAGTGAAATTTATTTCCGGAGGCTATATCGGAATGGTTGAGGAATATTTTATTTCAAAGCTTAAAAAAGAAGAGAAGTTCATTTTGGCTGGAAGAGTTCTTGAGGTAGCAATGGTGAAGGATATGACCGTTTATGTACGGTTGGCAAAGGGAAAAGCTCTGGCTCCGAGCTATCTTGGAGGAAGGTTACCTTTAAGTTCAAATCTGGGGCATTTCTTAAGGGAAAAACTTTCCGGTGCATTGAATCCTTCATCTTCGGAAAAAGAGCTGAAATTTTTACATCCATTATTGGTTAATCAGGAAAAAAGGTCCCATATACCGAGAGAAGATGAGTTTCTGGTAGAACTTATTAAAAACAGAGAAGGTTATCATTTGTTTATGTACCCTTTTGAGGGACGTTTAGTGCACGAAGTGATGGCTGCCCTGATCGCTTTCAGGATTTCAAAACTGGCTCCCATTTCATTTTCAATGGCCATGAACGATTACGGATTTGAATTGTTCAGTGATAAGGAGATTCCGATACATGAAGATAATCTGCAAAAAATCCTGACCCGGGATAATCTTATGGTTGATGTAATATCGAGTATTAATTCGGCTGAAATGGCCCGGCGAAAATTCAGGGATATTGCTGTGATCTCCGGAATGGTGATTCAGAATTTTCCCGGACAACAAAGATCGAACAAAGCTTTGCAAAGCTCAGCAGGCCTTATTTTTAAAGTATTGGAAGACTATGATCCCAATCACTTCCTTGTTCGTCAGGCCTATACGGAAGTCTTCAACATGCAGCTTCAGGAGCAAAGGCTCGTGGAAGCTTTTAAGAGAATAGAAAAATCAAAGATTGTTTTAAAATATTCCAATACTTTTACCCCTTTAAGCTTTCCTATTAAAGTTGACAGTCTTCGTCAGACGCTTTCAAGTGAAGGGTTAGATACGAGGATACAAAAGCTGATACAACAGGCGACTAAGGGAAGGAAATAGAAAAAGAGAGTAAATAGAGCAAAGAAAAAAGAGAAAAGAGAAAAGAGAAAAGACCGGAATACTCAATAATCTTTAACTTTGCCTCTAACCTCTAACCTCTAACCTCTAACCTCTAACCTCTAACCTCTAACCTCTAACAAATAAATGAACATCGCCACAAAAAACGTAACCATTCAATCTGAAATCTTCACCTTAACCAATCAGCGCGCTGTATTTTGGAAAAAAGAGAAAGCACTGATTTTATCCGATCTCCACATCGGGAAAACAGCCCATTTCAGAAAAAATGGAATTGCTTTGGCGAACCATGTAATGAAAAGTGATCTGGAGCGTCTTTCTGTGCTGATTGCTTATTTTCAGCCTGAAAAATTTATTATGGTAGGCGATCTGCTTCATGCCGGAAATAATTCTGATGTGGATGAATTCTGTGCATGGAAAAATCAATACCCAGATCTGAAATTCTATCTTGTGGAAGGAAATCATGACCGGATTTCCAAAGTGCTGGATGAAAAATTATGTCTTGATTTTAAAGCCGATGTGCTTGAATTAGGAGATATCCTGTTTATTCATGATTTCGACAATTCGAATCCGAAGTTCCAGATTACAGGGCATATCCATCCGGGATTTGTCATCAGCTCTCCGGTTAAAAACATCCGTCTTCCATGTTTTGTAAAAACATCCGGACAGTTGCTTCTTCCGGCTTACAGTGAATTTACCGGATTAGATACAAAGAATCTTCCTAAAGGAGGAAAATTCTTTGTTTTTACCGATGCCGAGATCTATGAAATTTAAAATTGTTTATTCAATGTTTTCTTCATCATAAGATCTGTCTGTTCTTCATTGCCTAAACGGAAAATATGTTTGTCAAATTCCTCAAAACCGTTTTTTTTATAAAAACTAACAGCCCTATGGTTTTCTTCCCATACGCCAAGCCAGATATAAGCCTTATTTAGCTCTTGGGCAGTGTTTAATGCTTTTTCATAAAGAAGCTGACCCACTTTTTTACCGTGATGGCTGCTCTTTACATAGATTCTTTCAATTTCAAGTGACGAATGGTCCTGTAACTCAGTCTGTGCAGTTCCAGAATTCAGTTTCAGATATCCGATCGGGTTATCTTCTTCCCAGGCAATAAAAAAATAAGATTCGGGATTATTCAATTCATCAGTCAGTTTTTCTTTATTAAAACTTTTTTCAAGATAAAGATCCATTTCTTCTTTGGAATTGCTTGCTGCAAAGGTTTCCGAAAAAGTTTCTTTTCCAAGGATCTGAAGGATATCCAGGTCTTCCGGAAATGCTTTATTGAGTATTATCGAGCTCATATTTACTGTTGCTATTACTAATTGTAAAATTACAAATAGATTATAAAAAGGGATGGATACAGAGTTGATAAAAATTGACATTTTTGATAATAACATTGGTTTTACCGATAGTTTGTATTGAAAATAAAGTTTTCAATATTTACAAATATTCAGGAAATTTGCAACATGAAAATCATTCCACTAAAAGAAGGTAATTTTGTAGCCAGCCCAACCAAAGACTTCAGTCTTTTAACCACGGGGAAAATTGATCTTGCCCAAGGAATAAAAATGGCTGTACAACCTTTTCTGATCATTACTAAAAACGATTATATTCTGCTTGATACCGGATTGGGCTGGAAAAATCAAACAGGAAAAATGGTTATTTTAGACATTCTGGAGAAAGAAAATATCAGCCGTCATCAGATTACCAAAGTCCTGCTCTCTCATTTACATAAAGATCATATCGAAGGAGCGATCCTGCACCTAGAAACCGGCTTTGAGGCTACTTTCCCCAATGCTGACCTATATATCCAGAAGCGTGAATTGGAATATGCACGTGAAAATACCGGAAATCCATCGTTTGATTTCGATACCTTGGATAAGCTTGTTCAATTACCAAACATCGTCTGGATGACTGATGATAAAGGCAGCATTACCAGTGAAATTTCTTACCAAGTGGTTGGAGGACATACTCCTTTTATGCAGGTTTTCTGGATCACTGAGGACGGGCAAACGGCCTTTTATGGTGCTGACGATTTGCCACAGGAAGCCTATCTGCACTATCATCTCGCTTATAAAAGCGATTTTGATGGCAGAAAAGCTATGGAATTACGACAAGACTGGCAAAAGCAAGCCGAAGAAAAACATTGGAATATATTACTGTATCACGATCTTGATAAAACTTCTATACAGTTCTAAATCCTCCTATAAATCATTAAACCACTTGTAAATGTCTGTTTCAGAGGGAATGAATAGCTTTTTTCTGATTCTGTTTTTCCTGTTCTGGATGGCTTTTGGCGTTACAAAAGTATAGGTTGCAATCTCTTTTGTTGATAAATTCAGTTTTAGATAAACACAAAAAATCAATTCCGAATTTTTTAAATCGGGTTGTATAAGGGATATTTTTTCAAAGAAATTGGGATAAACTAATCTGAATTTATTCAATAGACGTGGAGAATTTTCTTTGGCTAATGCTATAATTTCGTCTTGAGCAAAAAATTTTTCGTTTAAATCTTCTAAATTAAATCCAGGTTTTTCGTTTTTCATAATATTTTTCTCATCTCTACTAGTTTCTGCAACGGTATCATTTTATTACACTGCTACAGAGTTTAATACGCTTTCTCACTATTATTTTTAATACATTTAGAATCTTCTGATTGTTATTGAAAACAATAGGACACCATTAATTTTTTAGACTGAACTATTTTTTACAATTCCTTCATACCTTTAAAAATAAAGTTTGCTTTAACAAAGACAAAGAAAGAAAAAATGATTAAATTTTTGTTAAATTAAAATACCACATAGATACCACGCTACTCTCTCTATAGTGCCAGTCAGATTTATTTTTAGTGTTTTTTCCAGATTCCGCATTTTTTAAATGAGAATTCAAATGTACACCGCTTCACTCATTACTTTTTATGATCATGATCAATGTTTTTCTATTTTGTTATAGCAGCATGTTTCCACATACCGACAAATAAAATACGTGGTACTGATGTGGTATGTTATTTTTAGGAAATTACCAAAAATTAGTCTCTCTTTACCAAACAAAGGTAGCAGCTACCTTACCAGCACATTTAATTTTTGACCTTATAAGCTGATATTACCATGATAAATGAAGATCTATTGCTTTCCTATGGAGCAGAAGTTAAAAATTATAAATCAGGCGACACGATATTCCGGGAAGGAGAACTTGCACTACATTACTACCAAATTATTAAAGGAAAAATAAAACTCAATAATTATACGGAAGACGGAAAAGAATTCATTCAGAATATTTTTTCGGATGGGAATAGCTTTGGAGAATCCATTTTGTTTGTCGATAAACCCTATCCCATGAACGCGGAATCCCTCACCCCCTCCGCAGTCCTCAAACTCTCTAAATCGGATTTTTTAATTTTAATGAAAGAAAATCCTGAAGTTTCCAACAATATTTACCAGTGTATGGCAGAACGGATGTATTACAAATATGTTATGTTGTATAATCTTTCCGTTCAAAATCCCGCTTCCAAATTAAAACTCTTAATGGATTATCTTAAAAGCTATGACGAAAATAAGACACCGTATTCTTTTCAAATCCCTTTAACCAGGCAACAATTGGCTTCTTTAACAGGGCTTCGTGTAGAAACTGTAATTCGTGTTATAAAAAATATGGAAAAAGAAAATGAATTAAAAATTGTGAACCGAAAAATTTTCTATTAATTTTAAGCAAAACTAACTATCATGAATTCACAAATTGTTACCGGCAATCTATGGACCGCTCACAGAATTGAAGATTACTACATTGTAAAGCTTCAGGACAAAGCAGATGTTCTGGATGCTTTAAATGATTTTGTCTCGTATGAAAGGATCAAATCAGGAAATTTTTCGGGTGTAGGAATCGTCAAAGAGATGACCCTTCGCTTTTTAGAGCCTATTGTAAAGAAGTATCTATATACCCATTTAAATAATCCCATAGAAATTCAGAATATTTCAGGAGCTGTTTCAGATCACGAAGGAAAAATATCCGTTTCCTTGAATGCTACCCTCGAATGGAGAAATGAAACCACATTATCGGGTCAGCTGATTGATGCTAAAGTGCATGGTTGTACGGAATTCCTGTTTTATTCTGCAGATGACCGGATAATCACCGATGAGTTTCTGGACCTCTGCCATACCAGCTTCTGGAGTTTTAATTAATTGTATTATCCAAAAATACTTCAGATCCTTATTGAATAGGGATCTGATTGTGCTTTCGGAATCCATTGCCAGCCTTTTTCGGTTTTCCCGATATATCCTATCCCCGGCCACGGAAGATGGCAGGTGGTCACTAAAGTATTGTTGACAGAACAACTTTCTAAAATCCGCTTTCTGGTAGCAACTCCTTCTTCAAAATTAACATCCCATTGGGTGCCCCAATCCGGATGAGCAATGAGCAAAGAAGAATGAACCACATCTACGAGGTGTGTGATAGATTGGTCACCGGAAAATATATGCAATATAATATGCCCGGGTGTATGGCCGGGTGCCAGTTCTGTTTTGATGCATGAGAATAATACATCGCCGGGCTCAAAAATAGTAAGCTCATTTTTAATCGCTTCAAGGATATCGGTCTGTATTTTTCCTGTTGGATAAACAGTCATTTTGCTTTTGGAGAAATCTTTTGCTTCGCTGTTCCAGAAGTTATATTCCGGAGCCGGTATATGATATTTTGCATTAGGATATCTTCTTCCGCCATCTTCAAAAAGGATTCCTCCGATATGGTCCCTGTGTGCGTGCGTGATCAGGATGTCCGTAACGTCTTCCGGTGAGAACCCTGCTTCCGATAAGCTATTTTGAAGCCAGCCAGCGTTTACGGGATCATGATACCCTTCGCCGGTATCCACAAGGATATGACGGTCTCCTCTCTTGATAAAAAGGGTGGTAATAGGCATCTCGTATTCAGATCCGGGTAAGTGTAAAGATTTTAAAGCATCCTTTACATTCTCTTCTTCAATTTCAGGAGCTAAAATAGGTTGTGGATTGCCTATTCCAAAATATCCGTCCGACACAATATAAACATCCATTTCCCCCATTGGAATATGGATCGATGCGCTATTTTTTGATTTCATTCGCTTTCTGAATTAATATATTCCTATATCAGTTTTCAAAAACTGTTTTAAATAAGAAACACCAGATCATAAGAACTGGTGGTAAATTGATTTACTGTATTGCAAAATTAAATAATTTTACAAATAAAAAAAATACTTTAAATTAAAATTAATCCTTTCTGACAGGCAATTTCTGTTATTTAAAACAACAACTTCCTGAATGCCTCGGCAGCAAGATGTACCTGTACCGACCAGTCGTCAGCAGCATCACTGCCAGCATCATCCGAAATATATTTCAAACTTAGAAAAGGAATTTCCTCCTTCATCGCAATCAATGCCAGAGGATAAGCTTCCATATCCACTACATTATAATCTGTTTCTATATGATCCATTTCAAAGCTGTCACCACTTCCGCATATCCCCTGTTGTACTCCATCCATTTTCAATCCGTATTCGAGGACAGGTGGAATTCCCGATAACGGAGTCTCATATTTTTTAAACCCAAGACCTCTTACGTCCATATCGCGCTGGATAAATTTTGTGCAACAAACAATTTCTCCTTTACCGAATGTTTTGCTCCCTGCGGAACCCAGATTAACAATTAGCTTCGGCTTTCTGGAATGGATTTCCCTGGTGAGTGCTGAGGCAGCATTCACCTTTCCTATTCCGGTGATCAGTTTATGGGTATCATTAAAAAGATCTGCGGCTTCAGATTCCAGTGCGAAAACAAAAAGGGTGCCTTCTAACGGATATGTATGCTCAGAATTAATTGCTATCATGAGTAATAATTTTTAGAAATAACGGATGCAAATGTATTTATTAAAAAGCATATAAAAAATCTGTGCAGATGGTTTTTTGCTTACACTGTTCAAAACATAGTTAGATTTGGTGTTGCAAGTAAAGACTCATCCCAAAAGGGTTGAGTCTTTTTATACGGATAAACAGTTAATCGTTTTTCCACCAATTATTTCAACAGTTTTTTTCCAAGACGAATACTGTATAATGTAATTATTACTGTAATCACAAGGAATAAAGCTCCGATCCATGGTGTACTTCCAATTCCTAAAGATGATGTTACAATAAGCCCACCTGAATAGGATCCTATCGCAATTCCGATATTAAAGGCGGCAATATTAATGCCTGACGCCACATCCTGTGTTCCCGGAAGTTCCTTTTCTGCAATCTGAACCACTAAAAGCTGTAATCCGGGAACACTGGCAAAAGATAATGCTCCGAGGAAGAATAAGGTTATAATACTTAAAACCGGACTGTGAACCGTAAAGTAAAAAAGAAATAAAACCAGACCTTGTGCTATAAACATCCATAATAATGCTTTCAGGGGATTTTTGTTAGCTAACCTTCCTCCGATAAGATTTCCCAGAGCAATAGCAATTCCATAAATCAGTAAGATCAACGTTACAACAGATTCTTTCAGCCCTGTAATTTCCTGCAGAATTGGTGATAGATAAGTGAAAACGACAAAGGTTCCGCCATATCCCATAGCTGTCATTAAAAAGGCAAAAATTAAACGTTTATTGGTAAGTACTTTTAACTGTTGTTGTAAAGAAGCTGTTTTTCCATTTTGTAAATGGGCAGGTACAAGAATCATACTGGCCAATAACCCGATAATTCCTAAAATAGCGACTCCGATAAAAGTTGCCCGCCAGCCGAAATGCTGTCCGATAAACGTTCCGAGTGGAACACCGGTAACAATGGCTAAAGTGAGGCCTGCAAACATAATCGATATTGCCGTAGCTCTTTTTTCCTCAGGAACTAAAGATGCTGCGATCGTAGATCCGATAGAAAAGTAGACTCCGTGAGCAAATCCTGTTAAAATTCTGGCTAAAATTAATGTAATAAATCCAGGGGCTATTGAAGCTAATCCATTTCCGATAACGAATAGGATCATAATGGAGATCAAAAGCGTTTTGCGGGGTACCTTACCTGTTAAAGCTGTCAAAACGGGAGCTCCTATGGCTACTCCTATAGCATACAAGCTTACCAATAAGCCTGCTGAAGGAATGGAAATACCTAAATCTCCTGCTACTGTTGGTAAAAGACCTACGATAACGAATTCTGTAGTTCCGATTCCAAATGCACTGATCGTTAATGCCCATAGTGCAGCAGGAAGGCCTTTTTTTATCTTTTGGGTGACTGTTTTGTCGGAAACAGCTATTTCATTCTGATGATTCATTGTATTATGTTTTTGGTTGTTCTTTTAACAGGACAAAGTTCCGATGAAATTTTGTATTATGAAAATTAGTTAAATAGTAGTTATTTATTATAATTATAATAGTTTAGAGGTTGAATTTAACCGGATCCGAATTTGTAATGATGAAAAAATATTGTTTATTTGTAGAAAAATACCGGTTAGTATCTAATGAAAAAATCTGAATCCACCCGACTAAACATTCTCCAGAAAGCATTTGAACTGATCTATTCCAATGGATATCAGACAACAAGCGTAGACGAGATCATAGCAACCACCCAGGTTACAAAGGGAGCCTTCTATTATCATTTCAAAACAAAAGATGAAATGGGGCTGGCCATCATCAATGAATTGATGAAAACTACCTTTCAGGATACTTTTATTGCTCCCTTTAAAAATACGGATGATCCATTGGATACTGTATATCAATTGATGTATTCCCTTCTGATGGATAATGAATTTTTAAAAGTAGAATACGGTTGCCCTGCTTCGAATTTCACACAAGAAATGGCTCCATGGAATATAGAATTCACAAAAGCACTGAACAGTTTGTCGGGCCAGTGGGAGGAGGCAATGATCCAGGCAATTGAGAAAGGCAAAGAAAATGGAACGGTTAGTGAAAAAGCAGATGCTAAAGGAATTGCAGTCTTTGTAATGTCGGGCTATTGGGGAATCCGTAATTTAGGAAAATTAGAAAACAATAAATCAGTTTATCTTATTTATTTAAAGCAACTTAAGGGTTATTTACAAGGCTTTCAATAATTTTTTTACTTAAAAACATACTAATTAGTATGTTTTTATTATATCTTTGTCTGCGTATTAAAAACTACATATGTACCAGACGCTTACTTTTCTGCATTCCATCTTCCGGTGGTTGGTTTTAATAAGCCTTATATATGCAATATTCAGCGCTTATAAAGGATACCGTTCAAACAGCAAATTCTCTAAAACTGATGATTCCGTGAGACACTGGACAGCAACGATTGCCCATATCCAGCTTGTTCTGGGAATTATACTATACTCCAAAAGTCCTATTGTCTCCTACTTCTGGAAGAATTTCAAGGTAGCTAAAGATACCGGTGACCTGTTATTTTTTGGACTGATCCACATTTCCCTAATGCTGATTTCTATTGTTATGATTACGATTGGCTCTGCCCTGGCAAAACGTAAAGAAACCGACAAGGATAAGTTTAGGACTATACTCTTATGGTTTGGCGTCGGATTACTTATCATTCTTATCGCGATCCCGTGGCCTTTCTCCCCTCTTGCAAACAGACCTTATTTCAGATAATTATGACAGATTTACTTAAAACCAAAATCGGACGCCTGCGGATCCTTGCTATTCTTGAAGGGATCTCGTTATTAACCCTCGTGTGCATTGCTGTTCCTATGAAGTACGGAATGGAAAATCCTTCTCTAGTAAAAATCATGGGACCGGTTCACGGTTCTCTGTTTCTGCTTTTCCTTTTTAATACCCTGAGTGTGGGAGTTGAGCAACACTGGAAATTT
Organism: Chryseobacterium sp. LAM-KRS1; assembly: GCF_013184525.1. GTDB lineage: Bacteria > Bacteroidota > Bacteroidia > Flavobacteriales > Weeksellaceae > Chryseobacterium > Chryseobacterium proteolyticum. The sequence goes on from NZ_JAAOIZ010000005.1 coordinate 253,583, forward strand.
AAAGAGACAACATGGAAAGTCTTAATAGCTTGCTTTATTCCTTTCGGAACCTTTTATATTGATAAAAAAATACTAAGCAAGCTATGAAGAACCTTCTTATTTTCTGGGGAATTTTGCTTGGGATTTATGTCATCTACCGGGTCTACAGATACCAGACTCTGGACAATGGTTTGCCCCAACTTATTAAAAACGGAGCCGTTATCCTGGATGTACGGACGGAGAAAGAATATGAAACCGGCCATATTAATGGTTCCGTCAATATTTCTTTAGGAACAATAAGGGAAAGGTATATCGAATTGGATCCCAATAAAACGTATATCACCGTATGCTCGCATGGGCTCAGAAGTGTAAAAGCTGAAAGTATTTTAAAAGAAAGGGGATTTCTAAAAGTTTATAATGGTGGAGCATGGAGTGACTTGGAGAAGACCTTGAAACCGGATTAAAAAAAATCGAAAAGGTCCAAAAAGATCTTTTCGATTTAATATTTTAAAATCTTTATATTTTCTGCTTTGCCTCAGATAAGGTAACCAGTTTTCCCAAAGCACCGAATTCATGAAGGTCGCCAAATACTTCTATCCTGATCGATTGATCGATCCCTCCTACTCTTAATGCATCATAGCCGGTATCATGAATTAGCTTTTCTACCTGAGGATCGATACTGGTATCGTCTGTAGCATAGAATAAGACTGCTTTTTCAGGAGATTGATATGCTGCGTTGGACAACGTTTCGGCACCTAAGGTTCCCAGTGCTTTAACTAATTTTGCACCATGAGGAAGATAAGATGCATTGATTTCTCCTGCTGATTCATTTTCTCCGATAACTTTCTTGAATCCTCCACTTTCTGCGGGAGCAATCGGATTGGACGGATCAACGATGATTTTACCCTCCAGATCTGCGGAATAGTCTTTCATAAATCCACTGATGGTCCCAAAAGGAATAGCAAGGACTAGAATATCTGCATTTTTTACAGCACCTGGAATATCACTTGGTTCAGCATTCCATTTTTCAGAAAGTTCCTTTGCTTTTTCTAAATTACGATCTGCAGCAATAAATGAGGTATTGGACTTTGAAAGATTTCCTGCTACTGCCTGACCGATATTTCCCAAGCCGATTACGGCTACTTTTGATGATGTTGTCATGATGATTTTTTTTTAAATTGATAAGACAAATATCCCCCGAAAAATGCTCTGTTTCCAATGAACTGCATCAAGAAATACGATTGATCTGGTTTAAGATTTTGATTTTACCAGTCTGTTTCTAAGTCTGCTGAGAAATTCAGGTGTAATCCCTAAAAAAGATGCAATCTGTGTTTGTGACAGACGATTAGATAAATGGGAATACGTGTGCATAAAGAAAAGATATCGTTCTTCTGCCGTAGAACTTATGCTTTGCAACAATCTGTTTTGTAATGTAATAAAACTGTTTTCCAGCAAAACCCTGAAGATTCTGTCAAATTTAGGAGCATTTGTATACAAAGTAACTAAATCCTCCCGGGTGATCTGCAAAAGCATGGTATCCTCCAAGGCATCAATATTAAGTTCTGAAGGCTGTTTCTTATGAAAACTTCCAATATCATTGATCCACCAGTTTTCTGCAGCAAATTGGATAATATGAGTATGGCCTTTTTCGTCTACCTTATACATCCTGAGGCATCCCCGGACCACAAAATTAAAGTGAGTACAATGATCTCCTGCCTGAAGAACATATTGCTTTTTCCTGTATAATCTGGGCTTGAAAAGTTCAGTTACAAGTAGGCGTTCCTCAGCATTTAAAGGAATGCGTTGGTTAAAATAATCAATTAATGGCTCTACTGAATCTTGTCCGGGATTTTCTTTCATAAAATGGATTTGTATGACAAATTTACTATTCCTTTGCTAATTTTATCCATTGATCAGCAATATTTAAGGAAATCATAATTCTTATTCAGTGAGTCCCGCATATTCCGGCAATAATACAACTGTGCAAATCCGTAGATTTTAGTCATTTTCAGGATGTAACCAGATTACTTTCTGATCAGGCTGATGCTCGCATCCAATGATATCCCGGTACAGATCGGGCCGTCTCGCTTTAATATACCGGTATCCTCCTGACTGGAAGAGTTTTTCAGAAGTAATCAAAGCGGTTGTAAAGCTATCTTCAAATGAGCGGCATTCTGCCAGAACATCTCCAAAAGGATCAATGATCATGGAGCAGCCATTTTTCAGCTGGTCATCATCCATTCCTATGGGATTGGAGAAAATAACGTAGATACCATTGTCATAAGCTCGTGCGGGCATCCATTTCATAAGCCAGTCGCGTCCTTTCATTCCATCAAACTCAAGGCGTAATGAAGTGGGGTCGGCTTCCCGGTTTTTCCAAAGTTGAGCATCTACAAAACCGGCTCCCGGTCTTGAGGAGGGTGTACACATGGTAACATGAGGCATAAAAATAATATCTGCTCCTAAAAGTCTGGTAGCCCGTACGTTTTCAATAATATTATTATCATAACAGATCAAAATTCCGCATTTCCATCCATGAATATTAAAAATACAGTATTCCTGTCCCGGACTAAGATGGGGATTGATGAAAGGATGCAGTTTCCTGTATTTCGCTATCAATCCGTTCTTATCGACACAAACATAGGCCTTGAACAGGTTATCATGCTCATCTTTTTCAAAAAGACCGGCTAATATGGTAATGTTAAATTTCCCTGCGATTTCCTTTAGTTTCTGTATACTTTTGCCTTTCGGAATGAATTCGGCAATATCGAGCATTTGTTCCCTGTTTAGTTTTCGGGCAAATGTATATCCTGTGATTGAACATTCGTGAAAGGCAATAACGTGTGAACCTTTATGAGCAGCTTCCTCGCTTAGCTTTTCTATGACTGAAAGATTGTATTCTTTATCTCCACTTTTGTTTTCGAATTGCGCGCTTGAAATTTTTAGATTGGTCATATTTTTTTTCAGCAAAGCTATAAGCTTGAAATATTCCGGAATTGTAAAAATCCGCCATTTTCTCTGTGGCGTTTTTATCTTAAAATAAAATTAATAGTTAAAAAAAACACGTTCATTATATCCAGCGAATAGAAATGAATTGTTACTGTTTTTTATTTATTGTGCTTTAAATTGCTTTCAATGAAGCTCTATAAAATTAACAGCTAATTTATTCTTCGTTGTAAGATATTGTCCGGGAGTCAGGCCAATGATGTTTTTAAAATCTTTGATCAGGTGTGACTGATCCGTATACCCTGCTTCATAAGAAAGACTTGTCATGGTAGTGTTTTTAGTGGTATTCTTCATAAGACCCAAAAAGTGATGAAGCCGTATGATGGTATTGTATCTCTTAGGGGATATCCCAATATGGTTTTCAAATGTCCTTTCGATATGCCTTTCGGAATATCCCGTAAAGCGTTCGAGCTTTTTTAATGATACCGTTCCTTTATTTTGTAAAAGATATTGCTGGGCTTTTATCAGCCAAAGCTCAGACATATTTTTTTTGGAAATCAATTTTAAGAAGAAGAGATCCAAAGCATTGATTATCGATTGCGGATCATCTTTTTTATAAAGACTTTCCTGGAATGGTAGGAGCTGATTTTTTAAAATATCAGTTGCAGAAATGATTTCATTTTTAGTTTCTTTAGCAGGCACACCAAAAAGAAGATTGAAAAAATAGGGCTGGAAAACGACTGCCAATAAAGAAAACTCCCCTTTTGTATAAAGATCTTTGTAGACAGTTGGCTGACCATAAAAAAAAGATGAGGGCAGGTTTTGCTTTGAACTATCAGACATATTCATATCGGGTGATAGAATAAGCCCTGTATTCCCGTCAGCAAATAAACGCAGGTCTTTATGATCTTTTTCAGTGTTTTTTAAAAAGATGTAATGTTTGATAAAACCGGATAATTGACTGGAAGGAGAAACCTGCATGATCCAAAATTAGGTAAAAATAACTAATAAAATATGCCATTCAGGAAACGGGGTATTCAATTTACATAGTCTGCTGCAAGAGTTTGAATGATGAAAACAAGCAATTAAAGCCTTTATTTGAATATGCTTATACCATTTATAATTTAAACTTTTTAACGATCCATGGTAACGTTAAACCTTGTCCTAATAAGGAGATCAAAACCACAACGACAGATAAAAAGATAATTTCATTACGCATCGGAAACGGTTCTCCTCCATTAATCGTTGTTGGAAGACCTAATGCAATGGCTAAAGAAACGATTCCGCGCATTCCCGACCAGCTAAGAATAAAGCTCGTTTTGGAGTCGAACAAAGCTTCTTCGCTGATTTTTCTTTTACCCTGAAATGCCTTTTGAAGGTTAAATTGCTGCAGATATACCCTGGCCATTCTGATCAGTAAGGTTACAATCACAATAATAGCAGCATAACCCGCATAGGTCCATACCTGGATTTGAGGCATTTTCTTCAAAATAACAGGGAATTCCAGTCCAATCAATAAAAAGATCAATCCATTGAGTAGAAAAATAATGATATCCCAGAAATTACGGGATTGTTCCTTTACATGATCAGGAAATTTAATCCTGCTCAGTTTAGACATTCCCAAACCTAACATAACAACAGCAATTACCCCGGAAACTTTGAAATGTTCTGCAATAAGATAAGTTACAAACGGCATTAAAAGGATCAGGCTGTTTACAACCATGGCATCTTTACGGAAGAAGGCAATAGCGAATCTTAATGCTATAAAAATAATCCAGCCAATAAGAAATCCTCCTCCCAGTACACATAAAAATTCAATGGACGCTTTCCAGGTTACAAAAGCTACTCCTGTTACGGCAGCTACGGCAAAACGATATGCTACCAACGCAGAGGCGTCATTGATTAAACTTTCTCCTTCAAGTATAGTCATTGTTTTATGGGAGAGACCTAATCCTTTTGTTACGCCTAAAGCTGCCACAGCATCGGTTGCAGATAGAATAGCGCCTAAGACAAAAGCCAATGGCCAGGTCATTCCGGGAATTAGGTAATAAGCCAGCACAGCAATACCTGCAGTAGTCATAAAAACAAGTCCTATAGCCAGGGTACCTATTGTATTGAGATTGGTTTTAAACTGCTGAAATGAGATATTAAATGCTGCATCATACAATAAAGGAGGTAAGAAAAGCAACATAATGATCTCCGGATTGATCTCAACCTCTGGCATAGCGGGAACAAACCCGATCATCACCCCGGCAATTAAAAGCAGCATGGGGACGGGAACCTTAAATTTACCCGCTAAACCGGACACCCCGATCATCAGGGCCATAATTACTAAAATGACTGCATAGTTCTCCATCAGGTTTGTTGTATTTCAGAAAATGTGTCGTTTTAACTGTTTATTGAATGTATAAAAGTAACAAAATATTATTTCTGCTTATCAAGAGTCCTTTTGTTTTCTCTATATTGATTATAACATATGGAAATTTATTTTAAAAGAAGGTGAAAAAATATACCACAAATACAAGTTTTTAATAGACTAAATATTTTGTATTGGTATTTATGGTTAGGTTTTTGAAGTGTAATACCTGAAATGAATTATCATTTTATTCAATTTTCTTAACCAATCACTTAAAATATAATATTATGTCAACAAAAGATCTTGTCCATTTGGAGGCAATCAAAAAGATTCAGGAACTTTCGACGAAAGCAAGAATTTGTATGTTTTGTACAGAACTGGAAACTGTTCCTGTTAATTCCCGTCCCATGACTTTGCAGGAAACGGATGACAGCGGGAATTTATGGTTTATAAGCAGTGAAACCAGCAATAAGAATTTTGAGATCAAAGAAGATCGAAGAGTCCAACTGTTCTTTATGAATAATGATGATTCCCAGTATCTTTCTGTATACGGTGAAGCATCTGTATACAAGGATAAAGCTACAATTGAGGAAAAATGGTCCGCAATGGCAAAGGCCTGGTTCGATGGTAAAGATGATCCTAATGTGACCATTATCCGGGTGGAACCGAAAGAAACCTATTACTGGGACACTAAGGCTGGAAAACTGGTAAGTTTGTTAAGCTTTGTTGCTTCTGCCGTTACAGGAATCAAGACCAATAATGCTGATGGTGTGGAAGGCAACGCCAGCATTTGATCATAAAAAAGCAGACCGAGAAATCGGTCTGCTTTTTTATTATTTTCCTTCTCTATTAATACAGGTTTTGACCTGTTTTCATTTTATTTTTTCACATCTTCCAGCGATGCTCCGAAATTAATATGAAGTACATTCCCGTTAGGAGTAATTAAAGCAGGTACAGACTTTACACCAGCTTTTTCTGCAGCATCAATTCTGTGCCTTTCCTCTCCAAGATGTACAACTTCTATATTGTCTTGACCGATCAGGTTAAAGATATCGTGCTCTGCACTGACACATACAGGACATCCCGCATGATAAAAAACGGATTTTTTCATTTGATTAATTTTTAAGGTTATTAATAATATTTTTTAACTCTTTTATTTCATTTTCCTGCAAGGGTTTTAGAGGACTTCTTAAGCAGCCTCCATCTTCACCCAGGATATTTAAACCAGCTTTAATCGCTCTCGGAAGTCCTTTGGAAACAATAAACCTGAGTAATTCCACCTGTTTATAAAAAATATCCTGAGCCTCCTGTAATTCGTTATTTTCAATGGCCTTGTACAAATCTATATTCAGTTCAGGAATTAAATTAGGAGATGCAGTACACCATCCTCTTGCACCAGCTGCAAATGCAGCAAGCGCCAACGGGTTCGATCCGTTATAAAAAGCGACATCTTCTCCAAGCTCTTTTCGCAGGTAATGCATTCTTTGGATATCACCTGTGCTTTCTTTAATCATAGTAACATTGGGGATTTCCAACAACCTTTTCAGTAAGGCCGGGGACATATCTACTCCACCGGTTGCCGGATTATTATACGCCATAATGGGTATTGATATTTTACCGGCTACTTTATCATAATGAGCAACGATTTCGTCGTCTGTTAATTTCCAGTAACTCATTGGAATGATCATTACAGCATCGGCTCCCGCCTTTTCAGCAAATTGTGCATGATACGTTGTTTTTTCAGTGGTTAAATTAGAAACACCCACCAGTGTCGGGATCCTTCCCTTTACCTGCTTTAGTGTTGCTTCAGTAACGGCCTCTTTTTCTTCATCTGATAAATACGGCAATACACCGGTACTTCCCAAAGGTGCAATACCGTTACTTCCGGAAACAACAAGTCTTTCGACTAACTTTTTGAAAAGAGGGAGATCTACTTTTTCATTTGTGTCAAATGGGGTTATAGGATAGGCAATGATCCCTTTAAATGGAACATTTTTCATGTATTTCTTCTTTTTAAATGGTAATTTGATTTTACAAATCTCTTCCTTCTTCCTCTCTCAATGCTACTCCCAGGTTTTGTAATTGCGGAGCATTTTCACAGGCAATGTATTTTGCAGGTTCGGTATCACTGAGGTTTTGATGCTTGTGCCATCCCCACGATGGAATATATACAGCATCTCCGGCCTGCCATTCCACTTTTTCGCCTTCTATTTCCGTCCACCCTTTTCCCTCTATAACATACAGAACGGTTTCATAAGTATGACGGTGCCTGTTGGTTTGCTGCCCGGGTAATAATCCTCCAATAGTCATGCTTACATTTTTACTGGGCAGATCCACAAAGAAAACAGGATGTTTTCTTTCCGTTGAAAACTGATTATGCTCACCAGCTCTTTCTACATTTTTATGAATGAGATGAGTGGGTTTTTGGAATTCTGGTCTTGCAAAAGTTTTATGAAAATCTTTTGAACTGAATTTTTCATTGTCCATGATGTAAAATATTTAATGTTTTTTGCATTATTGCATGACAAAATTATTTTATATTTGGACCAGTTAACTGATTCAGTTTTTATAAAAACAGGTAGTCCAGATGTTGCGTCCTTGGAAATTAGAATTTAAAATCGATAAAAAAAGCTCAAAAGCAGTATATCTTCAGATTGCAGATACCATCATAGCAGATATCCGTTCCGGAAGATTAAGAGCCGGAGATGTACTTCCGGGCAGTCGTATTCTGGCCTCAATGCTTGAAGTGAACAGAAATACAGTCGTTGAGGCTTACCAGGTTTTGATTAATGAGGACTGGGCAATGTCTAAAGAGCGTAAAGGTATTTTTGTTTCTGACAGATTACCTTCTTCATTGGAAATTTATCCCGTTGATACCAAAGCCCGTGTAAATGATCATATCCCTTATGCAGATCCTTTTATCATTGATTTTGATGACGGACATCCAGACAGTAAAATAGCTCCTATTACTGAATTGGCCAGAGCTTACCGTCAGATATTCGACAGGAAAGCCAGATGGCAGATGATGGGATATACAGATGTTCACGGCGACATTGAATTCCGGAGAGCAATTTCCCGGATGCTTAATCACCAAAGAGGAATGGATACCACTGAACATGAGATTTCCATAACCCGGGGAAGCCAGATGGCCATGTTTCTTACTGCAAAAAGCCTTCTAAATCCCGGAGATTATGTAGTGGTCGAAAATCCAGGATATAAACCTGCCTGGAAAGCAATTGAGCATACAGGAGCCCAACTTTTGCCCGTATCCGTAGATCAAGAAGGTATAATCGTGGAAGATCTTATTCAAATTCTCAAAAAGAACAAAAAGATAAAAGCGATATATTTAACGCCTCACAGACAGTATCCTACAACCGTTACTTTAAGTCTCGCTAGAAGGATAAAATTAGTAGAGCTTTCCAATGAATATGGCATTACGATAATTGAAGATGATTACGATAATGAATTTCATTTTGGCTACCGGCCCATCCTTCCCCTTTCAAGTTTTGCGGAGCTAGACAATTATGTATATATCGGGACTATGAGTAAAGTTGTTGCTCCGGCTTTAAGAATTGGCTATTTAGCAACCAAGGACACTTTATTGCTTGAAAAGATCGGAGAATTGAGGAAGATTATTGATGTACAAGGCGATGTGATTATGGAACAGGCTGTTTTGGAGCTGATCAAGGAAGGAGCGGTACGGAAACATATTAAAAGAGCTACTATTCATTACAGGAATAAGAGAGATTTTGTATACCGGCTTTTAAAACAATATATGGCGGGTTGTGCGGATTTTAATTTACCAGATGGAGGACTTGCTTTCTGGATTACACCTAAAGCAGAATTGAACTGGGATATAGTAACTGATTTGTTATTAGATCATAAAATTAAAATAATTCATCCCAAGCATTATGGTTTTGATCAATATATTAACGGATTCAGACTCAGTTACGGTTCTCTTTCAGAGGAACAGCTGGATCAAAGCATTAAGGTTATCGGGGAAATATTGTCCGGTCAACATCAAGGAAGCTCTCCCGCTTAGGAAAGCTTCGTTGATTATTGATTTTTAAAATGCTTTTTTAGAAATTTTTAACTAAACCTATTCCCACATTTCCCTGCTGATAAAATGGCATTACCATGGTTTGAGATCTTTCACTTTTTCCTCCTAAAAGTTTATTGATTTTAGGATAAAGCCAATAGGCCAATTCTGTAGATAAAATACCAAAACCAGCGCCACCTACCACATCTCCGAACCAATGCTTATTATTCAGCATCCTGTAAACTCCCGTAAAAACAGCAAATGAATATCCGGAAACTCCCAACCAGAAATTAGTATCCTTATATTCCCGGAACATAAACTGGGCCGAGGCAAAAGCCATTGCAGTATGGCCGGACGGAAAGGACAGGTTGTTCGACCCGTCAGGTCTTTCTTCTTTTGTGAGATGTTTAAGGGGCAATGTAAAGGCGGAGGAAATAAGTAAAGAAGTACCATAAATAATACTTCTGTCCCTGAAATTATGCTGTCCTTTAATTCCAATGGCATTTAATCCGTATACCAGAGCTGCTGGTGCAAACTGGGAATAATTGTCCAGTTTTATAGGATCAGGCTTGTGCTCACTGATTTCATATTGTGTTGAAGAATTAAGCTGTTTGAGTCCTTTAATACTTAAACTGGCTACACCATAGGTAATTAATGTCGCGGGTATGATTAGTTTTTTATAAGAAAACTGATGATTGGCCTGATCCGTATTCAATGCAACAGGAGAAATTATACTGTCTTTAACTTTGTCCACAGCTATACTATCCTGAGCAACAACATTCTGAAAGCCTATGAAAATTAAAATGATGCCTGCAATTAAACCTTTCATTTGAATTATATTTGAAATTAAAATTTATAACTATAGCCTAGTCTGATGACCTGAGTTTCATAATAATCGTCACTTGTATACCTGAATCCACTACCCTGGATTTGTTTTTTCATGACGAGGGTGTTAAAAAGATCAGTTGCATTTAGAAAAACTTCACCTTTTCCGTTTTGAATGGATTTTTTTACTCCAAGGTCCATTGAAAAACGACCTTTGACTTTTCCTTGTGGAATAATATCCGGTGCAAGATAAACTGCTGTAAGCTGAGCATTAATGCCTTTAGAAAATTTAAAGGTGTTATTGAATTTTATATTCCCTGAAACAGCAGTTTGTTTCTCCGCTGAAAAAGTATTGGGTTGAGGATATAAATTTTCCACCGTAAAGGCGTTGATCTGATTCCTGTACACATTTCCATTGATATTGAATGAATAAACCGGGGAGATCTTCTGATTCCAGATGGCTTCAATCCCGGAATTATAACTTCTTCCTGCATTCTGAAATACGGCATAAATCAAATTACTTCCGGGAACAATGCTGGAGATCCTGGTAATTGTTCCGTTTGAAAAACGATGATAGACTGAAGAATACAAATACCCACTGTCCCAATTGTATTTATGCCCCAGTTCAATTGAGTTCGTAAATTGCGGGCGTAAACCTGGATTTCCAACCTTGATAATTTCAGCATCATCATACTTTGGAAATATCCTGATGTCAACCTCATTAGGACGGTCTACCCTTCTGTTATAGAATACAGAAAACTTATTGTGATCATTAAGCTTATAAGCCAATCTCAGATTAGGAAAAGGCTGGGTATAATTATATCCGTTACTTGAATATGTAGGATGATTGGGATTTACATCATACCGAATTTTTACATACTCCATTCTTAAGCCCAGTTCTGCTTCCCATTTTTTATTTTCAAAGACATAGTTACCATATACTGCAGGAATCAGTTCTTTATAGTTTGCCCAGCCTCCTGCATTGGCATCAATTACAGAATTGATCCCCGGGATAAAATTCATATTCGTCGGTATATTTCTGTTTCTAAGCTTGATTCCAGCCTCAATACGTCCATATTTCAAAGGTTTCACATAGTCGATATTGAAATCATAAACCTGTTCATCGGAAAGAAGTTTAAATGCATCTGTTCCTGCTGAAGAAGGCAAAAAATTATCATAGAAATATTTTTCATCTTCCCTGTGGAAAGTATAATTGAAACCTATATTAAGCAGGTGACCAGCTTCTTTAAATTTATGCTGGTAAGAAGCCGTAGCCATTACCGTAGTTTTTAATTCATCCTCTAAAAATTGCCACAAGCGTAAACGCTGTGAAAAGTCTCCGTTAAAAAAAGGCTGATCTCCACGATCTTTTATTTTTTCACTTCCGTAAAGCCCTGAAATTGTCAATGTATTCTGGCTATTCATATTCCAGTCTATTCCTGCTTTTGTAGTCAGAAAATTGGTATTTCTGTTTCTTTTCAACTGTGAGTTGATAACCGTTCCATCATCATATATTCTTCTTACATATTCATTTTTGTTAAGGGTCTCGGTATAAAGGTTATCCGCCTGTAAAAAAGCATTGATCTTATTTTTTCTGTAATTCAGGGAAATCGATGGATTGATCTTGGGAGTGGTTTTGTATTGTGGGCGTATCGTAGGAAGATTTTGTTTTCTTTCCCATAAAGATCCGAGCCCCAGTGTAAGGCCTGCTTTTCCATTCCAACCATTCTGTTTGTTTTTCTTCATGATGATATTAATGATCCCCGCATTCCCGTTAGCATCATATTTTGAAGAGGGATTATTAATGATCTCAATCTTATCAATTGCCGAGGAGGGAATATTATCCAATCCGGTCTGGCTTCCGAATCCCGTTAAAGCAGTTTGCTTTCCGTCAATCAGAACAGTCACCCTATCATTTCCACGAAGCTGTACTTTTCCATCCTGTACTGTTATTCCCGGGAGATTCTGCATGCTTTGCAATACAGAACCTCCGGCTTGGCTGATATTATCCGCAACAGAATAAGTTTTCTTATCAAGCTGGTTGCTCACTTCATTTTTTTTATCACTTGTAAGCACAATCTCTTCTATTTTTGTTTCTTTATCATTAAGATGCTGTCCAAGCTCAACGGGAGGAATATCCAGAAACTCTGAAAGGCTACCCACAAAAAGAGGCTGACTATACGTATCATATCCGGATATTGAAACTTCAATCTGATAATTTCCGGGTTTTACTTCCGTAAGGGAATATCGTCCTTCTTCATTGGTAATTGTTCCCGATACAAATGCATTGTCTTTTGATGATTTTAAAATAACGCTGGTGTAAGGTAATGCAGCTTTCCCGGTATTCGTTACGAGGCCGGAAACAGTTACAGATGACACCTGGGCTGTGATAACTGAAGAAAACGATAGAATGATGAACAAAAATAACAACCTGAATTTTCCCATTATTTCTAGTCTTTAATTTCCTTTAAAAATTTACCGTTGGCGTCAAAGATGATGTCCATTCCATTCACTTCTGCTTCGTAAGTAACCACCCCTTTTGAATCTGTTATTTGAGCAGCTTCTTTTATAGAGGATTCCGGATATTTTTTAATGATAAACTGTTTAATGGGAGCAGAAAGTGATTGTGGATTGATCAGCTTTTCACTCTCAATAATGTTTCCTGTTGCATCCAGCAGAGCTGAATAAGAAGTTCCTTTAGATGTAAATCCCGCTTCAAATTTCCCTTTTTCTTTTTCCCATTTTACATGATGAGCGTCTGGAAATTTTCGGGTGAACGAAGATTGTACCTGAACCGGGACATCTTTTGTTTGGATCTTTTGTGCATGAATCATGGCTGCACCTACTATAAATGCTATTAAAATTCCTGATTTTTTCATTGTATGATAGTTAATTAATGATACAATGATCGGGTATGATTTAGAATAAATTTAGAAGATGGAATTACAGGGGTTTATTTTCTTGCTTTTTATGAGAAATAAAGATCATGAAAAGTAATAGTCCCAGGGAAACCAATGACGCATTGAGTGTTCCCAGATCAAGTCCTCCCTTTGAAAGAGGTTTGGTCAGGAAATCACCAAAGGTAGCACCAAACGGTCTTGTAAAAACAAATGCAATCCAGAATAGCAAAACATGATTGATTTTGGTATGATAATGCAGGAGAACTACGACCAGGATAATGATACCGGTAACCCAGGCTCCCGTTAAATAACTCAATCCCAGATTGTCACTCAGGAAGTCACCGAATGCCGTTCCGAGACTATTTGAAAAAAGAATACTAATCCAATAATAGATCTCTTTGCTTCTTTCAAAAACAGGATAAACCTCAAGATTCTTATATTTTCGGTACCATAAGAAAAGCGTCGTTAATAATCCTGCAACTAAAATTAAACTGCCTGCAAGGTATCCTGCTTTTAAAGTCCGGTCAATAAAATCAGAAATTTCAGTACCTAAAGTAGTGGTTCCTATGATTACCAGCCAGTAAACAATGGGAATATATTGCTTAACCGTTAATTGGATTGAAATAGTGATGATAAAAAGGCATAAGGTAACAAGAATACCCATCGTATATCCGAGATTGAGGGTCATGGATATAAAATCCCTGAAAGTTTCACCCAGGGTCGTAGCCGTTATTTTCATCAGCCAGAAAAGAAGCGTGACAGAAGCTACTTTATTAATCGTTTTCATTTTTTCATTCAAAGTTCCTGATCAATTTGGAAGAAATTTAGAATGAAAGAATAGATTTATGGCATCCGCATCATACCTTCGGGATTATTAGAAATTTACAGAAAAAATGTGATGATGATGCTCAAAATGATATGTTATGGTCCACTGTTGATGATTACAAATCTCTTTCACAATAGCCAACCCAAGACCACTTCCATTAGTGTCTGTAGAAGCTTTTGAAAACCTTTTAAATAGAGACTCTTTCTCCAGTTCAACAGATCCTGAATTGGAAATGACCAACTGTTTTTCGGAAAGCTTTACATAAGCTGTTCCATTATTTGGGGTATGCCTTACCATATTGATCAGAAGATTATTGATCAGCGTTTCAGCTAATGTATGATTTCCATCAATATATACTTCTTCAGTGATTTCTGAACGAATATGTATCTGCTTTTGATCAAAATACTCCTGAAACATATCTAAACTCTGGTGGAGAATTCCACTCATTTCCAGGTTTTCTTTTTGAGCAAACTGACGGTTTTCAATCTTAGCCAGTAATAAAAGATTTTGATTGATTCTTGAACTTCTGGTCAAAGCCCTGTTGATTTCTTCTATGATTTCATATTGCCTTTCCGTAAGATCCCTGTTCTGCAATAGAACATCCAACTTATTTTTGATAATAGCCAAGGGGGTTTGCAGCTCATGAGAAGCATTTTCCGTAAATTCCTTCTGAGTTTTATAAGCTGAAACATTATGTTCTATCAACTTCTTTAAGGATTCGTTCAGTTCTTCAAATTCTGTAATATCAGTGCTGGTAAAATCGATGGTATTCTGACTATTCAGATTGAAAGTTTTTAGTTCTTCCAATGTATTTCTGAAGGGCTGCCAGATGGAACGAGAGAGTCTTCTATTGAGGAATAAGAGTCCCACAACAATAAGAACAAAGAAAAACACAGTAATGGCAGCAATAACAGCTATTGTTTCATGTGATTCTTCAATATTGGTTTCTACTGTAAAAAGAAATGGTTTATGATTGATATAAACCGTTTTTTTTAAACACCGGTAGCGTTCGACCTCTGGCTTTTCAGAAAAAGTTTTCTTTTTCTCTACTGTAAATGTAACGTCTTTTTGCGCGTCATTACCTGAAACATATTCAATATCAGTTCCTGGCTGAATCTTGTTCCAGAGGACAATGCTTTTTTCCAGCTCACTATCCGAAAGTTTTAAGCGGTTAAAGCTATAAGCCGTTTTCTCTACAATGGTTATATTATGCTCATCCAGCTCACTTTTCCAAATAGTATCCACTACCCAGTAATAAATGGGTATACTGATGACCAATACGATAAGAACGTAGATCAGGAAAGGTTTTGTGGTTTTACTTAGTAAAGGTTTCAAAGTTC
This sequence comes from Chryseobacterium sp. LAM-KRS1, assembly GCF_013184525.1. Lineage (GTDB taxonomy): Bacteria > Bacteroidota > Bacteroidia > Flavobacteriales > Weeksellaceae > Chryseobacterium > Chryseobacterium proteolyticum. The sequence continues at coordinate 268,794 of NZ_JAAOIZ010000005.1, forward strand.
GGGGAAAATAAGCATTATATTATTAATCATGAGGTTTACTTTATCTGGACCGAATTTCAGAATCCGGAAAATTTTATATCATATTTTTAATATCTAAGTTCTAATATCTGTCTCCTAATCTTCCTCTTCCCATTTATAACCTGTTCCATATACTGTTTTCAAATAATGATTACATCCTGCATCGTAAAGCTTCTTCTTTAAATTTTTAACGTGGGCATACACAAAATCGTGATTATCAAGCATATCAGCAAAATCACCTGAAAGGTGTTCAGCCAAAGTACTTTTGGAAATTACTTTATTTTTATTACCTATAAAATAGATTAAAAGATCAAATTCTTTTTTGGTAAGCGACACGACGGTATTATTAATGGATACTTTTTTAGCCAAAAGATCGATAAGGAGCTCACCTTGGCTGATAACATTAGAATTATTAAACTGTTTTCTGCGGATAATAGAATATATCCTTGCCAGAAGCTCGGAAAGATGGAATGGTTTCGTCAGATAATCATCTGCTCCCATTTGTAATCCGTTGATCTTATCATCCAAAGCATTTTTTGCAGAAATAATAATGACTCCGTCCTGTTTGTTTTGCTTTTTTAGTTCTTCTAAAATTTTGAGCCCATTGCCATCGGGAAGCATGATATCCAAAAGGATACAGTCATATTGAAACATTTCTACTTTCCTTGTTGCTTCAAGAAAAGTAGTGGCAAACTCACATAGGTAATCCTCTTCCGACAGATATTCAGAAATGCTTTTGGCCAGCTCGGTTTCATCTTCTATGATCAGAATTTTCATGGGACTAATTTACATATCCAATTTTGAAGAAATTTTGAATAAACTAAAATAGTGCTAAAAATCCGAAAAAATAGAAAACATTAATCAGGGATTTTCGTCATGAGCCATGTCAACGGGTTTAGATTCTGGAGATCCTTTCTCCCTAAGCCAGATGGATAGAATAACAAGAGAAAAAACAGCTAGAAATTCGCTTTGCCAATTCTGAAATGATTCAAACCAGAAACGGGATTCCGTTATATAATCAAATGCTGTAATTACTGGTCTTTCCTTGGAGATCTGTTCCGTATTGTACTCTTTGAGACTACCGTAAAAATGCAGTGCAAAGCTTAAAAGAAATAAAATGGCAAAGGCAATGGATAGAGAATGCTTATATATCCTTAACCAAATGCCTCCTTTCTTCACAGGCCATGGGGCTTTTGGATGTGGGACAGGCTCTTTGTCCACATCTTCTTTTTCTTCCAGGGATTTGGATTCACTGGAGCCCTTTTGTCTAAGGGAAATCGTCAGCAAAACATAGATCATCATTTGGAGGAATTCACTTTCCCAGTTTTCAAAAGTCGCCTGAATGAAATGACCGCTGTATACATATTCACTCAGGCTGAGAATAGCATTTCCTTCCTCCATTAATTCTTTATTCTGAGTATTCCAGCCGGTTAAAAACTGCCCCAAAAGACAAATGAGCATTAAAGAAATTAAAACAATACTCAGACTATTCCGGTAAAAAAAACTATTTTTTGACATGACCGTAAGTTTTAAAATTAAGGTTCTATTCTTTGCAAATCCTTTACGGCAGGACCCGTAAAAAGCTTACCATTAACCAAGATCTTTCGGATATGAATCACCTTTTAAGGTAAATGCAATGGCATAACTTCTATAAGGTGCATTCATAAAATGAAGCTGATTAATCCCAGGAGGAATGTGAGTGGCATAAATTATATGTGCGGCGTTGATTATGCCTTTCGATGTATGCAATCTCACCATATCGTCAAACTCCTCATGGCTTTTACAAAGGCACTTTTCGATAAACACACCACCGGAAGCGATAAAAGCTTCGGTAAGTTTTTTTATATATTTAACCGGATGAAATTGCGCCTGATCAGGAATAATTGCCGCTGCTTTAAACGGGATGGGAAATGGAATATCATTAATGGAATCAATACGATGTCCTACTTTTGAAGAGCCTTCTATAATATCAGCGAGTTTCTTCTCCTGCTTTTCATCCAGAGCAAAAAGATAGCCGGCTTTCATCTCAAAATCGCAATCAATATCAAACTCATGGATATTGTTTTTAATAATATGAAGTGCTTCTATTCCTACATTTTTTAAGAGTATGGCATTATCTAATCCAAAATCTTTAATAGCTTCAGCATAGGTGGTATCAAAGAAATTATTCAGGTGAGCAGTGGTGCCTCCTGTTGTTCCAAAGCCAATATTGGAGGCTTCCAGGATAATGCAATTTTTGCCGGCCTTTTGCAGGCGCATTGCTGTTGAAATACCAGTAATACCGCCACCTACTATGGCTACATCATACAATGGGTCTGTATGGATTTTAGATGGGAATTTTCTGATTTCTTCCTGCCATATACTTTTTCGTACGCCGTCTCTAAACATAATTGATGTTTTAAGTTGTTATTCCAAAATATCAGATTTGTTTCCATTACTTATTAATGCACCCTACTTTTTAAGAGTGATGGTGTCGTTTTCGATATCCGGGCTTTTTTTATATTTTGTCTTTGGCTCATCTTCTTCGAGATTGCACCTGCATGAACCCGCAGAAAAGAGACAAATAATACCTAAAAGGATCGTTGCTGTTGTTTTCATAATACAAGTATTTGATGGTTTATATTATTTTTGAATCCAGATGCTTACAGACCGGGTATTTACTTTAAAAACGGCCTTTCCGTTCTCATCTGATTTTATTTTATCTTTTCTCTGTTGAAGAAAATCGAAATATTCGGAATTAGCATTTTCTTTCCCCATATCAATTTCTTTGGCTCCCTCACCGTTGTTAGAAATGATGATGATACATCCTTTGTGTTTTTCATCACCTTTTCTCATCCATGCAATGCAGTTCGGATCATCAAAATAGTTGATCTGCTCACCATGGGCAAATTCCTGCCGGGCTTTTAGAAGCAGTGGCAAAAGATGAACTTTAGGCATAGAAACTTTAATTTCTTTACCCTCTGACAAGTCAGTATATTCAGCGCCGTATAGGTCCGGATAGAAAATACATGGATAAGCATTTTCGTTCATAAGGATCAATGTGTAGGCAATCGGTTTAAACCAATCTTTAACGATGGATTCCAACGCCTGAAGCTTTTGGGTATCATGATTTTCTACAAATGACACGGAACATCTGGGGTTCTGACTTAAAAGAGTGCCATCCAGAATATTTCTCAGATCATATTTCTCCCCTTTATTGGAGGCATTATAAAAATGGTAATGCAACGGAACATCAAAATAATATAAAAGATCTTCCATGAGTTCAGAAAAGTCGTTGATCTTTACTACCTCATCTTTCCACAATTCCCCCATAATAAAAATATCGGGCTTAAGCTCCGTTTTTATGTAGGTAATCCATTCTTTTAAAAAATCATAGGATAGATGTTTTAACGCATCAAGACGAAGTCCGTCTACTTTAGTCGTATCCATATACCATTTAATCCATCTTTTCATTTCTGTAACGACATCCGGATTCCGGTATTCCACATCCGCTCCCATCAGATAATCGTAATTTCCAAACTGATGACTGACAGAGTCATTCCATTCCTGCCCCGATGTATTGTGGATTTTAAAAATTCCCTGCTTTTCATTGTTGTCCTGAACAATAGTATCTATACCACTAAAAAAGTGAAAATCCCATATGAAATCCGAGTATTTTCCATTTCTCCCAGGAAAAGTAAATTTCGTGAAAGCCGATGCTGAAAAAGAATCTCCTACCATTTCATTTCTGTTTTCTCCGTTTACTTCATGTACGATAATATCTTCTTTTTCATCCCCTCCTATCTTGTGGTTAAGAACGATATCCGCATACACCGACATTCCAATATCATGCGCTTTTTGAATTGCGATAAGATATTCTTCTTTTGTTCCATATCGTGTGGCTACTGTCCCCTTCTGATCAAATTCCCCTAAATCATAAAGATCATATACATCGTAGCCTCTTCCCTCTTTACCCAGCCCGCCTTTTGTCGCAGGAGGAAACCATACGGCAGTTATCCCAAGTTCTTTTAGATCATCTGCTTTTTCTAAAAACTCTTTCCAGAGGTTTCCTTCATAATACCAATGGAAAAATTGCATAATAACTCCATTCATATCATTTATCCATTCACAATAAGTCCTCCGTTAGGATGTAAAACCTGCCCCGTAATCTGCGCAGATTCTGTACTGGCAAGGAATAAAAAACTGTAGGCAACCTCTTCGGGAGTTGCATTTCTCTCAAACGGAGGTTTGCTGGGATCCTCCTCTTCTTCACCAAAAGTTTCCTTGGTAAGAGGTGTTGCTACAGGTCCCGGTGCAACAGCATTGATCCTGATTCCTTTGGATTTCGACTGTAATGCCAGGGAACGGGTAAAAGATACAATTGCCCCTTTTGTAGCAGAATAGTCTACCAGTTCTTCGTGTCCCTGATAAGCCACCGCAGAGGTTGTATTAATAACACTTCCCCCTTCTTTCAGATAAGGGAAAACTACTTTTGTAAGCAGGATCATTCCGATGATGTTGGAATCAAATGTTTTTCTGATATTTTCTTCCTCCAATTGTTCGATATCCTCTGCAGGGAATTGAACTCCTGCGTTATTCACGAGGATATCTATGCCTCCGAATTCTTCAGCAACCTTCGCTGCCGTCTTTTCACAAAATTCATAGTCATTGATATCTCCCCTAAAAAGGATTGATTTTCTGCCGATCATCATAATGTCATTCTGTGTTTTTTCTGCATCCTCATCATCAGCATGGTAAATGATGGCAATATTAGCTCCCTGCCTTGCAAACAACAAGGCGACCGCTTTTCCAATGCCACTGTCAGCTCCTGTGATAAGAACCGACTTGTTGTTTAATCTTAATTCTCCCATGATCTTTAGTGTTTTTCTGAAACCGGCTCCTGCATGGCACCCATTCTCTGAGCAGCCATGCCGTCCGTTGATACATTAAGCATCGCAATGTTTAACTTATTTCTTGTCCCTGAAATGATCTTATCATCTCCTTTCATCAGAGCATTGAATCCATCCATGGCTACATCTGCCGGAGAGGAAAAATTTTCTTTATCTTCCATGATCTTGCTCCTGGTCATATCTGCTTTGTTAAAGAAATCCGTATCTGTCGGTCCCGGTAAAAGGGCTGTTACAGTAATTCCGGTATCCTTCAGTTCTTCACGGATAGCTTCAGACCATGATAATATAAATGCCTTAGTACCGTGGTAAACGGAATGCCAGGGCCCGGGAGATTTGCTTGCAATGGACGCCAGGTTAAGTATTTTTCCACTTCCTTTAGATATGCGATCCTTTAAAAATAGTTTAGTCAGGATCACGACCGATGTGATATTGAGGTTGATGATGTCTATTTCCCTGTGTATATCGGTATCCTGAAATTTACCATAAACTCCCTGGCCTGCATCATTAACCAAAATTTCCGGACTAATGGCGTTGGCTTTGAGCTCAGAGTACAAAGAATAAGCTTCATCCTGCAGGAAAAGATTTTTGGAGATAGGGATCACATTCACTCCGTAACCTTTAAATTCTTCTGCTTTGATTTTGAGCTGATCATGATTTCTGGAAACAATAACCAGGTCATATCCGTTTTTGGCAAAAATTTTGGCAAGCTCATAGCCTATTCCACTTGTAGCCCCTGTAATGAGTGCATATTGATTTTTACGTTCCATAAGTTTATTTTAATATTAAAACCTGGTTAAGCTCACTTTTAAAGCATCCTAGAATAAATTCGGTATAATATAACTGTGCATCCAATGCATCGGTCTTAGGATGAAGTTCAAGCTTTTTACTCAGAATAATTTCTCCTTTGTATGAAAATGCGAAATATGAAAATATTTTATAGGATGAACTTCTCACCGGTGTACAATAACCTGTAGTTGCAATGGACCAGTCTGTATCAAATAATCTTGCGACACTCAGGGCCATGGTTTTGGCAATATTTTCAGATACGCAATCACATTCTTCAGCTTCTTTCTGATCCACATCCAGAAATATAACTTTCTGTGGTAAAGTGTAGGCGGTGATACCACCGTTATAAAATAGAGAAGCGTTTGGCATTTGTGAAAAAGCAAGCTGTAATAGGCCTGATGTTACACTTTCTGCTACAGCAATTGTTTCTCCTGTTTTAAGTAAGGACTGGCTTATATATTGAAGCAAATTTTCTTGAAATTTCATAATCGTAAATTTTTAAGTGATTAATTGGTGTACCATATCGTGTTTCATACTTTCCATGGATCCAGGACGACTTTTACACAGCCGTCTTCCTTTTTGTCGAAGATTTCATAGCCTCTGGCTACTTCATCCAGCCCAAGACGATGGGTGATAATATCATCGAGTTTTACTTCCCCATGTTCTACATGTTTCATCAGTTTGTCTATAATAGGATGTACAGGAGCCTGTCCTGCTTTTAAAGTGATTCCTTTATCAAAGATCTGTCCGAGTTTAAAATTATCGTAATTCACAGGATAGACCCCCAGAATAGAGACGGTTCCTCCACGTTTTACCGCACTCATACAGGCCTCCAATACCTTGATTGATCCCTTTTCAAAATTCAGGACAGCTTTTGCCCTGTCCAGCAAATCTCTTTCAGGTTCGAAACCAACAGCATCAATGCAAAGATCGGCTCCCCGCCCGTCCGTCATGTCTCTGATCTGTTCAATGGTATTTTTGGCATCTTCCCATAAAATGGTTTCACAGCCCGTCAGCCTTTTGATCTGATCCAGCCTGTATTGTAAAGTATCTATTACAATGACCTTTCTGGCATTATGAAGAATAGCACTTTTTACTGACATTGAACCAACGGGTCCGGCCCCAAATACCGCTACTGTTTCTCCACCTTTTAATTCGCCCCACATAACGCCGGTATAGCCTGTCGGGAAAATATCGGTAAGAAATAAAACCTGTTCATCGGTAAGGTTATCGGCTACTTTTCTGGGTCCGAAATGAGCATAGGGAACCCTTACATATTGTGCCTGCCCACCATCATAACCGCCATAAAGATCCGTATACCCGAATAAGCCGCCTCCTTTTTCGGTAAGGATTCCGCCTTCTGGTCCATAATGTTCCGGATTACTGTTTTCACAAGCTCCCGGCAGATCGTGCTGGCAAAAAAAGCAGCCTCCACAGGCAACGGGGAATGGAACAACCACCCGGTCTCCAATGTTCAGATGGGTGATGCCTTTACCCAGTTCCTCAACAATTCCCATAAATTCATGTCCCATGACCATAGGACGAAGTTGTGGCAATCCCCCTGAATACATATGAAGATCGCTACCGCAAATGGCTGTAGAGGTTACTTTTAAAATGATATCATTTGAATCCTGAATAACGGGATCGTCTACTGTGTCGCAGGTAATTTTACCTGGTGCGTGAAAAACTGCAGCTTTCATAATGTAATATTTTGGTGTAATGGTGTTATTGGTGTGTAGTATGAATTTTTAAGAATTCCTTTCCGTCTCCAGATGCCACACCCTATGACGGGCAATAGCGTCGATAAAACGGTCTTCTGAATTCTGATCCGATGCTTTTATAATCGCAGGGTCTTCGTGCTTTTTATGAGCTACATTAGAATTAGCATAAAGGTTATCCGTTCCAGCTCCAAAATAAAGAGCTTTACAGTGTTGATACGCTTCGTTTATAAAGTTGAGGACTGCATGTTTGTTTTCAGGGCTCAAAAGCTCTTTTTCAGACAGTTCTCCCGGACAAAGCAATAACGCATCAAAACATACACTCTTTGTACTGGTGAGAGAATGCTTGGGAATAAAAGAAGTACCATCATCAGCGGTCACGGGTGCTACGCTCGGACCTATGATCTGTACCTTAGCACCATTTTTTTCAAGAAGGTTTTTCAGCCGGGTTGTTGATTTAGCATCTGTTCCGTTCCCCATTATAAATCCTATTACCCTGCTTTTAATGGTGTCTTTAACCGTGTTTTCCATACTTAAAGCGTCCGATTTCGCAATTTCAGGTTCCTTTTCTTTGCTTTGCAATTCCTTTGGATCCGCATCTGCCGGTATACTTTGATTCGGCTGCTCAGGTTTTTTAACTTTTACCCCTAATTTATTTGCTACAATGGAAGCCAGCTTTTTATCAATGAATGTTAATTGACCCACTAACCTTTCCCTGATTGCAGGAATGGTTACTTTAGAAAGTTCAAAAATAAGAGCATTTTGCAAATGACGCTGTTCCGGATCAGATTGACTGTTATAGAACAGTTTTGCCTGAGAATAATGATCAACGAAACTCTTACTTCTGGATCTTATTTTAGCTCCTGATACAGGCTCCTGATGAGAAACAAATCCTCCATCCTTCATCATAGCCTGGAAAGGACATCCTCCTCCTATAGAATTGGGTTCGTAACTTACTTTTCCTTTAACGATCTGTTGTCTCATATGGCCGTCACGCTGGTTATTGTGTACGGTATTTACAGATCTGTTAATGGGAATTTCATGGAAATTGGGTGAGCCTAACCTGGATAACTGGGTATCTGTATATGAAAACAACCTACCTTGAAGCAGAGGATCATTACTGAAGTCTATTCCGGGAACAAGATGTCCGGGATGGAAAGCGACCTGCTCTGTTTCAGCGAAAAAATTATCTGGATTTCTGTTTAAGGTTAAAGTTCCTACAATTTCTACAGGAACAATTTCCTCAGGAATAATTTTGGAAGGATCTAAAAGATCAAAATCAAAACGATGCTCATCTTCTTCAGGCACTAATTGTACCCCCAGATCCCATTCAGGAAAATTTCCGGATTCGATGGCCTCCCAAAGATCTCTCCTGTGAAAATCCGGATCCGCACCTGAAATTTTCAAGGCTTCATCCCATGCAACAGAATGCACTCCCAGCCTTGGCTTAAAGTGAAATTTCACGAAATGGGATTTCCCTTCGTCATTAATCAGTTTAAAAGAATGGACACCGAATCCTTCCATCATCCTAAGACTTCTTGGGATGGCTCTGTCGCTCATCAGCCACATGATCATATGCATGCTTTCCGGCATTAAAGAAATAAAATCCCAGAAAGTGTCGTGTGCTGAAGCAGCTTGCGGGATTTCATTATCGGGTTCAGGTTTTACCGCATGGATAAGGTCAGGGAACTTCATAGCATCCTGAATAAAAAATACAGGCATATTATTCCCCACAAGATCATAGTTTCCTTCATCAGTGTAAAATTTGATAGCAAATCCTCTTACATCCCTTGCCAGGTCTGTGCTTCCCCGGCTACCAGCAACCGTTGAAAACCTTGCAAAAACAGGAGTTTCTTTACCTATCTCACTGAGAAATTTAGCTTTTGTGTATTGGGAAAGACTCTTTGTTAGTTTAAAAACGCCATGGGCTCCTGAACCCCTTGCATGAACGATTCTTTCGGGTATACGCTCATGATCAAAATGAGTGATCTTTTCCCTGAGAATAAAATCTTCAAGTAAGGTTGGGGCCCTTTCTCCTGCTTTTAACGAATTCTGATTATCATTAATCTTAAGTCCCTGGTTGGTTGTTAACATTTCGTTGTCGTTAGAGGTACTTAACGATTCCAGTTGTTCAATCTTTTGATTATTTTGTGTATCTTTTTTCATAATAGTGTAATTGTTGATTGGTGTTACTCCGAAGAGCTGTTATTCTATGTGATTTATTTCTCTGTCCAGACTATTGATAAGTTTCTGAAGATATTCTTCTTCTTTTAAGACCTTATAATAAGCTGTTTTAGCATATAATGTAAAATTCATATTCCCTGTTGTTTCATGAATACTGGGATGGGTTATTGAACTTTCATTTTGGTATCGGGTGATGGAAGCAATACATTCTGTTGTATAATTATCCAGTGTTGTTTTCAATTGTCCGCAGCTGGCATTATGTTTTATTTTTTCCAAAGATTTCATAACAAATGCACTTACTCCATAGGTATTAATGATACCAGGAAATAAAGATTCATTCTCAAGGATATTATTTTTATCATAGAGACCCGAATGTTTTAATGTTTCATTTTCAAATATCATAACCGTGGATGTTTAGATTTCTGGGACTTTCAGATATTTATCAAAATAATGCAAATCTTCCTTGTTCTTTATCGAAAGATAGAACATGATCTGTTTCGGCTCTTTTGATCCAATACTGTTAAAGTCATCAAAATGGCCAATCATGGCTCTGATACTTTCGGTTTCAATATTCTTCACCGTGATAAAAACAAGAAAAATATTCTGTCCGATTTCCTTGGCATATACGGTGGCATTGTCTTCCAGCCATTTTCCTTTATTGGTAACCTCTTTAAACTGATCACATTGTATTGATTTGATTATCGCCTGGTAATTCATTTTGCTATAAGGTATTAAATAAGCCAGATCAATAGAAGCATCCATCTGGCTTATATAGGTAAATGTTTAATCTTCCTGCTCAGCATCAAAATTGATGTAGGTTTCAGCAATCTCCGTTAAGGTATAGTCTGTATCCTCTTCTTCTTCTAGGGTCTTTTCCAGAAGATCCGCTGCCTTATCATGTCCCATTGTTATAGCGAGCTGAGCAAGGCCTCCATAGGTTGCTATTTCATAATGTTCTACTTTCTGCGCTGCAATAATTAAAGCGGCATCCCGGGTCATCGATCCGTCTTTGGTGGATTTTATAATCTCTTCTCCTTCTTTAATGATCCCTTTTATAGCTTCGCATTCTTTCTTTTCAGGCTTCTCATCGATTAATTTAAAAACCTTTTCAAGGCGGCTTACATGTTTTTTAGTCTGTAACTGATGATCTTCAAAAGCATCTTTCAGTTCCTCTGTCGTAGCGGCTTCCTGCATTTTTTCGAGAGCATCAATAATTGCATTTTCAGCAAAATAAATATCTTTTAATGCACTTACGAAAAATTGATGGAGAGAAGAATCTTTCATCTCCTTTTCATTAACAGAAGCGTTTCCTACTGTTATTTTCTTTTCAGGAGTTGTTGTAGCTGTATTGGTTTCTGATGTTTTCGTTGCCATAATGTGTGGTGTTTAATAGTATAAAGATTGCCCCTTCTATCAGGGAAGGGACAATCTGATTAATAATATAAATTATGAATTACGTCTGCCTCCGAATCCTGATCTTCCGGAACCTGATCCCGAACCCGAAGATCTTCCACCTCCATGAGATGCCTGACCTCCCATACGGGCGATTCTTGTACGTTCAGCTTTGCTCATGGCAGCAAAACCTCTTTTTGATGTGCCAGAACCTGAATTAGATCCACGACCTGATCCACTATTGCTGCTTCCCGATCTTGAACTACGGGAATTATTACTGTTACCCGTTCTGCTTCCGGAATCCCCCGATCTTGAAGATGATGAAGATGATCTTCCTCTACCGCCTGAACCTGAAGATCCAGAACCGCTACGAGATCCGGAGCTACTTCCTCTTCCGGAAGTAAATCTGCCATCACTGTCTCTTTGCTGATTATTAGTTCCTGATCTTGAGCTACTTCTTGAGCCGGAGCCCGAACTTCTTCCTCTTCCGGAAGTAAATCTGCCGTCGCTGTCTCTCTGTTGGTTACCGTTACCGGACCTGCCTCCACCTCTGTTATCATCTTCATCATTATAGTCATCTTCATCTTCGTAATCCTCATTGTCATAATCTTCATCATAATCATCGTCGTCGTCATATTCATTATCATAATAATCCTCATAATCTGAGAAGTCATCATCATAATCCTCTTCTTCGGATGCATCGTTATAACCATGGTCATAACCTAATTGATACACTTCTTCAAGTGTTGATCTTGATTCATTGGATGAATTACCTCTTGAACTTCGATTGTTTGAATTTCTGGTGTTCATAACTTTAAATTTTTTTGTAATTAATATTGCGTGATGTTATTAATTATTGGACATGACTAGTATTGAACAACAATTAATGATTTGATGTTTAAAATAAATTGTACAGTAAAAAAGGAGTAATTATTTTACTCTGGAAAAGGAATTATATTCCTTAGTTGTAAATTAGTATATCAAAGATAGGAGATTAAAATACCTGTTCTTATGACTTGAATCATGTTACTAATATAAAATTCGTCTATTTTCGATTTTAATAGAATTTTCTTTTTCCATTTTCTTTAACGTTCTGATTACAGTCTCTACGCGCAAACCGGTAAGGTTGGCAATCTGCTGTCTCGTCAGCTCTATGGGAAATTCAAACTGGCAGTCATTCTCCGAATAGCTCTTCAGGTACTCCATGAGCCCTTTCAATCTAAATACAGGATTCTGATATGCCATATACTGAGTCATCAGTATTTTATAGTACAGCCTCTGAGAAAGGCAGGCGTTCATTGTTAGAGAAAGGTCAGGATTTTTTTCCAGTAACTTCAGGAAGCTTTCTTTGGATATCCTTATAATTTCTGTAGATGTTAATGCTGTTGCGTTTGTTGGATATAATTTATCCAGAAAGAGTAATGGATCTCCAAAACTCTGGTTTTTACCTAATATATTCTGGATAAACTCTTTTCCTTCTTCATTATAATTATTAAGCTTTACTTTTCCGTCAGCAATCTGAAAATAATAAAGCGCATGGTCACCTTCCCTGAAAATCAATTCCCCTCTTTTATATGTTCTATCTTCTGCACCAAAAGAATATAAAAGTTCCTGGTCAATATTCATGCAGCTTATTGTTTTCATTCTGTTTCCATTTGTACCCAGAAAAATACTAAAACTAAATCTTAATACAAAATTTTTCTGTTTTCAATCTGTACGGTGCTTTCTTTTTCCATTTTTTTAAAAGATCGTATCACTGTTTCCACGCACAATCCTGTAAGATTGGCCATTTGTTGTCGGGTTAAAGGAATAGAAAATGAATAAGGGCTCTTGTCATTATGAAAGCTCTTCAGGTAATCCATCAAACCTTTTAGGCGTGTAATGGGATTAAGTGAAGATATATTCTGCATCATTACATATTTGTAATAAAGTCGTTGAGATAAAAAACTGCTGATTTCCAGATACAATTCCGGAGATTCCTCCAGCAATTGAAAAAAAAGATTTTTAGAAAGTCTCAGGATATTACATTCCGTCAATGCCTCGGCATTCATAGGATAAGGTTTATCTATGAAGAGAATAGACTCGCCACAGCATTGTCCTTCTGATAAGATGTTCTGGATAAATTCCTTACCATCTTCATTATAATTATTCAATTTTACTTCACCCTCTACAATCTGATAATAATAGTGTGCAAAATCTCCTTCACTAAAAATAAAATCCGAAGGACTATATTGTTTTGTCTCAGCTCCCATAGAATATAAGACGTTTTCGTTGATTACCATAATATTTAGTTTTTGGTATTATTATATAAACAAAGTTCACAAAAACACCCTAGTAAAATATTTTAATGGACCAATGCTTTTACAAGTGCAATAATTGCACCTATTGATTATTTTTTATGTTAATTATAATTTAATTAACTGATTGAAATACAAATTATTATATGAAAATATTTTACATAAATCTATCAACAAAAGGCATTCGTGAGATATCACGAACACCCATTTACTTGAAAGAATTTTTACGTTAATTGAAGAATTATCTCTTTTTATTTGTGGTAGAATCCTGTGCAGGCATAGTGGTTGTGCCGGATTGGGCAGTACTGTCTCTGGAAGGAAATGATGTAGTCATCGTGTCAGAGGCTGGAGGAACAGCTCCCATCATATCCCCCGGAACTGTAGTTACCGTGTCAACGCCGTTATTCATCTGATTTTCCTTTTCTTTTTTGCAACTCAGGATAAGTAAACCCATGATGCTTAATGATAAGATCAATTTCATACTATTTTTATTTTGTGGTGTGTGGTGTATATAATATAATTTTAAATAAAAATCAATCATATTTATATATGAACGATTATTTAATAATTATATTTCAAATCTACAGATAAAACATTCATAAATTTATGACTTCAATCATAAGGTTTTTTGTGTGAAAGTTTAATTTATAATACCATAAAGCGTTACAGAGTGATTTATATACAACAAAAAAGACTGCCTTACAGCAATCTTTTCTTGTTATAATATTTTTAAACCTTTTATTTTGCAAATTTTTTGGTCCCGGCAACACATAAAATCACACCAATTGTCACTCCCAGCATTCCTATACTTACAGGTTCATGAAGCAGATAGGCGGCCAATGCAAGTCCAAAAAATGGTTGTAAAAGCTGTAATTGCCCTACACTCGAAATTCCTCCCTGCGCAAGTCCTTTATACCAAAAAATAAACCCGATAAACATACTGAATAATGAAATATAAGCTAGGCCAAACCATCCCTGTCCGCTCACGGTTTCAATATGGTTGGGAAAATAGATGAAAAATAAAGGGATCATAAGGGGTAAGGCCAGTATCAGCGCCCAGGATATCACCTGCCACCCTCCCAGTGTTTTTGACAACTTAGCACCTTCCGCATAACCAAGCCCACATAAAACAACAGCGGCAAGCATCAGAATATCGCCAACAGGAGAAGCCGATATCCCTTGCGAAACAGCATATCCTATAACCAAAAGGCTGCCGGCAATAGAAAAAAACCAAAATACAGGATGCGGTCGCTCACCACCTCTCAGTACCCCGAATATAGCTGTTGCAAGAGGAAGCATTCCTAAAAACACGATAGAATGTGCAGATGTAATATATTGAAGGGCCAGAGAAGACAACAAAGGAAAACCAATAACACATCCCAATGAGACCAGAGCTAATGGGAATATCTGTTCCTTTACCGGACGTTTTTCTTTATATATCAGAATGACAGATAAAGCCAATACACCGGCAATGGTTGCCCGCGCGATCGTTACGAAAATTGGGTTCATATCCATTACGGCTAATTTTGTGGCCGGCAGCGAACCACTGAATAGCAATACTCCGATAAATCCGTTGATCCATCCGCTAAGAGCCTGATCTTTTGAAATTTTATTCGTTATCATTTTATATTTTTTTATAAATCAAAATTAGAGAGGAAAAATAAATAAACACAGTCTCAGTTTTGTATATTTGCATGAGCACAGTTTAAGATATGAGTAAAAATTTTTTGTACACAGAGATCACCAATGGTTTTGTTTCACAGATTACAAGCGGGGTTTTGAAGCCTGGCGATAAACTTCCGTCGGTAAGAAAATTATGCCTTGAGCATCAGATTAGTATGAACACGGCAAAGCGTGTATTCCTGGAACTGGAATCCATGTCACTCATTGAACCCAAACCACAGTCCGGATATTTTGTAAGTCAGTTACTTTCGGTAAAGCTTCCACTTCCTGAAGTCAGCAGGCCATCACTGATTGCCAATAATAACGAACCCGATGAACTCATCAGTAAAGTGTATGAAAATATGGGAAAGAAAAATCTTACCCTTTTTTCCATAGCAATTCCATCCGGAGAATTATTACCGCATGCAAAACTTAAAAAGGAAATCATCCATGCCACACGGGAGCTTGAATATGGAGGCGCAGAGTATGAAGAACTCCAAGGGAATTTAAAATTAAGAAGAATGATCGCCCAAAGATCTTTATCCTGGGGCGGAAACTTTAGCGAAAATGACCTTGTGACGACCAACGGTGGAATGAATGCTTTGTCATTTTGTCTGATGGCTTTAGGAAAACCGGGAGATACTATAGCTATAGAAAGCCCGTGTTATCCGGGCATCTTACAACTGGCTACCGGCTTTGGACTTAAAGTATTGGAATTGCCTACCCATCCTGCCCATGGAATTGAAATCGAATCCCTGAAAAAAGCTATTCCCAAAATCGACATCTGCTTATTGATCCCTAATTTCAATACTCCTTTAGGAAGCTGTATGTCTGATGAAAATAAAAAAGAAGTCGTAAAACTTCTTGCCGAAAATAACATTCCGCTTATTGAAGATGATGTGTATGGGGATATTTATTTCGGAACACACCGCCCGAAATGCTGTAAATCCTTTGATACAGAAGGAAATGTTTTATATTGCAGCTCTATCTCAAAAACGCTTGCCCCGGGTTACCGTGTAGGATGGATTGCTCCCGGAAAGTACAAAGACAAAATCCTCAAACTCAAACTTCTTCATTCCACCTCTTCTATTTCTATTGTAAATGAAGCCGTTGCTAATTTCTTAAAAACCGGGAAATACGAAAAACACCTTCAGGAACTACGGAAAACCCTGCAGGCTAATTATCAGAATTATGTCCAGACCATTGCGCAGCATTTTCCGGAAGGAACCAAAACAAGCAGGCCACAGGGAGGGCTTTCCCTCTGGGTGGAATTCGATAAAAAAATACAGACCCGGAAATTATACGACCTTGCCATTAAGCAAAGTATAAGCATTGCACCGGGAAGAATGTTCAGTCTCCAGGATCAGTTTGAAAATTGTATGAGAATGTGTATCGGGCTTCCCTGGTCAGAAGAAACCCAACAAAAGCTAATAGAGGTAGGAAAAATGGCTAAAATGATTGAGAGGGAATCTTAATCAACAACAAAGTTTTTCCTTGCTAATTCCTTTCTTACACGGCTAAGGCTTTCTGGGGTAATTCCTAGATAAGATGCGATCATCCATTGCGGTACCCGTAATAATAAATCCGGGTACATTTTAATGAATTTAAGGTATCTTTCTTCTGCAGTCTCACCTAATAATGAGCTGATCCTGTCCTGAAGACTTCTGACGTGCTTTTGTAAAAGAATATCCCGTCTTTCTGCACTGTCCGGAAACTGGGAGACCAGTTTGTTAAAAAAGTCCGGATGAAGAAATAAAACTTCGGAATCCTCCACAGCCTCTATATAATACACCGATTGTTCGTTAAAGTAAATACTGGTGCGGTCAGAAATCAGCCAGCTTTCAGGGGCAAATTGTATGATGTGTTCTTTTCCGTTCTTATCGATCGAATACATCTTTAAAAGCCCTTTTTCTACAAAAAACACATAGCGGCAAATTTCGCCGTATTGCAGAAGGAACTGGTTCTTTTGAACTTTTTTTACTTCATAGTGCAAGCTACAGCCATTAACCTGTTCTGTGGGAACATTTAAAACCTGAGCTAGGTAGTTATTAATATTCTTCATTGTGCGATTTGGGTTATTGATATATTCTGATGCGAAGCATTATTTACGGCTTTTCCGTTTTCTACTACAATCAGTTGAGGACTTTGATGGGTTACATCAAGATCTTCTGCAATCTTATTGGAAATAGGTCTGTATGCCAGCAAATCAAGAAAATATAAATCTGCATTGGTACCGGCATCCTTAATTTCCGATTCAAAATTCCTGAGCACCGTCTTACTGATAAAACAACTGGTAGAATGTTTGAATATGGCAACCTTGTTATGGTATGATCTTTCTATAGCTTCTGCGAGATCTTCCTCGGATTCTATTTTTTTCCAGAAAGATTTCTGTTCCGGTTTCTCTTCTTTCCCGCCAAATATTTTATCAAAAAAACTCATACATTAAATTGTTTTAGGTGATGATCGAGATGTTTATACTCCAGAAAACCCCAGTCTTTCTCTCCCATTTTTCCAAATAGAACATGCTTTTCAGGCAGGTTATCTTGGGTATAACATTCCCAGTATTCATTCATTGTTTCTAAGAGTCCTTTTCTGGCCTCAGTAAAATCACATTCAAAATTAACGATAAGTTTTCGAAAAGTAGGCATATTTCGGGGAATTCCGTTATTAAAGACCTGCATTTCTATTTTAGTGAGCACTCCTATTGTCTCAAAAAGGGGATTGATAGTTGAAAGCCAGGTTTTTCCCAATGCAATGCCAAGAATAAGGTCACAATGTTTTAACATTTGAGCAACATTCATCTTACCCCATTTTCCTGGAGAATTTTCAGTAAGCATAGAAACCCTGTTGAGGATCTCATCAAAATAGATTCGGTTATGCAGACTCTTTTTTACCAACCTCTCTCCTTCTTCAGATTTTCAATATGAGTAAAATGATGATTGCAATGCCAGCTATAAAATGCCAGATAGCTTCTAAGGTCATAATCCTGATGGTTTTCAGGATGATGAAATGTTCTTTCGAATTGCTTATTCGTGAGTGTTTTAAGGAGGATATACCATCTTTCGTGAGTTCCTTTGATCATTCTCATTGCCGGTTTCACAGGAGAACTTCTGCTGTCCTGGAGTTCAGCCCATTTTGCCTCTTCATAAGGTTTGATGGTTGGATTATTTTCCGTTAAAGCCAATTTAAAACGAATGAAACTATTAATATGGCTGTCTGCAATATGATTGACAAGCTGTCTTACCGTCCATCCACCTTCCCGATATGGGGTATCCAATTGATCATCCGAAAAGTTTTCAATCAGATTTTTCAGTTTGGCAGGAAAGTGTTTGATCACTTTTATATATTCATCCAATTGGATATCATCGATGCTTTCCGGCTTTTCAAATGGTCCGATCGGATATTTTTTTAATTCTAAATTGCTCATTTTTAATTATCGTGGTTAATATGTTCTTCATCCTTTCAATAAATAACAGAAAGGTTTTTGCCCTTCCGGAATTTTTTCTAAAATTACTACAAGAAAAGCTATCAGCCAACAAAAAAATAGGGATTAACGGGATAAAATAAAACGCCTCAATTCTTAAAAAAAAATTGAAGCGTTTTTATTGTTTCTAATAACCGTGAAGATCGATTCCTTCCGTCCTTTGCAATGTCACTTTTTTACCCATTTTCTTTTGAATAACCCTGAAATGTTGCAACTCATCATCCGTGAGGATTGAAATGGCGGTACCTTTTTCATTGGCTCGTCCCGTCCTTCCGATACGGTGAATATAATCCAAGGGTGAACGTGGTAGCTCATAATTGATCACACAAGGCAAAGACTCAATATGAATGCCTCGTCCCAGTAAGTCCGTAGCAACCAAAATCTGAGCACCGTTTACCTTGAACTCTTCCAGATTATTTCGTCGGGCACCCTGTGACTTCTGACTGTGAATGGCTACTGCCTTAATTTTATTCTTTTTAAGCTTTTCAACCAGTTTATCTGCTGACTTTGTTGAAGATACAAATACCAAAGCTTTTTCAACCTTTTTCTCTTTGATTAAATAACGCAGGAAAGGCCCTTTATGTTCAGGAGAAACATGATAAGCCAGCTGCTCGATATTATCAATTTCAACCGCTTCCTTTTTTATTTCAATAATAACGGGATTATGAGATAAACGTTCTTTTATTTCAGAAACTTTATCATCTACAGTTGCTGAAAACATAGTCGTTTGTTTCATCACCGGCATTAAAGCAAAAAGCTTATTCATTTCGTCACCAAATCCAAGCTGGAACATTTTATCTGCCTCATCAATCACCAGGTGCTTTATTTCTGAAATGCTCAAAGCTTTATGTTCTATCAGGTCCAATAAACGTCCTGGGGTCGCAATAAGGACTTCTACTCCGAACATTCCTTTCATCTGAGGGTTGATAGAAACTCCACCATATACTGCCATCGTACGGATATCACGTTTCAGGTTTCCGGTAAAGGCTCTGAAAACTTCATCAATCTGGATTGCCAGCTCACGCGTAGGAACCAATATTAAGACCTGAATATTACGGTCTTTCTTAACTTCTGCATTCTGTAATTTTTCTAAAATAGGCATCACAAAACAAGCCGTCTTTCCGGAGCCGGTTTGTGCAATTCCCATCAAATCCTTTCCCTGTAAAATAACAGGAATAGCTTGCTCCTGAATTGGAAATGGCTTTAAATAGCCTAGCTTTTTGACAGATTGAATAATATTGTGCGATAATCCCAAAGACTCAAATGACATAAATACATATTTGCTGCAAAGATAAACTATTGATATTTGGTTTACACCCGAACCGGATTATTAATTTTACAGGTGAATGAGTCTGTTGGGATAGAAATTAATTATTTAAAAATTTAATCTATAATCAAGGACCATTTTCTGTGATGAACTCATCCATTGACAATGGTGAATTCTTTCATAAAGTGTCGTTTTGTCCGATAATTCGTGTTTGGACAATTTTTTGAGTATTAGTTTTTGTAAATTTATCAAAAATTCGAGATTTAAATATGAAAAAAGCACTAATAATAGTAGATGTTCAGAATGATTTTTGTGAAGGTGGAGCTTTAGCGGTTCCGGGAGCTAATGAAATTATTCCTTATATCAATCTTTTAATGGAGGAAAACGAATATGACCAGATTGTTTTAACCCAGGATTGGCATCCCGCAGACCATAAAAGTTTTGCCAGCAACAATGGAAAAAAAGTAGGAGAAAGTATTATTTTAGGTGGTGTTCCGCAATTTATGTGGCCGGATCATTGCATCCAGGGAACTTTCGGAGCAGATTTTCATAAAGATCTTAACAGGGATAAAGTAACCCATATTATTCAAAAAGGAAAGAATACCGAAATTGATGCATATAGCGGTTTTCAGGACAATAATCACTTTATGAAGACCGGATTGGATGACTTCTTAAAATACCATGACATTCAGTTATTGGAAATCGTCGGTCTGGCAATGGATTATTGTGTAAAGTTCACCTGTACAGATGCTGTAGCAAACGGATATGTTACCTGCCTTCATTTTAACGGAACACGCGCGGTTAATGTAAAACCGGATAACGGTAGAGACGCCATTTACGAAATGATCCAGAAGGGAGTTACTGTTTTAGGATAGTCTTTTATTATCATAAAAATAAAAAAGCACAGTTAATTACTGTGCTTTTTGTGTATCGATTACACCGGAATGAAATCAGTATAAATGACACAAATAGTTTTTACTGAATGGTATTAAATAAAAAAGCGTGGTTATTCTTTTACCACGCCTATATTTTTCAGTTTAAAAACCTTTTTGATCAATTAAAAATTAATCTCTAAAGCATTTTTAAATTGTTAACTTCTAATTCCGTAAGAATTCTCCAGTGACCTCTTTTGATGTTTTTCTTTGTTAAACCGGCAAACATCACCCTGTCTAAAGCTTCCACTTCATACCCTAATCTCTGGAATATCCTTCTTATGACACGGTTCCATCCGATATGGATCTCAATTCCTACCTCATTTTTAGGCTTTCCTTCAATAAACGAAATCTGATCCACCGTAGCAACTCCTTCATCCAGACGGATACCTTCAGCAATCAGTTTCATATCTTCATGTGTCAGTTTTTTGTCCAGTGTTACATGATAGATCTTTTTAGCATCAAAAGACGGGTGTGTCAGTTTTTTGGTCATATGTCCGTCATTTGTTAAAAGAATAACACCTGTTGTGGAACGGTCCAGTCTTCCAACCGGGAATACACGATAAGGAGACGCATTTGCAACAAGATCCATTACCGTTTTTCTCGCTTTATCATCTTTT
The DNA here is from genome assembly GCF_013184525.1 of Chryseobacterium sp. LAM-KRS1. Classification (GTDB taxonomy): domain Bacteria; phylum Bacteroidota; class Bacteroidia; order Flavobacteriales; family Weeksellaceae; genus Chryseobacterium; species Chryseobacterium proteolyticum. The sequence goes on from NZ_JAAOIZ010000005.1 coordinate 290,043, forward strand.
GTAGTGGAAATATATCCTTTCGGTTTATTCAGAAGGACATAAACAGGTTTTTCAGGAGTAATATTTTGTCCGTCAAAAACTACTTTATCACTTTTCTGAACCTGATAGCCCATTTCAGTAACCACTTTTCCGTTTACTTCTACAAGACCCTGTGTGATCAGTTCATCTGCTTCCCTTCTGCTGCATATTCCTGAATTGGCTATATACTTGTTAAGACGGATCGTATCTTTATGGACATCTTTTTCGATCTTGCTCAATCTTCTTTTCTGTACAAAAGATCTTGCTTTATCTTCATCTCTGTCATTGCCCGATGAAGGTCTTCTACCATATTTTAAGCTACCTCTCTCATATTTGTCTCTTGCATCAAAACTTTTCCCTCCTCTTTTAGGACCTGGTTTTCCATAGGTCTTTTTTTCTCGTCCTTCACTTTGATTGGTAATATAAGGTGTTCTCTCAGGTTTTGATTTCCCTTCTTCAGCACGTCCTTCAAAACTTTCCTCACTCCTCTTAAACTTCGAACTGCTGCTTTTGTGATCAAAATTTCTCTCTCCTGCTTTAGGAAAAGATTTCTTGAAAGAACCTGATCTTGAAGAATTTCCAGATTTAGAAGCACGAGAATCATCAGAATTTTTTCTGGTTGAAATTCTTGGTCTTTGTGGTTTCCCTGATTTATTATTATCTCTGCTCATTCTAAATATTTTTGCAAAGATAGTAATTTAGTTACGAGTTAAAAATTAAGAATCATAACTTTGCAATATTGTTCTACAATTAAATTTATATTATTCCAGAAATGATAACACTATTAAACGATCAGTTTTCCCAGCTTAATGATTTTTTGCATGGAAAATCTTTCAGTAAAATTTTCATATTGGTTGATGAAAATACACATGAATATTGCCTTCCGGTACTTTTGGGCAATATGGAAACGGATCTTGCTTTTGAAATCCTGGAGATAGAAGCGGGTGAAGAAATGAAGAATATTCAGACTGCCAATCAGCTTTGGGAGATTTTAACGGAAATGCAGGCAGATAGAAAAGCTCTGGTTATAAACCTCGGTGGTGGTGTTATTACCGATATGGGCGGATTTGTTGCCTCAACCTATAAAAGAGGGATCCAGTTCATTAATGTTCCTACTACTCTATTATCGATGTGTGATGCCTCTATTGGAGGAAAAACAGGTATTGACCTGATGCACTACAAAAATATGGTAGGTACCTTTACCTTTCCTGAACAGATTTTTGTATATCCTAAGTTCTTAGAAACACTTCCCTTCAAAGAATTACGAAGTGGTTTTGCTGAAATGCTGAAGCACGGGTTAATTGCAGACCGTTTACATTGGGAGAATCTGATCAAAATACAAAAGCTGGATGTAGAATCAGTACTACCACACATTCAGACCTCGATGGCGATCAAACAGGATGTTGTAGATCAGGATTTTCATGAAAAAAATGTCAGAAAAACTTTAAATTTCGGACATACGATCGGTCATGCTATCGAAAGCTCTTGTCTTGAACAGGGAAATCCGGTTTTACATGGAGAAGCAGTAGCTGCCGGAATGATCTGTGAAGCACATCTTTCTCACCTTGAAAAGTTAATTTCAAAAGAAGATTCGGAAATGATCATTGACCATATCAAAAGGTATTATCCATACCTGGATATCAGTGATTTTAGCGATGAAAATCTGATGTCTCTATTATTAAACGACAAAAAGAATACGGAAAAGAAGATTAATTTCTCTTTGCTTTCCGGAATAGGATCGTGTGTTTTTGACCACGAATGCAGCCAGGAAAATATTGAAAAATCACTGCATTTTTACAGAAAACTGAATGATGCATAACATGTTTGTTTACTTTTTAGATAAAATTAAGAATCCTGATTGTTTGATCAGGATTTTTTAATGATCATACCACCTCTATAGCGTATCATGAGTATTGAATTGAATATGCTTTATCAGGCGATGTCTAATCATTTGAAATACCTTTTCCAGGTCCTCCACATCATCATATAGAAAGGGTAAGTAAAAACTGATCCCTTCAATATAAATTTTTATTTTGTCTCCGTTCCAGGTGTTATTAACCTTTTCAACAGAAATCTGATCTGTAAAATAAGCTTTACGCATTTTTTTCTTAAAAAATAGAGATAGCGCACTTATGTTTCGGGTTGCAGTTCCAAAGTCGTAAACAGGGAGAAATTCGATGCTGTCATCATTGATAATTAACTGTACGATTTTCCTTCGTCTGATAAAAAGCTTAATTCCTGTCAAAAAACAATAAATAGATCCTATAAATAAAATAACATATAAGAGCATCAGAACAATTACTATTACCGAAGGTTCCATATAAATTTCTTCAATAATTTCAGGGAATAGCTGAGTGAAAAGATAAATGAAAATTGCGGACAAAAATATCATTGACATACTTAGCAAACTTGTCCGGAAAGTTGAAATATAGAAGATCTTTTGTCCAGGTTCATCGACGTATTGCCTGGATGATAAAGATTGAGCTGCTTTGGATAGAAATAGATTATAGATTAATTTTAAACTTAATGCAATGATTAAAATACCCAGGCAGATCATTACCCATACGTTTAATGGATAAAAAGTTTTACCAGCCACCATAGTCAACAGCAGCAGAATAACCAATCCCAGAATAGGAAGTATAAATTTCAACTGCTTGTTTTGTTTCATTCCCAGATTAGTTTATTTTTCATTTAAGGTTCAATATAAACCCTGATCCTTAAGTTTTATTATCAAAATTACAACTTATATACTGTATTGTATTACAGACGATTAAAAATATATTAAAAGAATGATTTAAATTACTATTCATTACAGGCCTTATGGTTTTTCATAAAGGAATTTTCATCCGGCCTTGATTTTAAAATAAATTCCACTAATTTCAAAAAAGGAGTAATATATATCAATTACGTTCAAGTCATTTGAGTATTATTTTACTCGAAATAAGCCTAATTTAGAATTTAAGCTGTTTTTAAGATATGTTAAACAAATGTTTGTTTATTTATTTTATTGGTCTGATTTCTAGTATTTTATAGTAGTTTTTAGCAGTATTTATATACCTGACTTTTGTCATGTTTTATGTTTTGGCATCTAATTTGAAAGATACTCTGCGTCAAACGAAAGTTGACAAGTAGTAAAATTTAAAATTAAGAATAGTAAAATATTAAAAAAATTAAGTTATGAAAAAGTTAATTTTAGGATTAGCAGTAACTGCAAGTTCATTAGCATTCGCTCAGACAACTTCTACTTCATCTTCTAACCCGGTTACATTTGGTGTTAAAGGTGGTATGAACGTTTCATCTCTTTCAAAAGGAGCTGACCTTAGTGATTCAAAATCTAAAATCGGATTCAATGCAGGGGTTTTTGCAAACATCCCGGTAGCGAGCTCATTCAGCATTCAACCGGAGGTATTGTATAATGACTTGGGTTCAAAAGTAACCAGAGAATATACAGTATTAGGTAATAACTTTAAGGATGAATCTTCAAGAAATTTAGGATACATAGCTGTACCGGTAATGTTCCAGTATAATGCAACTCCTGAATTCTTCTTGGAAGCAGGTCCTGAATTCGGATTTTTAGTAAGTGCTAAAGATAAATTCAAAAGTTCTACGAATGATAATACAAGCACAAGAACGAGAAGTCTTGACAAAGATGCTTTCAACACATTCAACTTTGGAATCGGTATTGGTGCAGGATATTATTTCACACCAAACCTAGGAATTACAGCTAGATATACTGCCGGATTAACAGATATCTACAAAAACAACAATGGTGATGCGATGAGAAACAACGTATTCCAGGTAGGTTTAGCTTACAAATTTAAATAAGCATAAAACACATTCAGATAACAAATTTTGATTTCAATAAAATGGTTAGATTTAATGGTTAAATCTAACCATTTTTGTTATTTTAACATAATTTGGCAAGAATTTTGCAGCAAAACAGTACAAATTAAAATTAAATATAATCATGAGAAAATTATTATTAGGTTTGGCAATCGTTGCTGGTTCATTAACGTTTGCTCAAACATTTGGAGTAAAAGCAGGTCTTAATATTTCTACAATTTCAGGTGGTGATTCAAAATCAAAAGCAGGATTCTATGGTGGGGTTTTAATGAATGTCCCTGTAGCTCCTAGCTTTAGTGTACAACCCGAAATCTTATACAATGGATTAGGTGCAAAAGCTGATGGAAACACTGATCTTAAAGTAAATTTAGATTATATCTCTGTTCCTGTGATGTTCCAGTATAATGCAACTCCGCAGTTTTATCTTGAAGCAGGACCTCAGTTTAGCTTCCTGATCAATTCAAAATTTAAATACAAATCTTCTTCTGTGGATGGAAAAGATTTTGTAAAAGGTTTTGATTTTGGTGTAGGTCTTGGTGCTGGATATTTCTTTACAAAGAATATCGGTGTAAATGCAAGATATGTTGCAGGTGTTATAGATATTGCTAAAGAAGTTAATAACGTACAGGCAGATGGAAAAAATAACGTATTCCAGATCGGTCTTACTTATAAATTTAATAAGTAATAATATACTTAATAACAAGATAAGCGGTTAGATTTAATAAATTTAACCGTTTTTTTTATATCCGGATCTCCTGTAATGTTCTGTTTTCACATTGAATAATCATTGCAATGCATCCATTAATCAACAAATGATGATCATAAAAAAGTATAAAAGTCTGATCAAAATGTTCATCTGGCATTTTTGTAAGCTTCAATTCATCTGGAAAGTTGGGTGAAAATGGTCATAATTAACGATGAATAAAGGGTGTTGAATAAAAAAAATGAAAAAAAATGCAATTTTTTTTCAAGCAATTTTAACTTAAAAATTAAACATATTAGATTGTTTTAACTAAAAAAATCCCACGTATGTGGATTATCACTTGTTCTTTTAAAGAAGCGGCTCGCAGCTTATCTTTCTGCAAATCATAAAATTATAATTATGGCAAGCCTTTTGCAAAATACACCCCATCTGAATGAATAATTCGGATAACAAGAAATAGTACAATTTAAAAAATAAAATTATGAATAAGTTATTTCTAGGACTAGCAATAGTTGCTGGTTCATTAGTATTTGCTCAGGAAACACAAACAACAGCTACTATTACTACTGTTAACAAAGAAAAAGAACCAATCAGATTTGGTATTAAAGGTGGAGCTAACTCCGCTCAATTCAGTCAGCAACAATTAAGTGCAAACAATCAGAAAATAGGATTTAATGCCGGTGTTTTTGTAAATATTCCTCTTTCCAAGCAATTCAGCATACAGCCTGAAGCATTGTATAACCAATTAGGAGCAAGAAGTGTTCTTTCTTCTACTGAAGTTACAACGGGAGCTACTACTGTAAAAACTCAACGTGATTACAAAACAACATTGAATTATGTTTCAGTACCGGTAATGGTTCAGTTTAAGCCAGCCGATAACTTTTATGTAGAAGCAGGTCCTGAATTCAGTTATTTCATCGATGGAAAAAACAAAGGTGAAAATACTGTTACAAGCACTACAAACGGTATCGCTACCACTCAGAAAAATTCAGTTTCTGAAACGATCAACAAAGATGACATCAATAAATTCAACTTTGGTCTAGGTCTAGGTTTAGGATACTATTTCACACGTAATCTGGGAATCAACGCAAGATATGTAAATAGCTTGACTAAGATTGATAAAAGCAGACCTGCTGCTGAAAACAACAACAGAGTATTCCAACTAGGTTTGAATTATAAGTTTTAATAACAACAACCAATTTTTTAACCATAGAATGTAGTTTTCTGCATTATAAAATGGCTGGAAGAATAACTTCCAGCCATTTCTATTGTATGGGTAAGGCAAATCTATTCGAAAATTCGAGGGTCATCGCTGATCACCCCATCTATTCCCATTTCTTTTAATTCCTGCAGTCTTTCTTTCGAGTTTACTGTCCATGGTATGACTTTCATTCCCAGCTTGTGGCATTCCTGTACCAATCCGGGCGTGACAAGAGATTGATCCGGACTGTAAATTGTAGGAGTAAAACTTAAGAATTTCATATCACCCGATACTCCATTAAGATGATCGGGATACATTCTGAATTTTTCGACAGGGATATTTTTAAAATAATTCCGCTGCTGGGCGAGCTTTTTATCATCCACCTTCTCTACCAGTAAGGCAGTCATTATTTTAGGATATTGTGCATGGATAAGCTCTAAGGTTCTTGGATCGAAGGATTGAATAATAACCCGGTCCTGGATATTTTTTCCTACAATGATCTTCATCATCAGATCGACAAATTCCTTAGGTTCAGGATGGAAAATATCATCCGAAAAAGGTCGCGTTTTAGTCTCTATATTATAAAACGGCAAAGGCCTTTTAAGTTCCCGGGCATAACTCTCACAGGCATCTATAACATCTGAAAAGAGCGGTTTTTGTACCCTCATTTTCTTTTGGTCAGGATAATTAGCTAGTGTTTTCATCCCTACATCAAAAGTTTTGATCTTTGCATAAGGCATTTCATAAATTTTGTAATAAAATCCTGAATCCCGGGGAATAAATGTTCCGTCAGGCTTTGTTACCAGTTCAGGTGAAAGAAATGCATCGTGAGAAAGAATCACCTGCTTGTCTTTTGTGATGGCAAGATCCATTTCAAGTGTCGTAACCCCCATCTTTAAAGCATTTTTCATTGCAGGGATGGTGTTTTCCGGATATAAGGATTTTCCACCCCTATGCGCCTGGGTATCAAAATACTGAGCTGAATACAGCTGAATAAACAGAAATAAAATACCCGTGATAAATGTACTTTTCATAATCCTGATCTTAATTACGCAAAATTAAAGGATACCGGCATATCCTGTACGACAGTAATATTAAGCTTTTGCTACATTTATATCAATTATTTTTTTCGACAATAAAAACGAAAAAAGACCTGATATTATGCTATCAGGTCTTTTTATGTATTGATTGTTGAGACAATTAATTAAATAGCTCTACTTCCTCCCCTTTTGCTACAGGATATTGTTCTGTAAAACATCCAAAGCAGTGATTGGAAGATCCTAAAATTTCTTTAAGGTTTTCTGTACTGAGGAACTCTAAAGAATCTACTCCAAGGTAGTTTCTTAGCTCTTCAGTCGTCATATTGGCTGAAATCAAATCATCTTTTGATGGAGTATCAATCCCAAGATAACAAGGTGCAATGATCGGAGGAGAAACACTTCTGAAATGGATTTCCTTTACTCCGGCATCCTTTAAAATCTTAACCAGTCTTTTAGAAGTAGTTCCCCTTACAATAGAGTCGTCAATAATAACTACTCTCTTGCCTTTAATTTCAGATATAATAGGATTCAGCTTCAGGTTAACGATCCTTTCTCTCATTTCCTGAGTCGGAACAATAAAACTTCTTCCGATATATCGGTTTTTAATTAAAACCGGGCGGAAAGGGATCCCTGATGCTTTTGAAAAGCCAATCGCTGCAGGTACTCCTGAATCCGGAACTCCGATAACGATATCTGCATCCACAGGAGCTTGTTCCCAGATTTTTTCACCCGACTTTTCTCTGATCTCATACACATTAATGTTTTCTAATGTAGAGTCAGGTCTTGCAAAGTAGATATATTCGAAAGAACAGATTCTTTGTTTTCCTTTTTCATTCACCATATAAGACTGTAATCCGGTCTCATTTTCGTTGGTGTAGATGATCTCTCCAGGTAAAATATCACGAACATACTGTGCTCCCACTGCGTCCAATGCTACGGATTCAGAAGCCACCACATATGATTTTTCATCAATAGCTCCTAAAACCAACGGTCTGATCCCGTTGAAATCCCTGAATGCAAAAAACTTATTTCTCGTCATTCCTACCACTGAATAAGCTCCTTCGATCTTTTCCATTGTTGCTTTGATCGCTCCTCTTAATCCCAGATCAAGGTTTTTCTGGATTAATCTTAAGATAACCTCAGAATCTGAAGTTGCTCTGAAAACAACACCTTCTGCCTCCAGTTCGGCTTTCAGTTCTTTTGCGTTCGTTAAATTACCGTTATGTGCAATCGAAAGTATAATCTGGTCATATTCATTTTTCGCAAAAAATGGCTGGAAATTGTACTTCTTTTTGTCTCCTGCTGTAGTATAACGTGTATGCCCTATTGCAGAATTCCCCATAAAAGCTTCAGGATCCTGAATATCTTTATAAACGTCTAAAACCAACCCTTCATCTTTCAGGTTATTGATCTTCCCGTTTTTAAGAACGGAAATACCACAGGCCTCTTGTCCTCTGTGCTGTAAAGCAAAAAGTCCGAACTGAGAAAGGGAAAACGTATCCAGATCATTGTCAGAATACAATCCGAAAATACCGCACTCCTCATTCGGAGCATCAAGTCTTTCCTCTTCCTTTGTTCTGAAAAGGTTTCTACCGTAAGTCTGGTTTTTAAACTGTTTTAAATATTCACTTTTATGAATGTCTAAACTTTTCATTTCTATTTTTTCTAATCTAGATTTTATTTTGATAGATTCTACAATTAGATGTGAAATTCAATATTATGTTAAATACAATCTCAAGTCTGATTATAAATCTTCCGTATTACTTATTTATTAAGTAAAGCTTTCAGTCTGTTATAGATTTCGACATACGCTTCAGTTACTTCACCTAAGTCTCTTCTGAATCTGTCTTTATCTAATTTTTTCATGGTGTCTTTATCCCATAATCTGCATGTATCAGGAGAGATTTCATCTGCCAGGATAATTTCACCATCTGATGTTTTCCCTAATTCGATCTTGAAGTCAACCAGGATGATATTCATTTTATCAAACAGATCGATAAGGATTTCGTTGATATCAGAAGTCAGCTCGTACATTTCGTCAAGCTCTTCATACGTAGCTGCACCTAAGAAAACAGCGTGGTGATCATTGATCAAAGGATCTCCCAATTCGTCTTTTTTATAGCAGATATCAAAAATAGTTACCGGAGATTTTATACCTTCCTCTACTCCTAATCTCTGAGCCATACTTCCGGCAGAATAGTTTCTTACAACCATTTCCAAAGGAATAATGGATACTTTTTTTACCAATTGTTCTCTTTCGTTCAATTGTTTAATGAAATGAGTTTTAATCCCTTTTTCATTTAAATACTCAAAAATTAAAGTGGTGATCGCGTTGTTCATTTCGCCCTTAAGATCAACCTGTCCTCTTTTCTGAGCATTGAAAGCCGTAGCATCATCTTTGAAACGCACTACTACTTGATCAGGATTATCGGTAGCAAACACTTGTTTAGCCTTACCTTCGTACAACATTTCTTTCTTTTCCATTTTCTAAATTGTCTTTATAGTTAGATTTATAATTATTTTATTAAAATTCCCGTTAAAACAGCCATTCCAAAACTTAAAAGCGTTCCTACCAATACATATTCAGTCAACTTTCGTTGTTTTGCCTGTGCAAGGTCACTGAATCTGAATACAGATTTGGCAGCAACCATGAAACCTACCCCTTCCCAGTGGTTTACCAGAATAAAAATAAATACCAGTAAACGTTCCAGGATTCCTATATATTTACCTGCACTCGTTAAAGATTCGGTTTGTATATTATTCTGAGCTTCAGCAACCGGAGTCCATGAAGACAGTAATATTTTAATGATAATAGATGAAGGCGTCGTTAAAAATAAAACAGCCATTACTATTTTCAGAAATTCCTGATTTTCAAATATTGTTACATCAAATTCTTTAAAATAAAATGAAACACCTAGAATGACCAGAATATGAAGAACCTGATCAATAAAAAACCATCTTTTCTTTGTTTTAATGTTTTGAAAGATAAGCTTAGCTGCATCAATGATAAAATGAGAAATACCTACCAACGCTGCCACCCACCAAAGTTGAAGGTTCCAGAGGAAAATAAAAGTTAAAGCGGTATGTATGAGAACATGCAGGTAGAGATACCTACTTTTAAGTTTACGATTTTCTTTATCAGCAACCCATGAATTTGGCTGAAGAATAAAATCTCCGAGTAAATGTGCCAATATGAGTTTAGTGAAAATCATGTTACAGTTCTGAAATTTTCTTTCTAAAATATTGATTTGTCTCTACGATAAGGTCATAGTTCGCCCGTTTTAGCCTCTGGCTTACCGAAGATTGCGATATGGCAAACTTCCTGGCTAGATCTTCCTGGGTGATATCTTTATTCATAATCATTTCATGAATAATCTCTGCGGTAGCCATTGTCCAGTTATCAAAATCTTTTGAAGCCCACTTTAAAAGAATATTGAGGTCCCTGTCTACCGTTTCGTTCGATGTTTTAATAGCAACAGTATCACCATCACTCTTTAATCCATTCAGTAATCTTCCGGAATTAACGTAGGCCGTTCCATTGGATTCGGTAATCTTTTCGGATGAAAAGTTTTCCTCACCAATACCGATGGCTATCCTTACATCTAAATTTTCCTGACTTTTTATAATAGATTTTATGGCTAGAAAACGCCAGAAAACTTCATCGATAGTACACTTAAACTGAAATTCATCTCCTCTGTAAATTTCCCATGTGAGGGGTGAGCTCCCCCAATTCTCCAGGAGATTCTTTAGTTTGGTAATCCAAACTTCTGTGTCTGCATGTTGCGAATTTATAATATCACCGGTGATGACCGCTATCATTTTGCAAATATAAGCATAATTACTTATAAATAAAAGATATAAGCAGAAACACTTATAGATATTAATTATTAGTGAATCTGCTTATATCAATATACTGTAAAACAGTAGATTCAACGGGATATGAGCTCTTTAAAAATTAATTTCCAGAACTATAATTTCATTACTTTTTAAAGTGAAAAAATCTATTTTCTGAATTTTATAAAGTTATTTCTTAATAAATTTAAATACTTTGTTATCCAGTTTTAAAAGATAATGACCGGATTGTAAATTCTGTACGGAAATATTATTTTTATTTAGGAAAGGTATTTTTTCAGTAATCAATACCCTTCCGGACCAGTCGATGATCTGTGCCGTTTCTATGCCTTCTGTTTTTCCGCTTACAAATATATTTTCACTGACAGGATTAGGATATATTTTAAGTTCTTCCTGTCCGGCATACTGAATATCCTGTAAAAATAAAGTTCCCGTATCTTCACAATGATCAGCAGGATGTACGTCCCATTCATTTATATTAAAAGAAGTTGTGGGCTGAGTAACATTAGCTTTTCTGTAAAGAGAAACGTCAGTCAATTGAGATGAATTGGATTGGGACTTGATACCAATAGCATCAACAGTTGCAGATTTATAACTCAGCTCAATATACTGGCTTCCTGAAAATGTCATTTGCGGGGCTGCAGTAACAAACTTAGCGCTTTCATTGCCAAAGCATGAAAAACTGGCGTTAGGATTTAAAATAATAAAAGTTTCATTATTCTGTACGATGCCCTCCAGTTCATATGGAGCAGGAAAATAATAATTGGTTCCACTAGGAAACTGAATAGCAAGTCTGTAATTGCTTAAATTCACCGCATGCCCCGTTCTGTTGGTAATCTCAATAGCTTTATTATTGGATGTTCCTTCTAAATATTTAGAAACAAAAAGGTCTTTGGAGTATACATCGGAAGCAAGAGTGGTTACTGAAACAATATTACTGTCTGGTGAAAAAAGATATCCGTTATCATAGGCTTTAACCGTATAATTGTAGTTGGTAGAAGGAGAAAGATGATCGATGCTTATCGAGGTATTTCTTGTTGATGCCACCAGCGACCCATTCTGATAAATCTTATATCCGATAACATCTGAACTTGTACTTGGCGTCCAGCTCAATGTTGTAAAGTAGGCGCTTGTCTGACTCACAGTTAGATTCGTTGGTGATTGAGGAGAAATCGTGTCAGGAACCTGTCCCCAGATATCATTTACCCATTGCGGATGATCAATAAATGGATTTCTGTTCTTTTGTATCATGTAAACAGAATTATTTCTGTCAATTTCTCTTTGGGAAACAGGATCCTGGGCATGCCATTGGAGAAGCATAGCTATATACGCATCATCAAATGCTTTTTCTTCCGTACCGTCCAGAGGATTGGTATCCGAGGCCGGGTTTGCATTATTGTTGAATTTAAAAGTTCCTAATTTTCCTTCATACCTCACTGCAAAATACAATAAGCTCCTGGCAACATCTCCTTTGAACTCATCTATTGGTTCGTAAACACGTCCTGTATAAGCATAATTGGGAATGGCACTTCTTCCGATTTTGGAAGAATTGGTAAAGGTGTAAAATACATTAGAAGGTGTTGTAGTAGAAATTCCATACGGATAATTACTTCTCAACTGATTGATCCTTGCATCTGTTGGTGCTACATAAAACAAATCCGAATACATGGGATAGTTACTGTAAAATGTACTTTGAGGCATCATATGCTCTCTGTTCCATCCGAGTCCTTCGGCCGACGAACTTCCTATAAGATTAGCGGTCGTATATTCGTAAGCATCCGGTCCTGTCGGAATTTCAGAGTACATATCCAATAGTATCGTCGTGTTGCTTGCATCATGATCATAATAAATATCGAGATCCGTCTGATTATAATAATTGGTGAGATCACCATAATGCCAGCTTATGTTCTTAGTCGAAATAATGTCATGCAATCTGGACTTCAATGTAAATCCGGTAAGTCCCGTTGTTCCGTCATAATATCCGGCCGGAGCTTGTGCTGAAACAAAAGAGGAAAATAAGATAATAGATCGTAAAAGTTTTTTCATATTCTAAAATTTGGTATTGTAAAATAGATAAATAATCAATATCTCTTTACATGATTTTTATTAAAAAATTATTAAATTATATTATGTAAAAAACTGATAGTTAATTTATTGTAGACAGAATATTACGCAGTGGATAATTTATTTTCGTATTTCTACAATTTAAGTATCTTTGAGAACTAACTATTTACTTATATAATGAATACCGAGATTGTTGACAACATCAAAATGATAGCAGAAACAGCAAAAGAATTTGCTGAAAAAAACATCAGACCCCATATTATGGAATGGGACGAGAGCCAGACTTTTCCAAAAGATCTATTTCATCAATTAGGAGAAATGGGTTTTATGGGAATTGTTGTTCCTGAGCAATATGGAGGTTCCGGGTTAGGCTATCACGAATATGTTACTATTCTTGACGAAATTTCTCAGGTAGACCCTTCTATCGGACTTTCTTTAGCCGCACACAACTCATTGTGTACGAACCATATTTACGAATTTGGAAATGAAGAGCAAAGACATAGATGGTTGCCTCAGCTTGCAACAGGAAAAGTACTTGGAGCATGGGGATTAACAGAACACAATACAGGTTCAGATTCAGGAGGAATGTCTACAACAGCTGTGAAGGATGGTGATGAATGGGTAATCAATGGAGCTAAAAACTTCATTACTCATGCTATTTCCGGAGATATTGCAGTCGTAATGACAAGAACGGGAGAAAAAGGAGCAAAGAATAATTCAACTGCTTTTGTTTTGGAAAAGGGAATGCCGGGTTTCACTTCAGGAAAGAAAGAGAACAAACTGGGAATGCGTGCTTCTGAAACGGCTGAATTAATTTTTGATAATGTACGTGTACCAGATTCTAATCGTTTAGGAGAAGTTGGAGAAGGCTTCAAGCAAGCTATGAAAATCCTGGATGGTGGAAGAATATCGATTGCAGCATTAAGTCTTGGGACAGCAAGAGGTGCATATAAAGCAGCATTAAAGTATGCTAAGGAAAGACATCAGTTCGGAAAATCTATCGCAAGCTTCCAGGCTATTAATTTCATGCTTGCTGATATGGCAACTGAAATTGACGCTGCTGAACTTCTTATTCACAGAGCTTGTACATTAAAGAATGCAAAACAAAAAATGACCAAAGAAGGAGCAATGGCGAAGTTATTTGCTTCTGAAGCTTGTGTGAGAATTGCAAATAATGCAGTTCAGATTTTTGGAGGTTATGGATACACTAAAGATTTTCCTGCAGAAAAATATTACAGAGATTCTAAACTTTGTACCATTGGTGAAGGAACTTCAGAAATCCAGAGATTGGTAATCGGAAGAGATATTACACAATAATTTATTTTCAACTATCATGATTAAACAGGCTCTTTTAGGTGAGTTTCTCTATGAAGCAGAGAATACCCGAAAAATTTTAAATGCAATTCCCGACAGTGTTCTGGATTGGAAACCTTCCGATAAAAGCTGGACCACGGGCCAACTGGCCTCTCATATTGCAGAGATTTACAACTGGTATGAATATACTTTCAATCAGGATACTTTCGATATGGGAATCTACCAATATGATAAAGGGGATATTTCCACAATTCAAAATATTGTAGCAAAGTTTGAAAATAATGTCAGTAGAGCCCAACAAGTAATAGAGGGCTCTGATGAAAGTACATATTTTAATGAGTGGAAAATGGAAATGAATGGAAAAATTCTTTTCGCTCCTACTCCAAGAGTTCAGGTAATTAGAGGCTTTTTATTTAATCATTTATATCATCACAGAGGAGAACTGGTTGTTTATCTGAGATCAACGGGAAATAAAGTTCCCGGATTGTATGGCCCTACGGCTGATGATAGATTGTAATGTAGAGTTAACTTATCAATAAATGAATAGCATGCGTATTTTACGTATGCTATTTTCTTTTTTTGATACAATATGAATTTTGTTATTCTCAACATAATGCTTAATACATTTAAAATATAATCAAAAAATTTCTTAAAAAATTTTGTTTTCTGTTGTGAATTTTTTATTAGCTTTGACATTCCACAATCAAACAAATATTTTATGAAAAAACAATTAACTCTGATTGGAGTGCTTTTTATGACGGGCATTTCTTTCGCTCAGACCGATCGTCTCTGGTCTCAAAGTTCACAGAAAACATCTGCAAATGTTTTCGAGAATAAAACGAACATCAATAATCCAAAAGTCTATACACTGGACATAGATGGTTTGAAAAACGCGCTTTCAAGAGCTCCCAAAAGACTGGCTGCCGGCGAAAAATCACAAGTCATTATTTCTTTTCCTAATTCTGACGGGAAAATGGAAAACTTTAAAGTAAAAGAAAATTCAAATTTTGATCCACAACTGGCAGCCCGGTATCCGGACATTAAATCTTACGTTGGTGAGGGTCTTGGAGATTCTAATTCCACAGTTTATTTCAGTATTTCGCCCTTAGGGTTATCCTCGATGGAAATTTATGGTGATAAATCGGCTGTGTTCATCGAGCCTTACACCAAAGATCTTTCAACTTATGTGGTTTATAAAAAATCAGACAAAAAAGACAATCTTAACAAATTTGAATGTACTGTTATTGATGTTGCCCAAAAAGGGATTGATAATACCAGTCTCGCTGCAAGACCTAACGCTGATGATGCCAAGCTGAGAACTTTCAGATTAGCACTTTCATGCACGGGAGAATACACTACTTATTTTGGGGGAACAAAAGCCAATGCTTTAGCTGCAATGAACAATACAATGACCCGCGTAAATGGTGTTTTTGAAAAAGATTTCGCAGCAAGAATGGTTTTAATTTCTAACAATGATGCTGTAATTTACACTAACGCTTCTACGGATCCCTACTCTCCTTCAAGCAGCATGAATAACTGGAATTCGCAACTTCAAAATACCCTAACTTCTGTGATTGGCGAGGCTAATTACGACATCGGACACCTTTTCGGGGCTACCGGAGGTGGTGGAAATGCCGGATGTATCGGATGTGTTTGTACAAACGGCTCGAAAGGAAGTGGCTACACCTCCCCTGCTGATGCAATTCCTTCAGGAGATAATTTTGATATTGATTATGTAGCGCATGAGATGGGGCATCAGTTCGGAGGAAACCATACATTCTCTATGAGCAATGAAGGAACCGGAGCTAATATGGAACCTGGTTCAGGATCTACCATCATGGGATATGCAGGAATTACCTCTCAGGATGTACAACCTCATTCTGATGCATTTTTCCATGCAATAAGTATCCAGCAGATCACTAATAATATTAAAGCTAAAACATGTCCTGTAAGTACAGCAACAGGAAATGCAATTCCAACCGCTAATGCAGGATCTGATTACACTATTCCTAAAGGCACACCATTTATGTTAACAGGAACCGGTACGGATTCAAACGGAGATTCCTTAACCTATATATGGGAACAAATGGACAATGCTTCTTCGTCACAGACAGGAGCAAGCTCTGCAGCCAGCGCAACAAAAGCATCCGGACCTACTTTCAGATCATGGACTCCAACAACTTCTCCAACCAGATATTTTCCAAGGATGGCTTCTATCCTTGCCGGTGCTACCACAACCGCAGGTTCAGAAATTACTGTAGAAGCTTTATCTAATGTAGCAAGAACACTGAACTTCAGATTTACAGTTCGTGATAACAGAGCCGGAGGTTCAGGAAACAATTCTGATGATGCAGTGATTACGGTAAATTCTACAGCAGGACCATTTGTGGTTTCTTCCCAAAATTCAGCAACGACATATACAGGAGGAACTTCCCAAACTGTAACATGGGATGTAGCAGGAACTACAGGAAATAATGTAAATGCTGCTAATGTAGATATTCTTTGGTCAACTGACAGTGGAAATACCTGGACTACATTATTGGCCGGAACACCTAATGATGGAAGCCAGGCTGTTACCATACCTAATGCCTCTACGACAACAGGGAGAATTATGGTAAAAGGTTCCAATCATGTATTCTTTGATGTAAATAACGCTAACATCACGGTAAATGCAGGTTCAGGAGGAACTGATACTGTAGCGCCTACAGCACCTACTCTTGCTGCTTCCGGTACTACTGCAACCACAACCAATTTATCATGGAGTGGAGCTACGGATAATGTAGGAGTTACCGGATATGATGTATATCAGGGTGCTTCATTAATAGGATCTACTGCTTCTACTTCTTATACAGTAACAAGCTTAAGTCCATCTACCACTTACAGCTTTACCGTTAAAGCAAAAGACGCCGCAGGAAACACTTCAGTAGCCAGTAATTCCGTAAGTGTAACAACTCTTGCAGGAAGCACGGTAACCTATTGTTCAGCAAGTGCAAACAATACTGCTGACGAAAGAATAGGAAATGTGAAGTTTGGAACGATCAACAACACTTCTACGGGAACTGCAGGATACGAGAATTTCACATCTGTTTCCACTAATGTTACAAGAGGAACTGCCTATACAATTTCTATTACTCCGGTATGGACTTCAACCGTATACAGTGAAGCGTACGCAGTATATATTGACTACAATCAAAACGGAGTCTTTACAGATAGCGGCGAATTGGTATGGACCAAATCAGGATCTACTACAACACCGGTAACGGGAAGTATAACGATTCCTGCCTCTGCTGCACTTGGCTCTACAAGAATGAGAGTAATGATGCAGTACAGCTCTATCCCATCATCATCTTGCGGAACTTATACGTATGGACAAGTTGAGGATTACACAGTAAATATCGGATCAACATCTAAAGGAGACATATTAGCTGGCAATAATATGCTTACAGATATCAAACTTTATCCTAATCCGGTAAAAAATATCCTTAATGTTTCCAATACAACATCTGAAGAATATAAAATCTTCGATATGACAGGAAAATTAATCAATTCAGGAAAACTCGAAAGAGGATCTGTTAATGTAAATAATCTCGTAAAAGGAGCTTATATGATACAAATTGGTGAAATTTCAAGGAGATTCATTAAAGATTAATAATATTAAATCAGGATTAAATGAAAAAGCTACCTCACCAGAGGTAGTTTTTTTATTTGTTGATTTAGAAAAAAATTAATCATTTATTTTGTTTTAATTTATTTTATTCATTTTTTATTAAAAAATTAACTATTATTCAATTCGTAAATGAAAATAATAATTAATACCTAGTAAAAATATGAATTAAGTACGTTTTTCGTAATATTATTTTCGTTAGCTTTGGTATTCCACAATTAAACAATATTTTATATGAAAAAACAGTTATCCATGATTGGGGTGCTTTTAATTTCGGGCATCTCTTTCGCGCAGACCGATCGTCTCTGGTCTCAAACTTCACCAAAGACAGCATCGCAGGTTTTTGAGAACAAAACCGGCATTACTGATCCAAAAGTGTACTCACTAAATCTTGATGCACTCAAAAGCGTCCTTTCAAAAGCTCCAAAAAGATTGTCTGCGGGAGAACCATCAGAAATTATTATTTCTTTTCCTAATTCAGAAGGAAAAATGGAAAATTTTAAAGTAAGGGAAAACTCAAACTTTGATCCTCTTTTAGCTGCAAAATATCCGGATATTAAATCGTATGTTGGACAGGGAGCAGAAGATAAAAGTTCGACTGTGTATTTCAGTATTTCTCCTTTGGGGCTTTCTTCTATGGAAATTTACGGTGACCGCTCTGCTGTTTTTATTGAGCCTTACACGAAGGATCTTTCTACGTATGTAATTTATAGGAAGTCTGATAAAAAGGATGCACTTAATAAATTTGAATGTAAAGTGATTGATGTTGCACAGAAAGGGATTGATAAAACAACCGTTGTTGCAAGACCGAATGCTGATGATTCAAAGTTAAGAACCTTTAGATTAGCCCTTTCCTGCACCGGTGAGTATACGTCTTATTTTGGAGGAACTAAAGCAAACGCCCTGGCTGCTATGAATAACACAATGACCCGTGTAAACGGAGTGTTTGAAAAAGATTTTGCTGCCAGAATGGTCCTTATCTCAAATAATGATGATGTCATTTACACCAATTCATCCACCGATCCTTATTCCCCTTCATCACAGCTTGATAATTGGAATTATGAACTTATGCAAACCTTACACTCAACAATTGGTGATGCCAATTTTGATATAGGACATTTATTCGGAAAAGATGGTGGTGGTGGTAATGCAGGTTGTATAGGCTGTATTTGTAGCAATGATAAGACTTTAGATTCTGATGGTTCACCTGAGAATTACAAGGGAAGCGGATACACCTCACCGGCAGACGGAGTTCCTTCAGGAGATAGTTTTGATATAGATTATGTAGCTCATGAGATGGGACATCAGTTTGGAGGTAATCATACATGGTCTTATCAGACCCAAACCGGATTGCAACCTGTAGAACCGGGATCCGGATCTACCATTATGGGCTATGCAGGGATTACAAGTTATGATGTGCAAGCTCATTCGGACGCTTTATTCCATGCTTTAAGCATTCAGCAGATTACGGACAATATTAAAGCCGCAACCTGCTCTGTAAATACAGCTACAGGAAATTCCATCCCAACAGCCAATGCAGGTCTTGATTACACTATTCCTAAAGGCACACCCTTTATGTTGACAGGAACCGGTACGGATGCTGACGGAGATACATTAACTTATATCTGGGAGCAAATGGATAAGGGAACTTCTTCACAAACAGGATCCAGTTCTGCAGCCAGTGCTACAAAAACCGCTGGTCCTACATTCAGATCATGGACACCAACTGCCTCTCCTACCAGGTATTTCCCAAGAATGGCTTCTATCCTTGCAGGTGCTACAACCACCTCAGGATCCGAAATCACAGTAGAAGCATTATCTAATGTGGCAAGAAAACTGAATTTCAGATTTACAGTCCGTGATAACAGAGCCGGTGGATCAGGAAATAATTCCGATGATGCTATAATTACAGTAAACTCTACAGCTGGTCCATTTAAGGTGAGTTCCCAAAATTCTGCCGTAACTTATGCCGGGGGAAGCTCTCAAACCATAACATGGGACGTTGCAGGAACTACAGGAAATAATGTAAATGCGGCTAATGTGGATATATTATGGTCAACCAATAGTGGAACTACCTGGACTACTTTGCTGGCGGGAACTCCAAATGACGGTACCCAGGCAGTAACAATTCCTAATGTTGCAACAACAACAGGAAGAATTATGGTAAAAGGAAGCAATCACATTTTCTTTGATGTGAACAATGCCAATATAAAGGTAACTGCATCTTCAGCCAAACAAAAAGACATCACTAAAGACCTGATCACCGAGGTGAAGCTCTTCCCTAACCCGGTAAAAAATATCTTAAATGTTTCAAACGCTACTTCAGAAGAATATAAAATTTTTGATATGGGCGGGAAACTAATTAATTCAGGAAAACTTGAAAGAGGAGCCATTAATGTAAGTGGCCTTATTAAGGGAGTTTATTTACTTCAGACTGGAGAAACAACAAAAAGGTTTATTAAAGAATAATTATCTTGATAACAATGATCTTAAGGCTACTCTTTTTAGAGCGGCCTTTTTTTATTCAATTCATCTTATAGAAAAGTAATAAATTCTAAAATTAAAAACTAAAAAAGTAAATAATTCATTAATTATTAATTTTTAAAATAATTTATTCTTTTATTATAGTTTTTTTAATTTAAATTTATCGAATCATTGTACCGCCTGCCATCGGGTATTCGGATCGAAGATGCTATTAGTAAGCATTGCCTGATTCATATCACTTTGCATTCCATTACTTTGGATAAAGTCTTAATAAGCGCCTTATTTTACATCCAAAGTGAACCAATAAATTTATTCCGAAGATGACCGCCAATATTCACTAGATGAATATTAATGAAAAAGATATGCCTCCTGACACTAACTTAATTATAAATAAAAAACTAATTATTATGAAACATTTACTGAAGTATTTACTTTTTTTATCCGTTATCTTTTTCTCGACTGCTTGTAGTTCGGACAGGGATGATGAAATTGATAACACAAACGGAGTTACCCACGTATTTTATAAGAACGCTGATGAATTTGCCTTAACTTATGACACCGCGGGATTGGTTAACCAGGATATCCGGAATCAGGCTTTCGAATTATATAAACAGGGAAAATGGAGTGAACTGGAAGCTCTTTTTAAAGCCAATAATCTAAATGGAGGCTGGCCCCCTGCCAATGGGGGATACAATATAGTTGATAATGTTCCCTTTCAGGCCGGGCAAAAGTTTGACCGATACAGCGGAGCGATTAATTATAATGGAAGCGGAATTCCTACGTTAGGAGGCAGTTTTACAAGTCCTATTATAAACGGGTATGTGTATACTTTCTCTCAAAGAGCATTAAATCAACCTGAAAACACCTATGATTTTTATTATGAGATCGATGTTCTGAATAATTCATTACCTTTCACTTCCCAAACAGCTGATGTAATTCCCTGGTTTAATCAGGTAGGTGGCGGAAAACAAACGATGTGGAAAATCCCTATAGATCCGGCAACCGGCTATCAGAAAACCTGGAATAAGCTGGCGGAGGAAGGATATGTGAAAATAACCATAAAAAAAAGTCCAAGCGGTCATTACAACAATTTAGTAGGTACAGTGATTCAATAAAAGACAGATCCTGATGTATTCAATATCAAAAAAAATAAGAATTGGCAGAAAAGTTCTCGTAGCAAAAACAGTTTTTACCAATGGTGAAATTATCCCATCTGCAGTCACAACATTTGCCTGTTGTGACTGCGGTTATGAAAATAAACTCGAAATTATCCCTTATCAATCAGGGTTCCCGATCCTTCAGATTTATCAGAGTGACAAAGTCCTTTCGAAAAATGAATTAACAGATAATGGTATTGTTGCTCCCACCCTCCCTAGCATGTTGCATTTTGGAGAATTAACGGTTTCTAATTTACCTACCTTATACTTTGGTACGGACTGTCCATCCTGCCACTCCTCTTATATCTGTGTTTTCAGTTATGGTGAAAAACAACCGGGAGCAACGGTCTTACATATTTCCGGGGTCTGGAAATTTGAAAAAATGGAGTAATCTGTTTTTAATCATCATTTTGATAATTTCGCATGGTTATTAATGAACATGATTATATGCAAAATCCGACAGAGGATCATGAAGCTTAGATTACGGAGAAGTAGTCTATATTCTACCGTTTTTAGGTACATTTTGCGTTGTACATTTTACCATTAGCAAATCGTTTTCTATCTTTGCTTTAAATAAAAAAATTCATGGATAAAATTGATAGTCTGAACCAAGTAGCAGAATTCCATACTACTTTTAAAGCCCCTATTTTAGAAACACCACAAATTCCTTCTCCTGAAAGATGTAATCTTAGAGTTGAACTGTTACAGGAAGAATTAAACGAATTAAAACAAGCAATCGCAGACAATGACATCGTTGAAATTGCAGATGCTTTATGTGATTTACAATATGTTTTGAGTGGTGCTGTTTTAGAATTTGGTCTTGGCAACAAATTTGTAGAGCTTTTCAACGAAGTTCAGCGTTCCAATATGTCAAAAGCATGTGACAACGAGGAGCAGGCAAATGAAACTGTTGAATTCTATAAAGAAAAAGAAGTAGAATCTTTTTATGAAAAATCAGGAGAAAAATTCAACGTTTACAGAAAAACCGATCACAAAGTTCTGAAAAACAAATACTATTCTCCTGCTGATTTGAAAACGATCATCGAGAAATAAAATATGAAAAAATTTATTACAAATACTGTTGCAATTTCAGGATTGTTCCTGGCTACCCAGCAGCTCAGTGCTCAGAAAGTGGTTGTAAACCGTGAGGTAGAAACCCAGAATGATGGCAAAATGCTTTTGGGTAACCAGTTAAAAGAACAGTTTTTAAAGGCACCTTATGCAGATTGGTATGTGAAAGAGCATGATGAATATGCTTTAGATCAGAAGGCCATTGCAGACTTGAAAAAAGCTAAAATAAGTTCTTATCACATTATCGTTTTCATGGGAACCTGGTGTGAGGATAGCCACAGGGACTTTCCGAGACTGATGAGAATCCTGGAAGAAGTAAATTTTCCGGATAACAGGCTGACCATTATTGCAGTCAATCGCAAAAAGGAATCTCCATCAGGAGAAGAAGGTATTTATAATATCCAGAAAGTTCCGACTATTATTGTTGAAAAATATGAAAAAGAAATCGGAAGAATTATTGAAATGCCCAAAACCGGTTATGTAGAAAGGGATCTGGTAGAAATTCTGAAAAAAGATGACAAATCGGTACTTAAAGAAATATTTAAAAAGTAAATATTGAAAAATAATAAGCTTATACTATCTTTTGTAGCAGGAATTCTTGTGATGCTTTTCCTGTTTTTCGGTCTTAAGTCCTGTTTTAATTTTGGAGGCAAAACGGAAAAATCGGATTATTATATTCTGACGAACCAGATTTCCAAAATGAATAAAATGGTGGTTTTGGAACAGAATATTTCCAGCATGCAGAAAACCAAAATGGGTTATGAAGTATTCGGAAACGAAGTATCCAGTAACAGTATAATCACCTATACCAAGACCAATGCCCAGGTTTCCTACGATCTTAATAAAATGAAGATAGAGGTGGATTCGATCAATAAAAAACTGGTTATTACTCAGCTGCCTAATGCCGATATCCGAATTACTCCAAGTGTGGAAATACAGTCGCTTGACGATTCTTTCTTTAACAGGATTTCTGAAAAAGACATTAAAAATGTAACCAACAAAGCAAAAGAAACAGCTATTAAAGCTATTGATGAAAATAAGCTACGAAATGAAGGACGTAAGCAATTGATGGAAAATCTTAATAATATTTTTGTTTTGGCAAAGGCTTTGAATTATACCATTGAAGACAAAACAGGTCAACTCGGTATTTTAGAACTTTAAAATCTAAGCTATGAATTCAAAAGATAATGCTAAAAAGAAGGAATCTG
Organism: Chryseobacterium sp. LAM-KRS1; assembly: GCF_013184525.1. Lineage (GTDB taxonomy): Bacteria > Bacteroidota > Bacteroidia > Flavobacteriales > Weeksellaceae > Chryseobacterium > Chryseobacterium proteolyticum. The sequence continues at coordinate 313,662 of NZ_JAAOIZ010000005.1, forward strand.
CCAATGCTGCAGAATCGAAAAAACAAAACCAGGATTTCCCGGATATTCCTGCATCATCTAAGAAAACCAATCCACCGGATATCGATAAAGAGGATATTGAAAAATCTTCGAAGAATAAGTCCGGAAAAACAGATAATACCCGTCGGTAAAATAATGAAAGGTCTGCTTCAGAAGAAGCAGACCTTTTCAATATAAAAAAAATAAAATCAAACTCTTAGTTATCACTATACAATAGTGGATTTTCCGATCTTGATATTCTCAAAATTGTAATATGATTTTTCGGAAAATCTGATATAGTCCGCAATGAAGTCCCCTACTTCGCTTGTAGAATAAGATTGCTTCGCATTAAGATCTACGGTTACATATTTGTTTTCAATGGCATGTTCTACCGATTCTCTCAATTTATCTGCTGCCTGATTCAATTTCAGGTGATCCAACATCATTGCCGTACTCAATATTGAGGCTACAGGATTAGCAATACCTTTGCCTTTTGCCTGCGGATAAGACCCGTGAATAGGCTCAAATAGTGCATTTTCATTTCCTATAGATGCGGAAGGCAGAAGTCCTATGGAACCGCCGATTACACTCGCTTCATCAGAAATGATGTCTCCAAACATATTCTCCGTTACGATAACATCAAATTGTTTAGGATTAAGAATCAGCTGCATCGCAGCATTATCTACAAACATAAAATCCAACTGAACTTCAGGATATTCCTGGGCGATTTCCTTACAGATCTTTCTCCACAATCTTGAAGTGTCCAGAACATTAGCTTTATCAATAAGCGTTAATTTCTTTTTACGTTTTTGGGCTTCCTGAAATGCCATATGGACAATAGGTATAATATCTTCCCTGCTGTATTTACAAACATCATAGGCATAAGATCCTTCTTCATCGGTAAATTTTTCACCAAAATAGATCCCACTCACCAATTCCCTAAAAATCTGAATATCCGCTCCTTCAATGATTTCTCTTTTCAAAGGACTTTTCTCAATCAATGAAGAATAGGTTTTTAACGGCCTGATATTGGCAAAAAGCCCTAATTCCTTACGAAGCTTCAGCAATCCCTGTTCAGGCCTTACTTTTGCGTCGGGATTATTATCAAAAGCAGGGTCGCCTATCGCTCCAAAAAGCACGGCATCTGATTCTTTACAAATGTCCAGTGTTTGTTCAGGCAACGGATCTCCTGTCTGAAAAATTGCTTCCGCTCCCATCAATCCATAGGTAAACTGGAAATTGTACTGGAACACTTCACCAATTACTTTAAGGATTTTCACACTCTCACTGACCACCTCAGGACCAATTCCGTCTCCGGGAAGTACAGCTATTTTGAAATAATTATTGTTCATATACTTTTTGTGTTTTTAATTCAAACTCTTTTATGGCTTCTTTTTTACTGATCAGAAAATCAATGTCGTCATATCCGTTAAGCAAACATATTTTCTTATAAGAATCCAATTCAAAATATTCTGTTTTACCATTAAAACTTATAGTTTGCTGTTCAACGTCTATGGTAATTTCCTTTTCAGGATTTTCTGTAATGTCCGTTAAGATTTCCTGTAAGAATACATCAGAAACCTTTACAGGCAACAAACCGTTATTCAAAGCATTTCCTTTGAAAATATCCGCAAAATAACTGGATACAATCACTTTAAACCCATAATCGGTTAAAGACCAGGCAGCATGTTCACGGCTACTTCCACAACCAAAGTTATTACCGGCTACTAGAATCTCACCGCGGTACTGGGGTTTATTTAAAATGAAATCAGCATTTGGCTGATTGGTATGGACATCATATCTCCAATCTCTGAACAGATTATCTCCAAACCCTTTTTTGTCTATACTCTTCAGAAACCTTGCCGGAATGATCTGATCAGTATCTATATTCTCTACAGGCAAAGGAATTGCACTTGATTTTATTATAGTTAGCTTTTGCATTGCTTTAGTTTACTAGATTACAATATGTTTTGGTTAAAAGCTGCTTTATTTAAAATGTATGAGAAATCAGTTCAAACAAAAGCAGCTATTTTTAACATCCTCTATTTGTATGTCTTATTATTAATTTAAATTTTCAAAAATATTGATTCTGCCTTCTATGGCGACTTTAGCAGCAGTCAACGGACTTGCCAGAATAGTTCTGGCTCCCTGTCCCTGTCTGCCTTCAAAATTTCTGTTGGAGGTCGAAACGCAATATTCACCTTCAGGAATCTTATCATCATTCATGGCCAGACAGGCTGAACATCCGGGCTGCCTGATCTGAAAACCGGCATCATTGAATATTTTATCAAGGCCTTCTTCATAGATCTGCTTTACGACTAGCTGGGATCCAGGAACAATAAGCGCTTTAACATTTTGAGATTTATTCTTCCCCTTAATATATTGCGCTGCAGAACGAAAATCTTCAATCCTTGCATTCGTACAGCTTCCAATAAATACATAATTTACCTTAATATCAGAAGGAGACTGACCGGCTTTTAATCCCATGTATTGCAACGCCTTTTCCTCAGATTCATTTTGTGGAACAGGAATAATCTCATCCAAAGAGATACCCATTCCCGGGTTTGTTCCATAGGTAATCATAGGTTTTATTTCTGATGCATCGAAACTAAATTCAGCATCAAATATGGCATCTTCGTCCGTTTTCAGGCTCTTCCAATAGGCAAGCTTTTCTTCCCACTCCTCTCCCTTTGGTGCAAAAGGTTTTCCTTTTACGTAGGCAAAAGTCGTTTCATCAGGAGCAATCATTCCTCCTCTGGCTCCCATTTCAATACTCATATTGCATACCGTCATTCTTCCTTCCATCGACATTTCCTCAAAAACCGACCCCGCATATTCACAGAAATAACCGGTTCCCCCATTAGTCCCTACTTTAGAAATAATATACAGGATAACATCCTTAGGCTGGACATCTTTTTTAAGCTTTCCATTAACCGTAATCCTCATTGATTTTGGTTTATTGAGCAATAAACACTGGCTCGCAAAAACCTGTGCTACCTGGCTGGTTCCGATACCAAAAGCTATTGTTCCGAAAGCTCCGTGTGTAGAAGTATGACTATCTCCGCATACAATGCTCATTCCCGGCTGCGTGATCCCCAGTTCCGGTGCAATAATGTGGACAATTCCCTGATAGGGATGCCCAAGACCATATAGTTCGATATTATTTTTGGTACAGTTTTCAGTAAGTTGTTGTACCTGGTTTCTTGAAGACTCATCGCGGATAGGCTGCTCCTGATTTAAAGTCGGTACATTGTGATCCGCTGTAGCTACAATCTGATCAGGCCTGAATATTTCAAGATTTCTGGATTCCAGTTCTGCAAAAGCCTGAGGGCTTGTCACTTCATGAATAAGATGTTTATCGATATAAATAATTTGCGGTCCGTCAGGAATTGTTTCCACCACATGAGCATCCCAGACCTTATCAAAAAGTGTTTTCTTATTATTGTTCATTTTTTGTTTGATTTTATTGAGAAATGATGTAAAATGCCTAACTGATTTTTCTCGTTAATGCATTCATCATCAGGCTAAGATCATCATTATCCACTTCTTTTTTAGCATCTGCAATTTTTAAAAACTCCCCATACAAAAAGTCCAGCTCATTTTTGGTAACATCAAAGCCGATATGCTTAAAACGGTATGCAAGAGCAGAACGTCCGCTTCTTGCTGTAAGAATAATCGAAGATTCGGTTACTCCCACATCTTCAGGATTCATGATCTCATAAGTTTCCCTGTTCTTGATCACACCATCCTGGTGGATGCCTGAACTGTGGGCAAATGCATTGGCTCCTATGATCGCTTTATTAGGCTGAACAGGCATTCCCATAAGGTCTGATACCAAAGAACTCATTGTATTCAACATTCTGGAATTAACATCTGTATGAAGTCTAAGGTCTTTATGTTGCTTCAGAATCATGACGACTTCTTCCAAAGCCGTATTTCCTGCTCTCTCTCCCAATCCGTTGATCGTGCATTCAATTTGTCTTGCCCCGTTCATTACTCCTGCAATGGAATTAGCAGTTGCCAATCCCAAATCATTATGGCAATGACATGAAAGGATTGCTTTATCAATGCCTTTTACATTTTCTTTTAGATATTTAATTTTCTGTCCGTATTCCTCCGGCAGGCAATATCCTGTGGTGTCAGGAATGTTTAAAACGGTTGCCCCGGCTTTTATTACAGCTTCACAAACCCTGGCAAGGTATTCATTATCAGTTCTTCCTGCATCCTCTGCATAAAATTCAACATCTTCCACAAAGCTTTTAGCATATCTTACAGCATCCACTGCCCGTTCAATAATGTCTTCTCTCGTAGAGTTGAATTTATATTTAATATGTGAGTCTGAAGTTCCTATTCCTGTATGGATTCTGGGGCGTTTTGCATATTGCAATGCCTCGGCAGCCACTTCGATATCTTTTTTATTGGCCCTGGTCAGTCCGCAAACTTTTGCATTTCGTACCAACTTGGAAATTTCAGAAACGGAATGAAAATCTCCCGGACTTGATACCGGAAAACCGGCTTCTATTACGTCAATCCCTAGCTTATCAAGCCTTTCGGCGATAATTAATTTTTGTTCTGTGTTTAACTTACATCCCGGAACCTGTTCCCCATCACGCAAAGTGGTATCAAAAATTTCAATTTTTTCGGAATTCATAATGAAGTTTTTACTTAATTTTGATCCAAAACTAAGGCTTGCATATTTTTTACATTTTCAATTTTAATGAAAATTACAATATTCAAATAATGAAAAACTAAACGTAAGTATAATAAAATCAATAATTTAAATTATTAAATTTTACAATGGCAGAATTGCAGAAAGACTTCTTATTTGTACTCATTAAATCATTAACCACTTCTGAGAAACGGCAATTTAAGCTTTATGTTAATCGTTTAGGAATTAATGTAGATGCTAAATTTCTACTACTTTTCTCTGAGCTTGACAAAATGACTGAGTATAACGAGTCTGTCATCATAGAGAAGAAAATTTCTACCAAGCAGCAGCTTTCTAACCTGAAAGCGCATCTCTATAAGCAAATCTTAGTAAGCCTTCGTATGAACCCGAGCCATCAAAATTACAGGATTCAGCTTCGGGAGCAACTTGATTTTGCTAATATTCTGTATCAGAAAGGACTATACAAGCAGGCTTTAAAAATATTGGATAAAACAAAGCAATCTGCCCTGGAACTGGATGAAAAAAGCATCGCTTCAGAGATTATTGACCTTGAGAAGGTAATTGAATCCCAATTTATTACACGAAGTATAGACGGAAGGGCCGAAGAACTGATAAGAGAGTCTAAAGAAATAAGCAAACAAAACCAATACACAACTGAACTTTCCAATCTTTCATTGAAGTTATACAGTGAAATGCTCACCCATGGGTATGTGAAAAACGATGCGGACAGGCAAGAGATACTGGAGATCTTCAATTCTCAGATTAAAAATATAAAACCCTCCAGTTTAAATTTTACCGAAAAACTTTGGTATTATAAAGCGCATGTCTGGAAAAATCAGCTATTGCAGGATTACAAATACACGTTGAAATATGCCTATCAGTGGGTTGAGCTGTTTCATCAGAAACCCGAAATGATTTTTAGTCATCCGGTGTGGTATATCAAAGGCAATACTTATTTACTGAAGATCCTTTTCCTTTATGGTAATATCGATATTTTAGAAAAACAATTTGAAAATTTCACTAAAACGGTTTCTTCACCTGGATTTGCCCAAAATGAGAATTTACAGGCTCTTACATTCCTTACCTACTCCAATACTTTAATGAATATCCATTTCGTAAAAGGAGAGTTTTTCAGTGGAACGAAGCTTATTCCAGAAATAGAAATGAAGATGGAAAAGCTCCGGGATAAAATTGATGAGCACCATTTTATGATTCTGTATCTTAAGATGGCAGCTATGTTTTTTGGAAGCAAGAAGTATAATGAATCGATGCGATACTCCATGAAGATCATCGAGTCAAAAGGCAACGTACAGGAAGATCTTTTATTTCATACGAGGATTCTGATCCTTATGTCCAAGCATGAATCCGGAAATGACGAAGATTACGATGAGTTTATTAAAGCTACTTTAAAATTCGCTTTAAAGATGAAAAAGCCGGAAGAATTTCATTTTGAAAGCATCGATTTTTTTAAAAATCTCAATAACCTTGTTTTGGATGAAAGACAAAAAGCATTTGAAGCATTTGACCGGAAACTGGATCAATATGAAAACAATGAATATTACAGACGTTCACTCTTTTATATCGATATCCATGGCTGGATACAGTCAAAAGTTCAGCATGTGGATGTAATTGAAATTATAAAGAAAAAAGTGAAGTATAAAAGACTGAAATAATAAAGAACACCAGATGGTAACGGACTCTTAAAGCCAACATCTGGTGTTTATTTTAAAGCTTTTTTATAAAATCCAGAGCATTTTTATGGCTTATTTTTTCCATTAGCTCAACGGAATAATTTTCGGAAATCTTTTTATTGATTGCTTCATAGGCTGTAGCATTCTCGAACTCCTGAAAGAATATGGGAAGCTTTGACGGATCCGGATAGTTTTTGCAGTAGTAAAAATCTGCACCAAAAGCAATTGAGTTTTCTCCACCAAGATCAAGTCCATATTGAAGATGTTCATATAGCTTGTAAGGGTCAGTTTCATCAACACAATTCCTGATAAAGTTAAGTCCGATAAGACCTTTTCTCCTAATCACTTCTTTGGCCAGCTCATCAGGAAGATTCCTCTTTTTATCATAGATAGTGCGGTAATTGGAATGGCTTGCCAGGATAGGAATATGATAGTTTCTCTGATCGATATAATTAAGAATATCATAGGCCAGCTGATCGCTTGTATGGGAAAGATCAATGGCAATTTTTCGGTCCGAAATATAATCCAGAACTACTTTTCCGTCTTCTTTTAATCCTGTCCCTGAATTATTTCCGCCCCCAAATCGGTTTTCTGTATGATGCGTAAGTCCTATATAAAGGATTTTCTGCGTGTTATTAATAATGGCTTCCAGGTTTTTAAAACCTGTTTCGAGGTCAGAATCCTCTTCACAAAATGAGGATGCATTTTCTATGGAAGCAAGTACTCCTGCCCGATCCTTATTTTCGCCTGCTTCATAATTTGAAGGATCAAACAGGAAGAAATCATCAGTATTCAATAAATCAGCGAATACCTCACTTTGCCTGATTCCTTCGGCCGTGCTGTTCTTAGCTGTAGCCGTGTAAATGGCCATTACCTGTAATTTTACATTTCCTTCCTTTAAATAGGGCAATGAACACCCCAACTCCCTGTCATCTGGTTTTGAATTTTTTCTTACCAGATAATACAATAAATCACAGTGTAAATCAAAATTCATTTCATTCATTATATTTTATCTTTATTTATATTGAACTTGTTATCAAACTTTTTACGCTAGTTTAAAAAATAAGTATCTCTATTTTTTACAATATAAAACCTGAAATTTTGGGGCTTTTTTTTGTGAAAAAGAGAATGTGAAAAATAAAACAGTAAATACCGTTAATAGGTTTTTCATTATTTTGAATTATTTATTTATTCAAATATACGTTAATATACCATTTTAAATAAAAAATGCGTATTTTTGCATCTTAAAATTTCATAGTAAACAATGATAAAAATTACACTTCCAGACAATAGTGTCAAAGAATTCGAGGGAGAAGTAACTCCTCTAGATGTGGCAAAATCTATAAGCGAAGGATTGGCTAGAAATACCATTTCCGCAGTCGTAAACGGCAAACAAGTAGAGATTACCACACCTATAACGACGGATTCTACGGTACAGCTATTGACATGGAATGATGATCTTGGAAAGAAAGCTTTCTGGCATTCTTCTGCCCACCTTCTGGCGCAGGCCATCCTTGAATTTTATCCTGATGCTAAGCTTACTATCGGCCCAGCCATAGAAAATGGATTTTATTATGACGTAGATTTTGGAGACGAAAGTTTATCTGAAAAGGATTTTGAAAAGATTGAAAAGAAAGTTTTAGAGAATGCTAAGAAAGGTTCTACATTCTCCCTCTATCCTGTTTCCAAAGAAGAGGCATTAAAAACTTATGCAGATAATCCTTATAAAGTAGAACTGATCTCCAATCTTAATGACGGAGAAATTACTTTTGTAACTCATGATAATTTCACGGATTTATGCCGTGGAGGTCATATTCCCAATACAGGAATTGTAAAGGCCGTAAAAATATTAAATGCAGCAGGAGCATACTGGAGAGGTGATGAAAAGAACCCCCAATTGACAAGGGTTTACGGTATTTCTTTCCCAAAACAGAAAGAGCTTACAGAATATCTGGAAAGATTGGAAGAAGCAAAAAGAAGGGATCACAGAAAACTTGGAAAAGAATTAGGGATTTTCGCATTCTCTGAAAAAGTGGGTGCCGGACTTCCGCTATGGCTTCCAAAAGGTACTGCATTAAGAAGAAAATTAGAAAACTTCCTTAGTGAGGCTCAGAAAAAAGGAGGCTATGAATTCGTGATGTCCCCGCATATTGGTTCAAAAGAGCTGTATGTGACTTCAGGACACTGGGATAAATATGGAGCAGACAGTTTCCAGCCTATTAAAACACCGAATGAAGGTGAAGAATTTTTGCTGAAGCCTATGAACTGTCCTCACCACTGTGAAATCTACAAAACTTCACAATGGAGCTACAGGGATCTTCCAAAAAGATATGCAGAGTTCGGTACTGTTTACAGATATGAGCAAAGTGGAGAGCTTCACGGCTTGACAAGAGTACGTGGATTTACTCAGGATGATGCCCACTTATTCTGTACTCCTGATCAGCTTTCGGAAGAATTTGAGAAAGTAATAGATTTAACACTTTATGTTTTTAAATCTTTAGGATTTGAGGATTTTGTTACTCAGGTTTCTTTAAGAGATCCTGAAAACAAGGAAAAATATATCGGTTCTGATGAGAATTGGGAGAAAGCTGAAAATGCCATCATCAATGCAGCAGAGAAAAAAGGATTGAAAACCGTTATCGAATATGGTGAAGCTGCCTTCTATGGCCCTAAACTGGACTTCATGGTTAAGGATGCATTAGGAAGAAAATGGCAGTTAGGAACCATTCAGGTAGACTATAACCTGCCGGAAAGGTTTGATCTTCACTACATCGGAAATGATAACGAAAAGCACAGACCGGTAATGATTCATAGAGCGCCGTTTGGTTCTATGGAAAGATTTATCGCTATTTTATTAGAAAATACAGCAGGAGATTTTCCTTTATGGTTGAGCCCTGATCAGTATATAATTCTACCGATTAGTGAAAAATATGTAGATTATGCAAAAAAAGTTTCACAATTTTTGGAAAATCACGATATTAGCGGTCTGATTGATGACAGAAATGAGAAGACCGGAAAGAAAATCCGTGATGCAGAATTAAAGAAAATCCCTTTCATGATTGTGATCGGTGAAAATGAAGAAAAAGACGGAACCGTTTCAGTAAGAAGACGTGGAGAAGGAGATCTTGGCGTAATGAAGATGGAAGATTTCGTCAATTATTTTAAAAAAGAAGCAGCCATATAAGAAAGCTGTCAATAGAAAGTTAACCAATAAAATTTAAGACAATAGCACAAAGATTTAACAACAGAGGCCCAATGCGTCGTCCGGTACAGGAGGATTTGCATCAAATTAATGGTAAAATCAGAGCCAGAGAAGTTCGTTTGGTAGGTGACAATGTGGAACCTGGAGTTTACCCATTAGATAAGGCTTTGCAGATAGCCAAGGATCAGGAATTAGACCTGGTTGTGATTTCAGACAAAGCAGAACCTTTTATTGCAAGAGTATTAGACTATAAGAAGTTTTTATACGAGCAAAAGAAAAAACAAAAGGAACTTAAGGCAAAACAAATAAAAGTGGTTGTAAAAGAGATCCGTTTCGGGCCTCAGACAGATGACCATGATTATGAATTCAAGAAAAAGCACGCTGAGAAATTCCTGGAAGAAGGTTCGAAACTTAAAACCTATGTATTTTTCAAAGGACGTTCAATTATCTTTAAAGATCAGGGAGAAATTTTACTTTTAAAACTTGCACAGGAACTTGAGCATGTAGGTAAAGTAGACCAGCTTCCTAAATTGGAAGGTAAAAGGATGATTATGATGATGAGTCCTAAAAAAGCAGCTAAATAATCAAATTAAATTCAGAATTTAATTTCCAATATAAACCTCAAAGAAATTTGAGGTTTTTTTTATTCAATACGAATAAAATACCCTATGTTAAGACTCATGTGGATTAATAAATTTAATTTTGAATTAGAAATAAGATTAAAATATTATAGGTACTAAAAAATTAAATTACTAATCATAAAATTAAAAACAATGAGTACAATTCAACTAAAAGACGGAACTGAAATTTATTACAAAGACTGGGGAAAAGGACAACCTGTATTTTTTCATCACGGATGGCCATTGTCAAGTGACGACTGGGATGCTCAAATGCTTTTCTTTTTGGAAAAAGGATACAGAGTAATTGCTCACGACAGAAGAGGACATGGAAGATCCACCCAGACTGCGGAGGGACATGATATGGACACGTATGCATCAGATGTTGATGAGATCGTAACGGCACTAGATCTGAAAGATGTGATCCACGTAGGACATTCCACAGGAGGCGGTGAAGTGATCAGATATGTAGCACAGTATGGAAAAGGAAGGGTTGCCAAAGCTGTTTTAATAAGCGCTGTTACCCCGATTATGGTTCAAAATGAAAATAACCCGAACGGTGTCCCGATTTCTGTTTTTGATGATATCCGTAACAATACGGCACACCACAGGCAGCAATTCTATATCGATATTACCTTCCCTTTTTATGGCTATAACAGAGAAGGAGCTAACATTTCCGAAGGTATCCAGAGAAACTGGTGGAGACAGGGAATGATGGGATCGATTAAAGCACATTATGACTGTATCAAAGCTTTTTCAGAAACTGATTTTACAGAAGATCTTAAAAGTACAGATGTTCCCGTATTGGTGCTTCATGGGGAAGATGATCAGATTGTACCTTATGAAACTACAGGTGTGGTAGCCGCAAAATTAGTTAAAAATGGAAAGTTGATCACTTATCCGGGATTCCCTCACGGTATGCCAACGACTGAAGCTGAAACTATTAACAGAGATCTTCTTGCTTTTTTCCAATCATAAAACCTTAATTGAAATAAAAACTAAAAGGACTGATTCACCAATCGGTCTTTTTTTTGTTATAAATTTATCTTCCTGAAAATGCGATTAATAAAGAGAAAATCAAAATATATTAAGTCTTATCATTGTGAGTTAATTTGATTTTTTATTATTTTTGCGGCTCAAAAAAAATAATATATGAAGATAAAATTATTGACTTTTGTAAGTCTTTCAATGCTTTTAGCATCTTGTGGTCAGGATGATACTCTTGATAATGTAATTGTAGAAAATGGAAAGGTACAAACAACTGCGAATGCAAATAAATCTATTCCTGGTGGTGGTCTTACCACATTAACATTTATTTCGGAAACAACCAATCATCCTCAGGTATTAAATGCCGGCGAATCAATTAGTTTAGAAAATCAGGGTGTTACTTACCGTCTGGTAATGCAAGGAGATAGTAATCTTGTCCTATATGCTGAAACACCTAGCAGCTACAGAGTACTATGGGCATCTAATACGGTAAGAAGCGGAGGTACCCCAAAACTTATTGCACAAAATGATGGGAATCTTGTTATTTACAATAACGATACTCCTCTTTGGAATTCAGACAGCGCAGTTGCAGGGAACGTTTCCAACCCACATATTAAGCTTCAGCTTTATTCAAGAACCGGATATTTAATCGGTAGTGGTTTTAGAGTTAAAGTTATTCTGGGTGGAAATAATCAGGAAAGAAGAGAAATAACTCATAAGGATATCTAGTGAGTAATTTAATGATTTGTAACCACTTTTTATAGAAGTGGTTTTTTGAAAATACTATAAAATCACAATTTTGAAAATTCGAATTGATATTTTTTGTATCTTTGCACACTATTATTCCTAAGTGTCTTTGGGAAGAAAGTAAATCAGATATTGATAACAAAATAATAAAAAAGCAAGACAATGCCAAAATTAAAAACGAAATCAGGTGCTAAGAAACGTTTTGCTCTTACCGGAACTGGTAAGATCAAAAGAAAAAATGCTTACAAAAGCCACATCTTAACTAAAAAAGAAACTAAGCAGAAGAGAAATCTTACTACTACTTCTTACGTAGCTAAAGTGGATGAGAAAAGCGTTCAACGTCAATTAGCAATTAAGTAGTTTTTATAAATCTATATTCGGTTTATAGGAATTAAAACAATTCAGAATTTTTAACCCTGAAACGGAGCAGATAAGTGTAATGAAACAGTTTACCGCCCTTTTCAAAAAAACAATTTAAATTATGCCAAGATCAGTAAATGCAGTAGCTTCAAGAGCTCGCAGAAAAAAAATCATGAAACAAGCTAAAGGTTTTTTCGGTAGAAGAAAGAACGTTTGGACTGTAGCTAAAAACGCGGTAGAAAAAGCAATGCAATATGCTTACCGTGGAAGAAAAGAGAAAAAGAGAAATTTCAGATCACTTTGGATCACGCGTATCAACGCTGGAACAAGAGAGCATGGAATGTCTTACTCTCAATTTATGGGAGCTCTTAAAAAGAACAACATTGAGCTTAACAGAAAAGTTTTAGCAGATTTAGCAATGAATCACCCTGAAGCTTTCAAAGCAGTTGTAGATCAAGTAAAATAATGTAAAATTTTTTGTTATCAATATTAAATCCTGAGTTTTTTGCTCAGGATTTTTTTATTATATACATTTGTTTCATTAAAAATATAATAATTCTGTAATTCTTTTATCAAGTGAAAAAAATAACTACTCTACTTCTCTTTTCCATTGCTATTTATAGCGCAAAGGCACAAAGCTTTATTCAGGCTTACCAAAGCAGAGCAACTCAGGTTTCACAAACCAATATTACAGCTAATTTACACGAGTTTGAAAACCTGGGTGTAAAAACAACAGGTTCTGTAAATAATACCAATACTTTAAACTGGATCAAAAATAAATATACGTCTTACGGATATAGTGCAAGTCAGATGGTTGAGGATCCTTTTACCTTTGGAAGTACCAGTTCTAAGAATTTAATTATTACCAAAACAGGAACTGTTTATCCTGATACCTATGTAATTATCTGTGGACATTATGATACCATAACCGGTTCCGGAGTTAGCGACAATGGAAGCGGAACGTCTATTATATTGGAAGCTGCAAGAATCTTAAAAGATATTCCAACAGAATATTCTATTAAATTCATTCATTTTTCAGGAGAAGAGCAGGGACTGGAAGGAAGCTATCATTATGCAGACAATGTGGTTTTTCAGAATAATATCCGTCAGATGAATATAAGACTGGTATTTAATATAGATCAGGTAGGTGGTAAACTTGGCAATAACAATAATACGATAAAGTGTGAGAAAGGCGTTAACGGAAGCTCTGCCAATAATGCAACTTCAAGTGCGTTTACACAACAGCTGGCCACTTGTACAAGTCTTTACTCCCCTCTTCAGACTGTAATTACTAACGCGTATTCCTCAGATTATATACCTTTTGAACAAAACGGAGATATCATTACAGGTTTTTATGAGAATATCAAAAGCAATAATGAACATACGGTAAATGATACCTTTGCCAATATAGATCCTGTATATGTCTACAACGTAGGTATGGCAGCGGTTGGTGCTCTTCAACATTTTGCTGTAGCAACAACTCTGAATTTGGGAACAAGCGAAACAGAAGGACAGAAATCATTAGAATCTGTAAAGATCTACCCTAACCCGGCAAAAGATGTATTGACAATTGACCTGCCAAATACGATTAATGATTTTAATTTTGAATTAACAGATCTGCTAGGCCACACTTTAATTAAACAGAATAATAAGAAAGCGATCCAGGTTTCTTCTCTGACAAACGGTGCCTATTTAGCTATAATAAAAACTGCTGATCATACCGCTGTACGGAAAGTAGTAATCAGCAAATAACTCACCGCTAAAAAAATAATTTAAAAATGCTTTTATTACACGTTATAAAAGCATTTTTTATTTATACTACAAAATTAATATTCTTTCATTGTGATTTTATTATTACTTTTGCAAAAATCACCAACTAATGAAAAATATAATTACTTTTCTAATTTTTTGCCTGCTATGTCAGCAACTATCATCTCAAACATTTATTCAGGCCTATCAGAACAGAGCCAATCAGGTTACTCAAACCAATATTACAACGAATTTACAGCAATTTGAAAACCTTGGTGTCAAAACTACAGGTTCCACGAACAATGCGAATACTCTGACGTGGATAAAAAATAAGTACCTGTCTTATGGCTATACAGCCAGTCAAATCGTTGAAGATCCTTTTACATTTGGAAGTACGAGTTCAAAGAATCTGATCATTACGAAAACAGGGACAACATATCCCAATACGTATGTAATTATTTGCGCCCATTATGATACGGTAACAGGATCCGGCGTAAGTGATAACGGAAGCGGAACTTCAATTTTATTAGAGGCCGCAAGAATTTTAAAAGATATCCCTACCCAGTATTCAATAAAATTCATTCATTTTTCAGGAGAGGAACAGGGACTTTACGGGAGCTACCACTATGCGGATAATGTAGTTTTTCAAAACGGAGTTCGCAAACTTAATATAAGACTGGTCTTCAATATTGATCAGGTGGGAGGTAAATTAGGAAATAACAACAATAAGATAAAATGTGAAAAGGGAGTTAACGGAAGCTCCGCCAATAATGCAACATCGAGCTCTTTCACCCAGCAGTTGGCAACCTGTACAAGTCTGTACTCTCCTCTTCAGACAGTGATGGCTACCGCATATGCTTCAGACTATATTCCTTTTGAAGAAAACGGAGATATTATCACAGGTTTTTATGAGAATATCAGGAGCAATAATGAGCATACGGTAAATGATACCTTTGCCAATATAGATCCTGTATATGTATTCAATGTAGGTAAAGCTGCTGTTGGTGCGCTCCAACATTTTGCCGTTGCATCTACAACCGCAGCAATGGTTCTAAACACAGAAGAAACAAAAGCTCAGGCATCAATAGAATCAGTAAAGATCTATCCTAACCCGGCAAAAGATATTATAACTATTGACTTACCTGATACCATTAAAGAATTCAACTTTGAGCTGACAGATCTTTTAGGACATATTCTGATCAAAAAAGAAAATCAAAGAAAAATCGATATTTCCGGTTTGCAGGAAGGAGCTTATCTAGTCATTATAAAAGCCAAAGGTCAGACTACAACAAGAAAAATTGTTATAGAAAAATAAATCATCAAATATCTCTCAATTACAAAAATGCTTTTATTATCAACAATAAGAGCATTTTTTATTTATTACATAATATTTTTATTCTTTCATTGTGATTTTATGATTACTTTTACAAAAATCACCTAACAATGAAAAATATAATTACTCTTCTTTTTTGCGCTTTATTAGGCCAGCAATTACAATCTCAAAGCTTCATTCAAGTTTATCAGGACAGGGCAAACCAGGTTACACAAACCAATATTACAACCAATCTGCAGCAGTTCCAAAATCTTGGTGTAAAAACAACAGGTTCTACCAATAATGCCAATGCGCTTACGTGGATCAAAAACAAATATTTATCGTATGGCTACACAGCAAGCCAGATTGTTGAGGATCCTTTTACCTTTGGAAGCACAAGTTCCAAAAACCTGATCATCACCAAAACAGGAACAGTATATCCTAATAAATATGTTATTATTTGTGGGCACTTTGATAGCATCGTAGGTCCGGGAACCAATGATAACGGTAGTGGTACTTCAATTATACTGGAAGCTGCCAGGATCCTTAGAAATGTTCCGACAGAATATTCTATCAAGTTTATTCATTTTTCCGGAGAAGAACAGGGATTAAGAGGAAGTTCCCATTATGTAAACAATGTAGCTTATCAAAATGGTGTTCGAAAGCTGGATATAAAATTGGTATTCAATCTTGACCAGGTAGGTGGAAAAATGGGGAATGTAAATAACAGAATATACTGTGATGAGGATCAGGGAGGAGTAAGCAGCAATAATGCGGCATCAAGTGCGGTTACACAACAGCTGGTGACCTGTACTACTCTATATTCTCCACTACTTACAGGGATTGATCCGGCAGAAGATACGGACTATATCCCTTTTGAACAGAAAGGAGAAGTGATTACAGGATATTTTGAGTATAAGAGAAGCAGTTATCCGCATACTGTGAATGATACCTTTGCGAATACAGACCCTGTATATATTTTCAATGTAGGAAAAGCAACAGTGGGGGCACTTCAGCATTTTGCAGTAGCATCCACTACGGCATCTTTAGTTTTAAATACCAAAGAAACCGCTGCAAATACGCTTGAATCCGTTAAAATTTATCCCAATCCGGCAAAAGATATTCTGAGCCTGGAATTACCATCTTCCGTTAGCAACTTCAGTTTTGAAATCACCGATCTGTTAGGTCGGTCTTTACTTAAGCAAGAAAACCAGACAAGAATTAATGTTTCTAATTTGCCAAAAGGGGTTTATTTAGGAAACCTTAAAGCCGATGAGCATACAGTAGTTAGAAAAATTATGATTGAATAATCACTTATACTATATATCTTAATACAAAAGCTTTCTAAAAATAGAAAGCTTTTGGTTTTTATAATTCTTTATTTTTTTGTGATCTTTATTACGTAACCTCCTCCTGACGCCATTGATACGGTTAATTTTCTATTGGCTGGAATGTCAATGACTTCCTTTTTGTAATCTTTAGCAACACGATTCGCGTTGATTCCATCTTTAAATACTTCACCTTTGAAATTGCCTTTTCCTAGGAATGATAAATCTAATTCTACAGTACGTGCATCCCAGTTGGTTAAAGCACCCATATACCAATCATCTCCTTTTTTACGGGCTATTGCTACATATTTTGCGACCTCACCATCTAAAGCTATGGTTTGATCCCAAATGGTAGGAACCTTAGCAATAAATTCTGTACATTCCGTTTCTGCCATATAATTTGACGGGCTATCACAAAGCATATTTAACGGAGACTCAAAGACTATATATTCTGCCAGCTGACGGCATCGTGTTCCCTGACTCATAGCTTCACTATCAACACTTTTGAAATTATCTTTGGTTGCATTACGCATTGCTCCCTGAGTATAATCCATTGGACCTGCTATCTGTCGGATAAATGGAATGGTTACATCATAGGTCACCTGGTCAAGATGATCTGCCCATTTCATTTGCTCCAATCCGTTTACCCCTTCAAAATTAATAACATTAGGATAGGTTCGTTGTAGCCCTGTAGGTTTATATGTCCCATGATAATCTATCAACAACTTATATTTTGAAGCCATTGCTGCCCCTCGCCGGTGAAAGTCAACAATGATCTGATCATCCCGATCCATAAAGTCTACTTTAAAACCTTTGATTCCCATTTCACTATAATGTTTACAAACAGCTTCCATATCACGATCAAAAGCATAATAACCAGCCCAAAGAATAAGCCCTACTTTTTTGGAATTTGCATAAGCAATCAATTCCGGCAGATTGATTTCAGGCACTACCTGAAAGAGGTCTGCTTTCTTATTGACTGCCCAACCTTCATCAAGAATCACATATTCTATTCCATATTGAGCAGCAAAATCGATATAATATCGATAGGTTTCATTATTAACCCCGGTCTTAAAATTTACATTGTACAAATTCCAATCATTCCACCAATCCCAGGCTACTTTTCCTGGTTTCACCCATGAATAATCTCCCTGAGAAGGAGTTGCCAATTTATAGACGATATCACTATCTGTCAAATCTGAGTCTTTCTCGGAAATAATAATGATTCGCCAAGGAAAGTCTGTCCCTTTATCGAATTGGGCAACAAAGTTTTCACGAGATTTTATGAGCATCTGCAAATTATTATGTCCCCCTTGCTGAACTTCTTTCGGGTAAGGTGCAAATACGCCTTTTAAACTATTGGATTTATCTCCCGGATATAAGAACATTCCCGGGTAATTGATCAGATCAGACTCGGCAATACAAAGCTTTTTACCCTTTACCCCTTCTACAAGTAAAGGATTGATAGCGAGTCTTTTCTTATTCCATTCGGATAAAGGATAATGAAAATAAGGTTGTTCAAACGAGTTGAAAAATTGTTTTTCCAAAGGAGCTGTTTCCGGTTTATTGGTATAGTTGATAAAAGCTTTTTGATCTGCAGGGAAATTAAATTCAGCTTGTTCAGCCATTATTTTAAATGGCTTTTTAGCTAAAGACACAAATCTGTAAGCAATCCCTTCATCATAAGCTCTAAAAATAATATGATAATCTTTAAACTCTAATATCAGTTCATTATAATAGTCTTTAATTTGCTGGCGTTTATATATCCGCACATTGAAAGTCTGGTTAACTTTTTTTTCTGACGATCTTAAAAGTTTTCCATTTTTCCCATAGAAAGATCCATCATCAAGTGTCATGGAAATAGCAGATTTGTCGAGCATTACATCTCCATTGTGTAGCAAGGAATACTCTACTGTTTTACCTACGTTGATGAAGGTTTTCAGTTTATTATTAGGAGAAGTGAGTATTAATTGTTTTTGAACTGAAACCCCTGTAGGCAAAAGTATCAGACAGAATAAGATGAAAATAATAAAATCATTTTTTTTCATAAATATTACTGGGTATTTGTACAAATTCTGTTTATGACATATTCTTTAAGGTTGTTTTGAAAATAAAATGTAAATTATGAAAAATGTTTTGAAAATTTCATCTGCTTTATAAGTTTTTTATGCCTAATACTGCTATGGCGCTCAGAATGCAAAAGATTACATGGACAAAGAGGATTATATTCTTTAAAACACAAAACCCTATCTAAAAGCAGATAGGATTTCATTATTCATATAGCTAAAATTAGTCTAGTAATTAAAATTCAGAGACAAGGTATAATACCTTCCGTTTCCTCTTACATACTCTGCATCTCGTGCAGTGTACATTGAAGTTGGAGTATAATAGGTTTTATTCAAGACATTTTCTATTCCTAATCCTACCGTAATTACATTATTAAATTGGTAACTCCCTTGAAAATTAAAAAGGTTAAATTCCTTTACAGGACCTTCTCCTTCCTGATATTTTCCGGATACCGGTTCAAATTGTTCTCTTTTAAAGGAGTACATATGATAAACTCCCAATTGAAGCTTCTGGGATTTATTATTCCATTTGATATAAGAATTAAGTCTGGCTGGAGCGATCCTCAATCCGCTCAAATATTTATCGTAGCTATTATCATTTTTCACGTCTACTTTTCCTTCCTGGTAAGTATAATTAGCTCCTATACTTAATCCTCTGGTCGGATATACGTTCATTGCCAGCTCTACTCCACTAATGTATTGTGGCGCTCTCAAAGGCGTCCAAAATCCGTTTACAGAGACCAAGTCTGCCCCCAATTTTGAATAATTATAAAAATAACTCGCTGAGAAATCAACAGCCCGGCCAATTTTACTGTTAAATCCAATCTCGTAATTATCAATAACAACAGGATCCGCATTGATTTCATTTAAAACATTAGTTTTAGCATCTCTCAGCACTCGTCCTAAATCATAAATATTAAATCCTCTTGAGTAAGAGGTAAAAGGCTGGAAAAAGTCAATTGCAACATAACTTACTCCTACATTATATGATATATTGGAATAATTTAACCGGCCTCCCTGCACATTAAATTCAGAGGCATTTCCAGAAGGCAATGTAGTATAATCCGGAACTTTTACAGACATCTTATCCCATCGCAATCCTGCTTTAACAGTTAAGTCTTTGGTGATAAACAATTTACCTTGTACAAAAGGAGCAGCCGCCAGCATATTCATTTCAGGAACCCATATTCTTCCGTCTACCAAAGGCTGGCTTGTTTTCTCATTGAGTAAATCAAGACCATAGGTTAAAGAACCCATCAGCTCATTTCCTTTTTTAAATTCAGTATTAAAATCTGCCCTGAATCCATATTTCTTTTCCAAAATAGCCGATTGTCCCCCTGTTTTCCATCTTGGTGGGTTACGATAATCATAGATTGTATAAAAGTCCTGAAAATAAAGCGTTGTATTGAGGGAAGTCTGATGGAAAATATTTTTATTGATATATTTTAAATATCCGTTGTGATTATATCTTGTTCCCTCTTTCACCCCTTCTCTGTTTCCTAATTTTCCTGTAGAAGGTCTTTCTCCATACTTTCCGATATCAAGAATATATTTAGAATCCTGTAAACTGGAATAATAATTATACATTAACTCCACTCTATTATCATCATCTATATTATATCCTATTTTTCCGAATACGTTTCCTACACTGGTTTCTCCTAATCCATATCTTGGATTTTGAACCAAATCATCACCGTCTATTTTCACTCCATTCTGAGTAATTGTACCATTAATAAGGTAATCCCACTTTCCTAAGTTTCCAAAAAAACTCTGGGAAACCCTGTAGCCAGCGCCACCGTCCGATTTGAACATATTACTATTGAATAAATCATGACTGGTAAAGCCCAAAACTGTTTTTCCTGAAAATGGTTTGCTCTTAGTATTTTTCTGAGTGATATAATTGATAATACCGCCCTCTGCACCATTTCCATAAATGGATGTTGCTCCTTTAACAACTTCAATACGTTCAAGTACTGACGGATCAATACTTCTGATCTCCCTGTCATTATTTCGTAACGGACTTGATTGAGGAATACCATCGATCATGATCAGTACATTTCTACCCCTCAGGGTTTGGCCTCTATTTCCTACGAGATTATTACCAAAAGCAAGTCCCGGAACTTTATATGCTAATATATTACTGAGATCTGGAGATATCAGAGACTGCTCTTCAATTTCTTTTTTATGGATAATATGTACTGTAGAAGCCGTCTTTTTTACAATTTCGGGGGACCTTGATGCTGTGATAATAACTTCTTCAAGTCTCCTTTGATCAAGTGAATCTTTTTTTTGTGCATGTATTAAGGAAGCTGCGATTAAGCTTCCCAAACAAAAAATATTTTTTTTCATCTACGTGTTCTTATTTAGAATAATTAAAAGGCAAAAGTAATGCTTTTAATATTTTACTAAATCAGGCAGAGTCAACCCAATCAGATAAAATGAAAAACGATTGACCTATAAAAACTTATTTTAATGTAAAAAATCCAAAAATTCAATTAAGTAATTTTATTTTTTACACATTAAAAGATAAATGTCATGTTTACTAGCTAACACAGATCTAATATAATGTGCCAAATGTTTTTATTTTCCATTCCTTTCCAACAAAACGCGTTCAATGTCTTTCAGGGAAAAGTTTTTGGCTTTCAACAGAATTAAAAAGTGATACATCAGGTCCGCAGCTTCATCCTTAAACAATTTTTCATTATCGTCCTTTGCTTCGATTACCAGCTCTACAGCCTCCTCACCTACTTTCTGGGCAACCTTGTTGATACCTCTCTGATATAGTGAGTAGGTATAAGACCCCTCTGTTTTATCATCAATTCTTTGTCCTATTTTTTCCTCCAGCTCATATAAAAATCCCTTGGAATCTTTTTCACCAAAACAGCTAAAGCTTCCGGTATGACAAACCACATTTTTAGGAGTAGCTTTTATCAAAACAGTATCCTGATCGCAATCAATATCGATACTTTTTACCGTTAAAAAATTCCCTGACTCCTCTCCTTTTGTCCATAATCTGTTTTTTGACCGGCTGAAAAAGGTAACAATTCCTTCCGCCCTGGTTTTGTTCCATGCTTCTTCATTCATATAGCCGAGCATTAAAACCTGTAAAGTCCGTACATCTTGTATAATAACCGGAACCAGCCCGTTTGTTTTATTAAAATTGATCATTTCTTACCTGTATTTTTTTATATAATAATTCTTTTTTTACATCCTGAATATGAATTTCTCCAAAATGGAAAATACTCGCAGCCAAACCACCGGTAGCTTTCGTTTCCTGAAATACTTCTGTAAAATCTCCTATTGTTCCTGCCCCTCCTGAAGCAATTACGGGGATATTGACAATTTCAGACACCGCTTTGGTTATCCTGATATCAAATCCCTTTTTAGTTCCGTCACCATCCATTGATGTCAGAAGAATTTCACCGGCACCTAAAACTTCAGCTTTTTTAGCCCACTCCAGAGTTTTCAGCTCTGTTGCTTCTCTTCCTCCTTTAATGTGTACCCAATCTTCATTATTCACGAATTTTGTGTCAATGGCAACCACAATACACTGACTTCCGAATTCATTGGCCAGATCTGTGATAAGCTGTGGTTTTTTGACAGCAGAAGAATTGATACTGATCTTATCTGCTCCCGCTTCAAGAAGTTTTCTTACATCTTCAATAGAATTGATTCCTCCGCCAACTGTAAAAGGAATGCTTAATTCTTTTGCGATATCCCGGACAAGTTCTACAAAGGTTTTTCTTTCTTCAATAGTGGCTGTGATATCGAGAAAGACCAGTTCGTCTGCACCGTCAATTTCATATTTTTTAGCCAGGCTGATCGGATCTCCTGCATTTCGGAGTCCTTCAAAATTAATTCCTTTCACGGTTGTCCCATCTTTAATATCAAGACATGGAATAATTCTTTTTTTAAGCATTTTCAATAAAGTTCTGAAGTTCTTTTAATTCAATTTTCCCCTCGTAAATAGCTTTTCCGATGATCGTTCCGGAACAGCCTATTTCTTTCATCCTATATACATCCCCGATACCTGAAATTCCTCCACTGGCAATCAGATTAACAGGAACATTCCCTAAAATATCCTGATACAGATCGATTGACGGTCCCTTCAGCATTCCGTCTTTAGAAATATCCGTGCAGATTACCTGCCTAATTCCTTTTTCTTTATATTGAAGGATAAAAGAGAGTACATCAATTTGACTTTCTTCAAGCCATCCGGAAGTTTTTATTTTTCTGTTTTCACAATCAGCTCCGAGAATAATTTTTTCAGGACCGTATTTGCTGACTAAAGTGTAACAGAGTTCCGGATCCTGAACTGCAATGCTCCCGATAGTCACCTGACTTGCACCAGCATTAAGAGCCGTCTCAATATCTTCCGGTGTTTTTAATCCTCCTCCAAAATCAATTTGCAAGGAAGTCTCGCGAGCAATTGATTCCAATATTTTCTGATTTACAATATGCCTGGATTTAGCTCCGTCCAGATCTACCAGGTGGAGATACTGAATACCGGAATCTTCAAACTCTTTTGCCACCTCAAGGGGGCTTTCGTTATATACTTTCTTTGTGTTATAATCACCTTTTGAAAGGCGTACACATTTTCCGTCAATAATATCAATAGCGGGAATGATCTTCATAATTACAGATTTAAAAAGTTTTGAAGTAATCTTGCACCCACTTTCCCGGACTTTTCAGGGTGAAACTGGGTAGCAAAGAAATTGTCTTTTTGTAATGATGCACTGAATGGAAGTATATAATCACAAACAGAAGTCGTATACTCAGAAAGCTCACAATAGTAGCTGTGCACGAAATACAGGTCATTTGTTTTTTCAATACCTGAAAAAACAGGACTCTTCAAATCGTTTACCGTATTCCATCCCATATGAGGAACGATATCATTCGCCGGAAATTTTTTGACATTGATATCAAAAATTCCCATCCCTTTAGTATTTCCTTCTTCATTATCTTTACACATCAGCTGCATTCCCAAACATATTCCCAATACCGGCTGTTTTAACCCGGGGATAAACGTATCAAGTCCTTTTTCCTTTAAAAGTTCCATTGTTGAAGATGCTTCTCCTACGCCAGGGAAAATCACTTTATCAGCCTGTTGAATAATAGTAAAATCATCACTGACCACTGATTCCACGTTTAACCTACCCAAGGCATTCTGAACGGATTGTACATTTCCGCCATTATATTTAATAATTGCAATCATCTTATAAGCTTCCTTTAGTTGAAGGTAAATTAAAATTCTGATCGGTCTGATTTACAGCCATCTTTAAAGCTTTGGCAAAAGCCTTAAAAACAGACTCGATCTTGTGGTGTTCATTGCTTCCTTCCGCTTTAATATTCAGGTTGGATTGAGATGCATCGGAAAATGATTTAAAAAAGTGGAAGAACAATTCAGTAGGAACATCTCCTATTTTTTCTCTTCTAAAATCAGCATCCCAAACCAGCCATGGTCTCCCTCCAAAATCCAGAGCCACCTGGGCCAGACAGTCGTCCATCGGAAGTAGAAAGCCATATCTTTCAATCCCTTTCTTATTTCCTAATGCTTTAAGAACAGCCTGCCCCAGAACGATGGCCGTATCTTCTATCGTATGGTGTTCATCTACCTGCAGATCTCCCTTCACCTGAATACTTAGATCTAAATTTCCATGCTTTGAAATTTGCTCAAGCATATGATCAAAAAAGTGCAGTCCTGTTGAAATACTGGAATTGCCTTTCCCATCGAGGTTAACTTCAATTTCTATTTCTGTTTCATTAGTCTTCCTTGCAACTTTTGCTTTTCTTGGCATATCTTTTAAAAACTGATAAATTTCCGACCAGTCTTTGGTTGTCAAAGCAGCATTATCATCAGCCGTTTCACTGATAAAAATTGCTTTTGATCCTAAATTTTTGGCCAACTGAATATCTGTCAATCGATCTCCGATAACGTATGAGTTTTCAAGATCATAATTTCCATAGATGTATTGACCAAGCATCCCGATTCCTGGCTTTCGGGTAGGAAGATTTTCACGTTCAAAACTTTTATCAATTAATATATCATTGAAAATTATTCCTTCATTTTTAAAAGCATTCAACATTTTCTCCTGAGGCTTAATAAAGTTTTCGTAAGGGAAGCTTTCAGTTCCCAATCCATCCTGATTGGTTACCATTACCAACTCATAATCCAGTTCCCTGGCTATTTTGGAAAGGTTTTGAAAAACACCCGGATAAAACTCCAGTTTCTCCAAAGAATCAACCTGAAAATCTGTAGCAGGCTCAATAATGAGTGTCCCGTCACGGTCTATAAACAGTACTTTTTTCATAATTACACTCTATTTAAAACAGCAATTAATTTCATATTTTCTTCTCTTGTTCCGATATTGATGCGTATGCAATCAGGAATGGCCGGAGCCCTTTTATTGGTAAGTACCTCATTGGCCAGTAACTTTTGATGCACCTGGTCTGCATTGGTAAATTCAACCAGGAAAAAATTGGCATCAGTAGGGAAAATTTTGGTCACGCATTGAAGTTTTTTGAGCTCATTGTCTAACCAGGCTCTTTCAATTAATATATTTTCAACATTCTGCTGAAACACATCTATCTGATCGATGCTTTTTAAAATCAAATCCTGGCTTAAAGAATTAACGTTATAAGGAGCCTTCACTGTGTTGATGAGATTAATGATTTCTTTAGAAGCATAGGCGATCCCAACTCTTGCTCCCGCTTTTCCCCAAGCCTTTGAAAAAGTCTGAAGAACGATAAGGTTTGGATATTTCATCAGCAATTCCAGGCTGGATTTTTTATCTGAAAATTCAATATAGGCTTCATCGACTACTACAATTCCATCAAAATTCTGTAAGTAGAATTCAATATCATCGACACTGTTCCCCGTAGGATTATTAGGCGAACAAAGGAAAAATATCTTAGGCCGGTTTTCCATGGATATCTTGAGAAAGTTTTCCTTGATAATCTCGAAGTTTTCGTCAAGATCCATTTTGATCACCCTGTTTTCGTTGATCGTAGCATAAAATGCATACATCGCAAAAGATGGATTCATCATCATGATAGACTCTTTTTTGGGCTCACAGAAAATCCTTATGATCAGGTCTATAAGCTCATCACTTCCGTTTCCGATTGCGATCTGCTCTGGAGATAGTTCCTTAAGATCTGCAATTTTATTTTTAAGCTTCTTCTGGGTAGAATCCGGATACCGGTTAAACTCTCCAAAAGGACTTTCATTGGCATCCATTAGAACCGGTGATTCAAATTCATTATGATCCCTGAAACTGATATAAGGTTGTAGCTCTAAAATATTCTTCCGTACAAATTGACTGATCGTTAATTGTTTCATCTATTTTTTATTTTTTAATCGTATTGAAACGGCATTCTTGTGGGCAAATAATCCTTCTGCCTCTGCCATTATTTCTATTGTTTTTCCCAAATTCTGCAAGCCTTTTGCTGAAAGCTCCTGAAAAGTGATTTTCTTTACAAAACTGTCCAATGAAACACCGCTGTAATTGCGTGCAAATCCGTTGGTAGGAAGTGTGTGATTGGTTCCACTAGCATAATCTCCGGCGCTTTCACAGGAATAGTTTCCTAAAAACACGGACCCGGCATTTTGAATTGAAGAAATAAATCCCTCAAAATTTTCTATTGCCAGAATAAGGTGTTCCGGACCATATAAATTGCTGAATTCTATTGCTTCTTCTACCGTATTCAGTAAAATAAAATAACTGTTGTTTAAAGACTCTTCTGCAAATTGATTCCTGGGAAGTTTTTTGATTTGATTATCTATTTCTTTGATCGTTTCACTAAATATTCCAAAATCTGTAGAAATAAAAACAACCTGACTGTCACTTCCGTGTTCTGCCTGGGAAAGAAGATCAGCCGCACAGAAAGCAGGTACTGCCTGTTGATCTGCAATAACCAGAACTTCACTTGGTCCTGCAGGCATATCAATGGCTACCCCATAGTTTTGTGCATATTCTTTTGCTGCCACCACAAACTGATTTCCGGGCCCGAATATTTTATATACGTTTGGTATACTTTCCGTTCCGATAGCCATTGCCGCAATAGCCTGTGCTCCTCCTGCTTTAAATATTCTGGTCACCCCACAAATCATTGCGCTATAAAGAATGGCAGGATTAATATTTCCATTTTTATCCGGAGGAGTGCACAGAATAATTTCTTTACATCCTGCTAAACGGGCAGGAATAGCCAGCATCAGAACTGTTGAAAATAAAGGCGCAGTTCCTCCGGGAATATAGATCCCTACTTTATCAACCGCACGATTTTCCCGCCAGCAAATCACTCCTTTTGTAGTCTCTATCTTTTTCGTTTCCGGTTGTTGCAGAGCATGAAATTTTGTAATGTTTTCGCTCGCCTCCTGAATTGCCTTTTTTAACGCTGGGCTGACCAAAGATTCCGCCTGTTCAATCTCGACTTGGGAAACTTCTATTTCTTCAATATCAGCAGAATCATATTTCTTCGTAAATTCAAGCAATGCTTTATCACCTTCCTCTTCTATCTTCGTGAATACTTCTGAAATAATTTCTGAGATTTCTTCTTTTTTCCGGGCCGGACGCTTAACCAGCTCCTTCCATGTTTCTTTTTTAGGATATCTGTGTATAAACATAATTAAATCACCATTTTATCGATTGGAATTATAAGAATATCTTGTGCTCCGTTGTCCTTGAGTTCATCAATAACGTCCCAGAACCTTTCTTCGTCAATAACGGAGTGAATACTGCTCCACCCTTTTTCAGCCAGGGGAAGTACGGTAGGACTTTTAAGAACCGGAAGCACTCTGGAAATATCTTTGATCTTATCATCAGGTACATTCATAAGGATGTATTTGGAATTTTTTGCTTTGAGCACAGCCTTGACCCTGAATAAAAACCGATTCAGAATGTTTTCTTTTTCCTCATTCAACTGAAGGTTTTTAGCAAGTACTGCTTCAGATTTCAATAAGGTGATAGTCTCCCTTAATCCGTTTTTAAATAAAGTGCTTCCCGAACTTACAATATCACAGATCCCGTCTGCCAATCCTATATTGGGAGCAATTTCAACAGAGCCTGAAATAACGTGAATATCTGCTGATACAGCATTTTCTGCCAGAAATTTTTTAAGGGTGTTAGGATATGATGTAGCAATTTTCTTTCCCTGAAAATAATTCAGTTCATCGGTTTCTACATCTTTGGGAACTGCTAGAGAAACCCTGCATTTTGAAAATCCGAGCTTCTGAACAATTTCAATTTGCTTTTCTTTTTCTACCAGCAGGTTTTCGCCTACAATAGCGATATCCACCACACCATCTTCAAGGTATTGAGGGATATCAGAGTTTCTGAGATACATGATTTCAAATGGAAAATTGTCTACAGAAACCTTTAGCTGGTCTTTTCCGTTGTTAACGAAAATTCCACAATCTTTTAAAAGCTGTAAAGAATCTTCATAAAGTCTGCCGCTCTTCTGGATGGCAATTTTTAATTTACTCATTGTTGCACATATTGGGTCTGAGTAAATGAAAAGTATTTTTGAAAAGTTTCCGGGAAGAATTTAAAACAAAAAAACCGTCTGTTACTCAGACGGTTTTTAATTATTTTTTGATTTTAACACAGGCTACTATCAATCAATTCCGTCTTAGCAGAGATGATGATGATAATGATGTAGTGTTAAAAAATTCGGTTTCATGTTTGAAAATTGTGGTACAAATGTAGGACTTATTTTTAAATAACAAAATTTTTTTACAAAATTTCATGATATAAATTCATCAGTTCCTGTGCAATAGGTTCGTCATTAAACTTCTGAACAAACTCAAAACCCAGATCAGCACGACGTTTTCTTTCGGCCTGATTATCCCATAAAAATTGTATTTTGGATTGAATATCCAAATGATTTTCCGGATTAATATAAACGGAGTTCTTTCCTCCCGCTTCCGGCAGACTGCTTATATTACTTGTTATGGCAACGGTTTTTGAAAAAAGCGCTTCGATAACAGGGATTCCAAATCCCTCAAATAAACTGGGATAAATAAAAATATCAGCAAACTTATAGATAACGGCCAGTTCATCCATAGAAACTCCTTCTAAAAAGTGAACCTGATTTTCTAATTTATTCTTCCTGATGAAGGTTTCCAGTTTCTTATAATATCCGGTTTTCCGTCCTATAACAACCAAAGGAATTCCGGTTCCATTGATAGCCTTTAAAACATTTAAAAGATTTTTACGCTCCTCAATAGTCCCTACATTTAAAATAAATCTTTCCGGAAGTTTAAATTTTTCTTTTGTAGCTTTAATCAAATCTTCGGGCTGCTGTTCTTTAAAAGCCTTGTGACAACCCTGATAAATAACTTTAATTTTATTTTCAGGTACCTTCAGATATTGGATAATATCGTTTTTGGTCTGTTCTGAAATAGCAATAATTTTGTCTGCACTTTGCGCCGCCTTTTTAAATTTCCATAAATGAATCTTGCGGTCAAAAAATGAGTAATACTGAGGATATCTTACGAAAATAAGATCATGAATCGTTACAACCTTCTTTATTGGTTTTTTGTCCCATTTTAAAGGCAATTCCCCGGATAGACCATGAAAAATATCGGCTCCGCTTTTCTGGGCATCCTTTCCCATTTTGAACTGACGGGACATACTTCCTTTGGAGGTTTCAACAAACTGAACATTAGGGTTTTGAAGTATATCTGCCCCCCTGTCGGATTTATTTTTATTGAGTAACAGGTACTGATTATCAGGAAAATATTCTGAAAGAATTCTTACAAGATCCCTGGAATAATTACCCAGCCCGGAAGTATTATGGAAAAAACGTTTAGCGTCAAAAGCAATCTTCATGATTCTATCTTTTTTTGAAATTCCTGAAATGTTCCAAAGCTATACTTCTTATTTTTCAGCCATCCTATGAATTCATCAAACCTTTCGACCATATCAATTCCGGAATTTTTCACCGTAAAGCCGGGAAGTTTAAAGGCTTCATCCTTAATTTCAGCAAACTCCCAAGGGTGAAAGTATATATTAAGATACTTATCTTTCTTCAGGCTATCTGAAGCTATTTTTTTATAGATGGAAAGGGGAAAATTATGGAAACTCAGCCAGAATAAAGGAATCCTGAAATTTGGAGAAACAGAAGCCGGAATCTGGGTAACATTTCCCTCTTTAAAATAGGTCCTGGATACTTTCAGGTTATTATATCTTCCCGGTAAAAAGGTTGGATTAATCGAAGAATTATAAGAATAACCCGCTTTTTCCACTGCCATTTCATTAACAGGCATCATCCTTGGCATCCGAAGGCCGGTAACTTTTGCTGAAAATAACTCTTCAAGTTTCTCCCGGGATTCTTTTAAATGCTTTTCCTCAAATTCAGAATGAAACCATGTATGGGAAGCCAGTTCATGTCCTTCACTTAACAATCTTTCGATTAAATGTTTACTGTTTTCTGCAAAGACAACAGTTGAAAAAAAAGTCGCTTTTACCTGATGTTTTTTCAAAAGGTCAAGTATTCTTTCCAATCCTTTCTGAGAAATAGAGATCTGCCTATCAAAAGGAATTTCTCCTTTATACTCTAATGGCATATCAAATTCCTCGATGTCAAAACTTAATAAAACCATTTATAATTTTTTATTTTTAATAATGTAATTAGGCCTTTCTTTAACCTGTTTAAAAATTTTACCCAGATACATCCCGATAATTCCAAGGATGATCAGCTGTAAGCCACCAAAAAATACGATCGTCATAATCAGAGAGGCCCAACCTGAAATTTCTGTATGAGACACAAAAGAATGAATCACATAGATTCCATAGCCGATCACTGATATTGCAGAAAACAGGAATCCCAAATAAGCCGCAATATAAAGAGGTTTTACGCTGAAAGCCGTTATTCCCGTGAAAGCAAAAGTTATCATCTTCTTAAGATTATAGCTGCTTTTACCAGCCAACCTCTCATTAGCTGTGAAATTAAGAGCCGTTTGTTTAAAGCCCATCCAGCTTGTCAGTCCTCTTAGGAATAAATCATCTTCATTGAATTGCCTCATTACTTCCACAGCACTGGCATCCAAAAGTCTGAAATCAGATCCTCCGCCTTTAGTAAGGTTTACATCAGAAAGATTAGATAACAGCTTATAGAAAAAATCGGATGTTTTCCTTTTAAAGAAAGAAATTTCTTTCGGATAGGTCCTTACCGTTAATACAACATCATAGCCTTCTTCCCATTTTCTGATCATATCAGGAATCAGCTCCGGAGGGTGTTGAAGATCTCCGTCCATAGAAATCACAGCATTTCCGTAAGCCTGATCCATCCCTGCTTTTACTGCCGGCTGATGCCCGAAATTCCTTGAGAATTCAATAAATTTCACTTCATCATACAGCTCGGACAGTTCCTCAAGTTTTTGCTGTGTATTATCCCTGCTTCCGTCATTTACAAATATAATTTCGAAATCATAAGCCTTTAACCCGGAAAAAACCTCTTTGATCTTCTGATGGATCATAGCTACGTTTCCTTCTTCGTTATAGGCTGGTATTACAATAGAAATTTTTTTCATCGGATCAGTTCAGGCTATAATTTTTTTCAAAATCTTTGGTTAAAAGTTCATATACAACTCTTAGCCAAACAACAATGCAAGGTACCGCTTTTAATGAATATTTGATGATATAATCATTTTTGACTGATTTAGGAAAAAGATCTGAAGTTGAAAAACAAGTAAAAATGATCACAAAAATCAACAATCCAATGATAAATGGTGTTCTTTCTTTCTGAAGAAAAAACCAGATCATCACTCCTACAACAGCAATGATATACGTAGGTGATTCTGAACTTGAGCTGAATAGCACCAAAAACAATAATGTAGAAGCCAGAATCATTAGCTGAAAAGCATAATTTTTATATTGTTTTATTCGCACATATGGCAAAGCAAATAATGGTAAGCCAAAAGCTAAAAATATAAGATTGGAAATGGAGGCATCCCCAAGAACTCTTCTTACAAAACCCATTAATGAAATATCCTGCATATTTCCCAATACCTGGTTTTCATTATTCTTCTCTATAATAGAATGAAACCAATCTGCATAGCTCTGTATGACAAACTGAGGAGTGGAATAGATCATAGGAATGACAAAAAACAATGCGGCAATTACAATCCCCGAAATAATAAACTTCATCTTATTTTTGATGAAGAAAAACTGGCTCAATCCTACAATACCATATATTTTCACAAAAACACCAATGAGAATCGCTGTAGCCGAACGTACTTCTTTTCTTTCATAGATGTATACTGCAGATAATATCAAAAGCCCTGTAAGAGCTACATTAAACTGCAGACTTAATGCAGCGGTAATATACTCCTGGAGGCACAGCAATCCGAATATCGCCTTTTTGGAATCCGAAAACGGAAGCTTATAAATGGCAAATACAAATACAAAAGTATTAATCAGATTCCAGAGTGAAATTCCCAGCCAATCCGGCATAACGGCAAACGGAGCAATCAATAAGCTAAAAAAAACTCCATAATGATTCAAATCAAAATAGAGGTCAGGATAATGGATAAATAAATTTTTCTGATGAATGGTATTAAAAAATACATTTTTAAAAATCAGATAGTTGTTGATAGCATAATCTCCTCTCAGATATTTGGAAATTGCAGTAACTACCGATATAATAAGATAAACCCCAAATATATATTTAGGGTTTAGTATAAATTTTAAAACTTTATCTTTCAAAATTGTGCAGTATTAGATGGATAAGCGCTTATACAGCTACATTATTTTCCCTTAATGCATCATTAAGAGAAGTCTTCTTGTCTGTAGATTCTTTTCTTGTACCAATAATCAAAGCACAAGGAACCTGATATTCCCCTGCCGGATATTGTTTGGTGTAGCTTCCAGGAATTACCACTGAACGGGCAGGCACTCTACCTTTAATCTCAATCGGTTGATCTCCTGTAACGTCAATGATCTTTGTTGAAGCAGTTAATACTACATTCGCTCCCAATACCGCTTCTTTTTCCACATGTACTCCTTCTACCACGATACATCTTGAACCAATGAAACAATCGTCTTCAATAATTACAGGTGCAGCCTGTAATGGCTCTAAAACACCACCGATGCCAACACCACCGCTAAGGTGAACATTTTTACCGATCTGTGCACAGCTTCCAACAGTTGCCCAGGTATCCACCATCGTTCCTGAATCTACATAAGCCCCGATATTTACATAAGAAGGCATCATAATTACTCCTGAAGCAACAAAAGCTCCTTCTCTTGCAATAGCATGAGGTACAACACGTACTCCTTTTTCAGCATAATTTCTCTTCAAAGGAATTTTGTCATGGAATTCAAATGGTCCCACTTCAATGGTTTCCATTTTCTGAATCGGGAAATACATAACTACAGCTTTCTTCACCCATTCATTTACCTGCCACCCGTTTTCCGTAGGTTCAGCAACACGAAGTTCCCCGGAATCCAATAAAGAAATAACTTCTCTTATCGCCTTCTGGCTATCTTCATTTTGTAATAAGTCCCTATTATCCCAGATGTTCTCAATAGTTTGTTGTAACGACATGTTTCTAATTTAAATTAATTTTTTCAAGTATAAATAACGACCCGTTGATGCATTATTTCCGGCGATAAAAGTACAAAAGTTTGTTGTAGTATACAAGTTCAGAGAAATGACAAATAGTAAGAAATTAACAATATCAATTATTTTATACAATTCCGGATCGGACTCATATTTTTCTATTCACAAATAATAAATTCCATCGTTTTATCAATATGTTTTTGCCTGGTTATCGGCTTTGCATATTGTTTGGTGCTGTATTTCATTAAATAAGCCTGATTAGTAGAAAAAATAAGGTCGTTAAGATCAGCTGGAATACAAGCCTGGATGGTAAATATGTGATCTCCACATTTTATTTGTCCACAAGAGTCTTTTAAAAAAGTATTATACCAACTTCTTTCAGCAAAGCCCCAGGAACGGGCAAAAATTCGATCATTTAGAACTACCATCCAGATATCTAAAAAAGTTTCCCGCTGTAAACCAGCTTTTATTCCAGTAATTTCACTTTCATTTACATACTGTATAGCCATTTGTTTATTCATTTTGTTCTGATTTTTCACAAAACTAGCCTGAATGCAAATACGAGAAAAATTAATTATTTAGTTGGCTATGAATCGTATTCTGTTGCATGATATATCTATGTGGATGGATTATAGCATCATTCTATGTAAAGTATTTGTAAAACATTCCCGATAGCTTTTCGCTACAGTAATTTTTAAATCTTTATACATTATTTGATTATTTTCGAAAGATTCAATATTTGTTAGATTCACAATATATGAATTATGAATACGCATAAATTCATCGGGTAAATTTTCAATCAAATCTTTCAGTGTTTTATAGTAAATATATCGTTTCTGGTCACGGGTATAAATTTCGACATAATTACCAAGTCCTTTTATGACGATAATATCATCAAAGAAAAGTTTAATCAGTTTTTTATCTGTTTTGATAAAGGCAAATCTCTTATTTCCCATGTATACTATTACTCATTACAAAACCCTTCGGGCATGCAGATACGCTTTATTCCAATACTTTTCATTTAAAGAAGAAATCATCACCCCTTTTGAGGTTGAAGCATGGATAAATCGGATTTCGCCATCGTTTCCTATATCATGAACAATGCCAACATGTGATACCCTACTTCCACCTGCAGTTGCAAAAAACAGCAAATCCCCGGGTTTCACTTCACTGATGTCAATTTTCTTTCCTGTATCTGCCTGATCAGAAGATCTTCGAGGTAATTTCTGGTCGTTTTCTTCAAATACTTTTACCGTAAAACCGGAACAATCGAATCCGGAAGAAGTACTGCCTCCAAATTTATACGGAGTTCCAATGTACTTTTCAGCATCTTTCAGAATACTATTGATTGAGCCAGACACTTTCCCATTGAAATTTGAATCCAGACGTCTGAGGTTTTCAGATCTTGCCACTGTTTTTGTGTTGCTCTTTTTTGAAGAAACACTTTTGCTGCTTCCGCATGAAATCACAGTAGAGGTTACAATCAGCAAAGCAGCAATCTGCTTTATTCTCATTTTTCCAATAAATAATCCTGTTGTCATATCTGCTTGATTTTTACCGATGTACGTAATTATCTACAAATATACATTTTATATTTTAATTATATAAAATCTATACTACAACTATATTATAAATATATGTTAAAATTTTGTATTTATTTAATTATCATTATATTTGGGTTTAATTTTGAGAAAATGGCCACATATGAAAGCATAATTAAATTAACAGGATCAGTTGGTGACCTTGTTTTTTACACTTTGAACGGAAAAAATGTCGTTCGGAAGAAAAGTGGGTTTAATAAAAATGCTTTCAAAAAAAGCGCTTCCTACGAAAAAGTAAGACAAAACAGTTCCGAATTCGGACATTGCTCAAAAGTGGGTAAAATAATACGCCAGGCCCTCGACCATTACGTTAAGGCTGCTGGAGACCCGCTACTCTATCAAAGTTTCGCGAAAACAATGACGAGAATTAAGGATCTGGATCAGATTTCAGCTAGAGGAAACCGTAATGTAAAAAATGGATTGTCTTTGGAAGAGGGAAAAAAACTGCTCAAGGAGTTTCAATTTGGACAGATCCCGGTTATTTCAGACCATATTTTTGTCTCATTTGACCTTTGGGAGAACAATCTTCATATTGATAAAAAAGATGAAGCTGATGAAGTTACCATTGTTACTTTAAAGGTAGATACTAGCTTGTATTCAATTGAAAAGTTTGAACAAACCGAGGCTTTGAAACCTGACACGGAAATGATCAGGTTTGAAAAGCATTTTTCTGACGATGATCTTCTCCTTTATTTTATGGTTTTGAAAAGAAAAGGTGAGATTTTAAATATAGGGTTTGTGTAATGTAAACCATTCCGTCATATATTTTTTTAGCTCCCCTTTCATATATTTTTTTAGCTCCCCTTTATATTGAAATATTAAGTATGCATCATGCCAGGATATGACAAAAGCAGCAACCTAAAAAGCAATTGAAATATATCCAGCAACAGTAAAAAAGGAAACAAAAAATCCCTCATTTGAGGGAAGTATTTCTTAATCGTCACAGTGGGTAGTAACACAATAATTACCAGTTGGGTGATAACAACATTGATATTCTGCAGTTGGACAATGTGATCCTCCGCATGCTGGACCTGTTGGATCTGTTCCGATTCCGGTATCTGGTTTGTCAGGGCCCCCTCCGTTAACTTGCTTTAGTTTCGCTCTTGAAACTTTTTTTAGATTTTTCATAGTAGTTTTATTTTATGAATTGTGAATATAATAAAAATAAAGAAATATACAATGCAAATAAATAAAATAAAGCTAATTTTAAATATGAAATAACAATTGTAAAACTTTATCAGTGCTTTTAACAATTTATTTATAATGATTTTATTATCAGTTACAATAAATAATCTATTTGCTAAAACGGTAAAATAATTTAATGGAAAACATACTCAATGTATACGTAAAAAAACTTAAGCAATGAGCTATTTATGAGTTTATAAAAAATAATTGTGCTTTTGTGTATCAGGCTTATTATTGAAATAAAAAATCCCTTTATATAAAGGGATTGCTCATTGTTTGTGGAGAATACGGGGATCGAACCCGTCACCTTTAGACTGCCAGTCTAACGCTCTAGCCAGATGAGCTAATTCCCCATTTTTGTGAACTTCATTTTCTGAAGCGGTACAAAAGTAAGTATTTATAGCGCATATACAAATATTTTCTAAAATTTTATTTATAAACTTCTGTAATGAACTGAATAATAAATACAAAATTTAGTAAGCTCAGAAATAAATAGCTGTACCAGGATTACAATTCATTTTTTCCAAGGTCTATTTTTAACTTTTTTCTATCATCCGCAGTCTTTATGACTGCAATCATAAATGTATTATAAGAGTACACTTAAATTTATACTTATAATTTTTCATCGTTTTTACAGTCGTTGAGCTTCCCGATATGGGAAGCTTTTTTTATTGAAAAAACATAGAAAATGACGTCTACATACCACACGGAGGTAAAAACTGGTTTGGAATTTGCTGAGAATTTTTCATCAATCTTTATAAAAATTATTCTTATAACCTAAAAGCTTACAATTATGATAATACGTGAAGATTTATTGCTGGCACATGGTGCGGTTTACAAGGAATTTCAACCAGATGAAATAATATTTGAAGAAGGCAGTCAACCTAAATATTATTATCAGATATGTACTGGTACAGTGGAGTTATTTAATTACCACTCAAACGGAAAAGAATTTATTCAGAACATTTTAAATGACGGACAAAGTATTGGTGAGTCCCTGTTATTTACAGACAGACCTTATCCAATGAACGCAATTACAAAGACAAATTGCATCCTGTTATGTCTTGGCAAAAATGATTTTAATAATCTTGTAAGCCAGGATGCTAACATAATGCAGAATTTATTACAATGTTTGTCTGAAAGGTTGTATTACAAATATTTAATGCTTTTTAATTTATCAGGCATTGAGCCTGCTACAAAGATTAAAACAGTTCTGGATTATATTAAAGATTATAATTTAAGAGAGGTATCTGATACTGTCCAGGTTCCGTTTACCCGTCAACAGATTGCAAACCTAACCGGTCTGACGGTAGAAACGGTGATAAGAACCATAAAAAAAATGGAAACGGAAAATATCCTGAAAATAGAAAGAGGAAAAATCCATTATTAACGGCTAAAATACCTAATAATAGGAAAAATAATCTGTGGAGTCTTTCAAAAAAGAAAGACTCTTTTTTTATGGCTTGAAAAAGATTTAATAGAAAATCTTCCCATTTACGATTGAAAGCAGATTACGACTCTCCATCCTTTTAACTGTCCTTATGACCGATTCAATAGTTAACCCCGTTAACGATGCCAATTGCT
Organism: Chryseobacterium sp. LAM-KRS1; assembly: GCF_013184525.1. Classification (GTDB taxonomy): domain Bacteria; phylum Bacteroidota; class Bacteroidia; order Flavobacteriales; family Weeksellaceae; genus Chryseobacterium; species Chryseobacterium proteolyticum. The sequence continues at coordinate 351,319 of NZ_JAAOIZ010000005.1, forward strand.
GTCTGGTATAAGGTATAATAAAGGGGCGAGTATCATTTAATGTATAAAACTCTTTAATATAATCTAATAAAATAGTTAATCGCTCCTGAGAGGTGACACACCCCAGTGTTGAGAGCATAAGATTTTTATAGTGGATCCTTTCTGCTGTATAGGCATATAAATTGACTAAAAGAGAAGGAATATTTTCGATAAGTTGTATAAACTGATTCTTTTCTACGCGAATGATCTTACAATCTGAAATTGCTATCGCACTAAAAGGATATTTTTTATCAGTAAATAAATAAGATTCTGCAATGCAATGCCCATTGAAAGGCAGACCATAAAAGTATTCTTTACCGTCAAAATGAACTGAATTCATCTTTGCTGTACCTTTTATAATCTGTAAATAATATTTTGCATGAGTAGCCTCTTCTACTATACATTCATTAGCCCGATATTCTATTACTTCTCCCCCATTTTGAAGTAACAGATTTTCGCATATTATCATTTCTTAATGTTTGGTCATTCAAAATTATAGGTATATTATCAATAATTAGTGAAATGTGGTATCAAAAAGTACAACTGAAGGCATTCCGGATAGTTTATATTCTTTGAAAGTAAGGCGTTACGAATAGCAGTTACCATCCGATTATCAACAAGAAGAAATTCTCCTGATAAAAAGTAAAAAAATACATACCACATTCCTTATTTTCTCTTTACTGTGGCACATTGCTTGATAATGGATAAACATATTTGAAAATAGCAATGGAACCTAGTTTAAATCAAGAAACATTAAGCAATGATGAAGTGACTGTAATACTTGCTCTTTTGGATAAAGATTTACAAGAAATGATGCTTTATTGTGTTGAACATCAATGGAAATTTGAAATGATTAATTCACATAACCTACAGCTTCGTATTCCCAAGGATTCTATTCATCTGCTTTTTTATTTAGGGCATAAAGTTTTATCAGGAGATAAGCCATCAATTTACAATTGATAGTTTAGATTTTTTATCTTTTTATTGATCTCGGTTATTAGATCCTACAAAACAAATATTCAATTATTTGTTTTACAAAAAAAACACAAAAAGTGCACAAATTAAATAAAAAATTATATATTTGCGCTCAACAGAAACGAGGATTACTAACGATTTTAACTAAAAAGGAGAAAATGAAGATTCCCATATTCTCCACTCTTGTAAAACTATCAAAACTATGAAGAAACTTTTTTTTCTTTTATTAGCAACTTTTGCACTAATAGGATGTAGCTCAGATGATGATACGATCTATGATTACATCGGAACCTGGTCAGGAACTTATGATGGAAGCGATAAAGGGGTTTGGAATATTGTAGTCGCAAGTGATGGAACCGTAAATGGAACAATGCATTCTGATGTTAATAATGAAAATTACAAGATTGCCGGTCATTTAAATGATTCAGGGGAATTAAACGCTTCAGTTGGTCTTCCGTCTGATGGTTCTTTCAACGGAAACCTAGGTACTGATAAAAAAGGAAACGGAAGCTGGACAAATGCTGTTCCTACTCCTACAAGATCCGGATCATGGACTGGGGAAAAAGATAAAAGTCAATAAGGTTTATTACTACATATAAAAAGGTGGCCAGTGGTCACCTTTTTTTGTTTCTTATTTAAAACGTAAAAAATCTCCGGTAGCATACCGGAGATTTATCTTAATAATATATAAAAAAATGATGTGGTGTGTTGCTTTTATATAATCAATTTTAAGGAAAACCTTAATATTTATCGTATGTAAAGCATGATTTGCGTGTGCGCTTTTGTTATCTGCAAATACTGTACCCTATGAAGTGATTTTTTCAATAAAATTTCAGGTTTAATGTCAACTTATAGAATATCAATAGATTAAATTTACATCATCTATCATATAAAAAAAAGCCCGCAAAGCCCATTAACATTAAAAAAACAGAATTCAAAAAAAATCCTGCGTAGTGCAGGATTCATTTTATTCATATGTATAAGCTGTAAAATTGAATACTATCAGAAATTTTACTTGGTATTTTTCAATTGCAAAGCGCGTTGTAAAAAGGACTGATTTGCCAGTTTTTCTTCTGCTTCATCAATGGCTTTTAATAAGTGATTGTTATTGTCGGCAATTTCTCCCAAAACAGTTGAAATAAGTTCCCATACAGGCTTCATTTTTTCTATGAGTTCAAGGCCCTTGGGTGCTAATCCGATCAAACGTTTTCTTTCATCCTGCTTATCCTTTTTTGAAATAATCATCTTCTCCTTTTCAAGTTCCTTAAGTAAGCTTATTGTAGAGGGATGGGTATACCCTATTTCATTGGCCAGCTCCACAACACTCAGGGGCTGTTTATGATAAAGTGTAAAGATAACAGGAAACCACTTAGGCTCAAAATCAATATCAAATGCCTTATAAACCAAAGCTCCATCTTTACGGAGCTGTTCACTTAGCCTTTGCAATCTTGTGGATATCGCAAGAATTCCGGATTCGTTAATAACATTCATTAGACCTTATTTAAATTAAGAATATAAAAGACGTTATCAGCACTCATGAGAGGAAATGAAGAAGGGAGATCTTCCTTGGCAATTTTCTGAAACCGGTTGCGCTCATAAAAACGCATGGCCGCATTCAGCACAGAAACTGTCCCCAGCATAATTTCTTCAATTTTGTTTTCCCTGCAATACGAAATCAGGATATCTAATAATTTTTGTGCGATCTGATGTTCTTTTCCCCTGAATTCTTTCTTAACAAACATCTTTCTGATGGCTGCAGCCTTTTCGTCAAATTTAACTAAAGCAATGGTACCTACCAACTCTTTATCCAGAAAAGCGCCCCAAAAGTTTCCGCCCCCTTCTCTATAAAAGCTTTCAATCTTTAAAAGATCCGGCTGGTCTTCGATCGTGATAGGAATATTAAATTCTTTTTGCTGAATATTCAGAATCAAATCTATGACTTGTTCGGAATAAGTATTACCGATAGGTTGGATTTCTAATGTCATAATTTTTATTTAATGTACAAAACTACGTAGTTAACTACATAAAAACAAATATATTTAATCAATCAACAATAATTTATGTTATCAATAAAAAGACGCATACAATAACTGCATGCGTCTGATCTATTTAAAAAGTGTCGGGGGAATTACTTCCAACCCCCACCTAGTGCCTGGTATAAGTCAACTGCAGCTTTCATTTTGTTGTATTCTGCATTTGAAATATTCAATTCTGCATTCAATGAATTTACACTCGCATTCAACACTTCAAGGTAATTGGCCATACCATAGTTAACCAATTCCTGGGAAAAATCTACTGATTTTTTATACGCGTCCAGTTCCTTTCTTTTAAGTTCAATAAAAGAATCCTGCACTCCAAATACCCGTATTGCATCAGATACTTCTTTTCCTGCAGTAAGAACTGTTTTTCTAAAATTCAGATAAGCCGTTTCCTGATTGGCCAGGCTCACGTCATAATTCGTTTTGATCTGTCTTCTGTTGAGAATAGGTTGCGCCAAGCCTGTTACTACATTGGCAAATAACGAATTCACACTGAATAAATGATCAATATCTACAGACTGTACTCCACCGGTTCCGGTAAGTTTTAGTGTAGGGTAAAACTGTGCTTTCGCAGAGTTGGTTAATTCGAAAGCATTCATCAGATTGTATTCCGCACGCATTACATCAGGACGGTTGGCCAGTAATTGAGCCGGATATCCAAGCTTGATATCCTTCGGAAGGCTTTGGCTTTCTAGTGTTGATCTTTCAATAGCATGAGAAGGTTCTCCCATCAACAGACTCATTGTATTCTCCAAAGACTGGATTTGAGTATCAATATCAATAAGTAGAGATTTCGCATTAAAAACCAACGCTTCACTTTGTTGAACCGCCACTTCAGTTACCGTTCCTGACTCTTTCAGAGCTTTTGTTGTTTCAAGGTTTTTTTCCCGGACATCAATGGTTTCCTGAATAATTCTTTTCTGCGAATCGAAAGTCAGCAGCTGATAATAAGCAGAAGCTACTGAGGCTACCAAACTGCTTTTTACAGCCTTGTGTGCGGCAACTGTTCCTAAATAAGTAGCAAGCTGAGCTTTTTCCTGAGCTTTTAATTTACCCCAGATATCCGCTTCCCAACCTATAGTCGCTGTAATATCAAACTGATTTACATAACGTCTTTCTCCAATGATCTGACCAAACTGGGTATTGATGGATTGGGTTTGAAACGTGTAATTGGGTCCGATTGAAACCGTTGGCTGATATGCTGCTTTACTTTGTTTAAGATAAGCTTCGGCAGAGGCAATACTCTGTAATGCAATTCTGATATCTAAATTGTTTTCTAAAGCTTTTGAAATATGCCCCTGTAATATGGGATCCGTAAAAATTTCTTTCCATGAGATATCAGCAATACTTGCACTGTCCTTAGGAAGCATATCGGTACGGAAAAGCTTTTCGTCAACGACATTTTTCGGTCTTTCATACTCTTTTCTCGCCATACATGATGAAATGGCTCCCAGTATGAAAACTGAAAAAGTTATTCCTTTTATGATGTTTATTAAACTTTTCATTGTTAAAAATTGGAAGTTAGAAACCAGAGGTTAGAAGTAAGATCGGAAATTCAACAATTCTTTTACTACTTCTACCTCTCTGGTTTTTATTTTTATTCAGCTAAATTGATGTCTTCTCTTTTAATCGGTTTGATTTTTTCCTGCAATGTTTCAAAGATCACATACAATACAGGAATTACGATAAGCCCTAATACTGTTCCTATCAATAATCCAATGGCAGCACCTGTTGCAATAGATCTGTTTCCTACCGCCCCGATTCCACTTGCCAGCACCAATGGTAATAGACCAAATATAAAGGCAAATGAGGTCATCAGAATCGGTCTTAATCTTGCCTTTGCAGCATTGATTGCAGACATGACAATGGTTTCACCATGATGTCTTCTCTGAACGGCAAATTCAACAATCAAAATGGCATTTTTAGCCAATAATCCGACCAACATGATCAAGGCAATCTGGAAATAGATATTGTTTTCCAAGCCCATGATTTTTTGTCCAAAATAAGCTCCCATTACCCCTAATGGAAGTGAGATCACAACAATCAGCGGAAGAATATAACTTTCATATTGCGCAGAAAGGATAAAGTAAACAAAAATTAAACTTAGCCCAAAGATTAATACGGTTTGAGATCCGGAGTTTAATTCTTCTCTTGTCAATCCGGTAAACTCAACATCGTAATTCTGATTCAGGGTTTCTTTCGCTACCTGCTGTACCGCAGTAATAGCATCCCCGGAACTGTACCCCTGGGAATTACCCCCTGTAATTTTTACTGATGTAAAAAGGTTATAACGACTTACAGACTGTGGACCATATGTTTTGTCTAATGTCACAAATTGCGAAATAGGAGACATTATACCCGAACCTGTTTTTACATAGAGATCGTTAAGATTATCGATGTTCTTTCTGTTTTCAGGAAGAGCCTGAACCATTACTCGGAATTGTTTTCCGTATTTCGTAAAGTCAGCTGTATAAATCCCTCCAATATATCCCTGCATTGTACTTAGGATGCTATTTACAGAAACTCCTAATTGTTTTGCCAAAGGAACATTAATTTCCATTTGATATTGCGGGTACTTTGTATTGAACGAGGTCTGTGCAAACTCTATCTCGGGTCTTTCCATAAGCTTACCGATGAATTCATTAGTTTTATCATCAAGCGCTGTATATTCACCACCGGATTTATCCAGCAATACCATCTCAAATCCTGCACTGTTACCAAAACCGGGTACACTTGGTGGCTGAAAGAATACGACTTTGGCATCCGGTACTTTCCCTGAAATTCCAAATAGTTTTTTCGTAATATCTTCAGAGGTTAAATTATCTTTTTTCCTTTCATCAAAAGGTTTTAATTTAATAAAGGCAAGACCATTATTACTTCCGTTTCCGGATAAGAAACCTCTACCGGTAGAAATGGTAACGTTTTGAACTCCCGGAATTTTCATTGCGTTAGCCTGTAGTGTTTTCAATGCATTATAGGTTCTTTCCATAGATGATCCCGGAGGAAGCTGCACATCAGTAAAGATAATTCCACGGTCTTCAGTAGGAACGAATCCTTTTTTCATCGTTGAACTTGCCCAGAATAAAATTCCTCCTGTAATGGCAAAGATGATCAGGGTAACCCATTTATGCCTTAATAAGAAAACAAATCCTCTTCCGTAACGTTCAGTGGTTGTTCTAAATGCTATATTGAATTTATAGAAGAACTTCTGAAGGATATTCATATTCTTGTATTCCTGGTGATGCTCAGAATGAGGTTTAAGGAATAGTGAACATAAAACCGGACTTAACGTTAATGCATTGATTGCCGAAATGATGATCGCTACGATAAGTGTAATACCAAACTGCTGATAGAATACCCCTGTCGGACCGGTAATAAAAGTTACCGGAATAAATACGGATGCCATTACCAATGTAATTGAAATAATTGCTCCAGTAATCTCATCCATCGCTTCTACGGTAGCCTTTTTAGCATCAGAAATACCATGCTCCATCTTAGCATGAACGGCCTCGACGACGACAATGGCATCATCCACTACAATACCAATAGCAAGTACTAACGCGAATAAGGTTAAAAGGTTGAGTGAATATCCAAACAAATTCAGGAAGAAGAATGCTCCCACAATAGATACCGGAACTGCAATAGCCGGAATCAAAGTAGATCTGAAATCCTGTAAGAAAATATACACTACAATGAATACCAGTATAAATGCTTCAATTAAGGTATGAACAACCTTATCAATAGAGGCATCAAGGAACTCATTGGTATCAAAGTTGAAAGTATATTTAATCCCTTTAGGAAAACTTCCCTCTGATGCTTTTAAGTATGCTTTAATATTCTTAATAATGTCCTGAGCATTGGAACCTGGTGTCTGAAAGAATCCCATACTGATGGAAGGATTATTTCCATTCTCCCCAATTCCGGTATAAGATTGCCCAGCCAATTCAACTTTGGCAACATCTTTAAGCATCAGATTCTGGCCATCGGCAAGAGACTTGATAATGATGTTATCATATTGAGATTTCTCGTTGAATTTCCCTACATATTTAATGATGTATTCAAAAGAACTACCACTGTTTTGTCCGATGGATCCAGCTGCTGCTTCTCTACTCTGCTCATTAATAGCCGCTGTAACATCATCCGGTGTTACTCCATAGGCTGCCATTTTCGCAGGATCCAGCCATATTCTCATCGAGTAGTTTTTCCCACCGAAAACCTGAGCATCTCCAACTCCATTAATCCTTTTGATATTAGGAATAATGTTAATATTCAGGAAATTTTGAAGATAAACGTCATCGAGGTCCTTATTTTCGGAATAGAAAGACATATACATCAAGGCACTGGTTTGCTGCTTCTGAGTAACAACCCCTGAACGGGTTACTTCACTTGGAAGTAATGGTGTTGCTCTTGTAACACGGTTCTGTACGTTTACCGCTGCAATATCCGGATCAATCCCCTGCTTAAAGAAAACCTGGATATTGGCAGATCCATCGTTTCCTGCAGAAGAGGTGATATAATCCATTCCTTCTACCCCGTTAATCTGTTCCTCCAAAGGAACTACCACACTTTTCATCACCGTCTCCGCGTTAGCTCCCGTATAGTTTGCTGTAACACTCACTGTAGGAGGCGCAATGTCCGGGTACTGGGTAACAGGCAATGAAATAAGGCCTAAAACACCGAGTATAACAATTAATATTGAAATAACAGTGGATAAAACCGGTCTGTTAATAAAGTTTTTTATCATTAGAATTTCGGTTTTATAGATTGAACGAGGCTATCCATTTTTATAGGTTTGGGCTTTACAGGAGTTCCGGATTTCAAACCACCGATACCTGCTGCCACTATAGTTTCTCCTTTATTTATTCCTGATTTTATTAACGCCATGTTATCAATTCTGTCAATTACATTTACTACTACATTTTTAGCAGTATCCTTTTCAACTTTATACACATAAACAATTCCCTGTTGTTCGTATGTTGCACTTTCCGGAACAACCAAAACGCTATCATACGCTTTAGGTAATCTTATTGTTCCACTGTTCCCATTACTAAGTAACTTTTGGGCATTTGAAAATGCTACTCTGAACTGAATAGTTCCCGTAGTGGGATCAATTTGTCCTGTAATAGCTTCGATCTTCCCTTTTTCAGGATAAATACTTCCATTAGCCAGCTGTAAATCAACCATAGGAAGATTTTTGATTTTCTCAGGCATTGTGGCTCCTACAGATTTCTCCAAAAAGTTGAAATATTCTTTTTCGTTCATCGAAAAATAGGCGAATACCTCGGAAGTATCTGAAATTGTCGTTAAAGGAGTCTGATCAGTAGGTCCTACCAAGCTACCCACTTTTAAAGGAAGTTTTCCAACAACCCCCGAAATAGGTGCGCGAATAATAGAATATTCGATATTAGCTTCTACCCCTTTGTAATTGGCTGTCGCCTGACGTTTTGAAGCAACCGCCTGCTGAAGCTGTGCCTGAGCCTGAGCCAGGTTAGCCTGTGCTGTTTGAAGCTGTACGTTACTGATGATATTCTTAGCAACCAGAGGTTTAAGTTTATTCACCTCCACCTGAGCTGCATTTACCGAAGCCTGTGCGGCAGCCACCGTTGATTCGGCAGCACCGATACCTGCCTTTGCAGCAGCTGCATTTTCAGTAAGTATATTGGTTTCAAGACGGAATAAAGGTTGTCCTTTGGTTACATATTGCCCCTCGTCTACTAATAGTTGGGTAATATATCCCTGAATCTTAGCCCTTACATCATTATTTACTCTACCTTGTATGCTCGCAGGGAATGTCTGGTATCCTACGATATTCTTTTGTTCCACCGAAATTACAGGGTAAGGTTTTGCACCATCCTGTTTTGGAGCTTCTTTTTTGCAGGCTGTCAGTGAGATAGCTGCAACAGAAAGTATGAATAGTTTATTTGTCATTTTAAATTATAGTTTATTAATAGATTCCTGAATATTTGAAATATTTTTATTCAATAGCGCCTTATAAATACTAAGTTTTTCATTGTAATGTTCATCGTGTACCTTTCTAAAGTTATTTAAATCGTCTAGTAGTTTTAGTTCATCCTGTAATTTCTGGAGAATTTTTTCAAACCTTATCTTCATATGCTCATCATTGATAAAGAAATACCGCTTCCTCTCATCGATCTTATTATGGTCGATAATAAGCTGAGAGTTGAGTAATAATGAAATACTGGTGGAAACGGAACTTTTACTGGCTGAGAGCACTTCTACAAATTCGTCAAAAGTAATTCCTACTTTTTCAAAATCGAAGATGAGATAAGCATATATTTTTGAAGCTAATGGAGGAATATTCAGGTTGGTACCATAGAATTTTACGGCATCCTGAAAAATTTTTTCATCAACTTCTATACTTTTATGCATAATATACAAATTTGAGCAAAAGTATAAATTAGTTCAGAACTAAACGAACAAACGCAATAGAGTTTATAAATATATAGCGTTTTAAAAATTCAATGGAAAAGGATTTAACCTTTCGCTCAAATTATAATCTTCTCGAACGCTTTTCGGACTCCTCCGGCAAGAACTACTTCACCGCAATAGGAATAACCTTGCTTTTCAAGAATCTTCAGCATGGCAATATTATCATAATTAGTGTCTACTTTTACACTCAATACCCCCTGGCTTTTTGTGTAATTTTCTATATGATCAAATAGTTTTTTTACAAGTCCCTGTCCGGCAAACTCTTCGGAAACAGCTACACGGTGAACAACAACAAACTCACCGTCACTAAGCCATGCCCCATCAATGGTACTATAAGCAGGCTCGTCATTAAATATCAGGGCAACATAAACGGCAATAACATCATCTACTGTAAGAACAAAACCAAAACCTTTCGAAATATCACTTTCTATAGTATCTTCATTCGGATAACCATTTTGCCACTGAGTACTCCCGTCCAATCTTCTCCTTTCGATTGATTGCTGGATAATGTCCCAGATGATATTTTTCTCTTTAATTTCGGCCTTTCTGAACTTAATTTGCTGCGTCATAGATTCTTAATTGTTGTCAGGATTTAAAAGAAAGAAAATTAAGATTATTTTCAACCTTATATATTTCTTTAGCATTAAATTTAAATAAAAAAACCGAAAATTAATTGAATTAATTTTCGGTTCGAAGTAGTAAAATTTAAAATTATGAAATTGTTTTATTGGTTTGCACTTTGTTGTATATAAGTGTCAATAATTTCAAATGCTTTTTTCTCATCTTCCAGATCCACCATGAGCTTTAGCGATGTTGCCGTTGGCGTTGTTGTAAAAGTGAGATAATTATTTTCAACTGTGTTTGTGATTTGAGCGTCATCTAATTTAGACTTGATCAATTGAATTTCTGAAGGATTATCACTTTCAAAAACTGATACTCTCGTACTTCTTTCCATATTTTATCCTTTTTTGAATATCTAAATATAGTAAGATTTTTCCTAAATCACAAATCCACCGTTTTAAATTTTGTTAATATTATTTTCAATTTTATCGAGAGCCAATTGAATTTCTTCTCTCGAAACATTCAAATGTGGTCTGAAACGAACGGATTGATCACCGCATGGTAAAATTATTAATCCATCTTTGAAAAGTTCATTTACTAAAAGATTTCTTTGTCCTCCGGAAGGTAAATCTACTGCACACATCAATCCTCTTCCTCTTGCATTGGAAATCTTTTCAGGATATTTCTGAGCCAGATTTTGCAACCCTTCCAATAGATATTCTCCAACCTCCTTAGCATTCTCAACAAGGTTTTCTTTTTCAATCACTTCCATAACCAATTGAAAACGGAGCATGTCTATAAAGTTTCCTCCGAATGTAGAATTGATTCTTGAACTCTCTCTGAAAACATTGTTCGGAACTTCATCAAATTTTTCTTTATTTGCTAAAACACCACAAACCTGTGCTTTTTTACCAAAAGAAATAATGTCCGGCTTAGCCGTAAAATGTTGGAAAGCCCACATTTTTCCGGTAATTCCAATACCTGTCTGAACTTCATCAAAAATCAGCAGGATCTCATTCTGATCACACAGCTTTCTTAGTTCAACGAAAAATTCATCCCTGAAGTGATTATCTCCTCCTTCTGCCTGGATCGGCTCAATGATAATGCATGCCACTTTATCCGGATTGGAAAGAATTGCCTCTTCGATGTGCAATAATGCCATTCTTTCATTTTTAATGGTCTCTTCAAGATTTTCCTCTGTAATAGGAAAGCTTAATTTTGGATTAAGGATCCTTGGCCATTCAAACATTGGGAAATATTGATATTTTCTTGGATCGGAAGTATTGGTTAAGCTTAAAGTATAACCGCTTCTTCCATGAAATGCCTGTCTGAAGTGAATACAAATTCCGGCTTCTGTCTGAAGTCCTTTAGCAAAATTTTTGCGGGTTTTCCAGTCGAAACATGCCTTCATTGCATTTTCAACACCTAGGGTTCCCCCTTCAATAAAAAACGCATATTGCAATTCTTCCGGAATAACCACTCTTTCAAAAACTTCTAAAAAATGAGCATACTCTTCGGAATAAACATCTGCCAGGGTAGGCTTATTAACCGCCATTTTACCTAGCCAATCTGATTTACTTACAAGATAAGGGTGATTGTATCCTATAGATCCTGAACCGAACATAGAAAACATATCCAAAAATTCTCTGTCAGTAAGTTTGTCATATAACCATGATCCATGAGATCTTTCGATATCCATAACGAAATCAAAACCATCTGCAAGTACATGTTTCCCTACTGTTTCTTTAACTTTATTTGCTTTTATATCAATTGTTTGTTCCATAATATTTTGATGTGATTTAAAAATTGAATGATTAAAAGATTAAGCATTCATGGGTATTAATTTTTAAATTCTTAAATCTTAAAATGATTTAAATGTTGTTTTTTTATTAAATATCAAATTTAATCCCTTGTGCCAAAGGAAGGTTTGTAGTATAATTGATGGTATTTGTTTGTCTTCTCATATAGTATTTCCAAACGTCAGAACCGGATTCTCTACCTCCTCCTGTTTCTTTTTCACCACCGAAGGCTCCGCCGATCTCAGCACCTGAAGTTCCGATATTTACATTGGCAATTCCACAATCTGAACCTGCATGGGAAAGGAATAACTCAGCCTCTCTTAAGTTTTGGGTCATAATTGCAGAAGACAATCCCTGAGGAACATCATTTTGAATAGCGATGGCTTCGTCAAGAGTTTTGTATTTGATCAAATAAAGAATTGGTGCAAAAGTTTCATGCTGCACAATCTCGTATGAGTTTTTTACTTCCGCGATACATGGTTTTACATAGCATCCTGATTCATATTCTTTACCGCTTAGAACGCCGCCTTCAACGATGAATTTACCGCCTTCTTTTTTACATTTTTTTATTGATTCTTCGTATTGGGTAACAGCACCGGTATCGATCAATGGTCCCACATGATTGGATTCATCTAACGGGTTTCCTATTTTCAGCTGTCCGTATGCTTTTACCAATCTGTTTTTCACTTCATCGTAAACGCTTTCATGAATGATCAGTCTTCTTGTAGATGTACATCTTTGTCCTGCAGTTCCTACAGCTCCAAATACAGCCCCAATGATAGACATATCAAGATCAGCATCTTTAGAGATAATGATGGCGTTATTTCCACCTAGCTCAAGAATTGATTTTCCAAATCTCTCTGCTACTTTAGAAGAAACCATTCTTCCTACTCTTGTAGAACCTGTAAACGAAATTAAAGAAACACGCTTATCTTCAACTAATTTTTGCCCGATCTCATGATCTGAAATCAATACACTTGAAATCCCTTCAAAAAGATTATTTTCTTTAAGAACTTCTGCTAAAATATTTTGACATGCAATTGCACAGAAAGGTGTTTTTTCGGAAGGCTTCCAGATCGTAACATTCCCACAAATCCATGATAATGCTGTATTCCAAGCCCAAACAGCTACCGGAAAGTTAAAAGCCGTAATGATTCCCACAATCCCTAGCGGGTGATATTGTTCGTACATTCTGTGACCTGGTCTTTCAGAATGCATCGTATATCCATGAAGCTGTCTTGATAGACCAACCGCAAAATCACAGATATCAATCATCTCCTGAACTTCACCAAGACCTTCCTGCAGGGACTTTCCCATTTCATACGAAACAAGTTTTCCCAAATCATCTTTATATTCTCTTAGTTTTAGACCTAATTGTCTTACGATTTCCCCTCTTTTAGGTGCCGGGATTAACCTGAATTCCTGAAAAGCCTTTTGAGCAGACTGAATTACCTTTTCATAATCACCTTCATTCGATGTTTTTACTTTAGCAATTAATTTTCCATCAACAGGAGAATAACTTTCAATTACTTTCCCCGATGCAAAGTATTTCCCCCCTACAGAAGTTCCTTTGTTGTCATCTTTAATACCTAGATTTTTTAGGGATTTCTCGATACCGAAATCCTTGACTTTTTTAGACATAAAATATTCCTTTTCGTTTTCTCTAAAGATAAAAATATTATGCGAACCGCAAAAAATTAATTTTCATAACGTTTTTATTTGGACTAATTATAAACATACCTATCTTTGTCATATCAATAGTTAATTTCGGAAATGGAAAATAATAAACCACTAGACGAGCAGCCTGTCAAAGAGAATACTTCAAAATGGAAACAATGGGTTAAGCGTTTTGGGATCGGAGGGATTATATTCTTTACCGTAAAAGGGATTATTACGTCAACCCTGATCTATTTTCTCGGAAAAAATTTCTGGACTATCATCAGTAATTATTTTACCGCTCTATTCGATTAATAGTGCGTATTATTAAAATAAAAAAAGCAGAGAAAATTTCTCTGCTTTCTTTTTTTTGGAAGTTTAACTAAAAGCTAATGATAAGTTGGCAACTGGTACAGTTACTATTTATTCTATTGAGCTATCAAACCTATTGGTTACATTATATGTTTTGTCTTTTACTATAATATCATAACCTCCTTTATCCAGAATAAGATATCCTGAGTCTTTATCACTCTGTAATTCTATCATATCCGCAGGAACACCATTATTGTCAAACTCTCCTTTTCTATAGGCAAAAATTAAAGAAGGATAACTTTTAATCTTTGATTTTGGTACTTCATAAAGTTTCCGGTTTTCATTAAGCATCCAACGAGGTCTATCTTTGATATATGTTGTAACGGGATGAACCACTTTTATATCCGTAAAAGGTTCAATTTGACTTCCTTTGAATGCCTTGTTATTTTCGTCCAGCAAAACGACAGGATCCTTCCCCTTTATAATTTTTAATAGAGGACTATTACGTTCGGTAACACTTTTTTCAGAAAACTCTGTTTGGTCAATTGTAAATGGGTTGATTTTTGTTAAGTCGGAAAGTCTTCCTGCCATGGTTTTTTCCCAATATGGATCTTTTCCTTCATATGCGTGCCCATAACCGCAGTAAATAATATATTTTCCATTTTTATTTTCCTGCATAAATTTATAGATGTTATCCGCTTGTTTTATCTCTCTGTCTTTTCCGTTTTCTCCTTGTACTGCTTCATATTTAAAGAGAGTAAAACCCAGATCTAAAGCTGTTTTAATAAAACTACCAAATTGTGGTTCAGAGGTGTAAAAACCACTTTTTGTTGTAGGAAACTTTCTAACATTTATTGAATCATCTCCAATAGCTTCCAAGCCCAAATAACGATAACCGTTTTCATAAAGTCCTTTTAAGAGGGATGTTGCAAATGTTCTATGACTTGCGTAATGATGTGCTTCATTAAGAATTACTATTTGCTCTTTTTTTGTTTGGTCTAAAATATAGTTTTTAGCATTTTCAACTTTAAGCTTTACTAATTTCAAACTGTCATCTTTAGATATTTTTTTTCTTTTACGTCCAAGTTTATCCCAGGTTTGTAAACCCTTAATGTAATAGTTCGAAACGGAATATTTCATTGCTCCCACCTGATATCTGTAATCGTCTCCATTTTTATCATTCTGGATGTCATTTTCAATATCATTTGAAAATTTATATTGCTCTTGGGCGAAGGATTTTGTTGAAAATAGTATTACGAATAAGAAAAATGTCTTTTTCACCATATTGCTTTATGTATTATACTGAAAAATATTATTTGGAGTAGTTCATTACTTTATCACTCTAAAATAGTACTTTTATCTATAATTTAAGATTTATATTTTCATTATTAATATACTTATCCCTAATCCTGATTTTATTTTCCTTAGAAAGATTGTTTTACAGTGCAGGAAATCAAAAGCTATCAAAATTCCAGCTTTCAATTCCTTCACAATTATTAAACTTAGCAATTTTGCCTTTTAGCTATTCCATCGCTATTCCTTTTTCTTCCTTCCCGACTCAATAAGACTCTGATGAAGCAAATACTCAATTTGTCCGTTTACACTCCTAAACTCATCATTCGCCCACTTCTCAAGAAGTTTATACGTTGATTCTTCTATCCTTATCACAAAGGATTTTTTGCCTTTTTGAGTGCTTTCAGAAGAATTTTGAGATTTTTGAGATTTCATTTTTTACTTTTAAATTTCATGATAAGACCGCCTTGGTTTCAGGTCGATTCTTTAACCAAAAAGAAGTTTTAATTGTATAAAGTTCCTGCATTAAGAACCGGAGTTGCTGCCTTCTCACCACAAAGAACCACCATCAGATTACTCACCATTGCAGCTTTTCTCTCATCATCCAACTCTACGATGTTCTCTGCCGAAAGTTTTTTCAATGCCAGATCAACCATTCCTACCGCGCCTTCCACAATTTTTGTTCTTGCTGCAACGATAGCTGTAGCCTGCTGTCTCTGAAGCATGGCACCTGCGATTTCGGATGCATAAGCCAAGTGTGATATTCTGGCCTCCTGGATTATAATTCCGGCTTTAGAAAGACGATCAGTAAGCTCCTGCTCAAGAATAGAATTGATTTTGTCACCACCCTCTCTTAAAGTAATTGGTGCATGATCATCTTCTAAATTATCATAAGGAAAGCTCATAGCCAGGTGACGTACCGCTGCCTCACTCTGCATTTTTACAAAATCAGAATAACGTTCTACGTCAAAAGCTGCTTTATAGGTATCCCCTACTTTCCATACGATGACAACAGCAATTTCAATTGGGTTCCCCATTTTATCATTCACTTTTAATGTTTGTCCCTGTAAATTCTCGGAACGAAGCGACATTTTCTGGGATGAGTATAATGGATTGATAAAGAACAGTCCGTTATCTTTCACTGTTCCTACATATTTTCCAAAGAAATTCAATACTCTTGAGTGATTAGGCTGAATGATCATCAGGCCTTTTAAGAAAAAACATGAAGTCAGAAAACAAAGCATGGCTAAAACAACATAAGTAATACTCTGATCTACTCCGCTGATGAAGAAGTAAACTGCAGCTATAAATAAACCCAAACAAATAACAAGGGTTAAGTAGCCGGACATAGGTTTTAAGATTTTTTCCATATAGGTATTAATTTTAAAATGATATTATTTTGATATCATAAAGTTATAAATAAGTTTTGAATTAAAAATGATAATCTTAAAATTTTTTACTTAGTAATAATACCTAATTCCGTTTGCCTTAAAGACAAAGAAAAATCCCGGAAACTATCGTTCCGGGATTTAGTATGTGTATGTATTTACGCTTATTTTTTGTTCAGCATTTTAAACTTAAAGTAAGAAGCTGTAGACAATAATATCATTACTGAAAGTCCGATATATACCCAAGCCGGTACTGGTACCGGATCTCCTGCTGCATACGAGTGAAGTCCCGTTAAATAATAATTAACTCCAAAATAGGTCATAACCATTGAGCAGAAAGCAAACATTGTTGCTACATGGAACGCCCACTTGCTTCTTAATCCGGGTACCAATCTCATATGTAACACAAAAGCGTATACCATGATAGATATAAATGCCCATGTCTCTTTAGGATCCCAGCTCCAGTATCTACCCCATGACTCATTCGCCCAGATTCCTCCTAAAAAGTTCCCTACCGTTAAAGCAAACAAACCTATAGTAAGAGACATCTCAGAAACAATAACCAGCTCTTTTAAAGTAGTATCATGATGAATTTTGTATGTTTCTTTACTCGAAATAATATAGAATACCAGTGAAATGACAGCAATAATCATCGACAGGGCAAAAAATCCATAACTCGATGTAATGATTGCTACGTGCACAATCAGCCAGTATGATTTTAATACAGGTACTAATGGTGTGATCTGTGGATCAAGAGCAGATCCTCCGTGAGCAAATCCCATCATAATAACCGCTACCATAAATCCGGCTGCAGGAATCAAAGCATTGGAATTTCTATACAATAACAATCCGGCTGAAATACCTACCCATGAAATGAAAATGATTGCTTCATAACCATTACTCCATGGTGCATGCCCGGAAATATACCATCTTGCCACTAATCCAAGGAAATGGAATATATATCCTACCAGACCTAACACAATAATCACCTTGATGATCTTGTTCAATATCTTATTAGGCTTGAATAATTCAACAAAACCTAAAATCAGTAATAGCCCTCCTATCAGTGTATAGAAAATCAGGAGTTTAAAGTTGATATTCACTTTATTCATGAATACCTCCAGATCAACTTTAGATTTAGCCGGAACTACACTTTTACCCCATTTTTGCTGGTATTCTGAAAGTCTTGCCAATTGAGTATCTGCTTTTCTCCAGTCTCCTGTTTTCTGAGCAGCTAATGCTTCAGCAAAATAAGGTCCCATTACCTGTTGAGATTCCATATCCGGTTCGAATTTCTGGTCCAGCCATGAATGCCATGTGTGGTTCGGATCATTTTTCACAGGCACAATTCTCATAAATTGCCCGCTGAAAAATTCATTGAAGATCTGAACTCTTTCATTTACAGAAATAACTTCTTTGTCATAATTGGTTTGCTCAGCCGGTTTTTTACGGAAAGCAATGTTATAGTCATGCTCAAGGATATAAGTAAGGTTACCGTTAGCATCCGCAGGAAACAAATTCATCAGGGAAGTATAACCATCCTCATCAGCCTTGGTTTTGTTCTTCAGCTCATCCCCTCCTTTAGAACCTACTTTAATGATAGGAACCATTGTCCAGCTAGGAGTATCTGTGTTAATGGATAAAAACCACTGATTTGCAGTAAGGTATTTTCCATCCGTTCCTTTAAATTCGTCTTTTTTATAAAGCTTTCTTAAAACATCAAGAGCTTCAGTATTGATCGGAACAATTCTTCCTTCAAAATTCTGTACCAAAAGATATCCGAATTTATCTGCATGTTCCTTGCTTATTTTGTTTCTAGCGATGATTTCATCTGCAGAAATTAATCTCATTTTAGAAAATGGAGCTGCCAGAGAATTTTGTCGCGGAGCAGTTTCCGTCTGTCCCATTTGGGAAGCCTGTGCATGAGCGTGATCATCGCCTTCTACATGGATGTGCTCTCTACTTCCGTCAGTTGTTCCATGGGTTTCAATTTTTTGGGCATTTAAGCCTAAACTTAGCAATAATAAAACAACCATGGTGGCTCTTTTCTTATTGACATCAGTCAGTATTTTATTTAATTTCCAGAAGTGAGATCCTTTCCAGAAGAAAATTAAAAACATACCTAAAAACAAGAATGTATATCCGATATAAGAAATTAAAGTTCCCCAGAAATCATGGTTCACGGATAATACAGTTCCCATTCTGTCCGGATCAAAACTAGCCTGGAAAAAACGGTATCCTCCGTGGTTCAGAACGTGGTTCATATAGATTTTATAAGGTGTCTGCTTACCTCCGTCAATGATCTTCACATGACTTTCATAAGCACTTGGCGAAGAACTTCCAGGATATGTTTCCATTACAAAGTCGTCCAGTTTCAGTGCAAAAGGAGTGTTGTATACTTTAGGACCAAAACCTGCCATGATATTCAATCCGTCCATCGTGATCTGCTTGAATGCATTCGGATTTCCTTTTTCTACAGATAGTTCAACCAACTGTTTTGTTTTAGGACCCTGGATTTCTATTTTCAGCATATCAGGAACTGCCTGATCTTTCTTTCTGTCTCCTTCAATCGCGATCAGTTTTCCTTTTCTTAAACCTTCAGGAACAACCAATTTCAGATCATTGATGCTATATAAACTTCTCAATGCCAAAGGTTGGAATTCATCCTTCTTTGTATTTCCGGTCGCCTGAGTTGCCATCGTCATATACGTTGCATCAACGGGAGTTTTAACAAATAATTTCCCTCCTTCATTTTTAAATTCCACAGCTCCTTCAATCGCTCTGTTAAAAGTAACAAGCGTTCCATTAATGGATTTTGTTTCACCTGGCTTGATGTAGATATTCTGTCTTCCGGTCTGCCCCGTTGAAACCAAGTGAAGGTATTCAGTACCACTCGGGTCGGCCACAAGACTGTCTTTTTTTCTTTGAATATATTCTTTGGCAAAAATCTTTACTTCTTTTCCGTGAAAGTCATAGGTTGCGCTGAAATCTTTGTGCAAAGGAGACATCAGATAAGGAATGTCTTGATAGTTAAGCACATCTCCCTTCTCTTCAATCTGAATCTTAAAGAAGTTTTTATCCGTAACTATTTCATTAGAAGTTTCTCCTTCCCTGATATGCATTGTTCCTTCAAAACTCACATACCTTGTAATAGCTCCCCCGATAAAAATGAAGACAAATGCAAGGTGAAAAACCAAAACCGGCCACTTCTCTCTTTTCCAAAGTCTGTATCTGCCGATATTTCCGATAAAATTTAAGATCAGCAATACCATGATCAGCTCAAACCATTTTGCTTCATAAATTAATGCTTTCGCCGTAGGGGTTCCATAATCGTTTTCGAGAAACGTTGCATATGCCATGGCAAATGCAAAGACCAACAGCAAAACCGCCATTGTTCTGGTTGAAATAAGAATATCTTGGATCTTCTTCATGATTTATTTTACTTGACATGCAAAAATAAGCATGATTAAGTAAAAGGTCGATAAAAAAAGATGTTTTTTATCATTTTAAAGCCTATATTACTTATTTTGAATTATTCTTAATAAGCCACAAAACATTAAAGAAAATTTAAAACTAAAAACTACGATTATAAGAATGAAAAAAAGCTATACAAGTCATTGAGTCTGTCTATTTTTGAAGGCTTATTTTTTTCCTTATTTTACTTAAAAATTCATGGGTGATACCAAGATATGATGCGACCTGTTGCTGTGTAATTTTCTGTTCGAGACCAGGATATTTTTCAAGAAATTCAATATATCGCTGATCTGCCGTCTTACCGGTCAAAGAAAGAATCCTCCTCTGTAGTGCCACTGAAGACCTTTGATTCATGATTCTGAAAAGCTTCTCTACCCAGGGAATGGTTTTGTAAAGATGTTCTTTATTTTCTTTTGAAACCATAAGAACTTCACTATTTTCCAGCGCTTGAATATTTAAGATACTGGGAACACGATTGATCATACTATCTATATCCGTAATCCACCATCCTTCCACTGCAAAATATAATGTTTGCTCCATCCCTTTTTCGTTGAGATAGTACACTTTAAAACAGCCGCTTGTAACAAACCCTTCAAAAAGACAGTAATTTCCCTCTTTCAGCGCAAAATCATTTTTCGGAAATTGAACTTTATTAAAAGATTCGGAAAATCTTTTAAATTCATCCTCAGAAAAATCGACATATTGCTTGATGTAATGATAAAGTAGGTCAGACATCGTATAAAATTAAAACATAAAGATACCGATATTATGACCGGTATCCTTATTTTAAACTAATCTTATTTACTTTCCAGCAAATCCTCTGTACTTATGATTCTGCTGTATAAATTTCCTAATGAAGAAATACCCGCCAGGAAAGATTTCTGAATATCTGCTGCTTTTATAATTTCTCCATCCAGCTCCCTGTTCTTTGTTGCCGTTGCATCCCCCACAATCGTGTTACTGAAACCCAGATCAAAAGCTGCTCTTGTAGTAGATTCTACACATACATCGGTCATCATTCCGGTGATAATTAAATTTTTAATATTATACTCTTTTAAATAGGCAAGAAGTTCTGTTTCTCTGAAGCTATTTGGAAAATGTTTGATGATTACTTTCTCATTCCCTTTTGGTAAAACCAGGTTATGAATTTCAGCACCCTTTGTGTCCGGAAGGAAAAAATCAGCTCCTTCATTGGTTGCTATATGTTTAATATGAATGACTGGCAGATTATTTTTCCTAAAATATTCCAACACCTTACTGGTATTTTTACCTGCAGTTTCTGCCCCTTCTAAAACCATTTTTCCTCCGGGAAAATAATCGTTTTGTACATCGATGATTAATAATGCCGTGTTTTCCATTGTCATGTTATTTTGTTGTGCTTTTGCAGACGAAAGTGTAACGAATACTATACATATCGTCAGCATCTTTTTGAATATGTTTTTCATTTATTATAAATTGATGGTACAAAATTACAGGAGCTATCATCAAATAGCATTTGAACTAGTTCAAAAAAGAAAGTACAAGCCACAGACATTTCAAATTAATGCCGAATATCAAACTGTGTAGATCTATTATTTTTCTAAAACCAATTTGGAAAGTCTTATTAAATATTTCCAGGATTGAAAAAAAACATAAAAAATGCCCACAAGGATATAATGGGCAATTTTATAAATAAAGTAGAGGTCTACTATTCCTATGAATTGAGTCTGATCATTTCCAGTAATTCCATTTCAAACCATCAAACAGAGCTATTGTCTTACTGACGGTATCATAACATATCATCCCCGGATACGGGGTTCTCACATTAAGATGAGGATTAGCCACCTTGGGTAAAATCAATGCTTTATTGGAAGATTCCAAAACAAGGACTCCGGGAGCACTTGTAGTAGAAGAGCCTATAATCACCCTGTTATTTCCCGCTGTTTCGGCACTCGTATTAAATATAACATTTGTAGTGGACCCGGGATCACTCATATTCACCCAGCCGGAGCCGGTATTCATTTTTAAGACCTTATCATTCTTATCCATTAAAAGAGTTCCAGCAACAGCGTTACCTGGGAGAGTTTCTACAATAGGAAGTAAAATTCCGTTAGTTGTACCTGAAGCGAAATCAAGAATACCATCTCCGTCTACTGTTTGCTTACCGATCGCTATTTGGGCATGAATAAAACCAATTCCAAGCAATCCTAATATAGCTAATATATTTTTCATGTTTTCTATTTTATAATTTTAAAATTTAAGCCATCTGTCTAGGGTTAGTCATTACAAGACCGGATAATACAGTTCCATGAAGTACCGTTATACAGTTTAAAGCAATTATCTGTAGTATCGAAAATCAGCATCCCTTCTACCGGAACAGCAATATTTGCGGAAGTTGTTCTGGTAATAACAAAACCTTTATCTTTTGATTCTAATGCTATAAAACCATTAGGAATATTGGTTGGCCAGTTGGGCAGGATTTCACGAAGACCTGTAATACCAAATTTCGTCATACTGTTTGGTGTCCCTGTAACCGGATCTTTAGTACAATATGTTTGAATATTGGTTCCGAAGGTAAAATATTTATTAGCAGGAAACGAATAATTAAATACAGCTTTCCCTCCAGTAAAACTTGTTGCCGGAATAAATTGTACATTCTGTGAAAGTCCACTGTTATCAGCTACAATCATGTATAATTTATCTGTTGCCACAATACTGGTATAATTAGTAAGGTCAGCTTGTAGCCAGGAAGAACCCGTGTCATTCGTTTTTTGTGCTAACCACGTCCTCTGAATAATCTTTCCCGGAGCTATACCATAATTGAGTAAGGTTAAGGATTGATTATTATTATCTCCCATTATAAGAAAGGTTTTGTCTTGCGAAAAACTTGTTCTACCTGCAGCATTGTTTGCCGAAACAAAATCATTCGTGGTTGATACGATTAGCATGCTATTATTGTTTTGATTAACGCTATTTGTAACCACTTGGTTTAATGCTGTATCGTCATCTTTCGCCATCCCAAAAATGTTGTTATTGAAACTGGTATTCAGTCCAGAATTCCAGGTAACAGTAGTCTTGTCGGAGGCAATGTAATTGAGGGGTTGCTGCAAAGTAATTCCATATTTAACAGCTAAATAAGAATTTACACTTTGCCTTTCTACAGCTGTCTGTGTACCAGAATATAAAATAAATTCTCCAATCCTATCTCCTTCCAATGAACTGCTACCAGATCCCCCGTCATTATCCATCAAAAGAACCATTCCCGGATAGTTGCTTGTAGAAGATACATTATTGGAAGGATTGCCAAAAGCAAGCGCATTATTATCAAAAAAATAATTCATGTTTCCTCCGGACAACTCATTATAAAATGATTGTATACTTGGAAACTGTGTATTAACAGTATTTATAGTATTTGTTCCAAAAAACACATCCCCGGATTCTTTTTCATTATAAAATTCTGGACGATTGGTGCGGGTCCCGAAAAATGGAGATTGCCACACTCCTGCTATTGGAGATACATTGGAATTTCTTGTTACACCATTCATTACAAATACCGATCTATAGGTGGCAGAAGCGGTTCTTGTAAGAAATGTATAGGAGGTCAGTGCATTGGTGGTGTTATCTGGAAATCCTCCCGGAAATTTATATCCCGATCTATATTGATTGGTACTCGTAATTTCAATTGCAGGATTAAAATTAAAATTAGGAATAGAGGTTGCTGTCCTGTAGACTGGTCTTGCACTTACACCTGGGTCCGCATAATAACCCGGCATCCCCTGGTTGGCAATACCATTAATTCCGCCTGATCTTTGATTATTCCATATAGCAACCTGCGTATTGTCTACTGTTGTATTCGTTCCGGCATCTGCTTTTACCCATATTTGAAGGTTAGCAGAAACGCCTCCGGGAGATTGAGACCACAATAATGAATTGAATATCATTGCTGTAAATAATAATTGCTTTCTCATTGATGTTTCTTTTAATTGTTTGTAAGTATATTCATTGATATGACCCGACTATCTCAAAAAAAATAATCGGCAATGGTGAAACTAGAAATCAGCCAAAATACTCATGGTAAGTAATGTGGTCAATAATCCAGAATTAATAACAAGATCATAAAGAAGATAGTAGTATTGAAATAATACTTTTATGTTGGGAAGTATTTTTTGTTTTCATTTATATGTGTGTTTTTAAATTAGACAAAAATTGTGAAATATTTAAACAATAAGTAATGTCTGTAAATAATATCAACAAAATAATTAATGCTTCTTAATATTACCTTAGTGTAAATTTATAAATTATTTTCATAAAAATATACTTTTTAAATACAATTTAACCACAGAATAACCGAATGATTGTTAATATATTTGATAATGATTCTTTTTTTTCAATTAATGATTTCATAATGATAAAATTTTGTCAATAGAAAATTATTCATTTTTATATAAGTTTTTAATTTCATTTGATATTATTTAGAATCAATTTCAATAATCAGGATTTTCTGATGCCTGAAAAGGATCATAGAGTTATTGTAAAATGCTTTTGAATAAAAAAAGATTATTTTAATATTGAAAAAACACTAAATTTGCCCTCATTGATATTATGGACAAAAAGACACAAACAAAGCAGCAAGACATGTCTGAAAAAGGAAAAATCCTATCGAAACCCCGTATATTTTTCGGGCTTACTTTTATACTTTTTTCTGTCGTACTTATATTTTCATTCATTTCATATTTAATGAACTGGAAGGCAGATCAAAGCCAGGCAGGAACCATGCTTGATAAAAGCATACAATCCTCTAATATTTTTGGTAAAGTTGGAGATTGGCTCGGGAATATTTTCATTTTTGAAAGTATTGGCGTAGCTTCTTTTATTATAGCATTCCTTTTCCTTGTTTTCGGAACTTTAATTTTAAAAAAGAAAATTTTCAAACCTTGGAAAACAATAGGTCATTCGTTGTTTTTTATCTGCTGGGTTCCGATTTTCATGGGAGCTGTTACAAAGGGACAAGGTGTTTTGGGAGGCGTTTATGGCTACCAGATTATGGATTCGCTTAATGCAATCATAGGAACTGTTGGTCTTTGGTTGGTACTGGCCTCAAGTATAGCTTTATATTTTATCCTTGAGTTTAACTTACGTCCGAGTTCCATCAAAGCAAAACTTAATAATATTAATGAAAATACGATCGGAAAGGTAAAATCCATGATGCCTAGTTCTGACGAAAACTTTGAGGCTGATGAAGAGCTGGAAGAAGAAGCACTCGACAATCATCCTAATATTTCGGTTACGGATATGAGTGAGCCTGTGAAACAACAGGAACCGGTAAAGGTACCTAAAGGTTTTCCTGAGGTCCCGGTATCTACAAACCTGGAAACCATTACTACTCCTAATCATACTTCATTTGAAGATGATGACAATGCTAAGCCGATCAACCTTAATCTTAATACCAAACCAGGTCTTCCGGTTTCAACTCCGGAACAGGCCTTTGATCTTACACCATCTACTCCATCGCAGGAAAATATTAAGTTCAATGTTGAAATTGCTCCTGTAATTGATGTTTTAGATGACACAGAAAAGCAATCTAAGGAACTGGTAGAAAAACATGGTCTGTATGATCACAAATTAGATCTGGCCAAGTTTCAAATGCCTCCGGTGGAATTACTAAAAGATTATGGTAATGAGGAGATTTCCATCAATAAAGAAGAATTAGAAGAGAATAAAAATAAGATTGTTGGTCTTTTAAAGAACTTTAATGTAGGTATTGCTGAAATTAAGGCAACCATCGGACCCACAGTAACCTTATATGAAATTGTTCCTGAAGCAGGAATCAGGGTATCCGCCATTAAAAAACTACAGGATGATATTGCGCTGAATCTTTCAGCGCTGGGGATCAGAATCATTGCACCTATGCCTGGAAAAGGAACCATTGGAATTGAAGTTCCAAGAAAGAATCCTACCATGGTTTCTATGCGCTCTGTAATCGCTTCGCACAAATTTCAGAATACAGACATGGATCTACCTGTCGTTTTTGGAAAAACCATTTCCAACGAGATCTTCATGGCCGATTTATCAAAAATGCCACACTTACTGATGGCAGGTGCAACCGGCCAGGGTAAATCAGTAGGAATTAATGCAATTCTTACTTCTCTCTTATACAAAAAACATCCAAGCGAACTGAAATTCGTAATGGTTGACCCTAAAAAAGTGGAACTTTCTTTATATTCAAAAATTGAAAGACATTATTTAGCAAAACTTCCGGATACGGATGATGCCATCATAACGGACACCAATAAGGTAATCAATACACTGAATTCTCTTTGTATTGAAATGGATAACAGATATGACTTACTTAAAAATGCATTTTGTAAGAATTTAAAAGAGTACAATAAAAAATTTGCTGAAAGAAAATTAAATCCTGAAAACGGACACCGTTACTTACCATACATCGTTCTGGTGGTTGACGAATTTGCCGATTTAATTATGACAGCAGGTAAAGAAGTAGAGTTACCGATAGCAAGACTGGCACAGCTGGCAAGAGCGGTAGGAATTCACCTCATTGTTGCTACCCAAAGACCTTCCGTAAATGTAATTACAGGGATGATCAAAGCAAACTTCCCTGCAAGAGCAGCATTCAGGGTAATTTCAAGTGTAGATTCAAGAACAATTCTTGATTCTACCGGTGCTGATCAGCTGATTGGTAAGGGGGATATGCTTTACTTTAACGGAAATGAAATTCTTCGACTGCAATGTGCCTTTGTAGATACGCCTGAAGTGGAAAGAATTGCAGAATTTATTGGCGAGCAAAAAGGATATGCTTCTGCGTTTCTTCTTCCTGAATACGTTTCTGAAGATGCAACAAGTTCAGTAGGTTCTTTCGATCCTAACGAAAAAGATGCACTGTTTGAAGAAGCAGCCAGAATTATTGTTTCTACTCAGCAGGGATCTACTTCCATGCTTCAGAGACAGCTTAAATTAGGATATAACAGAGCGGGAAGAATTATGGACCAGCTGGAGGCTAGTGGTATTGTAGGAGGCTTTAATGGCGCTAAAGCAAGGGAAGTGATTATTAGCGACCTTCATTCTTTGGAACAGTTTTTGGAAGATTTGCGTAAATAAAGGAAAACATGCCATAATGTTTAACTTTTGAAGTGGAAAAATGTCTAAAGAATATTAAAATAAAAAAATGAAAAACATAGTTTCGAAAATTATATTAGGAGGATTTGTGGTAGGAGCTGTTGGATTATCCAATGCACAGAAAATAGATGCAAAAGCTAAAAAGATATTGGATGATATCACCTCCAATTATAATTCTAAAAAGAATACCTATTTTAAATTTTCTTTTGGAAGCGGTGTCAATGGCAAGGTTGCTAAAACAGAGCCTGGAATCTATTACTCATCAGGTGATAAATATAAATTGAAAATCATGGATACAGAACAGATTTTCGATGGTAGCAAGATCTACAATATTAATGCTGACGACATGGAAGTAACGATTGCCAAACCTAACGGAAGCAGTACCATGTTCTCCCCTATCAATTACCTTTCTACCTACAGAAATGATTACAATGTAGCATATGGAGGAAAGAAAGTGGTCAATGGTGTAAGTGCTGATCTGATCAAGCTTACTCCGGTTAAGCCTAATGGATTAAGCTATGTTTATCTGTTTGTAGATTCAGCTAAGAAACAGATGGTGAAACTTGAACAGCATGGAAGCAACAAAGATGTTGCAGTAATTGCCATAAAGGAATACAAGGAGAACCAGGAATTAGATCCTAACATGTTTGTTTTCGATAAGAATAAATTTAAAAATTACGTTATTACAGAATTGTAATTAAAAAAGTAATAATTTATAAAGTCACAAAGTAAACTTTGTGGCTTTTTCATTAATTTTGGCGAATGTTAAAAATACTAGACCGATATATCATAAAAACCTTTTTCGGACCATTTTTCTTTATATTCAGTGTATTGTTTTTCATATTTATTGTAAACATTATCTGGGTTCAGTTAGGGCAGTTTATGGGAAAGGGATTAAGCTACTGGCAAATTATTAAGCTCCTTTTTTATTTGGGGGTAAGTGTTATCAGTATGGTTTTGCCTCTTACGATCCTTTTAGCAAGTATCATGTCTTTTGGTGAGTTTGGGGAGCGTTACGAGCTTGCAGCTATGAAAGCCGCCGGAATCTCATTAACCAGGGTTATGGTTCCTCTTTTTGGGGTCACCACCATATTATCTATAATGCTGTTCTTTTTCTCTAATAATATTATCCCGGATTTTCAAAGAAAAGCGAAAAATATGCTTTTCAATATTGCTCAGACAAAACCCGCTCTTAACTTTACTCCAGGGCAGTTTATTGATCAGATACCCGGTTATATGGTGAAGTTTGATAAAATCCACGAAGACAATAGTATTGAAGGTGTTTTTGTTCACAGAAAAGCTAGCACATTCGAAAACCAGCAGTCTATTGTCGCTGAAAAAGGGAAATTTATTCCCGCAGCTAACAACCATTACTTAAAACTTGAGCTTTATAAGGGCTATGTGTTTGAAGATAATTTTGCAGGGAAAGGTGAAAATGTGAGATTAAAGCAACCGGATCAGGCTATTAAATTTGATACTCTTGTTTCGCATTTTGACATTAGCGAGCTCATCAATAAAGCAATCGAAGAAGAGCAGATCACCGATGATTACCGTTTTCAGACATTCAATCAGCTTAATAAAACTATTGATCTTAATAAAAAAGACAACGAAAGATTCTTTTCCACCGTCACGGACGATGTTTTGAACCAGACCAACTCCACCGTCAGCTATATGGATAAAAACAATAAATCCAAAGCTCCGGTTAAACAACAACTAAAACTGGATACGGTAAAAGGAAACAGGAAGATGGAGATTATCTACAATGCCTATACGAGATTGGATAATCTGAAAACCACCCTAGACGGTAAAGCCAATGATTTCAAACCCAATGTTAAGTATTTCAGTAAAGTTGTTATTTATCAGCAAAGAATACTCTCCTATTCATTTACCTGTATCATATTCTTCCTTATCGGTGCCAGTTTGGGTTCCATTATCAGAAAAGGAGGAATGGGAGTTCCCGTAATTATTGCCATCGTTATATTTATTATTTTCTATGTGATTAATGTGGGAATGGAAAACCTTGCCTGGGCAGGAACATTAAATCCATATCTGGCAGCATGGCTCCCTAATATTATACTGTTCCCGTTTGGAGTGATTATGACCTATAAAGCATTAACGGATTCGCAACTCTTTGACGCTGAAAAATACAAGGCATTTCTCAAACCTATTACCAAAAGGTTTTCTAAAAACAAAGAACATAAAAGATATCAATAACAAAACGCTCCGGAATTCCGGAGCGTTTTTAAAAGGGAAAGGCTCCCGTTTCCAAATCATTCTAATGATTTTATTTTCAGATAGTAGAAATACCTTCAACCTTATTGACAATAAAAAAACAGGCCTCATTATGAGGCCTGTTTTAGTATATGTTATATGTTCTAAAGCGAAAGTTACACTTTCATAATTTCAGCTTCTTTTGTTTTAAGGTGGTCATCACAAGCTTTCACATACTTATCAGTAAGTGCCTGGATGTCCTCTTCAACGCCTTTAATAACGTCTTCAGAAACACCTTCAAGTTTTTTAAGTTCTTTCAAACCGTCCTGTCTTGCATTTCTTACGACAATCTTTGTCTGTTCGGTTTCTCCTTTAGCTTGTTTTGCCAAATCTCTTCTTCTCTCTTCTGTTAAAGGTGGAACATTCAAAATAATATTCTCCCCGTTGTTAGAAGGTGCAAAACCTAAGTTTGAATTAATAATAGCTTTTTCAATAGCATTGATTGCTGTTCTGTCCCAAGGTTGAATAGAAATCGTCATTGCATCAGGAACCGAAACATTAGCAACCTGGTTGATCGGAGTTGGAGCTCCGTAATATTCAACCATCACATCCTGAACCATTGAAGTAGAAGCACGTCCGGCTCTAATTCTTTGAAATACATGTTCAAGGTGCTTAATAGCCGCTTCCATGTCCTGTTTTACAGACTCTACTATTAGATCTAATTCTTCCATTATATATTTAAAATTTGATAAATTACACATTTATAAACGATGATCTTTACCTCAGTGGTATGTGATCAACAATAAATAATTTTTAAATCTCTTTATCTATTTACTTTACTGACTATAAATCCACTAAAGTACCAACGTTTTCTCCGTCTACAATCTTTACTAAATTCCCCTCTTTATTCATGTCGAATACGATGATAGGAAGTTTATTTTCGTGACTTAAAGTAAATGCAGTCATATCCATTACTTTAAGATTCTTTTCGAAAACTTCATCGAAAGATAAAGAATTATATTTTACAGCGTCCGCATTTTTTTCAGGATCACTGTCATAAATTCCATCTACCCTTGTTCCTTTTAAAATAACATCAGCACCAATTTCAATGGCTCTTAATGTAGCTGCAGTATCAGTTGTAAAATAAGGGTTTCCGGTTCCTGCTCCGAAAATAACCACTCTTCCTTTTTCCAAATGTCTTACTGCACGTCTTTTAATGAATGGTTCAGCTACCTTGTCCATTTCTATAGCAGATTGAAGTCTGGTTTTAATACCGGCGTCTTCCAAAGCACCTTGCAAAGCCATTCCATTAATCACTGTTGCAAGCATACCCATATAATCGCCCTGAACTCTGTCCATTCCCTTTGCAGCACCTGCTACCCCACGGAATATATTTCCTCCTCCAATTACAATGGCAACTTCACAACCTTTATCTACTACTTTTCTTATTTCAACAGCATATTCCTGAAGTCTGTCATTGTCAATACCATATTGTCTGTTCCCCATTAAGGCTTCACCACTAAGTTTTAGAAGGATTCTTTTATATTTCATCTTTAATTTTTAATAAATTTTAAATAGGGTTTATATCCCTGAAATTTGATTTTGCAAATATAATCATTAAAAATATTGAAAAAAGAAAAATATTTAGCTGTAAATAATGTTAGAAATATTTTGACAACTACAAAAAAGGATTATTTTTGCAATAATTATAAATTGAATTGAAGAAAATTATCATTCTTTCATTATTTCTGTCAGGAATTGTTTCTTATGCACAAACGGGAACAAATGTTTATCCTTTCTTAAACATTCCCGTATCTGCCAGACAGGCTGCATTAGGTGGCGATGCAATTACTATAAGAGATTATGATGTTTCCTTTGCTATAGCAAATCCGGCCTTACTTAATAAAGATTCAGACAAACAACTTTCTGTGAACGGAGCAGCATATCTTGCGGATTCCAAATACGGAACGATTGCTTTTGCTAAAGATTTTGATAATGGCCACATGGCTACAATCAACGCCAGATATATGAGTTATGGTGATATTCCAAGGACTGATGAAAGTGGTTTTGAAAATGGACAATTCAACGCATCTGATGTTGCCATCGGAGCTGGTTACGCCTATCAGTTTGAAGAAGACTGGACCATTGGAGGAGGAATTAATTTTATTACTTCAAAAATAGATACCTATACTTCTTCTGCTATTTCAGGAACTGCCGGAATTACTTACCATAATAAAAAAAACAAAGAAGTTCTCTCTCTTGTCGCAAGAAATTTCGGATATCAGTTCAAATCTTTTAATGGCACCCGTGAGAACCTTCCGTTTCGTATTGATCTGGGATATACGAGAATCTTAAAGGCTATTCCACTTGCCATTACAATTACGGCCCATGATTTACAACAATTCGATATTTCATCTCCGTTTAACGTAGACGGTCAGGAAGTGAATGTGGGAAGAAAAATTGCAGATCACTTTTCTATTGGAGCAGAATTATTTCCGGAAAAAAACTTTAATATCAGATTAGGATATAATGTGAAAAGAGGAAATGAACTGGCTGTAGCTGACCAAAGAAATTTCTCTGGACTATCAGGAGGATTTGGAATTAAAATTTCAAGATTCCGTGTAGATTACGCTCATGTAAGATACCATAACTCTTCCAATGTGAATCAAATAGGAATATCTATGGACCTTAGCGGGCATCGCTATTAAACTTTTTCAATATTTAATTTTCCATTTCCTTGATTTTTTAAAAAAAATCTTGAACTTTGCAGTATGAAAAAACCTGTAATAGCTATCGATGGATACTCCTCTACCGGAAAAAGTTCAATATCAAAGGTCATTGCCGATAAATTAGGACTTATTCACCTGGATACCGGAGCGCTTTATAGAGGAGTTACCTGGTTTGCCCTGCAAAATTGTAAGGACGAAAAAGGTTCTATTGACCTTAATCGGCTTTTCTCATCATTAGATCAGATCCAGCTTGAATTTAAAAATGATGAAGGTGAACTGGTTCTTTATCTGAACCATAATGATATCTCAAAGGAGATCCGAACTAATGAAGTTTCTGACAATGTAAGCCTTGTAGCTAAACAAAAGGAAGTAAGGGATTTCTTATTACAATCCCAGCGTTCCCTCGCAGAAAAAGGAGGTATTATAATGGACGGCCGTGATATCGGGACCGTAGTTCTTCCCAATGCTGATTTTAAGTTCTTCCTTACGGCAAGCATCGATGAAAGAACCAAAAGAAGATACAACGAACTTTTGAGTTTAAATATCGAAGCAAACGAGCAGCAGGTAAAAGAAAATCTTATCGAAAGAGACAAAATTGACAGTGAAAGAGAAATCGCTCCGTTAAGACAAGCTGAAGATGCCATTGTTATTGACAATACCGAACTTTCTAAAGAAGAAACCATCGAAGCCATACTGTCTTATATCCAAAAGATTTAACAATTTTTAATAGGACCATAGGCTCATTTGGTATATTAATTGTAATATTTAACAAAAGTAAAAACTAATATTATTTAACTATTAAAAAAAACGAAAAATGTCTAGAAAAGGAAACAATACAGCAGGTATATTAGCGGGACTTCTAGCTGGAGCAGCAGCAGGTGTAGTACTTGGAATGCTTTATGCGCCGGAAGAAGGAAAAGAAACGAGAAAAAAGATTAAAACAAAAGCTAACGATCTTAAAGATCAGGCTAAAACAAAATACGGAGAAGTTTCTGAAAGAGTAAAAGATCAGTATGACAATATATCTTCTACTTTTAAAGAAACAGCAAACAGTGTTGCTCATACCGTAAAAGATGGATACGATAAATATAAAGATCAGATTGTTTCTAAAACTACAGATGTAGTAAAAGATGTAGAAGCAGAATTAAACGATCTTAAATAGTAATAATTTCAATTAATTTTTAAATTATGAAAGGGACTTTTTGCATTAAAGTTCCTTTTTTTGTAACTTTAAAGAAAAACAGATGATAGAAACTCTTAAAGAATATGCATCTAAGAGAATAGATCTACTTAAAATAGAAGCTACCGAAAAGTCATCACTCTCCGCAGGTATGATTACCTATCTGGTCGTATTGCTTGTTGCTTTTGCTTTTTTTATTATTCTTTTCAACTTTGGAATTGCATTTCTTATCGGTAAAGCGTTGGACAACTACTCCTACGGATTCCTTATTGTAGCTGCATTTTACTTATTGATAATGATTCTTGTTGTTCTGTTTAAAAAGAGAATTGTAAATACCGTAGCGGACCAGGTTATTAAATTTTTAAATCATTAAAACTATGAGCAGAAACTATGAAAGTCTGAAAGAATTAAGAATAAAGAAGAAGTTACTGAAGGCAGAACTTGATGATTTGGAAAACCTTCTTACATTCAAGAATACAAAAGAAAGTTTAAGCGCATTTACCAATGGTTTAACGGATCAATATCTTCAGGAAAAAGTAGATGAAGACGGTGATGAAAAAATAGTCCTGAGAAAGGATGTGATTGCCAAACAGCTTACTTCTGAGGTGAAAGATATGTTTATCAGCAAAAATACAGCAATGGGTATTGCAAGCTCAGCGCTCAAGGGTAATGCACTGGATGGTATCATCAGGTTAGGTGCTACTGCTCTTGTTGGAAACTATGCAAAGAAAAATATGCGTAGTTCTAATTGGAAAAAGAAACTGCTTGGTGTGGCTATGATTTATCTTGCGCCAATTGCATTAAAATTTGTCAGAAAAAAGCTTGAAAGTTATCAGAAAAATAAAAGTGTGTCCAGCATGGAGCAATTAATATAAAAATAACAAACCAGAGGTTAGAAGTTAGCTAAAGGTTATCTTTAAAATTTAATCCAGCTAACCTCTGACTTTTGGAATCTATTTAGAAAACAATTGTCCCAATATAATTCCGGCTGCCATAGATACATTAAGACTTTCCGTTGACTGAGATGTACCAAACCTAGGAATACTAACACTTTTATGAAGCAACTTTTCCGTTTCCGGTCGCATTCCATTTCCTTCATTTCCTAAAATCAGGTTTAGTTTCTTAGGCTTCTCGAATTGGTATATATTTTCTCCCTCCATATCGGTTCCTATATTAACATTCTCCGTATTCGAAAGATAATCGGTAAGATTACAGTACACCATGTTCACTCTTGTAAAAGATCCCATACTTGCCTGAATCACTTTGGGATTATAAAAATCCACTGTATCTTCACTGCAAATAATTTGTTCTATCCCAAACCAATCGGCTAAACGGATTATAGTTCCCAGATTTCCGGGATCCTGAATCCCATCCAATACAATCTGTATATCCGGGTCTGCCATCTTTTTCTCAGAATTCATATAGCAAACGGCAACGGAATCTTTAGGTGTTTTAAGAAAACTGATCTTTTTCAGCTCATTTTCAGATATATGGATAATAGGAACGTCAGAAAATTTAATTTTCTCTGGATCTGTAGATAATATTTCTTTAATTTTAAAGTTAGAATTGGGAAGTTCACAAATGATTTTATTACCCTCAACCAAAAACAAATTGTATTTTTGTCGGAACTTCTTTTTATCTAAAGACTGTAAAATTTTTATTGTATGAGCTGTAAGCATTATAAGAATTCTCCTCAAAAATATTATAAAATTATATCATTTGCAACATTTGTTACTCTTCTTTATGCTTGTAGCACCACAAAGAAAGTTCCCGATGGCGAATATTTGCTTACGAAGAACACATTCACTTTTACTGATAAAAAAGAACCATTTGATGGAGAGCTAAAGGGTTATGTTCAGCAAAAACCCAATAAGAAGCAATTCCTTTTTATGCCTTTAGGCTTATTATTGTACAACGCCGCCAATCCTAAATATGACACTATTCTTAATGAATACATGACCTACCCTAGCGAAATGCGAACGCAAAAGCTCAGGGATTCGCTCTTCATTAAATACAATATGAAAAGTAGTGTGGGAAAAAGCCTTTTATTAGACAGGTTATACCACAACTGGGGTTCACCTCCTGTTATCCTGGATCAAACAAAAGTGGAAAAAGGAGCCGAATCCATTGAAAAACGACTTACCTACAAAGGGTACTGGGATGCAGAAGTAAAGTTTAAAACCAAAATAGATTCTGCAGCAAAAAAAGCGGCTGTTACGTATTTCATTACGCATAATGATCCTACTTATATTAAAGAATATTATTACAATATTCCGGATCCGGTTCTCCATAATCTTTACCAGCAGAAAATTAACGGAACCCTCATCAGATCCGGACAGGTACTTGATCAAACGGTTCTTGAAAAAGAAGTTACCAGACTTAATGAAATCATGAGGGATTATGGGTATTACAGATTCAATAGTGCCAATGATGAAATTTATTTTGTCGCCGATTCACTAAAAAGCAGAAAACAGGTTCCTCTGACCCTTGAAATTCATAAAGATTCCATTGATACTCCTTATAAAAGGGCAACTATTGGTAATATAGACGTAGCGATCGTTAATGAAGCATCAGAATACCGTAAAAATACAACCAAAGACAGCTTAAGAGGAATACGGTTCCATAAGGTTGATAATAAATACACAACCCGTTCTGTATGGAGAAATATCATAGTTGGAAACAAACAGATTTATGATCAGAAAAAGCTTGACCTTACCAAAAGGAATCTCCTGTCTATGAATAACTTTAGCATTCTGAAAGCAAAAGATTCCTTAAGACACGGAGGTGAAGGCTCTCCGAATGATAGTATTATTGATGTATTATATATACTTAAACCGCTTCCGAAATATGAATTAAAAGTAGGAACGGATATCAATTATTCGCAGTTATTAAATCTTGGGATTTCTCCCTCCATAGACCTTACTACCCGAAATGTTTTTAGAGGAGCAGAAAACCTTTCGACAAGTCTGGCGGGTACTTTTGGTTCTATCAGAAGCACCAAAGATATCAGTCAGCGGATATTAGCCTATGAATTATCAGCACAGGCTTCCCTGAATTTCCCAAGACTTTTACTGCCTTTTGATTATTATAAATTGATTCCTAAAAGATACAGCCCTACATCATCAATTGTTCTGGGGGCTACTGTACAAAATAATATCGGTTTAGGAAGAGTTAACTTCAATACCGGCCTTAATTATCTCGCTACGGTTAATGATAAAGTATCCCATAGGCTGACCCTTTTTAATACACAGTTAAGTTTAACAAAAAATAAATCGGCTTATTATGATTACTTTACAAACGATCGTGATCTAAAAGATGAAATATTCGAGAATTACTTTCAAAACAGCCCGCAAGGTGCAGCAACGAAAGCCAAGCTTTTATCCGGACAGCTTTCAGTAGATGAAGTATCTCAACAGATTGTCACTGATAATGCCTACCGTAATTCTTTAGATCAGGCAGGTGCGGATCTTTTTACTGCATTTACAGGAATTCTTGTCAATAAAGACAGGCAAACCCAGGATGTTCTGATTTCTTCCATGATCTATAATTATGTGTATAACGAAATCGGTAAGAAGGATTATCCTAACGCTTTCTACTTTAATGGAAAGGTAGAGTTGGCTGGTAATATATTAAGCATTTTTAATCAAAAAAGAAATGATGGCGGAGGTGTAATCACAAGTCCTCAAAGAACAATTTTTGGAGTGCCTTATGCACAGTTTGTAAAATTTGATATCGACGTAAGAAAGTACTTTAAGTTTAACGGAAATCAGACTTTAGTACTTCGTCAGTTCGTAGGAGTAGGAATACCTTACGGAAACTCTTCATCGATGCCGGTTATCAGGTCTTATTTCAACGGAGGATCCAATGATATCCGGGCGTGGGTTGCATTTGGAGGCTTAGGTCCTGCTGACTCTCAGATTGATGAAAGAGTTCGTACTTATATGACAGATAATTTAAAGCTTACTACAAATATTGAATATCGTCTCCCTTTCAACGATATGTATGAAGGGGCGCTGTTTACCGATATTGGGAATACCTGGAGTCTCAGGGATTATAATGATGGATATGGTGATGAGTTTAAATTCAATAAATTTTTAGGCCAGGTGGGTATCGGTAGTGGATTCGGATTAAGGGTAAATATTGCATACATCACTTTAAGGCTTGATTTTGCATATAAAATCTATGATCCTAATAAACCTACTGGTGACCGATGGAGATTCAAAGATTTCCAGCCTTTTAAACCTACATTGAATGTAGCGTTTGGATATCCTTTCTAATCAGGAGAAATTCCCAACAGGAAATAGACTACAGCGATCATTCTTGCGAAAATCTCCCTGAACTGATTTCTGTAGTAGCTTTCGGGTTTATTTACATCCTGTGCATCAAATCCCAGTGCATTCATATTATTGTTTCTTGCGAAAAATAGGGCCCGAAGGTTATGAAATCCCTGAGATACTATAATAACATTACTTTTTTTGTACACATCCTTACAACGTAAAATACTCTTATATGTGTTGAAGCCTTTCGGATCTTCAATAATGATTTCTTCAGGAACTCCTTCCTGATAAACAAGATAATTTTTCATCGCAGCCGGTTCATTATAACCTTTGCTTTTTTCACCGCTTACAATTATTTTACGGATTTTTCCATGATGATACAATAAAGCAGTAGCATCCATTCTTTTCGTAAAATAAGGATTGGATAGTCCGGATCTCATCTTAGGTGAAGTACCTAAAACCAGAGCGACCTCACGAGGTGGTATCTTTGATATTTTGGTATAGGTCCTCCCATTAGTAAGGGCAAACACCCAGGCATTAGCCAAACATATCACTAGAATTCCAATTTCTATTGATGTGAGAATAAGATTGAATATGTTTTTTACAGCTCTCAAATGAGATCAAAGTTAAGCTTTATTTTCTTTGTTTTTGCTATAGACATGCATGCTAATATTTTCCCCTGCAACTCTTCTTTTTCCGTTAAATATTCATTCTCTAGCAATTCAACTTCTCCTTCTTCCAAATAACATTCACAACTTCCGCAAATTCCGGATTTACAGGAATAAGGAACAGGAAATTTCTGAACCAGCAATTGCTGCAGAATTTTATCCTTGTTATCCGGAAGATGGGTACTGTAGTCTTTTCCCAATATTTTAAAATCGATTTCCACATTTTCAATCAACGGAAACTCTTTTTCTATAGGATAAATATCATCATTAAACTCTTCAAAAAGTTCAAAATGAATATTTTTTTTCGGGATTCCATGATGGTAGCAGGCATTGGCCAGTGTTTTTATCATCTCCCCTTTTCCACAGATCAGAACTTCATCTACTGCATCCCAGATGGTGGATTCTTCGTCTGTATCATCAAGGTGCAAAATCTGATTGATAATCAGGTTTAACTTTTTCGCATCTAGCCTTCCATAAAAAAGCTGATCCGGTGTTTTTTCCTGCGAAAAGAAATAAAATATCTGTAATCTGTCCCCATAAGTTCTGGCCAGATTATCCAAAAGATCCCGGTAGATTAATTCGTCAGAATTTTTATTTCCAAAAAACAAAAACAGTCGCGTTCTGGGCTCATTATGAAGAATATTTTTGAAATGACTTAACACAGGGGTTATCCCGATTCCTGCAGCAAAACCGACTATCGTTCTGAATTCACTGGGTTTAGATATTAAAGTAAATCGACCTCCCGGTTCACTTACCAATAGTTCATCTCCAACCTTATAATTTTTAAACAGTTCTGCTGTTGCTCCTACAGGAGAATTTACTTTTATGCCCAGGCTAATTTTTTTCTCGTAAGGAGCCGATGTCATTGAATAATCATTGATGATATCTTTTCCATGGGACTGAAATTTAATACTGACAAACTGACCCGCTTCAAATTCAAAATTCTTCTGTAAATTCCCGGGAATCTCAAATTCCAGGGAGAAAGTATTTTTGGTCAGTTCTTCCTTTTTCGCTATTTTTAACAAATGAAACGTTGTGAGTTTCCCTTTATAGATTTGTTGTTCCATACTTCAAAATCAAAAATACTAAAATAATTATGAAGAAGATCATTTTATCAACCCTAGTTATATTTGCTCTGACCAGTTGTAAAAAAGAAAGTTCAAAAACTGATGACAAAGGGATATCCCAGGATTCAGTAGCTGTTGCAGAAAATACTACTTCTGCTGATCACACGGCTTATATTTCAAAAGAAATTTCTCCCGAAAATATTGGAGACTATCTGGCAAAAAATAATGACACACTGTATGTTACTAATTTCTTTGCCACTTGGTGTGGGCCATGTATTCAGGAAATTCCACATTTCAGAAAAAAAATGGAAGAACTGAAAGGAAAACCTGTAAAGTTTACTTTTGTTAATCTGGATAAAAAGTCTGATTGGAGTACTGCAGTTAAAGATTTTGCAGAAAAAAATGATCTTGCAAAAAACATAATCTTACTGGATGGCCAAAAGCTTGATGAGAATTTCTTTCCGAAAAATTTTAAAAAATGGGACGGTGGTTCTATCCCTTTTACTTATATGAGAAAAGGAGCGAAAACTGATGAATATCTTGGAATGATGAATGAAGAACTTTTAAACTCTAAGATCGATTCATTCTTAAAATAAATTGTACAGAATCATTTCTGAAAATGTCAAAAAAATTCAAAATCCTGTGTTTTTTATTTATAATCGCTATTATTCTAGCTGCGGTTATTAATCTGAATACAGGATTTTTAAGTTTAAACCTAAAGGATTTTTTTTATAGCTCAGCCAACGGCCAGATTGCAGACATTCGTATCAACAGGGTTTTGGTAATGCTTTTAGCCGGAATTTCCATTCCCACTTCAGGGTTTCTGATGCAGGAATATTTCCAGAATCCATTAGCAGGGCCGGATATATTAGGTATTACCTCCGTAGCTAGTTTATCTGTTTCATTTTATATTTTCTTTTCACATGATATTCTG
The DNA here is from genome assembly GCF_013184525.1 of Chryseobacterium sp. LAM-KRS1. GTDB lineage: Bacteria > Bacteroidota > Bacteroidia > Flavobacteriales > Weeksellaceae > Chryseobacterium > Chryseobacterium proteolyticum. The sequence continues at coordinate 391,463 of NZ_JAAOIZ010000005.1, forward strand.
CTTCCGGATTATCTCCAGAACAGTTTCCTGAGCTTATCAGCGATTATCGGCAGTTTCTTCCTGATGATCGTACTTTTATCCATTTCTAAGAAATTTCAGGACAAATCTTATCTTATTATCTTTGGGTTTTTAGTTTCCGCACTGGCCGGAGCAATTGTTTCTTTACTTCAGTTGTATGCAGAAAATCAAAGTCTGAAAAATTATATCCTATGGTCTTTCGGCGCAAATAATATGGTCACCAGAAACCAGATCCTTGTATTGTCTGTTTTGGTCATTGTCGGCTTATATATGTCTTTTAAAACCATTAAACCATTAATTGGAAATTCCTTGGGAAGCTCCTATGCACAGAGCCTTGGAGTAAACTTGCATCATTTAAAGCTGTTCATCATCATAGCCGCTTCGCTCCTATCAGCATCTATAACGGCATTTTTGGGGCCTATTTTGTTTATAGGCATTATTGTTCCTCATTTTTGCAGACTTATTTACAATCCTGCAAAACTATGGCAGCAGTGGATCTTGAACATGATGCTGGGAATGCTGATGATGTTACTGTTTTCAATTATTGCAGAGAAAAGTCAGATTCCGTTGAATGTGATAAGTTCTATTTTTGGAATCCCCGTTATCCTTATGATGCTTTTGAAGCAGAATAAAGTTTAATTCGTTAATTGCAAAAGACACAAAAATTAAGATAAATACTGTATATTTTTAAGACGCAAGAAAACTGGATATAGATAAATTTCATTGCTTCTTTACAAATACCAAAAACAAAAAATGCATCTACAAATCAAACAAGCCCATATTGGTTATAATACGACCCTGATTTCAAATACTAATACCCATTTGAATTTAGGAGACGTATGCTTGTTGATTGGAAACAATGGTGTAGGAAAAACCACTCTGATTAAATCAATTTTACATCAGATACCACTATTACAGGGAGAAATTTTAATAAATGGTAAGAATATAAAGAAACTGTCTGTTAAAGAAATTGCAGAGAATATTGCCATTGTTTTTTCTAAGTCGGTTATTCCACAAAACTATACGGTGGAAGATCTTATTTCGTTAGGAAAATACATTTATTATCCATATTATTTTGAGTTAAAAAAAGAGGACAGAGATGAAGTTTCACATATCATCAGTGAACTGAATTTGAATCAGTATAAGGATATACTCCTGAAAAATCTCTCTGATGGAAATCTTCAGAAAGCATTTATTGGACGTGCTTTAACACAAAACTCCCCTATTATTATTCTGGATGAGCCTACCACCCATCTTGATGAAAAAAATAAGATTATCATCCTTAAAACATTACGCAAGCTGGCAAAGGAACAAAACAAACTTATCCTTTTTTCTTCCCATGACTGGCGGCTGGCAAAAGAATTTGCTGATAAGATATGGTACGTAAAAGACAATCATTTGTATTCAGGGATTGTTGAAGATATCCTCCTCCAACATGATGAACTGACCAACGTTTCTTTATTTCAGGTTAACGAAAGTTTTGTCGCACCGGAAATTTCTGCCCCTCCGATTTATAAGGAGATGCTGTATTCACTGCTTCAAAAAAACTTTCAAAAAGACCTCTCATCTTTTAAATTTGAGTTTCAAAACAAGTTTTGGGTAATTTATTACCATAACACAAAACATCAATATGAATCATTCGAAGAAATCATTGATTCCATCAGAAACATTCATTAATACGTACTTTTTATTATTTATTTCACATACTATGCATGCATAGTATTATGCTAATCATACAATTTAATCGATTTACTATCAGATTGTTAACAAATTTTAACGTTAATAAATACTATGCATGCATAATATTTACTAAATTTGATAAAAACCTATTACCAAAAATGATGGATAACAACAAAGAAAAAATAGAAAATGTAGATCTGGTTCTAAAACAAACCTGGCTTGCTGTATCCAAAATGTTCACAGAACTTGCCCAGGAGCACGATTCTACAGCCGTTCAGGCGCTCACGCTTCTTAAAATAGATCCTAAGGAAGGGACAAGAAGCACAAATTTGGGACCCAAGATGGCCATTGAGCCTACTTCTCTTACAAGAATTATAAAACTTCTGGAAGATAACGGCTATATCTATAAGGAGAAAACCACTACCGATAAAAGAGAGGTTATCATAAAACTTACAGACAAAGGGCTAAACTCAAGAAATCTTTCAAAAGAAGTGGTCTTAAGTTTCAACAAAAGGGTCATGGATAAAATTGCTCCGGAAAAAATGGAAATTTTTAAGGAAGTAATGAATGAAATCATGAAAATTGCCAACGATCTGAATAACAGAAAATAAATTAACATACAACCGAAAGGTTACGTCTGACCCAATAAAAATAAATAATAAATAGTTTACAGATGAAAAGAAGAATCAAACACGTTACGGTTCTTGGTTCAGGAATCATGGGAAGCGGTATCGCAGCTCACTTCGCCAATATTGGTGTGGAAGTTTTGCTTTTAGATATTGTTCCCTTTGAATTGACTGAAGCAGAACAAAAAAAAGGTTTGACCAAAGATGATAAAGCAGTAAGAAACAGAATTGCTGCAGAGAACTTTGAAAAACTTAAAAAAGCGAGTCCTGCACTACTCTATTCTCCAAAATTTGCAGATAGAATCAAAGTAGGAAATTTTGATGATGATTTACAGAAAATAAAAAATACAGACTGGATTATTGAAGTGGTCGTTGAAAGACTGGACATCAAAAAATCTGTCTATGAAAAGATTGAACAATTCAGAAAACCAGGAACTTTAATTTCTTCTAATACATCGGGAATTCCTATCCACTTATTAACGGAAGGAAGAAGCGATGACTTCAAGAAGTATTTCGCAGGAACCCACTTCTTCAATCCGGTACGTTATCTTCCTCTTTTGGAAATTATCCCAACCAATGATACGGATCCCGAGATCGTTGATTTCTATATGAACTACGGAGCTAAGTTCTTGGGTAAAACTACCGTTTTGGCAAAAGATACACCGGCATTCATTGCCAATAGAATCGGGGTATTTTCCATGATGGATCTTTTACATAATGTACAGAAGTTAGGTCTTACCGTTTCCGATGTAGATAAATTAACAGGACCGGTGATCGGCCGTCCAAAATCAGCAACCTTCAGAACAGCAGATGTGGTAGGTTTGGATACTCTGGTTATGGTAGCTAACGGTGTACGCCAAAGTGGTTCAGAAGCCAATGACTTTAATGATGTGTTTGCGCTTCCGAATTATATCCAGAAAATGATGGATAATAAATGGTTAGGCTCTAAAACACAGCAAGGATTTTACAAGAAAGTGAAGAATGCGGATGGAAAATCTGAAATTCACGGATTAAATCTGGATACTTTAGAATATGAACTTCAGGGAAAATCATCTTTCCCTACCCTTGAGCTTACTAAAACCATTGATAAACCTATCGACAGATTCAAGGTTTTAATCGGCGGAAAAGATAAAGCAGGAGAATTATACAGAAAATCTTTGGGTGCGTTATTCGCTTACGTATCTCATAAAGTTCCGGAAATTTCTGATGACATCTATAAAATTGATGATGCCATGAGAGCTGGTTTCGGATGGGAAAACGGTCCGTTTGAGATCTGGGATGCCGTAGGTATTCAAAAAGGTATTGAACTTGCGAAAGATGCAGGCTATGAGGTTTCCGATTGGGCTAAAGAATTGGCGGAAAAAGGACAAACATTCTATAAAGTTAATGATGAAGGTCAAAGTATCTATTATGACAAAAACTCAGGAAATTACAACAATATCCCGGGTCAGGATGCCTTCATTATTTTGGATAATATCAGAAAGAATAAAACACTTTGGAGCAATTCAGGTTCAGCTATTGAAGATCTGGGAGACGGAATTATCAATTTTGAGATCCGCTCCAAGATGAACTCTCTTGGCGGAGAAGTTCTTGACGGACTTAACCGCGCGATCGACTTGGCTGAAAAAGAATACGATGGCCTTGTAATCGGTAACCAGGGGACCAACTTCTCGGTAGGTGCCAATTTAGCTATGATCCTTATGATGGCTATTGAACAGGACTGGGATGATCTGAATATGGCTATAGCCTATTTCCAGAAATCAATGATGAGAGTTCGTTATTCTTCAATTCCTGTCGTAGTGGCTCCTCATGGAATGACTCTTGGTGGCGGCTGCGAAATGACCATGCACGCTGACCGTGTAGTTGCTGCTGCGGAAACTTATATCGGCCTGGTAGAAACCGGAGTTGGTGTAATTCCTGGTGGTGGTGGTACTAAAGAATTAACTTTAAGAACTTCAAGAGAATTTCACACCGATGATGTAAAAAATAACAGGTTACGCGAAGCTTTCATGAACATTGCCATGGGTAAAGTAGCAACTTCAGCCTACGAAGCCTATGATATGGGAATCCTTGAAAAAGGAAAAGATATTGTTTCCGTAAGTAAAAACAGACAAATTGCAGAGGCTAAAAAGATTGCAAAATTATTAGCAGAGCAAGGATACACACAACCTATTGAACAAAGCGTAAAAGTTTTAGGAAAAGATGCATTGGGAATGTTCTATGTAGGAACAGACCAGATGTTAACCGGAAACTTTATTTCTGAACACGACAAGAAGATCGCAGATAAACTGGCCAATGTAATGGTAGGTGGAAATCTTTCCGAACCAACTGTTGTAACCGAACAATACCTGTTGAATCTTGAAAGAGAAACTTTCCTTCAACTTTGCGGAGAAAGAAAAACCCTGGAAAGAATACAGTACATGTTGCAGAACGGAAAACCACTTAGGAATTAGAATTTTCTGTAAAATGTAAAAAGTATTAATGTATTAACGATGCACAATTTCAGAGATCTAGAAGTTTGGACAAAATCAATGAAACTTTGTAAAATTTTTTACCTGGCCACGCTTGATTTTCCACAAGATGAAATATTCGGACTTACCTCTCAATCAAGAAGAAGTCTTTATTCAATTTCTTCAAATATTGCTGAAGGTGCGGGTCGTGATACAGATGCTCAGTTTTCACATTTCCTGAATGTTGCCTTAGGATCATCCTTTGAATTCGAAACACAAATATTAATCGCTAATGATTTGGGGTTTTTCAAAAATGATGATTTTGATATTATTTATTCAGAAATTAAACATATTCAAAATATGCTGGCCAAATTGAAGCAAAAATTTAATACTTAAACATTTTAGATCATTAATACATTTTACATTAATACTTAAATACAAAAAAATGAAACAAGCATATATAGTAAAAGGATACAGAACAGCGGTGGGTAAAGCGCCTAAAGGTTCCCTTCGCTTTACACGTCCGGATGTAATGGCGGCTACAGTAATTGAAAAATTAATGGCTGAGCTTCCGCAATTGGATAAAAACAGGATTGATGACCTTATCGTAGGAAATGCAATGCCTGAAGCTGAGCAGGGCTTAAACGTAGCCCGTCTGATCTCTTTGATGGGATTGAATACGGATAAAGTTCCGGGTGTAACTGTAAACAGATATTGTGCATCAGGAAGTGAGGCAATTGCTATTGCTTCAGCTAAAATTCAGGCCGGAATGGCGGATTGTATTATTGCCGGTGGTACTGAATCAATGTCTTATATTCCTATGGGAGGATACAAGCCGGTTCCGGAAACTGATATTGCCAAAACAAACCCTGACTATTATTGGGGAATGGGTTATACTGCGGAAGAAGTGGCAAAACAATATAAGATTACAAGAGAAGAACAGGATCAGTTTGCTTTTGAATCTCATATGAAAGCTTTAAAGGCTAATGCTGAAGGTAAGTTTGCCAATCAGATTGTTCCCCTTCCTGTAGAATATAATTTCCTGGATGAAAATCAGAAGATGCAAACCAAAAAGTTTGATTTTTCTGTTGATGAGGGACCAAGAAAAGATACTTCTTTAGAAGGTTTGGCCAAACTAAGACCTGTATTCGCCAACGGAGGAAGCGTAACAGCCGGAAACTCTTCTCAGATGAGTGACGGAGCTGCTTTCGTAATGGTTATGAGTGAGGAAATGGTAAAAGAGTTAGGTTTACAGCCGGAAGCAAGGCTTGTTGCCTATGCCGCTGCAGGACTTGAGCCTAGAATCATGGGAATGGGACCTATCTATGCTATTCCAAAAGCACTAAAACAAGCAGGCCTTGAATTAAAAGATATCGAATTAATTGAATTAAATGAAGCTTTCGCTTCCCAGTCAGTTGCCATCAAAAAAGAATTAGGTCTAAACCCTGATATCCTTAATGTAAATGGAGGAGCAATCGCTCTGGGGCACCCTCTTGGATGTACCGGAACAAAGCTTACTGTACAGCTTCTGGATGAAATGAGAAAACGCGGAAATAAATACGGTATGGTTTCAATGTGCGTGGGAACCGGACAAGGAGCAGCAAGTATTTTTGAACTTCTATAAAATGTATTGATGTATTGACGTAAAAAGTATTCATGATGAAGGAAACTTCATAAATACATATTACATGAATACTTTAATACAAATAATTAATCTAAAAAAATAAAAAACAATGAGTGATACACTTAATAAAACACGAAAAGGCGGTGAGTTTTTAATTAAAGAAATTCCTGCTAATGAGATCTTCTCTATTGAAGAACTTAATGAGGAACAAAAAATGCTTCGTGATTCTGCGAAAGAATTTATTGACAGAGAAGTAGTTCCGCAAAAGGAACGTTTCGAAAAGAAAGATTATGCATTCACGGAAGAGACAATGCGTAAGCTTGGTGAAATGGGTATGCTTGGAATTGCTGTTCCTGAAGAATATGGAGGACTGGGAATGGGCTTTGTAACGACCATGCTTGCCTGCGATTATATTTCGGGAGTTACCGGTTCATTAGCTACGGCATACGGAGCGCACACCGGAATCGGAACATTACCAATTGTTCTTTACGGTACAGAAGAGCAAAAGAAAAAATACCTTCCGGATCTGGCTACAGGAACTAAGTTTGGAGCCTATTGTTTAACAGAGCCGGATGCAGGTTCTGATGCCAACTCAGGAAAAACAAGAGCTAAATTATCTGAAGATGGTAAACATTATATCATCAACGGACAAAAGATGTGGATTTCCAATGCTGGATTTGCCGATACTTTCACTCTGTTTGCAAAGATCGATGATGATAAAAATATTACAGGCTTTGTAATCAACCGTTCTGAACTTGAAAACCCTGAAAGTTTAACTTTCGGAGAAGAGGAACATAAATTAGGGATCCGTGCATCCTCTACCCGTCAGGTTTTCTTTAACGATATGAAAATCCCTGTTGAAAACCTTTTGGGTGAAAGAAACAACGGATTTAAAATTGCTTTGAACGCATTGAACGTTGGTCGTATCAAATTAGCTGCAGCTTGTCTTGATGCCCAGAGAAGAATTACCAACCACTCTATCCAGTATGCTAACGAAAGAAAACAGTTTGGCGTTTCTATTTCAACTTTCGGAGCGATCAGAAAGAAGCTTGCTGAGATGGCAACAGGAATATTTGTAAGTGAGGCAGGTTCGTACAGAGCGGCTAAAGATATTCAGGATAAGATTGACGAACTGGTAGCAGGAGGATTAGATCATCAGGCTGCAGAATTAAAGGGTGTTGAAGAATTTGCTGTAGAGTGTTCAATTCTTAAAGTTTTCGTATCTGACCTGGCGCAACATACAGCTGACGAAGGAATTCAGGTATACGGAGGTATGGGATTCTCGGAGGAAACTCCTATGGAGGCAGCTTGGAGAGATTCAAGGATTTCAAGAATCTATGAAGGTACTAATGAGATCAACAGATTACTTGCAGTAGGAATGCTGATCAAGAGAGCGATGAAGGGTGAATTAGACCTGTTGTCTCCTGCTATGGCAATCAGTAAAGAATTAATGGGTATCCCTTCATTTGAGGTGCCGGATTATTCTGCCTTTATGAGTGAGGAGAAAGCGATTATAGCAAACCTTAAAAAAGTATTCCTAATGGTTTCCGGAGCTGCTCTTCAAAAATATATGATGGATATTGAAAAGCAGCAACACTTATTGCTAAATGCTTCAGAAATCCTTAATCAGATCTACATGGCAGAATCTGCAATCTTAAGAGCTGAAAAGCACTTTACTCCTGATTCTGTAGAAGCAGCTATGGCTCAGCTTAACCTTTACAAAGCAGTTGAGAAAATCATCGTTGCTGCTAAAGAAGGAATTGTTTCTTTTGCTGAGGGAGATGAGCAAAGAATGATGCTTTCCGGATTAAGAAGATTTACAAAATATACTAATCATCCTAATATAGTTGCTCTTACTGAAAAAGTTGCAGCACACTATATTGAAAAAGGACATTATTAGTCTTTTCTAAAATAAATTTGATGTTAAAGCACTTCATCTTTGAAGTGCTTTTTTGTTTTATAAATTTTTGTTACATTTAAATAACCGAAACATCATCATAAAACAAATAAATTATGGGAAAATTTATTATTTCTAAAAGAACAAACGGGGATTATCAATTCAACCTGAAAGCAGGAAACGGCCAGGTAATCTTAACAAGCCAGGGATACAGCTCCAAATCAGGATGTGAAAACGGCATAGAATCCGTGAGAATCAATTCTAGAGACGACTCTAAATTTGAAAGAAAAACTTCTTCTAATGAAAAGTCTTATTTTAATCTAAAAGCAGGGAATGGCCAGATTATTGGAACCAGCCAGATGTATGAATCTGAAAATGGTATGGAGAACGGCATAGAATCGGTAAAAAACAACGCTCCCATTGCATCTGTAGAAGACGAAACACAGGGATAAAATATTTTAAAATAATTAAAAGAAATGTCTTATTTATTTAAGGCATTTTCTATTTTTGCACAGAATCTTTTCAAAAAAAATGACTAAAGAAGAACTTTTACACAGAGCCATAAAGATTGCTGATAAAGCGCATAAAGGGCAGACCGATAAATACCATGCACCCTATATTGCCCATGTAATGCGTGTTATGGAGTACGGAAAAACAATGGATGAAAAAATCGTAGGGGTATTGCATGATGTCGTAGAAGATCATCCTTCTGAGTTTAGTCTTGATTTTTTACGAAATGAGGGCTTTCCGGAATATATCCTGTTTGCCATTAGTTGCCTTACCAAGTTCGATCCTGAAGAGGACTATGACGATTTCATAAAACGAACTGAAAGATCTCCCCTTGCTGTAGCTGTCAAATTAAACGATCTGCGGGATAATATGGATTTACGAAGAGTAAACAGGGAACTTACTCCTAAAGACATCAAAAGATTTAATAAATACCTTAAGGCATATCATTATCTGATCGAAAAATATTAATCCGCTCCCGGGAATTCATAAGTTTTCGTATGGTGATCGGTGCCATCGATATTAATGTTCAGGGCTAAGTAAATAAAATGAAGATTTTTGTTTCCGGTTGCATCGAATTCTCTTTGCCAGAGGTAACCACATAAAACACCGAAATATTCGTCAATCTGATAACCGAATCCACCGTAAACCCTGTTTCGGGCAAATGTAGGTTTCATAGGACTTACAAAAAATACTTCGTCATAAGCATTGGCAAAAACAGTTCCTTTTTCGATTGTTTTCGCATTTAGAGGTACGCTTACATTCAAACGGTAACGATAACGCATCCTTTGAGATGTTTTATCTGTTTTAGGCTCGTAAAACCAGCTCTTTTCCGCGCGGAGACGATTCTCAAATTTTACAATCCCTTTCTTAACGTCGATAACGTCCTGGAGCCATACCCTGAATTCCTCTCTGCTTAAGCTCTGGGATTTATAGTTCACATATCTTCCAAGACCTATAAACGGTTTGTGGTTTTTTGTGAGATTATATCCCAGCCCTCCTTTTATTTCGTAATAATCGGGATAAGTATAATCTTCATTTCCTCGAAGCTGACCTTCTGCATACAGGAAAAATTTTGGATGAAATTTATAGGTGAGGGTTACAGCATTAAAGCTTGAAATATGCTCTTGTGCCTTTATAAATGCCATGCTACATAGCAAACTTAAACCTAAGAAAAGTTTCATCTGAAAAAATTTTTGCAAAAATAAAATTAATTAACCACTCGTTAATATTAACTTTACTTAATATTAATATTGTAGGTAAATCCTATATGAAACCATCTGTTAGGCATCTGAACACCAAAGGTTTCGGTATATTTCGTATTCGTAACATTATTAATCAGAACATAGACTGAGAAATCCTTTTTAACGAAACTAATTTTTTCGTCCAATAAATTATAGCTGCCAAGATTCACTCTGTCATTATAACGGTATACTAATTCATTAGTGAAATGTTGCAGGAAACTTGTCTCAAGTTTGGCAACCAACTGATGTTTCAGATTATCGAGAACATATCTTGAAACAAAATCATTAGACTGTTTAAATTCGGTATCCAGGTACGTATACCCCAAAGAATATTTTACCCAAGGGAATAATCTGTGATTAAATTCTATCTCAACCCCTTTCGTATCAATTTCTCCTACATTTTGAGCATACCATACAGGGTCCTCCAAGGATTTCTTTACCCAATCAATAGAATTCTTTGAACTGCGCATAAAACCACTGATTTTCGCCAGTAATATTTTATTCTGATATTGGTATCCCATTTCTGATGAAACTGCATTCTCAGGCAAAAGACCAGGGTTTCCCTGCTCTGTTTTACTTATATAATACAGATCTGTAAATGTTGGCACCCTGTGCACTCTTGCTACATTAGCATAGACCTTGTTATTGGAATCAAAATTATAACCTACATCCAGACCGGGATAGAAGAAATTTCCTTCCTTAGAGTAATTAGCCCACGAAATTCCGGGACTGATATTTAGTTTTTTGTCCAGCAATGAAAAGTGATGTTCAAAGAGTACCTGGGTGACAAAACGGTTTCTGTCTCCAAGGTTATTACTCACCATAAACTCTTTTCTCAGTTCGACACCAACCCCTGTCGTTCCTAATCCCCATGTATAACTTGAATTAACTTCTCCTCCAACATTATTTCCGATATGCATGTTCCTGTACAGAGCGGGATTTTGCCTGTTATATAAATACATATCCTGTCCCCTTCTCCAATATACATTAGAATTAAGTTTCAGTTTCCCAAAAGTTTGCTGGTGGGCTAAACTGATAATGGAAGCCTGCATCTCCTCATACTGCTCTGTAGCCTTCGGTGATGAATAAAATCCATTGGCTCCGAATTTCTTTTCTGAAAAACCTGCCTGAAGCCTTATATCTCCATTTCTAATCCCTAATTTGCTCTGGTAAAACACATTCCGTATTTCATAATCCGTATTATGCATATACCCCTGGGAAGTGGATGAATTAGCTTGCAGGGAGTTGGAAAACTTTTCATTTCCCAATTGGGCATTCAACCCGAAACCATAGGTCTCATAATCTCCGCCTTCCGCACTTATTTTTACCTTTTTACCTAAAATTGTTTTGGTGATGATATTGATGACACCCGCATAGGCATTTTGGCCAAATCTACGTGCTGCGGGACCTTTAATAATTTCTATGCGCTCAACATCTTCAAGATCCACCGGAATATTTAAAGAATTGTGCCCCGTTTGTGAATCATTCATCCGAATCCCGTTTAATAGTATAAGGATCTGTTCAAATGAGCTTCCACGAAATCCTACATCACTCTGTACACCATTGGCACCTCTTCTCCTGATATCCATTCCAGGAACCATCTGGAGAATTTCATCAATACTTTTGGCCGCAGCATTTGCGATCTCTTCTCTTGAAATTATGGTGATATTCTGATTGGCACTCTTATAGGGAGTAGCTATAAATTTTCCCTGAACTTCTATCGTTTCAATATCTGATGCTCTTTCCTGTGCTTGTCCCATTACAATAGCTCCCAGAAAAAAAACGGCTCCCAGCTTTTTCATTATATCCTTAATTTAAGATTTTTTTAAGATTTCCAAAATTAGACGACTTAAACAACACTTACAAATGATTATTATCATAAACTTTAATTGATATAAATAAAAAAAGATGCAGTGGACTGCATCTTGTGTGGGGAAGTAATTACCTTTTTCTCATTAAATGTGTAACAAGGTCTCTGAATAACTTTACCATTATTATATACATTTATACGCTGCAATGTTAAATAAATTTAAAATACGAAGCAATACTGCAACTTAAAAAAACATAAAAATTCATAAAATTTCTTTAACATGCTAAATAATATATTGCATCTTTCCTTCTTTGTTTAATAATTAATACTGATGAACAGATTCATTGCTATCATTTCATAATTTATTGTTTAATACACTACAGTAATAATATTTTATTATTGAAATAATCAATTGGTCTGTTTAAAGTATTTACATAAGTGTTTTTTTATCAAAAAAGTACCAAAGCAATGACCGGTCAATGTTTTTATTTTGTAAATATTAACAGTCTGTTTAATAGATTTTTTGAATAGTAAAAGCGATAATTAGACGAAGAAAATCCGTTAAAAATTCGTATTTTTGTTGGTCTTAATTTTACTATGGCATCAATTACAGAAATAGATATAAAAAAGCAGGTATTTGTTAAAAATGCACATCTTAACAACCTGAAGCACATCGATGTATTAATCCCGAAAAATAAACTGATCGTTATCACAGGAGTGTCCGGAAGCGGAAAATCATCACTCGCTTTTGACACAATTTATGCGGAGGGACAAAGGAGATATGTTGAAAGCTTAAGTTCGTATGCACGACAGTTTTTAGGGAAACTGGAAAAACCAAAAGTGGATGATATTAAAGGACTCGCTCCTTCAATTGCTATCCAGCAAAAAGTTATTTCTTCCAACCCCCGTTCAACAGTCGGAACTTCCACAGAAATTTATGATTACCTTAAACTTTTATTTGCCAGAATCGGGAAAACATTTTCCCCGGTTTCAGGACAGGAGGTAAAAAAAGATTCGGTGACAGATGTCGTGGATTTTATTAAATCTTCAAAGAAGGATTCTTCTTTTCTTTTAACGGCTCCACTGGAATATGATATTGACAATTTTGCAGAGAACTTAAATGTCCTCAAGCTAGCCGGTTTTACGAGATTGGAGATTAATGATAACGTTGCAGGAATTGAAGATCTGGAAAGCTTTGGATTTACTCCTGAAAAAGGAATGATCATTAATCTGGTGATCGACCGTTTTGCTTATGAAGAAGATGAGAGTTTTCTTCAAAGATTGGCAGACTCTATTCAGATGGCTTTCTACGAAGGTAGAGGGTATTGCTCGCTTAAAAATATTGAAACAGGAAAAGTTAGAGAGTTTTCCAATAAATTTGAGATGGACGGGATAGAATTCCTGGAGCCCAATGTCCATTTTTTTAGTTTTAATAATCCTTATGGTGCTTGCCCTACCTGTGAAGGTTATGGAAAAGTAATAGGAATCGATGAAGACCTTGTAATTCCTAACAAGACCCTTTCCGTTTATGAAGATGCTGTTGTGGCATGGAGAGGAGAAACGATGAGTGAATGGAAAAAAGCATTCATCAAAAAAGCGGGGGACTTTCCTATCCATAAGCCTTATCATCAGCTTACGAAGGAGCAAAAAAATTATTTATGGAAAGGAGATGGTAGCAGCAGTTTTCCATCGATCAATAATTTCTTCAAAATGCTTGAAGAAAATTTATACAAGATCCAATACCGTGTCATGCTTTCCCGTTATCGGGGTAAAACACTTTGTCCAACCTGTGAAGGTTTAAGGCTTCGTGAAGAAACAAGCTGGGTAAAAGTTGACGGGCATAATATCCAGTCTACGATTGAATTACCGCTTGACGAGCTCTTCCCTTTAATCAATTCTTTACAGCTTTCGGAACATGATCAGGAAGTAGCTAAAAGGCTTCTCTATGAGATCACTACCCGTCTGGAATTCCTATTAAAGGTGGGATTAGGATATCTTACCCTTAACAGAACATCCAATACGCTGTCTGGAGGAGAAAGCCAGAGGATCAACCTTGCTACCAGTTTGGGAAGTTCATTAGTAGGTTCCATCTATATTCTGGATGAACCTTCAATCGGGTTACACTCCAGGGATACTGAAAATTTAATCGGAGTTTTAAAAAATCTGCGGGATTTGGGAAATACCGTTATCGTTGTTGAACACGATGAAGATGTAATGAGAGCTGCAGACTATATTATTGATATTGGTCCTGAAGCCGGTTACCTGGGCGGTGAACTTGTTTTTGCCGGGGATTACAAAGAATTAAAAAATGCTGATACCCTTACCTCTCAATATTTAACAGGCAGACTGGAAATTAAAGTTCCCGAGAAAAGAAGGAAAGCTAAAGAATGGATCCATATTAAAGGAGCCAGACAAAATAATCTCAAAAATATTGATGTAGATGTTCCTTTGGAAAACCTGGTTGTTATTTCAGGAGTTTCCGGAAGTGGTAAATCTACACTAATGAAAGAAATTCTCACAAACGATATCCAGATACAGTTGGGAATGGGAGGAAAAAAAGGAGATTACGATACAGTGGAATTTCCTAAAAAACTGATCAAGAATATTGAACTCATCGATCAGAATCCTATCGGGAAATCTTCACGTTCAAACCCTGTTACTTATCTTAAAGCTTACGATGATATCAGAGATCTTTTTGCCAAACAAAAGATGTCTAAGATGATGGGCTATAAACCGAAACATTTCTCATTCAACGTAGATGGTGGAAGATGTGATGAGTGTAAAGGAGAAGGGGTCATCAATGTCTCTATGCAGTTTATGGCTGATATCGAGCTGGAATGTGAAACCTGTAAAGGAACCCGTTTCAAAAATGAAATTCTGGAAGTAAAGTTTGATGAGAAGAATATTTCTGATATCCTCCATATGACGGTGGATGAAGCTCTTGAGTTTTTTAAAGAAAATCATGAAGACAAAATTGTTACGAAATTAAGACCTTTGCAGGAGGTTGGTTTAGGTTATTTACAGCTTGGGCAAAGCTCTTCTACCCTTTCGGGAGGTGAAGCACAGCGTGTAAAACTTGCTTCTTTCCTGGTAAAAGGAGTAACAACGGATAAGACTTTATTTATCTTTGATGAACCCTCAACCGGACTCCATTTCCATGATATCCAAAAATTACTGAAATCTCTTCAGGCACTGATTGATCTCGGGCATTCTGTAATTGT
Source organism: Chryseobacterium sp. LAM-KRS1 (assembly GCF_013184525.1). Taxonomy (GTDB): domain Bacteria; phylum Bacteroidota; class Bacteroidia; order Flavobacteriales; family Weeksellaceae; genus Chryseobacterium; species Chryseobacterium proteolyticum. The sequence continues at coordinate 406,540 of NZ_JAAOIZ010000005.1, forward strand.
TATAGAACATCAACCGGACATCATCAAATCTGCAGATTATATTATTGATATTGGTCCTGAAGCCGGAAAATATGGTGGTGAAGTAGTTTTTGCCGGGACACCTGAAGAACTGGCAGACAATAAAAAGTCGCATACGGCCAAATATATCAAAGAAAAATTAGAAAATTAATATGAACAGAGAGTCAAATTTGACTCTCTGTTTTTTTAATCTTATTAAATGATCTTAAAGCACATTATACAAAAAGGGGCTTTCCCTGATGTATGTTGTATCTTCAATTTGTGAAATCAGAAATTCCGCCAGGTCTGCTGCGCTGATATTTTCACCCTTACAATCTTCCAGACTGGTTTCCACATTGAAATGTTCATCGGTCTGAATAATTAAAGGAAGTCTTACCAATGTCCAGTCCAGATCTGTTGTCGTAAGTAATTCATATTCTGTCTGCTTGTCTTTTGTTGTTTTCGGATAGTTTTGATACATCCAGTCTGTTGCCTGTTTCACCTTTATATTTTTTTTATCAAAAGGGGTGTTAACATTCAATCCGGTAGTTACAATATATCTTTTAAGACCGTGAAAGGTCATCGCCTGTAGAATATTTCCCGTGGCATCACTGAATATAGGATCTTCACCAACCGGCTGCCCTAAAGTACTGATGGCACAGCTGGAATCTTTAAGTAAAGCATGAACGGACCGATAATTTCTGGCATCCCCTTTCATAATTTCTATCAGAGAATTTTCTGATTTAAAATTCTCGGGATTTCTGAGCAAAAGTTTAATGGAATAGCCTTTTTCCAAAAGCTGACGAACAAGATATTTTCCGGATTTTCCGGTACCGCCGATCACGGCTATTGTATTTGTTTTCATAAGAATCTCTTTAATGTTATAAACTGTACACGCCGGTAATATAATATTACCATTGGTTTTGTTTTTATGTAAATATAAAATGACAAGGAGTCCAGGAGCCTGAACCCTTATAAAGCCCGGTTATAGAATCTTACCGGTAAATACTGATGATATTTATAAAGAGATTTTAATAGGATAAATTTACTTATTTAATTTAAAACAGCAGTATAAAAATTTATAAATATCTAATTAATACGACTTTACAAAACAATTAAAGAATTATATTTGTTAAGAACCATAATACAACTCATACAACCAAATTCAAATCATATGAAACCATTTACCGTAAACATTTCAGAGACTGTTCTTACAGATCTGAAAAACCGAATTCAAAACACCCGATGGCCCGGAGAAGCTGAAGGTTCTGACTGGCACTTCGGAACAAGCGAAAAGTACCTGAAGGAAATTACAGACTACTGGATCAATGGATACGACTGGAAAAAACATCAAGACCAGCTGAATCAATATCCCCAATATACAACTGACATTGACGGGATTCAGATTCATTTTCAGTATATAAAAGGAAAAGGAAGCAATTCCATCCCCTTATTGCTAACCCACGGCTGGCCGGATACCTTTTATCGTTTTCACAAAATAATTCCTCTGCTTACGGAGGGTGAACAAACTTTTGATCTTATTATTCCTTCTATTCCCGGGTTTGGCTTTTCTGATAAGATTGCCATTAGTAGTGAAGCCGTAGCAGATGTATGGATCAAATTAATGACGGAAACATTAGGGTATAATAAATTTTGTGCTGCGGGTGGAGACGTGGGAATGGGAGTTACCAAAGCTTTAGCTTCCAAATATCCGGATATTATGGAGGGAGTTCATTTTACGGATATCGGTTACCCTATGGGACAGGAAGATCCGAATACAATGACAGAGGAAGAAAAGCAATTTGCCCAGTTTGTACAGCGCTGGTGGTATTCCGAAGGTGCTTACGCTATGGTTCACTCTACAAAACCACAATCATTGGCTTATGCACTCAATGACTCTCCTGTCGGGTTAGCGGCATGGATCATTAGTTTTGGAAACGCCGGTGCTCCTCCTGAATTAATCGAAACAGCTTTTGGAGGACGCGATGAGTTGCTTACAAATATTATGATCTATTGGGTCACCCAGACCATCGGTACATCCATGAGAATGTATAAAGCCGATGCTATAGCACAATGGGGAGGATCTCAGCCATTGGAAAAAACCGATGTTCCTGCGGGAATTGTAGTGCTTCCCCGTGAGGCCCAGTTTCCCAGAGAATGGGCAGAACGGTTTGTCAATGTTGTCTCTTTTAAAAAACTGGATAATGGCGGCCATTTTGCAGCATTGGAAATACCCGAGGTATTTTCAGATGAATTGAGATCATTCTTTTATTCTTTGTAGCTGCGCTAAGAATTGGTTCTCAAAACACCATGATAAGGATAAAAACGGGAAATTGATAAAGCCAATTAATACACTGAAAAACCTGATCACGGACTTATCCACAAAAAAATGTGGATAACTTGTGAATTTTAACATTTAATTCATGTTTTGTATTAAAATTATTCCTACATTTACTATGTAATACAACTGAAATGAAATCGTTTTTTGCTTTTTTCAGATTTGAAATTGCAATTAAATTTATAAAAATTTAAGCACAGCATTGTCGGCTGTGCTTTTTATTGTTGTCTAATTAAAAAAATGAGATGTATTTATCTACTGGATCCGCTCCTAAAGAGCGGATTCTTTTATATTATACCTCCTTACTACTCTCTCTCAAATTTTTTTAATGTTCCGTTTTCGTTTAGCTCAATTGAATAGCGTTCCCTGCTTCCGTTAATGCTTGAAGGATACCATCTTATCATATTGTTCCAGACCGAGATGGAAATATTTGTAACAGGCTTTGCTCCTTCAACGCGAGCTGTTTTTTCATTATAGATTTCTGCCGCTTTGGCAATATTTACGAAAGGAAGCTTTCTTAAGGGGACCAACCTGGTTTTAATATTATCTTTAACGGATAATTGTTCCGGGCTGGGATCAGACCATTTACCATTTTCATAGCGGTAATTGTCTATGTATTCCGGGTTCTGAGGATGCTGAAGCATCAGCCTGATATTGCCATCGTTATAAAAATAAACGGAAGAGTAGATAAAGATCTCTTTACCCATGTACTGAGGCAGCTTTTTCAGTGCTTCCTCAGCTTTGATTAATTTTTCTTCGTTGCTTAGAAAGTCTGTGCTTTTACCTTCCTGATGAGTCTGAACATGGGTTTTAGTATGTTTTTCCAAAATAGTATTGACCATATGCTGCGCTTCTTCTATCTGCCGTTCTACTGCAGGATCAAATGGGCTTTCAGGAAAAGTTTCTTCCTTTTTTACATAGGTAGAGATACTATCTTTTGGTACAGGCTTAAGGGTATCCTTAACACTCTTTGAAATCTGTTCGCAACCTGTAAAAAGAGTACTGCCTGCAATTATTATAATGATTGATTTTTTCATGGTGTTAACTAATTTGATCCAAATCAGAGGCAAATGCAACAAGGTCAGGATTTTCTTTGAGGTAAAAAATATCTATGTTTGCCTGTTTTACTATATTTAGGTCAAGAAGATTTACAATTTTTTTGAGCTCTGCCCTTCTTGTATGATTTTGGAAATCTATATATTCTACTTTAAACAGAACCATAGGCTGTTCATTAATATAGGTTCCTGTCTGGTTGGCGCTCACTAATCTGGCTGTAGTTTTTATCCCTTTCAATTTAATAAGCGCGGCTTCACCCTTTTTTTTTCCTTCAAATACTCTTATAATCAAAGGAAATCCTACTCTATACAGCAAAAGAATGGCAGGGCAAAGAATAAGAGGATGCCAGAAAACCATAAACCTCCAACCCATTCCCATACTTTCCGTATGATAAGAGTAGATATAATACCAGGAAATAATTGCAACAAGCGCAAGCCATCCTAAACAAATAAGAGAAATAGTCAGGATACTGATCTTCGCTTCAGTTCCTGCAAAAATAAAATAAGGTTCTCTTTTTACTTCTTTGTCAATAAGAATATCAATCTTTTTCCCGGCTTCAAATCGATGCTGCTGAGGTTTTGAATCGTTTACCGTTGTTTTCTGGACAATTTCAGTATCTACTAAATTTTTAAATAATAGTTTTAGTTCATAAGAGTTGTATTTACTCTCCTCCTTTATTTTTACAGCTTCAATTATTTCGGCTTTGCGAGGGACTCCATTTTTGTTTAAATATTCAATATTCTTTTTTGCTGTAAAATTAGACAGGATCCATTTGCGAAAATACCCGGTAAGAATAATGATCCATAATATAAGAGAAACGGCTAAAATACCTAAAGCAAGCCATGGGTTTACAAGGCTGAGATCAGTAGGGTCATCCCCCTTGATGTTGTAATACAAAATCATTGGAAATGGGATTGCAAAAAACAACATATACAGTATCCAGAATATAACAATCTTTTTTTTCATATTGATATGTATTTGGAGTGACTTTATATTTAAGGATTATTTACAAACTCAAGAATAGGATTCAGTATCTGTTCTACGTATTCATCCTCTCTCCTATTACTTCTTTTACTTCCGGAAAAGGTATCACTAATAGGATAATTTCTTAGAAACTGTTTCTTCTTTTTACCTATGGCATAAGCCCTGTCACCGTATTCTGCAGTATTGATAATTGTCATTTCATCAAAAGCCATTAGTCTTTTTCTTACCGACAATGGGTAAATCTTGTAAATACTGTTTGTTTTTTTATCAAACAGGAATTTTATACCGGCCCAAAAGATAAAATCATATACCGCATACAATAACATGATCCCGCCAAGGCCATACAACGTATATCGGATGTTATCATTCAGCTGGGTAAAAAAGGGAACAAAACAGAATATAACAATAGCCAGAAAAGCGAATATCTTTATCTTTGGTAAATATCCGAAATAAGGTTTTATACTTAATTCATTGGAGGTTATTTCCAGTTGATATTTATTCAATTCCATTATTTTTCTGCAATATTCATGATTTCGCTTACTTCGTTAATGGCATTTTGTGGAGTTCTTGAACTAAAAAGCCCTACAACGACCGGAACTCTCTTCTCTCTGCCATTCTGATCAAATATTAAGAAAGCTGTACTGTCCATGGTGATAAAAAGATATTTTCCCACGAGTACATAAAATTGTTCAAAATCTTCAAAACGGTAAACAACTTCTCCACTCAATATATTATTTTTATGAATGATGGTTCTGGCCTGCGTATCGATGATCAACTTTTTTGTTGTCCTCAACAAATTAACCAATGCAAAGAACACGAAAAGAACAGCTGACCAAAGCCTTATCTTATTTTCCGGAGGGATCATGTAATACAAAACAACAGCTATTACTACACATAATATTGTTCTTAGAACTGCAGTTGAGACTTTGGTTTTAAGATGAAATTGATTGCCTTCACGGATGAAATATTTATACTCGTCCATATTATTTTCCTGCTTGTGTTAACCAATGAAATTAAATTTATCTTCAAACATTTTTCCGAATACGGGAACCGGCTTTTCTGCTCCGTTTGCGGCATTAATGATTCCCAATATCCAGAATATGGTAATAAGAAGTCCTGCGATACCTAAAAAAGATAATGCAGGTGTCACAGAAACCAGTATTCTCATTAAAATATTGAAAAGGATACTTATGATCATAAGTCCTAAAGACTGTCTTAAATGATATTTAAGTAGAGCGTCTGCATTGTCTTTTCCTGATAGATAGGCTATAATCCAGCCTATAGGAGTAATATAGGAAACGATGGATAAAGTTTTGTTGTTCATAAAAATCTGTGATTAATTATACAGCAATATTGCTAAGACAAAGATTCGTTTGAATGACGCGTATTTCCAAACTTTATGATGCTACAAAACATCTACTTCTCTTATAAGGGTGTCTACAATATGACTACAGGAATCAAACAACACTGGTTTCCAACACCTTGCCATTCTACTATACTGGTCCATATTTACAAACTTTTATGCGGGAATCTAACAAATTATCTTAATTTTAAGTATATGAAATCTGTATTCTACAAAATATTTTTATGGACCTGTTTAGGAATAAGCTGTCATGTTTTTCCTCAAGGTGTGTATACCGACAATCTTCAATCGGCAATTAATAATCCGGCCACTGAGGAAAAAGAAAAGCCCTTTTTATTAAATCAACTTGCAGAAGCTTACAGAATAAACAGAAACTATTCTGCTGCCGAAAATAAGGCAAGGCAGAGTGCCTGTATCGCCTTAAGGAATAAGAATTACCTTGAAGCAACAAAAGCTTATACACTTCTCACAGTTATAAAAGCCAATGATCAGCAAATAGCCTCTTTAAAAAAGATAAGTGATTCGGCTTTAATGATTGCCCAGCAATCTAAAAATCCTCAGGCAATGGCTTCCGCATATTATGCAAAAGTGTTCTTGTATAAAACTTTGGATGATCACGAAAAAAGGATAAAATTTTGTCAGCTCGGGTTAAAAGAGCTGGAAAAATCACCGGACCCTTATATTGCAGCCTGTTTTTATTATCAGCTTTATGCTTCATATTCAACATGGAATAATGTACCCCAAGTCAATAACTATGCACACAAAACAGTTGAAAATGCAGAAAAAACAAAAAATTACAATCTTCTCAGTAATGCGTATGCAGCCTTATCCGTTGCCCACGAATATAATTACAATTCTTCCAAAGAAAAAAAAGGACTGGACAGTGTTCTCTTTTATTTAAGAAAGTCTGAAGATCTTTATCTGAAATATCCAACAAGAGTATCCAGATATACCTATGCCATTACTTGTAACAATATTGCCAATGTATATTTAAAATATTTTCCAGCCAATGATAAAGATGCAGAAAAAAAAGCCATTTATTATGCCGAGACAGCGGGGAATATATTAAAAGATAATCCTAATGCTTCAGAAGTTAAAGCCAGTAGCTTTGGGATATTAAGTGAATATGCCAAAAGAGATGGTAATACTCTTTTAGAAGAAAAGTATCTATTAGAAGCTTATCATCTGATGAAAGCCGATAAAGCCCCATACTATTATACTTTAATCAATATTACCCAGGCTTTGTCTAACTTTTATAAAAATCAGGGCAATTTTGAAAAAGCTTTGGATTTTCAGGCGGAAGTAACCGAATACAGCGACAAGAATTTTAATCAGCAGCAAGCCCTTAATGCGCAGAAACTTGAGATACAATTTGAAACAGAAAAAAAGAATAATGAAGTGAAAATTCTCAAAGAAAGGGAGGAAAGCCGTAAACTTCAAAACTATTTATATGTTTGCATTGCTATTGCTTCATTACTTGGACTCCTTTTTATGTTTCGTTCCTACCATTTCAAACTGCGTCTTTCCTTAGAACGGGAGAAACAACTTGAATTCGAAAAACACGAATCTGAAATGCAGGTAAAACTGGAGAAGGAAGAACAGGCAAGATTAAGGGCAGAACAACAACTGCTGGAAGCCCAGCAGCAGCAACTCCAAAAAGAAGCAATGGCCAACGTCCTTCAGCTGGAACATAAAAACCGCATGTTGCATAGCATCAAAGATAAACTTGCCGATGACAGCTCTCTGAATATGCAGAAGATTATGAAAGAAGAGCTCGTTCTTGATAATGATTTTGAAGATGCAAAACTCCAGATCCAGAGAGTTCACCCCGATTTCTTTAACCTCATCAACGAAAAAGCCCATAAAAAACTTACCCTTCTTGATATGAAGCTTTGTGCTTACCTGTATCTTAAAATGGATACCCGCCAGATTTCCCAATTGATGCATATCGAACCTAAAAGTGTAAGAATGAGCCGTTACAGGATCAAACAAAAATTAGGACTGGATAAAGAGGAAGATCTTAATCTTTTTCTTCAGAAATTAGGTAATTAGAGAGTTGGATATTTTTTAAATATTCCTATTTTTAGAAATCAAATTTAAACCATGAAAAAAATTTCCATTGGTATTTTTCTTTTGGCCGGTAGCATCTTTGCATCCGCCCAATTACAAAATTCCGGCTTTGAAAAAACAGAAAACAATTATCCTTCGGATTGGAGCCATAAAGTCCTAGACCCATATGAGATGAAATATGATAGTGAGGTTAAACACTCCGGTAACGGCTCATTACAAATCTTCGGTAAACAGGATCATGTCAATGAATTACAAACTTTTTCTCAAAAAGTAAAGATTCCTGGAAAAGGATTAAGAAAAGTTGAAATCGGTGCTTTTATAAAATCAGCAAATATCCAGGGTAATATTTCTCTGTGGGCACAGGTTTGGGATGGAAAGAATACTATGGTTGATTTCGGAAATTCTTTTTCCCAAAACCGTAAAATAGTCCAAAATGAAGATTGGAAAAAGTACACCCTGGAATTTATACTTAATGATCAGGCAGACTACTTTGTATTGGGTGGCTTTTTAAAAGGAAGTGGTAAAATTTGGTTTGATGATTTTTCTGTCACGGAAATCCCATTTTCCGATAAAGAAGCTTCGAAGACCGCTTTGAAGTACATCAATCAATTTAAAAACATCGTAAAGAAAAATTCGATTTTTAAAGATAAAATAGACTGGAGTTCACTTGATAATAACCTTCAGAAACTTTCAGGAGGTATGGTAACAGAGGAAGATACAGCTCCTGCTATTCAACATATTATAAAAATGTTGCGGGCTGCAGGAGATAATCATTCTTTCGTGGACAACAAACAATATGCTGAAGAAAAAAAGAGTACCAAAAGTTCTCCTATCGAACCTGAATATAAATTATTGGACCAAAAGATCGGTTATATTATGGTCCCCGCATTTTCATCTCTTAACAAAGAAGTAGGTAATGCTTTTGCTGAAAAAATACAGGGTATGATTAAAAAGCTTGATTCAGAAAACACCCTGAAAGGCTGGATTGTGGATCTCAGATCCAATACCGGGGGCAATATGTATCCCATGATCACGGGATTAGGCCCCTTAACAGGAGAAGGAGCTTTGGGTTATTTTACAAAAGATGGAAAAAGCAAAAGTGCCTGGAAATACAAGGATGGCAGTATGTATAGTGTTTCTGTTTCAAAACCCTATACGCTACATGATCAGAACCCTAAAATAGCAGTCTTAATAGGACCTATGACAGCCAGTAGTGGTGAGGCAACCACTATTTCCTTTATCGGAAAAAAGAATGTTAAAACCTTTGGTCAACCTTCTGCTGGACTTACCAGTGCAAATCAGGGATACGAACTGAGTGATGGAAGAACACTTTACCTTGCGGTTTCCTACGAAATGGACCGGACAGGAAAAGAATACAAGGAAGGCATACAACCGGACATTATGATTACTACTTCAGAGGATAAAAATGCTGATGCCGTTCTACAAAAAGCTACCGAGTGGATCATGGAATAAATATTAAAGCTCCGGATTTACCGGAGCTTTATTTCTTTCTGGCACAATTTCTATTCTTTTTTGAGCACATACATGCTTGAAAACAATTTATTATCATCAAATATTAAATTGATTTTATAAGCAGGATTTTTAATCTCTAAATAATTGGAGTACTTTAATCCCGGATCTCCTACAACATCATTTTTACCTATGATCTTTAATACATCCTCTCCTTTCATTCCTTTTTTCAACTGATTCCCAAAGGAAACCTCCACCGCTTCAAAGTCATTGATCGCATAACCTTTCAAAATGTTATTTTTCTGATCATTTTCACCGTTTTTTCCAGCCGTGAAATAAAAATGAAAATTATTATAGGTATTTTGCTGCATCAATTCTTTGAGGTCTCCTTTTGAATCTACGGTGGTTATTCTTTCAAAATTTTTGTTGAGCGAAGATTTAACAAAATCCGCTTCGGTTGAAATACCAAGTGCAAGACCGTTTATATTCCAGCTTTTATCAATTTTGATAACAGGTTTATCTTTGATATCTTTAGAATCGGTTCTGTTCTTGGTGAGTTCCTTCGTATAAGATTCATTGTCACATCCGCCAAAATCTATAAGACCGTTCATAGCATCCCAATAACATGTTTTTGAAAGATTTGTATTATTCAGAATAATTAGCCTGTCATAGTCCGGTGCATAGAAAATATATCGATTGTCTTTTTTTACATTCCAGTATAACCCATTATCCGTATTAGGATTTTTAATTCCCTTTCCGTACCGGCTTTCGAGCTTTTTTAGGATTTCTTTCTTCAGGGCAGGAGTTTTCATTTCTATCCTGAATCCATATATCGTGGGATCTGCTTTTTGCTTTTTCAAAATTGCAGCAAGTTCTTTTTTATCTTTAAAACCCTGCATATCAAAATGACCTCCACCAAATTTTGTAATACTGTCTGTTTTCAATCGCTCGGAATTAATCTGGAAAAATACTTTTTGTCCTTTTAAGTCTATTCCGTCAAACGTAAATTTCTCTGAATTATCTATTTCAATAAATAAACAAAAGGGATATTCAACAGTATTTACTTCAACCATATTTTTATTTTTAAAGTCGATCAGATCTTCAATGGACTCATTCAATCTCAATGTTGAAAGATCTGTTTTTCCCTGTCCTTTACAGGCAATAATTAAAATTGAGCATACTACTAAATATAGGTATTTCATGATATTAGGTAACAATTAGTGAAAGACCAATATAGCAAGAAATAATGATTAGTTTCCTATATCATGAATATTATACATTAAACTGCCGTAAATGATGATCCATGTGTTTATAAACAAACATGCCCAAATCCTCTGTTTTCATTTTCCCAAAGAAATTATGGATAAAATCAGGATTTGAATAGTTTTCATAAGCAGCAATCTGCTCCAACCATTTTTTTTTATATAAGTCCGTATCTCCTGTTTTTTCTTTAATGGCAAATTCACCGGCCGGTACATTTTTATCCATGACAGCTCCTTCCCGTAATAATCTTTTTAAAGCCATTCTCCCAAATAGTTTTCCCAAAAATTCCTGTTTATATTCTTGTTTATTTCTTCCTAAAATCCAATCATTCCAAACGGTACAGTGTCTGATCATCTGATAAAGATTCATCTTTCCCCACTGTGCAGTGTTACTATCTGTTAGTGCACTGATCCTTTCGATCAGCTCCTGCCTGTCTTTATGTTCAAATATTGTTTTCATAACTGATTTTTATGTAAAATTAAAGAGCCTCTTTGTAAAAAGGGCAACGCATAAATGACAACATGCAGTGCATTTTGTGCCATTTAATTATGTACTTTTGAGTATACAAGCACTGATATTATGAAACATATTTCAATTATAGTGTATGAAGATGCCATGCCTACAGCCGTCTCCACGGTAACAGCACTTTTAAGCAGTGCCAATGAGATGGCATTAATGAATGGCAGGCCACTTCCCTTTCATATAGAACTTATCGGTGTTCATCATAAAGAAGTTTCATCCGGGCTGCCTATGCAGTTTTGCTGTAGCAGAACACTGACAGAAAAATTCGATACGGATGTGGTGATTGTGGCTCCCATGAAATCCGGACAGGAAGATGTGAATGCCATATTAACAAAAAATGCTGTACTGACGGGATGGATTCTGAAAAAGTATGAACAAAAATGTGAGATCATCAGTCTTTGTACCGGAGCATATTTCCTTGCTGAAAGCGGACTTCTTGATCATATGCCTGCGACTTCACATTGGAACGCTATAGAAGATCTTCAGTATCGATACCCTTTGATCGATTTCAAACCGGACCATGTGGTTACTCATTCAAAGGCGATCATTACAGGCGGTGGCGGATTTTCATCATTGAATGCAATTTTGTATTTCATTGAAAAAAACTGCGGTAAAGAAGTGGCGATTTCTTTAAGCAAATTCTATGCTCTTGACTATGGACGAAGTTCCCAAGGCATTTTTACGATCTTTTCCGGACAGCGCAGGCATAATGATGATGAAATCCATAAAGCACAAAGTTATATTGAAAAGGAATTTACAACAGAAATTTCAGTAGAACAGATCGCCAGCCAGGTGAATATGAGCCGCAGAAATTTTATCCGCCGTTTTAAAAATGCGACTTCCTTAAATCCTATAGAGTACATCCAGCGTGTAAAGGTGGAAGCTGCAAAGAAAGCTCTTGAATCTGGAGAACACAATATTGCTGATGTTACTTACAGTATCGGTTATAACGATCTTAAAACCTTCAGAACGGTCTTTAAAAGAATCACAGGACTCACTCCGGCAGATTACAGGAACAAATATAAAAGCCAGGAAATAGATTAAATCATTTTCCTTTTAAAAAACTCCATAAAAATGGGAACGAAATACCTTAGAAACAACTTTTACATCATCACCGGTGGTCCCGGTGTTGGAAAAACAACTCTACTGAACGAGCTTGAAAATGCAGGATATCGGACAGTAGAAGAAGATGCAAGACAAATCATTAAAGAACAGATAAAAAATAAAGGAAATGGACTTCCATGGGGAAACAGAGAACTCTATACGGATCTTATGATCAGTGCATCTTTACAAAGTTATGAGGCTGTTTCTGCTGTTCGGGATGAGATTGTTTTTTTTGATCGTGGGATTATAGATGCTTTTTGCTATGCACGTATGATTCAACTACCTGTTAGCCCTGAAATGAAAAGTATTACTAAAAACTATCGATATAATCCTCAAATATTTATTCTTCCACCCTGGCCGGAAATTTACAGAACAGACGGCGAAAGAAAGCAAACCTGGGAAGAAGCAGCAGAAACTTATGATGTGATGAGGTCTACCTATATTGATTATGGTTATACGCCTATAGATGTACCGCCTGATACTCCGCAGGCACGGGCAAACTTTATTCTCAGGAATATCATATAAAGTGATTTCCAACAATAAAAAGCAACCATTCTTACATTTCAGCCCTTTGCAATAATCAGTTAAACGATTGCTTAAACATAAGGGGTGTGATATTCATTTTCTTTTTGAATAATTTATTAAATGATTGTGAATGCTCGAATCCCAGCTGATAAGCTATTTCTGCTACAGATAAGCTGGTGGTTGTAAGATATTCTTTCGCTTTTTCAATTAATTTTTCATGGATATGTTGCTGGGCATTTTGACCTGTAAGGTTACGAAGCATATCACTCAGGTAATGGGGTGACAGGTTCAGTCGGGAAGCCAGAAACTCAACGGTAGGAAGTCCATTTTGTAAGGTCTCCTGATCTTCAAAATAATTCTCCAGGATCTTTTCCATCCGGGAAAGAAGATCATTGCTTACGGTTTTGCGGGTAATAAACTGACGCTTATAAAATCTGTTGCTGTAATTGAGTAATACTTCAATATAAGATATAATGACATCCTGGCTGATATCATCAATCGCAGTATGGAGTTCTCCATTGATATTATCCAGCAATCCTACGATAAGCTTCTTCTCTTTGTCGGATAAGTGAAGTGCTTCATTTGTATCGTAAGAAAAGAAGCCATATTTCTTTATATTCTTAGCCAAGGGATAATTCCTAATAAAATCAGGATGTATGAATAAGGTATATCCATGGTATTCCGCTTCTTCGTCAGTGGACAGGATCTGGTTGGGAGCCGTAAACATCATTCCCCCTTCATTAAAGTCATAATATCCTTGCCCATATCCCATTTTCCCGTTCTCCGAAAATTTATATGATATCTTGTAAAAATTCAAGACAAAATTCCGGTTTAGTATTTCTTTATTTACGCTCATTGTGGTATTATCCACAAGACTGATCAGAGGATGTAGGGGTTTGGGAACCTGTAATATATCGTGCAGCTCGGAAATAGAGGAAATTTTCAGAGGAGCATTATCTTTCTTTTCCATAATATAAATGTAAGCATTATTTAAAGTTAAAAAGACAGTGCAGTCGTTATATCTGCACTGTTCTTTGAATGAATATTTATATAAATTGCTTTCCGAATTGTTCACGGAATGCTTCTGCTCCCATCTCCAGACGTTGTGCATACAGCTCATTAGCATCTTTACCTGCAACATAGCGAAGTTGCTTTTTACCGTCGGTAGCAGCTTCATATACTACTTCAGCAATTAATTCAGGCTCTGAAGCCCCTTCCATCATCGCTTCCGTATTGGAAAACATAGTATTGATCATTGGTTCATATTCCGGTTGGGTACCCATATCCAGCGACCTACTGATAAAATCTGTTTTAATCCCGCCTGGAGAAACGGTTTTTATATCTACCCCGAAGGTATTCAGTTCAAATGCCAGGCTTTCGCTCCATCCTTCCAATGCCCACTTCGTGGCATGATAGGTAGATCCTAATGGAAAAGCAATCAAGCCTCCAATAGAAGTTGTAGTAATGAACATTCCGCTTCTCTTTTCCCTGAAATAAGGAATAAATGCCTGTGTAACACGGATCACTCCTAAAAGATTGGTATTTAATTGTTTTACGATCTGATCATCTGTTAAAGCTTCCAAAGGTCCTATTAAACCATATCCCGCATTATTGAATACAAGGTCTATCGAACTCATCTCCAATGCCTTTTTTACTGTAGATTTGATCTGTTCCGGATTGGTAACATCCAAAGGAAGTAACGTTACATTTTCTAAAGTATGCAGTTCGGTATCAGATTCCGGATTTCTCATCGTTGCTATTACATTCCATCCTTTGCTTTGAAATAATTTGGCACTCGCTTTTCCAAGTCCTGTAGAGGCACCTGTTATAAAAATTGTTTTCATTTTTTGTTGTATTAAAATTACAATACAAATGTCCGTACTCGGAAAATGACTGAAGTTGCCAAAACGGATATTGATGTAGCCAAAATGGAAATCAGCCTTTTTGAAAGAAAAAATGGCTGAACATGGCTTATTTTTAAATGGATATTAATATATTTGACCCACTAAGGCCTCATAGTTCAATGGATAGAACAAAAGTTTCCTAAACTTTAGATCCAGGTTCGATCCCTGGTGAGGCTACACATCACCTTTTGTTCAAAGCTCTAAAAATAGTATCCCCGAAACATTCAAAATCGGAATTAAACAAGCGGCAACTTTATTTGAAGTGAAAGTTCTTTTTTTCATAGTTGAAAAATAGAACTTGACGCTACTTTGGTAAAGTAAGTTCCATAATTATTTTTGATAAACGACTAGTATAATTCACCACTTTATGATCATGATCATAAAAACAAATGTATAGCAATCACTATTTTTGAATACGAAACATCACCTTAATAATAATTTTCATCATTTTAGTCTAAAGCTTCCCTTCAGCGGGAAGCTTTTATTTAATAACTTATTACATGCTTATATGTAATGCATTTGCAGCAGGGGCTTTTCATTTATGAGAAGCCCTTTTCCCTTATTTCAGAATTGTAATAAACATAATTATAATTACCTGGAGTCTTACAAAACATAGATTTCTTTAATTTGTTTTGTGATCGCTATGTTTTAAATTAAATTTGTATTCCCATTATTCCTCATAACAATAACACGTATTTTACATGATAAAACAATTTTTCAGCCTGGCTATTATTTTGTCGACAGCCATTTGTTCCGCACAGAACAGCTTCAAAGTAATCCCATTGGGGATTTATGGTGGAGGTGATGAAAGTAATTTATCCAGCTACATGGCTGCTCCGGTGCATTCTGACAATTATATTACTCTTGATGCCGGAACAATACGTTCCGGAATTGAAAAAGCAATAAAGAAGGGAAATTTTAAACAAAATTCTGCATTGCAGGTGATCCAACAAAATATCAAAGGCTATCTTATCTCCCATGCACATCTTGATCATGTAAGCGGATTGATCATCAACAGCCCGGATGATACAAAAAAGTCCGTGTATACACTACCTTCTGTTGGAAACATCATTACAGATAAATATTTCTCGTGGCAAAGCTGGGCTAATTTTACCGATACCGGAGAAACACCCAGGTTAGGTAAATATAAAATGATCAGTCTGGAAGAAAACAGGGAAATACCTCTAACAGACACAGAAATGTATGTGACAGCTTTTCCGCTTAGCCACGTCAACCCTTATGAAAGTACAGCTTTTCTTTTACGGTATAATGACGATTACCTTCTTTACCTGGGAGATACGGGAAGCGATCGTATAGAAAAAAGCAATAAGCTCGAAAAACTATGGAAACAGGTTGCTCCACATGTAAATAAGCAAAAGCTAAAAGGAATTCTAATAGAAGTTTCTTTTCCAAATGAACAACCGGATAAATCATTATTTGGACATCTTACCCCAGCGTTATTGGAAAATGAATTGAATATTCTAAATGGTTTTTGTCAACCCGGAAAACTAAAAAACGTCCCTGTAATCATTACCCACCTGAAACCTGTGGATGATAACATAGAGAAAATCAAGAAGCAACTGAAGGAAAAAAATACTTTGGGAATCCGGTATATTTTCCCTGTACAAGGAGAAAAAATCACTTTGTAAAAAGATAAACAGTTTTTTAAATAACAGATAATTTCCTATTACATAATTCATTACATTTGTTTTACAACTAAAACTATGTACTATGAAAAATTTAAAATCATTGGAAAGAAGTGAACTAAGACGTATTAATGGTGGATACCTGCAATGTCCTGCCAACCTGGAATGTGGTGATGACTGGTGCTGCATTAACGGAGCATGCCGTCCAAGATCACAAGCAGGGCCTAATGGGTTATGCATGGCCATTATTATCGATTAGAATTGATCAAAAGGCAAAGAATAACTTTCTTTGCCTTTTGATTTTACCGTACTTCTATACCCGCTTCTATATAAGGTTTTAAATAATCAGAATCGGGATCAGCTTCTGTGATGATAACATTCAGGGAATTCGTGGCGCATATGTAAAAGGATTCCGATTTTCCCAGTTTATCTGAGGTCGATAAGGCAATCGTACATTTTGAAGTTTCTATCATTACTCTTTTAACCAGACTATCTTCGTAATCATCTCCCGTCACACCCATCTCCAGATCAATACTGCAAACACCCAGTAGACAGATATCTGCCCTGATATTTCTTATACTTTGTATGGTTTCGTACCCTGTTGTAGAGAATGAAATTTTATTCAGCATTCCTCCCATAAACAAAACTTCAATTTCTGTATGGTCTTCCAAAAGAGAAGCCACAGGAAAGCTATTGGTGACAACAGTTAAAGCGATATCCTTTGGCAAATTCGCTACTACAGCCAATGCTGAGGTTCCTGAATCCACAAGCAGAACCATTCCGGGAGTGATATATTCCAAAACCTTCTCTGCAATCATCTTTTTGTGGGCCACATCAATATTCTGCCGGTCCTTAAAATGCAACGGCATTGATGACCGTTGAAGAGCACCACCACGGACAGCTTTAAGCAACCCTTTATCGGATAATTCTTTAATATCCCGGCGTATGGTATCTTCAGATACTTTAAGGGTTTTGCTCAATTGATCAAGCAAAACCTTTTTGTCCTTGGCCAGATATTCCAGAATGCGATCCTGTCTTTCAGCTTTTATCATAACACAAATATAGAAAATATTTATTGCAAGATAATGCAACTTTATGCAATATTTAATATATTTGTTGCAAATAATTGCAAAATGAAAAATAAAAAAGAAACGATCGCTATAGATATGGATGGTGTAATAGCAGATGTAGAGGCACAATTAATCGACTGGTATCACAGGGATCATGGCATTTTAATCAGCCGGGAAGATATGATTGGTAAACCGGAACCGGACGCTTTTCCCAATAAAGAAGTAATATTCGAATATCTGCAAACTCCGGGATTTTTCCGCACCTTGCCAGTGATGCCTGGTGCCATAGAGGTAGTACAGGAACTGATGAAAGATTATGATGTATATATTGTGACAGCAGCAATGGAGTTTCCGCTTTCATTATATGAAAAATACCAATGGCTACAGGAGCACTTCCCTTTTATTTCATGGAGAAATATCATTATGTGCGGAGATAAGAGTGTAATCGATACGGACTACCTTATTGATGACCATATTAAAAATCTGGATTTCTGTAAAGGAAGACCAATTATGTTTAACGCAGGACACAACAGTAATATAGATCACCATCAAAGAGTAAATACATGGGGTGAAGTACGGACATTATTCAATGATATCAGGAATTTAAGTAAATCTGAAGCTGTTTAAGCCATCAGGAATAATCGTAACGATTTGATTTATCTAATAAACTAAAATAATTTATTCTAACAACTAATCCTTCCTATTATTGGAAGGGTTTCTTTTACAGGAACATTTATCCTGTAATAAAAGAAAACCGGTGAGATATGGCCTCACCGGTTAAAAAAACAAAAATTGATATGGATATGATTAGTTGTGTTATTTTTATTATACTTTCCAAAAAACAAACCGTAATAATTGAGAGTTATTATCTCTCTATTTCTTATTGTTATTTTGCTACAACAAATTTATATTTATTTAGACTGAATAAAAATAACAAACACATGACATTTATCAGTTTAGCCTTATTTTAAGTATCCATAAGACTATAACGGGTATTTATTACCGGTCAAAGCTTATGTTTACCAAATAATCAAGCCACTTTTGTAAGTGGCTTGATTCATTAATCTAAATTAAAATATTCATCATATTGGGGGAATCATTGAGATATGATTCATAATACCCTGCCTGCTTCATTCTCTTTAATAATCCTTCAAAGTCTGAAAAAGAAGGAACTTCAATACCAACGATCGCTGAAGCAGTTTCCCGGGAATTCCTTTTCGTATATTCAAAAAAAGTAATATCATCCGATGCTCCCAAAACACTCAGAACAAATTCTTTAAGAGCACCCGGTCGCTGAGGAAATTTTACAATAAAATAATGTTTCAATCCTTTATAAAGCATTGCCCTTTCTTTAATCTCCTCCGTCCTTGTAATATCATTGTTACTTCCGCTTACAATACATACAACATTTTTTCCTGCTATCTCTTCTTTACAGAGCTCCAGTGCAGCTATCGTCAATGCACCTGCAGGCTCAAGCACCATTGCATCCTTGTTGTAAAGTTCCAATAAAGTTTCACATACTTTCCCTTCATGAACAGCAATACACTCATGGATATGGTCCCTGCAGATTTCAAAAGTAAGGTCGCCTACCTTTTGAACAGCAGCTCCATCTACAAATTTATCAATTTGCAACAATTCGATATTGGTTCCGGCTTCTACAGATGCCTTCATCGATGCAGCTCCCTTTGGTTCTGCAATAATGATTTTCGTTTGAGGTGATAAAATCGAAAACACAGTGATAATGCCAGCAGCTAACCCACCTCCTCCAAGTGGTACAAGTACAAAATCTATAGGATCCTTTGCTTGTTCCAGAATTTCCATGGCCAAGGTAGCCTGGCCTTCAATGATTTCCACATCATCAAACGGATGGATAAATTCAGCTCCCGAATTTTCACTGTATGCTATGGCCGCATTCTTTGAGTCATCAAAAGTATCGCCTATAAGCTTTATTTCAACATATTGTTCCCCAAACATGGCTACCTGCTCCAGTTTTTGCTTAGGAGTCGTGACGGGCATGAAAATCGTTCCGTTGATCTTCAGTTTCCTGCATGCAAAAGCAACGCCTTGGGCATGATTTCCTGCACTGGCACAAACAACACCATTTCCGGTTTTATCATCTCTGTGGAGGCTGTAGATTTTATTATAGGCACCCCTGATCTTATAGGAACGGACCGGTTGCATATCTTCCCTTTTCAAAAAAATATTCGCTCCAATCTGTCTGGAAAGTCTAACGCTTTCCTGTAGTGGTGTTGTATTGACAATATTTTCCAGGGTTTTCCGGGCCTTTTTAACAGCATCTAAGGAAGGGAAAGTAATGGTTTTACTTTTCATATTCATATTCTCTATCCGGACGTAACGATCTTACGACTTTCCCGGCTTGCCATAATTCGCTGTTTCTCAATTCTTCTAGTTCTTTGTTAAGACCTTCCCTGTAATTTTCTTTACTGTTACTTGAAATTGATTTTTGTGATTCAGTTCCTTCTTTCACACTTTGATACAGCTCTTCAAATACAGGTTTAGTAGCATCATAAAACTTTTTCCACCAATCTAAAGCTCCTCTTTGGGCTGTTGTTGAACAGTTGGCATACATCCAATCCATTCCGTTCTCTGCCACCAAAGGCATTAAAGACTGTGTTAATTCCTCAACGGTTTCATTAAAGGCTTCGGAAGGTGAATGTCCCTGAGCTCTCAATACTTCAAACTGAGCCGCAAAAAGTCCCTGTATTGCACCCATCAATGAGCCCCTTTCTCCTACCAGATCACTATATACTTCTTTCTTAAAGTTGGTTTCGAACAAATATCCGCTGCCTACCGCAATCCCTAATGCAATTACTTTATCCTTCGCATTTCCCGTTGCATCCTGATGGATGGCATAACTGCTGTTCAATCCCTTACCTTCCACAAAAAGTCTTCTTAAAGATGTTCCGGATCCTTTAGGCGCTACCAAAACTACATCTACCTCTTTAGACGGTACAATGTTAGTCTGATGATTATAGGTAATTCCGAAACCATGTGAGAAATATAATGTTTTTCCAGGGGTAAGGTGTTTTTCTAATGTTGGCCAGAATTCGATCTGTGCAGCATCACTTAAAAGATAGCACAGAATAGTTCCTCTTTGTGCTGCCTCTTCTAATTCAAATAATGTTTCACCCGGAATAAATCCATCTTGTACTGCCTTATCCCAACTTTTAGAATTCTTACGTTGTCCGACAATTACATTGATTCCGTTATCCTGAAGGTTTAAAGCCTGACCAGGTCCCTGGATACCATATCCTAAAACCGCTACAGTCTCATTTTTTAATACATCCTGCGCTTTTTCAATTGAAAATTCTTCTCTTGTTACTACATTTTCTTCTACTCCTGCAAATTTAATTAATGCCATAATTTTGTTTTTAATTGTTATTTTTCCGGCCAATTCTGGCCACATTATAATATATTGAACTTGTGTTTTTTATTGATAAGCCATTTTTTCAAGGGCCGTCAGCTTTTTATGGAAAGCTTCATTGGATTTAATAACTGCTACTCTTCCGCTTCTGATAAACTCTATAAGACCATGGGGCTCCAGAAGGTCAAGGAAACGGCCTATTTCTTCATGATGTCCCACAATCGTAAAAACAGTATAATCATTTCTCACACTTACGATGGTTGCACCATATTGTCTTAAAATCCTTTCAACATAGAATTTTTCAGAAACGACATTGGTTTCTATTTTAAAAAGTGCCAGTTCCTGCCATACGATTTCTTCATTGGTATTGTAATATACTTTTATCACTTCTACCAGCTTCTGAATCTGGCGGGATATTTTCCTTACAGTTTCATATGTAGTTTCCACTACAATGGTAAACCTGGAAATACCTGTAATTTCTGTAGGTGAAACATTCAGGCTGTCTATATTAATCCCCCTCCTAGAAAAAACCGTTGCTATTCTGGCGAGTAATCCTACCTGGTTTTCTGTGAAAACGCTTATGGTGTATTCCTGTTTATTCATCATATTTATTTTTATTTTAAGCGGATTTCACTTACGCTGCATCCTTGTGGGACCATCGGGAAAACATTATTTTCTTTCCCTACTTTTATTTCCAGAAGATAAGATCCCTCTGTTTCAAGCATTTCTTTTAATGAAGATTCCAGGAAAGCTCTTTCTTTTACATGCTTTGCTTTAATGCCATAGGCTTCAGCAACAGCAGAAAAGTCCGGACTGGTGATATCCACGAAAGAATATCGCTTGTCATGAAAGAGTTCCTGCCATTGACGAACCATCCCGAGAAAAGAATTGTTCAGAACAATCATCTTTACCCCTATTCCGAATTGTGAAATAGTTCCCAGCTCCTGGATGTTCATCTGAAAACCACCGTCTCCGGCAATACAGATCACGTGCTTGTCAGGATTTGCCATTTTTGCACCTATTGCTGCAGGAAGACCAAATCCCATTGTTCCAAGACCACCGGAAGTGACGTTTCTTTTTGATTTTTTAAATTCAGCATATCTGCAGGAAATCATCTGGTGCTGTCCCACATCCGTACAGATGATGTACTCTCCATGAGTGAGTTGGTTCAGGTATTTTAATACCTCTCCCATGGTAAGTTCTTCTGTTTCCGGATTCAATTCCTTGTGTACAACCTCAAGATTTTCTTCACGATGCAGTTCTTTAAACTGATCCAGCCACTCTTTATGTGAGTTTTCTGAAAGAGCCTGAGCCAGCAGAGGAAGTGTTTCTTTACAATTACCAAGAACAGGGACATCCGCTTTTACATTTTTATCTATCTCCGCAAGGTCTATATCGAGATGAACTACTTTAGCTTGTCTGGCATATTGATCCAATTTTCCGGTTACACGATCGTCAAATCGCATTCCTACAGCGATAATCACATCACAATCATTGGTTAATTTGTTAGGAGCATAATGTCCATGCATTCCTAGCATTCCTACATAAAGCGGATGTTCTGTAGAAAGTGCTCCTAAACCCAAAGCAGTAGAAGCCGCAGGAATGCCGGTTTTTTCAACCAAATCCTGTAACTCTTTTTCTGCCTGTCCTATAATCACTCCTTGCCCGAAAAGTAGGAATGGTCTTTTAGCAGCATTGATCAATAGAGCAGCCTGCTCAATATATTCATGCCTGATTCGGGGTTTAGGATGATAAGACCGGATGGAATTACAGGCCTCATATCCTGTAAAATCGATTTCCTGAAGTTGTGCATTTTTAGTAATATCCACCAATACAGGACCTGGTCGCCCTGATCTTGCTATATAGAAAGCTTTTGCCAAAGCTGTCGGAATATCTTTAGCATCGGTTACCTGGCAATTCCACTTGGTAACAGGAGCGGTAACATTGATCACATCTACTTCCTGAAAAGCATCAGATCCCAAAAGGGATGCATATACTTGTCCGGTTATGCAAACAACCGGTGTGCTGTCAATCATAGCATCTGCAAGTCCTGTTACCAGATTGGTTGCTCCCGGGCCACTGGTTGCAATAGCTACCCCGGTATGGTTCGAAGACCTGGAGAACCCCTGTGCTGCGTGGATTGCTCCCTGTTCATGTCTAACGAGAATATGCTTTAAATCGTCTTTGTAATCATATAATGCGTCATAAATCGGAATGACAGCTCCACCAGGATATCCGAAGATCGTATTGACGTTTTCAGCTTTCAGGATTTCCAAAATAACTTCTGCCCCTTTCAATTTTTTTATGGTCTGTGTAGACCTTTCTGTTTCTAATGCATTAAATGTTGATTCCATTATATTCAATTTAAAAATCTGTTATACATCCCTGAGAGGCATCTGATACCAGCTTTGCATACTTGTATAACACCCCTGTTTTTACTTTATAATCCGGTTGTTTGAATCCGGCTTTTCTTTCTTTTAATTCTTCATCTGATATAATCAGGTTGATGGTATTCTTTACAGCATCTAGTTCGATCACATCATTGTCTTTAACCAAACCAATTAATCCTCCTTCAAAGGCTTCAGGTGTAATATGCCCTACCACAAAACCATGAGTTCCCCCGGAAAAGCGCCCGTCCGTAATTAATGCTACATTCTTACCTAATCCGGAACCCATCAATGCAGAAGTTGGTTTCAACATTTCAGGCATTCCAGGAGCGCCTTTAGGTCCTTCATTCTTAATCACAACTACATCACCTTCCTGGATTATTTTGTCTTCAATACCTTTGATAAATTCTTTTTCACCATCAAAAACCCTTGCTTTTCCTTTAAAGAAACTCCCCTCCTTGCCTGTAATTTTGGCTACACAGCCTCTTTCCGCCAGGTTGCCGTACATAATACGGATGTGGCCTGTTTCTTTTATCGGATTGCTGATATCCCTGATAATATCCTGTTTCCTATCTATAATTGAAGTAATGTTTCTAAGATTTTCTTCCATTGTCTTTCCGGTTACCGTAAGGCAGTCTCCATGGAGAAGTCCGAGATCCAATAGATATTTCATCACAGCCGGTACTCCTCCTACCTCATGAAGATCTTTCATCAGGTACCTGCCGCTAGGTTTCAGGTCAGCCAGCAAGGGCGTAGTATCACTAATCTTCTGAAAATCATCCAGCGTTAAATGATGACCAATACTCTTTGCTATTGCAATGAAATGGAGGACTGCGTTCGTGCTTCCCCCTAAAACCATAATGATTCTCAAGGCATTTTCAAAAGCCTTTGGCGTCATGATATCGGAAGGCTTGATGTCTTTTTCCAGCAATATCCTCATATAATGTCCAGCAAACTCACATTCTTCTTTTTTCTCTTTGCTTAGAGCCGGATAAGAAGATGAGTACGGTAAACTCATTCCCAGTGCTTCAATCGCCGAAGCCATTGTATTGGCTGTATACATCCCACCACAAGCCCCCGCGCTTGGACAGGAGTTTTTGATGATTCCATCATAATCTTCATCAGAAAGCTTTCCTGCAATTTTATTTCCCAATGCTTCAAAAGCAGATACGATATTGAGATCATTGCCTTTATAGTGTCCTGCTTCTATGCTTCCCCCATATACCATGATCGATGGCCTGTTTAATCTCGCCATTGCCATTAGGGAACCAGGCATATTTTTATCGCATCCCGGAACTGTAATAAGACCGTCATAGTACTGCCCTGCACACACCGTTTCAATGCTGTCTGCAATCACATCCCTGCTGACAAGAGAATATCGCATTCCATCTGTCCCATTGGTCATTCCGTCACTGATCCCTATGGTATGAAACATCAGGCCAACAAGATTCTGTCCGTTTACTCCCTTTTTAACAAGTTCTGCCAGCCCGTTAAGGTGCATATTGCAGGTATTTCCGTCATATCCCATACTCGCTACTCCAACCTGGGCTTTATCGAAATCCTCTTTTTTAAAGCCGATTCCGTAAAACATCGCCTGGGTTGCCGGTTGAGTAGGATCCTGAGTGAGAACCCTGGAATATTTATTTAATGTTTCACACATACAACGCCTGTTTTAAATAGGAATAATCTTCTTCAAAAACCAGATGTCTGTAAGCTTTTTGAATCAAAGCAGACACACTGTTTTCCCACTTCAGTTTAAATGGAATATTATTCAATGATTCTAACGCAACCACTTCCGCTGCAGTACCACAAAAAAATCCGGCATCTGCTCCTTCCATTTCTTCAGGTTTAAAGAATTTTTCTTCGTAGCTAATCCCTAGCTGATCGCATATCTCGAACATTGTCGCTCTGGTTATCCCCGGAAGAATACTCCCTTTTGCCGGTGTGTATAATTTTGCATCCTTTTCATAAAAAATATTAGCTCCTGAACTTTCCGCTACATTTCCATTGCCATCTAAAAGCATTGCTTCGTCAAATCCTTTATCTTTGGCTTCCTGCGATGCAAGAATAGAGTTTACATAATGACCACTCGCTTTTGCTTCTATTCTAAATGCCTTCGGATTGGGGCGCTCAAAAGAAGAGGTCATTATCCTTGCATGGTCGGATAAGTATCCGTTATCCCAACTCCACGCTTCAATAATCAAAGAACTTTTGTTTCCTTTTGAAAGGCTCATGTTAGGAGAGCAAATTACTAACGGCCTGATGTATGCATTACTTAAATTATTCATTTCCAAAAGCTTATAGGTCAAGTCAATCATCTCTTCCGTAGAATAATCAAAAGGAATCATCATTAATTCTGCTGATTTTTTCAGGCGGTCATAATGTTCTTTTGCCTTAAAAATTTTGGTCCCGTTCTTTGTTTTGTATGATTTAATTCCTTCAAAGACAGCATATCCGTAGTGAAGTGATTGTCCGTAAAGACCCGTAGAAGCAGTAGTAGCCTCCTGGAACTTTCCGTCATAATAAAGCATCGTTTTCTCGTTGTAATACATATTTATTTTTTAAATTATTTTAAGTTTAGACATAAAAAAAGCCATTCTCATCAGTCGGGTCAACATGGTAATAAACCTTACTTAACCCGTTCCGATTCCAAAAGCAGTACATGAAGTTCTTTTCTAATTTTGATTCAAAACTAAGGCTTGTATATTTTCTATCTTTCATATTTCAATTAAAATTACAATATTCAAATCACGATAAAATAAATACAAAACACTAATAATCAACAATTTAAATTATCTAATTCTACAATAGCAGAATTATAAAAAGACTTCACTTCTGCATTATAAAATCATTAGTCATACAGTACTTTGATTTGTTAGATAAAAAGCACCGGATGTATCATTGCTATCCGATTGAAAAGAATGATTGCAAACTCCGAATGATTTCAGAACCTTTTTCAGATTATGGAGTTTAAATTTTTTGTTGTAATACATATTTTAATTTTTTTAGATTTTTTAAAATTCGGGTATAAAAAAAAGCCATCCCGGATGAGGATGGCTTTCTAATAATTTTATAGAGTTTCAACAATACCATCGCTCATCACCGGAATCCGATAATGACAATAACGATAGTAATAATATTGTTGAATGTACTGTTCACTTTTATTTTTTGATGTGACAAATGTATAAACTTTTTTTAATTAAAAAAATATTTTATCATTTTTTTAATTAAATCTCAATAAAAAACAAAATGATTAATGGTATCTATAATCCCTGATAGAAAAGCTTAAGATGCAATTACAGACGGGAATAATTATTTCATTAAAGCATCGATTTAAATTCTGTTGGTCTCATATTAGTCAGTTGCTGAAATGTATTGCTAAATGCTGAAATATTGGAATAGCCAATTTCATAAGCAATCTCACTCATACTCAGAGTGGTATATTTTAGTAATTCCATTGCACGGATGATCCTTACCATCTTTACATACTGGATAAACGAAATCCCCAACTTATTGGTAAATATACGGGTCAGACTTCTTACACTAAATCCAAATTTACCCCCTACTTCTTCCAGTGTCAGTGGGTTTTCTAAATTGTTTCGAACAAATTTTATAATTGCAGTAAGACGTTCATCACTGGTGGTAGGCAACTGGATAGAAAATTTTTTCAAATTCTCCTTAGGAAGTAAATGTTTCATGGTGAGAAGGAATTCATATTCCCATGAATCTGGAAAGAAATCTCCATTCCAATCCTTTCCGAAATTCAAGAGCTCAGAAAGTAAATTACTAACAGGATATATCCCCAGATCATCATAAAATGGATGATTAAATTTTTCTTCCTCCGGGAAATAAATGTTAATGATATCAAGGTCTTTAGAATTGAACATCAAATTATGCGAATACATTTTAGGCATCCAGATATAGTGACTGCGTGGAATGTAAAGATCTTTTTCTTTTGTTCTCAATTTTGCCATTCCTCCAATAACCAAAAGCAACTGTCCTTTCTGATGCCTATGCATGGGTAGTCTTTGTTCCCATTGCTGACGGATCATCAATATGGATGCAGGATGAGCATCTACTTTTTCTCTTACTTCTTTTATCGTTTTCATACGCAGGAGTCGATTTTAAAATTTTAAAACAGGATACTGATAATCACTTATCAAATAGAGATAAGCCTAAAAATATTGGCCAGAATAAACAAAAATAAGGCTAATATTATAAAAAGACTCATTTTATTCCACAATAATTTTGCCAGTATAAAAATGTAATCTTACAATGAAAAGATATATCATACTTCTGTATCTGGCAGTTTCAGCTGGTATAAAAGCACAAATAAAGGATAATCCCTCCGTATTGACATTGAATGAAATCTGGAATATATCAGAGTCACAAAACAAACAATTGAAACTTGCAGAACTGGCAAAAGAAGAAAGCGATATCAGTATTTTAGAAGCAAAAGATAAGCAATTACCAGAATTGTCTGTCGTTGGAGATTTTCGTCTTAACTCCAAGTTTCTTCTGTATGAAAATGGTCTGTTTTCGTCACCTCAAAGTGTTCCAATTAAGGGATATGGTTATGGATTGGGTTACAATCTGGACTTCAATCTCTACAGTGGAGGAAAAGACAAAAGAAACATTGAAATTAAAAAAGAAGAGAAAATACGTAAACAATATGAGTTTGAATTACAGGAAGATAATGTAAAATATATGATCGCTGCATCCTATTACGATCTGTACAAATTCCAGGAATTTGAATCATTTATTTCCTCCGAAATTTCCAGCGAAAAGAAGCAGTTATCCACCATCGAAAATCTTAACAGGAATGGTATTGTATTGAAGAGTGATGTCTTAAGAATCTCAGTCAAACTATCGCAATTGCAACTCAGTGATTCGGATGTAAAAAAGAAAATTGATCTTACCAAGCAACGACTCAACATTCTGATGGGAAGAAGTAGTACTGAGCCACTGGCTATTTCTTCTGAAGATATTCTGGAAAACAAAAATTTACAAGGATCTAATTATGAAGACTATCTTGCAGCTGCACTCGATAATTCACCTGATCTTAAGATTGTTAACACAAATCAGACATTAAGTGAGCTTAATATTAGGCAGGTAAAATCAAGCCTATTACCAAGGATTTCTTTATACTCCAGATACAACTATACGTATCCTCAAATTTCATTTTATCCATACTCCAATGATCTCTGGGGATTTGGTCAAATAGGTTTAAAGGTAACCTACTCTGTAGACAATCTTTATAAGAGTAAACACACTATTGCTCATGCATATAACCTGAAAAAACAGGAGATTGAAAAGAGCCGGATAAAACAAGACGACCTATCGATTAAAGTAAGAGATGCTTTCCTTGAAAGAGAACAGGCAAGAGAAAGTGTAGAGACAGCAGAACTTACCATCCGTCAAAGTACTGAAAGTGTGAGAGTAATCAGAAACAGCTACCTCAATCAGCAATCTCTTCTGACCGATCTTTTAGATGCTGAGAACATTCTGTTACAAGCTAAACTCAATCTTACATCTGCTGAAGCAAATTTAAGACTAAGCCATATAAAACTATTGATTATCACAGGAACACTTTAAAATAAAATTATGAACAAGAATAAAACAGACCGTATTATAGTAGTAGCAACACAATGGTTAGGAATACTATTATTAATCGTAATCATCACTTGGGCTGTACTTCATTTCTGGAAAGGATATTGGTATGAGCAGACCAATGATGCACAGATAGAAGCTTATCTATCACCTATAAATGCTAAAGTTGGGGGATATATCAGCAAAATTTATTATCAGGATAATCAGGAAGTCCATAAAGGAGATACTCTCGTACGTATTGAAAGGGATGAATATGATCTTAAAAAAGAAACAGCTTTAGCAGAATTAGCGACATCGGAGGCCAAACTCCCTATACTAAGCGCCAGTGAACAAACCCAGATCAAAAATATTGATGTCATAAAAGCCCATATTTCAGGAATCAAAGCTAAACTGGATCAGCAGCAAAAGGAATACGATCGCTATAAAAACCTTCTGGCAGATGAATCGACTACTCAACAAAAATTTGATAATGTACATACTTCCCTATTAACCAATCAATCGGATTACGAAGAAACGCTCGCATCTCTTCGGGTAGCAGAGTCAAAACTCAATGATATACAAGCACAACGTTTCGCAATAAATGCTGAAATAAAAGTAAGACAGGCATCTATAGAAAGGCAGGATCTCGATATACGTTATACGGTAATCACGGCTCCATTTGATGGTAAAATAGGAAAAAAAAACATTCAGGAAGGACAACTGATTCAACCTGGGCAGACTCTGGCATTTCTTGTCAATAAATCGCAGGAGAAATGGGTGGTAGCCAATTTCAAAGAAACACAGATCAAGACATTCAAAATAGGCCAAAAGGTCAATATAGAAGTGGATGCTTTTCCAGGAGAAACATTTTCAGGTGTCATAGAATCCTTATCTCCTACTACAGGTTCCCGCTATTCTCTTCTACCACCAGATAATGCTACAGGCAATTTTGTAAAAGTAATACAACGTATTCCTGTAAGAATCAAGCTTACAGAAACCAAGGAGAAACTGTCCGGGCTATCTGCAGGAATGAATGCTAATGTGTATATCAACAAAAATTAAAGCTAATGGAAGCCCACAATATGCCCATATTTAAAAGTTGGATCCCTGAATGGCTGGCCAGAAGCATTATTTTTATCATATTAATGATCTCCTTATTCAGCTTTGCTCTGTACGGAAGGCCTATCAGTATGGCAGGATATTATGGAGTCCAGCCAACAGATGTTCAATATGCTATGGTACTTACCTATTCTTCTGCAGTCACTTTTTTAGCTTTAGATTTTCGTATTACTAAATATTTTGCACCCAGGAAATATCTGATAATAGGATTAGCATTAAATTCGGTGAGTTCACTCATCTGTTTTTATTCTAAAAACTGGGGATTATTTCTGGTATGTGGAGTCGTTCAGGGAATTGCCTGTGCACTCATTTGCAGTATCATCCTCAATATGGTTTTTTCCCGTTTATCTTCCACGAGAGCAAGAGTTATCGGTTACAGTATTTTCTATGCAGCCATACAGATCGCAGTTCCCGTATATGCTATTTATAGTAGTATTTTACTTGATGTCTTAGACTTTAACTGGCTGTTTTTCGGATTGATTTTAATGCTCATTACTCTGCTTTTTGTGATTTTAATAGGCATGAATTCAAAAGCCAGGTTTTCAAAAAAGATTCCTCTCTACAGAGTAGATTGGATCGGGTATCTCTACTATCTTACATTTTCCTCTGTTATCGGATACATTTTGATATATGGACAGCAGCTCAATTGGTTAGATAGTCCAGTTATTGTTCTGTTGGGCATGTTCTTTATCATCCTATTGTTTCTTTTTATAGTCCGGGAAAACAGGTTAAAACATCCATTGATTAATTTACAGATCTTTAAAGCCAAAAATTTTGTCATCGGTTTATTATTGCTTTTTGTTTTTTATATTTTTAAAGGAACAACCGGCCTTACCTATGGCTATATAGAAGTTGTCCTTGCCACTGATCCGCTCCATATTATTCCTGTTTGGATAGCCGTTATCTTAGGTACAGCAATCAGCATGGCAATCACTGCTCGTTTTATCTTAATGGGGATTTCCTTGATAAGAATTATTATCACGGGATTTGTCATCATGGCCTGCTATTATTTCTACATGTTACAATTTGTATCTTCTACGGGCGAAACAAAAGACTTTATTCTTCCAATGTTCATCTATGGAGTTTCTACAGGGGTCTTGTTTGTTCCTATTGTATCATTTATGGTTTCTTCAGCACCTCCAAAGGTTGCCTTCAATGCTGCTTTTCTTGGTATTTTTGCCAGATTCTTAGGATTTAGCAGCAGTATGGCTGTAAACAATTATACACAATTATATACCAGATCTGAAGCCAATGATAAGCTCAGAGAATCATTGACAGAAACGAATCCCCAATTATCAATTACCCTGCAGAATATTCAACAAGCTTATTTGAATGCAGGCAACGATATGTATACTTCCAAAGGAGCCTCAAATGCTTACTTCAATTATTTTATAAAACAACAGATATTAATACGCTCAACAAAAGATTATTATGACATTATGCTGATCGGATTGCTTGTTGTAATTGTTATTTTGATATGTTTACCTGGAATTCAAAATATTGTTCTCAGATTGCGAAAAGGAAATGTACCTTATTAAACTGGTTCGTAAATTCCTTTTATTATGGACTACATTAACGAAATAAGAAGCAGAATTATATATTCTGCTTCTTATCCGTTTTTATCCTTTTATAAAATTCAAAATTATGACAAAGTCCTCACCTAGTTGTAGATAAGAAGGTTGTAATTAAGCAATTCTTGTCAATTGATCTAGTTTTTTCAACAATGTCGGTATTCTGTACAATCCGTGCATTTTCTCTATTTTATTTTTTAAGAAATCTACATCTACTCCTTTCGAAGTAAGAAATAACGGTGTTTTACTTTCCCCCCTATAGATTGTTCTCCGCTGAGAGTCAGGAGCGGAGAATTCATTTTTTGCAATTCCCACAACAGGATATTTTTCTTCTAATTTTTCATATAAATATCCTCCGAGTCCAATCTTACCTTCATTATTGAGAGTCACATAACCATCTACTAACAGAATATCTCCATTTTTGAGATCAATCTTTGATAATAAACTTAGAATACATGGAAGTTCCCGTTTGTAAAAAGCTCCACTTTCGTAATCAGAAGTTATAGGAGTTTTTTCACTGTAAGCTGCTGTTTCCAGATCATCTGCCCAGTCTTTGAATGCCAGACAGACTGTGTAGGCGTAATTCTCATAATAGTAGGTATCAAAAGCGTAAATCATATTCAATTAATGGTTGAAAAATTCTCCAAAATGCCATAAAATACCAGAAGGATCATGCACGAAACATTCTTTTCCCCAATTCAGGGTTCTTACGGGCGTTAGTTTTATAGTATTATATTTCTCTGTCAAGTTCAAATCCAAAAGCTCCTGCCAATATTCATCCACATTTTCTACTTCAACAAAGATCATGGTATTATCAATCCACTCTTTCACATATGCATCCTGAAGATAGAATGCAATATCTTGTTTTTTAAATAATGATAATTTTTCTTCTAAAACAATTTCCTCAAATCCCAGATCCGTATAAAAAGATCTGCTTTCCATAAAGTTTTGAGCACCAATAAATGGTCGAATTGATTTCATTTTTTGTTTCATGGCTTTATTTGTTTCCAGGTATTATAAGTCATTTCAAATTTAATTTCGTGCTTTCCACGAGTTCCTGTTTCATTCCAGCCTATCTTCCGGTAAAACTTTTCAGCTCTTGTATCAAAAGCTGTTCCCAGCCAAACACTTTTTTTAGTTTGCTGAAAATACCAATCCAGCATGATGTGGTGAAGCTTTTGCCCTATTCCAAGACCTTCAAAATTTGGGTGAACAAATAGTGCCCAAATGTTATTTTCTTTCAAATCAACAATTGAAAAACCGACAACCTGATCATTGATTTCACACACCCAATCTTTCCCTCTTTCAAATAAAAATTCTTTGCAATCTTTATCAGTAACAAGATCAGGATTTGACAATCTATTTTCTTTTACAGCATTTCTCACTATCTGTATCTGAAAAATATCTTCTGATTTCGCCTCTCGAATTATCATCACGTAATACTTCAATAAAAATAAATAAACAACTATATAATAAATAATTACATAATTTATATAAAGTAATTGATTATAGTATTTTATTATCTATTATTTTCTATCAACCGTAATTCTCTCCGGTCTATTGGCAATTTCCCACGCTGTTGTAAATACCAGCTGAGCTCTTTTTTGCAATAAACTGAAATCAATCTTTTCAACATCATCGGTTGGTTTATGATAGTCTTCATGGATTCCGTCAAAGAAAAAAGCGACAGGAATATTATTCTTTGCAAAGTTATAGTGATCCGATCTGTAATACAATCTATCAGGATCATTAGGATCATCATATTTATAATTAAGTGCTAAATTATTGGTCTTTTTATTGGCAGCTTCATTAATTACTTTCAGCTGTGAACTCAACATTTCCGAGCCTATTACATACACATAGTTTTTTCCTCTGTTTTCAGGATCATCCCTTCCGATCATATCGATATTAAGATCTACTACCGTATTGGCTAATGGGAAGACCGGGTTGTCCGTATAATATTCTGATCCGAATAATCCATGCTCTTCTCCCGTTACATGCAGGAATAAAATAGATCTTTTGGGTCCGTTACCGGCTTTCTTAGCACTTTGAAAAGCTTTGGCTATCTCCATCACAGCTACAGTTCCGCTTCCATCATCATCAGCCCCATTGTATACGATCCCGTTCTTCGTACCTACATGATCATAATGCGCAGAAACCACAACTATTTCGTCAGGCTTCTCAGAACCTTCAATAAATGCAAGGATATTCTCAGAATCAGGAAGATTTCTACCTCCTCTCTGTTGCATGAAAGATGCGGGTACTTTCTGATAATATGAACCTAAAGCTTTTGGATAAGAAATTCCGAGATCTTTGTAAAATTTAACCATATACTCTCCTGCTTTTTTCTGTCCCGGGCTTCCGGTATCTCTTCCCTCCATTTCATCGGAAGCAATCACATATAAATTTTGCTTCAGGTCATCTAGCTTAATTTCTTTATATGCAGATTGAAAAGCTTTCTCAGACTTAGACATTGCCTTTGAAGCCGATTGCCCGTTTTGATTTTCCGATGTCACTTTAGCAGTTTCGCAAGCAGATAATATCGCGACAGCCAATAGTGGAATAAGTATTTTTCTCATTACAAAAATAATTTTACTAAAAGTAACAAAATTTATTTAATCTATAACCGATTCTAAATTTCCTTATATTTGATATAAACACGCAAAAGGTGGAAAATATTTACGGATTTACACATTATTCTTTTTTTACTAATATGTCTGAGCTGGCCGCAAAGCATAACAGTTATGATTTATCACTAGGGTTACCTGATTTTGATATTGATCACCGCCTCAAATATTACCTTAAAGAATCAGTTGATCTGATTCACCATCAGTACGAACCGCTTGCGGGTAGCCCGTCGCTTATAGAATCCATCATCAGGTTTAATGAAAAACGTCAAAATCCGATCCATCTGAAAAAGGAAGAGATCACCATAGTCCCTTGTACAACCTTTGCCTTATATACGGCTTTAAAAAGCATTATAAATCCCGGAGACGAAGTGATTATTATCCAGCCATCCTATTACACTTATGCTCCTTCTATTGTTCTCAATGGTGGTGTTCCTGTATATTATGATCTTGGAAATGATTTTGATATAGATTGGGATAAACTTCAATGCTGTTTATCGGAAAAGACCAAAGCGATCATTGTGAATTCTCCACAAAACCCCACCGGCAAAATATGGTCAGAACAGGATTGGAATCATCTTTATGATCTGATCAGGCATCAGGAAATCTATCTTATATCGGAAGAAATCTACGACACCTATTGCTATGATGAACAGGAACATTACAGTTCCTTTTTACATAAAGAGCTTAGAGAAAGGACGTTCTGCATTTTTTCCTTTGGTAAAATGTTCCACACAACAGGCTGGAAAGTAAGCTATTTGCTTACGTCCGAACCTCTATCCTCTCAATTCAGATGTCATCAACAGTATATTTCATATAGTGCCAACGGTCCTGCTCAATATGCTATTGCAAAATACCTTGAGGTTTTTGATCCCCTGGAAAACAAACTCCTGATGCAAAAGAAGAGAGATCTGTTCAATGAATTAATTAAAAATACGCCTTTAGTTGTTGAACAGCGGTCAGAAGGAAGTGTCTTTCAATTGGTTAACTTTAGAAACGTTTCTAAAACCATGACAGATGTTGAATTTTCAAAGTGGCTGACCACTGAAAAACAGGTCGCATGCCTTCCTTTGTCAGCCTTTTATAATTCAAGGCAAAACTCTGACTATGTAAGATTTAGCTTTATTAAAAGCGATGATATGATCATCCGGGCGATGGAACATTTAAAAAAGAACCTGTAGTTAGATTGCTCCACATAAAAAAGCACCGCAATTTGCGGTGCTTTTTTAGATATTATTTCGAATTATAAAGAAAGGACCCTTACGTCAATCCTTCTGTTCTTTGCTTTACATTCATCGGTATCATTTTCTTCGCAAACAGGGAATTGGGAACCATATCCCTCTGCTTCTACTCTATCTGACGGTATACCCATTTCTAAAAGTTTCAGTTTAGCTGTTTGAGCCCTTAAGTTGGATAGTTTTTTATTACTGTCAGGATTTCCTGTATCATCTGTATAACCACCTAATTTTATCCTAAGACCAGGAAAAGCATTCAACAGTTCCGCTAAATTAGCCAGCTGAGCATCAGAACCCGCCTTAAGATCACTGGAACCACTTTCAAAATAAAGATTTTCAATTGTGTACCAATGATTAGGATCCAGAACAGATTGATTTTTGTTTTTTATGCTGTTATACATTTCAAACAGACGGCTGTTTTCTCCAAGTGAAATGGTTTTTCCATTGTTCAGCTTGATTTCCTTGATATTTCCGGTTTCATATACAAAATCTCCGTTTTCATTCAAATGTCCTTTGATTTCGGCTGGAGTTACAGTAATTCCAGAAACTCCCGGATCCATATTTTCAACACCTGAATGTGCACCGGCTTTGCTCAATAAATTTTCAATTGTCGCTTTTCTTTCAGCTTCAATCTTATCTTTATGTAAAGTGGCCAATGTAGGCGCAATCACCAAAGAAACAATAGACATTAATTTAATTAAAATATTCATCGATGGTCCGGAAGTATCTTTGAACGGATCCCCCACAGTATCACCGGTTACAGAAGCTTTATGAGGCTCTGAACCTTTATAATAAGTCTGACCGTTGATATCTACACCTTTTTCAAAAGATTTTTTGGCATTGTCCCAGGCACCTCCGGCATTATTCTGGAACATCCCCATCAGAACACCACATACCGTAGCTCCGGCTAAGAATCCACCCAATACTTCAGGACCAAAAATAAAACCTACTAATAAAGGAGATATAATCGCTATGGCTCCCGGAAGCATCATTTTTCTTATCGACGCATCCGTTGATATGGCAACACATTTTTCATATTCGGGTTCAGCAGTCCCTTCAAGAATTCCCGGGATCTCTCTAAACTGTCTCCTTACTTCTTCCACCATGGCCATTGCCGCCTGCCCCACCGCTGTGATTGCCAGTGACGAGAAAATAAAAGGGATCATTCCCCCTACAAATAAACCGGCTAAAACATCAGCCCTGTATATATCGATTCCGTCAATTCCTGCAATTCCTACGAATGCCGCAAATAAAGCCAGGGCTGTTAATGCTGCAGAAGCGATAGCAAATCCTTTTCCTGTAGCTGCGGTGGTATTTCCTACGGCATCAAGAATATCTGTTTTCTCACGAACTTCTTTCGGGAGCTCGCTCATCTCAGCAATTCCTCCGGCATTATCAGCAATGGGTCCAAAGGCATCAATCGCTAACTGCATAGCTGTTGTCGCCATCATTCCGGCCGCTGCAATAGCCACCCCATAAAGACCGGCGCATAGATAAGATCCGTAAATACCTCCTGCCAAAACAATAATAGGAAGTAAAGTAGACTCCATTCCTACAGCAAGACCTCCGATAATATTCGTTGCGTGACCGGTCGAAGATTGTCTCACAATACTGGAAACCGGCCTTTTACCAATCGCTGTATAGAATTCAGTGATGATACTCATTAAAGTTCCTACCACCAATCCTACCATAATAGCCCCGAAAACACCCATTTTGGTAAATTCATGACCTCTTAATACCATTGTTTCAGGTAAAATATAAGTAACCAGGAAATAAGAAGCTACCGCAGTAATTACGATACTTCCCCAGTTCCCCAGATTCAATGCATTCTGCACACTGGAAGTTGAAGCTCCTTCATTGTCATTAATTCTGACAAATAAGGTCCCTATGATGGAAAAAATGATCCCGGTTCCTGCAATAAGCATCGGAAGCAGAATGGGAGCAAATCCCCCAAAAGAATCCACCGAAATTGTTTCTCTTCCTAGTACCATTGTTGCCAGAACAGTGGCTACGTAAGAACCAAATAAATCGGCTCCCATTCCTGCCACATCCCCTACATTATCTCCCACATTATCTGCAATGGTAGCCGGATTCCGGGGATCATCCTCAGGAATTCCTGCCTCCACTTTCCCTACAAGATCCGCCCCTACGTCGGCCGCTTTAGTATAAATACCGCCGCCCACTCTTGCAAACAATGCGATAGACTCTGCACCTAAAGAAAATCCGGTAAGGATCTCAATCGTTTTTTCCATCTCATGAGAATCAACCGGAGCATCAGCAGCAAAGATCTGCTTAATGATCAGGAAAAGAGCTCCTAAGCCCAGGACGGCTAATCCTGCAACCCCCATTCCCATTACTGAACCTCCTGTAAATGAAACTTTTAAAGCTTTAGACAATGAAGTCTTCGCGGCTTCTGCAGTTCTCACATTGGCTTTGGTTGCTATTTTCATCCCAATAAAACCAGCAGAAGCAGAAAAAATAGCTCCTACCACAAAGGCAATCCCGATACTCCAGTGGGAATTAGAATTACTCATTCCCATTACGGCTAATAAGATCGCCACAACTACTACGAAATAAGTTAAAATCTTGTACTCGGCCTTTAGAAAAGCCATCGCACCGTCAGCGATATGCCCGCTGATAATTTTCATTTTTTCATTTCCGGCATTCTGTTTTTGCACCCAATTACTTTGTATAAAAGTGTATAGTAAAGCAATAACACCAAAAACCGGAATTAAATAGAACAAATCCATAGTTTATTATTTTTATATTAATAAATAGTAATTAGTTTTATAAATATAACAAAAATTCTTATGGTTTATTAAGACTAGGCCGATAATATATTTATTCGTAAATTTAAGAACACCACAAAAACACGATATTGTATGAAAGCATCAATTTATTTACTATTTTCAGTAATTCTTATTGTTATCAGCTGTGCAGGAAGACCTCAGAAAGAAAAAGCAGAAATTCTTTATTTTGGAGGAACAATTTTAACAATGGAAGATACACTTCCCCAGGCGGAGGCAATAGTTTTAAAAAATGGTAAAATACTTTTCGCCGGAACAAAGGCAGAAGCTGACCGTTACACAGATGAAAAAACGAAGATCATCAATCTTGAAGGGAAAGTTTTACTTCCCGGTTTTATTGATGTTCATAGCCATCTCACTTCAAGAGCGGGGATGCTGCAGGCAATCGATCTGTTTCCTGAACCTTATGGTACAGTTAATTCCATTAAAGACCTTCAGAATACCATCAGAAAATACCTTAAAGACCATGCTATTCCTGCTAATCAACCGGTCATAGGCAATGGGTATGATGATGCCATCATGACCGAACACCGACATCCGACCAGGGACGAACTGGATGCTATAAGCAAAACCAATCCTATTATTGTTATTCATACCTCAGGTCATGCAAGTGTAGCCAATACCGCCATGCTAAAGCTTTTAGGGATATCAGATTCTTCAAAAGATCCGGAAGGAGGCCATTACGGGCGAAATAAAAAAACAGGAAAGCTTAATGGAAAATTAGAAGAAAATGCAAGCTTTTCAGCGCTTCTTTCCCTTACAGAAAAAATGAGTAAACAAACAGGAAATGCTCAGGAGCAGGCCATGCAAAATCTTAAGAAAGCTCAGGATGAATGGCTCAGCTATGGCCAGACCACCATCTGTGACGGAAGGACAATGGGCGAAAGTGTGGCCCTTCTGGAAAAAGCGGCATCCGAACACGTTTTTAAAGCAGATGTTGTGTATTTTCCAGATTATGAGTATTTCAAAAAGGAGCTGAGTACCTTTAAGCCGAAATATATGAAATACAACAATCATTTAAAACTTGGCGGTTTTAAATTTTCAGATGACGGCTCGCCACAGGGAAAAACGGCCTGGCTTACCCAGCCTTATCTCGTTCCTCCCGAAGGCCAGTCAGCAGATTATAAAGGCTTTCCGATATTTTCTGACCAGGTCTTATACGAGGATCTGAAAACTTTATTTCAAAACAATATCACCGCACAGCTTCATGTAAATGGTGATGCTGCTATTGATCAGGCCTTACGGGTGATCGGAAAACTGAAAGAGGAAAATATCTACAGGCCGGAACTTCGTGTCACCCTGATCCATGTTCAGAACAGCCGTCCGGATCATATTCAGAAAATTAAAGATATAGGGCTTATTCCTTCTTATTTTTCTACTCATGTATATTTATGGGGAGACTGGCATTACTCAAGCGTTTTCGGGCCGGAAAGGGCATCATTCATCAGTCCCGCAAATTCAGCGTTAAAGGCAGAAATTATCTTCACCATGCATCACGATGCTCCCGTTACCCCACCTGATTTGATTACAGCAATGTATTCTGCCGTGAACAGGAAAACCCATTCTGGGAGGATCCTGGGTCCCAATGAACGAATAACCCCTCTTCAGGCATTAAAAGCCATCACGATTAATGCAGCTTATCAGCTTCAGGAAGAAGAAAGGAAAGGCTCCATCAAAGCTGGAAAACTTGCTGATTTTGTCATATTAGATCAAAATCCATTAACCATTGATCCTGAACAAATCCGGAATATTAAAGTATTGGAAACGATTAAAGAAGGAGTTTCTGTTTATCAAAGAAAATAGGAAGTTCTTATAATATGATCAAGGGTTATACCCTCTTCATTTAATTAAAAATATAAAGAAGGCAGATGAAAATTCATCTGCCTTTATATATATTGTGTTCCGGAGGCTGTTTTATTTTAGCCACCGAATTTTTCTGCGTAGTCTTTTTGCGATGCTTTTATTACTTTTCTTGCATGCTCTACTCCGTAAACTTCCTGGATTCTACATTTTGCAGGCTCATCCGGTAAGTTTTTGTATGTTAAGAAGTAATGCATCAATCTTCTTACTTCAGCTTCCGGTAATTCAGCGATATCCCTGAAATGTCCGAAAGCATGATCACCTACCATTACAGCAACAATTTTATCATCTGCCTCACCTCCATCAATCAT
The DNA here is from genome assembly GCF_013184525.1 of Chryseobacterium sp. LAM-KRS1. Classification (GTDB taxonomy): domain Bacteria; phylum Bacteroidota; class Bacteroidia; order Flavobacteriales; family Weeksellaceae; genus Chryseobacterium; species Chryseobacterium proteolyticum. The sequence continues at coordinate 446,743 of NZ_JAAOIZ010000005.1, forward strand.
TTTGAAACCACCGATTGGAATAGCTTCCATCAACATTCCTCCTGAGTGGATGTTGTGTGAACTTAATACACAAATATCCAATGGGTCATGATCTCCCATTGTTACATCATCAGCACCGCTTTCAACAGCAAGCTTCATAACTTCATTATGGCAATATGTTCTTGGCACAAAACCATACAAAGCAGGGATAATATTTGAAAATTTCTGAGGACGGTCTACTTTTAAATATCCAGTTTCCTTATCAACTTCATACTTAATCGTATCTGAAGGAACAATCTCCACAAATACATTTACAACATTTGGCGCATCTTCTCCTGCAGAAATTCCATGCCACGGATGTGCTTTAAAATTTGGAATCATTATTTATATTTTAATTTTTTTGTTATGATAATATTAAAACTTCTCTTCTTAAATCTTCTATGGTAACAGCAATATAATCTTCAGCATTCATGTAATTCATAATAAAAACCGTTTTAAATTCATTAAGATCGGCATTATTATTAAGACCTTCATACGTCTTATGAAGCAAATCTATAATTGCATTTTTACAATCGACAACATTCTTCCATGAATTTTTCGTTAAATAAAGCTGCTGAGAAGAATTGTACTCGAACTCTTCATTGATCGTTTTTTCCGTAAGAAAAATAAATTCATGAACTGCCAGATCCTTATCAAACCGTTGAACAATATTCGAAGGTTTGATCCTTTCCAGAAACAATGTCATCCTTTCATATGAATGGCTCTTGTTCTCAGAATTTGATTTCACGGACAGAAGCTTTATTTCCTGGTTTTTAAGGGTAATATAGGTATGTACAAATTGTCTTAGCAAAACCAGAAAAGGAATTGCAATAATTAGAGCAAAAGCATACGGCAGATATTCTGAAAAACTTGTCATAATTCGATGTGCAAAATTACTAATAATTTACTATTCACTATGCAAGTTTAAAGCTTTTATTTTTCATTTTCCTCTCAAAAAAATAGTGAAATAAACATAAATACCATTAATTTGTACTGTCAACCATCTTATAATTTATAATGTCTTTAAAAAACTACATTTCAAAGGTAATTTTCAATAAAAATATGAGCGGTACTCTGAAGACCTTTTTTACAATTATTGTGAATTCAAAAAGGTACAGTTCCAAATTCAGAAAGAACGATCTCAATTTTAATAACAATGAGACCTTTGTATATAATTTTAAGAAGAATAAAAAAGAATTCAGCCTGTATTTGAGGACCTTTAAAGGTGATATTGATATTTTCTACGAAATATTCTGGAAAGAAACCTACACCGATCATCTTAAATTCTTAAACAAAAGCCCTGAGATTATAGTTGATCTCGGTGCTCACATCGGAATGACCTCCATTTACCTGTCTCTGAAATATCCAAATGCTAAAATTTATGCAGTAGAAGCTTCCCGGGATAATTTTGAACTGCTAAAAGCCAATACGCAGTCATTTAAGAATATTATTTGTTTACATGCAGCAGTCCATTTTGAAGATGGTGCTTTACACTTTGGTGGAGATGAACTTTCTTACAATCAAAAAATATCTGAAACCGGTATTCTTACGGACGCTTTATCTATTGTAAGCATCTTGAAAAATAATGGTATCCAAAACATAGACCTTCTTAAAATCGATATTGAAGGAGCGGAAGCTGAACTACTCAGCAAAAATAATTCATGGCTTCAAAATGTAGAGAATATAGTAATTGAAACTCACCCGCCTTATGATTCCATTGCGTTAAACAGAGATCTGAGTCCATATCAATTTACCATAAAAAGCCAGAGTAAAGATGTGTTTTTTGCATGCAAACCAGTCGGTTTATAATTCAAAAAGTGCGGGACGTTGGGTCACTTCATGATAGCAAACACTGTTTTCATCAAAATAATGATAAACAAGACTTTTGCGGGTTCTGCTTTTATCCAGGTGTGGTTCCCCTCCATGGAGAATGTTCGCATGCCATATTAAAAGATCTCCCTTTTTAGCTCGAAAAACCTCTTTCTTTAACCCCAACTCCTGAACTTTATTTTCTAAAAACTCTTCATAAGCCTTATAACTTTTTTTACCGATTTTAAAGACACTTCCTTCATTATCATAATCAGAATTCAGGAAATAAGGTAATTGATGGCTTCCCGGAATATAGTGCAATGCTCCGTTATTTTCGTCTACATCTTCCAAAGCGATCCATACGCCCAATAATCCTCCCAGAGGATAGGTAGTCATGTGGATACTGTCCGAATGTGTTTTTTGCTGGCTCCCGTTAATAAAATTGATACTCTGGAAAAGTTTGGCCTGCCCGTCCAGTAACACTGATAGAAAATCGAGAAACTCCTTATCATTACCAATACTTCTGATAATTTCCGAATGATGGATAGCAAACATCAGCTTACCGCCGTAACGGAATTTCAAAGTCCCGTCATTCATTAATTTTTCGATTTCAGCATTGATCTGGTCCACCGTTGAAGAATTAAGGTAATTTTTTAAGATCAGATATCCATTATCATTATACCTGGATGCACTTTCCTTATTTTCTTCCGATAGGCTTTTATAAAAATCCGTATTCATCATCTTTTCCTGATGCACTTCTCTTTTGCTTGCAGGAAGATGCGAAAAATCTTTACTTGAAATACTTGAAAAGTAGTTCTTTTTCACACCATACTTTTTATAAAGCGGAATATTATGTTTTAATTTATTCTTATTGAAAAAATTATAAATAACGTAAGGTAATTTGTAATTTCGGATCTGCTTGAACATCGCTAAATAGGTTGTTAAAATAACCTCATAAAGGTACAAATAATATTTAGAACGAATCTAAATGAGATACAGGTCTTGTCATCTATTTTAATGTTGAGAATTTTCCTTTAATAATTAATCTCACTAAATTCTCAGCCAAAGATTTCACAGAACTCTGCAGAACCCCATAAGGTCTTAATTCCGGACGAAATCCTCTGAAAAACTCTTCAATATTAGGTAGCTCTCCTCCTTCAAAATCAAATATTTTACTTTCAATATGATTCCTGATTGCATGATCGATGAGAACGGATGCGCCAGAAATTTTTACATGTTCTTTATCGTTAAATGTTCCAAGTAAGGCAACAGTACCTAAATCTTCATAAAGCGCAATTATATTAATGATCTGATCTTTAAAATAAAAAGCTGAAAATTGAATTTTACCCAGCTTATAAAATACTTCAAAAATCCTTAAAAAGCCGTTAAGATCACCTTCTTTATCAAGTCCAAGCATATTGGCCGAAATAAAACTTCGGGCCTCTTCAAAGCTTACATTTTTAATCAGGGAATTCTCCATTACATTTTCGTCAAGCCTTAACTTCCTTTTCCTTTTAGGTGAATATTTGGCATACACCCTTTCGTATGCATCAGGTAGAATAAGGAAATTTTTCCTCAATGGTATTGTAGATTGAAACTGATTACGATCATTGAACTGGTAAATTCTTATCAGATAGTTTTCCTGTAAAAATTCCAAAAACGCCTGGTTGATTGAAACATCATCTTTCTTTGAAAAAACGCCTAGCTGCTGACAAAGCATAGGATTGTGAACGATTTTTATTCCGTATTTTTTTACGTACGGAACCGGCATTACTGCTTCATAATCATTATACACAAGCAATTCCCATTTATCCAGGGACGTGATATCTAAAAAAGTTTTAGAAGCTGAATATTTCCTTTGTTCAGAGCCTTCCAGGCATTGGGTATATTTTTTAAAATCAATTTCGGGGTATGGTACTCTCTTAATCATAATAATCCTTCGTCTGAGAAACTAAAATATGCATTCTGGGTTATTATTAAATGATCCAAAAGCTGGATACTTAAAAACCTTCCCGCTTCCTTTATCTTTTGGGTTATGGTGAGATCTTCACGGCTGGGTTTTAAACTTCCGGAAGGATGATTATGTGCTATAATTACACCTGTAGAAAAATTATCCAGCGCTGTTTTGAAAAGAACACGTACATCAACGATAGATTGACTGATCCCCCCCTGTGTTAGCTGTGAAATCTGGGTAACTTTGTTACTTTGGTTAAGGAACAGTGCCCAGAATTCTTCAGTCCTTAAATCCGATAAATGATTTTTAAAAATGACATAAGCATCATTACTATTCGAAATAACCGGCTTGTCTGAGATTTCCTGCCGGGCACGTCTGCGTCCTATTTCAAGAGAGGTAGCAATTGAAAGTGCTTTTACTTCACCTATCCCTTTAAACTTCATAAGCTCTTTAACGGACAGCAAACTGAGTTCATTCCAGTTATTATTAACAGATGATAAAATCTTCCTGGCTAATTCCAGGGCAGATTCATCTTTATTTCCACTTCCCATTACAATGGCCAATAATTCAGAATCGGAAAGTGAATCCTTACCTTTTCGTAAAAATTTTTCCCGTGGCCTGTCATCCTCAGCAAGAAATTTAATGGACATAATTGAAGTTTAAATTAAAAGTACAAAGTACGAATTTTTAATAAAAAGCATACAATATTACCGGTAGTTTAGATGAATCAATAAAGCGGGCGGTTTGTTGAAAAGCACCAGACGATAACATCGGACAGCCAAGGCTCAGACAAGCAGGAGTTTGTGATTCTTTATCCGGTATGCATCCGTATGAATGAATAACAATAGCTCTGCCCATTGCATTATTATTGCTTGAATCAAGACCGTTTAACCGGTAAGATTTCCCGAACTTCCCTATATAACTTTCTTTGATTTCAAATTTCCCCAAGGAAGACTGATAAGAGCCTTCAGTATTACTAAAGCTAAGGACGTCCGTGTTTTTATTAACGGAACCACTTCCATGAGAAACAATAGCCTGCTGAAGTATTGTATTATTTTTCAGGTCGTAAACAAAATAACGGTATTTACCGGAGTGGATTTTATAATTAATGAATATAGCGAGGTCTTGATTATAACTTTTCCCGGCTAAGAATCTTTTAATTTCGATGATCTTTGCTTCCGGCAAATTAGAGTTGATCTGTGATTTAAAGCCCACAAAAATAAATAATACCAGAAAAAAGAACATTCTTTTTTGCATGATTGAAGCAAACTATTCTATAATCATTCCATCTTTCATCACAAGCTTACGGTCTGTAATCTCCGCAAGATTAGGATTATGGGTTACAATAACAAAGGTCTGATTATATTTATCCCTAAGGTCAAAAAATAAACGATGCAGATCATCCGCATTTTTTGAATCAAGATTCCCCGTTGGTTCATCAGCAAAAATAGTTTTGGGAGAATTGATAAGTGCCCTTGCTACCGCTACCCTTTGTGCTTCTCCACCAGATAACTGGTTCGGCTTATGATGCAATCTCTGTTCAATTCTTAGATCTTCAAACAGTGCATAAGCTTTTTCCAGCGCTTCTTTTTCATTTGCTCCTGCAATTTTGGTAGGTAACAAAACATTTTCCAGTGCTGTGAATTCAGGAAGCAACTGATGGAACTGAAATACAAAACCAATATTCTGGTTTCTGAATTTAGAAAGCTGCTTATCTGTCATATTGATAAATGACTCGCCAGCCAATGTAATTTCGGTGTCGTAAAGTTTTGAATTAGTAGGTGAATCCAATGTTCCCAAAATCTGTAATAGAGTAGATTTTCCGGCTCCGGACTCTCCCACAATAGAAATTACTTCCCCGGTTTTGATATGAATATCAACCCCTTTTAACACTTCTAAATTTCCATAAGATTTATGGATATTTCTTGCTATAATCATGTTTCAAAAATAGTGAATATAAATAAAATTCTAATGATCTTACATTAATTTTTTAATGATTGAAATTCTATTGAGTTACAAGATCTATAAACAAAAAACCTCTCGTAACGAGAGGTTTTTATCTATATCATCCGGATTTGTTACAGTAACAAAGTCAAAGGACTTTCCAGATATGTTTTTAAAGTCTGTAAGAATTGAGCTCCTGTAGCACCATCTACTACTCTGTGGTCACATGCTAAAGATAGCTTCATAATGTTTCCAACTACAATTTCTCCGTTTTTAACAATTGGTTTTTCAATGATTGCTCCAACAGAAAGGATTGCAGAGTTCGGTTGGTTGATGATACTTGTAAATGTTTCAATTCCGAACATTCCAAGGTTAGAGATAGAGAATGTAGAACCTTCCATTTCATTTGCTTTTAAGCCTTTAGATTTAGCTCTTGAAGCCATATCTTTCACAGCCGCAGAAATCTGATTATAGTTCATCTGGTCTGTATTCTTAAGAACAGGAACTACCAAGCCATCAGGAATCGCAACGGCTACTCCGATATTGATGTTTCCTCTGTGAATGATCTTATCACCTGCCCAGCTTGAATTTACCTGCGGATGTTTTCTTAACGCAACAGCTGTTGCTTTAATGATCATATCATTGAAAGAGATCTTCGTGTCTGGTAAGGAATTGATTTCTTTTCTTGCCTCAATTGCTTTATCCATATTGATCTCTACCATCAGGTAATAGTGAGGTGCAGAGAACTTACTTTCTGCAAGACGTTTTGCAATTATGCTTCTTACCTGAGAATTTGGAGTTTCCGTATCTTCTCCCTGAACAAAATTTAAAGCAACCTGAGCTGCAGGACTTGCCGTCGGAGCAGATGCTGCGGGCTTAGCCTGAGAAGGCTGATAATTTTCTATATCTTTTTTTACAATTCTTCCGTTTTCTCCGGAACCTTGTACACCATGGATATCCACCCCTTTTTCCTGAGCAATTTTCTTAGCCAAAGGAGAAATAGCAATTCTATCCGTAGATGATGAACTCACCGCCTGAGCAGCTGGTTTATCTTCTGCCTTCACTTCGGATTTTTGTTCAGCTGGTTTTTCTGAAACAGTACCTGATGATTTTGCAGCACCTACTCCTGAAACATCTGTTCCCGCAGGTCCTATAATTGCCAATACCGAATCTACCGGAGCTGCTCCGTTTTCTTCGACACCTTGCTTTAATAATACCCCGTTGAATTCAGATTCAAAATCCTGAACAGCCTTGTCAGTTTCGATCTCCGCAAGAAGATCTCCTTCTTTTACGGTATCTCCTACGTTTTTATGCCATTTCGCTACCTTCCCTTCTGTCATTGTATCAGAAAGTCTTGGCATTGTAATCACTTCCACTCCTGCAGGAACTTCAGAAGAAGCTTGTTCTACACTCGTTTCTTTATTTTCGGTTTTAACCTCTTCTTCGGATTTTTTCTCTTCAGATCCTCCCGCTGCCGGAGCGCTTCCGCCTTTTAGTGAGGATATATCTTCACCTTCATTACCAATGATTGCAAGAACAGAATCTACAGCTGCAGCACCGCCTTCTTCTACACCTACGTACAAAAGGGTTCCTTCTATCTCAGATTCGAAATCCTGAACAGCTTTATCTGTTTCAATTTCAGCTAAAATATCTCCTTCTTTTACTTTATCTCCAACTTTTTTATGCCATTTCGCCACTTTCCCCTCCGTCATTGTGTCGGAAAGACGAGGCATTGTAATTACTTCTGCCATAATTTTTTAATATGATAATGAATTAATTTGATAATTTGATAATGAAAGGGATATGATAATAACTCCCGGTCATCATCATATGATCTCCTATTATGTTTAGTTTTCCAGTTTATCTACGAATGGGAAATCTTCCTGTGCATATACATACTCATAGATTTTTTCCGCGGTTGGATATGGGGAATTTTCCATAAATTCCACACACTCGTCAACAAAATCTCTGGATTTATTTTCAATAGTTTCCAATTCTGCTTCTGTAGCCCAGTTATTCGCAAGGATTCTTTCTTTTACCAATTCGATTGGATCATCTTTTTTATGGATAGATACTTCTTCCTTGGATCTGTACGGCTCAGCATCCGACATCGAGTGACCTCTGTAACGGTATGTCCTTGCTTCAATGAATGTAGGCCCATCACCTCTTCTTGCTCTTTCTATAGCTTCATAAGCTGCCTCAGCCACTTTTTCAGGATCCATTGCATCTACTGCAAGACAAGGCATTTCATATCCTAATCCTAATTTGTAGATATCTTCATGGTTGGCAGTTCTTTTTACAGAAGTTCCCATCGCATACTGGTTGTTCTCTACCACAAATACTACCGGAAGCTTCCAGTTCATTGCCATGTTAAATGTCTCATGTAATGATCCCTGTCTTGCTGCTCCATCTCCAAAGAAACAGATATTTACAGCTTTTCTGTCAAAATACTTATCAGCGAAAGCAATACCAGCTCCCAAAGGAATTTGTCCTCCTACAATACCGTGACCTCCGTAAAAACGGTGCTCCTTACTAAAAATATGCATAGATCCACCCATACCTCCGGATGTACCTGTAGCCTTTCCGCAAAGTTCTGCCATAATTCTTTTAGGGTCTACTCCCATTGCCATTGGATGAATATGACATCTGTAAGCAGTAATCATACTATCTTTGGTTAAATCCATTGCATGGGTAAATCCGGCTGGAATAGCTTCCTGACCGTTATACAAATGTAAAAAACCTCTGATTTTTTGTTTTAGATAAAGAGAACGGCATTTGTCTTCAAACCTTCTCCACATTGTCATATCTTCATACCACTTAAGGTATACCTCTTTAGAAAATTCTTTCATGTGCTAGCTCTTGCTTATTTATTATGAAATAGTTGAGCAAAATTATAAAAAAAACTTTGTTTTTATTGTATACATACCAATTGTTTTTTTACTTATAATGTTATATTTGAGTTTTTAATTTAAACATGGAAGAAAAACAAACATCCGCATTGCATAAAATCTCCAGAATTATCTCAGAATTTTTCAGTCCGCTGGTATCTTTATTTTTATTCTTTGTTTATAAAAGTGTTCGTGAATATTCCCTTAAAGACTCAGTTACTTACTTTCTTCCTATTTTACTTATCATTATAATTCCTATTATTATCTGGCTGATCTGGAATGTAAAAACCGGAAGATATACCAATATGGATGTTTCAAACAGGCTTCAGAGGAAGACATTTTATATTTTTGCTGCAATTGCTGTGATTGCCTATTTACTTTTTCACTATATCAAATATGGCTCACTGGATTTTCTAATGCTTTTTATCCTTATTCTCCTTTTTTCCTTACAGATAAGTAATTTTTTTATTAAAAGCTCTATGCATACGGCCTTCAATGTTTTTGTCGCCGGCTTATTTTATGCCATTAGTTGGAAAATGGGACTTTTATGGCTGGGAATAGCTGTTCTTGTGGGAATTACAAGAGTAATATTAAAGAGGCATACTATAAAAGAAGTATTTATGGGTGCAGCAATAGCATTTTTAATTTCTTTTCTTTATCTTTATTGCAGTATACACTTTCAACATTAGAATATCTTATGAAAATAAATCATCTTACAACTGCAGAAGAAAACTTAATGAAGCTATTTTGGAAGCTCGATTCATTCTACCTGAAAGATGTTATGGAGCAGCATCCGGAACCAAAACCACACCAGAATACTGTATCCACTTACCTGAAGATCCTTGTTGAAAAGGGATATCTTTCTACACAGAAAGAAGGCAGGATTTTTAAATATTCAGTCACCATACCCTATGAACATTATAAAAAGTTTTTATTAAAAGAACTTTCGCATAACTTCTTTCATGATTCGGGAAAAGAGATCTTACAATTCCTATTGAATGAAAAATTAATATCACAGGATGATTTAAAAGAGTATTTCGATCTTAAAATTGAAATAAAACCGGTAAAAACCAAAATACCGAAGCTGGAGATTGCCAATGAGATCCTTAATCCCAAAAAGGATAAGAAAAACAGGGATAAAAAGAAAAAGAAGAAAAAAGATTAGCCCCCGAAGAAGGCATATTTATAAATAAGTAAAACAGTATCGTATAAATTTATTTATATTGATTAATTAACAAGGAACACGAAATAAAAAGACATAAAAAAAGCGGCTTAAAAGCCGCTTATATTTTTTACCAACGATTTCCGCCGCCGTTTCCACCACGGTTGTTACCACCGCCGTATCCACCGCCTCTGTTGTTTCCATAACCACCACTTCTGTTGTTATCGAAACTTCTTCTTGGCTTCTCCTCTCTTGGTTTAGCTTCTGAAACGTTAAGTGTTTTTCCGTTAAATTCTTTTGCGTTTAATGCTTCAATAGCTTGCTTTCCTTCTTCTTCTCCCATTTCTATGAAACCAAAACCTCTGGAACGTCCAGTTTCCTTGTCTGTAATGATTTTAGCAGAAGATACTTCTCCAAATTCTGCGAATAAATCTTGTAATTCGTACTCTTTAGTTGAGTAATTGATGTTTGAAACAAAAATGTTCATTGTTAAATAAAATTATAATAATTAATAAAAATTTGGTATATAAAAGAAAAGCAACATATATTAAATGAACAAATATTGATTCCAAATATAAACGTTCGCAAGATACAATTTAAAATTTCAAATCAAAGCGTTTTTACAAGTATTTTATCACCCATATTTGATCTATTTACAAAAATTATCGTAAAACAATATTTTATATATGTATATCAATAATATTATAAGCAATATTTGGGAAAATTAAATATTTTTTAACACTAGATCTTATAGTAAAATGACACTTATATAGCAACAAATACTATTAAATTGCTAAAATGCAAGCTAAAACCACATCTATTTAAGCTTATCATTGAATATTTTTTAATAAACACAACTACATATTTTTAAAACACTATATATCAAATGATTAAATAAAACGGAAATAATAAAAAATGAAAAAAGATGATATGATAAGTTTGATATTGCTAAATGATGAAATTTTCTGATCGAGAAAATAAATATTTCTCTTTTGATAACTAAATCCTATTCGTTTGATTAAGCCAGTTTTTAGCGCTAAATTTGTGGGGCAAATTATTAAGGTATGAACTATCACACTAGAAAATGGGTAAAACCCGAAGATCTGAATCCTAATCATTCACTTTTTGGAGGCAGGTTATTACAATGGATCGATGAAGAAGCTGCTCTCTATGCTATCATTCAGTTAGAAAACACAAAAGTGGTTACGAAGTTCATTTCGGAAATCAACTTCGTTAGTTCTGCCAAACAGGGAGATATTGTTGAAATCGGGATTGAAGTAACAGCATTCGGTTCAAGTTCTATTACATTGCGATGCGAGGTACGAAATAAAATGACGCATCAAACTATTATCACGGTAGATAAAATTGTAATGGTCAATTTAGGTGAAGACGGAAATCCTCTTCCTCATGGCAAAACGCAGGTAGAATTCGTAAAGGACCGATTAAATAACCAGCTATGAAAATTTTCATCAAAAATATGGTTTGCGGCAGGTGCATTTCTGCCGTTTCTTCTATTTTTAATGATTTTGGGATCGGAATACAATCCATACAACTTGGGGAAGTGGAAACGGAATCAGATATTTCAGATCATGATATGCGTTCCATTGAAACAGAATTGGAAAAAACAGGTTTTGAAAGAATAAAGGATTCCTCCCATCAACTTGTTGAGAAAATCAAAAATCTCATTATTACCAAAATCAGCGAACTCGATATCGATGAAGACTTTTTATTATCAGAATTTCTGGCTTCAAAAATACATAAGGATTACAGTTCCCTTTCAAAAACCTTTTCCCAAAATGAGAATATTACTTTGGAGCAGTTTTTTATCCTTCAAAAAATAGAGAAGGTAAAGGAGCTTCTTTTGTATAATGAATTTACGTTAACGGAAATTGCAGGAAAGCTTGGTTATAAAAGTGTACAGCATTTATCCTCACAATTCAGAAACAGCACAGGATTCACCCCTACTGAGTTTAAAAAACTGAAAGTCCATAACAGAAAACCGCTTGACAGTTTTTGAGTGAAGTACCAGAGCGTATGGGATTAGTGAGAGTCTACGTGTTTAAGGTTTTAAGCACATTACAGTTAAAGATTATAAAAATAGCTTTTAAGTAGATTAGTACTTCAGTACTACAAGATCATAAAATCCCAAATAACTCAATATTACTCCATTATTCAATACCCTAATACCCTAACACCCTCCGACTCTCAAACATCCAAATACCCGATTTCCCAAATTCTATAACTATTATCCTTAAATTTATAACATACATTATTTTCCTTTACGGAATTTTGTATTATAATTTAAGATCATGGAACAACAATATAAAATACTCGGAATGAGCTGTTCCGGTTGTCAGAAAAAAATCTCTGAAAAGCTAAATTCAATCGAGGGAATTACAGCAGATATCAGTCTGGAAAATAATCTTGCAACTATTATCTCAGATACTCCAATTAACCTTAATACGCTAAACAAGGCTTTAGCCGAGATTGGCCATTATCAGCTGGAGGATCAGACGCAGCCGGAAAAAGCTTTCATTAAACCTCAGGATCGTGTTTCTCCATCTTCAGTTTACTATTGTCCTATGGAATGCGAGGGAGATAAAGTATACTTCAAACAGGGAGAACGATGCCCGGTTTGTCATATGTACCTTGTTCCTATTGAAGAAAAGCAAGCTAAGGACCCTAATTACAAACCGGCCTATTCTTCCAAACATTTGCCGGAAAACTTCAAAGACCATATTGGAAAATATTATTGTCCGATGTTTTGTGAAGGAGATAAAATATATGATGAAAAAGGCGACTGTCCGGTTTGTCATATGCACCTGGAAGAAATTACACAAGAGCTTGTTAATAATTCATCATCAGAACATACCCATCAACATTCTCATTCACACACCCACCATCATCATGAAGCTCCTAAAGTTACGGATGATATGGCTGGAAGATACTATTGCCCGATGTATTGCGAAGGAGACAAAACTTATGACAGCAATGTAGGGTGTCCTGTCTGTGGAATGGATCTTGTGAAATATCCTGAGAAAAAGACCGCAAAATATACCTGCCCTATGCATCCTGAAATTATACGGGACGAGCCTGGAAGCTGTCCCATATGCGGAATGGATCTCATAAGAATGCCTGATACTGGAGGGGAAGAAGATGATGAAACCTATAATATATTAAAAAGGAAATTCATTATTTCATTGCTATTTACCGTTCCCGTATTTATTCTTTCTATGGGAGGTATGCTGATTAACTTCCCGTTCTCTCATCAGATTCAGGGCTTTATTGAGCTGGCTTTAACAATTCCTGTGCTTTTCTATTCTGGGTGGTTTTTAATGAAAAGAGGCTGGGTTTCATTTAAAACATGGAATCTGAACATGTTCAGTCTGATTGCCCTGGGAGTTTCTGCAGCATTTATTTTCAGTATTGTCTCTCTTCTTTTTCCGGATATCATCCCACATGAAATCCGCGGTCACAATCATGAGATCCCTCTTTATTTTGAGGCGGTCTGTGTTATTCTTACGCTGGTTATCCTGGGGCAACTCATGGAAGCCGCTGCTCATAAAAAAACTGGAAATGCGATCAGGGAGCTGATGAATCTTTCACCGGATGAAGCCAACCTGATCGTAAATGGAGAAGAAAAAAGGGTTCTTCTTTCTCAAGTAAAGATCGGTGATTTTTTAAAGGTAAAGCCCGGAGAAAAGATACCGGTAGACGGAAAAATAACGGAAGGCAACTCTATTGTTGATGAAAGTATGATCACCGGAGAACCGATTCCTGTAGAAAAAAATATGGATGATAAGGTCTCATCAGGAACAATCAACGGGAATCAGGTTTTTATTATGAAAGCTGAAAAAGTTGGTGATGAAACCCTATTGTCCCAGATCATCAAAATGGTGAATGAAGCAAGTCGTAGTAAAGCACCTATTCAAAAATTAACCGATAAAGTTTCCAAAATCTTTGTACCGACGGTTATCCTTATTGCCGCTTTAACATTTGTCGGATGGCAATTCTTCGGGCCCGAAGGGAAAAGAAGTTTGTTTGCTTTCGTCAATGCTGTAGCTGTACTTATTGTAGCCTGTCCTTGTGCATTAGGTCTTGCTACTCCAATGTCTTTGATGGTTGGAATCGGAAAAGGGGCTAAAAACGGCATCCTGATTAAAAATGCCGAAGCTTTGGAACAAATGAACAAAGTAAATGTTCTTATTACGGACAAAACAGGAACTCTTACCGAAGGGAAACCATCTGTAGAACACATTGAAACAGTGGATAACGGAAATCAGGATCAGATTTTAAAATTAGCCTATTCATTGAATCAGAATTCAGAACACCCACTGTCTAACGCAGTCATTAAAAAAGCTAAGGATCAAAAAATCTCTTCCGCGAAGGTAGAAAAGTTTGAAAACATATCCGGAAAAGGGGTAAAAGGAATCATCGATGGAAAAACGGTGTATGTTGGAAACGAAAATCTCCTGACCTCTCATCAGATTGCCATTCCTGATAGTTTAAAACAGAAGGCAATTGAAGTTCAGTCCAAAGCGCATACGATTTCATATATTGCCGAGGATCATAATGTTTTAGGGTTCATAAGTTTTAGGGATAAAATCAAAGAAAGTTCTAAAAAGGCCGTTGAGCTCTTAATGAAAGAAGGTCTGGATATCGTGATGATGACCGGCGATAATGAACATACAGCTAAAGCTGTAGCGGATGAGCTGGGTATCATACACTACAAAGCCAATTGTTTACCTGAAGATAAATTAAATGAAGTTAAAAAACTTCAGAAAGAAGGAAAAATTGTCGCAATGACAGGTGATGGAATCAACGACTCTCCTGCTTTGGCACAATCCGACATCGGAATTGCTATGGGAACAGGGACGGATGTCGCTATTGAGAGTGCAGAGATTACTTTATTAAAAGGAGATATCATAGGTGTAGCCAAAGCTAAGCTTCTGAGTGAAAAACTATTGAAGAATATTAAGGAAAACCTCTTTTTTGCTTTTATCTATAATGTATTAGGAGTTCCTATTGCGGCAGGATTATTGTATCCTTTTTTTGGAGTTCTGTTATCTCCGATGATTGCAGCCGCAGCTATGAGTTTCAGCTCTTTATCGGTGATTCTTAATTCATTAAGATTAAACGCTGTCGATCTCGACATTAAATAATCAAATTTTCCTCCGGATTCCAGGTTTATAGATCAAATCCGGAGGAACTTTATAAAACCATGAAAAAAGAAATGTATCATATCGGTTGCTCAGGATTCTATAATAACGATTGGAAAGGCTCTCTGTATCCACAAGATGCATCTGCTAAAAATTTCCTTACGCTCTATTCTCAAGAATTCAATGCTGTAGAAATTAATTCTACCTTTTATAGAAAACCGACTCTGAAAACTCTTGTAAAATGGTTTGATGAAACTCCTGAAGAATTCAGGTTTTTTATTAAAATCCCCAAAACAATTTCCCACGAAAAAAGAATGAAAGATTGTAAGGACGAGATCGAAATCTTTTGCCGTCACATCCATGAGGGATTAAAAAATAAACTATCCGGATTTTTATATCAGTTTCCGCCTTCTTTCAAAAATACTCCCGAAAACCTTGATTTGGTACTAACACATCCAGACTTTGATTTTGTAAATGTAATGGAATTCAGACATATTTCATGGTGGACTGATGAAGTCTTAAAAGCTTTAAAGCAAAAAAACATTATTTTTTCTGGTGTCAGTTTTCCCGGAAATCTTCCGGAAGACTTAATGAGTAATCATCCTGAAATCATTTATTATAGACTTCACGGAAAGCCTGTGCTCTACAAATCTGAGTACACTCACGAATTTCTCAATCATTTGACCGAAAAAATACAAAAATCACAAAAGAAAGCGTTTATATTTTTCAATAACACCTGGGGAACTGCCGCAATCAAAAATGGCCTGTATCTGGAAAAAATATTATCTTGAAAACCCTTTACAATTAATAGATTAAAATATTATTAAAACTTATTTTTTTATAAAAATTGGCATGTATATTGTTAACATCTATTTGTAAATTTTAACGATAATTAACATTTAATCTCCAATTTTTTTATGAAAAACCTTTTTGCGGAAAAGTCGCGAAACCTGACTTTTCTTGGGATGTTTGCATTGGTGAGTGCAACTTCAGTTTTATTCAACAGCTGTAATGAGAAAAAAGACGCGAAAGATTCTGAAAAGATGATTTCCAAAGACCATCCCGTCGCAAAAATAGTCCCCGAATTGGAGGATGACGAAGCACCGACAGACAAAAGAGTTATTTATCTTACTTTTGATGATGGTCCTAATCGCGGGACCGAAAACCTTCTGAAAGTTTTACGCAAAAGAAATGTATGTGCTACTGCATTTATAGTGGGAAAACACTGCTATGACAGCAACAGACAAAAGAACGATATGGAACTGCTGAAAGCAGACCCATTAATTGAACTGGCCAATCACAGCTTTTCGCATGCCCACAACAAATATTCCAGTTTTTATAAAAATCCGGAAGCAGTTGTCCATGATTTTGACAGGGCAAAGGACAGTCTTACACTGCACAATAAAATCGCCAGAACTCCGGGCAGAAATATCTGGAGGCTCAACAACATCAATGTTACGGATATTAAAAGTTCTTCGCTGGCAGCCGATCATTTAAAAAAGGCAGGATATAAAGTAATCGGCTGGGATCTGGAATGGAAGCCCACAAACAGAATGGTCCTTAAAGGAAGCCACGAAGCCATGTTGAAAAAAGTAGACAGTATCTTTTTTAATGACCTTGAAAAAACATCAAGACATTTGGTATTCCTTACCCATGATCAGTATCTTTCGGATACCGATTCAATTAATGAGCTCGACCTGTTTATTGAAAAACTACAGAAGACCAATCGCTTTGTATTCAGAAAGATTTCCGCTTATCCTAAAATCAATGAAGTTTTAAATTAAAACATGAAACAAGGCTCATTCTGAAATTTCATGGCAAAAAAATAACTCAGACCTATTTAAAATTTTATAAAATCATTAGCTTTTTGCTATAAGAATTCAGAAATTTGCAATTATGAATATTAAAGAAAATTACAACAATATAAAGGGACAGCTTTCCGAAGGAGTTCAATTGGTAGCCGTTTCAAAAACCCATCCTGTTTCAGCTATTCAGGAGGTTTATGACCTGGGACAGAAAGTTTTCGGTGAAAATAAAGTCCAGGAGCTTATGGAGAAATATCCTCTGCTTCCGAAAGATATTCAATGGCACCTTATCGGGCATCTGCAAACGAATAAGGTAAAATATATTGCTGAATTTATCGACACGGTCCAGAGTGTGGATTCTGAAAAAGTATTGCTGGAGATCAATAAAGAAGCAGGAAAACATAACCGAAAAATTAAGGTTCTTCTGCAGGTAAAAATCGCTGCTGAAGACAGTAAATTCGGTCTTGAAATATCAGAAGCCAGAGAGCTCTTCCAAAGATACATCAATGGTGAATTTGCTAATATTCACATTACCGGACTTATGGGGATGGCTACATTCACTGACGATCAGCAACAGGTAAAAAAGGAATTTTTAACCTTAAAAAAAGTTTTTGATGAATTAAATCAATTAAAAAAACTGGATACCTTATCAATGGGAATGAGTGATGATTTCCCTATTGCCATTGAATGCGGGGCAAATTCCGTACGGGTTGGCTCTGCAATTTTCGGGCGAAGAGATTATTCTAAATAAAGTATTTAGGTATAGTTTTTGCTAATAATTCAATCAAAAAATCTAAATTTGCAACTATGCAAAAAATCCTTATAGTAGAAGACGAAAAAGCAATCTCAGGAGTACTGCACAGTATTCTGTCTGATGAACTTACCAATTATGAATTTGTAGTAGCCGAAGATGGTTTAGAGGGTTACAAACACCTGGAAAAAGAAGATTTCGCATTAGTGATTTCCGATATAAAGATGCCAAAACTTTCAGGAACAGAGCTTTTGAAGCAGACTTTGGTGTTAAAACCCGAAACTACTTTTATTATGATCTCAGGGCATGCAGATATTGATTCTGCTGTTTCTTGCTTAAAGGATGGAGCATATGATTTCATTTCTAAGCCTATCGATATCAACAGACTGATAACCAGTGTTAAAAATGCCTTAGCGAAAGAAACCCTGAAAAAGGAAAATAAGACGCTACAGAGTGAAAATAAAACACTTAAAAGAAAAGTCAACAAAAAATACCAAATGATCGGTGAATCTCCTGCATTACAGAAGATTCAGGATATGATCGAAAAAGTAGCTGTTTCTGATGCAAGAGTTCTTATTACCGGGCCTAACGGTGCAGGTAAAGAGCTGGTAGCGCATGCTATTCACAATCAAAGTGAACGGGCAAAGGGACCTATGATCGAAGTAAACTGTGCGGCGATCCCATCAGAACTGATCGAATCCGAACTTTTCGGACACGTAAAGGGTTCTTTTACCGGAGCTATCAAAGATAAGCAGGGAAAATTCGAACAGGCAACAGGAGGTACTATCTTCTTGGATGAAATCGGAGATATGAGCCTTATTGCACAGGCAAAGGTTTTAAGAGCACTTCAGGAAAGCAAAGTTTCTCCTGTAGGAAGCGACAAAGAAATAAAAGTTGATGTAAGGGTTCTTGCTGCCACGAATAAAAATATGCAGAAAGAAATTGAAGAGGGGAAATTCAGAGAAGACCTTTACCACAGGTTATCTGTAATTGAAATCTATGTACCTCCGTTGGATGAAAGAAAAGAAGATATCAAATTATTGGTAGAACATTTCTCAGGAATGATTTCGGATGAACATGGTACAGCCGTGAAAAAATTTGATGATGAAGCGATTGAAGCGCTTAAAGCCCTTTCATGGACTGGAAATATCAGAGAATTAAGAAATGTTGTGGAAAGATTAATTATTCTAGGTGGAAGCACAGTTTCCAAGGAGGATGTTGCAAATTTTGTAAGAAAATAATTTAATTATAAACTAAATAAATTATAAAAAATTTGCAGTAGTAACACTGCAAATTTTTTTTTGTTAAAACTATGAGCTTTTTAAATAAAAACTATACCAAAGAATGCCTTACTTTGGCGCTACCCGTAATGCTAACGCAGGTAGGACAAGTATCTGTTAACTTATTCGACAATATTATTGTCGGAAAACTATTAGGCGCAGATGCTTTAGCTTCCGTTTCTCTAGGAAATGCCGTATTTTTCTCGACATTTGTACTGGCACTGGGATTCTCTTTTGCGATCCCTCCCCTTGTTTCGGAGGCACATTCAAGACACGACCATGAAAGAATTAATTCCGTATTCAGCCATGGATTTGTGATCAATATGACTGTAGGAATTATTTTAATGGCAGTCCTGTTACTCGGATTACCTCTACTCTATCATTCGGGACAGCCTGCGAAGATCGTTCCTGATACAGTTCATTTTTTGGGAATTATGGCGATCAGTATGATCCCTTTTATGGCGTTTCAGACCTTGAGAGAGGTTTCTGAAGGGCTATCCTACACGATTGGTGTGACCAAAGCAACCATTATTGCAAACGTTATTAATATTGTTTTAAATTACGTTTTTATCAAGGGGCTTTTCGGATTACCTCCGATGGGAGTAAAAGGATCTGCTTTGGCCAGTTTGATCGCCCGGATTTTTATGGTGGTTTTTCTTTACTTCGTTTTGTTAAAAGAAGAAAGAACAAGACGCTATATCAAAGATTTTTCATTAAAGATCCAGGTGTTCTCCAGAAGTATGTTCGATAAAATGGTAAAATTAGGACTACCAACAGCCTTGCAAATGTTCTTTGAGGTAACTGCCTTCGCGGGAGCCGCTTTCATCTGTGGGTTGATTTCAGCTCATGATATTGCCTCTCACCAGATTGCATTAAGCATGGCCTCGTTTACCTTTAATTTATGTGTCGGATTCAGTGTAGCCTCTACCGTAATGATTGGAAGGAAGATGGGTGAACAAAATTATGTTGAGCTGAGAAAAGTTGGGCTTAATAATTTAAAAATTGCCTTTATCTTTATGTGCATCTGTGGAATTGTATTTATTCTGGGCAGAAATATTCTCCCAACATTCTTCACGAAAAAAGAAGAAGTTGAAGTGATAACACTGGCATCAAAACTAATGATTATCGCAGCATTATTCCAGTTATCTGATGGAATTCAGGTTACAGCATTGGGGATGCTTAGAGGAATACAGGATGTGAAGATCCCTTCTATTTACACTTTTATAGCATACTGGGTGATTACCGTTCCATTGGGCTACTTATTGTGTGTTACGCTAAATATGGGGGCATTCGGAATGTGGATTGCTTTAGGATTGGGATTAACCATTTCTGCGATCTTCCTGGTCAAACGTTTTTTAAATATGTCTGCAAAGAAAATCAGGCAGAATGCATCCATATAAAAAAAGCGGTCTTGTAAGACCGCTTTTTTAGTTATTATTCAGACTTTTCAACGCCCTGTTTAGGCTTCTTATGGTCACTCCTAAATAAGCAGCCATATCTTCTTTTGAAATTTCAATCTCCTGTTTGGATTGTAGCTTCAGAAGCTTTGCCAGATTATGTTCAGTGGTGTACAGCTGCTGGTAAGACGCCCTAGTCGATGTATTTACGATACGTTCGGCAAATACATCCAGCAAAAGGTTATTCAACGTAAGGTCATTTTTAATCACCGATCTCAAATAAGGGATGGAAATAGCGTATACAGAAACATTGGTCATAGCTTCGATGGAGCAAAGGCAATTAATATTTTTAATAAACTCTATTTCACCTATAATTTCACCTTTTCCCAGAAACTCCATAATATATTCCTTTTCATTTTCCTCTACAAAATAGCATTTTGTAATTCCTTCACGAATAAGCATTACTTTCGACGCCGCTTCGTTCTGGGTAAATATTTTCTGCCCCTTTGAAAATGATTTTATAACAATATCTTCTTTACGCTCCTGATTTACGTATAGCTGCTCTAAATACTTTAAAAATGCTTCGTTCGTTCGTAACATATAGGGTCCGGGACAAATGTCCTTTTCTGATGTATTTTTTATTCTGATTTTTGCCTTCAGAAATGTACAAAAGTAAAATGAAAAATCATATAACAACAATAGCATTTGATGCAGACGATACGCTCTGGATAAACGAGCCGTATTTTCAGGAAACGGAAAAGGAATTTTGTGCTTTACTGGAAGACTACCTTCCACATCACTCCGTTTCTCAGGAATTATTTAAAACCGAAATGCAGAATCTTCACCTTTACGGTTATGGGGTCAAAGGTTTTATGCTCTCTATGGTGGAAACCATCTGCAGAGTCTCAAGCGGAACAGCTTCACTCCAACTGGTCAATAAAGCAATTGAATTGGGGCATAATTTACTTCAGCAGCCTATAGAACTTCTTGAAGGTGTAACAGAGACTTTAGAACAACTAAAAGGAAAATACAGGTTGGTTATGGCTACAAAAGGAGACTTGCTTGATCAGGAACGTAAGCTTAAAAAATCCGGGCTCGAAAAATATTTTCATCACATAGAAATTATGAGTGATAAGAAAAATAGTGATTATCAAAAGCTATTGAAGCATCTGGATTGCAAACCTGAACATTTTCTTATGTTAGGAAATTCCATAAAATCAGATATTTTACCAGTCCTTGAGATGGGAGGCTATGCAGCTCATATCCCTTTCCATATCACCTGGGCTCACGAGCAACATGAACATCAGCTGAAACATGAAAGATTTGTTGAACTTGGTGATATCAGTGGGGTTTTGAAATATTTGTAATGATCAATTGATTTTATGCTTCCTGAATAAGTGGACAACGAATATAATTATATAATAATTCCCCCATATGCTAAATAGGTGAGTTTTGAACCTTTAATAAATTCTTCAAAGCTTGTCTTTTCATCAGCATTCATATTTTGAAGTTCAAAATAGTATTCCGAAGGATTAGCTCTTCCTTGCAGCATATATTCAAATGAATTTTTATGCCCAACCCTATTTTTGGGAATTATCCAAAACTTAAATCTTTTTGTCTGCGGATTTGGATTCAACAATACAAGTTCATTATTACTAAATATTTGAACTGCATTCTCATTGTCTAATTCTAATGGACTAAATAATTTATGTCCAAAAATTAAGGTAATTCTATTTCCTAAATCTCCTGAAAAGCCATCATCTTTTATAACATCAATTATTATTCTATCCTTTTCAACCTTTACATCAGAGTTTAAATAATTTTGTTTTATGTATTCCTTTTCAAAATGCCTTTTTGCTGAAAAATATTTTCCAGTTTCAAGACTATCAGTTTGTGCAAAAATTTTTCCAATAAAAATGAATAAAAGTAATGCTAACAATATTTTTTTCATAAGTGCTACTTCTTACTTTTTAACTTAATATATAAATTTCAGCTAAAAATAACAAAAAACTCGTCCAAAGGGACGAGTTTTTCAATTTATTTCTTGAGACATTTCTCCAGGAACTGATCTTGTTCCCATAGCAAATGAAGAATATTTTCTTTTGCGACATATCCGTGGGCTTCTTTAGGTAAAAGAACCATCTTTACGGGAGCACCCAGATTTTTCAGTGCCTGGAAATATCTTTCCGTCTGTAAAGTGAATGTTCCCGGATTATTATCCGCATCACCATGGATCAGCAATAATGGTGTTTTCATTTTATCAGCATTCATGAATGGTGACATTGTGTTATAAATTTCAGGTACATCCCAGTAGTTTCTTTGCTCACTCTGGAAGCCAAACGGTGTTAATGTCCTGTTGTAAGCTCCGCTTCTGGCAATTCCACACGCAAACAATTTAGAATGGGTTAAAAGGTTAGCGGTCATAAAAGCCCCGTAGGAATGTCCTCCTACGGCTACTTTTTTCTTATCGATATAGCCTAACTGATCTACTGCATTGATTGCTGCTTCTGCATTCGCTACCAATTGCGGAATAAAAGTATCATTAGGTTCTGTTTTTCCTTCCCCTATGATCGGGAATGCAGCATCGTCAAGAACAGCATATCCTTTTGTGGTCCAGTATACAAAAGAACCGTAATAAGGGAAGGTAAAGTCGTTAGGATTCTGAGTATTCTGCCCTGCCGTATTTTTATCTTTATATTCTGTAGGATAAGCCCAGATCAGCAAGGGAAGTTTTTCTTTTTTTGCTTTTCTGTCATAGTTTGCCGGAAGATAAAGAGTTCCCGTTAGCGTTACACCATCATTTCTTTTGTAAGTAATCACTTCCTTATACACATCTTTGATGCTTTCGAAAGGATTGGCAAAAGTAGTTACGGCTTCTGCTTTATTAGATTTGATGTTTTTCCTGAAATAATTAGGATACTGGCTCGCAGACTGCTGGATGGTCAGTACTTCACCTTTTGCAGGATTAAGGATATCTATAATATCTTCCTTAGCATTTTTTAAGTTTGAAGTGTAAAGTCTTTTCTTTTTTAATGTTTTCACATCCATTTCATCGATAAAAGGATGCTGTCCGTCCTTTGTAAATCCTGCTCCGATGAGATAAGCTTTTCCCCCTTTCATATCAATTACAGTTCTTCCGAATTCATTTTTTGTGGTATTGAAATTTCCGGGATCGCTGTAAACATCCTGATAGTTTCTGTCATCAATTACTTTTGACTCCCCATTGTTCAGGTCTACTAAAAATGACTTGGTATTTCTTGTATCATACCAATCTTCAGAAACGATAGCATAATGATCATTGGTCCAGCTTGTTCCTTCATATCTCTGCTTCGTTTTAAAGAAAGATTTTGCCGCATTGTTAAACGGTGCTTCCCAGGTGAAGATTTCATCTCTGTATTCAGCAGTTCTAGCCTGATCACCTCCATCCAGCGCTTCTGCGTAAACAAGTGTTGCCGGGGCATCGCTTCTCCAGCCCATATCTCTTTTACCTGTTCTTACTGAGGCAAAACCTTTAGGCATAATCTCATTTAAAGGGACTTCATTTACGACTTTCACCATGCTTCCTTTAGCATCATATACAGTTGTAGTCATGGGAAATCTGTTCAAAGGAACGATATACGAGAAAGGCTTTTTGATTGTGGTAACCATCAGGTAATTCCCATCCGGTGAAAAGCTCAGACCTGCATACATGTCCTGATCTTTCACTTTTTTTACGTTGCCGGAAAGATCTACGTTATAAATATCTGAAGCGGTAAGAATTTCAAAGTTTTTTTCATCCTGAGGATTTTTAAGAAGATCCTGATACGTTCTGTTTTGGGATACTTTTCCATCCGCAGTAGATACAATAGGTCCTGTTGGCAGATCCTTGCTTGAATCTATCAATGCAGGTCTGTTTTGCGGAAGCACTTTTATCAGTAAATTCTGAGAATCTTTATACCACGTATAAGGACTACCCAGGTTAGCGTTGAGATTATCATTGGTAACTTTCTTAGCCGTTGCCGTTTCAAGGTCCACGATCCAAAGCTCTACTCCTTTTGCTGTTGTATTGGTAAAGGCAAACTTTTTTTCATCGGGAGAAAAAGAAGTATTGGTTATTTTAGGATTGGAAGGCAATCCTTTTACCTGAACCTCACTTTTATCATTGATTTTTCTAACCTTAAGGTTATTGGAGTAAGTTGCTGAACTAGAAATATTCGTCACAGGATTGATTCTGAGACCACCTAATTTCATTTCCTGCTGACTAAGATCTTCTAGGGTTTTATAGGTAGGACGGTAAGTAAAAACTACCCAATCCTTTTTACTGTTCATTAAAACACTTGGAGGTCTTTCGTAGTCTGCAAGTTTAAGAATTTCAGCAGACGGCTTTTGATAAGTAACATTTTCCTGCGCTTCATAAAAATTAAGGAACGCAAGAAGGCAAACGGTTAGTTTTATCTTCATTATATACATTTTTTACGAATTTAGTAAATTTTGTTATTATAAAGGGTAAACAACAATCATTTAGCCTGTCCTGCAACTTGTAAAATCCGATAATTACCTAATGATTTTTACAACATAATCGAGATTATAAGGTGAAGATACATCGTGAATTTTATCTTTTATAAAACAAAAAGAGGGCATACAATTATGCCCTCTTTATTATATCGGTATGCATCTACCAATCGGATGCCCTTTTTCGTTTTTCTATCATGTAATCCACCGAGATCTTTCCGGCTCCATAAGCGATTAAAAGAAGATAAACAGAGAGGTAAATAAAAGCCAGCTCTTTTTTCTCAAATGGATCGGATCCATGAACTACAAATCCCGCAATAATCATTGTAAAGATAAGGAAACCCAGAGCTACTCTGGTAAATAATCCTAAAATAAGGAGTATTGAACATACAAACTCTGCTATAATGGTAAGAATTAAAGAGATCTGCGGACCAAGTCCTAAGAAATCATAAAAATCTATCTTGCCGCCTTCCAATAACATCTGGAGTTTGGGATATCCGTGTGAAAGCATGGCAAATCCAATAAAAACTCTCACAATTAACAGTATAATATCTCTAAATATGGGATTAGAATTTGAGTTACTATAATTCATGTATGAAAAATTTAGTTTAAAGATAGTAAAATCTTTCTATACAACGATGATTATTGATGTTTTAGTTTATCTGTACCCAAAATTCTTTAGATCCCTGTCGTTTTTTCTCCAGTCTTTTTTCACTTTTACGAACAGGTTCAGGTGAATTTTTTTATCGAAAAATTTCTCTAGATCCACTCTCGCTTCCGTACCCACTTTTTTTATTGCTTCCCCTTTATGTCCAATGATAATCCCTTTTTGGGTATCTCTTTCCACATAGATAATAGAGTCTATAAAAATGATTCCTTCCTTTTCTTTAAATTGTTCGGTAACCACTTCTACGGAATAAGGAATCTCCTTTTCATAATTCAAAAGGATTTTTTCACGGATTGCCTCATTAACAAAAAAACGTTCCGGCTTATCTGTATACTGGTCCTTATCATAATAAGGCGGGTTTTCTGGAAGCATCGATTTTAGCTTTGGAAGGATAACGTCCGTGTTAAAGGCATTTAATGCAGAAATCGGCAAAATTTCAGCCTTAGGAATCCTGTTATGCCATTCTTCTACCAGCTTTTCAAGACCTTCCTGGTTGGTCTGGTCTACCTTATTTAATAAAAGTAAAACCGGAACCGGAATTTTATTCAGTTTTTCAATGAGAAATTCCGAAGGTTCCGCTTTATCTGTAACATCTACAATGAATAAAAATACATCGGCATCCTGTAAAGAGTCCTTTACAAAATCCATCATCTTCTCCTGCAGACCATATTTAGGATCCAACACCCCGGGAGTATCGGAAAATACGATCTGTAAATCCTCTTCATTATAAATTCCAAAAATACGGTGACGTGTTGTCTGTGCCTTCTGCGTTACAATCGCAAGCTTCTCTCCCATCAGCTGGTTAAGGAGCGTTGATTTTCCTGCATTAGGTTTTCCAACTATATTTACAAATCCTGATTTGTGCATAAAAATTATATTACGGACTGCAAAGTTAGTAAAAGAAAACTGGTCTTTAGGATAAATTTTAAAGATTTAAGTCTTTAATGCTGGTCCCTGAACTTTTGAAATTCTTCATATTCATACTCCGGACATGCCCCTTCTTTTGACGTAATGAATGCTCCTAATGCAACAGCTTCTTTCATAATGATTTCCGGAGCTTCCTGCTGTATTCTTTTGGATATAAATCCCGCCAGAAAAGAGTCTCCACTTCCTACGGTGTCTGCAATGGTGATCGGAACAGCCGCGCAGGTATAGCTTTCTGTCCCTTTAAAATACCTGGCACCTTTGCTTCCTTTGGTAAGAACTATTTCCTTAATCTTAAAATGATCCTGAATTAAAGCAGCACTCTGATCTTCATCAATATATTCTTCATTAAGAAAATCGATGATCTGTCTCATTTCTGCTTTGTTCATCTTTACAATATCAGCTTGATGAAGTAAATCTTTAATGAGCTGTACCTCTATGAACGGAGGTCTGAAATTGACATCAAATATTTTAAGTTTTGCATGTTCCAAAAGCTTAAAAAGAGTTTCTCTTGTTTTTTTATTCCGTGCGGATAAACTTCCAAAAATAAATGCCTGGGCATGAGATACCAATTCAGTAAGCTCCGGAAGGTTTTCTATATAATCCCAGGCTACTTCATTAATAATTTCATAGCTGGCTTCATTATCCTCATCAATAGTAGCTACAACGGTACTCGTTGGTTTATCAGCATCGACCTGAATATAGTCCGTTGTCATTTCCCAGTTTTTGATCTGACTGACCAGCTGGTTACCAAGATCATCGTTCCCTATTCTGCTGAGTACCTTCGCATCAATTCCCGTTTTAGAAACATGATAAGCTACATTAAAAGGTGCTCCTCCAGCTCTGGATCCTTGTGGAAATATATCCCAAAGAACTTCTCCGAAACATACTACATACTGATTATTTTTTTTCATTAGGTTAAACGTTTAATATATAGGTTAAATTTTTTATTTGACTGATTTTTTTATAATTAATTCTGCTTCACAAACTATTGTTTCTCCCTTTTCAGAGAAATTTTTTGTTTGTTCATCGAGGAGTTTTACAGCTTGTCTGGCCATTTCTTCCAACGGCTGTCTTATATAGGTAATTTCTGTAGGAAATAAATTGTAGGCATCGGTTTCATCAAAAGCAATGACAGAAACATCTTCAGGAACCCTGATCTTATTTTTTACAAGATAATGCAATCCTGCATTTCCTATTTTATTGTTTAAAAAATATAATCCTGTTTTTCCTGCACCTATTTTAAGATGTTCATCTAATCCTGCATGAACTTTTGAGGTAACATTTCCCATTTCTACCAGCACTTTCTTTGATGCAATACCGTGTTCCTTGATTTTTCTCTCAAACCCTCGCTGTCTGTCAAGCAAATGCGGAAGATGGGTATTGTATCCCACATAGATCAATTCATCAAATTTATGCTCCATCAGATAGTTGAAAACCTGCCCGGAAATTTCAAAATTATTGAGCGTTACTGCAGGAAGCTCAACATTTTCGAGATAATAATCAATAGACACAATAGGATATTCGTCCTTTAGCAGCTTCTTAATGATATCATCAGAGCCTGCTACAGGACTTACAAGCATTCCGTCCACCTGTTGCTGAGAAAAAAGCTCCGTAAGCTTTTTAAACTTATCAGGGTTTTCATCAGAACTTCCGATAAGTATGGTATACCCCAGCTTCATGGCTTCATTTTCTATACAACGCGCAATATTGGAATAAAAATCATTTGAAATATCAGGAACAATGAGACCTATTAGCTTGCTTTTGCTCATTTTTAAGCTTCTGGCAATCTTATTGGGTGTATAATTTATTTCTTCTGCAATATCCAGAATTTTATTCCTGGTTACTTCACTGATTCTGCTTCCCTCCTTTTTGTTGATCACATAAGAAACAGTTGCAACGGAAACTCCGGCAATTCTTGCAATGTCTTTAATGGAAGCTCTCTTCATTTTGTTTATTTGGCGGCGTACAAAAATATTTTATATTTACTAAAAATGAAATAAAAACAGAATTTATTTTATATCAAATTACAGATGCTTATAATTTCTTGAAAAATCACAAATTCACCTTATATATAACTATAGATCAGAAATATACAACTCTTATTTTCATTATCTCTCAGCTGTTTAATCCTAATTGACCAGAATATTATTTTGCGATTTACTCATTTTAAAGATCGCAAATGTAAAAATTAACCATAACATCTTCATTAAATCAGTAAAAACAAATAATTTTGACTGATTAGAATTTGCCTTCATGACTATAGACGAAATCATCGATAATTTACTGATTCTTCCTGAATCTTCACGGGAAAAGCTTAAAGCTCATATTACTGAAGCAGCTTATCCTAAGGGATTTTGCCTCATGGAAGCAGACAAGATCATTCCTTATGTTTATTTTATTAAAAAGGGAATTGTTCGGGCCTATGCCTCCACCCAGGATAATGATATTACTTTCTGGTTTGGCAGTGAAGGAGAAACGATTGTCTCCATGAAAAGTTATGTAGAAGATAAACCGGGTTATGAAAGTATCGAGCTGCTGGAAGAATGTGAGTTGTACCGGTTAGAAACAGAATATCTCCGAAAACTTTTCAATGAAGACATCTACATTGCCAATTGGGGCCGTAAGTTTGCAGAAAGAGAGCTTGTAAAAACTGAAGAGTTGATTATATCCAGACAGTTCAAAACTTCTACCGAACGCTACAAAGACCTGATGCGTGACAAACCCAATCTTTTGAGAAGGGTTCAGCTGGGACACATTGCTTCTTATCTTGGAATTACCCAGGTAAGTCTGAGCAGAATCCGGGCTGAAATCAAATAATACATGATTCCATGGTTTATCATAAAATTAAGTTTTTTTACGCAATACTTTTATACTCAATAAAAAAATACAACCTGGAGCCATCAATGTTCAGACAGCCATATAATGTAAATAAACAACATTATGCAAGTCTTAATAAATTTATTTATACTTTACAGAAATCAGATATTTAAAATTCATAAAAATCAAATTAAAACAATTAAAAAATAACAATACTACAATAAAACCAAAGTAAAAACAAACATCATTCAAAAATTCTAATATTATTCTAATTTTTTTGTTTCTCCATTTTTCTGCTTTTTTCTAACTTTGCACAAAACACAAACAAATGAAAAAAATCACAATCGCTTGTGCAACATTCCTATGTATGATGCTGCACGCTCAGGTTGCTATTGGAAAAAGCAGCATCACCAATCCCAGTACTCTTCTTGAATTTGGACTTGAACCTAAAGGTATTATCCTACCTTCCGTAGATGATGCGCCCGGTGCAACAGGAGGGACCTTTATTGTCAATATCAATGACAGAGCCGTACAATACCATGATGGCACAAACTGGATCAACCTAACCAATACAGGAGAATCTGTAGCCAATCCTTATGTAAATACACAAATTGCTGACAAAGCAACCGACCATGGGGTTATTATAGGTGACAATACCTCTTCCAAGCCAGGAGTATTGGTATTGGAATCGACTACCAAAGCCATGATCTTACCAAAAGTCTCTAATCCGCAGAGTACGATTAAAAGTCCGGTAACCGGAACAATAGTATACGATACAAAC
This sequence comes from Chryseobacterium sp. LAM-KRS1, assembly GCF_013184525.1. Taxonomy (GTDB): domain Bacteria; phylum Bacteroidota; class Bacteroidia; order Flavobacteriales; family Weeksellaceae; genus Chryseobacterium; species Chryseobacterium proteolyticum. The sequence goes on from NZ_JAAOIZ010000005.1 coordinate 476,593, forward strand.
AGTGATTCCTTAGCAGTTTGCGATGGGCAAAACTGGTTCTTCTGGCAGTAAACTTACTTCAAGACTAAACACTGACCTATTATTTATCCCTTATGATGACTCAAAAGGTCAGATAAATATGTGTGCCGTTTTGTAAGACGGTAAGCAGAGGTGGATAAATCTTATGATTTACAACTTTCTTATGGCCAAAACCGGGCACAGTTTCTATTAATATATAATATAATAATATAAAAAACACAATTTTATGATGAAAAAGTATATGTATTTCTGTCTGCTGGTTATATCCGGGATTTCCGGAAGCCTTCAGGCACAATGCGGAGGCGCCGGATGTAATGGAAACACTTACGTTAAAAGCAGTGATCCGAATACCATTGAATATGATAATCTGATTTCTACTTTTCACTCTTCTATGCTTAAAGAAGCCTCAGGAAGAGTATTAATATGGGGAGAATACGCTGCAGCAAATGGTACCGATAACGTCCTTTCACCAACTGAAATCAACAGTACTAATTACCCTAGACTTACCGGGACCATTCTTAGATATGCCGGAGGAAGTGCAGGTGGTGATGGTGCACAGTTTATCGTATTAACAACAGATGGTTTATTTATATGGGGAAACTTGAATACTGTTGTTACCAATTCTATAACAAATCGTACTGCATTCCGGAAAGTAAGGATCCGCACTGCGGGCGAATCAGTTGCTAAGGAAGATGGCTTACCAGAAGGTGTAAGTCCAGGGGATGTTAAAATGATGTTTGGTACGCGTAGCACATTAGCTATTACTACATGTGATGGACAGGCATGGGTTTTATCCATGTTCGGCAATAAAAACGGGGACGGATCTGCACAATCTGCAGTTAATAACAGTCTTTGGCACAGAGTAAAAACAGGTAACGGAGCTAATGACTATCTAACCGATGTTGTTGCTGTAAGAGGAACCAGAATGGGATTAATCGCTTTAACATCCACAGGTAAACTCTATACATGGGGATCCGGGACTTATTTAGGAGATAATTCTGGTGCAGCATCGAGGACGTATGCAACAGAAATGACTTTACCTTCCGACTGGCCCGCAGGAGCGAGGCCAAAGATGATTGGAATGACGACCAATAATAGTAGTACCCCTAACACTTATTATCTTCTTGCTTCAGATGGAACATTATATAGCCTGGGAAACAATCGTTATCGAGAGTTGGGAGATTTCACAGTGAACGACAGCAGATCATGGATCAGAGTAAAAAAGTCCCCTACTGAAAATATGACCGATATTGCATGGATCAGTCCTAGTGAGCACGATAGCTATTATTCAGCAATAAATGCCCTCACTACGGACGGAAAACTGTACAGCTGGGGAACTAATGACAGAGGTATGCTTGGAGGAGGAGGAGCTACATTTATCGATCCTACCTATATGCCTGGGCTGGATGCCAATGATGTTTTGATGGCCGTAGAAACAGGGGGGCATACCAGCATGGTTATTAAGCAGTGCAGCCAGAATTTCGGTTATGTAGGACATTCATCCAGTGGAAGTATGGGTAATGGTTCAGCCTTAGAGGCAAATGCATATAATTACACCTTCTTCACAGCAAGGGTAAACCTTTGTGGTGCCAATACACAGCCCAATGTCATCAGCAAAAAAACATGTCCCGGGGCTACTGTTAACCTTGCAGACCTGCATATTGGAAATATACCCGATGAATATGAACTGAAATGGTATACAACCTCTACAAAAGATGCTGGAACTGAAGTTACCAATCCGGCAGCAGTAGGACCAGGAACCTATTATGCTTTTTACATTACTACTAATCCCGAAAGTTGTGACTCACCGGCTTCAGATGCCGTGATCATTTCAGAATTCGGTTCAAGCGATCCTGAGTACAAGGATTGTTCCTGTAAAAGACCAATAGAAACAGGAACTCCTTTATTAAGTAAATTTGGAATTTCAACCAAAGAATCACATGCTGATAACTGGCCAACCCAGGTTCCTAATGGTTATATAGTGCTGGATGCTTCTAAAAAAGGAATGGTAATTACTCACATGACCACCGCACAGATCAATGCATTAACACCCGTAACAGGAATGATCGTTTACGATACTGATGCAAAATGTATCAAATTGTACAGAGGAGATAATCCCGCAATTGCACCTGACAGAAAAGGATGGGTATGTATCCAGCAGGGATGCAATTAAAAAAGCGTTCTCAATAATAAATAGTGTTTTCATTTAGTGTTACCTGCCTTTCGGGGCAGGTATTTTTTTGTAACCGTCGAAAATATCATTTTTTAACATTTGTAAAATTATTTTCCCCTTTAAATACGGAACTTTGCATCAGAAAAAAATAAAAAAATGAACTGGATTATTTTAATTATTGCAGGGTTGTTTGAAGTAGCTTTTGCTTCCTGTCTTGGAAAGGCAAAAGAAACATCAGGATCAGAAATGTATTATTGGTTTGCCGGTTTTTTGGTTACCATGACCATTAGTATGCTTCTTTTAATCAAGGCAACGCAAACTTTACCTATCGGAACTGCATATGCTGTATGGACGGGGATTGGTGCAGTAGGCACTGCTTTAATGGGAATGCTCTTTTTTAAGGATCCGATAACGTTCTGGAGGATATTCTTCTTGTCAACGCTGATTGGTTCCATCATCGGATTGAAAGCAGCATCTCACTAATTAAAGCTGTATCTTTAACCAATAAAAATGTCTACATTATGGTGTAGACATTTTTATTTATTTTTTGAAAACAACAGGTAAGATCTCATTATATCTTAATCCGTATTTTTTAATTTCTTCTTCGGTAAACTTTTGTGAATAGAAATTGATATCAACCTCAAATCCGGCCTTTTTCAACCTGTCAAAATAATCCATTCCATACCAACGTACATGATCATACTGCCCGAAATGTTTCTGCCGCTCTTTAGGATCCTTTATGGTAAAGTCCTCATAGGTTTTTTCCAGTGAATTCTTCATGGGTACCTGGAAAATACCCCATCCTCCAGGTCTCATTACCCTGTATAATTCACTGATTGCTTTTGCATCATCTTCAATATGCTCTAATACATGGTTGCAAAAAACAATATCGAAGCTGTCATCAGCGAAAGGAAGGTTCAGGATATCTGCTTTCACATCTACAATAGGAGAATATAAATCAGCAGAAATATAATCCAGGTTACGCATCCTTTTGAACTTTCTCAAAAATTCCTGCTCAGGAGCGATGTGCAAAACTTTATAGTTCTTAATAAAAAAATCGGTTTCATTCTGAAGGTATAACCACATCTGACGATGTCTTTCCAGACTTAATGTTCCCGGAGATAAAGCATTTTCCCTTTGTTTTCCATAGCCATACGGAAGAAACTTACGGTATGATTTTCCATCAATAGGATCGAAAAATTCATCTCCCTTAAAAAACTGGTAGATAAGCGGCCTTGCCCATATGCTCATCGTAATAAGCGCAGGACGCGGAATAGTATTCAGTAAAAGCTTGGTTACTTTTTTCATTAGAAATCCATTTGAAAAGGCTTCTCCTCATCACTTTGAATACCTAATGCTTCATATACGTATTTGAAAGTAGATAGCAATACAGGTTTCCCGTTGATCACAGCCACATCATGTTCAAAATGTGCTGATGGCTGATTGTCCAGGGTAGTTACCGTCCATCCGTCATTATGGAATTTTACTTTTTCAGTTCCCAGGTTAACCATAGGTTCAATAGCAATGGCAAGACCATCCTTGATCACTTTTCCACTTCCCTGTCTGCCGTAATTCGGAACCTGAGGATCTTCATGCATCTTTCTTCCTAATCCATGTCCTACAAGCTCTCTTACTACTCCATAGCCTTCTTTTTCACAATGAGCTTGAATTGCATGAGAAATATCTCCAATCCTTTTTCCACGGATGCATTGTTCAATTCCTTTATAAAGGGATTCTTTGGTAACCTGTAACAGTTTCTTAACCTCAGGCTTCACTTCCCCTATCTCGAAGGTATATGCGTGATCTCCCACAAAGCCATTTAAAACAGCCCCACAATCTACAGAAAGAACATCTCCTTCTTTAATAATGTCATTATTGGGAAAGCCATGAACCACCTGTTCATTCGGAGAAATGCACAGCGAATTGGGGAATCCCCCATATCCTAAGAATGCCGGTTCTCCTCCATGATCTTTAATGAAATCATGGGCTAATTTATCTAAATACAAAGTCGTAATTCCCGGTTTGATTTCTTTCGCTAACATTCCTAATGTTTTGGAAACCAATTGAGCACTTTGTTTCATAAGACGAAGCTCGTCTATTGTTTTTAATTGAATCATTTTTATACGATGTTAGATAGTAGATTTTAGAAGTTAGATTAATGATTTAATCTTAATAAAAGACATGCAAAAATCTAATTTCTAATGTCTCCTTCTCATATCTATTAATTTACCAGAAAAGGCCTTTTTTCTTTTCTTTCTTAAGTTTGGAGTATGCTAAAACTTCTTTACCTTCCACACGGAATTCTATCCTTTCGTGGATAATATTATAGATTTCTCCCCATCCCGGAAAACCACCTAAATTTCTGTCATCAATAAACCAGTCTGCATCTATTTTTCGAGATTGTGTTTCAGGGTCGAAAACTTCTCCTTCAAAACTACCGTTTACAGAATAAAATTCTATTCCGTTTTTCTTGCAGAATTCTACTGCCTCATCTAATGTTTTTCCGTGTCTGTATGTCCAAAGAATTAACCTGTAACCCTCGGATTGAAGTTTTCTTAAAGTTTCAAATGCAAAGATCTTCGCTTTTCCGATCCCCGGATAAGCATCGTCAACGATGGTTCCGTCGAAGTCTACAGCAATTTTTTTATTATTTAACATTTTCTGCGTTTTTAGCTGTGCAAAGATAAGAAATAAAAAGAGTGCCAAAAACACTTGGCACTCTTACTTTTATTTTTTAAGTATTCCATACCTAACTTTTCACCCAACTGAACTGGAATTGTAAGTCAGGAGTAGAAACTCTGTCTGTAATTTTCTGTAATCTCGCCGGAAGCTTCATAAGGTATTCCTGTGCTTTTTCAGCCTTTTCAGTAAGACCTTTGATGTGTTCTATTTTCCACTCGTCAAGCAGATCTTTCATGATATTGATATAATCCTGACCGGTATACACCATACATCTTTGTGCGGCATCTGAGAAATGTCCCCACAACTCACCTGCTTTCTGCCCTGATTGTCTCATTAAGTGAGCCGGCATAACAATTTTCTTACGCATCATATCTTCAAATGCCAGGATCATTTCTGACGGATCCAGCTCAAGGATCTTTGCAACGAAATGTTTATATGCTTTAGCGTGTCTTGCTTCGTCTGCTGCAATCACTCCACACATTTTTGCCAATTTTCCGTTTCCGGATTGTTTAGCTAAAGTTCCTACCCTTCTATGCGAAATATTAGTTGCTGTTTCCTGGAAGCTTGTATATACAAAGTTTCTGTAAGGATCCATACTTGTTCCAAGATCAAAACCGTCACTGATCAGGTACTGAGTCGTAATCTCTACTTCTCTCATGTTAACCCTGCCGCATAAATAAAGATATTTATTCAGCAAATCACCATGCCTGTTTTCTTCACCTGTCCATGATCTTACCCAATTGGCCCAGCCTACTTTTTCTTCCTGATCAATACCTTCTACACCCATTAACCAAGATTCATAAGATGGTAAAGCTTCTTCTGTAATACAGTCACCGATAAGGGTTACAAAAAGGTCATAAGGCATTTCACGAGCGAAGGTCTGAATTTCTTCTAAATCATATTTGAAATTTTCACTTGACGGATCCGGAAGGTAATCTGAGGGTTGCCATATTTTTTCAATTGGCGTCAAAAACTTTTCCAGAAAAGAACTTACTTCCTTTTCTAGAATACTCATCACTTCCTTCCTTACCAGCGTTTGATACATTTCAGTTATTTAGATTTATTATAATTAATATACAAAGATAGGATTTATTTATTATTTAGAGCATAATAACGTATGTCTCTCATAATATGTATGACATATATCATAAAAAATGCCATTATTAATGTAACGGCATTTTTTATTTTTTATTGGTAATCTTAGTTTACTAAAACATCTCCTGTCATACTTTCCGGAATGTCTATTCCCATTATTTTTAAAATAGTCGGAGCTACATCGCCAAGTTTTCCGGATTTCCCCGGTTTTAAATTCCAGGTACGGTCCTTATCCATTATAATAAGCGGTACCAGATTCGTGGAATGCTGTGTATTTGGTGTCCCATCAGGATTGATCATGACATCTGAGTTCCCGTGATCAGCAAGGATAAAGACGGCATAACCATGTTCATAAGCCGTAGTAGCCACTTTCTCAATGCACTTATCTACCGTTTCGGCAGCTTTTACAGCAGCTTCAAATACTCCGGTATGTCCTACCATATCCGTATTCGCAAAGTTGAGGCAAACAAAATCAGCAGTTTCATTTTCCAGTTCCGGAACAATAGCATTGGTAATATCATAAGCAGACATTTCAGGCTTAAGATCATAAGTAGGAACATCTTTAGGGCTTGGACAAAGCAATCTTTTTTCCCCTACAAATTCTTTCTCTCTACCACCGGAAAAGAAAAAGGTAACGTGAGGATATTTTTCTGTTTCTGCAATGCGGATCTGCGTTTTACCGTTTTTTTCGATGATTTCCCCCATCGTTTCCTGTAAAACTTCTTCATCAAAAACTACCTTTACATTATTAAAGGTCTTGTCATAGTTGGTAAGGGTAACATAATACAGATTCAGCTTACGCATAAAGAATTCCGGAAAATCTTTCTGAGACAGAACTTCTGTGATCTCTCTTCCCCGGTCGGTACGGAAGTTAAAGCAAATAACCACATCATTATCCACAATTTTAGCTACAGGAACCACATTACCTGTTTCCGTAGTATTCATAAGGATAATCGGCTTTAAAAACTCATCGGTAACATTATTATCATATGACTGCTGGATTGCTGCCAATGCATCAGTTGTTTGAAGTCCTACTCCTTCTGTTAGCGCATCATAAGCTAATTTCACTCTTTCCCATCTCTTATCCCTGTCCATGGCGTAATATCTTCCGACAATAGTTGCCAGTTTCCCGGTCGTAGCAAGCATATGTTCATCAAGTTCTTTGATGAATCCCAATCCTGAATGCGGATCGCAGTCTCTACCGTCTGTAAAAGCGTGGACAAAAACATTTTCATTCAGTCCGAAATTTTTAGCCGCGGTTAAAAGACCTTTTAAGTGATTGATATGGGAATGTACTCCTCCATTGGAAACCAATCCGATAAAATGTACTTTTTTATTTTCCCTTTTAGCATATTCGAAAGCTTCCTGAATGACTTTTTCCTCCCCGAGGGTTCCATTTTCTACAGCCATATTCAGTTTTACAAGATTTTGGTAAACCACTCTTCCTGCTCCAAGATTCATGTGTCCTACTTCTGAATTCCCCATCTGTCCTGCAGGAAGACCTACTGCAGTACCGCTCGCTTCAAGTGTGGTGTGTGGAAATTTATGAAAACAACTATCTATAAATGGTGTATTGGCTTTATCAAGTGCTGAAACTTCAGGATTTTTTCCCAGTCCCCATCCGTCAAGTATGGCCAGTATTGCTTTTTTCGACATTTTTTGTAACTTTTAATATACAAATTTACCTATTTTCCAATGAAACTGATCCTTTTAAAGACTTAAATTTTTATTAAAGCTTTTATTTATTTCTCTTTAAACAATGGATTTTTTTTACAGTAACGGATTTTGCAATTCAATAAGATTCTCATTAATAATAATGGTGGCTGCTCAATCTCTATTCCTAGGAACAGCATCATATATGATATGAACTCTCACCAATTCAAATGTTCAAACGTTTACAGTTTACACTTTAAAAAAGTCTTCAAACTTTTTGTGGTCTTTCTTTGTGTATTCTTTGATGTATTGATCTAAAAAACCGCTTTCTTTCAAAAATAACAAGGGATCTTTGATATTCAATATATCATGGATTGCTTTATGCTTATCTGTTTGTTTATTAAAATAGGCTTCTGAAATTTTATATCCCATCCAATATCCTAAATCATTAGGACGGTCATCTTTTTTACTGGTTTCATAAAGCCAGTCCGTAGCACTGTTTCCCTTTAATAAAGCGACAAACTCCTTTTTTAAAGGATCAGCATGTGCTTCACCATATTGAAATGCTTTTACATTAATATTTTCACCAGATATCAATTCGCTGACAAAATCCGCTCCTCCCTCAAGCAAGGTATATTTTAGCAGCATGTCATTTCCCATAATATTTTGTTGAAAATGAATCAATTCATGAGCAATAAGCCCCGTAACACCATCCAGATTTTTAAGCATTTCAGTGCCAATTATAATACCATCATTAGAAGTCGTTCCTCCGGAATTAAATCTTCCATAGACAAAATATACGGGTGGAAATTTAGCTTCGGGATACCAATATTTTAACGCGCTGTAAATTGCCCTTGTCCTTTTTTCTTTTTGATTGATCCCATTCAGTACATTCCGGCTTTTTAAATAATCTTCCCTCTTCTTTTTTACTTTTGAATATAAAGAATCGGCATTGATGATCCTGAATTCCATAAAACCTTTTACTCCGGGAGATCCGTCTTTTACATAATCTGCAAAAGGATTTTTCTTTGATGTTTCTATCTGATCAAAAGCTTTCCAGAATTTATCGGTATCTCTTGTTTCAAAGACAGCATCCAGAGGATTTGTGGAAAAATTTGTCTGAGCATTTACCCCTGCAAAAATTAAAGTGAATGCTATAAGAATGGTCCTTGTTTTTATTTTCATGATCTCATTTTAGTTGAGTGTATTTTATGAATTCCAAAAATATAAAAATCGCCTTTGTATTTAATGTGGAATACAAAAGTTTTTTGCTTTAAATCAATAGGCATTCACGGCATATACTATTGGAATGAATACTTTTTGCTTATGATTATGAAAAATCTGCGGCGAGGTATTAATTATTATTTTTAATTTTGCTTTATGGATTTACGAGATCAACTAAAGAACCTTTTTCCTGACCATGAAGAGCAGGATTTTGAAATGCCTGAAGAAAAATTCAAGCAGAAAGAACCCCTGATATGCAAGTTTGAAAAAAAAGGAAGAAATGGAAAACCCGTTACAGTGATTGAAGGCTGGGAAGGAAGTGAAGAAGATTTGAAAAAAATCTCCAAAAAGATCAAAACCACTTTAGGGATCGGAGGATCGGAAAAAGATGGGATGATCATTATTCAGGGGGATAACCGAGATAAGATTATGGAGATTCTTAAAGATATGGGCTATAAAACGAAAAGGGTTGGCGGATAGCTTAGAAATAGATCTGAGTATCAGGTAGCAATTTCTTATATTTTTCAATGGTGGCCTTATCCATAGGATTCCCCGTTAATATCAATGTTTTAAGATTTTTAAGCTGAGAAATATCGTTCGGCAGGTCTTTTAGGTTATTGTTTGCAAAGTTCATACTTACCACATTTTTCAATCCTTTTATTTTTGCCGGAATTTCCTGAATATTATTCTGGCTCACGTTAAGGAACTCCAGATTCTTTGATTGAAAAAGGGATTCAGGTAGTTTGGAAATAGCATTTTGCTGTAATTCCAGATACTTCAGATTCTTGGGAAATTCAAGATTGCCAAGATCATTGATCTGGTTCGCTGCCAGATTCAGGTATTTTAAGTTTTTAATTTGATTCAGACGTTCGGAAATAAAGCTGATCTGATTATCCTGAAGATTAATTTCCTCCAATGCCGGAATTTCCGTTAAGGCTTCCGGGAAAACATTCAGATTATTAGCATCGAGATGAATTACCTTCAATTGCTGTAACCTTGCAATATTGGGATTAACAGTGGTCAGGTTGTTCAGATTCATTGAAAGGGTTTTCAGCTGGGTAAGCTCTCCAACTTCATCCGGAATAAACTTGATGCTGTTTTCATTGACATTCAATATCTCCAGATTCTTCAAAGCAAATAGTTCAGGATCCATCTTTTCCAGATTATTTCCCATGATATTAAGAAAGAATAAGGAAGTAAATTTTCTTATATCAGAAGGAAGATTAAATAAACCTTTACCTCTGAAACTCATACTGTATACCGGCTTTTCACTTTTTAAAGCATCTTCGATAGTCGTATAGGTAGGATATTTTACCGGATCAATTTGTGCATAGCTGTAGTTCAGTGCGAACAGAATAATCAATAAGGAAAGTTTTTTCATAGATAGATAAAAGCTGCCGATAACAGAATTACCGGCAGCAACTGAATATTAATACATTACTTCTTTATTACTTTTACTGTTTTCTGGAATCCTTCTGCCTCGATATTTACGATCAAAACACGGGAAGCTTCAAGCTGGGATGTAAAGTCTAAATCCAACGCAGTATGAGAGCCTGTAAATTTCTTTGTGAATACAATTTTACCATCCATGCTGTAGGCTGTTACAGAAATATCTTTCAAGCCTTTAGAAGAATTGATCTTCACAATTCCTGACGTCGGGTTTGGAGCTACACTAACTGTACTTTCGGTTTTAGCGTCAATTGTTCCCAAAGTACCGTTTTGTCCTAAATTATTTTTAAGAGCGACAACAATGGTGGCAGATTTTCCTCTGTAGTCAATTGTATTTCCAGTGGCATCCACATCTGTAGAGATTGTCGCATCCGGATGCTGAATCGAAAAGAATCCGAATTTATGATCTGGAGTAAAGGTAAGTCCTGTAGGCTCAGAACCTGCCGGCATAGAAGCAAAAAGTCTCACTTTAGGATTCGCCTGAGTGTGATCCGGAGCTACTACCCAAATATAATTTTTCCCTCCATCCTGTAACACCCAAAGGTTTCCAAGTTCATCAAAAGTAAGATTGTCATTCCCATCTCCCCATGCTTCTGATTTGATCCCTTGTGCCGTATTGAAAGAATATACAGTAGAAAGCCCTCCGACAAACGTTTCTACTTGAGAAGCGGTAGTTCCGTTATCCTGTAAGCGATATACTTTATTTAAACCTTTTGCAGTAAAATAAATCTTCCCGTCCAATGGACTGATATCCACATCTTCTATTCCGTTGAATTTTGTACCTCCTAATGAAAAAGCCAGGTTATTTGTATTATTCTGGTCTGCTTTTGTCTTATTAGGTACCTGGATCCATGTTGCTGTATTTACTACCGGATCTCCTGTACTGCTTAATCCCTGATCCAGTTTCAGTACATAAAGATTACCTGATGAAAGGTTGTTGGGTGTATCCATTACATATTTATAAACCAGATGGGTTCCTCCATCCTCACCATAATAAGCAGTCGTTCCTGCATTATTGATCACTACATTTTCGTGATTCATTATACCCATCTGCCATAATTTCCCTTTAGAACCGTCCGGATTCTGTGAAATTACCTGGGCCGTTGCAGGATCAATTTCTACCAACCAACCATAATCTTTATATCCGTCAGCATTGGTATCACTTGAGGTTACAGATTCTTCAGCTGTAACCACAGTTCCCCAAGGAGTAATACCTCCTGAACAGTTTCTGATCGTCTGTACAAGGCTTGGTGTAGAGAAATCCACAGCTCTGGATTTTGTCAGCTGCCAAAGCTTCGTTGAAGCATTATAATTGATTTCAGCCATCGTAACTCCACCTGGATTTGTTTCATGGTTTACTGAAAGATAACCATCGGTTGAGCTGGCGTTTTTAGCAACATAAGCGGTAAAATCATTCTGTCCACCTACTAATCCACCTCCTTGTGTATAGGCATCTCCTTCTTTTAAAATAAGCTGATATTTATGCTCGGCAGGGATGATCAGTTTATTGGTTTGTGAAGTAGGAACAATAGAAGTGAAACAACTGATGTGAGCCGCATTACAACCAACAGGGTTCGTTGTTCCGCTTACCGTTTTTAAATAAGCATCAATTCTCAGGTCTGAGCTTTGCCCGCTTCTGTTGTGCAGTTCAATGGATATCCTGTTGTTTCCGTTAACAAATTTTGATTTTGGAATCGAGAAAACATTATACACATTCTCTGCAGCACCGTCAATTGTGGTCACAGAAGGTGTATTAAAAGCGATAGTTCCTGTAGGCATATTGTCCCTTACTACTTCCTGTCCGTTAAGGTATACAACAATACCGTCATCTCTCATCACTCCTAACTCCATGGTATCGGAAAGATCAGCAAGATTAACACTAAAATCTTTTGCAAAATAAGCTGCAGTAAGACCTGAATTAATAGTGGTAGTTACAGGATCGCCATATCCTAACGGACCGTTTCCTGTAGACCAGGAAGAAACATCAAAATTGGTATCTTTCCACTGGGTAACCTGCGCCTGGTTGTTGTCGATATACCTCCATGAGGCATTTTTATTGAAAACAAAGGTCTGTGCCTGAAGGGCAGAACCTGATACGAGTGCAAGAGCTGCAACTGTTAGTAGTTTTTTCTTCATAATAATTTCGATTTATTAGATGTTGCAAAACTATTTTTTTATCACCAGCCCTCTATTAATAGAGTTTTAAATAAAGCATCAGCAATGTTACAAAATTAAAAACCCAATGTTAAGTGAATTAAGTTTGTGTTAAATATGATGCAGGATTTGAAATTCGTGGTTATGTAATAATCACGATATAAGTAGAAAATTGAGCGTAAAACGATTACTTTTTAAGTATAGCACGTTCATTTCGAGTTTCGAAATTCATTTATTAAATCAAATAAGCCTTAGCCCGCTCATTATAAACACTTCCCTGTTATCTTTTGCTTACATCCGTCAGAGCGTTTAGAAATGCAATGATCTGCTTCATTTCAGTTTCGGTAAGATTAAGTTTATCCGCTGGTAAAGTCTGGTTATTTATTTTTAACCCCAGACCTTCGCCTCCTCCTTCATTATAAAAATCCAACACTTCTTCCAGAGTATTAAATGCTCCATTATGAAAATAAGGCTTTGTAAGCGCAATATTTCTTACTGTCATGGTTTTAAAAGAATTTTCATAGATCCAGGAATTTTCTTTTTTCACCGGGCTTTTCACTCTTCCCAAATCAGAATCCAGTTCTAAAGGCAGTTTACTGATCGGAGCTTTTGTAACCCCTAACACTTCCGATTCATTCTCATTATAGAAGGGAGGAACCAGTCCTGAGAAATGAGGGGCAAAATGACAGGTTGCACAGTTGGCTTTTCCCATGAATAAATTGAATCCTTTTTTAGCATCATCTGAGATTTCTTTCTCATTTCTCATAAAGCGATCAAAATCACTTTCAAAAGAATAAAGGGAAGCTACATATGAACTCAATGCTTTGGAGAAATTTTCTTTACTGATCTTCCCATCTTTAAATGCTGTACGGAATGCTCTTTTATATTCCGGTTTTTCCTTTAATTTTTTAATAATACTTTCATAGCTCGTATTGAATTCCTGTTCATTGTAGATAACATGCTCTGCCTGTTGCTCGATATAAAAAGCACGCATATCGTAAAAAAATCTTTTAGCAAATACTGCGTTGTATAAAGAAGGAGAATTCCGCAACACGGTTTTTCCTTCAACGTTACTTGGCGACTTTGCTTTAAGGTCTGTAAAAGCATTTTCCGGCAAATGGCATGTAGCGCAGCTCATTTTCCCATTTCCGCTTACACTTTGGTCATAGAATATTTCTTTGCCCAGTTTCTTAAGCTCTGGATTATCTTCAGATGCCTTTAAAAGGGTATAAAAATAGGGATCCAGAAAATCGCTGCTGAAAAAATTTTTGTTCTGAGCGTTCCATCCCGAAAACGCCTTGAGGTCATCTGTTCTTCCGTCCCAGTTTCCAAATTCTTCATAAAGAGGCTGGATGTATTTTTTATAAAATTCAATGCGGTCAAATGTTTCAAAATTTTTATTAACTGCAAGGTATCCGGTTGCATCAGAAAGAATGGTATTTGCTTTCTGAATATTATAATTCGTAAAATAAGGATCATCATTAATGTATTTTTTTATTCCCAAAAGCGCATACGCTGCTTCTTCAGAAATATTTAAAGAACCGGGTGTATCAAAGCCTGTAACTCCCAAGCTATAAATCCTTATTAACTCAATACGGAGTGGTAATGTTTTATTGACACCTTTGCTCAATCCGTTTTTTACCGAGCTTAAATAAAAGTTAGAATAACTATTGTACAAAAAATCAATAATGGATTTTATTTTCTCTTTCTGTTCAGCTGCCTCTTCCGAGTAAATCAGTTCATCCAAAACCTGTAATCCTTCCGGGGGCAAAGTATAGGCTGACGTTCCTGCTGCCTCAATATGAAATAAAGGAGCAGCATTAAGATGGGTTTTTGTGAATTCAGGGTAATGATAGGCAATATAGAATTCTATTTCCTTAAAAGAGTTTCGGGTAGTACTCACTGATTTCTGCAGATCTTCAAGAGATATTTTGTCATCCCCAAACAGGTAAACATCTCTTTTCAACTGTTCAAGCTTATTTTTAAAGTCAGTTAACCCGTTATTGATAAAAGTATTTTCATTTTTCGTCCCTTTATCTGTAGGATTAAATGACATGATTGCAAAACCGAAAGTTAAAATAATAAGCAGTAAAGAGTATTTCATGAAATTTTTAGCGGCAAATGTAATCATCATACATTATCTCAGTTTTAAATCTGGATTAAATAATGTTTATATTTTAATTCATGAATTTTTATTAATTTTAAACCCCGAAACCAAATTCATTATACTGAAAAGCCGGATATACTGCCTGTTCTTTTTAAAATATGATGTGAGATTAATGGGATGAGGATTTTATATATTTACAACTAATCAAAAACGAAATATCATTATGAAAACAAAATTACTACTGGCTTTTGTAGCAAGTCTTTTCTCATTTGGGATTTTTGCCCAGAAATTAGGTCAGGAAATGGCAGTATATGCAGAAAAAAAGGGTAATGATTATTACCTGATCCGTCTGGTACAGGATCAGGCCGTACCTAAAGTTTACGTTTACTCCAACGGCGAGACCAAACCTTATAAAACTTATACCGAATTAAAAGATGTTGTAATGGATTTTCCGGGAATGATGTCTTCGAATAATTCAACTAAAGAAGAGTTGGTTTCTGTTTTGAAAAAAGATAATCATTTTTATGAAATTACCTCCCAGAGAAAAGATCCTAAAAACTTTGAAAAAACAACAGTAACCGTTTACGAAGTTTTCAATGGCCAGAAAAGGATCGTAGAAGAGTACGGCTCTATTTATGAGCTTGTAAGTTCTCCTTATAAAGATGCCATTTTCATTGACATAAAAAAATAAACATAATATGCTAAATAAACTTGCAGCTTCCGAGCTGGTACTAAATGATGACGGAAGTGTTTACCACTTAAACCTTTTACCTGAAGATATTGCGGATAAAATTATCCTGGTTGGTGATCCTGACAGGGTTCCGAAAGTATCTCAGTATTTTGATAAAGTAGAGATTAAAAAGAATAAACGGGAATTCTATACCCATACAGGAATTTTACGCGGTGAAAGAATTTCAGTAATGTCCACCGGAATCGGTACGGAGAATATCGATATTGTAATGAATGAGCTGGATGCCCTGGTTAATATCGACCTTAAAAATAAGGAAATTAAAACCGAACATAAGGCGCTTGAACTTTTCCGTATGGGAACATGTGGTAGCGTGAATCCAGATGTACAGGTGGACAATATGCTGGTAACCCAAAATGTTGTAGGTTTGGATGGTCTTATGCACTTTTATAAGGATTACCATTTTGAAAATGATTTTTCAAAGAACTTTATCGAAAAGTTCCCTTATGAGAAAATTAAGCCAATGCTTTATTTTGCTGACTGGGCTGAAGATATTGCTGAATACTACAAAGATGCCAGATATCATGGAAATACCGCCACATTCCCTGGATTCTATGCTCCACAGGGCAGACAACTTCGTCTGAAATCCCTGGATGATAAATTCCTGGAGACATTGAACGAACTTGGCATTACTAATTTCGAAATGGAAACTTCGGCAATTTATGCATTCTCAAAACTATTGGGACACAAAGCAATTACCGTAAATAATGTAATTGCCAACAGAAGACGTGGAGAATTTTCCTCTGATCACCATGCATCGGAAAAGAACCTTATTGAATGGGTATTGGAGAGAATAATCAAATAATAAGAAAAAAACAAAAGGATTTCAAAATTGAAATCCTTTTGTTTTATGGACAATTCTTTTCATATTCATTGATGATCTTCACAAACATTTTAATATCATATTCGGATCTTTTTCGTGTAACATAATTGAATCTATCTTTTTTATCAAGACTTTTAGATTCATCAATCGCTTTTTGGTAATTGTCTTTAATGTCCTGCTTCATTTTTTTCCTAAAATCCCTGTCCTGTAATTTTATATAAAGATTATCCAGATACTTTACAAATTCAGGGCAATCCCCACCGGCATATTTAAAAGCATTAATTAATTTTTCATCGAGGCTTCCCAGGTTAAACAATGAAACTTCATCCACATCAACAGGCATTACGGCAAAATCTGATTTGTCATTTTTAATATACATAATCGTGCCTGCGTACATGCATCCCATACCATTGCCACAAACTGTATATTCATACCCGTAAATATCTATTTTACCATCGTAAAGAATGGGAAGGATGGCTGTATAATTTTTATCTTTCACATCATTATCCTTACTCACTTTTTTAATGCTCAGCTTTTCATAACCTATAACTTCATCATCATACTTATCTACTACCTTTATTTTTTGAATATCATGATACCCTATTTTCTTGATCTCCGACGCTTCAGAAGTTTTGTATTCAAATAATTGTTCATTCTCAAAAACAGATTTATTTTTACTTTGTGCTACAATCCCCATAAAGGATTCAGCTTTGGGGAAATAAATATCTCTTAACAAAATATTTTCGGTAGAACCATCAGTTTTAGTGATTTCAACCGGAATAAAAGGCCTCTTTTCAAGTGACTTCTTGGATTGCCCGAACATTAAATTTGCGCAGATCAGACCTGCCATAAGTAAAATTCTATTCATCGTTTTTAGTTTTATATAATTTTGTTGTATCAGGATTGCAGCCTCAAAAAACAGTTCTCGATGTGATCATTTACCATACCGGTCGCCTGCATATGGCCATATACTACCGTTGATCCCATAAATTTAAAACCTCTTTTCTTGAGGTCTTTGGATAAAATATCGGAAATTTCAGTAGTGGCTGGAATATCTTTCAAGCTTTTGGGCCTATTGTCAATAGGTTCACCACCTACAAAACCCCAGATATATTTGGAAAAAGTTCCAAATTCTTTCCGGACTTCCATAAACTTCTGTGCATTGTTGACCGTTGCTAAAATTTTCAGCCTGTTTCTTATAATGCCGGAATTCTGCATGAGCTCCTCAATTTTTTTATCCTCATATTTTGCAATCTTTTTATAGTCAAAGCCATCAAAAGCCTTCGTAAAATATTCTCTTTTGCTTAAAATGGTATACCAGCTTAATCCTGCCTGGAAACTTTCAAGGATCAGAAATTCAAAAATCTTTTGATCATCATAAACAGGACTCCCCCATTCTTCATCATGATATTTCCTGTACAGATCATCTTTTTCACACCATCCACAACGTATTTTTTCCATATCTCAAGATTGTATTTATCCCTTTAAAGATAAAACGGATTTAGAAAACTATAACAAAAGATTATGAAAATTTTAACAAGAGAGCCGGATTTTAGGAATGGTTATTGTTTTACTATAAACAACACTAAATAATAAATGTTATGAACAATTCGGATTACAACAAAGCAGAGGACGCGGTAAATAAAACAGAAAACTCTTTAAAAAATGCAGCGACCGATGCGAAATGGAAAATTAATGATTTAGCAGACAAAGCTAGGGATTATATCAATGAAAAAAGAAACAATGACGAAGAAGCTAGTCAGGAAGATTGGCTTGACAGGGTAAAAGCTAATATTTCTGACACTTGGGAAGACATCAAGGATAAGGCGGATGAAGCCTGGGAAAAAACCAAGGATGCGGCTGAAGATGTAAAAGCGGAATGGAATAAAAAAACCAATTAAAATTTCAGTCATATAAATATTTTCAAAAAAACGGAACCTTTTTATAAGGCTCCGTTTTTTTATTATGTTCTAAACACAAATTATCGCTACATTTGTAATATTAATAAACATTAAAAAATTATGTCATACGGTTTACTTAAAGGCAAAAAGGGAATTATTTTTGGGGCCCTTAATGAACAATCGATCGCATGGAAAGTTGCTGAAAGATGCCATGAAGAAGGAGCTGAATTTATTTTATCTAATGCTCCTATTGCTTTGAGAATGGGAGAACTTAACGGTTTAGCTGAAAAAACAGGCTCAGAGGTTATCGGAGCAGATGCTACTTCTGTTGAAGATCTTGAAAAACTTTTTGATGCTGCGATCGCAAAATTCGGAAAAATAGATTTCATCCTTCACTCCATAGGAATGTCCGTAAATGTAAGAAAAGGAAAACATTATACAGAAATGAACTACGACTGGTTGGAAAAAGGATGGGATATCTCAGCTGTTTCTTTCCATAAAGTAATGCGTGTGGCATGGGAAAAAGACTGTATGAATGAATGGGGAAGCATCCTGGCCCTTACTTATATTGCTGCTCAGAGAACATTCCCTGATTATAATGATATGTCTGATAACAAAGCTTATCTTGAAAGTATCGCGAGAACATTCGGAAACTATTGGGGGGAAAGAAAAGTTCGTGTAAATACGGTTTCCCAGTCTCCTACTCCTACCACTGCCGGAAGCGGAGTAAAAGGTTTCGGAGGTTTCCTTGGATATGCAGAAGACATGTCTCCACTTGGAAACGCTACAGCACTTGAATGTGCAGATTATTGTGTTACACTTTTCTCTGATCTTACCAAAAAAGTAACAATGCAGAATCTTTTCCATGACGGTGGTTTCAGTAGTTCGGGTGTTACTCAGAAAGTAATTAGTAAGTATGACGTTGAGAAATAATCAACATCCTTAATAAAAATTAAACAGGCTGCCTTTTCAAGACAGCCTGTTTTTTATTTGCTAGCTTACTATTAATATAGCTTTATCTAAATCGGCTTATTTTACAAAAAATGACACATAGAACGTTTTGATTATATGTTAAACATAATATATTTAATTCGTATTTTTTCTCTTATAATTGAATTAATTTAACTTTGCCAAAAAGCAACAAATTATGAAGAAGTTAAAAGTACTTATTTTTATAAGCATTATGCCATTGGCGTACTCGCAAACTGGACAGGTAGGAATTAATACAACAGCACCAACTGCTACTCTTGATGTGAATGGAAACACAAGAATCAGAAAAGTAGACAGTATTGCATCCGCTCCGAAATATATCTTAACATCAGATGATAATGGGATTGTTCAAAAAGTGAATGTTGAGAAATTATCGGACAGCAATCCTGAAGTGATCAGAAGAAAAATCTATGCGGTACTTTCCAAAAACTCATCACAGTTTCTGACTACAAAAGGGACTGACTATAACTTAACATATGATGGTGTGGTAAGCGGTATTAATACAGATCACCTGTCCTTTAATAGCCAAAAAGACAGAATCAATTTACCCCCCAATAAAACATTTAAAATAACCGGATACATTGGAATTAAAGGAAGTACCACTGGTAATAGCAATACCACTCCCGGTTATATCACATCTCTGTTTTCAGCCGGTGGTGACGCTGAAGCAATCGTAACAACCCAGGGATATACGGAATCGTCTACAGAAACCTTTGATGATGGGGGTGTTACTCCTCCTATTATCATCGTAACAACAGGTTCCGCTGGCAACGCGTATGTTGAACTCAAGGTACGTTATGGAGGAAGTAATGCCGGAAACTCAGGATATTATGTTTCAGGAGCATCTACAAGAACATCTGTAGGAACCTATGTTTTACTGGAGGAATTATAAATATTATTTTTATTTTTTAATAAAAAACAAGGTAGGCTGTCTAAAAAAGACAGCCTACTTAAATAAAAAAATATTAATATGAAGTGTATTATAGAATTACTGTTTGTATGGAATGCGCCGGCGCAGGAAGTTTGGCAGCCATTCCTTCGATCCAGAGGCTCGCATTGATATCACTATCTGTATTATTCATAATAACGGTAACCAACTGGCCGTTCTCATTCATGAATGAGGTAGAAATCAACCCTGATGTATTGGTAGAGCTTCCAATTCTTTGCGCATTGGGTTTAATATACTTTGAAACATGCCCTACATAATAATATTCGTAGGTATAATGTACTTCTCCTGACTGGGTATCTGCAATAATCGGAGCAAAACATAAATTTCCTACATGATTCGGACCTCCTGTTTCGTCAAGCAAAACATTCCAGTCCGTCCATAATGAAGTACCTCTGTTAAAGTCATTGATCATATTTTTTCCGTACAATTCACCAAGACTTACATCATTGATCCTTGACATATTGAAAACTTCCTTACATCCTTCTGTAAAAGCCAGGAACTTATCCGGAAATGCCCTGTGTGTTTCCCCAACATTATCAAACAACTGGGTCTTATTGTGCCAGGTCTCATACCAATGATATGCAATTCCTGAAGCATATTTTGAAGTCTCAGGATCACTTAAAGTTGTTGTGGCTCTTTGAAAGATCAGATCTCTGTTATGATCCCAGATCATTACTTTTTTATCTTTAAATCCGTTTTTCCATAGAGTGGGTCCCAGGTTATTCTTCAGGAAAGCGGCCTCTTCTTCAGCAGTGTACAAACAAGATTCCCAGGTTTGCTTAGCCATGGCTTCATTTTGTACAGTTAATCCCCAGATTTTGATTCCTCTTTTTTCATATTCCCTGATGAACTTTATATAATAATCCGCCCAGGTCTGATAATACTGGTTCTCAAGCCGGCCTCCATTCAGCATATTTTTATTCGATTTCATCCATGCCGGTGGGCTCCATGGTGAAAAATACAATTTGAACTGATTCCCTATCGCCTTTTGAGCTTCCTGGATCATCGGTATTTTATATTTTTCATCATGAGCAACGGAGAATGATTTTAATGAGGTATCATTATCTTCTACATACGTGTACGAATCACTTGAAAAATCACATGAATTCATATTGGTACGCACTACAGTATAGCCTAATCCATTCTTACCATAATAGGCTTCTATGATTTCTTTCTGCTTATCCTTCGGGAGTTTATAAAACGTCTCTGCAGCTGCATCTGTTATTGCACCTCCGATTCCGATCAGTTTCTGATATTTAAAATCCGGGTCTACAAAAACACAGGCTTCATTTTCTTTAGGCTGATCAAATTTTGCAAACTGCACCATTCCCTTATCTACCATCTTTTCGTCAGTTTTGGAATTCGTCAGTATAACCCTGGCCGATTTTCCGGCATTCTTCTTCCAGTAATTCTGTGCATTGACATGACTGGCTATCCCTGCAATAAGACAGCTTACAATTAGTTTTTTCATTATTATTACTTCCTGTTTTTACGGAGCTGTGCAACTCCCTTCATTATTTATTCTGATAAACCCGTACATAATCTATATAGTACTTCTGAGGAAAAATAGAGTCATCAATTCCTTCTTTTCCACCCCAGAATCCACCTATAGCCAAATTCAAAATGATATAATACGGCTGGTTAAAGGGCCAGGCTTCGTTTGTTTTTTCCTCGTTCTCGTACGTGAAAAATTTTTTATCGTCAATATAAACCTCTATTTTTTCCGGCGTCCAGTCTGCTTTATACACATGGTAGCGTTCACTGGCATCATTAACAATCAAAGTATCTGTTTTCTGAGTTCCCTTGATATGATTGTATTTTTTCGTGTGCACTGATGCATGGATGTATCCGGGATTGAATCCCACATGTTCCATAATATCAAGTTCTCCATCATCCGGCCACTTCTTCATATTCTCACTCATCATCCATATGGCAGGCCACGTTCCTCTTCCTTTGGGTAATTTAGCCCTTACTTCAATTGTTCCATATTGAAAAGAGAACTTCCCTTTGGTTAAAAGTCGTGCAGATGTGTATTTATTTTTATCCCATGCTTCTTTTCTTGCTTCGATCACCAGATTCCCATTTTCCATTCTTGCATTTTCAGGGCGGTCTTTTGTATAATACTGAGCTTCCTCATTTCCAAAACCACCTCCGCCTACATCATAATTCCATTTTGATGAATCAGGTAATCCCTTTCCATTAAATTCATCACTCCAGATCAGCTTCCTGCCGGAATCTGTTTTATATGAAGCACAATCTAACACTGAAAACAGCAGCATCCCTCCAACCCATACATGTAAACTATTTCGAAAAAAAAATTTCATATGCGTTAATATAAAGCGGGCTACTACCCGCATTAGTAATCCTGGCTATTTAATCCAATTAATTTTCTTTGTCTGAACTTCCTGAGAGTTTGTTCCTACCATAATTTCAAATTCACCCCCTTCCCAATCAAAATTCAACTTGTCGTCATAGAATTTTAAATTTTCAGGTGACAGTGTAAAACTCACAGTTTTCGTTTCTCCTTTTTTCAGGAATATTTTTTGAAATCCTTTTAACTCTTTTACCGGTCTTACCACTTTTCCGAATAAGTCTCTAATGTAAAGCTGCACGACTTCTTCACCGTCATAATTTCCATTATTGGAAACATTAACTTTAATTTGTAAAGATTGATTTCCTCTAAGATTTTCAGAACTTAATGTCATATCGGAATATTTGAATTTTGTGTAACTCAATCCATATCCAAAAGGAAATTTAGGGTCATTATCCAGATCGATATATGCTGAAACATAACTCCTTTCTTTATTGGTTTTTGCCGGTCTTCCGGTATTATAATGGTTATAATACACAGGGATCTGACCTTCAGTTCTGGGAAAAGTCATCGGAAGCTTTCCACCCGGATTTACAGAACCAAAAAGGACATCCGCAATTGAATTTCCTGCTTCAGTACCAAGCCACCATGTGTATAAAATTGTTGGAATATGGTCCGCTGCCCAATCAAAAACCAAAGGTCTTCCTGCATTAATCATTAAAACAACTGGTTTTCCTGTTTTTGCAATTTCCTTCAATAATTCTTCCTGAACTCCAGAAAAGTGAATATTGCTTCTGCTCTTCGCCTCTCCACTCATAGCGTGCCCTTCACCCAAGGTCATAATAACCACATCCGCTTTTTTTGCCGTCTCTATTGCTTCAGCAAACATAGAGCGATCCTGATCGTCAACATTACATCCTTTGGCATACAATAATGTGGAACCTTTATCTAGTTGATTTTTAATTCCATCAAACTGGCTCACAATTCTTTGATTGTCATCTTTGAATGCTACAGACCAGAAACCATGATTCGCAACAGTTTCTTTCCCGAAAGGACCTATCAAAGCTACAGTTTTTGTAGATTTTGAGAGTGGCAGAACGCTATTCTGATTTTTTAAAAGGACGATACTTTTTGAACCGAACTCTCTTCCAAACTTCCTGTTCTCAAGATTATCAGTCTGTTCTTTTTGTCTTTTCTCATCACTAAAACGGTAAGGATCATCAAACAACCCCATTTCGAATTTTTTAATTAAAATTCTTCTGGCCGCATCATCAATAAATTTCGGGTCTACTTTTCCGTCTTTTACAAGTTTGGGAAGTTCAGCCATATAAACACGGCTTTCCATATCCATATCACTTCCTGCAATAATAGCCTTTTCAGCAGCTTCCGCTTTATCCTTTGTATATCCGTGGTTCACCATTTCACCAATGCTGCCCCAATCTGAAACCACAAAGCCTTTATAGTTCCACGACCCTTTTAACAGGTCTCTGAGGATGTATTGGTTTGCCGTCGCAGGAATTCCATTAATGTCATTAAATGAATTCATAAACGTAGCAACTCCGGCCTCTGCTGCTGCTTTAAAAGGGGGTAAATAAGTTTCATTCAATTGTCTGGGGCTCATGTCCACAGAATTATAATCTCTACCACCCACTGCAGCACCATAGGCTGCAAAATGTTTGGCACAGGCCATTATAGCATCAAGGTTTCCTAAACCTTTCCCCTGAAATCCTTTGATTCTTGCCAGGCCAATTAAAGTACCGAGATATGTATCCTCACCCGAGCCTTCCATGACCCTTCCCCATCTCGGATCTCTGGCAATATCGACCATCGGTGCAAAAGTCCAGTGGATGCCATATGCTGAAGCTTCCGTTGCTGCAATTCTTTCAGACTTTTCAATTAATCCTAAATCCCAGCTCGCAGCTTGTCCGATATTCACAGGGAATGTTGTTCTATAGCCATGGATCACATCCTGCCCAAACAATAATGGAATTTTCAACCTTGATTCCAACGCTAATTTCTGAAAAGCTCTTGTTTCTTCTACACCAGCTACATTGAGCATGGAACCTACCTTACCTTTTTTTATTTCTTCAAGAACAGTTGCCGAATTGGAATTCTGGGGTCCTGTTGCATAAGCAAAACCACTATATTGAACCAATTGTCCTACTTTTTCTTCTAATGTCATTTTGGACAGAAGCTCAGAAACTTTCTGGTCGATTGTTTTTTGTCCGTATGTATTCAGGCCGAAAGTAGCAAATGCCAGTAAGAAATAAACTCTTTTCATAATTTAGAAAATATAGGTTGCAACAGCGTTTCCGGGTAAACTTACCTGAGCTGTTTTTTGATTAAATTTAAGAGAGAAGGTCTCTTCTGTTTTATTATTATTTTGTACGATCAAAACTGTTCTTCCTTCAGGTGTTCTGAATGCTACAGTCGACAGATTATCGGTTTGAGATGAAGCTATCCTTTGCGAGTTTGCCGGAATGAACTTAGAAGCGTGCGCAATAATGTAATACGAAACGTTTCTCGTGAAATTTTCTTTATCGGAAACTGTAATGGCTCCTTTACATTCCGTACAGCCACCTTCAGTGTGCGGCTTATACTGCGGATCATTAGCAAGGTTCCATTCCAGAGCTATTTTACTCCAGTTTCTCATAGAACCGATGATCACATTCTTGGTATGCCAATTCAGATCTTCATTAAAGTTGCTCCTGGAACCTGTCCACTGCTCTGTAAAATAAAGGTTTTTATCAGGATAAGCATTATGGACAGTACTTAACGCAGAAATATCGCCTTCATAAAGATGGAATGCAGAACCATCCACATATTGATAAGCTTCAGGATCACTTAGTATGTTGGTTGCGTATTCAGGTTTATTACAATTGTGGTCGTACACAACAATCTTAGTTGTAATGCCTTTAGATTTAAAAGCAGGTCCCAAATGATTTTTAATAAAATCTTTCTGCTGATCAGAGGTCATATATAAACTCGGATTGTTTCCCGGGTGTAAGGGTTCATTCTGAGGAGTAATGGCATCAATTGTAATCCCTTCTTTTTTCATTCCCTGAATGTATTTTACAAAGTAATCAGCATATACCTTATAGTACTCAGGCTTTAAACTTCCCCCTTTTGACTTTCCGTTATCTTTCATCCAGACAGGTGCAGACCAGGGTGCCGAAATAAACTTAATTTTAGGATTAATTGCTAAAATCTCCTTTAGCATAGCAATCAGATCTTTGTCCTTTGCAAGACTGAAATGTTGTAATGATGGATCTTTTTGTCCTTCCGGTAAATCGTCATAGGAGAAAACTTCACCGTCAAGATCTGAAGCTCCGACACTCAATCTTATATAAGAGACTGAAATGGACTGATCCTTTTTACCAAAAAGCTCATATAATAATGCTTTTCTTTTAGTTTCTGAAAGCCTGTTGATTACTTCCACACTTCCTCCTGTCAGCGTATATCCAAAACCGTCAATATATTGAAACTTTTGCTGGTCATCAATTTCAATATTCTGACTGCTACCCGGATTGTTTGTAAAACCAATTGAAGGTTGCTGTTGTAATTTTATACTCTCATCTCCTTTCGTAAGCCATATCTGAACTTCGTTTCTTGTACTTACCGAATGTGACTTGCATGCTGATAAAGATAAAAGTACCACACCACAAAGTGGTGTGATACTTCTAAAAAAGAAACTATATAAACTGTGAAACTTCATGTTTTTAGTAGCCAGGGTTTTGTTTTAATGCTGTATTTACTAGTTCATTAAAAGGAATTGGCAAAATTTCATTTTTACCTGCAGTAAAGCCTCTTGCTCCCAATTTTGCCGGAGCATCCCCCCATCTTACCAGGTCGAACCATCTATGTCCCTCACCTGCTAGCTCTCTCCTTCTTTCGTCTTTAATGGCCTGCATAGAAACCGGAACTGAAGCTAATCCTACTCTAGCTCTTACTGCATCCAGTAATGCCTGAGCTCTTGCTCCAGAACCTCCTAAGGCTTCGGCTTCCATGAGATAAGTATCTGCTAGTCTGATGGCAATAAAGTTTTGACGGTAATTCAACTCAGTTGGCCCGGGTTGATTAGATTTATCAGCAGTTCTTGGTACATATTTATTCAAGAAATACCCTGTATCTTTAAATCCAGGTGAATAAGAAATCTTATTATCTGCTTTTAACTGTTTAGCATTGAATATAGTAGCATCTAAACGAGGATCTCCTTGCATAAAATTAAATAAATCTTCTGTAGCAGGATTGAACCCCCAGCCTGAAGAAAGATCAGGAGCATTGTTTGGTGGACTACCTGCCGGAGGAACAATACGTCCATAAGATATGATCCCTACCATTTGATTGATCGTATTTCCTTCATCTTTCCCAGTCCCCCAAAATGGCCAATCCGCATTACTTTTATTGGTATGCATTACCTCTAAGATGGATTCTGTAGTAAATTTATTATCTACTTTCCATAAATCAGCAAAATTAGCAACTAATTTATATCCATACTGGCTTGTAGTACCTGGATCTCCATTTACCATTGCAAATTGGGCAGCTGCTTCAGTATTCTTTTTATCATATAAATAAATTTTCCCTAAAATAGCACGTGCAGATCCTTGAGTAATTCTTCCTACTTCACTTTTATTACTAGACGGAATAGATAAAGGAAGATCATTAATAGCTGAAACAATATCCGATTCTATCTGAGCATAAACATCCGCTGGATTTGCTTGAGGAATATTATAGAAATCGTCGTTTGCTAATATTGGCTTTAAGATGAGAGGAATGTTTTTGAACATTCTCAACAATTCAAAGTAATACAAAGATCTTAATACTTTAGCTTCAGCTATAAATCTTTTTCTGGTCTGGTCATTCATATTTGCATTAGGAATTCTATCTAATAAAAGATTTGCTTTTGCAATTCCCTGATAATAATCTTTCCAGTAGCTGAGTGGCATAATGATAGGATTGATCGTATAATTAGAAAAACCCTGAATACCGGCACCATCCGTAGAGCTTCCACCTCCTGAGAAGAAGTCATCAGATGCGCCATTAAAGAAAGTAACCTCATTTTCAAATCCACCAGAATACTTTCTTAGCATGTCATAAACAGCAACTAAACCTGAAAAAGATTGTTCTTCATTTTTAAAATAGTTATCGGAGTCAAATGTCCCAGTATTTTGCACATCTTCGAGATTGCTATTGTTACAAGATATTGCTCCATAACTTATACCTGTCAATAATAAGACAGATAAACTCTTATATATAAATCTTTTATTTTTCATTTTTCTTTAAATTAAAATTGAACATTAGCACCGAAAAGGAAAGTTCTTGCCTGTGGATAGTATGCTCTATCGATTCCAAAGGTATCACCACCTGCAATCTCAGGATCATAACCTGTATACTTAGTAAATGTTACCAAATTTTCTGCAGTAATATAAAATCTTACTTTACTTGCTCCGATTGTTTCTGAAAGATTTTTAGGAAGTGTATATCCTACCTGTACCAGTTTTAAACGTAAGTAATCACCCTTTTGCAAATAATAATCAGACATTCTTGTATAGTTTTGATTAGGATCATCTTTAGTCACCCTTGCAATGGTGTTGGAAGTTCCTTGTCCTGTCCAACGATCAAGAATGGTTGTTTGATAATTAGCCTCCTGAATATCCAATCTTCTCAAGCCCTGGAATATTTTATTTCCTGCCTGCCCCTGAGCAAATACCATCAGGTCAAAGTTCTTATAATTCATATTCAAAGTAAGTCCAAATGTGTATTTAGGTACAGAGTTTCCAAGGTTTACGTAATCGTTCTCATCAATTTTCCCATCACCGTTTGCATCCAGACGTTTAAAATCTCCTGGTTTAGCATTCGCTTGGATCAATCCTCCGTTTGCGTTTCTGTAAGCATCAATTTCAGCCTGGTTCTGGAATACACCTAAGTTCTGATATCCATAGAATGAACCATATGATGAACCAACCTGTAATCTGGAAACTGCTCCCATAGACTGGAATGAAGCAAAATTCACATATGGCTTATCGCCCTCTAGTCGTGTAATCTCATTTTTCAGATAAGCAAAATTACCATTCGCTGAAAACCCAAAATCCCCCCAATTCTTTTTATATCCTAAACTAACCTCTACCCCATCATTATTCATATCTCCAATATTTCTAAATGGATTATTTATTAAGCCAAGGTAACCAGGAAGATCAATTCTTCTCAAAATATCAGTACTCTTTTTTCTGTATACATCAACTGATAAATCGAAATTCTTAAAGATTTTTAAATCCGCTGCAATGTTAAACTGTGATGTTCTTTCCCATTTCAAATTTGGATTTTCTAATGTACTTGGTGCATATCCAATGTGAATGATATCATCTCCAAAAGTATAATTACTTCCCGGAACCAAGAAATTGGCAAACTGGAAATCATCAATAGCATCATTTCCTAAAACTCCATAACCTCCTCTTAATTTAAAACTATTTACGACATTGTTCTGAGGCCAGAATTCTTCATTTGATACATTCCATCCCAAAGACATTGCTGGGAAATTCCCCCAATGATTATTGCTTCCAAATTTTGAAGAGCCATCTCTTCTGATCGTACCAGTGAAAAGATATCTATTGGCATAGTCATAAACTACTCTGGCAAAATAAGATGTCTTGTGAGTTTCTTTTCCATCCCATGCATTAGTAGCTCTATCTGATTGTGGAATTTCAAAATTGAAAGAAGCTTCCTGCCAATCATTCGTAGGTAAGTTTTTATAAGTGGTATTTTGACCTGAAGAAATATTATATTCATAATAGCCCTGCCCTAACAATACATTTAAACTATGTTCGCCAAATTTGTTTTGATAAGTAAATGTGTTTTCCGTACTCCATTCAAACTTCTTTTGAGTTTCTCTGAACAAATTATTAAAATCATTTTTACTGGCTGGACTCAAATATGATACCGGAGTAAACGCTTGATTCCCCCAATAAGAAAGTTTTCCGTTAACACTTGATTTAAAACTAAGATGTTTATAAATTTTTAAATCAGCAAATATATTAGCTACCAAATCATCTGTCCACTTGTATCTTCCTAATTGAGTTTGTCTAAATGCTAATGGATTAGTCATCTCTTTATTTACAAAATGAGAAATTCCATAAGGGTTTCCATTTGGATCTCTTACAATATTAGGACTATTGTAATCACTTGGAAAAGGCTGATTGGCAATACCATTTGTAACTACTACAGGAGTGGTTGGATCAAGATTGATCGCTGAACTTAATGGTCCACCAAATTCATTATTCTCATTAATTCCTTGTGATTTTGTGTGTGTATAAGCAAAGGTCTGTCCTATCGTTAAGAAATCAAAGACTTTATGTGTTGAGTTGATTCTTCCGTTAATTCTTTTATAATTAGAAATATCTCTCAATACAATACCTTGTTGATCGTAATATCCGAATGAAGTATAAAATGTGGATTTATCACTTCCTCCACTGATACTGAATTCATGAGAAGATCGTTGGGCTGAATTAAAGATCTGCTTTTGCCAATCTGTTCCATTTCCTAACGCCGATGGGTTTGAAAAAGTAGCAGGTTTTCCATCGTTCATATTGGCTTCATTCATAATCATCCCATATTGTGATGCATTCAAAAGATCTAATTTCTTGGATGCACTTCCAACCCCAAAGAAACCATTATAGGAAAGATTTAATCTTCCTTTTGCACCTTTCTTTGTCGTAATCAAGACAACCCCTTTTGCTGCAGAAACCCCATAAATAGCTGCAGAAGCACCATCTTTCAGAATTTCCATTCCCTCAATATCAGATTGATTCAACCAACCAATGTTGTCAACAACAATACCATCCACTACCCATAGTGGATCGTTACTTCCAGCTCCAAAGCTGGTAATACCACGAACTCTGATTGTTGCAGTAGATCCCGGTTGTCCAGAATTTGAAATTACAGAGACACCAGCCGCTCTACCTTGTAGAATTTGTTCTGGTCTTCCTGCTGGAACGTCATCAATATCTGAAGCTTTAATACTTGAAATTGCTCCAGTCACATTACTCTTTTTTTGAGTACCATAACCAATCATAACTACTTCCTCTATTTTTTGTTCTTTCGGAAGAGTATCATTGGTTGTTTTTTGGGCACTGAAATTAGCTGTAAAATATAGTACAGCAACTACTCCCAAACCTCTTGATATTCTAATATTCATATACAGTTAGTTTTTTAATTCTCATTTTGAGACAATAAAAATATATTTTTTTTTAAATAGTTAACATTATATTAATAAATATTTTAATATTTCTTTTATTTTTGGGGGTTCAAAGCCCTTTTTTTTGATTAAAATTTCATAAAAACTCATAAAAATTTAATAAAATTAATCCCCAAAATGACGAGCAAGCTTCACAATATTTCACTTCCGTTAAAACTTACCTTCCTCATTTTCTCCATGGTCTTAAACTGCATGGGTATTGTTATCTTGCAACTTTCCGAAGCCAAAATCACTTATGAAAAATTAGGACTTTTGGAATCTTTCAAAGATTTACCAATTGCCTTTTTTTCTCTTTTTGCGGTCAATTTTATAAGCAGGATCGGAACAAAAAAAGCTTTGATCTTTGCTCTGATTATTGTAGGAATCTGTTCATCAATTCTCCCCTTCGTAAAAGTATTCTGGTTTTATAAGCTTTGGTTTGCTATTATAGGAACATGCTTTGCCATAGGGAAGATTTGTGTTTTCGGAATTATCAGAAATAATATTTCCGATGAAAAATCCCTTACCAAAACCATGAGTAATGTAGAAGCATCATTCATGATCGGGATCTTTGTGGTCAATACGGGGTTTGGGTGGCTGATCTCCAGTCAATATTCGGAATACTGGAAGTTTGGGTTTATCGGAATTTCCTTACTCTCCTTTGTTACCATTATTTTGTTTTCAAGATTGGAGATCGCTGAACCGGAAAAGAATTTTGAAAATAAAACCTTTCTTTCCGACCTGTCAGGATTTGTAACTCCTTCTATTGTTGTATTTCTGGTTGTTGTCTTTTCCATTGTATTTGTTGAACAAAGCTTTAATTCCTGGTTACCTTCATTTTATAAAAACCATTTGAAGGTCAATTCGTTCTTTGCCCTTCAGGCGTCTTCCTTTTTAGCTCTTTTCTCTTATGTAGGAAGAACAATAACCGCGAATGTTATCCATCGTTTTCATCTTTCAAAATATTATATCTTCTGCTTACTGTTTATTATTTTCGTGTTAGCAGGTATTTTAGGAATACAATACCTTGATTCTGAAGATTCAAAGGTCATTTTATTTTTATTTCCTGTTATCGGATTGTTTCTTTCTCCTCTCTATCCGGTTCTTAATTCCAAAATGATTGTTCAGGTGGATAAAGAAAAAACGAATCTTTTTACTTCATTAATCGTTATTTTTTCGTCTTTGGGAAGTTCAGTAAGTTCTATCGTTATATCACTACTCTTTGAAAATCAATTACTAACGTACTATCCACTATACATTTTATTTATTGTAACTGTCCTTTTTTCAATAAGTTTGATTTATTTTAAACTTATTAAAAAAACATATTGAAAATAATTTTATTTTTACTCCCATGGAAATCAAGGATTCAAAAAATAAAGAAACTCTTAAGGAGCTTATTGATACTAAAGACTTTGTAGCCCACATTTCAGTGGACTGTACCATATTTGGTTTTCACAATAATATCCTGAAAGTTCTGCTCTTAAAATATCATGATTTAGATCTCTGGTCACTTCCCGGCGGATTTGTGTTTAATGATGAAGATCTGAGAGAGGCTGCTCAACGTGTACTTTACGAAAGAACCCACCTGAAGGACATTTTCCTGAAACAGTTCCATACCTTTGGAAGGATAGACCGTACGGAAAACAATGTCCACCAGATCCTGCTTAAAAATAAAGGCATAGAAGTACCAAGAAATCACTGGATATTTCAAAGGTTCATCACTGTAGGATATTGCAGTCTTATTGACTTTTCCCTTGCCAATACTTTTCCGGACGCTTTTAATGAAACCTGTGAATGGTTTGAAGTGAATAACCTGCCTAAAATGGCATTTGATCATGATAAAATTATTGAAACAGGATTGGAATACCTTCGAATGAATATCAATACCGAGGTGGCTGCCAGCAATTTATTACCGTTGAAATTTACCATGAAGGACTTGCAGTCATTGTACGAAACCATTTTAGGTCAGAAATTCAGAAGGAATAATTTTCAGCGTAAAATATTAAGCTTAAATATTCTTGAAAGACTGGAAAAACTATATGATGGCTCTGCCAACAAAGCGCCCTATCTCTATAAATTCAAGAATAAAATCCATAATTCCGCCAACCACTATCCTATTTCCAACGAAGAGGAAGAGGAATAATTCAACGTTCTTATTTAAAGCTTAGATTATCGTCATCCTAAAAAGTTGGCGTAATTCTATATGTCCTGCAGGTACATTAAAAAAATAGGCTGAAATAAAGCAAGCAAAAAAAATTTTTCTGAAATCGCGAAAAATGCTATTTTTAGGAAAATTTAAAAAATGTCATATTATCCTCTTACAAGTATTCCTGACTATTACGGAATTGATGCCTTACTTACCGAAGAACACAAGCTAATCCGCCAATCTATAAGGGATTGGGTAGAAAGCTTTGTAATGCCTCAGATAGATCATGCTGCTCAAAATCATACAGATTTACCTGGTTTAATGAAAGAATTAGGGAAAATAGGTGCGCTTGGTCCATACATTCCGATAGAATACGGTGGTTCCGGATTAGATCAGATCTCTTATGGTCTTATCATGCAGGAATTGGAAAGAGGAGATTCAGCAGTTCGTTCTGCCGCTTCTGTACAAAGTTCTTTGGTGATGTTTCCTATTAATGAATTTGGTTCTGAGGAACAGAAAAAAAAATACCTTCCTCAGCTGGCATCCGGAGACATGATCGGATCTTTTGGATTAACAGAGCCTAACCATGGATCAGATCCCGGCTCTATGGAAACCTATTTTAAAGATATGGGAGACCATTATCTTCTGAATGGTGCGAAAATGTGGATTACAAACTCTCCTTTATGCGATATTGCGGTAGTTTGGGCTAAAAATGAAGAAGGAAAAATTCAGGGATTAATCGTTGAAAGAGGAATGGAAGGATTTACGACTCCTGAAACACATAATAAGTGGAGTTTGAGAGCTTCTAAAACCGGAGAATTGGTATTCAATAATGTAAAGGTTCCAAAAGAAAACCTTCTTCCTGGAGTAACGGGATTAAAGGGACCTCTTTCTTGCCTTAACTCGGCAAGATACGGGATTTCCTGGGGAGTAATCGGGGCAGCAATTGACTGCTACTGTACTGCTGTTCAGTATTCTAAAGAGAGAAAACAATTTGGCAATCCAATCGGATCTTATCAGCTACAACAGAAAAAATTAGCTGAATTTTTAACAGAAATCACAAAAGCACAATTGCTTTGTTTACAGTTAGGAAATCTTAAAAACGATCACAAAGCAAGTCCTGCACAGATTTCAATGGCTAAAAGAAATAACGTAAAAATGGCTATAGATATCGCCAGAGAATCCCGTCAGATTTTAGGAGGAATGGGAATCATGGGGGAATTCCCAATGATGAGACACGCTGCAAACCTTGAATCGGTAATTACTTATGAGGGAACCCACGATGTTCACCTGTTAATTACCGGAATGGATATTACTGGTATTAATGCTTTCTAAGTATAAAATAATAGAGATGTATAAAGCGTCCGGTCAGCTGACCGGACGCTTTTATTTTGTAATAATTGCAATACTACTATTCTATGAATAATTATTGATATCTCAACAAGGTGAATTTAATTTTAAAAAATTCTAT
Source organism: Chryseobacterium sp. LAM-KRS1 (assembly GCF_013184525.1). GTDB lineage: Bacteria > Bacteroidota > Bacteroidia > Flavobacteriales > Weeksellaceae > Chryseobacterium > Chryseobacterium proteolyticum. Next base: position 510,717 of record NZ_JAAOIZ010000005.1, read on the forward strand.
ATTAACCTAACCAAAAATTGTCATTATGAAAAAAATTACTCTTTTATTGCTTGGACTTGCTGCTCCATTTTACTTTTCCCAGCAGGCAGGAGACGTTGCCAGTTTTGAACAAAAGCTGGATTTAACTCCCCAGGGAGTTATCAATTTTATCGCCAATAACCTTGGAGAACAAAATGCTCCTGATTTTGTAAGCTATCTTAATGGATTTAACGTGGGTTTGAAAGCGTACAAAATTACTTACTACACTAAAAATGAAAACAATACACTGGTAAAAGCAACCGGTCTGGTTATGTACCCTAACGTTAACTACAAACTTTCTACCGTTGTTTCCGACCATGGAACAACAGACAGCAGAAATAATGTTCCTTCTAATTTAAGGGGTGTATTATACGCAGGATTCGTTGTTGAATTATCCTATGTACTGAATGGATATATCCTTATGGCTCCGGACTATGTGGGAATGGGAAGTGGTGATGGCGTTCATCCTTATGTCCATTACCCTACTGAAGCCAGCGCAACTATCGATTTTGTAACAGCTGCCAATAAAGTATTAGCACAGTTAGGGATAAAGCGTTATGATGAATATTTTCTGACAGGATATTCCCAGGGAGCACACGCTGCAATGTCTACTTTAAAAAAGCTGAACGATTCGAATCCCACTCAATTGAAATTCAAATATGCCTACATGGGTGACGGGCCGTATGATTTTTCAGGAGTTACACTGCAAAAAGGGGTTTTAGAAAAAGATGTCTATCCATTTACTTCTTTCCTGGCCAACGTAGTAAATACCTGTAACAACATAGGATACAAAACATATAACACCAGTATTTCAGAGGTTATTTCCGCGGAATATATGGATAAGTATAATTATCATGTCCTGCAGGATAATGGAGGGTTATTATGGGGACCTCTCATCTGGAGAAAACTTTTCACAAATAATTTTGTGAATGACGTTACTAATAACAACAATAATAAACTCAGACTTTGTTTAAAATCAAATGATGTTTATGACTGGTATAACAAAACGCCTATGACTTTAGGGCACTCAAGTGTAGATCTTGCGATCCCACCTGAAAATACATCAAAAACAATTGATGTACAAAGAGGCTATTACTCATGGTGGGATCTGGATAAATATAAGCTTCAGTCTTTTTACTGGGGTCCTCTGGGACATGTTGGAGGAATAGTTCCATTTGTTCTGGCATCTAATGCAAAATTTAATACCCTCAGGAGCGGTGGGCTTTTTAATGAATGGGCAAAAATCACTTCAAAGTCCGCTGATTCACAACCAAAGCTAAATCCTCTTTATTCGTCACAGATACAACCTAATTCAGGATCCATGGAAGTGATTGAAATAAAAGATTTTAACAAAGATAATTCTCAAGGAAAATCATTAACTCATCAGAATTTAGGCACTTTACAAGATGGTGTATATCTACTAAAAGTATCTCAAAACGATGAAAATAAATGGATCTCATATATCAAAAATGCCCCAACTCCTATTAGCGAAAAGGATATTGTAAATTCCGAAAACAATAATGTAATCAGTTTAAAGATCAATCCTGATGAGTTGATGGCTATTAATATATTTGATGAGAATAAAAGCCTTGTTAAAACAATTCCTCAAAAAGAATATACAAGAGAAGGCGGAATTAACACAAATACCTTAGAATCAAAAAATTACACATTTGAAGTCTTAACAGAATTCTATGGTCTCCAGTTCAATAAGAGCATCACCGGAAATAATGTAGAAAACAGTACTGATATATTCTCTCAAAATAATCAGATTAAAGTCCGCGCCAAAAATGGCCTGAAAAACATTCATATTTATTCAATTTCAGGAACATTAATACAAAATGTGGATCTTACTTCCTCTAGCTTTGAATCCAAATCTTTGGAACCGGGAGTTTATGTAACGCAGGTAACCCTATCTGATGGAAAAACTATTCACAAGAAAATAAAATTATAACATTACTTTCTTCATTTCAAATTATATTGATTCCAAAGCTGCCTTATATTACATATATAAGGCAGCTTTTTTTAAAGGAAGAACTCCGTGAACATCAGCATTCATTCAGCTTAATTAGTAAATGATTTGATGTTTTCTTTAAAGCTAACCTCAGGGTTAAGAATTTCAAGAATAAGACTACGTACCGATTTCATAGCTTCATCAATACCACCTTTTTCAAATTGCAGGGAAACAACCCCTTTTTTTGCCTCTGCGAAACTCCAGATCCCGGTTTCAACAGGAAAACCCCAGAATTCAGGAAGACTTTGAATTACATACTGATAAATACACAACTGAAGAGCCTGTTTTCTGTCGCTGTTATGAAAATAGGCATCTACATTATCAGCATCAATTTTTACGATCAGATTTTTAATTTTTGCGGTCTTGTAATCGATAATCCTTACAGTTCCGTTGAGGCGGTCTATACGGTCTATAAATCCAAAGAAAGAAACTTTATCTTTTGTGATGTCGTCCAGATAAAAATCCACATTCTCAAACCTTCTTTCGATGGCAATAATTTCCAGTTTGTTTCCTGACTTTACAAGATCCAGATCGTAAGTAAGAATGCTTTCAATTACTTTTTTTGCAATTGCTTTATGGATAAAATTCATTCCCTTTTCATAGAATTCCGGCTGGTGTTTAAGCTTTTCAATTGCTATATCGATATATTGATCTATTGCTTTAATTGATTCTCTTAAATCGTTTTCTTTTAATATCTTACCTTTAAGTACTTCATATACTTCTTGAAGTGAATAATGAACCAGATTTCCGTAATTTTTAACAGACAATTCTTCTTCGATTTCATCAGTTTCCGATGTATTTAAAATCTTTGATAAATAAAAATCGATAGGATTATAAAGGTAACTCGTCAAATGGGAAGCAGATACTTTTTCTTTCCATTTTTCAAGCCTTTCCAGAACAATATCCGTTTTATTAATTTCAATAGGCTGAGAGGAAATGGGTTCAGAGGAATTTTCTATAATCAGGTGCTCGATATTGTGTGAGCTTTCCATTTCAATCTGGGTAATAAAACGGCTTTTTTCACCACTGTTAACGCCTGAACTTAAAGCATTGAATAAAAGATGTACATTCTGAGCATCCTGAATCAGCCTGTAAAAATGGTAGGCATAAATACTATCGTTTTCCAAAAAGGTGTGAAGATCAAAGAACTTCCTTATATCAAAAGGAATATAAGTATTCTGCGAATTTCCTAAGGGCAGCTTTCCTTCATTTACAGATAGCAGAATCACGTTCTCAAAATTTAAAAGCCTGGTTTCCAGCAATCCCATGATCTGTAATCCTCTTAAAGGCTCTCCCTGAAAGTCGATACTCTCGGAATTAATATGCTGGTTAATAAGTATTTCAAGCGTTTCCATCTTAATCTCAAAATCATAAGGGGTCACCTGATTTTTAATGATCCTGAATGCATTTTCAAAATGGGAAACATTTTCATATTGGATATCATCTATTTCCAACCATTTAATCTTCTTACAAAAATCAATAAGCATGTCAAGGTAGCGTCCTGTTGAATCTGCCTTTTGAAGTAAATGAAAATAAGAGAGTCCGCTTAAAAGTTCCCGTAATAGCTTCTGGGATATATAAACGATATTTCTCTCTTCTATCCTTGTTTTAAACTGATTGATAATCTGTTCATCTTCAGGTGATTTCGGGAGCTCTTCGAGGATAGGAAACAAATCCCTGTAATAATATGAGGATTTATTTTTTTCCAATTGTTTCTGGAGATAGAAAAGCTGTTTGACAGCATTGGAAAAAGAGAGATTCTTCAGAGGAAACCCCATGGTAATATTCAGATGGTCAATACCATGCATAACATCTAGACTTGCCGGAAGCAGATTTTCATCCAGCAGCACCAATGCAGTATTCGAATAGGTTTTATTCTCAATTTCACTGAATATTTCAGGCAGTATTTTTGTTTGAGTTACATTACCGGATACTTCATAAACTTTGATGTTTTTAGGTTGGTTAAAATCATCTTCGATCCACTGAAAAGCCCTGCTGTCATTAAACTCCTTCCACAACTTATGATTTCTCAGAAACTTTCCGGCTTCTTGTCTTTCATCATCGAAATAGTAATGATCCGCCTGGAAAAAGCACTGTCCTTTATCCCATTGGAGCAAACTCCTCACCAGCTTTTCTTCCACCGGAGTGAAAGCATTAAACCCACAGAATACAAACTGCTGGTCGGTCGCCTTGGCGAAATCGTTTATTTTAGCTTTAGCTGTTTCATGGATCATTCCTGAAGTAGCCCAATTCCTTTCCTGTAATTTCTTTTTTAAAACAGGAAGAAAAATATTCATATTCCTCCAGAAATTAAGGAACTTTTTCCTTGGAACATCATCATCTTCTCCTAAATTCTGAGCCCATTCCTTGATCCTCTCTTCATCAAACATATACTGGAGTACTACTTCATCACTATCTGAAAATTTCAAAATATCATCCCAGTCTTTTTGTAAAGTAGGAAACCACTTCAGAAAGTCAGAGAAATTATCGTTGGGAATCAGGTTAAGACTTTTATAGACATCAAACGCAAAAAGCCACAGGGCAATCCCCTGAATGGGTTGCTTATCCGCAATACGGTCAATAAGTTCCTCTATCGTATAAAAGTTGGGCAGAAATCCTGAATAATTATTTTCCTCAAGGATCTGACGGATAAAAACAATGGGTCTTTTTCCGGGAATAACAATATTAAATACGGATAAATCTGTATTTTGGGCTAAGAGTTCGTGAATGATTTTATTGAGAAATTTCAAGACTTTTTATAGCTATTTAATTGGTCTAACTGTTCCGTTATACTGGTATTATATTCAGCTTGCTTTTCCTTATTCATTCCATTTTGTGTTTCTTTGTCATAGGCAATCTGGAAATCTCTGTATTCATGCAACACCCTGTCATAAATAGCTTTGAATTTTTTCTGGTAATCACCTGCGGTTTTAATGTTTTCAATTACTTCTTTCCGAAGCTTTCTGGCATATAGTTCAGCAATATCAAAATGCTTTTGCTCGTGGAGTAACACATAATCATTAATCCTTTTGACATCTTTCCACGACTTATCTTTATTGAAAATAGTTAGAACTTCAATTTTCACAGGAGATGCAGGGTTGGAGGAAGTGACAACGGAATATTCCCAACCACAATGGGTATAGGCAACTACATCTTTATTGCTTTTTCTGCTCACCGGACTTTTAAAATCATCCCAGGTAAGCTTCTGATCTTCTTTCCAGATAATTTTCTGACCGAATATCTGAACGGATACCAAAAGACAAATAAAGATGGTCCACTTCATTATTTCACTACGATGATTTTGGTGATCCAGCTGTTCGTTCCCTGCCAGAATTTAAAGGTATAAGTTCCGGTCTGCTGAGGATTGAAATTGATCTGATTCATACCCTGATGGGTAGATTGTGAACATTGAGCATCAGTTCGGAATTTATAAGCAGTAACCGTTCTGGTTAAATTATCACTGTGAATGTAATCATAGCCATAGAAGCCTTCACATTGTGACACATAAGAAGAATAAGTTTTTATATGCTGAATATCAAAAACGTTCATCGTGTCTTTAGAAATTTTTACGCTATCAATTTTTACCTTATCAATAGATTGTATGGATTCATAATCATCATCATGACAGGAAGCAACAACTATCCCTAAAATTATTGCAGAAAACCCAATATTTAAAAGTCTTTTCATAACACAATATTTTTCGATTATTAATAAATATTTAGCAAAAATTATTCCTTTGTTAACGAAAATTAAGAATTAAAATTCCCTTTCGATAAATAAACTACTTTTTTGGTATCAAAAAACTCTTCTTTAAAATAAGTATTAAGATTATAAATTTCACACTTCAAACCGGCAAGCTCTTCAGCGAGATCTCCTCCTTTCAGATATAGCACCCCATTATGCTTTGTATTAAATTGTTCTTTTTCAAATTTACCTTTCAACCATCTTAGGAATTCAGGCATTTGAGTAACCGCCCGGCTTACTACAAAGTGAAATTTTTCTTTTAATTTCTCAGCTCTACCATGGATTGCAGTAACATTAGTAAGTCCTACTCCTTCTGCAACAGCATTTACAACACTGATCTTCTTACCGATGGAATCTATGAGTGTAAATTGAGAATCCGGAAATAAAATAGCTAAAGGAATTCCGGGAAAACCACCTCCCGTTCCAATATCAAGAACCCGGGTTCCGGGAGAAAACTCCATTACTTTAGCAATCCCTAATGAATGCAGGATATGTTTTTCATATAAAGATTCCATATCTTTTCTAGAAATCACATTGATCTTTTCATTCCACTCATTATAGAGACTTTCCAATTGAGTAAATTGTTGTATCTGATTTTCTGTGAGATTCGGAAAATATTTTAATAGTAACGATATAGACATAAGAATTATTATAATTTGCAAAAATAAGTTTATTTCACGTTGTATTCAAATTAAGTCGCCTAAATCAGGGTTTTTAAGCCAATAAGATTATTTTGCAATAGCCGGTATCACCGGTACACTTACGTTTCCGCTTGTATTCACGGTTTGTACTGCAAAAATATAGTTGTCTTTTGAGAGCGGGATTTTCAGTGAAAGCTCCTTGGTAAATATTTTCTTCTGCCACAAAGGATTATCTGTTTCTCTCACTAACACATAGTAGCCTGCAGCCAGTCCTGATTTTGGTTTTTTCCAATGCAGAACAGTAGAGTTGGTAAGTTCTTTAACTTCTATTTCAACCTGTTCGGGCTTTGATGCAGATTTAGCAAGACTGGCTAATACAGCAACATTGGCAGCTACATTCTTTCGTAAATAGTTAAAGTCAATAAACTCAGGAAGATCACCATATTGCTTATTATTTTCTTTTCTTATATCCTGATGCTGATGATCATAATTTTCATAATATTCCGTCAATCTTACAGAAGGAAATCCATAGTTCACAAAGCTCGAATGATCTCCTCCACGTAAAAACCTGTCATTTCTGTAGATCAGCTTTACTTCAAGTTTTTTCACATATTTTTCAGCAACCTCCTTAATGTGTCTCGCTAACTGACGGGATTCGCCATCATTTTCCAAGCCCAGATTTCTTAATCCCAAAGCTTTTTTATCCAGGTCAGCATAAGGCAATCCTTCACTGAACACCCGCAGTGTGTGATCATTGATTTCACCAGTCTCTCCCGCTTTGGCATTTCCTATCATATCATTATTCAAAACAGCTTCTAATTGCACATTCTCCTTTTTCATTTTCTCTGCCAGTAATTTAGAACCAAGCAGCGACTGTTCTTCTCCGGAAAAAGCAACGAAAATAACAGATGCCGGAAACTGGGATCTGCTGAGAACTCTTGCCGCTTCTATCACAGCACTTACTCCACTTCCATCGTCATTTGCCCCTGGAGCAAACGATGTCCTGTTCATTACATCCGTAACACGAGAATCTAGATGTCCTGAAATCAGGAAAACCCTTTTGTCATAAGGGTCAGTCCCCCTTAAAAAAGCACACGCATTCCCAAGGTTAGTCACCTGATCTACCCTTTTTCCATCCGGCTGAATATCTTGCTGCTGCAAATAAACTTCCATTCTTCCCCCTGAATTTTTTGCATATTCTTTAAACTTACTTAAAACCCAGGTCCTGGCCGCTCCTATCCCATTTCCCGGATCATTTACCTGGCTTAACGTATGTCTTGTATTAAAACCTACAAGACTGTTGATATAACTTTTCAGGGAATCCGAATTTACCTCGGAAACATATTTTTTTATTTCACCGTCTTTTTCAGGTATTTGTGAAAAACCTATAAACGGAATCAACAGCAGAAGAACAGAGTATTTCATAAAATTAAATGTAAGATGATTTAAATATACAAAACGTACAGCTTGAGAAGCTTTTTTTATTTTAATATTATATTTAAATTAAGTTTTATTATATATTTTTGTTACAATACAAAAATATTACATGGACAAACTTTCAGATAGAGTAAAAAGACTTGGATACTCGCAGACTTTTGTAATGTCTAATAAGGCTAGAGAAATGAAAGCCAACGGAATAGACGTTATCAGCTTAACACTTGGCGAACCGGATTTTGATGTTCCCGACAATATAAAACAAGCGGCTTTTGATGCCATTAATCAAAATTACAGTCATTACTCTCCTGTTCCGGGCTTTCTGGAGCTTCGTGAAGCTATTGCATATAAATTAAAAAGAGATAATCATTTAGAATATAAACCTACACAAATATGTGTTTCCAATGGTGCCAAACAAGCTATTTTAAATGTTCTGGCTGCCATCATCAATGACGGAGATGAAGTGATCCTTCCAACACCGTATTGGGTAAGTTATGACGAAATGGTAAAAATGATGGGCGGAAATTCCGTTATGGTTCCTACCTCTTATGTAACTGATTTCAAAATCACTGCCGAACAGCTGGAAGAAGCGATTACAGACAAAACCAAAGCTGTTTTATTCAGTTCACCTTGTAATCCTTCCGGTGGATATTACACTTACGACGAATTAAAATCCCTGGCTAAAGTCATTGCTAAATACCCTCATGTCACTGTGATTTCTGATGAAATCTACGAGTTTATCAACTATGAAACTAAAACAGCATCTATTGCCCAGTTTCCTGAAGTATATGAGCAAACAGCCGTAATCAACGGAATGTCCAAAGCTTTTGCAATGACAGGCTGGAGAATAGGATATTCCGCATGTCCTGAATGGTTGGCGAAAGCTTGTGAAAAAGTTCAGGGGCAAATGACCAGCGGAGCCAATACAATGGCCCAGAGAGCTTCTATTACTGCTCTGAAAACAGATCCTTCAGAATACAGATACATGATTGATGCCTTCAAAAAAAGAAGAGATCTTGTCTATGATCTGATCACTGAAATCCCGGGATTCAAGGTTCTTTTGCCTAAAGCAGCCTTCTATTTCTTTCCGGATATTTCTTACTATATAGGCAAAACTTTGAACGGAACCGAAATTAAAGATGCTGATGATTTTGCTATGTTTATTTTAGAAAATGCCCATGTAGGATGCGTTGGTGGTGTTTCCTTTGGAAGCCCTGAATGCATCAGATTCTCTTATGCTGCATCAGAAGATGATCTAAGAGAGGCCATGAGAAGAATCAAGGAATTATTAGAAAAATTTAACTAACAATACCAACCGATGAATTTATTAAAGAGAATCACTATTGCAACAAGCATTGCAGCAGCTAGTTTTACAGGCTATGTTCATGCACAGGATTTCCAGTGGAAAGAAGCTACGGCCAACGGTTATACTTACCGATATGTAACCAATGACCCAACCGCCGCAAGATATTATAAACTGAAAAACGGCTTAACTGTTATTTTAAGTCCAACCAAAAAGGACCCAAGAATCCAGACGTATATTGCTACCAAAGCAGGAAGCAAAACCGACCCTGCTGATCATACAGGTTTAGCCCATTACCTTGAACACATGCTTTTTAAAGGTACCGACAAGTTCGGATCCAAAGACTGGGCAAAAGAAAAACCTCTGCTGGATCAGATCGATGCATTGTATGAAAAATACAATCAGACAAAAGATGAAGCCAAGAGAAAAGAGATCTACAAAGAAATAGACAAAGTATCCGGAGAGGCAGCGAAATATGCCATTGCCAATGAATATGATAAAATGATGTCAGGAATGGGAGCAGATGGCACCAATGCTTTTACATCATTTGAACAAACGGTGTATACGGAAGACATCCCTTCAAATGTTACCGATAAATTCTTAGCTGTTCAGGCAGAAAGATTCAGACAACCCATTTTAAGGCTTTTCCATACGGAGCTGGAAGCAGTTTATGAAGAAAAGAACCGCGGCCTGGATAATGATTCAAGAAAAGTTTATGAAGCGATGTTCGCGGCCATATTTCCAAATAACAATTACGGGAAACAAACTACAATCGGAACCGTTGAACACTTAAAGAACCCTTCCCTAAAAGCAATCAGAGAATATTTTAACAATTATTATGTTCCTAACAACATGGGAATCATCATGTCTGGAGATTTCAATCCTGATGAAATGATCGTTAAAATCGATAAAGAATTCTCCTATATGAAACCTAAGGAGATTCCTGCTTACACTGTTGGGCAAGAGCAGCCTATTACTGCACCGATTACTAAAGAAGTATTTGGCCCTAACCCAGAAAACATCACGATAGGCTTCAGATTTCCGGGGGCGACAACAAGAGATGCCAGACTTCTGAATCTGATAGGAAGCATGCTAACCAACGGGCAAGCGGGACTTATTGACCTTGATCTTGTGAAAAAACAAAAATTATTAGCCGCCTATGCCTTCCCTTATGTTTTAAAAGACTACTCTGTTCTCTTCCTGCAAGGAAACCCTACAGAAGGTCAATCTTTAGATCAGGTTAAAACATTGTTACTGCAGGAGATTGATAAATTAAGAAAGGGAGAATTCTCTGATGATCTTATACAATCTATCGTAAATAACGAAAGGAAGAATATCATTCAGAATAATGAAAAATACTCTTCAAGAGCAAGTACTTTAATGGATGAGTTCACTTCTGATATTGACCACAAAGCAGCTTTGGAATATGTAGAAGAGATATCGAAACTTACTAAAAAAGATATCATGGACTTTGCTTCCAAATATCTTCAGGACAACAATTACGTTGCCATCTATAAGAGAAAAGGAGAAGATAAAAACATTATAAAAGTAGATAAACCTACAATTACTCCTGTTTCTGTAAACAGGGACGACCAGTCTCCTTTCCTGAAAAAGATCAACGAAATGCCTGAGTCGGCCATCGCACCGGTTTGGCTGAATTTCGATAAAGACATCGCAAAAAATAAATTAGGCGGCATCGATGTTCTTTCTGTAAAAAATACAGATAATGAATTATTCAGGATGTATTATCACTTCGATTCAGGAAAATGGAACAACAAAATGCTTCCTTTGGCAGCAGAATACCTTCAATACCTCGGAACCAAAAATAAATCATCCGAAACCATCAGCAAGGAATTCTATAAACTTGCATCAAGTTTCAGCGTAGGCGCCGGAAATGAGGAAACCTATGTAACCATAGAAGGTCTCAACGAAAATTTTGATAAAACATTAGCTTTATTCGAAGACCTGATCAAAAACTGTGAAGCTGACCAGGCTGCTTTAGATTCTTATAAAGCAAGATTGAAAAAAGCGAGAGCCAATGCAAAACAGAATAAAGGCAGCATCATGGCTGGATTGAGAAGCTACGCACAATATGGCCCTCAAAATCCATTTAATAATGTATTGACAGATGCAGAACTTGATGCCTTAAAAGCAGAAGACCTGATCAAAATACTTCACGATTTGTTCAACTACAAACACAAAGTATTGTATTACGGTCCGAAATCCGGAAGTGAAGCCGTTGCATCCCTCACTCCCATCCACAAGCTTCCGGCTACCTTAAAAGATATGCCGAAGTCTAAAACTTTCACCCAGGTACCAACAGATAAGACCAAAGTATTATTTGCTCATTATGACATGGTTCAGGCTGAAGTTTTCTGGGTAAGAAACGGAGAGCAATATAATGCAACGATTACTCCTACGGTAAGCTTATTCAATAATTATTTCGGAGGTGGAATGGGATCAATTGTATTCCAGACCATAAGAGAATCCAAAGCCCTGGCTTATTCTACTTATTCTTACTTCTCTCTTCCAAGCAAAAAAGAAGATAAAGATATGATTACTGCTTATGTAGGAACTCAGGCAGATAAATTCAATGAGTCCACTACAGCGATGAATGAGCTTCTCACTACTTTACCGCAGTCTCAACAACTATTTGAAACAGCTAAAAGTGGTTTAAAGAAATCTATCGCTTCGGAAAGAATCACCCAGGACGGAATCATCTTTACTTATTTAAGAGCTCAAAAGCTGGGCAATTCTACTGATATCAGAAAGAATGTTTATGATCAGGCTCCTAAACTGTCATTCGCAGACATTAACAGTTTCCACGATAAGGAAATGAAAGGTAAAAATTTCACCTACTGTATTGTAGCATCTCAGGACAAAGTAAATGAAGCCGACATGAAAAAATTAGGAGAGGTAAAAAAACTCAACTTAAACGAAATTTTCGGTTACTAAATATAATGAAAAAGCTCTGAATTCAGAGCTTTTTTCTTTCTATCGGTTTGAAAACAATTATAGATTTTATTAATCGATTTACATTTGTTCGATAGACAAATCATTCCTATATTTGCAACAGAAAATTTAAATATAAAAACAGAAAAATTATGTCTTTAGTAGGAAAAAAATTCCCGAATCTAACAATCGATGCGATGTCTGAAATGGGTGATGATTTAAGAATCAACATTTTTGAACAAACGACTAAAAATCAGGAGAAAGTTATCTTATTCTGGTATCCAAAAGATTTCACTTTTGTTTGCCCTACAGAGCTTCATGCTTTTCAGGATGCTTTAGGTGAATTCGAAAAAAGAAACACTAAAGTAATCGGAGCTTCATGTGATACTAACGAAGTACACTTTGCATGGTTGAACACTGCAAAAGACAATGGAGGTATCGAAGGTGTAACTTACCCTCTTTTAGCTGATACTCACAGACAATTAGCAAACATCTTAGGAATTGTAGATCAGGATTTCGAATACGATGAAGAAGGAAATGAAAGCTTTACAGGTTCTAATGTAACTTACAGAGCAACATATCTTATCGACGAAACAGGAAAAATCTTCCATGAGTCTGTAAACGATATGCCACTTGGAAGAAACGTGAAAGAATATTTAAGACTAATAGATGCTTATACTCACGTTCAAAAGCATGGAGAAGTTTGTCCTGCAAACTGGGAAGAAGGTAAAGAGGCTATGAAAGCTGACAGAAATTCAACCGCTGAATATTTAGCTAAAAACTAAAAATAATAATGGGGTTTGAATTTTCAGACCCCATTTTTTTTAAATTAAAATAACAACAATTATGTACACAGAGTTAACAGAAGATACATTACAGAATATAGTAAACGATAATGAAAAGGTAGTCGTTCAATACGGTGCTACATGGTGCGGAAACTGCAGAATTATGAAACCAAAGTTCAAAAAACTGGCTTCTGAAAATGAAGCGATTCCATTTCTTTATGTAGACGCTGAGAAATTACCTGAAAGCAGAAAACTGGCTAAAGTAGATAATCTTCCTACGTTTGCGATCTTTAAAAACGGAGCGCTTGTTAACCAGGTTCAATCCAATCAGGCAGAAAGTTTAATTAACCTTTTCAACGAATTATAATTATGAAGTTACCCGTAATCAGACAATTTTATCAGAATCAGACCCCTGAAAACCTGGAAAAGACCCTTGAAGTATTGGAAAGCTTCAGTGAATTCAGAGGAACGAGTGAAGAAGATTTAAATGTAGCAGGAGAGCTTATTACCAATATCTGTGGAGCGTTAGAAGTTCATGCTAATGTTCAGAACGGAATGAGCGAAAAAGATGCTTTAAACTCTTTTGCACAAAAGGTATTAGGATCTATAGATAAATAGTTTTAATTTATTTTAAAATTAAAAGATTAAAGTATTTAAAGATTAGATCACCTGATGTCTAAATACTAAAAATCCCGATGATAATACATCAGGATTTTTTTTAGTTTACAGCCTTTGACAATATCAATCACGCTGTTTAATAATAAAAACCGTCCCTGCCGGATCTGTGATCCAATGCATATTATCAGGGATTTTTTCAAATTCATCACATGTTTCTACATGATGATTCTTGAGATGAGATATCGCTGCCGGTACATCAGGCACATTAAGCTCAAGCCATGTTTCGGAATGGGTATAATTATCCACACAATCAAGCCACACTGTATTCCCGCCAAACTTCACTTCGTGAGTTCTTGATACTGTAGGGTTATCGATAGGCTTCTCTTCAATCTCCATTTTGAGAATATCTTTATAAAAAGAGATCGTTTGTTCGTATTTGTTTTTAGGAATTTTTATGGCAATATTAACTCCTCCTTCAAATTTTGTTTCCATAATTAAGTTTTGGCATTAAGTTGTTGCACCCAAAATACAAAAAAATTGACATTCTGTATTTTTTAAGACTGATATACTAAAAGATCCCGATGCATAACATCGGGATCTTTCGAATATACTGTGTTGATTATTTAGCTTCTTCTGCTCATCAGGATGCTTAAAACATACCAGAATAAAAGCATGATTGAAGCGAAAAGTTGAAGAGCCGCACCTACATATTGATCTGTAGCATAAGAATCCTTAAGTTTACTTGTCTGGTATAGAATGGTTGCAGAAGCAAGAATCACCATACCTACAGAAAACCAAAGTCCAAGATTGAACCCGAAAATCATTCCGGCTACAATAAGGCCAATTGCTATAAATCCACCGATCACAATGATGTTTCTCAGGAATGAAAAGTCCCTTTTGGAGGTAAATGCTACGGCCGATACACCAGCAAACATAGCGATGGTTAACATAGCCGCCTGAAAAATAACATTAGGCCCAGAGTATACCATTGCAATATAAATCAAAGGCAGGAAAATAACAGCTTCCAATAAAACATAAAATCCAAGCCCTAAATATTGTGTTGATTTGCTTTGCGACAACGACCATTTGGCTGCCAAAACGGAAGCAAGCCAGAAAACACCGATAATCAATAACCATGCATACTTCTGAGCAAACATCATAAAAATCAGCTCCTGTGGAACTGTTTTCAATAAGATCGTTTCAACTCCAATAAAAGCAAGGATAGAAAGCGCAACATGCAAATAGGTTTTTTTGTAAAAAGCAGCCTTCTCTACATCGGTAGACTGTGCTACTAAAACGTCTTTAATCATAATTTATATTTTCTTTAAATATACTGAATTTATTTATTTTTCTCGACAGGTTTTACTCCAATAATCCTGCCATCTTCCTCAAATAAAACAGTAATGAGATCTTTTGGCAAAGGGGATTTATCATCAGAATATTTATACTGAATAAAAGGATAGCTTATTCCATCCATCAACGTCTGATGACCTGATTTAAAGACTTCAGCTTTTTTCTCCAGCTGAATCCCGTCTTTAAGCTTCTGCAATACCTTATCAGTCACGAGGGTCTTTACCTTTTCAGAAAGTAAACCATCGATTGTTGCGCGATCAGCAGAAGTTTTCAGAGCCTGTATAAATGCAAAATACTTTTCATTATATAATGCAATTTTATCCTTATCAAGATCTACTGTTGATTCCTTTCTGTTGTCATTTTGAATTTTTAAGCCTACCACTTTTTGTGAAAATAAAAATGGCGCGGTAAAGAGGCTTATGGTAAAAAACAATTTTTTCATACTATGAGATTTGGTGGCTTAAAGTTAGACTATTTCCAGGAACTTCATGGTATCCACATTATCTGCATATGTATTCAATCCCGGATTCTGGGCTTCGCCAAAACGAATAGAGTCTAATCCTAATTCATCTTTAGCCACAATACATTGGATATTTTCTTCATTTTCCGCAATAAAATTTCTCACTTCATCCATTGAAGAATACCTACTGAAATTGATAACAGAAAGAGGACTGAACAATTTATCGTCTTCTTTTAACATCACAAAATTATTATCCCAGAACTTATCCTGGTTCAATAGATAAATTGCGCGGTTATAATCATAATTATTAGCATACTTATGATGATTGATGATATCTTTATGATCGATAAAACTTTCAAAAAGCCTGTCGATCAGGAAATCTTCAGGAATTAAAATCCTCGTGACATTTCTGCAACCTAATCCGAAATATTGGAAAATATCATTCGCGAGAAGCTTAAGCTCTTCTTCTGTTTCATCTCCTTTCAGAACAGCAACCGATGTCCTGTTTTTACGAATAATGTTCAGATGATTTTTAAAGTAGTATTCCAGGTACCTCGCGGTATTATTGCTTCCTGTAGCAATTACAGCATCAAAATTGTCTAATCTTTCAACAAATTCGTACTCCACGTTATTATCAGAAAATTCCCTCCATTTTTTTAATAAAAAAGGAATTATATATTGATCTTTTGACGATAATTTGATCACCGGAATATGATTACTTAATACAACAGAGATCACATCGTGCCAACCTACAAGAGGAATATTTCCTGCCAGGATAAGCCCTACCCGCTTTGAAGTTTCAGATGCAGAATAGTCTTTAAGCCAATCTTTTATATTCGTTTCGGTAAGCAATTCAGCCCATTGCCGGAAAGCAAATTTCTGATTATCAATAGTAAACCACGGATTCTCTATTTCCGACTTTCTCAACAATAATTCAAATTCAGAATCACTTTCGTTGAACTCCTCCGTACTTTTTGCTAAATACGCTCTTATATAATCACTTAGTTTAATAAGTCCTAAAACTTGATTTTCGATATTCATAATTACTGCAAAATTGGGGAATATTTTGTAATTTTGTGCAAATTTAAAAAAAATTAGCGATGGCTATTAAAATAACTGATGAATGCATTAATTGCGGAGCCTGTGAACCGGAATGCCCGAATAATGCAATATATGAAGGAGCCGTAGACTGGAAAGCTTCCGAAGGTACTGAGTTAAGTGGTACTGTAACATTGCCATCAGGATTAACGGTAGATGCGGATGCACCTCAGGAACCTGTAAGTGATGATGTTTATTTTATTGTTACTGATAAATGTACAGAGTGTAAAGGATTCCACGAAGAACCACAATGTGCTGCAGTTTGTCCTGTAGATTGCTGTGTTCCGGATGAAGATCATGTAGAATCCGAAGAAGCACTACTAAATAAAAAAGCGTTCTTACACGGTGAATAAAAAATGCCGTCTCATCAATTATGAGACGGCTTTTTAATTATAATTTCTATAAATCTATTAAGAATATAAAGTGAAACCACAGGTTCTAAAAACACCTGTACAACCAAAAAAATAAAAATATGAGCAAAAAGCACAATTTCAGCGCAGGACCATGTATCTTACCAGAAGAGGTATTTCAAAAATCAGCAGAAGCTATTCTTGATTTCAACGGTATCGGGTTATCTATCCTTGAAATTTCTCACAGAAGTAAGGATTTTGTTTCGGTGATGGACGAAGCACGTGCCATTGTAAAAAGGCTGATGAACCTGGGTGATGATTATGAAGTATTATATTTAGGTGGTGGTGCTAGCTTACAGTTTGCAATGGTTCCATACAACCTTATGAAAGTAGGTGGTAAAGCTGCTTACCTGGATACAGGAACTTGGGCTGCCGGAGCTATAAAGGAAGCTAAAAAAGTAGGAACTGTAGATGTTGTAGGTTCTTCAAAAGAGGAAAATTACTCTTTCATTCCAAAAGACTATACTGTTTCTTCAGATTATGATTACTTCCATTGCACATCCAACAATACTATTTATGGAACTCAGATGAAATCGTTTCCCGAAGTGGATACATTGATGGTTTGCGATATGAGCTCAGATATTTTTTCAAGACAACTGGATTTTACTAAATTCGATTTAATCTATGCCGGAGCTCAGAAAAATATGGGACCTGCAGGTGTAACACTGGTTGTTGTAAAAAAAGAAATCCTGGGAAAAACAGGAAGAGAAAACATGCCTTCTTATTTTGATTATGAACAACATATCAGTAAGGAATCAATGTATAATACACCACCGGTTTTCCCGGTATATGCATCTTTATTAACACTTCAGTATCTTGAAAGAAACGGAGGAATTGCAGCAGCAGAAAAAAGAAATGAGGCTAAAGCTAAACTTCTTTACGATGAAATAGATAACAATCCTTTGTTTAAAACGTTCTGTGTAAAAGAGGATCGTTCACTAATGAATGTTTCTTTTAGATTAGTCGATGAGTCTAAAAAAGAAGCTTTTGATAATGCATGGAAAGCAGCAGGAATCAATGGGTTAAACGGACACCGAAGCCTTGGAGGTTACAGAGCAAGTCTATACAATGCCTTGCCTATTGAAAGTGTTCAGGTTCTTGTTGATGTCATGAAATCCATTAAGTAATTGAGGCATTAAAAAATTGAAGAATTGAAAGATTATAATGCTAATTATAATTTTATTAATTTGCGAACCAATTTTAAATATTTAAATTTTTCAAATCTTTAGATTTTTAAATAAAAGAAAGTATGAAAGTTTTAGCTAACGATGGAATTTCCAAAGCAGGAGAACTCGCTTTAAAAGAAGCTGGAATTGAAATTCTGAACAACCGTGTTGCGCAGGATCATGTCATCAATTTTATTAACGAAAATAATGTTGATGTTCTGCTGGTAAGAAGTGCCACCAAAGTGAAACAGGATCTTATTGATGCCTGCCCGGGTTTGAAGATTATTGGAAGAGGCGGGATCGGAATGGATAATATTGACGTAGAATATGCCAAAATCAAAGGAATACAAATCATCAATACCCCTACGGCTTCTTCTAAGTCCGTAGCCGAGCTGGTATTTGCTCATTTCTTTTCCTTAGCAAGGTTTCTTCACGAATCCAACAGATTAATGCCTTTGGAAGGAGAAACTCATTTTGATGCAATGAAAAAGTCATTCAGCAATGCCTATGAGCTTTCGGGAAAGACATTAGGCGTGATTGGTTTTGGAAGTATTGGTCAGGAAGTAGTGAAAATGGGAATTGCATTAGGAATGAAGGTTAAGGTATTGACCAGAAAACCTAAAACAAAGACCCTATCGTTATCTTTTTTTGACGGACAAACCCTGGATTTTGAAATTACATCTACCAACGATTCTGATTCTTTCTATAAGGACACTGATTTTATAAGTATTAATACTCCTAAAACCAATGAATATATTATAGACACCGATCAGTTCGAGAAAATGAAAGATGGTGTTTATATCGTAAATACTGCAAGAGGTGGGGTAATCAATGAAGTTTCCCTTCTTGATTTCATTGAATCCGGAAAAGTGGCGGGAGCTGCACTGGATGTTTTTGAAAATGAACCTACTCCTGAACTGATCTTACTGATGAATCCATCTTTGTCCCTTTCTCCTCATGTAGGAGGCAATACAGTGGATGCCCAGGAAAAGATCGGGGTAGAACTTGCAGAACAAATTATTAAGCTACAAAAAGAAACTATAAAATAAATATGCCTGTTTTTAAACCATTTCGCGGAATTAGACCTCATAAAGATCTTGAGCAAACTTTTCCTACCCATCCATTAGACAATTTCACCCAAGAGGAAATTGCAGAAAAAGCTCAGGTTGAAAATACTTACATCAATATGATAAAGCCCTATGTTGTAAGTAAATCAAAAGATATTGACCGGAACCTAAGGAAGATCCGTTCTACGTTTGAAGAACTTCTGGAAGAGAAAAAACTCGTTCAGGACAGTTCTGCATACTATCTTTATGAACAGATCTACCCCAACAAACAGGTTTTCAGAGGATTACTTGGTCTAACAAGTCTTGAAGATTTTTGGAACGGAAAAATCAAAAGACATGAAAGTACCATCCCTCAGAAGAAGGAAAAGCTGGCACATTATCTTGAAAAAGTAAACTTACAGGCAGAACCGGTACTTCTTACCTACCCTGCCAATTCCAAAGTGGAGCTTCTTATGAACCATGAGGAGAAAAACGTGCCGATCTTCAACCACGTTGACTCTAAAGGGATCAGACACAAAATCTGGAGAATAGACAACCGTCTTAAATTACAGCAATTCAAAGAAGTCATCGAGCAGATCGATTCTTTTTATATTGCCGACGGTCACCACAGAATTGGTTCCACAGCATTGAATGCAAAGCATCAGAAAGATAAAAATAAAAGACACAACGGTACGGAAGCCTATAATTTCGTATTCAGCTTTATCGTGTCCAATCAGTCCATTAAGATCCATGATTACAACAGAATTGTAAGTGATATTAATGATTTATCTACTGACGATTTCTTAAAACAGCTTGAACATTATTTCCTGATTCACGAAAAAGAAGAAACCCCATACTACCCTTCACAGAAATTCCATATTTCGATGTATCTGGACGGTAAATTTTATTCGCTGCACGTGAAGCATGACCTTCGCTCCCAGGAAATGTCATTGGATAACCTTGACCACCATTTATTGGACAAATACATCTTTAAAAACATATTGAAGATAGAAGATCCTGATAGTTCAGATAAAATTTCCTATGTAAAGGGAACTTCCAATCTTGAAGGTATCACTATTCTAAAAGAGAAAATAGACAACGGTGAAGGACGAGTAGGTTTTGGAATTTATCCGGTAAGTTTTAACGATATGATTAAAATTTCAGATCTTAAATTGAGTATGCCTCCAAAATGTACATTTATTGAACCGAAATTGGTTACAGCACTCTTAATGTACGACATGAAACCTTAAATTATTTCCTTTTTTTTCCTACTTTTATACACGGAAAAGAAAAGGTAAATCAAAAAATGAAAAAAATATTCATTATCATACTTCCACTCTTTTTGAGTGGATTTTTATTTTCTCAAAAAAAAACTCAAAAAAAGCCTCAGAAAAAATTAACCACAGCCAAATTCAACTACGCAGATGAATTTAAACAGATCTCTGATGAAATCTTAATCAATGGTACTGCCTACGAGAATTTAGGAGAATTAACTAAAGGTATAGGTCCTCGTTTCAGTGCTACACAGGGTTATACAAAAGCTACGGAATGGGCGGAAAAAAAGCTGAAAGAAGCAGGTGCCGAAAATATATGGAAGCAGGAAGTTAAAGTACCAGTATGGATCAGGGGAAAGGAATCTTTACAGATAAAAACCAACAATGGAGAGTGGAAAAATATCAGAATGCTTTCTTTCGGAAACTCTGAAGGAACAGGCGGTAAAGACCTTACAGCAGATATTTTGCTTGTGAATGATATTCCGGAACTCAATGCTCTTACTTCAGCTCAGGTAAAGGATAAAATCATTTTTGTGAACTCTCCCATTGACCAGAAGATCATCAATACTGTAGATTCCTATCTTATTTCTGCAAAATCTAAATTGCTCTCCGCTTCTGTAATTGGCAAGAAAGGGGCAAAAGGCCTGATCATCAGATCTCTCACTACGGCATCTGATGATGTTCCACACGCCAAAATGATCTATTATGAACCCGATGACAGGGTAAAAATACCTGCAGTAACCATAGGCGCAAAATCAGCCAATGAACTGGAAAAATTGTTAAAAAAACAGACTGTCAAGGCAAAGCTTAATATGTCTGCAGAATCAAAAGGAGAAACGATCAATCATAATATCATCGGAGAAATTCCGGGAAAGAAAGATTCTAAGGTAATCCTTTTAGGAGCACAGCTGGATTCATGGGATTTTGCAGAAGGAGCTCATGATGACGGCACAGGAGTCGTACAGTGCCTCGAAGTATTAAGAGCAATTAAAGCTTTAGGAATTGATAACAACCACACCATAAGAGTTGTCCTGTACGCCAATAGTGAAAACGGTGGCCAGGGAAGAGAAGGCTACGCTGCTTATGTTAAAAAGAAAGATGAAAAACACATTTTTGCTTTAGGCACGGATTCGGGAGGCTACTCTCCAAGAGGGTTTTCATTGGATATGGCTCCACAGCGAAGAAGACTGATATTTGATTGGAAAAACTATTTTCTCCCTTATGGAGTGTATGATTTCGATCAAACCTACGCTATACAAGACATTTCACCATTAAAAAAACTGGATATCCCACTTGCGGAATTAGTAGTAGATACTCAGCGTTATTTTGACTACCACCACTCTTCCGAAGATACTTTTGATAAAGTAAACAAAAGAGAGCTTCTCCTGGGAGCTGTCGCTATGACACAAATGATTTTTATGATTGATAAAAATTGGTAATATGAAAAAATTAATAGGAACCACTTTAGCTCTCTTAAGCATAGCAACATGTGCTCAGGCCCAGGGAGATTCAATACAATTCAGTAAAATTTCCACGGAAATTCTAAATAATGGAAAAGGATATGAAGAACTCAGAGATCTAACACAAAATATTGGAAATCGTTTAAGTGGTTCGGAAGCCTACGAAAAGTCGGTACAATGGGCAGCGAAAGAACTTCGCAATGCCGGGGCAGATAAAGTATGGCTGCAGGAAGTTATGATTCCAGTCTGGAAAAGGGGAAAAGAGTTTTTATATATAAAAGCCGGTTCAGGAAAGCCCCAAAGCCTCAAAATGCTTTCTTTGGGAAACTCTGAAGGAACAGGAGGAAAAGATGTTTCCGGAGAAATCGTTATGGTCAAATCATTGGAAGAATACGAGCAGCTTCCGGCTGAAAAAGTAAAAGGTAAGATCGTTTTCTTTAACCATCCTTTTGATCAGAATTATGTACAGACTTTCATAGCTTACAGGGATGCCGGTGCTTACAGACGCTCTGCGGCCGCACTTACCGCAAAGAAAGGGGGTAAATTTGCAATCGTCCGTTCTTTGTCTTCTGCATTGGACGATGTTCCGCATACCGGAGGCATGAAATATGAGGATAATATTGAAAAGATTCCCGCAGTTTGTATAGGAAATACAACTGCAGATCAACTGGAAGAACTTTTAAAAACCCAGAAAGTGATTGCAACACTCAATTCTAACTGTGGGATGAAGGGAGAAAAACTCTCTCACTCTGTTATCGGGGAGATTACCGGTAAAAAAGACCAAAACGTAATTGTTGTAGGTGGCCATCTGGATTCCTGGGAT
Source organism: Chryseobacterium sp. LAM-KRS1 (assembly GCF_013184525.1). Classification (GTDB taxonomy): domain Bacteria; phylum Bacteroidota; class Bacteroidia; order Flavobacteriales; family Weeksellaceae; genus Chryseobacterium; species Chryseobacterium proteolyticum. The sequence goes on from NZ_JAAOIZ010000005.1 coordinate 533,313, forward strand.
GTGGGCCAAGGTGCTCATGATGATGGAGCCGGAATCGTACAGAGTATAGAAGTCTTAAGGACATTTAAAAAATTAGGAATTCAAAATAACCATACCATAAGAGCAGTTTGTTTTGCGAATGAAGAAAATGGAACCAAAGGAGGCAAACAATATGGAAAAACTGCAAAAGAGACCAATGATAAACACCTTTTTGCAATAGAGTCTGATGCAGGAGGATTTAGCCCAAGAGGAATATCCTTAGAAATGGATGATATTAAAAGAAAACAGATCCAGGGTTGGGTTAATTTGTTTTTACCCTATGGCGTTTATAATTTTGATGGAAAATATTCAGGATCCGACATCGCCCCTCTCCATGAGATGGGAGTACCTACAGCTGAGCTGGTTCCCGATCCTCAAAGGTATTTTGACATCCACCATACGGAAGAAGATACTTTTGAGAAGGTAAATCGCAGGGAACTGCTTCTGGGATCCGTAGTAATGACACAACTTATTTATATGATTGATAAAAACTGGTAGACATGAAAAAAATAGTAAGCACCTCTTTATTCCTTTTAAGTATGACCTTGTTTGGTCAGGTAAAAGTAAAAGAAGATTCAATACAATTCAGTACAATATCCAAAGAGATCCTTAACAACGGAAAAGGATATACAGAGCTAAGAGACCTGACCAAAAACATTGGCCATCGTTTAAGTGGCTCGGTGGCTTATGAAAAAGCAGTTCAGTGGGCAGCGCAGAAGCTGCGTGATGCCGGAGCTGATAAGGTATGGCTTCAGGAAGTTACCATTCCTGTCTGGGAACGAGGAAAAGAATCTTTAAAGATCACAGCAAACAGTGGCCGATGGAAGACCCTTAAAATGCTTTCTTTAGGAAATTCTGAAGGTACGGGCGGAAAAGATGTTTCCGGAGAAGTCATTATGGTAAAATCCATGGAAGAATACGATCGTCTTCCTGCTGAGAAAGTAAAAGACAAGATCGTGTTTTTTAATTACCCTTTCAGCCAATCGTTTATAGAAACTTTCAGAGGTTATGGGGATGCTGCTAAGTATAGAGTAACTGCCGCAGCTTTAACGGCTAAGAAAGGGGGCAGATTTGCCATTATCCGTTCTCTTTCATCAGCTTTTGACGATATTCCTCACACGGGTGCTATGCGATACGAAGATAATGTAGACAAAGTACCGGCTGTTGCAATCGGAAATACAACAGCGGATGAACTGGAACAGCTTTTAAAAACCCAAAAGGTACTGGCTACTTTGAATTCCAACTGTGGAATGAAAGGAGAAAAGCTCTCCCACTCTGTTATCGGGGAAATAACAGGTAAAAAAGATAAAAGCGTAATCGTTGTCGGTGGACATCTGGATTCCTGGGATGTGGGCGAAGGCGCTCATGATGACGGAGCCGGGATTGTACAGAGTATAGAAGTTTTGAGAACATTTAAAAAATTGGGTATTCAAAACAACCATACGATCCGGGTAGTATGTTTCGCCAACGAAGAAAACGGATTAAAAGGTGGCTTACAATATGGAAAAACCGCTAAAGACACCAATGAAAAGCACCTTTTTGCTATAGAATCCGATGCCGGAGGTTTCAGTCCAAGAGGAGTTGCTCTGGAGATGGATGATGCAAAAAGAAATCAGATCAAAGGCTGGGCTCCATTATTCCTCCCTTATGGAGTTTATAATTTTGAAGGAAAATACTCCGGGGCTGATATTTCTCCCCTTCATGCTATGGGAGTACCTACAGCAGAATTGGTTCCGGATTCTCAGCGGTATTTTGATATTCATCATACTCATGAAGATACTTTCGAAAAAGTAAACCGGAGAGAATTGCTGCTGGGAGCGGTAACAATGACCCAACTTATTTATATGATCGATAAGAACTGGTAATATATAAAAAAACCGCCGTACGGCGGTTTTTTTATTTTATGTACTATTGGAAGTTTTCATTATTTACCGTAACGAAAAACCAGGTTATTTGATTAGTTATCGAAATATTTAAGGTAGACTGTTTGTACCTATTTTAGAAATTCTTTTTTATCAACTCTCAGATCCATAATATTACCGGCTCTTTTTACTTTGATTCCAATAGTTTTATAATCCCTCTCCACCCGATTCATCATATAATGGCAAGCAGATTCTTTATTCAAATGATCCAGATCCACATCATTTATACTTAAGATTGAATCACCAATTTCCAAAGAGGAACTTTCTCCTTTAAATATAAATGCAACAACCGGCTTGGCATCAATAAAACGGTATCCAAAACCAAAAGATTCCAGTGTTGGCGGATCATTTTTAATCTTCTTCATGTAAATCTTTTTATTCTGCCAGTCCATTATAAATGCAAAGTCTTTGAAAAAATCATTTCCTATTAATCTTGAATTTCCGGTAATGACCATTTCATTATCAAAGATTCTGTTTCCTAAACCTAATGCAGGCATTTTAAAAATAAATCCTGGGACCGGCTTTCCTGCCCCAAAGGCCCCCACAGAACTAATTCCGTAAGTTTCAACATATTGTTTTATCTTTTTTTGATCATAATCACTTTCTAAAATCTTAAGCCTTCCTGTAAATCCGGTATCAAAAGTAAGCCTGATGTTTTTATCTAAAATTTTAGTTTCCACGACCGGTGTTTTCTGATTTTGTGAATCAAAGGGGACTACAGTTTCATAATCATCAAACTTAAAGTTCGAAAGATCTTTTGTCGCTTCAAGCAAATTCTCAGAATAATTCACTTTCCAGAAAAGTTTTGCCATCTGATTAGCACCAATAATACCATCAATTTTAAAACAGCCAAGCTCAGAACCATTCAGGTCCATTACAATAGCACCTATATTTTTAAAAACCACATTATCAACAGTCATTTCCGGTAATTTTGTGAAAATCTGTTCCTGCTTATTTTTCTGGGAATCCTTTACTTTACTGGTATGCTCTTTCTGTAGATTGAGCTCAGTATAAATGGTATTGGAAATAACGGTAGGGGCACCGGAATCAAACAAAAAATTATACAATTTCCCATTAATGTTCACCTTTACAAGTGGTAAATCATTAATAAAATTCAGATTAATTTTCTCAACAGGCTGTGTCAATTGTACTTCTCCACTTTCAAAGAATCGCTTTCCCTGAGCTGAAATCATTATTAAAATAAAAAGGAAAAATAAGGAGAATACTTGCTTCATTAAATTATTTTGAGCTAAAATAGTAATTTTACCGTTGATCACGAAATAAAAACACGATCCTGCTCATATAGTTCTACATGGACTTATCTTGCTAAAAAAGTTGGTTTCCCATCCTTAAATTAATTGTATTTTTATCCCAATAAAAAAAGCCGACTAAAAAGCCGGCTTTTCCTATAATGGTATTTGAATTATTTCACTTTTACAAGCTCAACATCGAAAACTAACCATGCATTTGGTGGAATAACACCTCCTGCCCCTCTTTCTCCATAACCCATTGCAGGCGGGATCAATAAGGTAGCTGTTTCACCTTCTTTCAGTAACAGGATTCCTTCATCCCATCCTTTGATTACTCTACCCATTCCGATTGGAATTTCGATCGGCTCATTTCTTTTAAAAGAAGAATCGAATTCACTACCGTCTACCAATTTACCTGCATAGTGTACAGATACATTGTCTCCTGATTTCGGAGCTTTTCCATCCGTAGTCTTCGTAATTTTATAATATAATCCGGATTCAGTTTTCTGCATTCCCGCTTTAAGGTTTTCTATCATCTTCTCCTGATTAGCCTTAAATTCTTCTTCTTTTTTCTTTCTCTCAGCTTCTTCTTTTGCTAAATAAGCCTTGTTGTTTTCCTGAATCTTAGCTTTTCCTTCATTGAAAGTTTTAGCCGGATCATAATTCTTATATTCATCCCCTTTACTGAAAACATTCACCTTCTCTAAAACAACATCTGTTTTAGGTTTATCCTGAGGTCCTTTTTCAACATTAGCGATGGCATCAATTACCTCTTCTCCTTTTACTACTTTTCCGAAGATTGTGTGTTTTCCATCCAACCAAGGAGTAGCTACTTCTGTAATGAAAAACTGAGATCCGTTTGAATTAGGTCCTGAGTTAGCCATTGATAAAATACCTTTTCCTGTATGGCGAAGGTCGTTTCTCTCATCTTCGAATTTATATCCTGGATCTCCCATTCCGGTTCCCTGAGGATCTCCCCCCTGGATCATGAAATCCTTGATCACTCTATGGAAAATAGTTCCATCATAAAAAGGAACTCCTTTAGCTTTAGATTTGTTATCAATTTTCCCTTCTGCAAGACCAACAAAGTTGGCTACAGTAACAGGCGATTTTTTGTCTTCAAACTTTACAATAAGGTTTCCTTTTGAAGTTTGAAGATTAGCATAAAGTCCGTCTTTAAGACCTTCGTAAGTTTCTTTGTCTACGTTCATTTTTTTATAAATTGGTGTACAACTCATCAGCGATATACTTGCCGCTGCCAGAATTATATTCTTGTTAAACAATTTCATTTATTGAGCTTTTAATTTTATGATTAATGGGATGTCGTTATCTATTTTTTTTTCGTCTCCATAAGTACCATACGCCAGAGAAGATGGAACCAAAATCGTAACTTCCTCACCATCATGTATAAAACGCAAAGCATTTTCTACCGCTTTTAATTCATCAAAGTGCCCGAATTTGGCATCTCTTCTTTCAACAGGCTGATCATAGATCTTGGTCTGATCAAAATCATAAAGATCATAAGAATAAGAGATCAGGGAATTATCCGGTCTCCTCTCTCTTGTATCAAAACCTTCAGCATTGACCCAATAGTTGAGTTGGGTAGGATAAAATTTCACCGGCTGATTTTTGATCCACTCCTGAATATGCATTCTTTCCGAAGCGTTAAGGTTTTTCATCCTTGCTTTCGAAATATCCAGATCTTTCTGGCTCAAAACCCCACCCAATGGCGGATGAGCCTGTGAATTCCTGTTACAGCTCAGCAATCCCAATACTGATATGAAGAGTAATTTTTTCATAAACTTTTGCGAAAATAAGCATTTCACAGGATATAATAAACAAAAAAAGCCAAGAATATCTTGGCTTTTATATAATTTTCAAAGTAGAAATTAAACGGTTTCCAACACATTTTTTTCTACTAACACTCTCCATCCGAACGAATCATCCGAAAGATTCGTCTGTATGCTTACCAAATCATTTTTAAGGATTGCTGCAAAGCTTTCTTCATCAGATAATTTTGGTAAATCCAGTTTTTCACCCTGGTATCCTAATGCCTGGAAAATAGTTGTAACAACAGCAGTTCCAACCCCCCAAACTTCTTTCAATGTACCATTCTTCTGCGCTTCAATTACAGCTTTTACAGGTATTGGCTCCACTTTCACTTCAATTCCTCTTTTTTTAGCCAATTGAATGAAACTGTCTCTTGTAACTCCGTCCAGGATCTTTTCTGAAGTAGGAGGAGTAAATACAGTATCGTTGATTCTTACGAAAACGTTCATTGTTCCGCTTTCCTCAAAATATTCGTGAGTAGCATCATCCGTCCAGATGATCTGATCATATCCTTCTTCTATTGCCAACTGAGTAGGATAAAATGATGCAGCATAATTTCCTGCAGCTTTTGCAGATCCTACACCTCCGTTAGCAGCTCTTGAATAATGATCGGAAATTTTTACTGAAACAGGTTCAGTATAATAACTTTTTGCAGGTGTTGCAACAATTGCAAACATATATTTTTCTGCTACTCTTGCTTTTAAAGCTTCTTCAGTAGCAAAAATCAAAGGTCTGATGTACAAAGACATTCCTTCTCCCTGAGGGATCCAGTTTCTATCGATATCTACCAATGCTTTCAGACCATCTAAAAACATTTCTTCCGTTACCTCAGGCATTGCAAGACGCTTAGCCGATTTATTGATACGTTCAAAATTCTTTTCAGGCCTGAAAAGGAAAACCTGTCCCTCCTGATCTTTATAAGCTTTCATTCCTTCGAAACAAGCTTGTCCGTAATTTACCCCCATCATTGCAGGTGTAAAGGCTAAAGGCCCATAAGGCACCAATTTTACGTCCCCCCACTTTCCATTCTCATACTCACATATTACCATATGGTCTATGAAAGTATTCCCAAAAGAAAAATTATTTGGGTCGAATGATGAAAGTCTGGAATTCTCAGTTTTTTGAATTATCATTTCTAAAATTTTTTATGATGTTCTACAAATTTAACATAATTTTCTAAATATAAAAATTTTAGACTAAATTTGACAAAAAAATAGGGTGAAACGAGAGATAAAGACCACAAACGACGGAAGCAAAACACTGTTTATCAATGAATTAAATGAAAACTACCATTCTCATCACGGAGCATTACAAGAAGCCGAACACGTGTTTATCAAAAATGGACTAATTTTGATAAATGATTGCGAAATTAATATTTTAGAACTCGGTTTCGGGACAGGTTTGAATGTTTTGGTTACAATTAATGAATATTTAAAAACTGATAAAAATCATGTCATCAACTATTTTTCTCTGGAAAAATATCCCATAAATGAATCGGAAATTAAAGATTTGGCCTATTTTGAACTTTTTGATAACATTGAATTCAAAGAAATTTATCATAAAATTCATGCTGCAGAATGGGAAAAATCAGTGGAAATAGTTGAAAATTTTAATTTAAAAAAAATAAAATGTGATTTTTTTGAATTAAAAAATATTGATTTACCTAAAATAAACCTTGTATACTACGATTGTTTTGGTGCGCGCGTACAACCTGATCTATGGGAAAAACCATTATTTGAGATGGTTTCAGACAAAATGAATGTGAACGGATTATTAACAACCTACTCTTCCAAAGGAAGTGTCCGAAGAATCCTTCAGGAACTTAATTTTACTGTAGAGAAGAAACAAGGTCCGCCAGGGAAAAGGGAAATGCTGAATGCCATAAAGAGAGGGTGATCAATAGAAAATCGAAAGTCTGAGGTTTTGTAATATAAGAATTGCGGGTCAGAGGTTCAGGATTTACAACATCTGAGATCTTATGACGCACCTTTCATTTTTCAGCTTTCAACTTTCAATTCACTTCTTTTTTTTCACAAATTTCCTTAATTTAGCTATACAAAATATATATATGATAGATAAGATCAACGTCAGAGTATATGCCTGTGCGATAAAGGAAAAAAAAGTACTTACCTTATTTGAAGAATATGCCGGAGACCAGCTTGTAAAATTTCCGGGAGGAGGTTTGGAGTACGGAGAAGGATTACTGGAATGTCTCCACCGGGAGTTTGATGAAGAGCTCAATGTAAAAATAGATATCGTGGAACACTTCTATACACAAGAAGATTTTTTAGTATCCCGTTTCAGAGAAAATGAACAACTCCTTACCATATATTATATAGTTAATATTATCAACGAAGAAGATTTCCTTATTCTGGATCCTTGTATAGAAAAAACGGAATGGATTGATATCAACAGACCGGACAATCCATTTCCTTTACCCATTGATCAAATCGTATTTGATAAACTGAAAGAAAAATACCTGTAATTACTTACAGGTATTATTTTTTTATTTTAAAATCACCGGCTCCCGGATATGGCTGAAGATAGCCAGAATTCCAGTTGGATTGTAATAGTGATTCTATGAATTCATCTGTTCTGTTTCTATGAGGGTCATATTGATCTTTAAGATCGATACTGGCCATTTTACCTTTAACATTCCACCAGAAAGCGCTCCACCCTCCCCTTAGTTCTTTAATAATCTCATAAACATTCTTTCCTGTCGCCCTGTTCATAAGCTTGGCAAAAACCTGACCTTCGGTTGTTGTAAGATCGCGTAACTGCTTTTCGTACTGATCAGCCAGGATATTCTGACGGTCCCTTACATATTTTCTTTTTGCCTTACTGTCGAGATTGGTCATTTCTTTCTGAATATCCCTGTACTGTTGTAAAGCTGCTACAAATAACGGATATACCCTGTATAGTTTTTTATTTAGAAAATAATAATAATTCCTGTCCAGCTGGTTATTGAATTTAGGTTTGTTGAGAAGGACAAGTTCATCCATCACAACAACTGTCTCTCCATTTATTTCATAGAATTTGGCTTTCTGTCTTTCATCATAGTAATATTTATTTCCAAATTCATCTACTTTTAACTCCTCCGGAGGGTATTGGCTCAGGGGTTTAGCAATAATAGAATCCGTTTGTCCAAAAACACCAATTCCAAAAAAGAAAAGAAAAAGACAAAAAATCTTGCTAAAATTCATTATTTTTACGCGTATTAGAGCTAATATTGAACGCAAAAATCATTCCTTTTTATGAAATTTGAAAAGAAATCTTTAAAATTTTTAGAAAAATACCTAAATACATCATCTCCGACGGGTTACGAGCACAAAGGGCAGGAAGTCTGGATGGATTATATCAGACCTTATGTAGACAAAATTGAAGTTGATCACTATGGAACCTGCTATGGAATTATCAATCCTGAAGCTGAATTCAAGGTAGTCATTGAAGCGCATGCTGATGAGATCTCGTGGTATGTGAATTATATTACGGACGACGGATTAATTTATGTAATAAGAAACGGAGGTTCCGACCAAACGATAGCTCCTTCAAAAGTAGTTCATATCCATGGAGAAAACGGGATTGTAAAGGGTGTGTTCGGATGGCCTGCAATTCACACCCGCAGCAATAATCAAAATGAGCCTACTCCTAAAATTGAAAATATCTTCATCGATTGTGGGGCAACTTCTAAAAAAGAAGTTGAAGAGATGGGCATCTATGTGGGATGTATGATTACTTATCCTGACGAATTCTTCGAAATGAATAACCGCTATTTCGTTTGCAGGGCTTTGGATAACAGAATCGGTGGATTTATGATTGCAGAAGTAGCCAGATTATTAAAAGAAAATAAAAAAACAATTCCTTTCGGTCTGTACATTACAAATTCTGTTCAGGAAGAAGTAGGCTTGTACGGTGCAGATATGATTGCAGATACTATAAAGCCTAACATCGCCATCGTGACAGATGTAACACATGATACAACCACCCCTATGATCGAGAAGAAAAAAGAAGGTGATCAGAAGTGTGGTAACGGGCCGGTGATTTTCTTTGCTCCAAGTGTGCATCATACCATCAGGGAACTGATTATAGATACTGCAAAAACAAAGAAAATCCCATTCCAAAGAGCTGCAGCCAGCAGATCTACAGGAACGGATACTGATGCATTTGCCCATTCTAATGGTGGTGTTCCCAGTGCATTGATTTCATTACCTTTGCGCTATATGCACACAACAGTAGAAATGGTTTCAAAAGAAGATGTAGGAAACGTGATCTCCCTGATCTATGAAACTATTTTAAAGATCCAGCCGGAAATGAAATTGAAATACCACTAATAAAGACATCAGATAAAAGATGTCAGATGTTAGACTTTAAAAAAAACAGGTCTGATATCTGGTGTCTGGCATCTGATATCTTTAATAAATCTAATATAAAAGTAAAAATGAAAACTAAGCTAATTGCTCCTTCCCTTTTATCAGCAGACTTCGGGAATCTGCAAAGAGATATTGAAATGTTGAACAATTCTCAGGCAGACTGGTTCCATATTGACGTGATGGATGGGAGATTTGTACCGAACATTTCATTTGGTTTTCCTGTAATGAAAACGGTTCAGAAGCATGCCAAAAAATTTGTTGATGTTCATTTAATGATCGTTGAACCGGAAAAATATGTTGAGGAATTTATTGACCACGGAGCAGATTTGATTTCTGTACATTATGAAGCTTGCACGCACCTGCACAGAACGATCCACCTTATTCAGAGCAGAGGCGCTAAGGCAGGAGTTGTACTGAATCCTTCCACTCCGGTTCTAATGCTGGAAGATATCATAGCAGATGTAGATCTGGTATTGTTGATGAGTGTAAATCCAGGATTCGGGGGACAAAAATTTATTGAGAACACCTATAAGAAGATTGCTGAGACCAAAGACCTGATCTTAACCAATAATTCCACTGCTCTTATTGAAGTGGATGGTGGTGTTAACCTGGATAATGCATCGAAATTATTCGAAGCAGGCGCAGATGTTCTGGTGGCAGGAAATGCTGTTTTCTCTTCTGAAAATCCTGAGAGAACAATTGAGCTGTTAAAAATTTAAGTAACGTCTCATTATTAAAGCTATATAAAAAAGGCAGCCCTTCAGGCTGCCTTAATTCGTTGAAAATCTGAGCTTACGATGGTTATTAGTTTCAGTCATTCAGACTTTAGCTTAGATTTTCGTTGTTCTATGCTTGTGTAAAGATGCTAATAAAACACAATACCGTGCATCCGTAAAAATACGGAATTTGCATTAAGTACTAATACTGAACATTATTCCGTTTTAACCCATATACAGGCACAAATAACCAGAACAATACTGATGGTAGAACATATTGACCTGATGTTATTGAGAAGGTTCCATCTGTTTTCAAAAGCTTCACGCACTTTTTTTAATGCTTCAGCAGTAGCATCTCCGATATTAAACTGATCCAATTGATCATTCATAGGTACATTACCTACCACGGTAACCCCGAAAACGCCAACCAGATAAATTATTGTAGCCAATAAAAGCAAGAGAAAAGCCGGATGCTGCCCTCTGAATATATAAGTACAAATAGGAAGCATCGCTGCCGTTCCCATAAAACTCAGGAAGAAGACCGGATTGAGAATTTCACGGTTTATAGACTGCATTGCTTTCAGGTACTCCATGTCGGATAGTTTCCCTAATCCCAATACTACCGAGCAGGAATAAGCATAGAATAATCCTGCAATAAGGGCTGTAAGTGTTCCAGTAATGATCAGAATAAGTGTTGTCATTTTCATGTCTTTTGTTTTGGTGATTATCATTTTGTTTATTTTATAAAATTAGCTTTATTCTGAATACAATCACTCACAAAATGAATATGCGCTCCAACTAGGAAATTAAAGAAGACTTTTGTTATTTTAGTACACAAAAATATAAGCATGAGAAATAAGTGGATCATTGCCTTTTTGTTGGGAACTTTGGTTGCAGGAAATAGCAATGCACAAAATAAGCCCAATCCGAAAAAAATGGAATGGTTTCAAGATGCCAAACTGGGGATCTTTATTCACTGGGGAATCTATTCTGTAGATGGAATTTCGGAATCCTGGTCTTTTTTTAATAACTACATTAACCATGAAAATTATATGAAGCAGCTGAATGGATTTTCTGCTGCGAAATATAATCCAGCCTACTGGACAAAACTTATTAAAAATTCGGGGGCACAATATTCCGTAATCACCACAAAGCACCATGATGGGGTTTCTCTTTGGGACTCTCAGGCTGAAAAAGCGACTACTATTGCAAAAAATTCAATAGCCCAAAAAGATGTTCTCTCACCCTTTATTGACGAACTTAAAAAATCAGGGTTAAAAACTGGTCTTTACTATTCCCTCCCGGACTGGAGCCATCCTTATTATGATATCAACACCAGAACAAAGAAGAGATATGAAATTAAGAATGATCCAGGACGATGGCAAAACTTCATCCAATATTATCAGTCACAACTCAATGATCTGTCAGACCGTTACCACCCCGATCTTTTATGGTTTGATGGCGATTGGGAACATACTTCTGAGGAATGGCAGGCATCAAAAACTTTAGACAATTTAAAAAAATATAATCCAGATATTATTATCAATTCAAGGTTAACCAATCATGGAGATTACGAAACTCCTGAGCAAGGAATCCCGGTCATCAGCCCTCAAAGTGAATACTGGGAATTATGTTATACCATGAATGATTCATGGGGATACCAACCTTTTGATCACCATTATAAAACTCCTAATATGATTATCAGAACATTGGCAGATGTAATCAGTATGGGTGGTAATTTACTTCTGGATATCGGTCCTAAAGCAGATGGAACCATTCCGGAAGAGCAAGTAAAAATCCTCCAAAACCTGGGACGCTGGACCTCTAAATATCCTGAGGCTATATATGGAACACGCCAGGGCTTGCCTTTTGAAAACTACAAAGGAAAATCTGCAATATCTAAAGATCATAAAAAACTGTTTCTGTATCTTGAGGAAGCTAAAAATTTCACAAAAATATATGGGTTAAAATCCTTCCCGGTTTCTGCAGAAGTTCTTAGTGATCCCAATGCAAAGGTAAATATGGTAACCGATCCTGCCGGAAACCTGACTTTACATTTTTCTAATGTACAATTTGATCAGGATGTGACTGTTATTGAGATTACTTTTAATAAGGAAATTCAGTTTAAAGCCCCCCATAAAGGAGATATTCCATCTTTAAAACAACTCACTGATCATTCCGATACGTTTGCAGCTGTCTATGAAATTGCTGAACAGCTTCATAATGGCAATAATCTCCTGGACCATTCCGGACTTACCGCAGATGGGATGGATATGAGCATTCCAAAGACTTCAAAAACGAATGCGAAAACTTTGTCATGGATCAGCGATCATGCCGAAGCTCTTTTTGAAACCGGAAAAGGATTACCGGATGGGCATTATGCAGGTATGAGTGCCCTTTCAAAAGATAAACAAACTCTTTATCTTTTTGTAGAAGGAATTCCCACGGGACCGGTTGCTTTAAAAGGAATTAAAAATGGCATTTCAAGAATTCGTATTGTTGGGGAAGGTTCCATGATCGACCATACTGTTTACAATAAATTGTACTGGAGTGACCGGCCTGGAATTATCTATATTGACATTCCAAAAGAAAGGCTGGATAAAGAAATGACAGTCATTGCTATACTTCTGGATAAACCATTGGAATTATACCGTGAAAAAGTAGGTGCTATAGAAAGTAATTTATAGGATCTGAGATTACATCATATTAACCGCTTCTAAAAAACGGCTATTATAAAAGTTTCCCAATAGCAGGGTTTGAAAATAAAAAATCCGGAGAATTATCTCCGGATTTATATTTTGAATAAATTCTGGTCTTAAAAGATCTCTCTTCCGGAAAAATGGAATTGTGCTTCGATAAGAGCATTTTCGTCAGAATCTGAACCGTGAACGGCATTCTCTCCTATGCTTCTTGCAAACATTTTTCTGATAGTTCCTTCTGCAGCTTCAGCAGGGTTTGTTGCACCGATAAGAGTTCTGAAATCTTCCACTGCATTGTCTTTTTCTAAAACAGCTGCAACAATTGGTCCTGAGCTCATAAATTCTACTAATTCCCCATAGAAAGGTCTTTCAGCATGTACTTCATAGAATTTTTTAGCATCAGCTACAGTAAGTTGAGTTAACTTCAAAGCTTTGATTTTAAAACCTCCTTCTGCAATTTTACCTAATATAGCACCGATATGTCCGTCTGCAACTGCGTCAGGCTTAATCATAGTGAATGTAATGTTAGACATAAACGTATATTTTTTTTAATGCCGCAAAATTACAAAAAAAAACCTTATCTCCATTTTAATTTTTTTTTAACATAAAAATAACTTTTATTAAGAAATAGTAAATTCATCTTTGGCACAGTAATTGTTTATTCTATTGCGATTCTCATGTTTAATTTGAGTTTTCATGGTTATTAGTTTTTACCCAGCTTCGGCTGGGTTTTTTATTGTTAAAATCTATGATATCTCCCTTATTTTCTCAAAAAAAAATCCCCAAAATCATCACCAAGAACCCCAAAAAGTAAAAAAACGATATTTTTTCGAAAAAAATACCACTCCAACATACATGTCAAAGTGGCATTTTTTTTATTTTAAAAATCTTATTATCAACAAGATCGAAATGAGATATTTCTAAGCGTAAACCTTTTTTGCCAAAAAAGTTCTATAAGCAAAAAAGACAGCAACCCCTGCCAGTGCGATCCGCGCTATAATCATGGGCATAATGGATTGAGATTCTAAAAAACCAACTATAGCTGACATGAGGAAGGTAACCATTAACTGAATAAATCCCATCAGGGCTGCAGCTGTACCACGACCCTCTTTAAAAGGAGATAATGCATGGGCAGTAGTAATAGGAAAAAGAAGTCCTATTGCTATAAGAGAAGAAAACAGAACCGCAACTTCCAATCCCACGAACAATTGGCCCAGAGATATAAATAAATGTAAACAGCTCATTGACAACAACAGGATAGCAGCAGAAAATAGAATTCTGGTATCCTTAACTCTCTGGGTTAATTTCGGAGTAATATAGGCTGCAAATATTAATGCCATGGAATTAAAGGCAAATATAAAGCTGAATACTTCACTGGAAAATCCATGAATTTCCATAAAAAGGAATGGAGCATTGGAAATATAAATAATCAGTGATGCAAAAGCAATACTCCCGATAATAGTATTGTTGATAAAATCTCTATTGGAAATAATAACTTTCAGCTGATTTTTTAATTTGATTTCAGTTTCCGAAGTTTCAGGTGATGCTATCCGGGAATTGGTTTCCGGAATATACTTAACAACAAGAAATAAAGTGATAGCTCCTAAAATGCTTAAAAAGCTAAACGCACTGTTCCATCCCCAAAACCTTAGAAAAACACTTCCCATTAATGGCGCTACAATGGGAGCAATCCCGCTTATCTGAGATTGCTTGGAAAAGATAGTTATCGCTTTTTCTTTGTCGTAGAGGTCTATTACAATGGCCCTGCCAATGACAATCCCGGCACTTCCTCCAAAAGCCTGAAGAAAACGCATGATCCACAACACATATATATTTTCGGTAAAGATAATAGCAACGGCTCCAATCATAAATAGGATTAATCCGCAATACAGCATAGGCTTTCTCCCCTTTTTATCAGATAACGGTCCCCATAGTAGCTGCCCGATAGCAAAACCGGCAAAAAAAATGGAAATAGAAATCTGGATATGCCCTATATCGGTTCCGAAAATTTTTGCCATTACAGGAAAAGCAGGAAGATAAAGATCTATACTTAAAGATTCGAGCGTGTTTAAAAGAGCCAGAATAAATACAATAATACTCAGTTTTTTCATAATTTTTTTTAAATCATTACATGCCAACATTGACTTTTACAGCATGCAAAATTCTTATAAAATTAAAGGTCATCCAATGAAACTATTGAAGGCTTACCAGGACAAACTGAGGATTATCCCTGGAATCAGTCATTCATATTTTTGAATTGTTCGGGGCTGTACCCTGAATGCTTCTTAAAAAAACGGGAAAAATAAGAAGAATCATTAAAGCCTAATCTGAAGGCTACTTCTTTTACTGTCAGAGCTCCAAAACTCAACTCTCTTTTTGCCTCAAGTAAAAGGCGTTGAGCGATCATTTTTTTTACTGTTGTCCCACGTGAAATCCGCACAATGTCATTAAGATGATGAGCGCTTATGCTAAGTTTTTCTGCGTAGAATCGGGTTTCTTTTTGTGTAATATAGTAGGTATCGATCAGCGTAATGAGCTTTTGTATACGTTGCTTGTCATGGAGTAAAGGCTCTTGTGAAGTAAGATCCTCTGTGATAATAATACAAAAAGCTTTTAAATAAGCTTTGATTAAATTCATCCGGCAATTTCCATGGTATTCGTCCTCAAGCAGCTTAATGATCCCCTGGCAATTTTTCCGGCTTTCATAATCAGGAAAAAAAGGAGCTGCCCCATTGGTAAGGATGAGTTCCACGTCACAAATTTCCTGGAAGATTTCCCGGCTTATGGCAAAGACGTATCCTTTTTCACCCCGGAGCTTCATATTGAACACCTGTCCCGGAGCTATAATGCAGATCTGATTATTTTTGAGGTGATAATTTTCAAAATCAAGTTCAAGATGACTATCATCTTTTACCTCTTTGAACCACAGGATCTCAAAAAAATTATGCCTGTGGACGTCATTAAAATTTTCAGGATGTCCATTTTCCAAAGTGGTCAGCTGAAATTCCTGATAGGTAAGGTTATGAACAGGAATATGCTTTTCCTCACTCATGAATAAGACTATTTTTGAGAAGCCTCTTCTGCTTCATCCATTAATTTTATATAGGTAGAATATCGGGAATGCTGAATTTCTCCTGTTTCCAGGGCAGCCACTACTGCGCATTTAGGTTCATTGATATGCATACAGTTATGGAATTTACAGTCTTCCCTTTTTTTGAAAATTTCAGGAAAGTAATGTTGTACTTCTTCTTTTTCTATATCAATCATCGCAAATTCCCTTACTCCGGGTGTATCAATAACATTTCCTCCAAAATTCCAAAAATGCATTTGGGCAAACGTAGTCGTATGTTTTCCTTTCAGATGGCTATCTGAAATTTCTGAAGTCTTTAGATTTAATCCGGGCTGCATTGCATTAACCAATGTGGATTTACCACAACCAGAATGTCCGAAAAATACAGAAGTTTTATCTTTTAAAATTTCCTGAAGCTGATCCAGATTAAGTTTGGAGTAAGATGAAATTTCAAGTGTATCATATCCGATTTCCTGATACATAAACTCAATATCTTTTACGATCTCTATTTCTTCTTCATTCAGGACATCAATTTTATTAAATAAAATAAGCGGTACAATATTATATGCCTCGCAACACGCTAAAAAACGATCTAAAAACCCCAGAGAAGTTTCCGGATACCGAAGTGTAAAAATGAAACATGCGAGATCAATATTAGAAGCTATAATATGAGCTTCTTTGGAAAGGTTTACCGATTTCCTTATCAGGTAATTCTTTCGTGGTTCTATTTTAGTAATCCAGGCAATATCATCCTGTTCCAGCTGAAACTCTACATAATCTCCCACAGCCAAAGGATTCGTAAGCCGGGTTTTGATAAGTTTAAACTTGCCGCGAATTCTGGCTTCGAAAATTCTACCGGTTTCCATTTCCAGAACCTGGTACCAGCTTCCTGTAGATTTAATAATTTTTCCTTTCATACGTATAGAATGCAAATATAAGGAATTCGGTGATAGGTAGGAGGATGTATAGTACAGAGTTTAAAATGGAACATTCAAAATACAGAGCTGGGAAAAATGAAAAGCTAAAGTAAGACTATAAGGCTTTTGAAAATGAGAAAATATATTTTCCGATTTCATCATAAGATCAATATTAAAAAATTCAGGACTTAAGATTCAGTTTCGTAACGAAGTTTGTTTCGTGCACGTCTGATTCTTAAGCCCTGAATCCGTTAATTATTATTTTATAATTGTTATTTCTCAATCATAATATTGTTCTGTACTTCAATCGACTCTTCATGTATCGCTTTGAAAACCTTTTCAATAAAATCCTGTGACATTCCTGTTTCTTTTGCTTTTTGAGTAGCATATTCGGTAATCACTTTCCAACGCTCCGGCTGGAAAATAGCGATATCATTCTCTTTTTTAAGCTTACCAATTTTCTCAGAGATTTTCATCCTTTGGGAAAGAAGCTCAATTAACTGAAAATCGAGATCAGAAATCAACGTTCTGTGTCTTCCCATTTCACCGTCAAATCCTGCTAATCCTGCATTTCTCATTTTTAGATTACCAATAAGTTCAGCTAAAACTTCCGGTGTAATCTGCTGTGAAGCATCGCTCCATGCTTCATCTGGATTACAGTGACTTTCAATGATAGCTCCCTGGTACCCTACGTTCATTGCCTCCTGGGTGATATCTGCCAATCCAGTTCTGTTTCCGCAAATATGGGAAGGATCAATCAGCATCGGAATATTCGGGAACTGGCTTTTGAAATCCAGAGCAATCTGCCAGTTCGGATTGTTTCTATATTTTGTTTTCTGGTATGTAGAGAAACCTCTGTGTATAGCTCCCAGATTGTGAATCCCCTGCCCTACAAGTCTTTCCAAAGCTCCGATCCATAATGCCAGATCCGGATTTACAGGATTTTTAACCAATACAGGTTTATCCGTTCCTCTTAAAGCCATTGCAATTTCCTGAACGGTGAATGGATTCACAGTAGAACGGGCTCCGATCCAAAGAATATCCACATCTGCTTCCAAAGCGGCAAAAACATGATGTGCGTTGGCTACCTCGGTAGCTGTTTTGAAGCCGTATTCTTCTTTTACTTTTTTCAACCAGTTTAATCCAATAACTCCAACTCCCTCAAATCCATTGGGTTTTGTACGTGGTTTCCAGATACCTGCCCTGAAAACAGGCACCTGCGCATTGGTTTCTTTTATCCTTCTCGCAGTTTCCAACATCTGAGCCTCACTTTCAGCACTGCATGGCCCGGCAATCATTAATGGCTGTGAAAACTCATTAATCCAATCGTTTTTTAAATCTTTTAAATTCATTCTGTTAATTTATTTTTATCTTATTTTTAATTTATTATAATGCACAAACGGTTCTTCCCTTATAAAGTTTCTTTATAATTCTTTTCAAAAAATGCCGTTTAAAAATTTTTTATTGGGATGAGGAATTAATGAGAGAAGATCCGTTAATTCCTATTTTTTGGAAAGAAATTTAATTAGTAGTACCAGTAAAATCGGTAATAACTTCTAAAATTTCTATAATAAGTAGCCGAAAAGCTAAAATAACCGCTAAAATAATCAGCGGGTATAAAACCAAAAAGGTTTAAAGTAGACAGAGATGGGACTAATAATTTTTCCACTTTATTCTGTAATTGTCTATTCTTTAGCTTTACAATTAAATCATTTGTTTTTGTCAAAAATCCATTTTGAACAAAAAGATTTGACAAAGATATAAAATTATGTCAAATCAAACTTCATTAAATCATCAAGATCTTTTAATAAAGGATTTTTCTCAACGAACTTTTCGAATATTTTTTTCTTCGTAACCACCTCTATCTTAAGGTTTTGAACGTCTTTTTTATAATCAATTTCAATTGAATAATTAAGTACTTTTCTTTTAAAATGATTGAAAAATTCTCCACTTATTTTATCAAATTCAGCTTTTGCTGAGTCCGAAGGATATAAAACCTGTACTGTTGTCTCATCAATTTTAACCAGTTTAAAAGATTTTATAGCATTGAAAACTACTGCTTGTTTGAATTGGATTTGTTTTAAAAATAAATTCCATTCCATTAACAAATCCGTTTCGGTAAAATGATGCTGCGGAAGATTATCAGCTTTAGTAACAACAGCTTCTTCCTTTTCTTCCTTTTCCTCTTTATTTAAAAAAGAATTAATGCTGAATCCTGAAGAAATACCTTTTGATAAAGGTTTGGATGTTTTTCTTATCGTGGGTTCAGCCTGATGACCTATGGGAGTCGAAGGTTTTTCAATGCTGTCCTGTTTTACGGGCTCTGATTTTTCCTGTTTGGGAAGTTTTATTTCCTGTTTCTCACTAAGAAGCGGAGCTAGTATTATAAACTTTTTTTTTTAGCAACGTCTGCCTGGGCAGTCAATGAACATAATTGCATTAATGCAATTTCTACAGTAAGTCTCGGGTTTTTGGAATTTTTATAGTTGATGTCTGCATGGTTGCAGATTTCTATGGCATCAATCAATTGCTGAACATTCCATTTCTGGCTTTGCTCTACAAATTTAGTTTTTGTTTTCTCTCCAACCTCAATTAAATCTATCGTTGAAGCATTTTGAGCCATCATGAGGTCCCTACAATGGTTTCCAAGTCCTGCGATAAAAATATGCGGATCAAAACCTTTTTTTACAATTTCATTGAATGCGGAAAGGGTTTCAGGAATCTTATTGTCTTTAGCCAGGTCCAGAATATTGAGATACTGATCGTAATCAAGAATATTAAGTACTTCAGCAGCTTTAGCCAATGTAATATTTTTCTGGGAGAATGTAGAAAGCCTGTCGAAAATCGAAAGGGCATCCCTTAATGCACCGTCTGCTTTCTGCGCAATAAGATATAAAGCATCATCTTCATATTGGATATTTTCTTTCTGGGCTATATTTCTTAAATGCCCCTGAATATCCTCAATAACGATCCTTTTGAAATCATATATCTGGCAACGGGATAAAATCGTAGGAATGATCTTATGTTTTTCCGTTGTTGCAAGAATAAAAATTGCGTGAGCGGGCGGCTCTTCCAGTGTTTTAAGAAAAGCATTGAAGGCTGCAGAAGACAGCATATGCACCTCATCAATAATGTATACCTTATACTGACCAACCTGCGGTGCAAAACGAACCTGGTCGATCAGTTCCCGAATATCATCCACTGAGTTGTTTGAGGCAGCATCGAGCTCATAAATATTATAAGCAAAACCGTCTTCTGAAACGGAACCATCCTTTTCGTTGATCTTTCTGGCCAGAATTCTGGCACAGGTTGTCTTACCAACACCACGAGGCCCACAAAATAGTAGAGCCTGTGCTAACTGGTTCTCTTCAATTGCATGTTCTAAAGTATCTGTAATATGGGATTGTCCAACAACAGTGTCAAACTCTTGCGGGCGGTATTTTCTTGCAGATACGATAAAATTTTCCATTGGTCAAAAATAAGAAATATAGTTCTAATTTGAAAGTCAAAAGTCTTCAAATTATCCACAAAAAATATATCTCACATCAAACAGGAAAATTTTTACTGAGCAGCTTTTTTCTTGTAGGCATTATCTATTAACTCCACAATTACCTTTTCAATCTCGGCTCTTCCTTCAGTCGTTCTCATATCAAGACCACAAAATTCGGTTCCGTTATAGGCCGGGAAAAGATTAAGATAGTAAACACCAGCTACAATTAAAGCCAATAAAGCTCTAAAACTTGTTGCATCTTCTCCGAAATATGGGTCTGTAACATTTTCAAATAAATTAGCCCCAACATCTTCTCTTTGCTTTAAGATATTTTTAAGGATAGGCTTACTTTCAGAAAGTTCCCACAGAATGATTTTCTGTAATTCTTTATTTTTCTTCAGACTCTCGAATTGCATAAGAATTCCTTGAGTAAGGGCTTCTTTACCTTTTCCAACCTGTACTTCCTCCTCAATATTCGGGCTGAATTTACTCCAATAATCCTGAGATTTAATATATTCGTCAATAAGCTTATCTGTACTGCCAAAGTATTCATAGATAAGTTTTTTATCAAAACCGGCAACCGCTGCAATTTTACTTACTTTCAGTCCGGCATAACCTTTTACTCTCAGAATTTTACCCACTGCAGCAAGCAGTTTCTGTTTTGTTTTTTCTTTGTCCCTTATAGGACCTTGCACCACTTTTCTAGGCATAATTATTATTATTTTTTCGCAATATGCATTTTTTTATTAATATCATCAAAGACATTAAGCGTTTTATCTAAATGTTCTTTTTCATGTCGCGCTGTTACCGTCATCCGGATACGGGCATCTTTTCTCGCTACGGCCGGATACATGATAGGATTCGTGTAAACTCCGTTTTCGATTAATATTCTACCGATATCCCACATTTTATTTTGATCTCCAATCTTTACCGGGATAATAGCAGAACAGGTAATTCCTGTATCCAATCCCAGATCATTAAGACCTGTTTTTAGATAATTGATATTTTCCCACAGTTTATCTTTCCAAATGGGTTCTTCGTCAACAAGATCAATCGCTTTTACTATTCCGGCGGAAGAAGGTGGCGCTGTAACAGAGAATATATGTTGTCTCGACTGAAACTTTAGGAATGATGCTATTTTTTTATTTGCAATAACATATCCTCCCAGGTTACCGAAAGTCTTACTCGAAGTTCCTGTTATAAAATCCACTTTATCCAATAAACCGTCATCCTCTAAAGCTCCTCTTCCTGTTTTTCCCAAAACTCCAACACCATGGGCATCATCTATCATAAGATAGGCATTGTATTTTTTCACAAGATCATATATTTCCTTGGCCCGTGAAGTATCACCCTCCTGAGAGTAGACTCCGTCAATGATAACGAGCTTTGTACGGTACATACTCTCAGACATCTTCAAAATATGTTCCAAAGCTTCCAAATTATTGTGAGGAAATGTTTTTTTATTGGTAAAAGCACATCCTTCATGTACGCTTGCATGCACTCCCATGTCCAGTATAGCAATATCTTCCTTCTGCATTAAAATCTGCAAAGTCGCACTATTAGCTGCATATCCGGTAGTAAACAAGACTACTTCGTCTTCATTCCTCCCAAAAAAGGCAGAGATTTTTTTTTCCAAAATATTATGATAATCAAAGTACCCCCCAATAAGCGGTGAGGCTCCTGTACCCGTACCATATTTTTCAATTCCTTCAATAGCTGCCTGCTTTACTTTCGGGTGTTGTGTAAACCCTAAATAATCACTTGATACAAAACTTACATACTCCTTATTGCGATCTGCAATACTGATATTTAACACTGCATCGGCTGCTGAAGTATTTTTCAGTCTATAATTCATGTGTCCCCTGGTTTTCATATGATCCAGGAATTCGTAAAAATATTCTGCCCTCTGAGCGATATCATAATCAGGAATATTCTCAAAATCCTTAAATGTCGCTGTTGTAAAATCGATACTCATCCTTTATATTATTAGTTGTTTAGCAGGCAAATATATAAATAATTCACTCTTCTTGATTTTAATTTTCATCGAAAATTTATTATAAATACCATATTTCGATCTTACCACTTAAAAATCAAATAATTTTACAACAAAATCCATTTATAATAATTAATTATAACATTTATAGGCTAAATACAGAGCCATACTGAAGAAAAAGAAAAAGGTGATTGCATAAAACAATCACCTTTTTTATCGGTTGAATAAGAGATCTACCTTGTTGTGTATCCTCCGTTTGCAAATATGGTCTGACCCGTAATCCACCATCCGTCACTTACCAAAAACTCTACAAGAGGTGCAATATCTTTTATATCTGTTAGCCCACCTAAAGCAGAAGCAGATTTATGATAATTAACAGCATCATCACTTTCCTGTCCATAAAAGAACGGAGTATCCATTGGTCCCGGTGCAACAGCAGTTACAGAAATACCACGATCACCAAATTCTTTGGAAGCCATTCTGGTAAAGTGTTCTACCGGGGCTTTTGCTCCTGCATATGTGGAATACAATCCGGTATAAGCAGCCAGCAATGATGTAACGATCGTACATATTTTCCCGTGATCATTTAATTTCTTTCCAGCTTCCTGAATAAAGAAATATGCCACTTTGGAGTTGATGTTAAACATAGAATCATATTCTGCTTCTGTCGTTTCCACAAAAGGCTTCTTAAGAACCATACCTACAGTATTGATCGCAATGTCAATTCCACCGAAAGTTTTTATCGTTTCGTCGAATAATCTAGTGATGTTTTCAACTTTTGTAAGATCCCCTTGAAACAGAAAAGCTTCTGCTCCCAACGCTTTAACTTCATTTAAAGTCTTTTCACTTTCTGCTTTTGAACTTTCACTGTTATAGTGAATAGCAAGCTTTGCTCCTTTTGAGGCAAAATCTCTGCTTAATAATCCACCAAGATTTTTTCCTCCTCCGGCAATTAAAACCACTTTTCCTTTTAAATCATTTTTTGACATAATTATGTTTCTTTTTAATTAGTTATGTCTTACAAATGTGAGCATTAGGAATAGTTTTTTTATGGTGAACTTTTTGGAACTTTTGTCTTTGTTCTTTTTCTGTATTCTCCAGGTGTAATTCCTGTAAACTTTTTAAAAAATTTTGAAAAGTTGGAGGGATCATAAGTAAATATCCTGGCTATTTCAGCAATTGAAAAATCGCTTTGTGCAAGCATTACCTGTATCTGCTCTACGATTTTAGTATCATAAAAATAACAAGGATGGTTCCCGGTTTCTTTCTTTACCGTATCTGTAAGGTGGGTGTGAGAAACAGCCAGGCTGTCCGCAATCTCATTCACTTCCATAAATTCAGATACATTGCCGGAAATAACATCCTGAATATGCCTATCTAAGAATACCATATAACTATTGGTGATTTCTTCTCCCCTCTTCAAATTTCTTACGTTTTTTTTCATATAAGTATCGTTATGTGTTTTACTAAAAATACCAATTTAAAAAGATATTACGCAAGTTTATGGTGAACTTTTCGGAAGATTAGCCTTCATTAATCAATGAAAGCTGTCATTGAATGCCTGTATTGAATTTTTTACTTTCAGCTTTTCAAGGATATTTTGCCTGTGACGGCTTACTGTATTTACACTAATAAAAAGTAAGTCTGCAATTTCCTTACTGGTAAAACCCTCTCCTACATATTTTAAAATTTCCATTTCTCTCTGCGATAAAATGTTTCTGTAAATGAGTTTATCCTCCGCAACAATCTTCCCCTTTATTGAATTAATGATCAGAAAGTCCGGAGGTAAAAGTATAGACTGATCAATAGCGATACTATAAAGACAGAGAGCAAATCTCAGTTTGTTATTGTAAGGAGAATAGAAATAAAACATACGGTGCTGCACAAAGACATATTCCCCATTCTTGTCTTTCATCCTTATTCTGGATAAAACGTTATGATGGGTTCTTTCTTCCGGTTTAAAAGAATCCATCAGCTTGAAAAATCTCAGTTCATGAATGTATTTTTTAACCTTATCATCAGGATGTATTCTCTTCAGGATTTCCTCTTCCCAGATGGAATCTATGATTAGTGGCTCTATCTCCCTTTCCAATCCAAGTTCCAGGGCAGTATCGGATTTATAAACGTAGCTTCTGTTTTCCTGCATATCACTTAATACAGAAATGGTGTTTTCCATTTGGGTATACACTCGAGCTATGTTTTTATATACATCAATATCCAATAAACATTCATTGCTTTTATTTATCTCTTTAATCAGCAATGTTTCATTCAATGTTTCTACAATCTTCATAAAATGGTTATTTATCAGTATTGATGATACTATTGTTAAGTTTTACTTTTGCTAAATTAATAATTTACATTCAGTTATATATTGATATGAAAAGATATTTTGCGTCATGAGGAGAATCATTTTAAGTTTTTGCACCCTATTGTTCATCAATACAACTTTCGCCCAGACATTAGAAAAAATGATGTGGTTTAATGAACCTGAAAAATGGGAGATTAAGGGCAATACATTGTCTATGTTTGTAACTCCGCAAAGTGATTATTGGAGAATCTCTCATTACGGCTTTACAGTAGATGATGCGCCTTTTTATTATACCACTTATGGTGGTGAATTTGAAGCTAAAGTAAAAATAAACGGAAACTACAAGGCCAGATTTGATCAGATGGGTTTGATGCTGAGGGTGGATAAAGAAAACTACATCAAAGCAGGGATCGAATTTGTAGACGGAAAGTATAATCTAAGTACGGTCGTTACTCATACGACGAGCGACTGGAGTGTCATTACCCTGGATAAAATCCCTTCAGCAATATGGATAAAGGCAGTAAGGAGACTGGATGCAGTAGAAGTATTTTATTCTTTCGACGATAAAAATTACATCATGATGCGTAACGCCCATCTACAGGACAATACTCCGGTAATGGTCGGGTTAATGGCTGCATGTCCTGACGGAGCAGGATTTAATGCTGTTTTCGAAAATTTTAAAGTTAAGCATTTACCCGATGAACGACGTTTACAATGGCTTGACAATCATCAATAACGATTGAGTTACATTTCAATATACAGTCAATTTTTTAATACCTCCCATTTTTGGGAGGTTTTTCATTGACATATTGATATTTCAGTTTCATTTTTTCAATAAATTTCAGAAAATATATGGTAGCAATTAGGAACTAAACTAAATATATGTTTAACATTTTTTAAAGCTTTTATAAAAAGCGATCTCGGAAGCCTTCTTGTTCTTGAACCTGATTGACAAAATAATTTTTCTTCCAATCCAGGTTTTCCCTACCTCATAGGTCCAGATTTCATTATGCGGAAAATTAAAACCATCACCTATTTCTTCTACTATTTCACGACGTGTTTTTCCAAGCAAATGCTTAAATTTTTCTTTCATCATTGTTTTGTGTTTGCTGATTAGCATCAAAAAAGAGACCAAAAATATAAGCTTACTTCCTTCTTAAAAATCCATATAAATAATTAGTATGCAATTGATTAAATATATATTAAACTAACACAATCTACATGAATATATTTAATCAAAAACTTTGCTTCATTAAATAAAAGATAAGGCTGAAAATCTCTTCAAGAGGTTTCCAGCCTTAAACACTTGTACTTAAAAGTATGTTAAATATTGTTATGCTCTATAATTTATAAAGATTATCCTTCTAAAATGAACCTTATCGGGATTATAAAAGCAGTGTAACAAAAATAAGACTCCCTTACTTTTTATTAAAATAAATTGCATAGAATAAAAAGTCACAATACGTAGAAATAATTCTACATTAGCTATAGATTTTATTGGAAACCGGTAATCAACCACAAACAATCATATAAAAAATTCTGAAAAAACTTTTTCCATCATTATTTATATATTTTGGTCAGGTTTTTGAAGTGAAAAATTTAAATACAAATGATAAAATTGGTTTAAAAAATTCTAAACAAATTAAAAACTATTGCCAGATTATGATTTTTGAAGATGAATCCCACTACCAATTGCAGGATAAGCATAATTTATCATTTGTGAAAAATATCATTAATTTCCATGGAGATAAATCTCTTATATTAAATTCTCTGCAGAAAATAAGGAATTGTACTTTATGTGAAATGAAGAAAAGAATTATTGATAAATATATTAGCGATTACTCCGTTCACCTCAATCAAGATATTGAAACCGAAGAGTTTCACACCATCACGGAAGTGTATAAGCTTTCACCTTCTTACGCGAGGCAGTCCTATCAAAAGGTATTAAAGGAAAACGAATATTTGCAGAGGCTTCTTTCCTCATTGAACATAGATTGATTAATGGGTATATCTTATTCTTTCTTCTTCAAGATCAATTCTCATCAGATGCTTTCTGATAATGTCTTCATCATAGCGGTCACCATGATTCTGATCTACCAGCCAGGTCCGTTGTTGGTTTAGGATATCCATGTATGCAGATTTAACTTCCGGAGAAATCCTGATCTGAGCATCATCTCCTATTTTTCCCTGCCACTTGTCATGTATGTTCTGTAAGAAAGGGCTTGTCTTCAACATTTCTCCATAATTATTCGTGATATGTGCAAGCGTATATTGAGCCATTTCTCTTTTAATCTGTTCATCGGCTTCTTCATCCGGAAGATGATCATTAAAGGAGGGTATATTTACTTTTCTGATTATAAAAGGCAGGGTCAGGCCCTGAAGCAGTAATGTGGTCAATATAACAATGAAAGTAATAAATAAAATCAGGTTCCGCTGAGGAAAATCAGGACCACCAGGGTATAACTTAATAGGTATTGAAAGTGCTGCTGCTAAAGAAACTACCCCACGCATTCCCGTCCATCCCATGATTAATGGAGCTTTGAATCCGGGGCTTCTCTTATCCGCTACCGTAATATAATTTCTGGCAATAAGAGTAATGATCACGGCTCCGTAAGCAGACAAAATCCTGACAACTATCAACACACCCGTTATTAAAAGGCCATATCCTATTGCTGCAGAAAGACTTACTCCTTCCAGTCCTGAAGTAATTTCAGGAAGGTCTAATCCGATCAGCACAAACACCAAACCGTTTAATACAAAGGCGAAACTTTCCCAAACATTGATTCCCCGTAAACGTGATGAAGCACTTAATACACGATGCCTGTGATTAGAGAGTAGCAGGCCGCCGCTCACTACCGCAAGTACACCGGAACTGTGCACTTCTTCAGCACAGATGTACATGATGTAAGGAGCCACAATTGTAAGAATGGTATCCATGTTGGCATCTGTAGGCAGATATTTATGGCACTCCATGAAAATCCATCCTATGACCAGGCCGATTCCGAGTCCTCCTACAACCATCCAGGAAAAGCTTAACGCCGCTTCATGCCATACAAATTGCCCGGTAGCTACAGCTACCATTGCAAAACGTAATATAATAAGAGAAGAAGCATCGTTTAAAAGGCTCTCTCCTTCCAGGATTGATGACATCCTTTTGGGAACTTTCACAAATTTAAGAATGGCACCTGCACTTACAGCATCCGGCGGAGAAACAATTCCTCCCAGCAAAAACCCTAATGCCAAAGAAAATCCGGGTATGAAATAATTCGCTACAAAAGCGACGGAAATTGCAGTAAGAAAAACAACAACGAAGGCAAAACTTCCGATAATGCGCCGCCATTTCCATAATTCCTTCCAGGAAATAGACCAGGCTGCCTCATAAAGCAAGGGTGGAAGAAAAATGATAAAGATAAGTTCCGGATCCACCTTTATGGCGGGAATACCGGGAATAAAACTAATCAGTAATCCTGCAATTACCAAAAGAACAGGATAAGCCACCTTTATTTTATTGGCCAGCATTATAAGTAATACGATAGCAACAATAAGTGACAGATAAAAGGGGAAATTTTCAATCATTTTATCATGTTTAGAAATACAATGATAATGATTTGCTGACTTTTAATCCAAAAAAAAATTGAATTTATAAAACGTTTACAAGAGGTCATTCCTTAAAAAACCTAACATTTGTTTCTATTTCATCGCTTTTAAAACCGTAAAACAGAAATCACTGTTGATGATAAGAATTCCTTGGTCCGTTGATATTATTTAGAAGATATTCAAATTTAAAAAAGAGCTTTTTTAATCAGAGTGTAAAGAATATATTTTTCATGATCGCTTATAACGATTTATATTATCAAAAATAAACGTTTTTCAAATTGAAAATTTATCTGGAAATTTGTATAATCCTTTATGGTTATGAAGTAAAGGAATATGTATCCCATGAACTTATCTGAAAAAGCAGAAAGAAAAAGCAAACGTTTTCATTACATTAAATTATGTATTTTTCTTTCCGGATTATCTGTATTTGCCCAACTTTATCTTTTCCAACCATTGCTTCCTTTGGTAGCAGATCATTTCCATACGACCGTAGGAGACAGCTCTTTGCTCGTTTCTTCTTCTACAATAGGAATGGCAGCAGGCCTTTTTTTCTTTGCTTTTAATGCAGACAGCTATTCAAGAAAGGGATTAATGGCATTTTCCCTTATGTCTTCAGCTATTCTCACTATTATTTCTGCATGGATTCCAAGTCTTACCGTATTGATATTCATTGGCATTCTAAAAGGTTTTGTGATTTCCGGTGTGTCCGCGGTAGCTCTGGCCTATCTCACCGAGGAGGTCCATACATCTGTGGTTGGCCTGGCTATCAGTATGTATCTTAGCGGGAATACAATAGGAGGAATGAGCGGAAGAATATTGGCGACACTTCTTTCAGGAGAATGGGGTTGGCAGAAAGCAGTCCTGATCATAGGCATCGAGAGCCTGATCCTGGGCTTACTATTCTGGAGGCTTTTTCCCGGATCAAAATTTTTCAATCCGCAAAAAGTAGATTATCACCTTAAAATAAAACAGATGAAGAGATTCCTTACAGACTCTTATATGCTAAGGTTGTATTTTGTTGCGGCGCTGTTGATGGGAGCTTTTGTAAGTGTATATAATTATCTTACATTCCGTTTGGAAGCCGCTCCATTCTCGCTCAATCATTTTTATATTGCATTTATATTTTTGATGTATACATTCGGAGTGTTCGGAACGATGATTACCAGCCGTTTATCAAAGAGAACGGAACAGAAGAATATTCTGAAAGGATCAATATTATTTATGATTGCCGGCGTTATCCTTCTTCTTTCGGAAAATATCTACATTGTTATTTTCGGACTCGGATTATTTACACTTTCTTTTTTTGCGGCCCATACTATGGCGAGCCAAATGACAGCGCTCCGTGCAAAAGAAGGAAAATCTTCTGCAACTTCTATGTATTGGCTATTTTATTATTTTGGTTCCAGTATTCTAGGGAGTGGCACCGGTTATTTACTACACGGCACTTCGTGGAGTTATTTTATCATATTCCTTATTGTAGCTATACTTACAGCCTTTCTGCTTGCATCCTTAAAATTTAACAATATCCACAAAGTATCGTAAGTAAAAATCATTTATTTCAAGTAATATTTTATAATCCATAAATATTAGCCTAATACATTAACATATATTTAAATAAAATATATTCTGTCAGGCATAGTATTTGCAACTCTATTTATTAACACACATCATTTTTAATAACCTCCTTAACACTAAATATTATGAACGTTGCAGACTTAAAGATTAGAAATTTAGTTGAGTACAAAAATCAAATTTTCACAATCACAGAGATCTTCCAAAATAATGCAAAAGATTATTTTGTAAAAATTGAAAATGATATCCAAAGTATCTCTGCCCCGGCTGATGCCATCAATCCAATCCAGATCACTGAAGAATGGCTGGAAGAATTCGGTTTTTCAAGAACATACAGTTCTGAACAACGCATCCGGTATGAGCGACCGGAAGAGTTTATTAAATATGACATCGATCTGAGCCCCAAAAAAATCGTAGAAGGTTTAAAGATTTACGGCAACTCAATCCGGTGCAGATACATTCATGAGTTTCAGAATATTTTTTCATGCCTTTTCGGAAAAGAGGCCTTTACACGAATGCAATATCACCAATAATGTAAACATAACAACTATATATAAATCCACAGCTTTCTGAAGCTGTGGATTTTTTTGTTTCTGTTTTATCCCATTTATTTTCTTAAAGGCTTAAATGCCGACCGGAGTTCCTGTGCAAAAATCTGGGGCTCTTCCCAGGATGCAAAGTGTCCTCCTTTTGTAACTTCATTAAAATACATCAGGTTAGGATATGCCTTTTCTGCCCATGTTTTGGGAGCCTGATAAATTTCTCCGGGAAATACAGTAATGGCTACAGCCACTTTGATGTCTCTTGTTTTCTGCTCTACGACATTAAAATTGTTATTATTATTTTCCCAGTATAGTTGTGCAGATGAAACAGCGGTATCCGTGAACCAATATAAACTGATATCATCAAGCATCTCATCTTTCGTCAGGGATTTTTCAGCATTTCCACCACTGTATGTCCATTCATTGAATTTATCCAGGAAAAAAGAGGCTAGTCCTGCAGGTGAATCTGTTAGTCCATAACCAAGTGTCTGAGGACGTGTTACCATCATTGCAGCATAACCACCGCCGCGGGTATATAATTTATTCAATGAGGCAAAAGCTGCTTTTTCTTTTTCTGACAGACTTTCAGGTGCCGGGCCTCCCGCTTTTAGAATATCAGCTATTTCTGCAGGCACAGTTGCAGGCATATTGACATGGATTCCCAGAAGCCCTTCCGGAGCCTGACGGCCCATCGCATCGGCAATAACCGCACCCCAATCTCCTCCCTGGGCTACATAATGATGATAACCCAGACGTTTCATCAGAACATCCCAGCTTTTGCCTATCCTTTCAACACCCCAACCTGTTGTTTTAGGTTTTTCTGAAAACCCGTAACCAGGCATAGAAGGAATTATTACATCAAAAGCATCTTCAGCTTTTCCACCATATTTTACAGGATCTGTAAGAGGTTCAATGGCTTTTAATTCTTCAAATACAGACCCTGGCCAGCCATGCGTAATAATCAAAGGCATTGCATTTTTATATTTCGACCGTACATGAATGAAATGAATATCCAACCCATCTATTTTAGTTATATACTGTGGATAGGCATTTAGTTTATTTTCCGCCTTATGCCAGTCATAACTATTTCCCCAGTATTTTACAAGATCCTGAATCTGGTTTAGTCTCACTCCTTGTGACTGGTCTGTTACCGTCTCTTTACCTGGCCATCTGGTCGCATTGATCCGCTGGCGAAGTTCTTTGATGGCAGCTTCGGGAATACGTACATGGTAAGGGCGGATGGTTTCAGTTTCTTTTGTTGTATTCTGTGCAAAAGATGTTGCTGATAATAACATAAATACACCTGCAGTAATAGTCGTTTTTAAATTGTTTGCTTTTGTTTCCATTGTTTTGATTTTAAGAAGTTGATTTTTTAATTATTTTTTCGGCAAATGTATTGTGCTGCTTGTCGCAGATCAATCATCATCAGGTCCAATAAGACTAAACGAACGATAAACCGGTCATTTCAAAACTTAAAATCTACACCTGCTTTTTGAGTACTTATTCTGATCATTATTTTCAGCTCTAATCATAGTATATCCTTCAAAATTGTTCTTCCTAAAACCCCTGAAAATATCCCTGATCCTATTTGCCCGCCTCATCCTCCAAAATGTCTGTTTCACCCTTATGAAGCTGGTAACCGAAGAAGATTCAGACTTTCTTTGCAAAGTATTTCAACAATTATTAACTAAAATTTACACTCATGAACAATGATCAAAAAACAGCAGAAATAGAAAAAGTACTCTATACTGCAAAAACAAAAACTACGGGAGGACGACAAGGCAACGCTAAAAGTGATGATGGAAATCTGGATCTGTTGTTATCTCCTCCGGGATCAAAAATGGCGGGGACAAATCCGGAACAGTTATTTGCTGCAGGCTGGTCTGCCTGCTATATCGGAGCTTTAGGTCTTGCTGCCAAAAAATTGGGAGTACTTATTCCTTCTGAGACTTATGTGGATGCCGAAGTAGATCTGGGAATGAATGGGGAAGACTTCCTTTTACAGGCCCGGCTTTCCGTTAGTCTTCCTGGTTTGGAAAGAGAGATTGCACGGCAATTAACAGAACTCGCTCATCAGACCTGCCCCTATTCCAAGGCAATACACGGCAATATCAAGGTAAGTACTACCCTTGTTTAAAAAAGAAAATCCACAATATTGAAGTTGTGGATTTTTTTAGAATTTAATCAATTTACCCTTTTAGTTTTAAGATGTAATCCATCCGATATCATCTCGAGCTCATAAACTCCTGTATCTTTGTTTAAGGTAAATATCAGTCCGTCATTTGAGGCAGGATCAAAAAAGAATGTAAATTCAGAATCAGGGACACCTTCTGAGGTCTCGCCATCTTTGTTAGTAATGTACAATTTTCCCTCCTTAATGGTAATGACTAAATATTGAGATTGGTCGATTTCGAGAATGTATTTTCCTTCATACCGCTTCATTACATTTTCAGATAGACTAATCTTTTGTCTTTTTATTGCTCGAGGAACATGGTATGCTTTTCCTTCAAATATCTTCACGATATCTTGTGTCACCTGTTGAAAAGGAACTCCGGTGTAGTTGCTTAGAAAAATGAAATCAAATCCGGTTTTCCGGTTTTTATAAAAATAAGCCCGGTATCCAGGTCTGCCGCCAGCTTGTGCCAATACATCATTTTCGTCAAACAATTCTTTAATAAGATCTTTTTGAAGATGTTTACCATTAAAACCTTCTTGGGAGAAATGGAAAAGATCATCAATCGTTGAGGCGTAATTGCCGGTTTCAAACCGATCGAGTTCCTTTGCAGAAGCTTTAATTATTTTCCCATCTTCTATATCAAATCCATTCACAAAATTTTTAATCGGACTCTTACCATTATATTCATTGGTATTGTGAAGACCAATAGGGTCAAATATTTCTTTTTTTATGAATTTTAGATAACCCTCAGAAGCTACTTTGTTAATAATGTTATGCAATAATAAAAATCCAATATTGGAGTATAATGTCTGGGATCCGGGTTCAAATAAAAGTTTTTCCTTTTTAGCCAATTCAATGATCTGGTCGCCGGATAATTTATCAAACTTTTCATAATCTGTAATTTCCCTTGGTAAGCCAGACTGATGCTGCATAAGATGGTGGATGGTGATTTTTTCTCCTTCCGGAAAACCAGACAAAAACTTTGACAAATGATCGTTAAGCGATATTTTGTTCTGTTCTACCAATTTCAGGATTCCATATTTTACAAAAACCTTTGAAACAGAAGCAATAATAAATGTACTGTTTCTATTGATCAGCATATCCTTAGGTCCGTTTTGTAAATTGTATGTTTTATTGAGAAGCACCACTCCATTTTTTGCAATTATAACATTTCCATTAAACTGCCTTAGAGCTGTAAGAGATGAAAAATATTCATCTGCTTCCTTTTTTATTGTAGTATTTTCCACACCTACATTTAGCTGCGAACCTTCCTGGCTAAAACCCAGTGAAAAGAACAGTAAAAAAAGCATCAGCGAAAATTGATATTTCATAATTATTGGTTTTTTGGTGGTAAGGCTTTACGAATAATCCGATTTAAAGTTAGAAAAATATAGTAATAAGTTTATTTTTTTTACCTGTACCCAGCCTTATCCAAATCCTCTATTTTGATACTAAAATATCTTCCTAAGCTGTATTCCATTTAAAATGGCTTCGCCTTCATGAGGAATAAAACCAACTGTTATTCCCTGTCCTCTATTTACCAAAACGGTAGTTTTTGTACTGTATGCTGTAATAGGAGCAAGATGATTATCGTCTGAAAGATTTTCAAGAAAAATAAAACCATTCAGGGAAACATCAAATTTCCGGGTATTTCCCAACTTATTTTCTGACCGGGTATTGCTTTCAAGGTTATACACCAGCTTTTCCTGTTCCGTAGGGGTAAGGAGCTCCGCAAAGTGCAGTGTAATTTCGTAAAGTCCGTCAGGGACATCAGCTTTAAAGCTTTTCAGACCAACACGCTGTGTTTCATACATTGCATCATAAGCAGTTCCCAGTATATTTCTTCTTGAACCGTACTTTTCACTTTTTTCATCTTCCCGATACACTTTTCCGCCTACATATCCCCAGCTTCCCGGTTTATACTCCTGCTCAGGCACCCAGCTTTCTTTCGTTACTTCATCTTCAAACATTCTCTGATCTCCCAAACTTACATTTAAAGTTGTAAATGTATTTTCCGTATTTTTCAACTGATTGGCAATTACATGAAAATCAATGGCTATAAGATCTTCGTCACCTCTGTCCGTAACAGCTTTGAGGGTGTTAAGTCCATTTTTAAAACTGCATGCAAAGACAGCTTTCCCGTCTTTCACATTTTGTATGCCAATCAATTGTCCGTTATTCCAAAGCTTCACTTCTTTCTGATTGCTATACACTGTTACCGGTTGAGTGGCTTCTGTATTAATTCCGGGGTCCGCCTGCTGTGCCCGGTACAACCAGTCCGAGCCTCCAATTTTCACAAAAGGCTGTTGAGCCAATGCTGCTTTGTATATGAAATAGCTGTCTTTTGGTTTTCGGTCCGTCGTAAGTAATCCTTTGTTGTTAATATGAGGAACGGCTTCCTGACGGCTTTCGTTTCCAAACTCTGCAAGATTCCATACAATGGCACCTGCAATGAAGGGGTATTTTTTAATGATCTTAAGATAGGATTCATGATAAAGATTAGCATATCCCTGGGTTTTATCAAAAATCACAGGGCTGAAACTGTGAAGCCGGTAATCTGAATCTGCTCCGAACTCGGAAATAATCAAAGGTTTTAAAGGAAATTCTTTATGATGCTTTAAAACAAAAGTTTCAAAGTCTCCGAATTTCCCTCCATACCATCCCTGATATAAATTCCATCCCGCGATTTTAGGTATATCGATAAGTCCAACTTTTTTGTACAAATCGAAATCTCCGTGAAATGCAATCATAGTATATCTTTCCTTATCTTCATCCTGGCAGAGATTTTCCATTTTCAGAGCAAGCTCATGAAGATTTTTCCAATACTTTTCTCTTTCCGGTGTTTTGTCCTTATACAAGGGCTGAATAAGAACTTCATTCATATAGCTCCATATAATTACACTGGGATGATTATAATTCTGCCGTATCATTTCACGTTGCATATCGAGCATATTATGAGTGTAGCCTTCACTTTCGGTGATCTGATTGTTACCCGGCGTTTCCACAGCAGTTAATATTCCAAGGCGATCACATGCTTCCATAACAGCAGGATCCTGGGGATAATGAGAAACCCTTAAAAAATTTCCACCCATATCCTTCAGCCATTGCACATCATTGATATGCAAGGCGTCGGAAAGAGCAGATCCTATGCCTTTAAAATCCTGATGCCTGCTCGCTCCCATAATTTTATAGGGTTTACCGTTCAGGTAAAATCCTTTTTCAGCATCGAAATGATACCATCTAAAGCCTAAAGGATTGACCACCTCGTCATATACGATCTCATTTTTTGCATCTCTCAATACATTCACAACTTTATACAGGTAAGGATTTTCAGGACTCCATAAATTTGGTTTTTTGATGTTTTTTACCTGAACCGTAAAGCTTCCATCCTTATCCGGATCCGTTTCAGAAACGGCGACCTCTTTGCCTTCTTTATCATAAATCGTTGTTGTAATTTTAACCTTTTTGCTGACAGAAACTTTCCCCCTGATCTGAACACTGGCAGATTCTTCACTTACGGAAGGAGTAGAAATAAATACACCGCTACTTGCATAATTATCCATATCGAAATGGTTCTTGTCTGCTGCAATGAGATAGACATCCCGGTAAATACCACCATATACGCTAAAATCTCCTCCAAGCGGGGGAATATCAGGATCATGGCTGTTATCCACTTTTACCCTGATTGTATTTTTTCCTTCGTTTAAAAGGCTGGTAATATTGAAACTAAATGCAAGATAAGATCCTCGATGTACCCCCACCCTTTTACCATTTACAAATACTTCTGCAACCTGGCTGGCCCCTTCAAAATAGAGGTATATGTTTTTATCCTTCCAACCCTCAGGAATGTACAATTCTTTCTGGTACCATCCTATTCCCCGATAGTACCCTGGTTCATCATCCATAACATCTTCAGCATTCCATGTATGGGGAATATTTACCTGCTCCCAATATCCTTTTTTATTATCATCTTTTTCAGCTCCTCTGTGAAATTGCCAGGAAGTATTAATACTTTGCTTGATCCTTTGTGAAAAAGACACAAACGGAATTAATGACAGGAATATTATAATCAGATTTCTTATCGAATAGGTCATACTTCGGGATTTTGGAAATAAGTATTTGTTACAATGTAATTATTGTCTCAAATAGAGACAAATACAAATTTAATAGAAATTATCGTGCTTTAGTTTTTTTTCTTTCTTTTAGTTAATTCACATTTTAATATAAAAACCATTCTTATATTTCATTGTAAGACATTCCAGATGCTTTTAGTTCAAGTCCTATTCATTTAATTAAAAAACAACTTTATTTATTTATAATTACATTA
Source organism: Chryseobacterium sp. LAM-KRS1 (assembly GCF_013184525.1). GTDB lineage: Bacteria > Bacteroidota > Bacteroidia > Flavobacteriales > Weeksellaceae > Chryseobacterium > Chryseobacterium proteolyticum. The sequence continues at coordinate 570,110 of NZ_JAAOIZ010000005.1, forward strand.
AAATTTAAACATAAAACTTACATATTATTAATAATTTATTAAAGCAACGTTCATCTTAATTTCAGCCCGTTCCAAGCTTTAGAACCTATTTTTACACTGAGAATTAATATACTAAAGTGAAGAAAATTTTAACGTCTGTTCTATTGTGTACATCCATCTATTTTTATGCACAATCCGGGACCGTTTCCGGAAATATCAATGATGATTCGAAAATTACATTACCGGGAGCAAAGATCTCCCTTGCACCTGGAAACATTTATACGACATCGGATGAGCATGGAAATTTTGTTTTCCTGAATGTTCCTGCGGGAAATTATACAATGAAGGTAGATTATATGGGATATGGCAGTAATGAATACAACATTGTGGTGGAAACAGATAAAAACACTAGACAAAACATCATTTTTACCAGAAAAGAAACCCAGATTAAAGAGGTTGTGGTAACCGGGGCCACTTTACGGAACCAGGCCAGAGCCCTGAATAAACAAAAGAATAATGCCAATATTACCAATGTAATCTCTTCTGACCAGATTGGGCGTTTTCCTGATGCCAATATTGGGGATGCTTTGAAAAGAGTTCCTGGAATTACGATACAGAATGACCAGGGGGAAGCAAGAAATCTTATCATCCGAGGGCTCGCTCCCAATCTAAATTCGGTGACTTTAAACGGTGACCGTATCCCATCTGCAGAAGGTGATAACAGAAATGTTCAAATGGATCTGATTCCGTCCGATATGATTGCAACAATTGAAGTCAACAAAACATTGACGCCGGATATGGATGCGGATGCAATAGGTGGATCTGTAAATCTTATTACAAGAGCTTCACCTAACGGGCAAAGAATTTCCGCAACATTAGCAGGCGGATACAATCCGATTCGTGAAAAGGGAAATTATACCGCAGGCTTCGTATATGGAAACCGCTTTCTGAATAAGAAACTGGGTGCCGTTTTTAGTTTTTCCTATAATAATAACAATTTCGGATCGGATAATATAGAACCCACCTGGAGCCTTTCCGAAGATATTGCAAAGACAGCCTATGTCAGTAAAATGGGAGTTCGTTATTATAATGAACATCGTATACGACATAGTTTTGACCTGAATATGGATTATGAATTCAATTCGAAAAACAAAATTTATGCTTCTGCAATGTATAATTTCAGGAATGATAAGGAAAACAGATATGCTTTGGGCTACAAAATAAAACCTGTGTATAATACGGATGAAACTGAAATCACAGGATGGAGCGGAAGTATTACGAGACAAGATAAAGGTGGAGATGCTGCTAACGATAATACGCGTCTTGAAAAACAGAAAGTTCAGAACTATGCATTAAGAGGAGAACATCTCCTGGGTTCCAAAATTGATCTGGACTGGTCTATGAATTATGCTACCGCCAGTGAAAAAAAGCCTCATGAACGACATATTGAGTTTGAACGTAAAAACGTAAATTTCCTGAGTGACCTCAGTGATCCGGAAAGACCAATGATCAATCCTGCAACAGCAGATAATCTCGGGAGTTATAAATTAAGTGATCTTTCTGATTCCAACAGTTTCACCCAGGAAAAGGAATTCGGAGCAAAAGTAAATCTACGTTTCCCACTTTCTGTGATTGAGGATCAGAAAGGAAGATTACGTGTGGGAGCGCGTTTACGTATAAAACAAAAAGAAAGAGAAAATGATTATTATGCTTTTGAACCGCTTAACAGTTTGGGAAGTCTTTTAACGGTTCCAACTACCTATTTTGATGGTTATAACTTTCAGCCGGGTAATTATGTTCCGGGGACTTTTGTAAGTACGTCGTACATGGGAGGACTGGATCTGTTCAATCCCAATCTATTTAAAGGAGAACTTAAGCCGGAAGAATTCCTTTCCAGTAACTACCGTGCAAAAGAGCATATATATGCCGGATATATCCGATGGGATCAGGATCTCAGTGACAAATTCTCTATGATTGCCGGTGCGCGTCTTGAAACGACCACAATTGATTATACAGGAAACTATGTAATGGATGAAGAAAATCTTGTAGGAAAGATCAATAATAAAAACACATACACTAATATTTTACCTAATATTTCCTTCAAATATGTTCCGGAACAGAATCTTTTTCTCCGGGCTGCTTTTACTACGGCCTTGGCACGTCCTAATTATTATGCACTCGTACCTTTCTTAAACGTTATTTCGGCAGATGAGCTGATATCCGCAGGAAATCCAAATCTTAAAGCAACGTATGCGTATAATTTCGATTTCATGGCAGAAAAGTACTTTAAATCAGTGGGGATTCTTTCAGGAGGTGTCTTTTATAAAAACCTGAAAGACTTTATTTATACCTATTCCAGAAAAAACTATACAGCGGCGGATTTTTCACAAGATTTTACAGGTCAGACCAATCCTATTCCTGACGGGGAGAGTAACTGGAGATTTACGCAACAAAGAAATGGAGATAATGTAGACATCTATGGTTTTGAGGTCGCTTTACAGAGACAGCTGGACTTTATTCCGGGGGCATTCTGGAAGGGTCTTGGAGTATATGTTAATTACACCTATACTAAATCCAAAGCCAAAGGAATTACCAACGAAGAAGGTGTGGAAAGAACAGATGTAGGATTACCGGGAGCAGCTCCCCACATGTTCAACGGATCTCTGTCGTGGGAAAATAAACGTTTTTCAGCAAGGGTTTCTATGAATTATGCATCTTCTTATATTGATGAACTGGGTGGAAATTCGTTCGATGACCGCTATTATGACAAGCAGTTGTTCCTTGACGCAAATGCCTCATTCAAAATTACCAGCCAGCTGAGAGTATTTGCTGAAGCCAATAATTTAACGAATCAGCCGTTAAGGTACTATCAGGGAATTCAAAGCAGAACAGCTCAGGTAGAATATTACAGGCCCCGGTTTACGATGGGTGTAAAGTTTGATTTTTAATGTTATACAGAATGATAAAGATAAATACACGTGTTGCTCTCATCATGTTACCTTTGCTCATTAATTGTGCAGGACAAAATGAATTGGGAAAAAAAATAGAACCAACTGTTATTACAGAACAGGTCGGTTATGATACCGATGACCCGGCTATCTGGATCAATCCGGAAGATGCTTCAAAAAGTATTATCATAGGTACCGATAAGGATACCAATGGCGGGCTGTATGCTTTCGACCTGAATGGAAAGATCATTAACAAAGTTACGGGCTTAAAACGTCCGAATAATGTAGATCTCGAATATGGATTTTATTTACACGGAAATACAATAGATTTTGCTGCCGTTACAGAAAGGGAAACGAATACAGTTAGACTTTATTCTCTTCCTGAATTAAAGGAAGTTGGTGCATTCCCTGTTTTTGATGGTGAAAAAGAACGATCCCCCATGGGAATTTCTCTTTATAAAAACCCTGAAACAGGCGATTTTTTTGCTGTTGTCGGAAGAAAATCCGGACCAGCAGATGGCTATTTGTGGCAATATAAATTAACCGAAAAAGAAGGGAAAATTACGGGCGAGGTTGTACGGAAGTTTGGAAAATACAGTGGCTTGAAAGAAATAGAAAGCATTGCGGTGGATGATGAAGCAGGATATATTTATTATTCTGATGAACAATTCGGGGTGCATCAGTATTATGCAGATCCATCTAAAGGAAATGAGGAACTTCTGGTTTTCGGAAAGGGTGATTTCACATCTGATGTGGAAGGAATTTCCATCTACCCTACTTCTTCAAAGAATGGATATATCCTTGTTTCCAACCAGCAAAAAGATACTTTCAACGTCTATATGAGGGAAAATCCGTCAAAAGGAAAGATTGCAGAAATTCCGGTTTCAACCAGTGAAAGCGATGGTTCGGAGGTTACAAACGTAAACCTTGGTCCAAAGTTTCCAAAAGGGATGTTTGTAGCAATGAGCAACGGAAAGGTTTTTCATCTGTATGACTGGAGAACGATTGAAGATAGAATTAAAAGCCAGATGAAGAACTGATTTTCAGTATGGATAACTGATGTAAAATATATTCATCATTGAAATACCACGGTTGAAATCTATTTTTAATATAGAAAAACAAGAAGCCTTTACTATTACGTAAAGGCTTCTTTCCACCAAAAGATATAAATATGAAAAAAAAATATTTATTCTGAAATCCGGATACCGAAGATCAAAGCTTACCGGTATGTGCTGAAAGCTCTGTGGCTTCAAGCATAATATAATGTAAATCTGTGTTTTTTACGAAAGGTTTTAGCAGTTCACTTCCCGGCCCGAACATGGCAAGTTCCACATAATCACCCGAGTGATCCATGCTGATCCAGCCAACAGAATTATGCTTTTTCTGAATTTCCGAATACAGTTTAAAGGGAAGCTTTTTATAATTATATAACCCACCTTCTTTATCAAGACTGGTGTAGAAACTTAAAAGACTTTTAGCTTCATCATCAGCCAGGCTTATGGCATTGGTCTCATAGATCCAGTCTTTCGTTTGCTGCAGGTTAAAATCGGGATGGATTGCATTCAGGATATATTCATTGGTGAATTTATAATGGGCAATAGTATTGAAGTTTCGGGTAGCATCCGCGCCATAAATTGTTCCCGGATTGGCATTGCCGTGATCTGTGGTGATAATAACCAATGTGTTCTTATCTTTTTCAGCAAAATCAACAGCTACTTTTACAGCTTCTTCGAAAGCAATCTGATCATGGATAAGTGCTGCAACATCATTTGCGTGTGCAGACCAGTCCACCTTACCTCCTTCAATCTGAAGCACAAAACCTTCTTTATGATCTTTCATCTGGTCTATTGCCGTCTTTGCCATCTCAGCAAGTGTTGGTGTAGACTGTAAAGCTGCTATATTAACCCTATCAATTGAATAAGGTAGCGCTCCTGTATTGAATACTCCTAATACCGGTTTGCTTTTATCGATATTCTGCAGATCCGAACGGTTTTTTAGAATCTGATATCCTTTTTGTTTATACAAACCGTATACATCTTTTTTGTCTTCTCTTTTCGCGGGGTTAAAAAATTCATCTCCTCCACCCATCATCACGTCAAATCCTATTTCTGCATACATTTCCGCAATTTCAGGCTCGGCATTCCTGCTGGCTGAATTGATACAAAACCCGGCAGGTGTGGCATGGGTAATGGTTACAGTAGTGACACAGCCTGTTTTTTTTCCCGCTTTTTTAAATTTCTGCCAGATGGGAACATATCTTTCACCATTAGCGCCTATATTCAGTACGCCATTCTTTACCCTGAACCCACCACCGAAAGATGAGCTTGCAGCAGCAGAATCGGTAACAATTGAACTCGCAGAGGCAGTATCCATCAGTGCTCTGGATACTTTATTTTCCTTATACAAATTGATCCAGTTTCCACTTTTCCCAAGGATATTCTGGGAGTACAGGTTCGCTAAAGCCAGTGTTCCGGAACTCATGCCATCGCTTACCATAAAAATGATATTCTTAGCTTTTTTGTAAGATTTGGGCTTTACAGAAGATTCGGTGGCCAGAACATTAACCGGATTAATTGCAAACAATCCGGAAAGCAATGCCGAACCTTTTAGAAACTTTCGTCTGTTCATTTTCATTAACATTTCACGATGCAATATATATAATTAAAATTTAATAATGAAACAATGTTGCATTAATTAATTGTAAATTTAATTTTAACAGAATTGATCATATATTCTGCGGAAAAGGATCCTGAAAAATTACAGATTCATCAAACATTTTCTTTTCATCTCCGGTTAAGAGACAATACTCCAGATCTGCCATCATCTTTTCCTGATCTAAATTCTGCCCGATAAAGACCAATTCATTGATGCGGTCCCCCCAGTTTTTATCCCACCGGCTTTCTATAAATTCCTGATTTTGCAGAAATGAAGAATACTGCACTCTATTGCTCATAGGCATACTGGACCACCATACTCCTGCTTTTTCAAGACGGAAAGAACCGCCTGCCTGCGAAAAGTTCAATGCGTCATCAGGACGTGAAGCAAGCCAGAATAAACCTTTTGCCCGTAAAGCACCTTCCGGATATTGTTCGTTCAGATAGGTCCAAAACCTCATCGGATGGAATGGCTTTTTGTTTCTGAAAACAAATGATCCTATTCCATATTCTTCAGTTTCCGGAGTATGATGTTCTGCTTCCAGCTCCTTCTGCCATCCGGCAGATTGTTGGGCTTCTTCAAAGTCAAATAAATGAGTATTCAGTATTTCCCCGGAAGCTACTTTTCCAAATTCAGAGGTAATAATTCTGGCACCAGGATTCAACTTTCCGATGGTTGCTTTTAAAAAGCCCACCGTTTCTGCGTTGACCAAATCCGTCTTATTCAGTATGATCACATTGGCAAACTCTATCTGATCTGTCAGCAGGTTTACGATCGTACGGAAATCACCTTCCATATCCGTAAGCTCGCGGTCCATTAATAACTCGTTGGAACCAAAATCTTTAAAAAAATTTAAGCAATCCACTACGGTAACCATTGTATCTACATAGCTGAATGCGGAAAGATCAATTCCGTTTTCCTCATCTGCATAGGTAAAAGTTTGTGCTACTGGAACAGGCTCGCTGATACCGGTGCTTTCAATTAAGAGATAATCAAATCTTTTCTCTTTTGCCAGCCGTTCTACTTCAATCATCAGATCTTCGCGAAGAGTACAGCAGATACAGCCATTACTCATTTCCACCAGCTTCTCTTCTGTACGGGATAATGTACCCTGATTTTCTACAAGTCGTGCATCGATATTGATTTCACTCATATCATTAACGATTACCGCTACTTTTAAACCTTCTTTATTGTGTAGAACATGATTCAGTAATGTCGTTTTTCCGGCGCCAAGAAATCCGCTGAGCACGGTTACGGGAAGTTTATTCTCCATAATAGGTTAATGTTGATGATTATTAAAATTGAAAATATGGCCTGCGATTAAACCTGCAGCTCCAATATATATTAAAGGAATATGGATTTCAAAAATCAGGTCTACCAATACAGACACGGAGATTAAAAGAATGGAGATCCAAAACCACCATTTCAGCCATGTTTTTGAGATTTTCTTCGTGACTCTATAGACTACGATGGCTCCGATGAGCAGAAACGCCAGATCGATATAGGGATTGTGGGATATTCCAAGGGGAATGATCATCAGTAAAGGAAAGACAATACAATGAATCAGGCATAAAACCGCTGCGGAAATACCTACTGCATCTAAAATTTTTGATTTCATAAATGATATTTAAGTTTAAAATACTTATCGTAACTTTGTTGCAAATGTAGATATTAATTTTAATTAATGCAACAAAGTTGCAATAAAATCATGAAACAAGTCAGAAACACCCAGGCCAAAACAGAAATATTAAACATCATTAATAGCTCCGACAGCGCATTATCTCACACTGCTATCCAGGAAAAAATCGGGGATCTGTGCAACCGTGTTACCACTTACCGCGTGCTCGACCGTCTTGAAGAGGAAGGAAAAATCCATAAGATCGTTAATGTGGATGGGGTTGTGAATTACGCAAAATGCCATCATTGCACAGAAAATGATCACTCTCATAATCATATTCACTTTAATTGTGAAAAATGCTTGTCTGTAACATGCATAGAAAATGTGGTTCCTGAAATAACACTCCCTAAACACTTTGTTGCCAAAAGCTACAATTTTGTGGTAAGTGGAATCTGTCCGAAATGCTATCAGAACTAACAACAGATTACTTTAAATAAAGTAAAATATCTGTGAATTGCTACACGTTTTTTATTTATTTTTGATTTCAGGACATTTCAGCGTAAAAAATGCATGAAAGGGTTCTATATCACGAATATGAAAAACATAAAATTTTCAAAAATCTTCAGGCTGGTTCGTTGGAAAGAAGTTCTGGCAGTTATTATTTTATTACTGGCCTTCGTATTTTTCCGCAGTGAAAGACACGAACTCGCAACCATAGGCCCTCAATTGCAAAACTCAAAATTAAGCTGGGTTCTGACAGGTATACTTTTAACACTGATTTATGTCCTGCTCCAAGGTTTAATGTATGTAACGAGCTTTCGTGCAACCCAACTGAATGTAGGGATATCTGATGCCACCGTTTTATTTTTAAAACGAAACTTTCTTAGTGTATTTCTTCCTGCCGGAGGTGTAAGCTCGCTGGCATACCTTCCCAGGAATATCAGAACAAAAGGATATAAATCCTCCAAGATCCATCAGGCAAGTGCAATTTATGGATTTGTAGGATTACTAACGGTAATGATCGTAGGAATCCCGTTAATTGCTTACGCAGTCCTGATCAATAAAAGCTTCAATGACAGCTGGGTGGGGATTATTGTCTTGGCGGCTATTCTTTTAGGCAGTTATTCAGCATTCGTTTCGTTCCGTAAGAAAAATTCCCTCTACCGGTTTCTGGATCGGAAATTTCCTAAATTCATTGCTTCCATAGATGAGATATTCAATAATGAAATCGACAGAAAGTATTTCTGGATCACTATTTTAGTTTCAGTACTTATTGAATTCTGTGGTGTTTTCCATCTCCTGATTGCCATGTATGCTTTCGGAGTTCCGGCATCATTTTCTGCTGCAGCGATATCGTATGTTGTTTCGATTTTACTGATGATCGTCTCCCCTTTCCTCCGTGGCTTGGGAGCCGTGGAGTTTTCGCTTACCTATATTCTTACGAACTTCGGATACAGCCACGCTGACGGTTTAGGCATTACTCTGCTCTACCGTTTTTTTGAATTCTGGATTCCATTGGTTCTTGGGATTTTTGCTTACCTATGGAGCGGACGGAAACTATTGGCCCGTATTTTACCTGTAGTTATGATTTTTTTATTGGGCATCATCAATATCCTTTCGGTAATTACTCCCGCCCTCACGGATCGTTTACACATCCTGAAAGGGTATCTGCCCTGGGAGCTCATCCATATTTCCAAAATGATCACACTCATTTCCGGAGTCTTGCTGCTGGTAACCTCCGCTAATCTTTTCCGGGGATATAAAAGAGCCTGGTATTTTGCAGTAGTACTCACCATAGTATCCATTATTTTTAATTTGTCTAAAGCACTTGACTATGAGGAGGCCTTATTTTCTGCATTTACTTTAGGACTTCTCTGGTACAGCAGAAAGGAGTATATCTTTACCACTAAAATCGTTTCTTTACAAAGAGGTTTCAGCTGGTTTTTAGGAATATTCACCATTATCCTTATTTTCAACTATTTCAGCTTTTACTTTATCAGTAAATCCCATTTCGGCATTGATTTTACAAAGAAAGAAGCCCTTTATTATACATTGTACACATTCCTGCTGTTCAAAGATTCGGGACTTACCCCTCTTACCGGATTTGCACGGGATTTCCAGAACCTTAACTATATTCTTGGGGTAATTTCCTGGTTGGTGCTCATTCTTTCGTTTTACAGAACTCATTCCTGGGTCGTGAAAGATGAGAAAGAAAATGCCATTAACGCTAAACAGCTGATAGAAGAATTCGGAACATCTTCATTGGATTATTTTAAGTTGGCCAAAGAAAAGGAGTTTTATTTTTCTGAAGAAATTAATGGGGTTGTGTCTTTTCGTACGGCGAATGGATTTGCAGTTGTTCTCGAAGAGCCCGTATGCGCTGAACATCACAAAACAGACTTGATCAGGGAATTCGATCTGTTCTGTAAGAAAAACAATTTAAAAACCTGCTATTACAGAGTGAGTGAAAGTGGTATTATTTATTTTAATCCCTTAAAAAAACAAAAATTGTTTATCGGTCAGGATGCCATCCTGGATGCTGAAGGTTTTACGCTTACAGGAAAAGATAAAAAGACGATCAGGAACGGCATCAATGCGGTTGAAAAGTCCGGTTATATTACGGAAATACGATATGCGCCTCAGGATGATAAAACCATAGACCAGATCCAAAGTGTTTCTGATGAATGGCTCAGGGAATTTGATAAAAAGGAAATTGTTTTTGCAGAGGGAATGTTTGATCGCGATACGGTAAGAAACCAGGATCTTATTACCATTTCTGATAATAACGGACAATGCGTTGCATTTCTGAATATAATTCCTCATTGTGCTCCTGACGAGTGCAGCTATGATATGATCAGAAAAACTGAAGATGCTCCCAACGGCAGTACTGATGTACTGATCGTAAAACTTGTAGAATATGCCAAAAGCAAAAACCTGAAATACATAAACATGGGAATGACCCCAATGGCAGGGATACAACAGACCCATAATACGGCTGAGGATATCATGAAGTTTGCATATCAGAGGGTCGGTAGCTTTAAACATTATCAAACACTGCGAAACTTTAAAGAGAAATATGCCAGTCTCTGGGAAGATCAGTATCTTGTTTATAACAGTGATTTTGAACTGCTTCAGATACCAACGGCATTAAATAAAGTGATGAAACCACAGAAAAATGAAGAATAGACTACGAAAATTCGGCAATCTCCTATCATTATCCCTACTGGCCATTTTTTCAGGCTGTCAAAAAGATAATGACTTCAAAATAACGGAATGGAATTTAAACACAGACAAACCTGTTATCTTTTACATCAGTGGCGACGCCGGCTTTAATACTTTTACAAAAGGCCTGGGTACAGATCTCCACAAATTAGGGTATGATGTGTTTGCTTTGGACACGAAGGCTTACTTCTGGAATAAAAAAACACCGGAACAAACTTCCGGAGATATAGAGAATTACATCAACCAGCAATTGCAGGGACGCAAAAATCAAAAAGTAGTTCTTCTTGGGTTTTCATTTGGTGCTGATGTAACTCCATTTGTATATAACCGTTTTACTCCTGATCTGAAAAGCAAGATCCAAAAAGTCTTTATTATGGGGCCTTCTAAAAGCAATGACTTTCAGATTCACCTGGATGAATATTTTGGAGTTGAGCCCAAAGGAAGTTTACAGGTCATCCCGGAGATCAACAAAATGGGAACAGTTCCTGTACTGCTTATTGTAAGTGATTTTGAATTTGCCCATTTTCCGTATTATGAAATAAAGCTGGGTAGTAATTATAAGATGAAACATATTCCGGGAAACCATCATTACGGAAATAATACGAAGATGCTGGCCAACTTTATCAATCTTAATTTATAAAATACAGCGACCGCACCGGTTGGAAAAATTAATAACCTTGAAGTCATCAACAAAAATAACATGAAAAATAAACCAATAACAGAATACACCAATGAGGAACTCATTAATCAGGAAAAAAATTCAAAAGCAATAACCATTTTGCTTATGGTTGCTATTCCACTTTTATTCTTTAGTAATCTTTTTCTGACATTCAAACACAAATTCAGTGCTTTGGCCGTGATTCCTATCGCTCTGGTTCCTATTTTAATTGTAAATATTAATAAATGGAAGCAACTTAAAAAAGAAAAAGCCTATAGAAATCTATAAAATAAAAGCCTTCCAGAATTATTGAAAGACCTTTAAAGTAGGAATATAAGTTAATCCTGTTTCTTATTGATATATTTTTCAAACCGTTTTAAACCTCCTTCCAAAACTTCTCTGGGACAGGCAATGTTCATTCGCAAAAAACCTTCCCCGGAACTGCCATACATTGTTCCCGGGTTCAGCCACAATTTTTCTTCCTTAAACAGGAGTTTTGAAAGCTCTTCAGATCCTTTACCCAAAATCCGGCAATCCAGCCATACAAGGTAGGTCGCCTGTAATGGGCTAATGGTTATAGTGGGTAAATGATCTTTGCAAAAATCTTTTAAAAACAGATAATTATTATACAAATATTCTTTTAATTCCTCCATCCAGTCCCTTCCATGTGTATAGGCAGCAATTAAAGCTTCAGCCGCAAATGGATTGATACCATAAGTCTCCTGTACGGATAATATTTTTGAAATTTGTTTTTTAAACTCCTGATCTTTAGTAATAACATATGACACAGACAGGCTGGACAAATTAAATGTTTTACAGGGAGAACCGCAGGTTACAGAAAGTAGATCATAATCTTCCGCTACAGAAAGAAATGGCACATGCTTGTTTTCTTTATACACGATATCGGCGTGAATTTCATCAGAGATAACCATCACATTATGTCTCGAACATATTGAAGCTATTTTTTCCAGTTCCTGTCTTGTCCATACTCTTCCTACAGGGTTGTGGGGACTACAAAGCAGCAGCATTTTATTCTGAGGGTCTGAAGCCTTCATTTCGAGGTCTTCAAAATCAATCTGATAGTTTCCGTTTTCGTACATCAGATGATTTTCAACCGCATGGCATCCGCAATTTTCAATCAATATAAAAAAATGGTTGTATACCGGTGATTGTACTATAATATGATCTCCCGGCTGAAGGTATGTTCTTACAATAGCAGAAATTACCGGAATCATTCCCGGAACAGGAAGCAGCCATTCTTTTTTTAAACTGACCTCATGACTTGTTTCCCACCAACTGATAATTGCATCATACAGTGCCTGGGGAGTAAAGCTATATCCAAACATTCCCTGTTCAGCTTTCCGTGAAAGAGCATTTATGATTTCAGGAGGTGTTTTAAAGTCCATATCAGCCACCCACATAGGGAGCACATTATCATCTGCCACAGAATCCCATTTGATGGAATTGGTGCCTCGTCTGGAGATTATTTCGTCGAAATTATAAGTCATTGAATTAAGGAGTATCTAGATAGTTTTTGAGATCTGAAATATTTTTTATGTTTAATTGCCGGGCCTGTTCCCGTCTCATCATCAGGGCGTAGGAATTATTAAACCCTAAAGGCTGAAGCCATTCTATACCATATTGTTTTTTAAATTCAGTGTTTACGTAGTTATAGGTTTTTTCAGGACTTGGGCTCACCTCTTTTAAAATTGTTTCCGAAGGTTTTAAAAGGACCAAAAGGCCTGTTCCCGTATATTCAGGGTAGAAATCAATGGCATCATTCACCAGTGCATCGAAACAAATTTTCGTTCCTCCCAAGCCTGTTTTGGTTTCTACTTTATAATCCGTATTGCCTTCAATAAGCATTTTATACATTTCTGTAAGAATATATTGCTCTCCAAAAATTTTGGAGCCGATCCGCACGGTCCCTCCATTTCCTTTTCGGGAATTTTTGAAAAGATCATGCTGCTTCAGGAAGTCCTTTGCAATTTTTTCCGGGGTTTGGTGGAGGTAATCAGACCGATAATTGAGATCCGTCATGACAGAGTCATTGAATTTTCCTGCCAGCAAATTGAGCGTTTCTTGCAGCTGCGGAAACTTTTGTAATGTTTTTGTCTTTATAATGGGTGCGGCAAAATACGGTGGAAATATTTTTTTATCGTCCTCCAGTACATACAGATCATAAGCTTTAATCCTTCCGTCTGTAGAATATCCGCTTATGAGATCCAGTTCCTTATCGTAAGCTGCTTTATACATAATGGCATCACTTACAATAAGTGGTTTGGCATTAAGCCCGTATACTGATCTCAATCCAATATCTCCATCCTGCCTTCCCATAAATTCAGGCGTAAAACCTGCTTTAAGCTTGGTTCCGGAATAGGAATTAAACACATATACACCTCCAATAATAACCAAAACTATGGGAATAATGAACAGCATCTTACGAAGCCTCCTATAGCCGGATTTCTGTAAAACAGAAATCAGTTGATCCAGGATAATAGCCAGTAACGCAGCCGGGATGGCGCCTGCTAGAATCATATTGGTATTATTAAGGGAGATTCCTCCAAATATAAATTCTCCCAATCCTCCTGCCGCAACAAATGAGGCTAAAGTCGCCACACCTACATTGATTACTGCAGCTGTCCTTATTCCTGCAATGATTACAGGCATTGCCAATGGAAGCTCTACTTTGAACAAGAGCTGTTTTTTGTTCATTCCCATTGCCTGGGCAGCTTCTACAACCGAAGCATCTACTCCCGTAATTCCCGTATAGGTATTCCGTATAATTGGTAGAAGGGCATATATCAGTAATGCTACAATGGCTGGAGTAGCCCCGATGCCAAAGGCAGGAATCATAAATCCAAGTAAAGCTATACTCGGAATGGTTTGCAGTATACCGGCAGTTCCCAGGACAGGGTTGGCAAATAATTTCTTTCTGGCGATGAATATTCCTAACGGAACACCCACAATTATTGCCAGGAGTAATGATACAAAAGTAAGCCCAAGATGCTGTATAATCTGGAGAAGAAGTTTATCCTGCTGTTCGGCAATAAACTGCCAGAGGTTCTGCTGTGTCATTATGCCTGTGCTTTTCTGTAAAGGTTAAATGCCTCGCTCAGTTTTTCATACTGATCCGAATAGCTTTTATCTGCACTGAGTTTCTGTAAAATATTCCACACATTTTCCTTTCTATCAAATTCTTCTCTGAAACTTTCGTTCTGTTCAAGAAAAGGACTTATATTATCCAGCGTGGCAACTTTATATTCAAGCAAAAGCCTGTTTTCTGCAAAGAAATTTTTCACAAAATCCCCGGCAGGATGATAGAGCATTTCCTTGGGAGTTCCGATCTGGACAATCTTTCCTTCATTCATAAGGCAGATCCTTTGCCCCAGCTCGAAAGCTTCCTGTACATCATGTGTAACAAGAATAATGGTTTTATTTTTAAGTTCCTCTAATGATTTAAATTCAGAATGAATATCCGCTTTAGTAATATTATCTAATGCTCCAAAAGGCTCATCCATTAATAATATCGGGGTATCTGCTATTAAAGCTCTTGCGATCCCGACCCGTTGCTGCTGTCCGCCGCTTAATTCCTGGGGAAAACGGGAAAGCAGTTCTTCCGGCAGGTGAAGCTTTTCCATAAGTTCTTCCGTTCTGCTTCTGATCTTCTTTTTCTCCCATTTGAGCAGCTCGGGAACCACAGCAATATTCCGGCGGATGTTATAATGAGGAAAAAGCCCGGCATGCTGCATAACAAAGCCAATGTGCATGCGGAGCTCTTCCGGTTTTTTTCCAAGAATATTTTGTCCGTCAATCCAGATATCACCGGAATCAGCTTCTATCAGACGGTTGATCATTTTCAGGGTTGTGGTTTTTCCACAACCGCTTGTTCCGAGAAGCACCAGAATTTCTTTATCCTGTGCTTCGAAAGAGATATGATCAACGGCAATCCGGTCATCAAATTTTTTGGTGAGTGATTCTACTTTAATCATAGGCAGGACTTATCTCGCTAATCTTATTCCTGTAAACTGCCACTGAAGACTTGCATGAAAGAAATTCCTGTATGTATTTCTGCTGTGCCCTTTCGGTGTAGCTTCGGAAGCCCCTCTTAAAACCATTTGATTGACCATAAACTTTCCGTTATACTCGCCTACGGCACCCGCTTCTTTTTTAAATCCGGGATATGGTAAATAAGCACTTCCCGTCCATTCCCACCTTTCTCCCCACTGAAAATGTACGGAAGCAACCTCCCACTCCGCTTCGGTTGGAAGACGCATTCCTTTCCATGCTGCAAAGGCTGAAGCTTCATAGAAATTGATGTGACAAACCGCTTCGTCAGGATCTACTTGCTGTAAACCGTCTAAGGTATAATACATCCATTTTTCATCGATCCAATGCCAATATAACGGTGATTTCACCTCATTTTGTTTCACCCAGTCCCAACCCTCTGCATGCCAATGCCTGAAATCCTTATATCCATTGTCATTTATAAATTCCAGATACTCGCCATTGGTAACCAGACGGTCACTTATTTCAAAATTGTTGAGGTATACTTTATGTCTTCCCAGTTCGTTATCAAAGCAAAAGCCATTACCATTAAAACCAATTTCATACACCCCTTCACTTAATCTGATCATTTCACCGGTCCGAACCATTTCCTTGCTCTCTTCCTTACCTTTCCGGTACGCCGGGAAAAGAGGATTGTGACCTAAAATATATTTGATGTCCGTAAGCAACAACTCCTGGTGTTGTTGTTCATGATTGAGTCCCAGCTCCAAAAGCGGCTCAATGGAAGGGTTCATAAATTCACTCTGAAGAAAAGCAGTCATCTGGCGGTCCACATATTCCCTGTAGCGATACACATCTGCCACTGAAGGGCGGCTCAAATTACCCCGGTCTGTACGGATGACTCTTGCTCCTATGGTTTCGTAATAGCTGTTGAATACAAAATTATATTGAGGATCAAAAACAGTGTACCCCGGAAAATTCGGAACGAGAATAAAGGTTTCAAAAAACCATGTGGTATGTCCTAAATGCCATTTTGGCGGGCTTACATCCACGATAGGCTGTACGACAAAATCTTCAGTCTCAAGAGGAGCACAAATAGCCAACGAATGGCTGCGAATATTCCTGTAAGTCGTTACGGCATCAATAATCTTAGGATTTGCTATCATCTTTTTAGATTTTTTATTATTTATTTAAACTTCCAGACGGAGTCAATAAACCATTTCCTCGAGTCTTTAATTTCTCCGTCAATCTCAAAGCCCGTTTTCTTTGCCAATTCTTTTATATCGGTCTCAGAAAATTTCTGTGAAACCTCCATATCTATCAGTTCATTTTCCTTAAATATAATCTCCGTATGATCTATATTTACCACCTGATCGGCCAGACTAACGAGATAACTCCTGCATGCTCCGCTTACAGGATCATACGTCTGATAATGCTGAAATTGCTCAATATTAAAATCAGCATTAAGTTCCTTATTGATACGCGTAAGAAGATTAAGGTTAAAAGCTGCTGTTATACCGGTGGCGTCGTTATAGGCATTTAAGATGGTGTGAGGATTTTTTTTAAGATCAAACCCTATCAGAATCCTGTCTCCGGGATTCAGGTGATCTTTCAATCCTATACAAAATGCATTAGCCTCTTCGAGTTCCATATTACCGATGTTCCCTCCCAAAAACAAAATGACTTTTCTTCTTGAGGAAAGCGAGGCCGCTTTATTGAGCATTTGAAAATATTCTCCCTCGAGCTGGGTAACTTTTAAATCAGGTATCTCCTTTTTTAATTTCTGATCCAGGACAGATAAAATATTACCTGAAATATCAATGGGCATATAAGTAAAATCCAACCCCTTATCTATCATATATTTAAGAAGATAGGTCGATTTCATAGCATCACCTGCCCCCAGTTCGATCAGATCGAAAGGAGTATTGTCAAAACCTATCAGATTAGCGATATCGGCTGTTTTATTTTGAAATATATCAAGCTCACATTGGGTAAGATAGTATTCAGGCATTGCCATTATCTTCTGGAAAAGCCGGTCTCCTACTTCATCATAAAAATATTTTGAAGATAATCTTTTGGGATTGCTATCCAGTCCTTTTTTTACATCGAGGAAAAAATTTCCGGTCTTATTGTGATTGTTTTTTATTTGTGAATTGGTGTTTGAGTTCATTTTACGTTTTCATTATAGTTCGGTAAGCACTACAAATTACCGTTCTCCTCATTACTCTTCATAAAAGTAGTTGCTTGGCGCATTCAATATAATTAAATGTACACTTAAATTTTGATTTAGCTATTCTATTTTCCATCTTTTTAATAAAATTATGAAAATTTAAAAGTCAAAATTCATATTAAAAAGTTCTTATTAATAGCAGGTTATTCACTCCCAACCCTGAAAAATGTCCGTTAAATAAAATATACCTCAGAAATATGATTTTAATATTTTATTTTTGGTCATTACTCGGTTTGGTATTGTAACATGTTCTATTTATCAGGAATCTTTATTGCTTATTTTTCTTCTTTTCTCATTTTAGGTAAGAAAAGGAAAATGATGGCAGATTACCTTTTGGCATTATGGTTCTTTATCATTGGGATTCATTTGACATTATTTTATTTAAATTTTTCCGAAAACAATATTACTACTCCCTATTTATTGGGATTAGAGATTCCTCTTCCTTTGATACATGGACCTATGCTTTATGTATATGTCCTTACGCTTACTCAGCAAAACAATCGCAGATATCTGAGGATTCTGCATTTCATTCCTCCTTTGGTCGTGTATCTTATTTTGTGGGATTTCTATTTACTTTCGACAAAAGATAAGATTTTAATTTATCATAATGGCGGAATGAGGTATCAAAACATAAGAGAAAATATCAATATACTTATTTATATTTCCGGAATTACATATATCATACTTAGTATCAGATCATTAAAAAAATACAAAGACAGTATTGCAAAACAGTATTCTAACATTGAAAGGATCAACTTGAACTGGGTATATTATCTTATTTTTGGAATCGCTGTAATCTGGATCTTAGTTATCCTTAAAGATGACAGAATCACATTTACCTCAGTTGTAATTTTTATATTACTGGCGGCTTATTTCGGAATTACCAAAGCAGGAATTTTAAATTTACCAGAGCCAAAAATAAAAGATACTGAAAAAGATGATACCACACCGCCTAATGAAAATCAACAGATTAAATATCAGAAATCGATTTTAAACGAAGCCTCAATCCAGGAAATCTACACCAGGCTGACTTCCAAAATGCAATCTGAACAACTTTTCAAAGATCCCGAATTAAACCTGGCTACACTGGCCGGCATTATCGAAGTACATCCCAATACTCTTTCTCAGGTTATCAATACCATTGAAGACAAAAACTTCTACGATTACATCAATATACAAAGGATTGAAGAATTTAAAAGAATCGCTGTCCTTCCGGAAAATCAAAAATTCACTATTCTTTCACTGGCATTTGAATGTGGGTTTAATTCCAAAACTGCTTTTAATCGCAATTTTAAAAAATATATGAATTGTTCCCCGAGAGACTTTTTAAAGGAGCAGAATCTTGAGATTGGAGGTTAGAAGTTAGAGGTTAGAGGTTAGAGGTTAGAGGTTAGAGGTTAGAAAGAAAATAATTATTCGACTTCCACAAAACAATCCGCTCAATCAGTTATTTTATGTGTATGAAATTAGTTCCACCTTACATTCTGGGGCATTTATTTTTTTAACAATCCGCACTTTTGCTAAAAAAACAACATTTAACCCCATTGTTAAGCCATTTAACTCAAGCTCTTTTACTATGAAAATATTTTTGTTCGTTATCCTGGTCATTTTTGCATTATTAATCGGACTATATCCTTTAATTTATCTTTTTGTTGATCACAAACATACTTTTTTACAAACCAAGCTTCCTGAAGTTGTTCATGATACTGTCTGGAGAGCTCTTTTCTTTAGCCATATGATCTTCGGGGGTATCTCTCTTTTTATTGGATGGAGACAGTTTGGAGCAACATTTCGGAATAAGCATAAAGTTTTACACAGAATAATAGGTAAAACATATATATTCTCAGTAATTATCAGCTCAGTATCGGGTATATATATTGGCTTCTTTGCTAATGGAGGAATTATTTCTTCATTAGGTTTTATAAGCTTGGGAATAATTTGGTTTTCTACAACCGTTGCCGCATTTTTAAAGATAAAAAGAGGTGATGTTTTACAGCATCAGAAACTGATGACTTATAGCTATGCCTGTACTTTTGCAGCAGTAACACTAAGACTGTGGATGCCTTTATTAAAAATAGCTATAGGGACACCGGATATATCCTACCTTATTGTTGCCTGGCTATGCTGGGTTCCAAATCTCTTAGTAGCATATTATATTAATAAAACT
This sequence comes from Chryseobacterium sp. LAM-KRS1, assembly GCF_013184525.1. Lineage (GTDB taxonomy): Bacteria > Bacteroidota > Bacteroidia > Flavobacteriales > Weeksellaceae > Chryseobacterium > Chryseobacterium proteolyticum. The sequence continues at coordinate 589,595 of NZ_JAAOIZ010000005.1, forward strand.
CACTCATTGCAGAATCAATAATGTTTTGAAAAGATGTCTCATGAAGGCTTGAGTTGTTTAACCAGATAAAAATCCACGAACTGCACTTAAGTATCTACCATTTAAATGGTGATAAATGTATATTTGTATAAGTAAGAATTTTATTTTTGCTGCACCAAAGATCACAATTTATACGTATGAAAAGAAAATTACTCCTGTTGCTGGTATCTTTCACTTTCGGTTTTTCTTATTCTCAAAGGTTTTACACCCTTGATGATGACGGCCCGTATATCGACAGTCTTACTCATGTTATACAGACAACCAAGTCAGACAGCATACGAGGAATAAACAGTTTTAAGCTGGCCGATCTGTTCAGAAGAAGTAAAAAGAACGAGCTATCTGACAGATATCTCCTTACTGCCAATAAGATAGCACCCAAATATCCTTTCTTAAAAGCTGCGGCTATTTATTATAATGCGGCAGGATTAGTAAGCAAGGGAGATTTTGACAATTATGGTAAGCAGCTCAACCTTGCTCTTACTGAGCTCAGGAAATATAAAACAAAGGACTCATATTCATTACAGGCTTTTATCCTGAAAAACATATCTCTTATCAAAGTTTTACAAAACAATGAGCTGGAAGGGATGAAAATTCTCATCAATGAAGCCATCCCTACGGGTAAAAAAGGAAACGATCTGGAAACTCTGAGTATTCTTTACAAATCCGTTGCAACCATTTTCATGAACTATGATGAAAGGATTAAGGCAGACAGCTACCTGAAAACCGCTAAGGAATATATTGAACAGGCCTCCAGATCTACATATACTTACCAGGAAACAAAGGCCGACATCTATATTATAGATGCTGAAAACAAAAGCCGCCTTCATATGTTGGCGGAGGCTAAAAAATCTCTTGATATCGCATACAATATCATTAGAAAATATCCGGATTCTAATCTCAACGGCAGCTATTATACAGCTGAGGGTTTTTATTTTTACAGACTCGGACAGTTTAATAATGCTTTAAAAAGTTATGATAAAGGGATTGTAAACAGTACCCTCCATCAGGATATCCTTTTAACCAATCGACTGAAGTTTTCCAAATATGAACCCCTGAAAGCTCTGAACCGGCTTGAAGATGCTAAAAACCTGCTGCTGGATCTTATAGGAAGCACGACCCATTTTGCCCTTGACCAGAGAAACTATACCAAGGAACTGGCGCAGACCTTTGAAAGTCTGGGGGATACCAAAAATGCTTATAAATACCTGTCCAGATACAATACGATCAATGACAGCCTCAACCTGAGTGAGTATCAGGGAAAAATAGCAGCTCTTGAAGCCAAGTTTAACCGGGCGGAAAATGAGAAAAAGATCAGCCAGCTTGAAGCTCAACGCGAACGTGATCGTTTGGTTGCACAGAACAATAAACTTTACTATGGTTTGCTGGTTGCGGTTTCGGTTATTCTGTTATTACTTGTTATCTTCCTTTGGATCAATTCAAAAAATCAGAAGAAAATAGCCACCCAACAGTCCCTTAATTATGTACAAAACCTGGAAAGCTTAAAAAATCAGAAGGAAATAGAAGTCATGCAGGCGGTGATCAGAGGAGAAGAAGATGAACGTAAGAGAATAGCCCGGGACCTCCATGACGGCGTGGGAAGTATGCTATCTTCCCTTAGAACCAGATTTTTAAAGATAAGCAGTTCTTCGGGACCTGCATCGAAGGATGAAATTGAAAATATGAACGGAATCCTGAACAATTCAATTACTGAATTACGGCAGATTTCTTTTAACCTTATTCCGGAAACGCTTCTCAAATTAGGTCTGGAACATGCATTAAATGACCTCTGCCATATGTTGGAAACCGATGACATCCGTATTTATTTCCAGGCCAATCAGATCCGGTCTGATATTCCGGAAAATATTCAGATTATGATTTACAGAATTATTCAGGAATTACTGAACAATGCTTTGAAACATTCATCCTGTACAGAAATCCTGGTGGACTGCAGCCAGAATCAATCCCGTTTTTTCATTACGGTAGAAGATAATGGTAAAGGTTTCGATACCAGTCAAATCAAGAACTTTACAGGACAGGGATTGAAAAATCTCAAAAGCAGAGTGGAACTTTTTAATGGAAAAATAGACATCCAATCTTCTGCAAATCATCCTACTACTTTTAATATTGAATTATCCATTTAACTGCACCCATCATGACAAAACCCTACAAAACAATTATTGTTGATGACCATCCTATTATCGCTGAGGGACTGCAAATGCTTTTTTCGAAATCAGATGATGTGGAAATTGTCCGGAGCTTCAATACCGGTGAAGCCCTCCTCAATTATGAGCATCTTGGTAAAGCAGATGTTGTTCTGCTGGATGTATTTCTTCCGGACATCAATGGCATCGATCTATGCCTGAAAATAAAAAAAAACCATCCTAAAATCATCGTATTGGCAATGAGCAGCCAATCCGAAAGAAGCATTATTTTACAAATGATCAAAAACGGAGCACATGGATATTTGCTAAAAAATGCGTCACTCGAAGAATTCAAATCCTGCATTAATAAGGCTGTATCCGGAGAAATGGCTTTTAGCTCCGAAATTGAAGCAATTGTTGAAAAGACCAGTATTTATGATCTTAAATCGGTTCCCAGGTTGACACAAAGGGAGAAAGAAATTCTAAAGCTGGTATCGGAAGGTAAATCGACACAGGAGATCTCGGATATCCTTTTCTTAAGCTATCTTACAGTACAAACTCACCGGAGAAATTTATTGAACAAATGTGAGGTCCGTAATGTGGTTGAACTTTTAAAATTTGCAAAAGAAAACGGACTTTGACAAAAGGAAATGATCTCCACATAAAATAAAAAGTACTATCCAAAGCGGATAGTACCTTTCCATCATAAAAAATGAAAAAAATTACTGTTTACTGATTTTTTTCGAAATAATTTTCCCACTTTTTAATTCTCCCTGAACCACATATATTCCATTAGGCAGCTCTGAAACATCGATCATTCCGGAATTCTGTGTTTTCTGAACAACTTTACCATCTAGGCTGATAATACTGATATTCTTAATGTCATCTTTAGATTTTATTGTGATGAATTTTGATGTCGGGTTAGGATAAATCACAATCTCATCTTTTTTGTTATCCATATCTATCGTAGATAATGTAGACGACGGTGAAAAATATGCCAATGAAGGCTGGGTCGTGGTTTGTCCGTTAGTTGTAAATGTATTAAATGCAATTACCAGAACTGGTCCGTTGGATTCAGTGACCCATTGATACGATTCATTATGATAGTCCTGAGATACTCCGCCGCTGGTTTGGGTTGCCGTTCTTACTCTCTTAATCCTCAAAGCATTCTGAAAAGTTCCGTTAGGTGTTATCACAGTGCCATACCCGTCTACTTTAAAGTTTTCCTGTCCGTTCTCTACCGTACCGGGAATATTGATCTGATAAGTATCTGTAAATTCCTGAAGGTAATTAACAGGAAATTTGTAATTGATCAAGGGATCAGTATAGGTCATCATTACATCTCCCTGTGTACTGTAATTACCAATAGTTGTGGCTTCCGTATCACTATTGAGAAGATAATCGTAAGTACTTCCTCCTACCAATTCGCTTATTCTGTTGGCCGTTGGAAATTTAGAACAATTGGCATGCCCCGGACACGGATATAGTTTAGTAGTGATTACGGGTGTGCCTACATAAGATGAGAAATCCCAGGTTTGTCCGGCTCCGGAAGGTCCCGGATTCAAAGATGCCGAAACATTGGCATGATAAACATCAGTGGTAATATTAATTTTATCAAGTGCCGCTCTCGTCACTGTGGGTTGTGCCGCAATGCTCAACCCTGTTAAAAATAAAAAAGTACAGATTAATTTTTTCATTTTTTTATTGTTTGGTGTTAAAATATATACTGTTAAATCCATGAAATGAATTCAGATGCATCGAAAATATGGTTACAAGCTCTTACCCTTCCTTTCATCAATTATAAAAGCAAATTTACCTGCATAAAGAGGCCCCTCCAATACCTGCCGGAGCGTATTTTTTTCTACCTGACAGCAGGTATATACTAAATAAATTGATTAATTTCACCTACTTAAAAAAAATAATAGTACACAAGTTCGAATTCACATCATTATAATTAGGAAGGAGATAAAAAAAAGTTAATATGAAAAAAGCAGGAATAATCGGTTGTGGCTGGCTGGGATCAAGGATTGCAACAAAATTGTCCGAAACCTTTGAGATCTATACAACAATAACAAGTCCGGACAAGGCTAAGCACTTGGAAAAACAGGGATTTCATCCTTACCTTGTCAATTTTCCCGATTATCTGCTGACCGAAAAAATGGATCAATGGCAGATTATCAATGAGCTGGATGTCCTGATCATTACTATTCCTATTTCGGGAAAAAGCTGCTGTGCAAGTTCTTTATACAACAGGATCCAGAATCTTTTTTCATTTATAGAAGATTATGACGGACAGATTTTTCTTATGAGTACAACAGGGGTATATCCTGATCACAATAAAGAATTTACCGAGGAAGATGTATCTCCTGATCAGATTTCCGGAGAAAGAATGATCAGAACCAGATATCCCCAAACTAATATTTTAAGGTTGGCTGGTCTCATGGGAGATGATCGTTTTCTAAGCAAATATAATGTCTCAAATCTCAATTTTTTTGTCAATCATATTCACTACAACGACATTTGTTCGGTTATTGAGAAAATGATTGAAAAGCAATGTTCTTCCAGAATCTATAATGTGGTTGCCCCACTTCATCCTACCAAATCAGAAGTCATCAGTATTCAGAAAAACATATTGAACACAGATACCGCAAAACCGGAAGGAAAGAAAATCTCTTCAGCCAGACTGATCGCTGAACTGAATTTCGAATTTGAATATGCTGATCCCAAGTACTTCCACCCTCCTTTTTCAGCAATTGATGTGTAGCTTCTATAGTAGACTTCCATTTTATAAAAACAAACACCAAGCAATATATTATGAACGAAAAAACTTCACTATGGAAAAAAATAACAGGTTGGTTTCAACGTTTAGAAAACTCGATTGCTCCAAGCCGTCAGACATTAAAAGCAAGCGGGTATGGCATTCTTTTGAGTTCCTGTATTTTTTTCATTCTGGTATCCGCGGATAAATTCCTTCCTGCCATAGGATGGGGAAATTTCATTTTATTTCTGCTGATTTCACTTCTGGTAAGTTACCTTATTGGCGGATTAATAGGCTGGTTGACCGGCTTAATAGGCAGAACACCTTCTAATTTCAGACATGCAATCGGTTTTACCCTGTTTTTTTTCTTCTATCTTATTTTAATTACATCTACATTTCGCTGGGTATTGATTGTATTTCTTGTTCTTTTTCCTTCTCTTACCTTTGGAGCTTTGTTCTATTGGAGATCCAAATCTAAAACAAGCTGGTCATTGCGTCAGAAAATACTTACCGCAACTTCACTTTTTATTGGAATTCTTGGAATCGTGATTGGCGGTTATATTTATTTGGATTCGGGGAATACTCCTTCAGCAGTTAAAAATTATAAAATGTCCGGGAAACTTCCCCTCCCGATCAATGCTCCTGACCCTTCCCTTCCGGGAAAATACAAAGTAGCTTTCCTTACTTACGGATCGGGAAAAGATAAACACCGTACGATCTATGGCCGGGATGTAAATATTAAAACAGCTTCTGTAGACGGCTCCCTACTTCTTAACTCATGGGATGGAATGTCCGGTAAACTCCGTACACGCTATTTTGGATTTGATAAAACGCAACTTCCCCTGAATGCAATGGTTTGGTATCCTGAAAATCTCAATGGAAAGGCTCCTTTGGTATTGATCGTTCATGGCAATCATCTGGCCCAGGACTGGTCTGAAAAAGGATATGATTATCTGGGTAAGCTTCTGGCAAGCAAAGGATATATCGTAGCATCCGTTGATGAAAATTTCCTGAATACAAGTTTTACGGATATCGACCAAAAAGGATTCAAAGACGAAAACGGAGCAAGAGGCTGGCTGATGCTTAAACATCTGCAGCTTTGGAGAAAATGGGGTCAGGATCCTCGTAATCCGTTTTTTAACAGGATCAATATGGATCAGATTGCGCTCATAGGACATTCCAGAGGCGGGGAAGCCATGTCGCACGCTGCGCTGTTCAATAAGCTGCCTTATTTTCCTGATAATGCCAATGAAAGATTCGATTTTAATTTTAATATAAAAGCTTACATAGCTATTGCACCGGTGGATGGACAGTATCAGCCGGCATCTATTTTAGCACCCTTGGAAGACATCAATTATTTTGTCATCCAGGGAGTTCATGATATGGACATGCAGTCTTACGGCGGACTTGCCACATATAAACGGATTCAGTATTCACCGGATTATAAGGGATTCAAAGCTGGATTGTATGTTCATCAGGCAAACCACGGACAGTTCAATACTTCATGGGGAAGCTATGATTCCAGCAGTCCGTATATCAATCAGTTCAATATGAAAAACCTGATGCCTGAAAAGGAACAACAACAGATTGCGAAAGTATACATATCCGCTTTTTTAGATGTTAACCTGAAAGGAGAAAACGTCTACAAACCTCTTTTTACAGATTACCGATATGGACGAAAATGGCTTCCGAACCATGTTTATTTCAATCAGTTTGAAGATAGTGAAACGACATTTGTTGCCCGTTATGAAGAAGATCTCAACTTATCTACCGCCACTTTAAAAGGTGTACAGATCACGGGTGAAAACCTTAGCTTATGGCGGGAAGCCCAGCAGAAGCTGATATGGAACAGTCAAATTTCAAGAGCTGCTTATATCGGCTGGAATCACAGTGAAACCGGTAATAAACCAGGAAAATATACTTTTACTTTCCCTGACAGCCTCCGCCAGGATTTAAAGGGCAAAGCATTGGCATTTAATCTTGCAGAGAGCGATGAATCTTCGGTAGCAGCCCGGAAAGGAAAAAAAGAAACTAAAAAGGAGGAGTCCGTAAAAAAAGATCTGCAAAAAAAGGCCATCGATTTCAGTATTGAGCTGACGGATCAAAACGGAAAAAAAGCACATTTCCTTTTGAGTGACTGTGCACCTTTACAACCTCAACTGAAAAAGAACTTAACCAAATTCAGTTTTTTCAATGATAATCCTGATGCAGAATCTATTCCAGACTATTTTTATTTTGACCTTGATACCGTCAGAAAAAAGTATCCGGAACTGGATCTGGATAAGCTGAAATCGATCTCATTGATCTTTGATAAAACTCCGGAAGGCGTAGTTATTCTGGATGACATCAGCTTTGTTAAACTTCCTACTTCTACCCGTTAATCTATTGACCCTAAAAAACTAAATATTCTATGGACATTAAAAATTTTGCCAACCTTTGGATCAATTCCTGGAATTCTCATAATTTAGAAGACATCCTGAGCCATTATGCAGATGATATCGAGATCACTACTCCGATGATCAAAACATTCACATCAGGTGAAGATACCCTTAAAGGAAAAGAAGCTGTTAGAGAATATTGGGGACGTGCTCTTGAGAAGGTACCCGATTTGCATTTTGAGCTGTATGATGTCACTTACGGTATCAATTCCGTTGCATTGTATTACCAATCTATTATGAACAAAAAAGCAATTGAGGTGATGTTCTTTAATGATGAGGGCAAGGTGAAAAGGATGCATGCATTTTATACTGATTAACAAAAATAAACGAGCCAAAGCCCGTTTTATTGATTTATAAAAGTCTGATTCTCTCTTCTTCCAGATCGATCTGATATATTTGCCAATTGATGTATTCTTCATGCAATTCAGGATCTTTGTTAAGTCCCGATAAGAACTTACGCTGATTTTCCAGCAATTCGAGGTAATTCTGTTTGGTCCGTTCGGTCATTCTCAAATGTTCCGGCTGGCTTATTTTATATTCCCACTGGTCAATCATCTTTTGTAAATGAGGATCTTCATACTCCCCCATTTTTTGTTTTTCTTTTAACAAACGTATTGTTTCTACCACAAGATGGTTTTTAACTTTCATTTTTGCTTCATCCTCCGGTAATTCCCTGCCGTAATCAAACAGTTTCGAGCGTTCAATGATAAGAGGAAGAGTAAGCCCCTGGATAAGAAGTGTAAAAAGTATCACTGTAAAGGTGACGAACAATATAAGATTTCTATGTGGAAAAGCTTCTCCGGTCGGTAAGGTCAACGGAATAGATAAAGCAGCGGCTAATGACACCACACCCCGCATTCCTGTCCAACCTAATAACAGCGGTAAGCCAAGTATTCTCCGGCGGCTTAAACCTCTTCCGGGAGCAACACTGGGTCTGAACATAACAGTTGCAATCAGTGCGGCATAAGAAGAGATCATCCGGGTAGCAATTAAAATTACCGTAACAAGGGCTCCATAAAAAATTGCTGTTCTTAAAGGAATTCCATCTGCCCTAAGCCCCTTCACAATTTCCGGAAGAGCTAATCCGATGATCATAAATACGATACCATTTAAAATAAAGATCAGCGCTTCCCAAAAACTGAGCCCTTTGATCCTGCTGGCGCTACTGAGAAAAGTGAGCCTCCGGGTGGATAAAAACAATCCACCAGCGACTACGGCCAGCACACCTGAACTATGTGCCTGTTCAGCCACCCAATACAGCAGATAGGATTCCACCAGTGTAAATACAATATCTGAAGGTGCATCCGTAGGCAGTCTTTTATGAGCCTGAATAAAAAGCCATCCTCCTAAAAGTCCGATTCCTATTCCTCCTATAACCATCCAGAAGAAATCCGTAATCGCCGTCTGGAAAATAAATTGTCCCGTTCCTATAGCTACTAAAGCAAAGCGGACAATAATAAGCGATGAGGCATCGTTCAGTAAGCTTTCACCTTCCAGAACTGCGGAGGTGGATTTTGGAATTCTCACAAACTTCATTATTGCTCCCGTACTAACCGCGTCGGGAGGCGATACAATTCCTCCTAACAGAAAACCTAATGCAAGGGTAAAACCCGGAATAAAATAATTAGATATCAATGCAACTGTGAGCGCGGAAAAAAATACAACCAGAAACGCAAAACTTCCAATGATCCGCCACCACTTTTTCATTTCTTTAAATGAAATACTCCATGCAGCTTCAAAGAGAATAGGCGGCAGGAAAATAAAGAATATAAGGTCCGGATCAATCTGTATGCCTGGCAGCCCGGGAATAAAACTGATCAGCAGTCCGGCAACAACAAGAAGTATGGGATATGCAATTCTCAGTTTTTCAGCCAACATTTCGATCAATACAATTGCTATAATCAAGGCTAACATGAAAGGTAATAGTTCGTGCATATTCGTTACTCGTTGTTTGAAATAGTTATTTGAAATGATACGGATTTTAAAAATAGTATTTTCGGAGATTACTTTCAAGAAAAATTATGTATAACACTTAAAATCAAGGCAATTCTTCTCTTATTAAAAAAATTATGGCTTACATTTATTAAAAATTTTTATTCACTATTTTATCAAAAACCTCTTAATAATGAGAAATCATTATTTATTCAAACTACATAACCAAATATGATGAAAACAGTAGAAATCAAAACCAATGAAGGGTATCGTGTTTCTGCCCATATTTACGAAATTCCTGACAGTAAAAATATTCTGATCATATCATCAGCCACCGGAGTAAAACAATCTTATTATAAAAAGTTTGCGCAGTTCCTTTCTGATCATGGAGTTTCAGTCATTACTTTTGACTACCTTGGTATAGGAGAATCTCTTAAAAAGCCTATTCAAAAACTGAATAATGGTGCTTCAGACTGGGGAAAAACCGATTTGCATGCTGTAACGGAATACACTAAAAAGAATTATCCGGACCAGAATATCATTTTATTGGGGCACAGTATCGGAGGTCAGCTTATCGGGTTATCATCATCTTCCACAGAGGCTGGTAAAATTATTCTTGTCGCAGCCCAGAGCGGATACTGGAAATTCTGGAAAGGGTTTCAAAAATATAAGTTATGGACTTATTGGAAAGCGATGTTTCCTCTACTAATCAACTTTTTTAATTATCTTCCCTCCAAAAGAATCAGCGGTATGGAAAATTTACCTAAGAATGTTGCCAAACAATGGGGAAAATGGTGTTTGTCGCCTAATTATCTTTTTGATCATATTCCGAAGCAGGATCTATTTTTCAAAAACATCACAACCCCTTTAATTTCTGTTAGCATTGAAGATGATCATTTTGCCCCCAGAAAAGCCGTTGACTGGCTCAGTAAAAAATATGAAAGCGCAGATCTGACCAGAATTCATCTGGTTCCAAAAGATTTTAATACTGATACTATCGGGCATTTTGGCATTTTCCGTGAACAATTCAAAGACAATATATGGCCATTATTTTTACGGGAAATAATTTAAGAAAAGTACAGTGTTAAAGTCCGTCCATAAACATACAAATCAGACACATAAAGTACATGAACATTTATTTGTTCAACTTACTATACACTAAGTCCGTTATTTTTGCTATTACATCATCATTGGTCTTATTGTCTTCATGGGAGTCGGATATAAATACGGCAATACTGAAAGATTTACCATCCTGAAGATTTACAATTCCAATATCATTACATGCCCGGAGCACACCATTGTCCCTGCCTGATGTTCCTGATTTATGAAATGATTTTGTTTTATTTTGTATCAATCCCTGTATTCTGGTATTTGTTACCGAATGTTCCATTCCGTTTTTTAGCAGATCAAAACTTTCGTGAGATAATATTTTCTTCTTTTCAACCTGATAAAGGATTTTTGTAGCAAAACCAGGGGTAATCCTATTTGATTCAAAGTCTTTTAAAGGACTGGTATAATCATACATAATACTGAAATCTCCCGGATTTCCCATGTGAATTTCATGGATAAAAGTATTGAGGCCGCCAAAGCTTCCGGGAACATGATTCGCAAGCTTATCGAATATATTATTATCACTACGTTTAAGCATAAAAGAGACGGACTGTTTAAGAGACATTGTTGTCCCCTGGGGAATACTATCTCTCAGAGGGCTATAGGTATCTGGTCTTAAATCTTCTTTAGAAAATACAACCTGTTGATTCAGATTCATCTTTCCCTGATCTACAAGATGTAAAATATAAAGACCTAAAAAGTATTTTGATACACTGTATAGCCTGTATTTCTTATCATTATTAATCTTAACTAATTCATTTCCTTCATTATTTCTGACAGAAACTCCTATGTCCATTTTTTTGCCATCTATCAATTTATTGATGTCATTTGTTAAATTTGTTTCCACAGAAGTACTCCTGCACGACGTCATAAAAATGACCAGCAAAAAATACATAAACGCTTTTTTCATCTGAATGTGTTTGTTTTTATTATTGTTTTCTATTTTAAATTTTTAGTTTTTCCGGATTCCATTCAACCTATCATCTAAAACATTCGTATAAGATTCACAAAATCAAAATCTTAAAAACCTCTACCTTAATCAAACTAAAAACTATTCATAATAATGCCCCACCTCTATCATCAGGTTTTCATAGCTGAAATAAAAACCAAAGCTATCCCTTATTTTGCGGGGTTCCTGTTCTCCTACGATACCTCCTGTTTTTAAACGTTGGTATATATAATTAACCTGTTCTATGGTGTCCAGCATAAATCCTATGTGAAAGGCTTCGGGGTAAGCAGGAGTTCCTTCTCGGTTTTTCATCAATACCAGTGTAAAATTACCTTCTCCCTTTAATACACTAACGATATAATCTCCTTTTACATCTACACATTTAAAACCGAAATAGGTCTGAAAGAATTTTGTTGTCTTTTCAACATTGGCAACAACTAAATTGATATGATTAAGCTTCATCTTCTTTTTGTTAAAAAGTGAATTTAGCTATTATTTTTTAATTTAAAATATAGATTCAATAGATTATTTAATAATCAAGCGCTAACGATTACGCTTTTTCTCTATTGCTTATCCCTGTATTTGTACATATTCAGCCTCATTTCATGTCTATTTTGATCAGGAATCAATATTTAAGATCACCTATATTTTGCTTTATCACAATAACCGGGTCTTATCTAATTTCCAGTATTAATATTTCGCAAACTAACCATGAATTATGGTTTTGATATTAAAAATTGTATTAATTTCACATTCAATATCGCTTAATGAAATTTTGAAAGAGGATTTTCTAAACTAAAACTTGAATCCATCCTTATCTATATTTGACTTCAACAATTATAAAATGCCTAAAAAATATATATTTCCATCCGAATTGTCCTGGTTATCTTTTAATGACTGTGTTTTACAGGAAGCGGCTGATAAAACCAATCCTCTGTATGAAAGAATAAAATTCCTTGCCATTCATTCTTCTAATCTTGATGAATTTTATAGGGTAAAGATCAGCGATCTTCATTCTATTCCTGAAAAAAGCAATTTGTTTGAGAAGGTTAATAAGGAAATTAACCGCCAGCAGAATACATTCGGTTCGATATGGAAAAAGCAGATTATCCCGGAACTTCAGGAAAATAAGATCATCTATTACGAAAACCAGCCGTTGCTCCCCCTGCATACAGAGGAGATCGACAGTTACTTTAAAACAACCATCCTTTCTTATATCCAAATTGTTTATTTGTCAGAAGACGAAAATCAGGAGTATTTTTTAAATAACAGGCAGCTTTACTTATTGATCCGGCTAAAAAATACAAATGGCGAAATCACTTATTGTTACATCAATATACCAGCTGATAAGCTGAACCGGTATAAATTACTGAGCCCTGTAAAAGGAAAAAATTACATCATATCCATAGACACAATAATTAAAAAATGTCTGCATTATATATTCCCTGACCAGAAAACCTCTACAGCATTTGCTATTAAACTTAACCGGGATGAAAATTACCTGATTGAGGACGAAGCTAGCGGAAATCTGGTTTCCAAGATCAAAAAGAAACTGCAGGAAAGAAAATCGGGTTCATCTACAAGATTCCTGTATGATTTTAATATGCCTGAAGAAATGAGAAAGCTATGTAAAAATGCATTCCATCTGAAGGACTACGAAATGATTGAAGGTGGCACTCATCATAATTTTTTTGATCTGTTTAAGTTTCCTAATCCCAATTTTCCGGATCTTCAGAACGAAAATTTCCCACCGCTGAAATATTTTCCGTTTGAAACCAAGAAATCAATATTTGAAGTCATTGGTGAAGAAAACCAGCTGCTCCATTTCCCATATCAATCTTATCATTATGTTCTACAGTTTTTTAACGAGGCTGCTATTCATAAAGATGTAACGGAAATAAAAGTAACCCTGTACCGCATATCTTCACAGTCTCTCATCGCTAATGCTCTTATCAGCGCTGCAAAAAATGGAAAAAAAGTAACTGTTTTTGTTGAGGTAAAAGCCAGATTCGATGAGAATAATAACCTTTTCTGGGCCAATGAAATGCAAAGGGCCGGAATCAGGATCATTTACAGTATGCCTAATCTTAAAGTACATGCCAAGGTGGCTCTATTAACCTTAAAAAATGCAGGAAAGACAAAGAATTATGCTTACCTATCAACAGGAAATTTCAATGAAAATACAGCAGAAACATACACCGATTTTGGCTTTTTCACCTCTCAAAAAGAATATACGGATGATCTGAAGCAGGTATTCAGGTTTTTTAAAACCAAAGAAAAAAATTACCCTATTTCTAATTTATGGGTCGCAGGATTTAATCTGAAAGAAAATATCCTACAGCATATTGATATTGAAATACAAAATGTTGAGAATGGCAAGAAAGGAGCAGTATTCATGAAGATCAACGGTCTTAATGATAAGGAAATTATCAGTAAACTGATCGAAGCCAACAACGCAAAAGTTGAAATTACCCTTATTGTGAGGGGAATCTGCACTCTGTTGCCGGGAATTAAAGGTTATACGGAAAACATCAAGATTTACAGGATTGTAGACCGTTATCTTGAACACTCCCGTATCTATCGATTTCACAATGATGGAGCAGAAAAAATTTACCTTTCTTCGGCAGATATGCTTAGCAGGAATCTCAACCGCAGAATAGAAGTTGCCTTTCCTATAAAGGATAAAAAAATCATGCAGGAGATTAACGCTATTATCAATATGGAGCTGAATGACCATACCAAAAAGAGGATCATTAACAGTAAAGGCCAGAGTACTTCCGAAGACCAGGCTGGGCAACCGGATAGCTCATCTCAACGGGCTACTTATCTTTGGTACAAAAAGAAAGAGAAAAAGTCAAAGAAAAAATAACTGTTCTACAAACACAATCGTGAAATCACTGCTGTATCCAAACTACTTTTTTTAGGTAATACAATGGACCATGCATGTCCTTTTGACACCCAGGATATGGATTGATATTGAGGAAAATTGATAAAGTTGCAAACGATAACGTTTCCTTTATGCTCAATATCCTCAATTTCATATAAATGAAAAGGAGTCATAAGACCGGTTTTCAGGACTTTGGACAGGGCTTCTTTAATCGTCCATAAAACAGTAAGACTTTTGTTTTCATCACCATCAATATCCAAAAGCTTATCTTTCTCATGAGGAGTAATAACTCCTTTAATGGTATCTGATTGCTCTGCACTAACAGCTTCTACGTCTACCCCCATCGGATGTCCTTCCGGAAATACCACAGCTATCCCCATTTCTGTAGTATGAGAAATACTTAATTGGATATTTCCCGCTCCGGATAAATGAAGAACGGGCTGCTGGAATATTCCGGAAACTATTTTTGTATCTGGTAAAACAACTTCATTCATAAATGCACTTAATGCAGTTTTGGCAGCGTATCTACCCAGCAAATAACTGTGCTGAACTTTAGGTAACTTTAATGTACCAAAAAAGTCCAGTTCTTCCTGATGCAAAAAAGAATGTCGTATTTCTTTCAAGTGAGCCAGCGAGTGCTGAGTTACTGCAATAGCAGCAGGATACAAACCATCTGCTCTCTGTAAAGCTAATTTTTCAACTGCACTATTATTTTGTATGGATACATTCATAGCAATAAGTTCATCGTCAATAAACGCATAAAATTAGCATTATTATTTGAAAGAAAAAGGGTCTGGCTGATTCTTCCGCATCCTGAAATCTGTAAAAGCATCTCTTCTGTTCAAAAGGAAATTAATTGATTAACATAGTAAAGGATTTACTTTTTTCATGGTTGCCCCAAACGAAATATGGGAATCATAAGTAAATTAGGTTTTACAAAAAAACAATCTTTAAATAAAAATTGTATTCCAAATAAGGTAGTAGCTATTCACAAAGATAATAAACTCTTTCAAGAAGACTAAGGGTATTAATATAATGTTTTTGGATAAATTTCAATTGAACATGTAATTTTCTTAAATTCTCCAAATTAAATTTTAGTTTTATAAGTGAAAATTTACTTAAAAAAAACCGAATTAGATAAAATCTAATCCGGTTATTAAGTTTACAAATACAAATTACGATCAATATAATTTGAATGAAATACTTTTTCTAATCCAAAAGTAATAAACTAACAAGTACGCGGATATCCACAGAGACACCATGGTCCTAAACAACCTGATCCTCCCTGAATCTTTCTCAATTCATTTCTTGATAAACTTTTCTTAATTGTTTTTAAATTAATCTTTTTCATAATAATTATAATATTATTAAATAAATGCCTACTCTTTAGCTTTTCGGCTTACGCTTTATTATTTCCGGTTTAAATTAAAAAATTACTCTATATCATAAATCAAAATGATTCTATTTTTTAGATAATAACTTAGCCTTTCATCAATCATATTATTGAATTCCTGAATCATTTGAACAGCATCCTGATCAAGCATTTCAAATAATTCGTTCTTTAGTTTACTATATGCTATCCCATATGAAGCTTTTTCCAAAATTATAGAGTCTATTTCATCTATAGAAATCCTCATTTGTTCATCATCAATTTCATCAATAATTAACTCTGCATCAAAATTTTCAGATTGCTTTTCAAAGACTTTTATATAATTTTTTTTTAATTTTTTAATATAAAAATCTTCACCATCTTGGATAAATTTCAAAAGGTTATATTGAGAACTTATACATGCAAGGTTTCTATTGAATAAATATTCATTCCTATTTTCTATTTTAATTGATTCTATTTCGTTACGGTGATATTCTACGAAACCTTGTATTCTTCGTACATTCTCTGAAAATGAAAAATCGTAGTTTTTAATTTTTATAAGCCAATTATAATCATTGGGAAAGAGATCTATAATTTTTTTAAAATACTCCGGATAATGCATTAAAACATAACTCTCCATTTGTTTACAAACTTCTTTACTTCTTTTATAATCCCCCAATAAATGCAAGTATTTGCGTTTAAGTGGAACCTCATCAAAACTTCCAAATCCTTCATAATTATTATCAAAAGAAGTTTCATTAAAAAGATAATTGCTTTCTTTTTGATCTCTCATCAACATTTCAAACAATAATACTTGTTCAAAAAATATATTGAAGTTTCCAGCATGCACATATTTTGGTAGCGATTTATTTTTTTCTGCAAATTCAAAAGATTTTGCAGCGTATTTTTGTA
The DNA here is from genome assembly GCF_013184525.1 of Chryseobacterium sp. LAM-KRS1. Classification (GTDB taxonomy): domain Bacteria; phylum Bacteroidota; class Bacteroidia; order Flavobacteriales; family Weeksellaceae; genus Chryseobacterium; species Chryseobacterium proteolyticum. The sequence continues at coordinate 606,130 of NZ_JAAOIZ010000005.1, forward strand.
AAAAATTTGAATCATTCCCTCCAAAGATTCCCATATTACAAGCAAAATTGTTTTGATGAGTGACATACCCCTCTATCTCTTCAGGAACAAAATACAAATGCGGCTGGATGCGTTTCCACATAGTACGATAATAATCCGTTGTTATTTCCAGATTTTGTGAGATTACCCCAGATTTTAAGAGGTCATCAGGAAATTTTCCCCAGATAAAAACATCACCATCTACATGAAGAAAGGGGCCTTGTTGAAGACTATATGTTTTTATTTTAGGAAGTGCCCAAAAATCTTTGTGGAAACTATTAAGCTCATCCAAAACAATATGAACTTTTTTATATGGAAGGTTCAATTTATTTATTAAAAATTCGTATCCTTCATTATCAGTATATAGTTCAACATCATAAAATTTTGAAAGCTGAACACAGCTTAAAATCCAACTTAGAGTATGAAATTTGGGAGAAGCCCATCCAAAGTTGCTAGTCTCAATATTTTGCTGGCCACTCCAAAATGACTGTATAATTTTAATCATTATTTATAGTTTGTATCGATTTTATAAAAGATCATAAAAATACCCATATTTACATACCTTTTTGATAAAATAAGGGTGTTCCGTCATTTTTCAATACTTCCATTCCATCGTTATTTTGGAAAAAATAAAGATTTGCTTCTTTTAGGTAATAAAAATTTTGAAAAAAAAATGATTTTAAAATTCTTCCACGCAAAAAAGCCAATTGAAAAGTTGTATGCTTTTTTCCATTAACAATTTCAAATTTCTGACCCATATAGTTATAAGTCCCATTATTTAGATCTTTAGGTATATTTTTCCTTCCAGCCATCATAATTTTATCAAAGAAATGAAGTAGTTTGAATTTTATTTGAACATAAAAATCATTAATTCTACCAATTACTCTCAGCTTAAATGTATTAGGAACTATGCTATATTGATGAATGATAAAGCTGTCAAAAATTTCATTTTTTATATTCTTATCAGTAAATAAATTCTTTTTATAATCACTTAGATGATAAATTAGTATTTCAAATTCATCTTTATAAGAAAGAATTCCTTTATTATATTTTATATTTCCGGGAACTCCTCCTATTGAGTAATATTCAAACAAACATCTTATATTGTGTTTATTTCTCTCTAATAAGTGATGAATAGAATCAGTCTCTGAAATTGTTTCAAGAATATTTGTCCCTGCTATTACTTCAGTATAACACCCTCCACATTCATCAAACATAAAGTTTTTGTCTTCAGTAAAAATTTGTCTTAAATAAGAACTCTGTTGATATAAATTGTTAATCAAAGGAATATTTCTGTAAATAGACATATAGCCAGAAGGATACTCAGGTGTAGTAGAAATAAAATCATAATTATTAAGTATATCTTGTGACAAAAACCCTCTGATGTTTCCTAAAATAACATCTATATCACAAATTCCCCAAAATTCATAATTCTTGATAAAGTCTTCAAAAATAACGCCGAATGAAGGTCTGAAATCGCAAATCTTATATCCATATTTTATGTGAACTTTCATTCCTAACTTATACGATGCAAGGCTATTAAAATCTTCAAGTGAATAATTAATTTTTTTTATATTTTCTGACTCTATTAAATTATTAAAATTATCACCAATAAATAAAAACTCTGTATCTTCATTATCAATGCAGGATTGATAGAACAATGGAAAATACCAAGGTAGCTTACCAAAATACGCAACAAAAAACAATATTTTTCCCATCTAATTTATAGTAAAATATAGTATCACTTAAAAAACATACTGAAATAAAACTTCCGCTTCATCATTCCACAAACTCCAGACAGCCATTATAAACAAAATTCTTAATAGTTCTAATGACCAGATAATCCAGCCTCTCAATGAGATCTGCTTTATCTTTTGAATGGGTATATTTCACAACCATATCAACTGCCTCATCAGGCTGAGACAGACAGTAAAACTTAAACTCCGCGCATACTTTTCTTGTGGTCTTAGGGTTACTTAATGCTCTCAGTATTGCTTCCTCAATATTAAGAACCGTTTCAGTGGTATAATTCGTTTTACTGTCATAAGAAGGAGTGAGAACTATTGCAAAAGCACCAGGAGGCTTTATAATGTTTAAAGTCAAGAGATACATATCATCAGATGACCAATTCCATTTTGTATTTATGATTTTCGCTTTAGAACTTAGCTGAAGAGGTACATCTAAAACAGCATCTCCCAGATCCTCAAATCTGTTGAAAAGTGAATTTCTAAAGGCTACTATATCTGAAAATCTTTCCCAATTATTATTTTTCATCATGGAACTGTAAAAGAGATTTTTATTTTCTTCCCAGAATAAGAGGTCTTTAAACAATTCAACATACGAATCGGTCTCTATAATCAGCAAAATATTGGCAAGGATATGAATATTATCTGTTGTTATGGCCATTAATATTTTATGATGGACTGCAGGAAAATTTACTTTCGTAAATTCATAAAACTTAGGATATCTCTTTCTGAATATAAAATCTTCTCCGGAAGGAACCTCCAATGACAGTGTATATTCTTTTTTTCCAGAGTCGTCAGTAACCTGTTTATTGTTCCTTATCTCCGCATAAGCAACTCCCATTTTTCCTGCGAGAAAACCTTCTTCAAATCCTGTAATTTCATCTGTCTGACCTGCTGTATTTTCACCGTCGAATATATTTCGGACAAGTGAAATAAACGGGCTGTTCACTGATGGGGAAAGAAGCAAAAGCAGCGGTAAATTATTTCCCAAGACTTCCGTTTCTTTATTATCTGATAAGAATTTAAAAATCCTGATGTAGTCTTCTTTATGAGAATTAACTGTGAGAATATGTTTTTTTTCGGTCACAGAAATAAACTGATACTGATCCAAAACAATATCTTCATTGAGATTCCGGATACCATTTTCAATATATTTTTCCGTCTGTGTAATATAAAAGGATAGGCTATCATTTCCAGATACCGAATCTATATATTTAAGTGTAAACAATACTCCTAAAGCTCCCCGCGCAAAATCACATGAGTTTTCTATATTTATTTCTTCTTTTGCAATCCATGAGATTCCTTTTGATGACAGAATGCTGTTGTCCAGAACTATATTAAGATAGGTATTAATAAGTTGTTCTGTTTCTTTTGACTTATTTATTTTAAACAGGGTAAGAAGAATGAATATCATTCCCGCCCGTCCATCTAAAAAATAATCGGAAGTATAAACTGAGTCTAAAAATTCATTTTCCGACTCTTTTATCAATTTAACTGCATTTTCAAGAAAAACCGCTTTACCATTTTCTTTATAGAGCTCGAGCAGGAAATAGACTACTCCTCCTCTTCCTGTGTATAGGGAATAGTTTGCCGTAATTGCCTGATCACAATAAGCAATCAGTTCCAAGGTAAGTCTTTCTATTTTTTCTAATAATCGGGGACTTTCTTTTTCTTTGTAATGCTCCAATAAGAAGAACAAATATCCGGTTATCCCAAATTCTATATTCTCAATATTACCGGATATCAAGTAATTTCCTTTCAGGTTTTCCCGATTTCTTTCTGCCTGCTTTTTTAAATCTGCAAGACTTAGATTTAAGATTTCATCTAATATATCTAATGCTGGTTCCAGTTTCATATCTGATAGGTTTTAAGTAGATCAATTATATTATTATAGTATTCCGGGTATTCTTTTCTCACCAAATCTTCTACCTGTTGAGAGCGCATATCATCACTTTTAAAGACTCCAAGCGCATGGAGATAAGAACGCTCTTTTGAGCTTCCCAGAACATCACAAATCCCATCAAACTGGCGATTAACATTCTCGAGATAATATCTGATATCCGAATTTTCTTTGTTGGCTATTGAATGCAGAAGTGCCTGCTCGTAAATAATATTAAAAAAGCCTACATCAATTTTAGACAAATGATCAACATTTTTATTGATAAACTCGAAGGCTTTTTGAGTATATCGCTTAAAGAAAGGGATGTCATTACCTCCGACAATACCATTATTTACTCCATCAATTCTATTAAATGTATTAAAGTAATGCTTCATTTCTTCCGGTATATAGGTAAAATACCCCTTCATTTCATTATAAAAATCGGTGTATGACTGAAATCCAAATTCAACATTCTGTACTAAAATCTGAGAATCATCGAAAGATTTATCCAGTTTTTTAAATACAAATACATCACCATCCGCATGCAAAAAGGGTTCGTCCTGAATACTGAATGCATATATTTTCCCCAATGCCCACAAGCGTTCATGGTAATCATTAAGCGTATCAAGACTCACATCTACCTTTGTATAAGGTAGCTTTAATTTGTTGATTAAGATATCATATCCTATTTCATCGGTAACCAGTTCTACCTGGTCATAAAATTTTCTGAATTGCAGACAACTTAATGTCCAGCTAAAATAGTTGTATTTTTTATCGTTCCAGCCTCCATTATTCCGATCATGGGGACTTGCATTTTTCTTTTTATAACTTGGTTTAGACCAAAAACTTTGTACAATTTTCATATAAAATAATTTTAATTAAAAAAAACCCAGTAATAGAAGTAAAACAAGATTAACAACAGGGAAAATATAATTGCTGCAATCACCACCTTATGTTTGTATTTCATGATTCTGAATGACAATAAAAGTAGAACAACAACCATTGCAATATGTACATAAAGAAGGGAAAACAGGTAACTGAATTTTTCTTTCACTCCGAACGCACAGATAAAGAAGTTGCTGCCGGCTGAGTCTTTGATGGCATAGAGAAACCCACTCATCAGGGCAACCGCCATGATGCAGGATACGATCAACAGACCATAGAAAAGTTGATTTAAAGCACTTTCCTTTCTTCCTTTTTTAAAGAAATGCAATGAGAAATAAACAATTCCGATAATCATAATCAGGTAAGCAATAACCAATGGTGCCAGTGTCAACGGATCGAAACCATTTCCTATAAACATGGCCAGCTTTGCAACTCCCGGATTAATATGAATATCGGTCACAAAATTGGTGTTATAAGTACTCATGATTTTGGAAGGATTTCTCTGATAGGTATCTTTAATGAACTTATTGATAAATCCGCTTCCTTCTTCTGTGAATCCCAGAGCATGTCCTTCATTTTTAAATATAATGAGATCTCCTTTCAACAGTTCTGATAATGACTGTGCATTTGAAACCGGGGTAATGGGATCAAATTCCCCGGCTAAAATAAGCGTGGGTATTTTGGAGATTTTTGTATAATCCAATACATTCTGCGGCAAAGTTTTGCGATTCCATTGATTATTGATTAAGAAATCTGCTCTGTAAAATGACAAACCTCCCTTTAAACCTGGATATTTCGCGGCAGCAGTGTCATAATAATTTACGGAGTTATAAGGTACGGCATCATTGAGCACCATACTGTAATAGGTTCCGAAATCCAATGCGGTGAATGCGCCGGAGAAAACACCTACTACGGAACTCAATGCTTCAGCGTTTCTTTCATGAAATAAAGTAATGATAACGGGCAGTACTTCTGTCAGCTGTTTGTTGTATAAAGCCTGATGAATGACAATTTTAAAATCTTCACTATTAAAAGTAAAACTTCCTTTTTTCAGCAATTTTTCCGGAACTTTTACCGTTAATGGTCTTTTATCCAGATCTGCTATGACTTCAAAATATGTTTTTTCAAGGTTTGGAAATTTCTTATTGGAGACAGGGTTTTGTTTACATTTTTCAAAGAAGATGCTCAATACCTGCATATAATGTTCATTGATCTTATTATAATATTCGGAAATATGATCAACAGGAGAATCCAGAATCATTTTATTAAAATCCTGAGGATAGGCATTTGCATACACCTGTGATATATAGGTGCCGTATGAAACTCCAAGAACGTTCCAGCTATCATAGTGCAATGCATTTTTAAGGGCATGCAGATCATTAGCCACATTGACACTGCTGTAGTTTGCCGGATCAATTCCTTTTCTGATCAGCTCATTTTTACAGTTCATCGTAGCAAATAACCTGTTTTTTTCATCAGCGGAAGAAGATTCGTTGGAAGATAAAATTTTAAATATTTCATTTCCCAGCTCCGGGCAGAGTCTAGGCAGAGAATTCCCGACACCTCTTGCGTCTATCAATATAATATCCGAGTATTCTCTCAGCGGATGATCACGAAAATATCCGAAGGTCTGTACCCCTGATTGTCCGGGGCCACCTTCTATGTAGAGTAAAGGTTTCTGGGACGACTGTTTTCTCTTCTTCAGAACAGTAAATGCTATTTTTATTTTGCCAGACTTGGCCATCCAGTTTTCAGGAACGGTGAGATACCCCCATTCTATTGTTTTATCGTCTTTAAGATTCTCAACATCGAAAAATGGTTTTGTTTTTTGAATAGCAGGTTCTCCGTTCTGGGCAAACAGAAATGAGGATACCATGAAAAGCAGTAAAAAAATTACTTTTGGGGTCTTCATATAAGAATTATTAATTTTTATGTTATGTTGTTTATGTTATTTATATTTTTTTTTCTTCTTCTGATTATGAATATTTAAAAATCAAAATCAATATCCACGGAATTTTTGCTGTAGAAAAAGTTTTTATATTCCGATTCCACATCAGCTTTTAATGCTGACAGGTATTTCAGAAACTCCACATAGGTTTGCGAGAAATCTGCAATGACATGATCTTTATACAGGCTTTTGTTGTAACTGATTTCAAGATGTATTTCTTCCATCTCGCTGATGACATTCATAATAAAAGGAAATTTGTTGTAAACCATACTCTGAGGAACTGTTTCCAATGAAAAACCTGCAAAATCGCTGATGGTATGATAATTAAATTCCGGATTTTGAGCCACAAAAAGAATATCTACCTTATTTTTCAAAAAAGAATAGTCGGAAACTTCTTCATATTTTGTCACTTCCAAAAATTCTCCGGTTACTTTCTGAAGCATTTCATCGAGTTTTTCTTCTCCGAATTTCACTCTCAGCAGTATACTTTTAATGAAAATTCCCAGAAGCGACTGTACCTGAGGTAGAGATCTTCCCGAATCTACCGTTGCTATACAAATATCTGTTTTGCCCGATATATTTCTTAAAAACACCAATAGCGATGTTAACATTAACAGATAGGGAGTGGTTTTCATTTCTTTGGCTAAATCTGTCAATCCTTTGCTCACCTCCTTATCCAGAGAAATAGTCAATACATTTCCATCATAGGAATCTACGATCATAGATTCTTTCTTTAAAAAAGATTCATACTCATAGGCTTTGGTATAGTTTTTCCAGAAAGTATCATTTTTTTCAAGGTCTGTATTCTGATAATACCAGTACGCATAATCTCTGAACTGAATTTCAGGCATCAATCCTACTCTGTGGGCCGAGTATTCATTATAAAGAGATACCAACTGCTTTATAAACAGACCTGTAGAGATGCCGTCAAAAATAATATGATGGGTAAGAAAAAGAATTTTGTATTCCTCTTCTACTTTCAGAATCATCATTTTAAGCAGCAGTTCCTGTTCAAGATCAAAGCAATAGCTCTTGCAGGCATCAACGGTCTGTCTGTATTCAGTTTCATTCTTAACTTCATTAATTTCTAATGCAAAATGGGTATGTTCTGCAGAATTAATTTTCTGACTAACGGTTTCGTCTTTCAGTATAAAATTTGTTCTTAAAATTTCATTGGCCGCTATAATATGTCTGACTGCTTTTTCCAGCAGTACAATATCTACCGTTCCGGCTACATCGAACTCCATGAACATATTATACGACGGAGAAGCTCCTTTTCTCTGGCATGCCAGCCAGATATTGTTCTGCGCCGGAGTTACCCTGATAACCTCCTGATAGGGTGCATGTGTAATCCTATGATCGCCATTATGTTCCTGAAGAATAACCTGACATAGAGAATGTAAACCGGGATTTTCAAACACTTCTTTCATGGATAAATGAACGGAAAACTTTCTGTTTACCTTGTTAATCAGCTTAGTAACCAGCATAGAATGCCCACCTAATTCAAAAAAGTTGTCTTCATCCTGAATATCTTCCTTCGTATTAAGAACGTCTCTCCAGATATTTTTCAGCTGCTGTACCAGCTGCGGATCTTCAATCTCTTGATTTTTAACCGGCTCATCCGAAGGAAGTTCCTTTGATGAAAGCTGTTGCCTGTCTATTTTTTTATTGGGAGTAAGAGGAAACTCTTCAATCATAAAAATAAAATGGGGAACCATATAATAAGGAAGCATTCCCTGTAGCTTTTCATGTACACCGGACATTTCAATCTGAGCACCTGTTTTCAGGTAAGCTACCAGATGGTTTTCACCTTCTATTTCTTTAACTACAACTACGGAATCTTCAATATTTTCAATGGTATTCAGATGGTTTTCGATATCTCCAAGTTCTATTCTGTAGCCTTTTATCTTCACCTGATGATCACTTCTTCCCAGGAAAATGATTTCGCCGTTTTCGTTCCATTGTCCTACATCACCTGTTTTATAGATAAACTCTCCTTCTCTGAAAGGATTTTTCACAAATTTTTCTAGGGATAAAGCTTCATTATGATAGTATCCTTTTGCCAATCCTTTACCCCCAATGTAAATATCTCCAAGATTATTGACAGGTAAGAGATTCAGGTTAGCATCCAAAATATAGAAAGAGGTTTCTTTAATAGGTTGTCCGATATTCTGGGGAGATGTTCCATGTTCGATCTTTTTGACTGAAGACCAGATGGTAGTTTCCGTAGGCCCATACATGTTCCAAAGTTCTTTACAGGATATTAATAATTCTTCAATCAAATCATTATTAATTAAATCTCCTCCACAAAGTATTTTTAGTTCAGAATCGGGTTTCCAGCCTAAACTGATCAGTCTTTTGAAAAAGCTGGGAGTGGCCTGGATAATGGAAGGTTTCACTTTCAGAATCTCCTGTATTGTGGCCAGAGGATCTCTCAAAATCTTATCACCAGCCATATATAAGGTGGCTCCGCTTATCAAAGGAGTAAAAAATTCCAGAATAGAAATATCAAAAGAATACGTGGTTACGGAATATAAGGTGTCTTCAGGATGTACACCCGGTTTCTGACTTATACTCTGCAACAGATTCAGCAATGAGGCATGGCCTATTTCAACTCCTTTCGGATTTCCCGTGGATCCGGACGTATAGATGATATAGGCTGTATCTTCGGGTTTAACAGCGGTTTGAACAAGATCTTGCTGGGTATTCAGTATATTCTCTAAAAAAACACTTTCAATATTGGTAAGATGAATAGAAATATGTTCCTCGGATACTAAAAGCCCGGCCTGACTGTTTTTCAAAATATACTGCAGTCTGTTTACCGGAAATTCAGGATCAAGAGGGATATATGCCTTCCCTGCTTTCATGATTCCCAACAGAATACAAACCATATGAGCAGATCTACCAAGTAAGACAGCGATGGCCTTTTCATCCGGATAATTATTTAAAAGAAAACAGGCAATCCGGGAGGATATTTTATCAACCTCAGCATAAGACAACCTGAACTTGTTGTCTGCTATGGCTGTTTTATTGGGAGATTCTGAAACATTTTCTCTGAATAGATCCAAGAATGTCTTCTCGGTGCTTTCTATTTGTTCGGAGCTGATGAATCTTTCATTGAATGAGAAAAGGTTTTCTTTTTCTTCCTGCGACAGGAATGAAATATTCTTCAGAGGTTCGGCCGCCAATGCCTCTATGTTTACGATCAAATGATCAATATGCCGCACACACTGTTCTATAGAATAGTCATCAAAGAAATCTGTATTGTAATCGAAATCTATTTTAATATCTTCATGATCATCAAATTCTCTGACGTATATGGCCAATGCTGATCTTTCGGATTTATTGGTGAGAGGAATTACGGTAGTCTCGGTTCCATCAAAGTGGTCGGCATAGTTATGTTTTTCGTAAGAGAACGTGATATTGAAAAGCCTGTTCTTTTCATTGAACAGTTTCAGATCGCTGATCATTTTTCCAAGAGGATATTTCTGATATCTGTAATCTGACATCAGCTGTTTTCTGGTGTTTTCTATGAGTTCAAGCAGGCTGTTCTCATCATTCAGTTTCATTCTTAAAGGTGAAACTCCCATAAACAATCCTACCGTTTTTTTGAATGCTTTGGTGTTTCTGTTCAGTACCGGAATTCCGATTGCGAGATCATCGCTTTGGTTTATTCTTCCAAAATAGAAGAAAAAGAGCCCCAGAAATCCATGAAAAGTAGAGAAATTATGCTTTTTACCGAGTTCGATGAATCGGTTATAATCTTTTCTGCGAACGATCAGTTCTTTTCTGTCGCTAATATGAACCCGATGATCTTTTGTTTCATTTCCATTAAAGATCACCTGTGGCAGGCTGGAAAATCTTTCAGCCCAGTACTGTTGATCTCTACTGAATTCATCGGAGATCCGGTAAGCTTCGTCATGAGCAGCAAAAGTGCTGTATTCATAAGGATACTGATCCTGTACGGCATTCAGTTTCAGGATATCATTGTAGTTTTTAATCAGTCTCTGGAACATAAGGGATGTCCCCCATCCATCGGTGATAATGTGGTGATATACGGAGAAAAGATAATAATGATTTCCGGTAGTTTTTATGAGAACGAACCGATACAGATAATCGTCTTCCAGTACATTAAAAGGTATTAAAAACTCTTCCTGCATATATTCTTCAGCGGCAGAAACGGGATCCGCATTCTCCGAAAAATCTACCCATTCCAGAGGTCTGGTTTCTCCTTCATAGATGTATCTTCTTACTTCGTTTCCATTTTCGCGGAAAAAACTCCGATAGGCGTCATGCTGCATGATCATTTCATGATAAGCTTTTGTAAAGGTTTCTGTACAGATTTCACCTTTAATTTCTATTTTGGCACCTATGTTATAGATTGGAATATCCGGATGCAGCATCTGCTCAAAAAAGATATCCAATTGGGGAAGTGTTAACTTCATAAGCGTGGGTTATTAAAAGTAAGCATTTTGGAAATTTTCGGGAACGTCTTCTTTTACGATTTTACCGTAATCGAATTTCAGGAGCTTATCGCAATATTGGAAATATCTGTCGTCATGGGTAACGGCAATGATGGTTTTTCCTTCAGCTTTAAGTTTAGGGATCAGTTCTTCATAGAAATATCTTCTGAAATAAGGATCCTGGTCTGCCGCCCATTCATCCAGTATCACGATAGGTTTATCTTCCAGCAATGCGAATATCAATGCCATTCTTTTACTTTGCCCTTTGGAAAACTGTCTTCGTGCAGATTCTTCAGAATCATCTTTCACTACATTTTCAAGTTTGAAAACTTCAAGCAATCTTTTATAGTTTGCATTATCTTTGAGCTCGTAATCATCATAATTTTGCGAGAAGAGGTGATTACTTGTAAATACTGCTGAAATCAGATTTTGAATGTCTTTCTCTGAATCGATTTTTTTCCCGTCAAAAATAATCTCGCCCTGATCCGGAACATAAAGACCTGATAGAATATTGATAAAGGTACTTTTCCCGCTTCCGTTTCCACCTACAATAAAAATAACTTCTCCTTTATTGATATCCAGATTTACCGGGCCCAGTTCAAAATTAGCATCTGCATTGTCATTTTTGTAATTGAAATAAATGTTTTTAAAACTTAGTTTTGTAAAATCAGCAGCAGGCTGAATGGTTGGTGTTTGATCAGGTTTCTCATTTTTAAAATCTTCATAGAAATTCTTGAGCCTTTTATTCGCCACGAATAATCTTGTGACTGCATCCTGGAGATTAACAAGGACATTAATAGGTCCGGTAATAAATAATAAAACAAGAACATAAGGTATAACGAATTCTTTTTTCAGCCAACCCAATTCCGGTAGAGCAAACAGAATAACTCCTATGATAATGTACATTCCATATTGGCTGATTAGCCCTATAGACAAAAAGGAAAAACTGATTTTAAAATCCAGCGTATAGGCTGCATTTCTGTTTTTAAAAACATAATCTTCAAGTAATTTTTTCCTTCTTTTGTCGCTAATCATTAATTCTTTAAACCCATTTACAACATCTTGTACAAATCCAAAATATGACTCATTATATTTTCTTATTTTTTCTAAAGATTTTGATAACAGATTAATAACCAAATAATACATTCCGGCAATCAGTATTATGGCTGCAATAATAATGAGAGCAGAAACTAATGATAAGCGTATAAGATATCCTATACATAATATTACCATTAAGAGAGAAGAAATTGCAGCAGTAATAACGCCTGGTAGTGAATAAAAAGTTCTAATATCTTCTACAGCTGTATAGAATCTCTGTGTTCCCATTCTTTCAATTTTCACTAGCGGAGTTTCCAGAATTTTCTGAAACAACTTTTTTTCCATTCCGGTAAGCATAGCGAAAGTTATTTTATTCAGCTCTTTTTGAAAGAAAATATTTAATAGATAAGCATATATCACAAATGAAAAAAATGTGATGTATACATATCCTTCTATAACAAGTTTATCAGCTATACTGTTATTGATTATATATATAATACCAAAGCTTAACAAGCTGCTTATTAAAGCATATATTGATATCAGAAAGATATGCTTATATTTTATTTTTAGCATAATTTAAAATTTTATGGTATAATTTGCACTAAACAAAGCAATAATTAATAATTTCTCCTATTCTATTGCTATGCTGGTGTATAAAAAAATGATTTCCCTCAAGAATTGAATACTCAAAAGAAGTTTTGGTAAATTTGCCCCAATTTTCAATTCTTACTGATAAAGATTCCTGGTCACCCATTATTGCATATATAGGAGTTTTAATTGAAGTATTTTTTTCAAAATCCTGATCTTTTTCGATGCATTCAAAATCTGCCCTCATTATTTTAGAGAAAAAATCAAATGCTTCTTTATCTTCAATAACTTCTTTGGGAATTCCCCCTAGCTCGGCTATTTTTGATTTAAACTGATTATCATCCAAGTTATATCTATTAGGAACAATGTAATCATCCAAAGGTCCTGGGTTGCCTGATACAATCAGATAATCCGGGCCGTCATTATTTTCCTCAAACAGTTTAGTGATAGAGAGGCCTAATATAGCCCCCATACTATGCCCAAAAATAATAAAAGGCGCCCCATTTCTTTTTCGATTAATCTGCTCAAAAAGATCGTAAATTGCTTCCTTTTTATCAGTAATTAAAGTTTCTCTAAACCTCTCCCCTCTGCCAGGTAATTCCATAGGAACAAATTCAATATTTGATACCACTGATTTTTGCAAAAAATTATAGGAATACTTATTACCTCCTGCAAAATGAAGTAAAAAAAGTTGTTTTTTCTTGATGCTCATAATTAAATTATTAGTTTTAACTCAGTTATAATAAGGTCATGTAACTGGTATTTTTTGAAGCCTGTTCAAAACTGGATTTCATTTTTGTTAGATTCAATCGCATGTTTTTGTCGTTTTGAGTTTCATTTATGATTGATGCCAAATCTTTCATATTAAGAGAATGAGCATTTATTTTAGCCCCAAGTCCGTTCTTCTCTATTCTGTCTGCGTTCTCAAATTGATCAAGCCCCAGCGGAATGACGATCATAGGGATTTCGTTCATAACACATTCTTTAATTCCCCCCATTCCACCATGCAGAATGGCAATGTCTGTATATTCCAAGATCGTTACCTGAGGCAGCCATTTATGAATGATAACCCTATCCGAAGAGTAATTGGCATAGTTTTCATAAAGATTCCCTGCAGATATATATATTACATAATTTTCCAAAAGACTTTGTTCCATTGCATTGATAACAGTATCAATAATTGTCTGTGCTTTATTTTTGTCTATCTGATCTGCCCAAGAACCTAACGAGCAATAAATTATATTCCTCCCGGTTTCTCTTTTTTTTAAAATGTCTTTTTTAAATCCTGAAGTATCATAATGTGATCCAAATATATCTTGCTGTGGAATACACGGTCCTATATAAAAATCATTATCGCGTTCTGTAGCCTCTTCTATTAAAAAATCTTTAGACGAAGTCATTAAGTTTTGAAAATGATCAAATATAGAAATCAAATCCCTTAAGGAGGTTATTTTATACCCTTGCTTTATCAGAAAATCAATCAGAATATTAGCTGCTTCTATGTTATTGTTTTTCATTAACATATCTACGCTCCATTCTTTCACCTTATCTGTAAAAGAGTTTTTACTAAAATCATTTCCCATAGGAAAATGGCAGTAAACCAAAAATGTCTTTATTTGATACTTGATATAAAAAGTGATAGCTTCTATAGGGTTATATGCTGTAAAAATGATAGCCGATGGATTATGGTCTTTCATAAATTCATCAAAATCTCCTTTTATTATAGAGGCAATTACATTCACATCAACCTTACCTGACTCATGTTTCATTCCCCTCGGGTAGTATTCTTCAAAGATCGTTGTGTAAGAAAATGATGTTTTAGCTATATTGTCCGTAACATCCGGAACACCAATATAATGAATATTATTCCCCATCTCTGTAAGCTGTTCACCAATTCCTATTGTAGGAATTATGTTTCCTTTGAAAGGGTCTGTAAAAATTAATATTTCTTTCATGTTTAATTTTTTTTTATAACTACCGGCTTCTTTCTCTTTCTTCTTCGTTACCAAACTGTCTTTGCTGCTTGGATACCTGATCACTTCCAAAAGTGTAGTTAATAGAAAACCTAAAAAACCTATTATTTCCATAGGATATATACTTTTGTTCTACCCCATTATTTTCTGAAATCATACTACGTGGGCTTGAATTAAATATATCATATGCAGCAATACTCATATTTAAGCCTTTATAAGGCGTTTTATAAGAAATAGCAAGATCTAAGGAGTTTGCTTTGGAGTAATGAAATAAATTTTGATTAAATGGAGTTCCGTACCAATAATTGATGTCTGCGGTTAATGTCTTTGATTTATTTATAGTTAATGAATTATTAACGGCTCCAAAAAATTCGAAACCATTTCGAAGTATTAAGTCGAGATCTTTTATTTTCCTGGATTGAGAATAATTCAAAAAAATGGTTGTATATGTTTTCCACCATGAGAATGGATTAAGTTCGTAGGTTTCCATCAAAGAATATCCATAACTTTTGTAGTAATTATCAGAAGTCACAATCTGTTCTTTAGTTTCATCATTCATTTTAAATAGAGTTCCATATACATTAGAATTAATATTAAAAGATAGTTTTGATGTAAGCCCTTTAAATGTATGAGATAGTTCTAAATTATCTACATAAGAGGGCTTCAAGTAAGGATTCCCCATAGAAGATATTTGGCTGTTTATAAAATATCGGGCCGGATTTAGCTGTCCGTAAGATGGTCTTTGTATTCTTCTGGCATAATTAAAGATTAAACTATTATTATCATTAGCTTTATACTTGACAAATAATGATGGAAATAATTTAAAATATTTATTATAATCTGTCTGGTTTGTAGTAACAGAATATCCTTTTGTTTGTGTATATTCTGCTCTCAGACCGATCTGCCCTTCCCATTGATCTCCAAATTTCCGAACCCCATTGATATAAGCCGCCTGAATCGCTTCATTAAATTTAAACTGATCCGACCATTCTATAGGGCTATCCGACGAAAGATTATGATTATCGAGCGTATAATCTGTATTGGTAAATGTGAGTTTCCCTCCATAATTAAGATTAATAAGCTTTCCGGGATGATCAATATCAAACTTTAAACTATAATTATTAATAGTTTGATCTGAAAAACTTCTAATAAAAAAATTCAGTGCTTCATAGTTATTTTCGGCATCATACTTATTTGAAAAAATAGTATTATTGACCTCTCTATTATAACGAAGATAATCTACATCAATATTCAGTTTCCTTCCTAAAGTATCCAACTTTTGATCCACATGGAAATTGAATGAATGATTATTCACTTTATTGTTTATAAACCCATCTCCTCTTAAAAAATAAAGTCTTTCGTTTAAGGCATTTCTTACTTCAGTATTGATATTGTCATTTACATAGTCATTATTTATCCCTCCTAGATACTGTAATCCTATTTTTGTTTTAGGGGTTGCCTCATAATCCAACAATAATCTTCCGGAAAACTGATTGGTATTAATCTTTTGTAATGTTTTCAGATAATAGGGTTCTGAAAAGAAAATATCAGCCCTCTGGTCTACATAATTATCTCCATAAGTATACCCCGTATTAAGCAAAAAGCTTATTTTATTTTTCTGATAAGTAAAATTATTATTTACGGACTGGAGAAAATACTTCATTTTCGCAACATCATCTGTAAAACTTATATTATTATTCCAGGCATTCTTTTTTGCTTTCTTAAAAACCAGATTAACAATCCCACTGTTACCCTCTGCATCATATTTGGCAGAAGGATTGCTAATAACCTCAACTTCTTTGATGCTTTCACTGGGAATTGATTTTAAGAAGTTCTTTAAATCATCACCATTTAAATTAATCAGTCTTCCATCCACCATTACTTTTACGGCATCTCTTCCCAGCATTGAAATCTGATCGTTTTTCAGAACAAGTCCCGGAACTGTTTTTAATGTTTCAAACGTATTTCCTTTATTGGCAAGTGCATTATTTTCAATGTTAACTACTGTTTTATCCAGCTTTTGCAAAACCATTTTGGGTGAAGCGGTCAATTTCACTTCTTCTATTAATTTGGATATCGTGGAGAGTTCTATATTCTCTATTTGGGTATTAGAATTTACAGCTATCTCCTTTTCAAAATAATTATACTCAGGATTCTTAATAACCAATAGGTAGGAGCCTTTTTCAAGCTCTATGCCAAATTTTCCTTCATCATTAGTAGTTACAATTTTTTTTGTGTTTATAGTCCTGGTTCTAAATAAAAGCTCTATATTTTTTACAGGCTCTTTTTGCTTGTTTAATATTCTACCCTCTATTTTATATTGGGAATAAAAAATACCTGGTATAATTAAAATTAAAATGTATAATAATTTAAAATTTTTCATATAGATAATTATTGTGCTTTTATAAAGTTTAGGAATTCCTGAACATATCCTGAAAAATTAATTTCACTAGTTGTAGATGGATACGTTAAATGAAGCAAAATGCCATTAGAATATTCGAAGTTTTTTAAATTAATCCCATCAAAAGCGGTTATTTCTTTCGGATATCTATCAAAAACAGGTAATTCTCTTGATTGATTACTATGATCTACATAATTATATTGTCCAATAATATTCTTATCCAATTCTTTATTTGTTGCAGCTTTTATATCCCCTCTTATGATTTCGTAAGGAATTTTTTGTTCGATTCTCATTTCCACCATATTGGCATATTGTGCCAATATATCCCTCATTGAATAAACATTTGATCCAGAGTATGTTGAAATAATAAAATTGATTAATATTCCCGGCATTTCTCCAAACTCCATATTTTCTCGTCCGGTACTGAGAATACCATAGAAATTCTTTTTTGAATCCGCATGGTCTCTAAGAATTTTCAGATAAAGAGACAAGCAAAATGCATTGAGTGGCAAAGCTACTTTTCGGGCAAGCCTACAAAGAATTGAGAAATTTTCATCTGTAATAAAAAATTGCTGATTTTCAAAATCCTGAAAATAAACAATATCCTCATCTGACTCATATAATGGAATTGCCAGTACTTTCTGTAACTGATTATTTCTCAACCTTTGCCCTTCATTAGACTCTAAAAAGTGATTTTGATATTCTACGAAGCTAAAATAATGAGCTTGAGTATTAACTTGTTTTCCTGAATTGAAATACAGACTTAACTCGTTTCTAAGGAGTTCACAAGAATACTCATCCAATAATGCATGATGCGTTTCAAAAAACAAGATCGCCTGGCCAAGGCCGGTACTCTTTGTTTTAACAATAAATATTCTTATTATTTCTCCCTCAAACAAGTCATAAGGCTGATACATAAATCTATTTTCTGCAAGCTCTATCTCTTCTACAGATTTTGATTCTATATTTTCCGATTTAATTTTTATTTTTACCTCCTGCTCGGAAACATAGCGTTGAACAATATGAGTTCCCTCTTTTTCAAATCTTACCTGTAAAAATGGAAAGTTAGAGATAAACTGCCTAAATTTATTTTCGAAATTATTTTCATCAAATTTTTCAATCCTAATCGTAAAATTAACTGTAGAATATTTATTTCTAAAAAAGAATTGTTGATTCTGAGACAATCTCATGACATCCTCCAATTCCCATTTCTTGTGTTCTGAAGAATTCTCTTTTAAAAACTGAACTATGGAGTCTTTATTGGCTTTTATTTCTTCTAAAAGCTCTTCTGAAATACTTTCTTTATATGAAACTACTTCCAAATCCTCACTTTTTAATAGTACTTCAATATTATGTTTTCTTAATTTTTCAATGAAACTCTTCATGTAATTTTTGTTATTGTATAATGATCAGACTTGTACGCTATTGCTTACTAACAAGAATGAATCATTACATTAAGATATAAGATAATTGATAAAGGGCAAAGGTTGATGAATAGCCTTATTATAAATATTCTATAGTCTTTTCTCCAAATAACCTCTCAGCAACAATCCCTCTGGATATACATTCTTCTAATAGTTTATTAGATTCTACAATTGCTTTGGATTCATCTGTATACTTAATAGAGCTTATAAAAACCAGCCAAGGTTCCATTCCCATGGCATATACAAATACATCCCTAGGATTAAAAATATCTATAAAGGCCATCCCCTGATTATAATCTGAGCCTGCCAAACGACGGGAAAGATCTTTTTCACGATCCAGCTTTTCATACATAAGCGGGCCATACAGCCAGGATAAAGGAGCTCCTTCACATTCCATTCCTAAGAATAATACATCTACTTCACCCACCATTTCTTTTACTTTCTCATAAATTTTAGGTTCTATATTGCAGGAATCGGCAGCAAATAACAACCTGATCCCGTTATGCAAAGAAAAATGATAACAAAGTTTACTTCTTACATCCAAATCAGCATGCTCTCCTAAGAAAGGCAGACCTGTAATAGTACAATTCTCCATTTGCAAACTTTCCAACTCATTTAATTCAACAACCTGATTAAATCCAATCTTTTTAAACATGAGTTTAAGGTCTGGATCCTGTAAGTTTCCTTTACTACTGCTCGGAACAATAATTGTTTTTATTCTGTGGCGGAGTTGTAATAAGGTTTCCAGAAGAATATGATCCTGATGGTTATGGGTAATTAAAACGTAATCAATTTCTTCAGGAAGATCATTAATTGTATATCTGTTAACATCTGTTTCATATCCGTCGTAGCTTACCACCGGATCCACTAATATCGATATCTTCTTTGTTTCAACCAAAACACAGGCATGACCAAAGTATCTTGTTCTAACACCCGGACCATCATATTTATGGAATTCAGTAGGCTTTTCTGTTGTAAAAAACTGTTTAAAGTGTTCTTCCTTTTCAGCAGGTATATTTAAAAGATTTTTTATTCTTTCGTAATCTCCAGGAACTTTTTTCATTTTAAAAAGTTCATCAATTACCTCAGATTTAAAAGGAATTTCCAAATGAATAACATGATCTTCCGGCAATCTCGGAGTACTCAATACAAATGATCTTGAGTCATCTGCATCAATAAGCTGTAAGGCAATGGATTGACAGGATTCATCATAATATTTACTTTGATACAGAAGCGGTTCTATTAATCTATAATTCACATTGTTATTAAGATCATAGTACAATTCAACATATCCTTTCAGTATTGCAGGTATTTTATCATACATACTATTTAAAGAAAAGCCTTTAATCTCACTCTGTAAAATTACATTCAGTTCTCTGAGTGCCTCATCCAATTCTAATAAGTGAGCTCTCTTCTGAAGAGTTTCATCATACAATTTCGAAATCTCGTCTACTCTTTCTTTCTGATAATCCATAAACGGCCCACCTAACATTTTTGGGTTTTTAACAGCTAAACTATGTGTTTTTGAATTTTTGATATAAGAGTTCATAATTCTTAAATGACGTTTCTTTATATTCATTGCCGCAGTAGCCGGAGATATTAAATGAGACCAGGCATACCAAAAGTCAACCAAGGGTTCTATGATCACATTAAGTTTCAAGTAATATGTATTAGTATCTGAATTTTGCATATTTTTTATTTTTATATTTTTTTAAATAATTGTTCTGAAAACATTTTCCTCCTTACTTTCCAGAGAATTTATCTTTAGTACTAGTTCACTTATATTTGCTGACTCTAGGAAGTCTTCTACCCTTATTAATTGGGATATTCTTTTCTGTATTTCACCAATTGTTCTTATGGCATTGATGCTGGTTCCTCCAAGTTCAAAAAAATTATCCGTGATACCTATACCTTCTACCCCTAATATTTCTTCCCAAATTGCTACAAGCTGTTTTTCAAGTTCTGTTTCCGGCTTTACATATTCATTTTTTATGCGGTCTTCAAAACTTACTGCAGGCAAATTACGCCTGTCAATCTTTCCATTACTTGTTACCGGGATATTATCCAATTCCACATAAAAGGCAGGTACCATATATCGAGGAAGTTTTTTTTCTAAATATTCAGACAAGTCCCGTTTTCGGATTGCAGGTTCACTCACGTAGTACACTACCAAATTTTTCTCTCCTTCATGTTCTCTAACATCCGTTACCGCATTTTTAATAGCATCACTATACGATAAAACCTGCCCGTCAATCTCCCCGAGCTCTATCCTGTAACCCCGGATTTTCACTTGGTCATCTATTCTGCCCAAATATTCTATATTGCCATCTGGCAGCCAACGGCCGAGATCTCCGGTTCGATACATCTTTGCCCCTTCAATAAATGGATTATCTACAAATTTCTCCTCCGTAAGATCTGGACGATTTAAATAACCTCTTGCTAAACCATCTCCAGAAATATACAGTTCTCCTCTTACTCCTATTCCCACTAATTGCTTATTCTCATCTAATACATACATTTGAGTATTGGCGATGGGTTTTCCGATAGGAATGTTTACTAACTTTAAGTCTTTAATACAGTCATAATACGTTACATCTATACAGGCTTCCGTAGGCCCGTACAAATTAACTAAGTAAGTATTTTCAGGAAATAATCTATAAAACTGTTCTTTATGGTGTACAGACAATGCTTCTCCACTGGTAAAAACGGTCTTTAAGCTTTTCAGCATTGGCTTAGAAGCCGGGTTTTCATCTATATAGTTTAAAAAAGCCATAAACATAGAAGGAACAAAATGAATAACACTCACTTTATGGGCTTCTATATTTTCTATTATGGATGACGGAATTTTTTCTTCCTTTGGTTTTAAAATAGATAAACATCCACCAGACATAGCCCACCATAATAATTCCCATACTGAAACATCAAAAGAATAAGAGGTCTTTTGAATAAGGACATCTTTTTCTGTGAGTGGATATTGGGACTGCATCCATTTTAAACGATTGGTAAGAGATCCATGCTCAATCATCACACCTTTAGGATGTCCGGTAGTACCTGAGGTATAAATGATATATGCTAAATCTGACAGACGGATCAATGCATCCGTATTTTCAGAGGAATAATCATTCTTTACTGATTCAAATCCGGTCCAGAATTTTTCGTCTATAACGATCTTGGATTTTGTATCATGTAAGATATAATCTGTTCTTTCCTGAGGATAATCCACGTCAATAGGAACATAAGCTCCACCTGACTTTAAGATCCCAAAGATTGAAATCAGCATCTTTTCACTACGTGGCAGCTGAATACAAATCAAATCATCAGATTGTATATCATATTGTTCTCTCAGATAATGGGCCAATCTGTTTGATTGTTCACTCAATTCTCTGTAAGTAAGTTTAACCTCTTCATAAATCAGAGCGATGTGATCAGGGGTAATGTTAACCTGTTTCTCAAACATACTCACTATGGTTTCCTCTTCAGGATAAGAAACTTCTGTAGCATTAAATCTCTCCAGCAATAACTCCTTTTCTTCTGCTCCCAGGTAATCTATTCCGGATAAAACAACATCAGGAGAATCAACCAAAGCATCCAGTAAGTTCTTAAAATGGCTCATGAATGAAGAAACCATCTCTTTTTCATAAATATCTGTATTGAATGTCGTAATAAGTGTTAAAAAAGAACCATTATTTACAAATTCAAAATTAAGATCAAAGGCGTTTTTTGTAGATCCAATTTCTTCTACTTCATCATTAGGCACTAAACCATCATAAGAAGTATTACTCTTGTAATCCTGAAACACAACCGTAATATCAAATAATGGATTTCTACCTGTATTATTTTTTAACTGCAGATCTTCTACCAGCATATCAAAAGGATAATCCTGATGAGAAAATGCCTGAGTAAAGGATTCTTTGGTTTTCCTGAATATATCTGAAAATGTATCTTCTTCGGGATTGATCGTACTGTTTAAGACGATTGTATTAACAAAAAGCCCCAGCATCTCATTGATATCAGGATGATTTCTCCCGGATGTAAATGTTCCCAATGTAATATCTCTTTCTGAGGTATATTTATTAAGCAGGATATTGATAACACTTAATACTCCCACATACAATGTCCCTTGGTTCAGCTTTGAAAAGGCATCCAGCTTTTGAGTCAATACCGGTGAAATATCTGTCTTTAAAAAATAACTGTTGAATGTTCCCGTATGAGGTCTGGATAAGGACGACGGTAAATCGATGACAGGAATATTTTTGGATAACAGGTTTAGCCAGTAATCCCTGGAATTATTGTAGTTTCCTTTATCAATATTTGATTGTTTCCAGTACGTGTAGTCCAGATACTGCAATGTAGGGCCATGCAGATCTTCTGAATTGGATAAAGCGTTATAATAATCAAAAATATTCTGCTTTAATACGGTAGACGATACTCCATCCATAATGATATGATGGAAAATAAAGGACAATACGCTCTTATCATTTAATTCAAAGATTATACATCTAAGCAAAGGTCCTTTACTCAGATCAAAGGCAATTGAGTTTAAATGATCTATTTTTTCCTCAATCAGCTTCTCTCCGTTATTTTTATCTTTAAAATCAACAATCCCGACATCAAAAGTGTTTTTATCCCGGTCTAAAACAGTCTGTCTCACTTCTCCTTCTTCACTGAGACTGAATACGGTTCTGAAAATTTCATGATCATTGACTAACTGAATAACGGAAGATCTCAAGATATCTACATCACAACCTGATGGAATATCAACCTGAAGTTGAATATGATAAGCCTTTGAGCCTTCTTCTGTAATACTTTGCAGCCACAATCTCTTTTGAGCATCCGAAACAGGGTGATCCTGGCTGGTAGAAGTGTGTTTTGTAATTCTATTAGAATTATGCTTTAAAATGTAAGAGATGATTTCTTGTTTATGTACTTTAATTTGATTGATAAGATCCTCTTCTACATCGTGTTGGGTATCAATAACAAGATTTTCATTTTTTACAGATAAATGAATATTTCTAATTTTTAATTCTTCTAATAATTGTAACATATTAAAAATTGTATAAGAAGTTTGAATTTATATTATGATTGTCTGGCGGCCTGTATTGTTTTCCGGGCTAGCCTCAGATTGTGATACATACAGTACCATGTCTATGTGGAGAGCAAGTTCTTTAATTGTAGGTGAGGTATATAGATCCTGAGGGGTTAGCTTTAAATCAAATTTTTTATTAATATTCTTCAGAATAGTCATTGCCTTCAATGAATCTCCTCCCAGTTCAAAGAAATTATCTGTTATTCCTACTTTCTTAGGCTCAAAGAATGTATTAAATAGATCACAAAGTACCATTTCAGTAGGAGAAGTAGGCTCTATATACTCTTTATTTTTATGATAAGAATTAGCTGACGGATCTGTTTCTATCCTATTATTAATTGTTTTATAATCATATAATAAATAATGATTAGGATTCCTCAAGGAAGTAATCACCTGAATGTCATCAACCTGCGAAAATATCGTAGCTTCAAATATCTTAATTAGCTTGCTCCCGTTGATACCATTTTCGCTAACCCCATCCAGATTAATACATTTCCAGCTTTTAAGATCTGATTTTTCTGTAATAAAATAATCCATATAGGAATTAGAAACGGAGTAGGCTCCGAAAGTCTGCCCTCCCAATATTGAGGAAAGGCTGGAAGTCACCCATACAAATTCCGGATTCTTGTTTACAAAAGCTTTATATAAATTTTGAATTCCTTCTATTTTAGAAGAAAACTGTTCTTTTAAAACGTCTAAATCAAGGTTCTCAACAAGTGCTAAGGATTCAGGGGATGGGTTTCCGGCCAGGTTTAATACTCCATTGATTTTACCATGATTCTCTTCAATATGATGTATGGTAGCATTAAAAGATTCCCAATTAGAAATATTTGAGCTGTAATAAGCTATTTTGTCTCCTAATTTAATTTTAATTTCTTCATCAAGATCTTTAACATTTTTTCTTCCGACGATAATCACCTTTGCATTCTGATTATAGAAATATTGAGTCAATGTCTTTCCTATTTTACCAGCTCCACCTATTATTAAAATCACCTTAGAGCTAAGGTCAAAGCGTTTCTCCTTTTCTAATGAGATTCTTTCATAAAATGGCACATATCTTTGTCCGTCTTTATAAGCAACAACAGGATTAGAAAAATTATACTCAATTTCATCGATGATCTCATTACCTGATAGATCAGACGAAATATCTAAAAGTGAACTGTAAATATTTTCATTTTCCTGCGCACAGACATAGAGTTGATTAAACGATGATAATAAAGTCTTATTTTTTACAGCCTGAGACTCCATGTCATTGAATTTTCCCAATACTGTAATTTTTGAATGGGTAACTCTATCATTGAAAATAAGAAATTTACTTATTACATTAAACAGGCTAAAAACGGAAAGCATCGATTCAAAGCTATCGTCCTGAATATCCCAATTGAAGATGATTTGGTTATAAGTATGCTGATCTTTTTCAATTTGGCTAAAAAATTCTTTAACCAATTCAATATCAATACCTTGGTCTTCTTTTAGAAAATCGCTTTTTTTAGCTTCAGCCCAATGATATTTTCTATTTTTTATTCCTTCAATGATATTTTCTGAAAGTATTCCGGTATCAGAAAAAACAATATAGGATCCTTTTTCCCATTTTTTTTCTGTACCAAGAGCACTTTCTTTCCATTTTCTTTTATATAAAAAATCCAGAGAAGCAGGGTTGTCACCCACTACAAATCTTTTGAAAGGATTGACATGAAAATCTAATTTGTTTTTTTCGAACGCATACGTTGGAACAGGAATTTTTCTTCCTTCTTTATTTTCGTAATACTTTGTCCAGTCTATTTCCAGTCCCGACTGCCATAACTCTCCCAAAGCCTGATTAAAAAATCTTTGTTCCGAATTGTCATCTGATTTTCTTAATAGCTGAATAACGGTATCATTTCTATACGATTTGTTTCGTTTAATTGAGTTTGTTAAAGTAGGAATTCCTATTTCAATGAATATTTTACCTTTTCCTCCGCTCATAGTATTTTCAATGCCCTTTTCAAAAAGAACGGTATTAAGCATCTGATTTTTCCAATAGCGGGATGAAGTCGCTTCACTTTCTGAAATTACTTTTCCCGTAAGATTCGAAATATAAGGGATCTGAGGTTTTGATAAATTGATACCGGAGAACAGATTCTCAAATTCCGTTGCTATATCATCCATTAGATATGAATGAAAAGCGTGGGATGTTTTTAGAAAAGTAGAACTAATATTGTTTTCATTCAATATTTTAAAGAACTCATTAATGTCTTCCTCCTTTCCTGATAATACAGTTATCTTATCTGAATTGATAGCTGCTACTGCAATTGTATCCGGTATTATTTTTTGTATGTTTTCAAAAGACGAATTTACCGCAATCATCTTTCCAACAGGAGCCTTATTCATTAAAAAAGCTCTCTCTGCAATAAGCAGTATTCCTTCTTCAAAAGAAAATACACCTGAAATACAAGCAGCAACATATTCTCCCAGGCTGTGCCCTATCATCAAAGATGGTTTTACCCCTAATTCGATAAGCCATTTTGCCAGAGCATATTCAATGATGAATAATAAGGGTTGGGTGTATTGGGTTTCATTAATCAACTCAGGATCAACAGATTCACTATTATAATATCCCAATATCTCAAAAAAATTAATATTGAATTTCTTATTTAAAATTCCAAAACCTTCATCAATATATCTTTTTAGTCCTTCTTCCTGATGATATAATTGTTCACCCATTTTAAAATACTGTGAGCCTTGTCCGGGAAAAACAAAAACGACTTCCTGAGATTCTACTTTTTTGTATTGCCCTTTTTTATTGTCTAGTTCGCTCAATAATTCTTCTCTGTCATCAAAAACTATAAAATTTCTATAATCAAAACCAGCTCTTCCTGTGTTTAATGAGTATGATACATCTGAAAGTGAAGTAGTATTATTTTCCTGTAAAAATGACTTTAGTTTTGTAAAATATTGATCTAATGCTTCAGATTTTTTTGCAGAATAGGTTAAGATATTGTTTTTTGATTTGCTTTCTTTTATTTTACCATGCTCCTCATTATAGCCTTCTAAAATAGCGTGTGCATTAGTTCCTCCTATCCCAAGGCTGCTCACACCTGCGATACGCGGAAGATTATTTTTCGACTCCCATGGTGTTGCTTGAGTATTCACAAAGAAAGGCCCTTTATCAAAACTTATCTCTGAATTAGCTTTGGTATAATGCAATGACGGAGGTATCGTTTTGTTTTTTAGGGCAAGTGCTGTCTTAATAATACCAGCTATACCTGCTGCATTACCCAGGTGCCCCAAATTAGATTTTACAGCACCTATTGCACATTCAAAAGAAGTATCATAATTAAATGCTTTATTAAGAGCCTCAATCTCAATAGGATCACCCAATTTTGTACCGGTACCATGAGTTTCAATGTAAGAAATCTCGTTATTAGCAATGTTGGCAAAGTTAAGAGCCTGCTTTATGCAGTCAGACTGGCCAGAAACACTTGGAGCCGTATAACCTACTTTCCTATTTCCATCATTATTTACAGAGGTAGCTCTTATGATTGCATAAATATGATCATTATCTTTAATTGCATCTTCCAATCGCTTCAACAAAACAACCCCTCCTCCTTCAGTACCAACAGTCCCTGAAGAATCATTATCAAATGCCCTGCAATGTCCGTCTTTAGAGGAAATCATTCCTTCTTCATAAAAATAACCTTTTTCCTCTGTAGTTTTAAAACCTATACCTCCTGCGACTGCCATTGAACATTCTCTTAAAAGCAATGCTCTACATGCCGTATGTATTGCTACCAAAGAACTCGAACAAGCTGTGTCCATAAAAATACTCGGACCTTTTAAATTTAGGTTGTACGAAATCAGGGAACTGCAAAAGTTTTTATTATTGAGTTGTGACAAATAAAAAGGATCTATTGTTTCTTTTTTATTGATCATGGTATGGGCAATCCAGTTAAAATTATCATGAGCAGTAAGATACACGCCTACTTTTTCTTGGATTTTAAAGGGATTGTAAGAAGAATCTTCAAATGCTTCCCACACTAACTGATGTAAGATTCTTGTTTGCGGATCCATACTATTGGCTTCGTCTTTTGTGTATCCAAAAAAGGAATAATCAAAAGCATCTGAACCATCAATAAATGTCTTTACTTTTACAAACTTCGGATTTTCAATAGTTTTAGCTTCTATACCATCTTCTAATAGTTCCTGATCGGTATAAAATTTTATAAGCTCATTTCCGTTAACAAGGTTTTCCCAAAATGTACTTGAATTATTACTATCTTGAAATAGACAAGAAGTACCAATTATTGCGATGTCTCTTTTTAAAGATTCTCTTTTCATAGTAATATTAATTAAAATTGTCAATAAAGCTATCTACATGATCTGATAGGTCTTTATCTTCATAAGTATTAGTCTCTGCAGTAGTTTTGTTCATATTTTGTATAAATTCTGATAGCTCGGAGATTGTGGGATAAGAGAAGAATTTTGCTATTTCTATTTCTAAACCGGCCTCCTTACGAAGTAACTGGGAAAATCTTATCATGGATAACGAATTCAGCCCCATATCAAAGAAATTGTCATGAACACTAACTTCCTGGATTTCATAATTTAATAATTGAGATAATGCATTCATCAACAGATATTCTATTTCTGTACTTGGTGCTACATATTCGTTTCTGATCAGATCTTCTGTACTAACAGCTGGTAAACTTTTTTTATCGATCTTGCCATTACTGGTCAAAGGGATGCTTTTCAGTTCCACATAAAAACCTGGTAACATATATTGAGGCAATTTATTTTTTAAATACCTTGATAAGCTTTGTTTATCTATTACTTCCTCTGCCATATAATATACTACTAAGCTCTTCTCTCCATCATATTCCATTACTTCAGTCACTACATTCTTTATAGCATCACTGTAGGATAAAACCTGGCTGTCGATTTCTCCAAGCTCAATTCTGTGACCACGGATTTTGACCTGACCATCGATTCTTCCCAAGTACTCAACTGTACCATCCGGCAACCATCTTGCTAAATCTCCTGTACGATACATTTTAGTTCCTTCTACAAACGGATTAGTTACAAATTTCTCTTCTGTTAATTCATCAAGGTTTAAATACCCTCGGGCCAAACCAGTTCCAGCTATATATAATTCACCGCTTACTCCTACCGGTACCAACTGTCCATATGCATCTAATATATAAATATGGGTATTCGCCACAGGCTTTCCTATACTATTGGTTCCATTGCCAATATTTACAATGGAAGTAACTGTTGTCTCTGTAGGTCCGTATGAATTAATTAACAGGAAGCTTCCATTTTTTAATTTATTGTACAAATTCGACGATAAGCTTTCACCTCCGGAATTTAATATCCTTACGCCGTCTGCTTTAGTAATATCTATATTTTGTAGTAATGAAGGAGTAAGATGTACATATGAAACATGATGATCTGAAATTTTCTCAAGAAGTGCTGTTTCGTCAAGTAGCATCTTATCTTTTATCAGCAGAAGGCTGTTTCCATTTAAAATTGCAAGAAACATCTGCTCTACAGAAGCATCAAATACATAATTAGCTGACTGCAGAATCACATCATTATCATTAAGTCCATAACAACGGTATAAATCAGATATTAAATTTACAACACTCTTATGCCCGATCATTACTCCTTTTGGATTTCCAGTAGTTCCTGATGTATAGATTACATAGGCCAAATTATCGGACTTTATTACAGAATCAGGATTTTGTATTGAATAATTATTCTTTAATGTTTCAAATTCTGATATAAAGGTCTCATCAATGTTAACTTTAGCCTGGGTATCAGTCAAAATATAGTTTGTTCTTTCACCGGGATAATCCGGAGATATAGGTACGTATGCTCCCCCTGATTTTAGAATACCAAGAATCGATACAATCATGTTTTCACCACGTGGCAGCTGAATACCGATCAAATCATCAGATTGTATATCATATTGCTCTCTCAGATAATGAGCCAATCTGTTTGATTGTTCATTTAGTTCTCTGTAAGTAAGTTTAACATCTTCATAAATCAGAGCGATGTGGTCAGGAATATTATTTACCTGTTTCTCAAATAAGCTCACTATGGTTTCCTCTTCAGGATAAGAAACTTCCGTAGCATTAAACCTCTCCAGCAATAACTCCTTTTCTTCTGCTCCCAGATAATCTATTCCGGATAAAAGAACATCAGGAGAGCTAACCAAAGCATCCAGTAAATTTTTGAAATGATTTATGAATGAGGATATGATCTTTTTTTCATAAATATCTGTATTGAATGCAGTAATCAGTGTTAAAAAAGACCCCCGGTTTAAGACTTCAAAATTGAGATCAAATGCTCTATGTCTGGATCCAAACTCTTTTATTTCATCATCAAATAGTAACCTGTTATCAGAATCATTATTCATATAATCCTGAAAAGCAACCGTAATATCAAATAATGGACTTCTACCTGCATCATTGGTCAGTTGGAGATCTTCCACTAACATATCAAAAGGATAATCCTGATGAGAAAATGCCTGAGTAAAAGATTCTTTGGTTTTCCTGAATACATCTGAAAATGTATCTTCCTCAGGATTGATTGTATTATTTAAAACTATTGTATTAACAAAAAGCCCTAACATCTCATTTATATCAGGATGATTCCTCCCGGATGTAAATGTTCCCAATGTAATATCTCTTTCTGAGGTATATTTATTAAGCAGGATATTGATAACACTTAATACTCCCACATATAATGTACCTTGATTCAGCTTTGAAAAGGCATCCAGCTTTTGAGTCAATACCGGTGAAATATCAGTTTTCAGAGAATAACTGTTAAATGTAAGTGTATGAGGCCTGGATAAAGATGACGGTAAATCGATGACAGGAATATTTTTGGATAACAGGTTTAGCCAGTAATCCCTGGAATTATTGTAGTTTCCTTTATCAATATTTGATTGTTTCCAGTACGTGTAGTCCAGGTACTGCAATGTAGGGCCATGCAGATCCTCTGAATTGGATAAAGCATTATAATAATCAAAAATATTATGTTTTAGCAGGACGGATGATACTCCATCCATAATGATATGATGGAAAATAAAATACAATATGATCTTATCATTTAATTCAAAGATTATGCATCTAAGCAAAGGTCCTTTACTCAGATCAAAGGCAATTGAGTTTAAATGATCTATTTTTTCCTCAATCAGCTTCTCTCCGTTATTTTTATCTTTAAAATCAACAATCCCGACATCAAAAGTGTTTTTATCCCGGTCTAAAACAGTCTGTCTCACTTCTCCTTCTTCACTGAGACTGAATACGGTTCTGAAAATTTCATGATCATTGACCAGTCTTAAAACAACGGATCTTAAAATTTCCGTATTACATTCTATTGGAATTTCCAGAGGATATTTAAGATGATATGCCTTTGAGCCTTCTTCTGTAATACTTTGCAGCCACATTCTTTTTTGAGCATCCGAAACAGGATGATCCTGACTTGTGGAAGTGTGTTTTCTAACTCTATTAGAATTATGCTTTAAAATGTAAGAGATGATTTCTTGTTTATGTACTTTAATTTGATTGATAAGGTCCTCTTCTATATCATCCTGGGTATCTATAACAAGGTTTTCATTTTTTACAGATAAATGAATATTTCTAATTTTTAATTCTTCTAATAATTGTAACATATAAAAATGTAGAGGAAATTTGGTTATATAATTATTTTCTGATGTTAGTTGAAATTCTTATCAAGAAAATTATCTATATGATCCGATAGATCTTTATCTTCATAAGTAATGGTCTCGGTAACAGGCAGGTTCATATTTTGTATGAATCTTGACAACTCGGATATGGTTGGATAAGAAAAGAATTTCGCGATCTCTATTTCTAAGCCGGCCTCCTTACGAAGTAATTGAGCAAATCTTATCATAGATAAAGAGTTCAGTCCCATATCAAAGAAATTGTCATGAATACTCACCTCCTTAATGTCATAGTTTAACAACTGAGATAAGGCATCCATTAATAAATATTCTATTTCTGTACTTGGTGCCACATACTCATTTCTAATCAGATCTTCTGAACTTACCTCAGGGAGCTTCTTCCTATCGATCTTTCCATTACCCGTAAGTGGTATATTTTTCAATTCCACATAAAAGCCCGGTAGCATATATTGAGGTAATTTATTTTTTAAATATCTCGATAAGTTTTGCTTATCTATCGTCTCTTCTGTTGTATAGTATACTATTAAGTTTTTATCACCTTCATACTCCTTCACTTCAGTCACAACAGATTTAATTGTTGGGCTATAAGAAAGCACCTGATGATCAATCTCTCCAAGCTCTATTCTATGCCCACGGATCTTTACCTGATCATCAATCCTTCCCAGATACTC
>NZ_JAAOIZ010000006.1 GCF_013184525.1 Chryseobacterium sp. LAM-KRS1
GAACACAGAAGTTAAGCCCACCAGCGCCGATGGTACTGCGACAAGCGGGAGAGTAGGTCGCCGCCAGTTTTTATTAAAAGTCTCATACATGAATTTGTATGAGACTTTTTTGTTTTATATCTATACCTATACATATCTATACCTACTATACCACACCATAGCAATAAAAGATAAATGATCATTGATGAATGATAAAAGATCATCCATCAATGATCAATCATCAATCATTCTTTATCAGTTATGAACGATAGCTGGCTAATAAATACAAAAAAGCCCTACTTTTTTCAAATAGGGCAATAAATATATATTGAAAATTGTATCATTATCACACCTGTATTACTCCCAAATTAAATTTCTCCGTTATAGGGGAATGATTAGCAGCTTCAATACCCATAGAGATCCATTTTCTGGTATCTGTAGGATTAATGATGGCATCAGTCCATAATCTGGCTGCAGCATAGGTAGATTCGGTTTGTTTTTGATATCTTTTGGATATGCTATCTAAAATTTCATTATGCTCTTCTTCACTGATTTCTTTTCCTTGTTTTTTTAATGTTGATTCCTGGATTTGAGCTAAAACTTTTGCAGCCTGAGCTCCCCCCATTACGGCAAGATCGGCCCATGGCCATGCAACAATGAGTCGCGGATCATATGCTTTTCCACACATTGCATAATTTCCTGCTCCGTATGAGTTTCCGGTAATCACAGTAAATTTAGGAACTACAGAGTTGGCTACTGCATTCACCATTTTTGCCCCGTCTTTAATAATCCCTCCATGCTCTGATTTGGATCCTACCATAAATCCTGTAACATCCTGTAAAAAGATCAAAGGAATTTTTCTCTGATTACAATTAGCGATAAATCTTGTAGCCTTATCTGCAGAGTCGGAATAAATAACTCCTCCAAACTGCATTTCTCCTTTACCACTCTTTACTAACTTTCTCTGATTGGCCACAATTCCCACGGACCAGCCATCTATTCTTGCTGTAGCACAAATAATAGTTTTCCCGTAATCTGGCTTATATTCATCGAATTCAGAATTATCTACCATACATTTAATAATATCCAATGTATCATATTGTTCAGCTCTTGAAGCTGGCATTATCCCAAAAATGTTTTCAGGATTTTCTTTCGGTGGAAAACTTTCAATTCTGTCAAAACCTGCTTTTTCAGTACTTCCAATGGATTTCATGATATTTTTAATCCTGTCTAAAGCATCTTTATCATCTTTTGCTTTATAATCTGTAACTCCTGAAATAGAACAGTGCGTAGTTGCTCCGCCCAGAGTTTCATTATCGATACTTTCACCAATGGCAGCCTTTACGAGATAGCTTCCTGCGAGGAAGATAGAGCCTGTTTTATCAACGATCATTGCCTCATCACTCATAATGGGTAGATAAGCACCACCGGCCACACAGCTACCCATAACAGCAGAAATCTGTATAATTCCCATAGAACTCATTTTGGCATTGTTTCTGAAAATTCTTCCAAAATGTTCTTTATCAGGAAATATCTCATCTTGCATAGGCAAATAAACACCTGCTGAATCTACAAGGTAAATAATGGGAAGTTTATTTTCCATAGCAATTTCCTGCGCTCTGAGATTTTTCTTTCCGGTAATTGGAAACCAGGCACCTGCTTTTACAGAAGCGTCATTCGCTACAACAAGGCATTGTCTGCCCGAAACATAACCAACGACAACCACTACACCTCCTCCGGGGCAGCCTCCATGTTCCTCATACATCTCATAACCTGCAAATGCTCCCACTTCTATGGAATCTGCATCTTTATCGAGAAGATAATCAATTCTTTCTCTTGCAGTCATTTTTCCTTCTTCACGTAACTTTTGAAGTTTTTTCTCTCCACCTCCTTTTTTTATTTCGGCAAGTAAACGATTTATTTCGGATAATTTTAATCTGTTTTGATCTTCTCGTTTGTTGAATTCGATATCCATAAAATTATAATTTTTTACGCCTAAAGATACTATTTTTAAAGAGAATATAAATTTTATTAAAACACGTGTTTAATAGTTTGGTTTACAGAAAATTGTGAAATATTTAACAAGAAATTATTTTTAATTAATTGATATTTTTTCTAACTTTACGTAAGAGTATTGAGGAGTATTATTGCTCTTTAATTACTCTGTTCCTAGTTTATTTTTTTAATAGTTTATTATTTGAAAGCCCCGAAAGTTGTCCAAATTTTCGGGGTTTTTTGTATCTGTATTTTGCGGTTAGATATATTAAGATTTTTTTGATCTTCTCATCATTAAATATGATTCTTCATGAAGTTTAGTAAATGAAAATGGGAGTTTATTATAATAATATCTGTTTTTCTTATTCAAATCTATTTTTTATGAAAGGAATTGGAAATGCTATTTGTAAATTTGCATTTTAAAAATTTAAAGGTAGGTTATGCATAAATTAGCACTTTTCAGATTGCATTTAATAATTTTTTTATGGGGATTCACTGCAATCTTAGGGAAACTGATTCATGCCAATGCTCAGATTCTGGTTTTCTACAGAATGCTATTTGCCGCGATATTCCTATATGCTTACATAAGAATTTATAAAAAGGAAAGTATAAAAGTCTCAAAGAAAATATTTTTCCAATTGGCGGCGATTGGTACTGCAATGGCGGCCCATTGGTTTTGTTTTTTTTATTCCATTAAAGTTTCGAATGTTTCTATTGCATTAAGCTGTTTATCATTATCTACTCTTTTTGCGTCAATATTAGAACCTATTATTTTTAAAAGAAAAATAGATATTTCGGAAGTTATCATGGGAATTGTTATCGTGGCTTGCATCCTGCTGATTTTTAAAACAGAGTTTCAATATAAAGAAGGGATACTTTTTGGTGTCTTGTGTGCTATTTTTGGGACGATATTTTCCGTTTTCAATGGTAAGATGTTTGGGAAAACAAGTTCAGGGAATATTATTTTTTATGAAATATTCTGTGGATGGTCAGTTTTATTGATATTTTATTTATTTTCAGGGCAAATTTTTCAAATGAACGAAATAAACTACAGGGATTTGGCGTTAATATGCTTGTTAGCAAGTGTTTTTACCGCTTTTCCAATGTTGGAATCAGTGAATCTGATGAAGTATATTTCTCCTTTTACACTTATTTTAACAGTTAATTTAGAGCCAGTTTACGGAATTATACTAGCTTTTTTTATCTTTGGCGAATCGGAGCATATGAGCCCTATATTTTATATAGCATCATTGGTGATGATATTAGCAATTATAGCTAATGGGCTGATAAAAGCCAGAAAACAAAAAAAAACTAATTAAGCATCAAATTTATATGATGAAAAAATATCTACTATTCCTATTTTCTTTAGCATTTGGATTTTTTCAATCTCAGATCATTAGAAAATATTCCAATGAATTTTTAAATATAGGGGCAGGAGCAAGAGGCCTGGCGATGGGTGGAGCAGTTATTTCCAATCAGGATGACGTTTATTCTCCCATGTGGAATCCTGCAGGTCTTATGTCTATCGAAAGAGACTGGCAAGGAGCTGCGATGCACGCCGAATACTTTGAATCTATAGCAAAATATGATTATCTTGCCTATGCTAAAGTGATGGAAGAGGGAGTTTTCGGAGTCTCAGTAGTGAGATTAGGGGTAGATAATATCCTGAATACGACTCAAATGATCGATTCTGAGGGAAATATTGACTATGACAAAATCACCAAGTTTTCGCAGTCAGATTATGCTGCTATTCTGTCCTATGCATTTCATCCTGGCGGTAACACAAAATTGGATGTGGGTGTTAATGCCAAGATTGTTTACAGGAATGTAGGGAAATTTGCCAGCGGATATGGATTTGGTTTTGATGTAGGGGCAATTTATAAAGCTGATAATGGATGGAAATTTGGGGGAATGCTTCGTGACGCTACCACCACCGTTAACTTTTGGAGCATCAATCAGAAGGAGTTATCAACAGTTGTGAACGGAGAAGAGTTTAACCCTGCTCCAAAAGATAAAATGGAGCTTACTATGCCTAAACTTAATGTAGGAGCAAGTAAAATGTTTGAAATCAACAGCAGCGTTTATGTTTTACCGGAAGCCGGAATCAATGTGGATTTCGCTAAAACTGCAGCTTTAATTTCCACAGATTTTGCTAGTATAACCCCATATGCAGGAGCGGAATTGGGATATCAGAAAATGATTTTTGTACGTTTGGGAGTGAATCGTTTTCAGTCTATCACGGATATTGAAGATCTGAAAAGAAAGGTTTCTTTTCAGCCGAGTGCAGGTTTGGGAATCAGATACCGGGGACTTACTCTCGACTATGCTATTACTAATTCAGGAATCGGAGGATCGAATTTTTATTCCAACTTTTTTTCTCTTAAATTAGATATGGGAACATTTAGAAATGATTAAAAAATAAAATATGAAAAAGGGATTATTTGCTATATTGACAGTTTGTTCGATACTTGCGTTCGGACAAAAAGTATCTGACTATAAGTATATTTCTATACCTGAAAAATTCAGCACTTTTAAAGAAAGTTTCGATTTGGATATTGCTTTGGCGAAAGCTTTAAAAGGTAAAAAATATGTTGTTCTTCAGGGAAGCCGGGAGCAATGGCCTGCTGAAGCAAAAGAAAATCCTTGTAATATTGTAAATGCTGATGTCATTGATGATAGCGGGTTCTTAAGAAATAAAGTGATCGTTCAGTTTAAAGACTGTCATGATAAGGTATTACTGACCGGTAAAGGAGCATCAAATATTAAAGATTATAAAGAGGGATTTCAGGATGCATTAAAACAAACTTTTGTTTCTATTCCTGTTTCTTATCCAACGATAATAGCTGCTCCGGCTGAAACGAAGACCAATGAGCAGGTGCAGGTTGCTTCAATTCAGGATAACACTAATACAGCTTCATCAACAGGAAGTTCTGTAAACAAATATAGTAACGGAGCAGTAACCCTACAGAAAATTCAGATTGATAACAGTCAGTTTATACTTGTGAAATCGGATAGCTCTGTTCCTTATGCGACTTTTAAGGAAACAACAAAAAAAGAGGTGTTCAGAGTGAAGCTTGCAAATGGAGATAATACTATCGGTTATTATGAAAATGGAAACATTGTAATAGAAATTCCTACCGGAAATGGTAGTTATTCTAAAGATGTTTATGCAGGTAAATAAGAAAATGTAAAAACTTCAGAGGTTTTTAGGAAACTACATAAAATAAGTAACCCCTTACCAAAATAAAAATAGGTGAGGGGTTATTTATTAAACCATAAAAAAAACTAAGAATTAAGGCATCAGAACCGTATCTATTACATGGATAACGCCATTAGACTGAT
Source organism: Chryseobacterium sp. LAM-KRS1 (assembly GCF_013184525.1). GTDB lineage: Bacteria > Bacteroidota > Bacteroidia > Flavobacteriales > Weeksellaceae > Chryseobacterium > Chryseobacterium proteolyticum. The sequence goes on from NZ_JAAOIZ010000006.1 coordinate 5,317, forward strand.
TAACATCTGCTATAGTAATTTTTGCACTGTTCCCTTTCGCATCTTTTACATAAAGGTCTTTGCCTTTTGTCCAGAAAGTAACATCTTCTCCTTCCACCGTTTTCATCATACTTTTTCCATTTCCTGCTTTTACAGCGGCCCAAATTTCCTTAGCATTAAACTTTCCTGCAAGTACATGATATGTCAGAATTTTAGTAAGCATTTCTTTATTCTCCGGCTTAACCAGGTTTTCAACTGTTCCTTTTGGAAGTTTAGCAAATGCCGCATCTGTAGGCGCCAGTACAGTAAATGGACCAGCTCCTTGTAGGGTTTCCACTAATCCGGCAGCTTTTACTGCTGCTACCAGTGTTTTGTGATCCTTGGAATTAACAGCGTTTTCAATGATATTTTTGGATGGATACATAGCGGCTCCACCTACCATTACTGTTTTTTCTTTCATCGTTTGTGCAGTTACCGTTCCGCTAAATGCGAATGATAATACAACCATTCCGAATACTGCGATTTTTGATCTTGTGTTCATTTCTTTGATTTTTTTAATTAAATAGTATTTGATTTCTTGTTATGATCATTTACGACATTCATCTTGTTTTAGATTTAAAGATTTTTATTTTTTTAGTCGGAAATAAAAATCCAAACAAACAGAACTAATGAAAAAATATGGATCTGTAGGAATTGATTTTAATATACCTTTCATATTCTTGTAATTTGTTAATTTCATATACGATGTAAAAGAACTTTTAGATTTTTGTTATTATATGTTTTATTTTATTACATTTGAATCGAAAAATATTCGCTATTAAAACAAACTATTCGGAGGAAGAACTTATCGTTTTATTGAAGGATAAAAACGAAGCTGGTTTTCATTATTTGTATGACCATTATTCCGGTGCACTATATGGTGTAGTACTTCGAATCGTACAATCAAAAGAATATACTGAAGAAATTATTCAGGATGTTTTTGTGAAAATCTGGAATTCTATCCAACAGTATGACACCAGTAAAGGAAGATTCTATACGTGGATGATCAATATTGCAAGAAATACAGCGATCGATTATCTAAAATCTAAAAGTTTTCAAAACGAATTAAAAAACCAACCAATTCCGGATTTCGTATATAACAGTGCTGAACTTTCTACCACAAACAATACCTCTGATTTTATTGGCTTTAATAATGTGCTTGAAAGTTTGGAAACTGATAAACAGGAACTTATTGATCTGGCTTATTATCAGGGATACACACAGAATGAAATATCTGATAAATTGAAAATACCCCTGGGTACGGTAAAAACGAAGATGCGGAATGCATTAATAAAATTAAAGGATTTGTTAAAAGATTATCAATAAATTGAACACTAAGGAATACATATCATCCGGAATTATAGAATCTTATATTCTAGGACTTGCTTCTCCCGAGGAGGCAGGCATTTTGGAGTGTGTGATGAAAAATAATGCTGAAGTAAAAGCTGCTTTTGATGAAGCACAAAAAGTACTAGAGGATCTGGCAACTGCTCAGGCTGTTGCCCCACCTAATGAGTTAAAATCTAAGATTTGGGAAAAGATTCAAAAAGAACAAACTTTTGAAAAAATTACACCTGCAGCGCAGCCAACGCAGCCTGTCGGAGATTTAACAAATGGATCGAAAGAAATTGCAAATACAAAAAATAATATCTGGAAAACTTATGCAATCGCAGCTTCGGTCTTATTTTTAGTAAGCCTTACCGGAAATTTGTTTTGGATGAATAATCAGTCTGAAAGCAAAAAAGAGATCGCAAAATTGGAAACTGAAAAACAATCTAAAGATGCGGCTCTGCAAAAGATGAATGAAAAATGGACGATGATATCCAGCCCTGATATGCAAATGGTTATGCTAAAAGGAGTGGAAAAACATGCAGATTCCAAGGCAATGGTTTTTTGGGACAAAAAGACCAAAGAGGTCTATCTGAACGCAGAGGCTTTGCCTAAAGCTCCGGAAGGAATGCAATATCAATTATGGGCCATTGCAGACGGTAAACCCATAAGTGCAGGAATGTATACAGAAGAAAAAGATAGTAAAATTGCTCTTTCTAACATACCGAAAGCGCAGGCATTTGCTATCACCCTTGAAAAAGCGGGTGGAAGTGATGTGCCAACTATGGAAAACATGTACGTAATGGGAGGTGTATAAATACCTTCTGATCAAAAATAAAAGCGCTCTTTTGTAATGTAACAAAAGAGCGCTTTTATTTTTAAATTTTGTTAGTCGTTAAAATACTCCCAAATAACCTTGGCTTTACTTTTACCCAATATTTCCTCTAATGTTTCCAGGTTGGATTCTTTGATCCTTTTTACTGATTTTAATCTGGATAGTAATAGTTCAATTGTTTTTTCTCCTACACCGGGAATTTCTTCCAGTTCAGATTTGATGGTAGAGTTTTTCCTTCTGGTCCTATGATGCTTTACACCAAAACGGTGAGCTTCATCACGAACCCTTTGGAGGATTTTAAGAGTTTCGGATTTTTTATCCAGATATAATGGGATAGGATCTTCGGGAAAGAAGATTTCTTCTAGTCTTTTAGCGATTCCAATAATAGTAATCTTTCCGTAAAGACCTAATAGCTTTAAACTTTTTACGGCTGATGATAGCTGGCCTTTTCCACCGTCAATCAGAATAAGTTGGGGAAGGCTCTCTCCTTCGTCTACCATTCTTTTGTAACGACGATAGATCACTTCTTCCATAGTGGCAAAATCATTTGGACCCTCTACGGTCTTCGGATGAAAGATGCGGTAATCTGCCTTACTGGGTTTACCATCTTTAAAAACAACACACGCTGAAACAGGATTGGTACCTTGGATATTCGAATTATCAAAACCCTCTATATGTCTTGGCTCTACAGGCATTCGCAGTAGCTTTTGCATCTCAGCCATTATACGGTTGGAATGTCTTTCAGGATCTACAATCTGAACCTGTTTTAGTTTTTCCAAACGGTATTCTTTAGCATTTTTCTCGGAAAGTTCAACGATCCTTTTTTTATCACCAACTTTAGGAACAATAAGTTTTACATTAGGGATTTCAACGGATAAATGAAAGGGAAGCAAAACTTCTTTAGAGTCGGAACCAAACTTCTGACGAATTTCAATAAGAGCTTCTTCCAGAATATCCTCATCTGTTTCTTCAAGGATCTTTTTGATTTCTGTTGTAAAACTCTGGATTATATTTCCATTTCTGATCTTAAAGAAATTCACATAGGCAGCTGTTTCGTCGCTGGTCATTCCGAAAACATCCACATCGTCAATATTGGGATTGACAACGGTATTTTTTGCCTGATAATCTTCCAAAATATCCAGCCTTTCCTTGATGATCTGTGCATCTTCAAACTGCAGATTAGCAGCATGCTTCATCATCTGGTTAATAAGGTAATCTTTAGCTTTTCGGAAATCTCCTTTTATAATACCGCGGATGGAGTCAATCTTTTCATCATATTCTTCTTTGCTTTCCAACCCTTCACAAGGGCCTTCACAGTTCTTGATGTGATATTCGAGGCAGACCTTATATTTGCCATCTTCAATTTTAGTGGGAGCAAGATTCAGATTACAAGTCCTGAGCTTATAAATATGTTTTATGGTATCCAGTAGTATTTTTGCAGGACGAACTTTGGCGTAAGGGCCGTAATATTCCGAACCATCCTTAATGATGTTCCTCGTGAGGAAAATTCTGGGAAATGCTTCATTTTTAATGCAAATCCAAGGATATGTTTTATCATCCTTGAGCATTACATTGTAAAAAGGTTTATGCTCCTTGATCAGGTTGTTTTCTAATAGAAGCGCATCATACTCGCTATTCACAATAGTGGTTTCCAATCGCTGGATTTTTCCGACCATTATTTTTATCCTGTACCCCGATAAATTTTTATTGAAATAGGAAAGAACCCTTTTCTTTAGGTTTTTAGCCTTGCCTACATACAATAACTGTTCATTTTTATCGTAATAACGATAAACGCCAGGCTCAGAAGGTAAAGTTTTGAGTTGTAATTCTAAAGAAGGATTCATATAACAAAATTACGGAATCCATCCGGGATTTAAAAGAACAAAAAAGCTGTAGAATTTTCTACAGCTTTTGAAGTATTATGTAAGATATTTTATCCGTTGCTCATTTCAGTATACTCATTGACCAAAAAGCTAAAATAATCCCATTCAGCAGATTTCTTAGGATATTTTTTCATGAATTCTGCATTGTCACCGAAAAGAAAATCATAATTGTCTTCAAAGTCATCCTTATGCAGCCAAAGTACTTTATCTCCCTTTTTAATATAATAGGATTTGATTACACCACCTCCGAGCTGAGGAGAACCTCCAATTGAAAAACCTCCAGTTTCTTTGGCTCTGGGATCATAGTACACGGAGATGATTTCACTAAAATCAGGATTGATCAATTGCATCAGAAATTCTTTATCCTCTTTTTTATTTTTCAGTGATACTGTTTGATTGACAAAGTGAATTCGTTCGCCGGTTGTGTTTTTAGTTAATTTTTTAGTTCCGAAATTCCGGATATTTCCCATGTATTTAGCAACTTTTGCTATTTTTTCGACGTTGCTAGGATAGACATACATTTCGCTGATCTGCTCAGCATTGAAGACTTCGTTCTTTTTTGAAATACTGTCTTTAATAGAAACTTCGTAGATCTGTCCTTTTTTGGTTTCTATTTTACTGCAAAAACCTTTATGAGAGCTTCCATCTTTTAAAATAATAGTAGAGGTTTTTCTGGGAGATGGTGTATTAAAACCTTCGTTGAAAAGGTAAGTTTCCATCTTTTTAATTTGTTCTTTGGAGTATTTCACTTTGTCCTGTGCAAAGGAAGCTGTGCCCATAAGGCATAATGCAAATAGTAGAGTTTTAGATTTCATTGGTTATTTTTAACGGACGTAAAAATAGCAAATTAAATTACTTTCTGCCGAAAAAATTAACGCTGTGAAATTTAGCTTTTACAATAGTCGCTAAATGTGTAATTTTAAAGAAATTTTTTAGAAATGATATACGGTGTAGATATTTTCACTTTCCATGATGTATTGGAAATCTGTAAAAAACCCAATAAAGCAAAACTTAATAAAGCAGCAAAAGAACAAATTTTAAAATCCCAGAAAAATGTTCAAAAAATTGTTGAATCTGATCGATGTGTTTATGGGATTAATACGGGGTTCGGTCCTCTTTGTGATACGAAAATTTCAGCTGATGAAACAGCTCAGTTACAATATAATTTAATCATTTCCCACGCAGTTGGAGTTGGAAAACCTATTGATAAAGAATTTTCAAAGATTATGATGATTGCAAAAGTTCATGCATTATCAAAAGGATTTTCCGGTGTTTCTTTAGAGGTTATTGAAAGATTGATTCTGATGTTGGAAAAAGATATCATTCCTGTTGTCCCTGAACAAGGTTCGGTGGGAGCATCCGGAGATCTTGCTCCTTTAGCTCATCTTGTTTTACCATTGTTGGGTCTTGGACAAGTTTGGGAAGGTGATGCCATCTATGAAACTTCTGAAATTTTAGAAAAACATAATCTGGATCCTTTAGCTTTAGGGCCTAAAGAAGGGTTGGGGCTTATTAACGGTACCCAATTTATCCTGGCTCACGCGATCAAAGGATTGGAGAAGTTTGAATACTTATTGGACCTTGCTGATATGACTGCTGCCATGAGTCTTGAAGCTTACAGAGGCTCTGAAAGCCCCTTTAAAAAAGAACTTCACGAGATCAGACCTTTTGAAGGAAGTAAAAAAGTAGCAGCAAGAATGCTGAAATTCCTTAAGAACTCTGAAAATATGAAAGCACATGAGGATTGTGAAAGAGTACAGGATCCTTATTCTATGCGATGTGTTCCTCAGGTACACGGGGCAAGCAGAAACGCTTTTGAACACCTGAAAATGATGGTAGAAACCGAATTGAATTCTGTAACGGATAATCCGATTGTATTGAGCGCTGAGGAATCCATTTCAGGAGGAAACTTCCATGGTCAACTTATGGCTTTACCATTGGATTATGCAACTTTAGCTGCAGCTGAATTAGGAAATATTTCTGACAGAAGAAGTTATTTACTTCTGGAAGGGAAATATGGCCTTCCAAGATTATTGACAGAAAGCTCAGGACTGAATTCAGGATTTATGATTCCTCAATACACTTCTGCTGCTTTGGTTACAGAAAATAAAACACTTTGCTTTCCTGCATCAGCAGATTCTATTCCAACAAGCTTAGGACAGGAAGACCATGTTTCTATGGGAAGTATTTCCGGGAGAAAATTCAATCAGGTTCTTGGTAATCTGGTCAATATCCTATCTGTTGAATTGATGTTTGCAGCTCAGGGGCTAGAATTCAGAAGACCGGCTAAATGCTCAAAAATTATTGAAGAGAATTTTAGTATTCTTCGTTCCAAAGTAGCAAAACTGGAAGATGACAGATTAATCGGTAAAGATATGTTGGCTATTGCAGAATTAATCAATGATAGAAAGTTCATTGTGAATTAGTAGTGTGAGGATGAAGAGAATAATTGCCGTAAGTATTTTGTTTTTAGGAGTAAATACCTTTGCTCAAATAAAAGAAGCGAAAATTAAAGAACTCGTTGCTCTTACGGGAGGTGATAAACTGGCTTCCCAAGCAGTAAGTGAAAATATAGGAAAATATCAACAGGCATATCCGGGGGTACCCCGAAAATTTTGGGAAGAGTTTTCAAAGGAAATGAGTCCCGAAAAGTTTGCAGAAATTTATGTGCCGATTTACAATAAGTATTACACCGAAACGGAAATTGATGAGCTGATAAAATTCTATAATACGCCACTAGGAAAAAAAGTACTGGAGGTTATGCCATTGATTCTAAAGGAAAGTATGGAAGCCGGAAGAAAAATGGGAGAAGAAACATCCGCTGAACTCATGAAGAAAATAGATGCTGAATAAGGATATCGAAAATCTATTATGGCATCTTCAGGATATTAAAAAAGGCTTTCTGAATGGAAGCCTTTTTTATTTTTTCAATTCGTTATCTCTTATATTTGCTGAAAAAATAATGATTATAAAAAGAGTAGATTCCTCTGATATCGATTTCCAGAATCTGGTGAAGTTCCTGGATGAAGATCTTGCTATTCGAGACGGTAAGGATCATGCTTTCTACCATCAATTCAATGGAATTGATCTCCTTAAAAACTGTATTGTAGTGTATGTAGACAGTATTGCAGTTTCCTGTGGTGCCTTTAAGATCTTTTCTGAAGATACGGTTGAAATCAAAAGAATGTATACGAGCCCGATGCAAAGAGGAAAGGGACTAGCCGGAAAAGCATTAACTGAATTAGAAACCTGGGCTAAAGAGTCCGGTTTTGATAGATGTGTTTTAGAAACCGGAATTATGCAGCCCGAAGCGATTGCTTTATATGAAAAAATGGGTTATAAAAGAATACCAAATTACGGACAATACATTGGAATTGAAAATAGTGTCTGTTATGAAAAAGAGATATAGAAAACAAGGGTATGTAAATCCTGGTTTTACTTTATTACAGGATGATTTGAGAAAATTAATATTCGGGAAATAGTAAATTAATATTCAGGGAATTACAATTCACGATAAAGTGTTATATTGGTGATACCAATCAAAAGTATAACATATGAGAAAAAATGTATTTTACCTTTTAGTCTTATTTTTCTTTATCGTATCATGTAACAGAGAAAGTATCCAAAATGAAACTTCCGGTCTTGAAGCTTATCAGAAAGATCCTCTGACAGCAAAACAAATTAACGCGGAAATCAATCAATCCATTAAAAGTAAAGGTTCCTTCAATTGGAGCCAGACTTCAGATCACTTCCTCTGGAGCGCCGTCTTTCGTGGAAACAGGATGGTATCCATTGGATTTGGTTCTTCCAAAGATGACTTCGATAGAAGTAAATCTCCTAACAGCAATGAAATAGAGAAAGAGCTCTTATCTGTCATCAAAAAGTATGAAGGAAAAGATGAAAGAGGATTTCTTCTTCTTTCTGATCAGTATCTTAATCAGATGGATGTTATAATTGAGAAGCAGGAAACACTTACTGAACTCAGAAAGATGAAAACTATCAGATATCTGGAGCCTGCAGATTATCATTATTTTGAATATGAAGCAGCATATAATACAAATGCAAAATCTTCAGGGAGCGGTTCTTCAGGATGTGGCTTTTCTTCAACAACACTCAATACAGCTGATTATACAAGCACAACCCCAAGTGCAAAAATTCCATGGGCTTTTACAAAACACAGTATTCCGAATGCCTGGAATTACAGTACCGGCGCGGGTATAACTATTGGTTTGATTGATACCGGAGTTTCCCCTGAGCAAACCTTGTTGGGAAATAGTTTTAATAACGGAGCATCTTCAGGAAGAACCATCAGTAAATTCGGAGTTTATAACTCAGATGGTTCAGCAGATCAGTGTGGTCACGGAACAAAAATGGCTTCTGTAATGACTGCGCCAAGAAATAATGCCGGATTACCTGTAGGGGTAGCTTATAATGCCAATCTTATCGCATACAGGGCAGCAGAAAATGTTGTGTTGGAAACCTCAAGTGAACAAACTGCTGTTAAAACTGCTTTTACTGAGCTAGGCAATAACAATAACGTAAAGATTATCTCAATGTCGATGGGACATATATTTTCTGTGGGAAAAATTGAGGATGGTGTAAAATATGCCTACTCTAAGGGAAAACTTATTTTCTGTGCAGGGGGGACGTCAACAAGCTTTACCAATTTTGTGGGGGTGATATTCCCTGCCTGGATGCCGGAGACCCAAGCAATAACAGGAGTAAAGGAAAATACTTCCAATAAAAAATGTGATGTTTGCCACTCCGGAAGTCAAATTGATTTTACATTTCAGATGGAAAGATCTTCAGGAAGTAATGTTCCGGTATTGAGCTATTATAACGGACAGTCTGACTATGTAGGAGGATCTTCTGTTGCAACTGCGGCAACTGCCGGTATTGCAGCTTTAGTCTGGTCAAAAAATCCATCATGGACGAGAGAGCAGGTACTTACAAAAATGAGGCAGTCTGCTACTTACTATCCAAATCCGGATTCCAGTTATGGTTATGGGAATATCAATGTTCTCAACGCGGTTCAATAACTCATATAGGATAATAAAAAAAGGAAATATCCGAAGATATTTCCTTTTTTTATTTTTGAAAGTATACACTTAAAACCAGACTGTTTTAAAGTTAAAAATACTATAATTTATCCCACTCTTACACTTGTCATACTTAGTGACCCACCTATCAGCTCGTCATTGAATAGGCGAAGTTCTTCAGAAGAATCTTTTAATCCTAAAGTATAGATCAGAGGTAAATAATGATCTGGTGTTGGGACAGCATATTGTAAAAAAGTACCTTGTTTCTGATAGTCAATTATGTTTTGAAAATTACCATCTAGGAGCCAGTTGTTGGTTTTTTCCCTGGCTTCAATTGCCCAGTCCCAGCCCGCACCCACCGTATTGATGTTTTGCCAGTCGATCAATCTCAGATTGTGAACTATATTTCCGCTTCCGATAATTAGGATGCCTTTTTCCCGCAGTTTATTCAACCGTTTTGCGAGATCAAAATGATATTGCGGAGGTTGAGTGTAGTCGATACTCAATTGAATAACCGGGATGTTTGCATCAGGGTACATATGCTTAATTACAGACCATGCACCGTGATCTAATCCCCAATTGTGATCTTCTAATACCACCGAAGGAGCTAAAAGTTCAATAGTTTCTTTTGCCAATTCAGGACTTCCGGGAGCTGGATATTCTACATCAAACAGTGCTTTCGGAAAACCTCCAAAATCATGAATGGTTCTTGGCATATCCATAGCCGTTACGTATGTACCTTGAGTATACCAGTGAGCAGAAATACATAGAATAGCATTGGGAGCTGGAATTTCACTAGCTGATTTTCTGAACCCCTGAACAAACTGATTTTCTTCAATTGCATTCATGGGAGAACCATGACCCAGAAATAATACGGGCATTCTCTCTGTGTTATTGAAATGGTCACTGATGTTTTGTAAATCGTTGAGGTTCATAATGGGGTTTTTAAAAAAGAAAAAGGTTCAAGGTTTTTAGAAATCCCTGAACCTGATTATAAGTATTATGATACAATTATGCTTGCTTTACAAACTGTAGTTCACCAGCTACTTTTACCTCATCGCTCACCATTACACCTCCTGCTTCAAGAGCTGCATTCCAGTTTAAGCCGAAGTCTTTTCTGTTGATTTTTCCTTCAAAAGAAAAACCAGCTTTTGTATTACCCCATGGGTCTTTATTGATACCCCCGAAATCTACATCCAAAGTTACAGGCTTTGTGATTCCATTGATCGTAAGATTTCCGGTTATATCTCCATTCAATGCCTGAGACTCAAACGTAATGGTAGGGTTTTGCTCAGCATTGAAAAATTCTTCAGACTTTAAATGGTTATCTCTGTCTACATTGTGTGTTGAAACAGAATTGGTTTGAATCGTTGCACTGGTTTTAGCATTAGAAAACGTATCATCATCAGCTTCGATTTCTGCATTGAAATTAGTGAAGCTTCCTTTAATACTGGAAATCATCATGTGTTTTACTTTGAAAGTAATTTCACTGTGTGCCGGGTCTAAATTCCATTTTGTTGCCATTGTGTTGTATTTTTTATTTGTTATTTATATTGCAAATGTACATGAAGGCTTAAGTAGAAACCATTGATATAGGATAAGAAATGAAGTTTCTTTTGGAGCTGTTTCCCGCTATCCATTTTTACTCCTCGCTCCAATTCTGTTCCATACCCTTGCTGCGGGGTAATCATTACTATCGGGGCTATGGTTATCCCTTTTGATTACCATTTAGTATTAAAAATGCTATCAAGATATTTTTCACAAAAAACAAATCCGATATCGTGCTTGTGAATTAAACTTACAGAACTTTTTTTCTATTCTTATTCATAATCGTATTACTCCTTCATTAATTTCCATATTAAGGTAAGAAATTATTCACTTAACATGATTATATCATTTTATGAATGTTTTTAATTTAACATTTTCTTAACGGCTGACTTTTATTTCTTATTTTTGATGGATTCAATTTTATATAATGAAATTACATAAGTTTACTTTACTGATGGTGGTTTTGGGCGGTTCTTTATATGCTCAGACCCAAAAATTTACAATGGCGGAGGCTGTAAATGGGCTAAGAACAAATCTGGCAGTTAAAAATATTTCTCAATTTTCATGGTCTGAAGATGGCAAATCATATATTCAGGCCGTAAAAGGAGGGTATTTAATTACGGATTTAAAAAACAATAAGCAGGATACCCTTATTTCATTGAATCAGCTAAACAAACAATTCTCTTCAAATAAGCTGAACGCGGTTCCACAGATTAAGTTTATCAATAATACCAATGCATATTTTAATGCCAATGACCAAATGTTCTGGGTGGAAAAATCCGGAAACGACTGGAAGGTAAAAAAAACTTCGGCACTGAATGAAAATGCTGCCAATGTAAAGGTTTTTGGAGATAATCAGACCGTGGCTTACACCGTAAAGAATAATCTTTATATTAACAGAAACGGAAAATCTGTTGCCGTAACCAATGATGCTGATGAAAATATCATTAACGGTCAGGCCGTTCACAGAAATGAATTTGGTATTGATACAGGAATTTTTCCAGCCCCTAATTCAGAATCTGTAGCTTTTTACAGAATGGATCAGACCATGGTTGCGGATTATCCCATTATCGATTGGTCTGTAACTCCTGCGGTGAATCATAATATAAAATATCCTATGGCTGGGAATACCTCTCATCAGGTAAGTCTTGGTGTTTATAATATCAAAAATCAGTCTACAACTTTTTTAAAAATTGACGGAGAAAAAGATCAGTACTTAACAGCGGTTACCTGGAGCCCGGATTCTAAATATATTTTTGTGGCTGTGCTGAACCGGGGACAGAATCATATGAAAATGAATCAGTATGATGCCGAAAGCGGAAATCTTGTAAAAACATTATTTGAAGAAACAAATGATAAATATGTGGAACCTCAGCATCCGCTTGTATTTTTTCCTAAATCCAACACTGATTTTATCTGGCAAAGTCAACGAACAGGATACAATCATTTATTTCATTTCAACTTGGAAAAAGGGTTGATCGCCCAGATTACAAAAGGAGATTGGTTGGTTACGGATATATTGGGCTTTAATGAAAAGAAAAAGGAAATCTTTTTTGTTTCAACAAAAGAAACCCCTCTTGAAAGACATTTGTATAAGATCAACTGGACAAACTTTAAAATGCAGAGACTGGATGATGCGGAAGGAATGCATACTGGAGTCCTGAGCAGTGATGGAAACTATTTATTTGATGTCTATACCAATGCCAATACACCCAGAGTCGGTAATATCATTAATACAGCAACTTTAAAATACAATAATGTTTTCACCTCTGAAAATACATTAAAGAACTATCAGCGCCCTGAAATCAAAAATGTGAATTTGAAAGCGGATGACGGAACTCCTTTATACGGAAAGATTATTCTTCCGACGAACTTTGATCCCAATAAAAAATATCCGGTGATTGTTTATTTATATAATGGTCCACACCTACAGCTGATTACTAATTCTTTCCCGGCTTCAGGAAATCTTTGGTATGAATATATGGCACAAAACGGATATATTATTTTTACTATGGATGGAAGGGGATCTTCAAACCGGGGATTAAAATTTGAGCAGGCTGTGTTCAGAAATCTGGGGACTACTGAAATGAATGATCAGATGAAAGGAGTTAATTATCTGAAGTCCCTGCCTTATGTAGATGCGGAAAGAATGGGGATACATGGATGGAGCTTTGGTGGATTTATGACTACAAGCTTTATGCTTCGTCAGCCTGACGTATTTAAAGTAGGAGTTGCAGGTGGGCCTGTTATCGATTGGAAGATGTATGAAATTATGTATGGTGAAAGATATATGGATACTCCGCAGGAAAATCCGGATGGATATGCAAAAGCAAACCTCTTGGACAAAGTCCAGAATCTGAAAGGTAAACTTCTTATGATCCATGGAGCACAAGATGATGTGGTAGTTTGGCAGCATTCTATTAAATTTATTAAATCTGCGGTAGATAACGGGGTTCAGCTTGATTACTTTGTATATCCTGGGCATCCCCATAATGTAATAGGAAAAGACAGGGTACATTTGATGCAAAAGATTACCGATTATTTTGATCAGAACCTGAAAAAGTAATCAAATTAACATACTAAAAACCACTTATTACAGTAGAATGAACTTTGAAAAAGGTAAGAGGATTCATTTTCATACTTTCGATTCACTAAGGTTTCTATCTTTTTTGCTGGTCTTTATACAGCATGCTCCTGTTCCGGAGGGTAGTATTTTACGATATTTTTCGAGAGGAGAAGTAGGAGTTTCTTTTTTCTTTGTATTAAGTGGTTTTCTGATTACGTACATTTTGATACTTGAAAAATTAAATAATCAGACAATTCCACTTAAAAAATTTTTTAAAAGAAGAATCTTAAGGATATGGCCATTATATTATGCAATGGTCATATTTGCTTTTTGTACACCATATATCATTAATTTTTTTCACCTGCCTTTTTCAAATAAGGGATATGAACCCAATTTGTTCCTTACGATTACATTTCTTGAAAATTACAAAATGATGTCTACGGGGATGCTTGCCAATGTTTCTCCGTTGCCGGTGATCTGGTCTCTTTGTGTAGAAGAGCATTTTTATATCATTTGGGGATGCATTATGTATTTTATTTCTTTAAAAAATATTCCGAAGCTTATTGTAGTTTGCATCTTCATTTCTTTTGTATCGAGGATTATTTATCACATGTTAGGTATCAGTTCACTGGATATATTTACCAACATCAGTTATTTTGCTTTTGGTGCTATTCCTGCCTATCTGTTTGTTTTTAAAAAGGATATCATCAGAAAATTGAGCATGATTCCTTCAATATACAAATATCTTTATTTTTTTATAGTTATTCTTGCCATAGCACTGCTTCCCGATATTATTTTCTTTAAACATATTCAGATAGGAATTATCATTTTTGGGATATTATTCTCTGTACTCATTTTATTTACATTGGGAGACCGGAATGTATTTAAAATCTCCGACCGTTCTATTTTTGGAAGGCTTGGAAAGTATACGTATGGTCTTTATCTTATACATACAATTTGCCTGGTCTTATTCGATAGAATCGGAAAAAAATATGATCTAAGTAATTATACAGTAATAATATCGGCACTTCTTTTCACCATATTTCTGGCCTATCTCTCTTATCATCTTTTTGAAAAGCAGTTTCTGAAACTTAAAAAATCAGTTTAATTTATTTTCTCTGCTTTTCGATCTTACCATTGATCAATGTTTTTGATTTTTGATTCCTGTAATTTTGATGTAAATAAAAAAATACAATATGGAATTAGGAATTGGAATGTTTGGCGACTTAGCTTTTGACCAGACAACAGGAAAATATAAAGATGCAGGAGTAAAGATCAGAGAAATTCTTGAGCAGGTAAAACTAATGGATGAGGTAGGAATTGATGTTTTTGCCATGGGAGAGCATCACCGCCCGGACTATGCAGTATCGTCTCCGGAAATGGTTCTGGCAGCAGCGGCAAGTATTACAAAAAATATTAAATTGGCTAGTGGTGTTACTGTTTTAAGTTCATCAGAACCTGTAAAAGTGTATGAAGATTTTTCAACATTGGATCTGATCTCTGACGGTAGGGCTGAAATATTTGTCGGAAGAGGAAGTTTTATAGAATCTTTTCCTCTTTATGGATATTCTCTTAATGACTATGATCAACTTTTCGATGAGAAATTGGAATTGTTATTAAAAATCAATTCTGAAGAGAATGTTACGTGGTCCGGAGAGCTTCGTGCACCTATGCACAATCAGACTGTATATCCAAGGGCAAAGAATGGAGGAAAGCTTCCTATATGGAGAGCCGTGGGAGGAACTCCGCAATCGGTTCTAAGCGCAGCAAAATTTGGAATGCCATTGATTGTGGCTATTATTGGAGGAATGCCGATACAGTTTAAAAATCTCGTGGAATTTTACAAGCAGGAATATCAGAAAGCAGGACATGATGTTTCCCAGATGCAGATTGCTATTCACTCTCATACTTTTGTGAGCGATGACCAAAAGGTTATTGATGGCTATTTTCATACTTACAAATCGCAGATGGACAGAATAGGGGCATCGAGAGGATGGGCTCCCTATACCAAAGCACAATATGATGGTGGGAGAAGCAAAGAAGGAGCTTTATTTATTGGAAGCTCGGATGAGGTATATGATAAGATTGCTTATATGAAGGAGATTTTTGGTATCACCAGATTTGTGGGACATATGGATGTTGGAGATCCGGAGCATAACGTGATGATGAAATCAATAGAATTGTTTGGTAAGGAAGTACTTCCGAAGGTCAAGCTATTATAAAAATAAACTCCATTGAATTTTCAATGGAGTTTTTATTTTTTAGTCTAGGAATTCACGGAATTTGTTTTGTAGTCATTCATAATTTCTGCCAGCTTTCCGGCAGACATTCCGTAAGTATCCGGAAAAGCTCCTGTCCTCGATTTTAGTTTAGAAATATCTATGTACTCAGAATCAAAATCAATCATTACCATATTGTTAATGAAAATTCTTTTAGTGGAAAAGCCATTAATAACATGCCAGGGGATGAAAGTCGACCTGAATAATGATCTCATCTCAAAACCCTTTCGGTCAACCCTTAAATAAGAAGAATTAGGAATAAGCATGATGACATTCACAATTACACAAAGCCCGAAAAAGATAATATTAGCAAGCCCAATCCAAAGGTTGGTGGTAACAATATAAAAGCCCATAATTACAAACAGTAAACTAATGATCAAAAGTATACTTTGCTTAAGCTTGCTGGGATAAAAAGTCACGGGAAGTTTCTCCATAATATTTCAAAAGTCAAATGTACTGCAAAAGGACTCAATAAACCTATATTTTAAAGCATTTCTATCAAACTTCCACGTTCCTCGTCTTTAACAATACTAAGTGATACCGGAATTTTTTCTTTAAGCTCTTCAACATGCGATATAATTCCAACAATCCTGTTTTCCTTTTGCAGTCCCATCAGTGTTTCAAAAACAATATTTACAGATTCCAGATCCTGGGTTCCAAAACCTTCATCTATAAAAAAGAAATTTTTATCAGCTTTTGTAGTAGCCTGTACACTTTCCGCCAATGCCAGTGCCAGGCTCAGAGATACCTGAAAAGCCTGTCCCCCGGATAAAGTTTTTACACTTCTCGATTTACCCTCGTTTAAATAATC
Source organism: Chryseobacterium sp. LAM-KRS1 (assembly GCF_013184525.1). Lineage (GTDB taxonomy): Bacteria > Bacteroidota > Bacteroidia > Flavobacteriales > Weeksellaceae > Chryseobacterium > Chryseobacterium proteolyticum. The sequence goes on from NZ_JAAOIZ010000006.1 coordinate 21,625, forward strand.
AATAATTTCAAAATCATTGTTGTCATTAAGCTGCAAGCTTAGTTGATTTCTGGTCATTCTGTGGAACCTTACATTGGCATGATCACAAAGCTGTCTAAGATAGATGGAGGAAACATATTGAACAAATCCGGCTCCTTTAAACAGATTGGTCATTATTTTTAGATTATCGGACCGCTTTTGGAGTTCACTCAGGTTTTTAAGTAATGCCTCCTTTTTCTTATATTCTTTTTCCAGTCTTTCAATTTCGGAAGTTACTTTTACAACAGAATCATTAGCTTCCTTTAATTGCAGTTCAATGTCTTTCAATTGTTTCTCGGCAGCTTCAAATACCTCCTGATCATAAGAAAAATCCTTCAGCTTGATCTCCAGCTCCTGTATACCGTTTTTTAATGTTTCAAACTGAATACGGAATTGTTGGATTTGAGTCCTTGTTTTATGAACATCAATTTCGATCATCAAAATATTTTGGACGTCGGTAAGCAAACCAAAGCCTTGTTGCTGTAAAGCAACTTGTAATGCCTCTTCATTTAAGGATGTTTCTTTTGTTAATTCAGAAATTCGGATGTTTAATTGGCTCGCAATCGCTTTTTCTTCCGCGAGTTTGGGGACGATTTCTTTTTCCCGGTTGATTAAGGCTTGATATTCTTTTTCAACTGTCAGATTGGATTCAATTAATTTTTGGTGAAGCTTCATAACTTCTGAATGAGATTTATCCCGATAGTCATTCCAGTCCAGGCTCTTCAGATTGGATTGGTTCGTTCTGATCTGCTCCTCCTTCTTCGCCTCTTCTAGTTTGAATTCATCTAAAGCTTTTTTATATTTTTCAAGGATTTCCTGCTCTTTTTCAAAGGTTGTCCTTTCGTGTAAGATCTTCTGGTTAATTTCTTCAATTTGCTTTTCTATGGCAAAGGATTGTTGCCGTTTAAATTCGAAATCAGTTTCACTATCAGCACTAAATTCGTTCCATATGAATCTTTGAACATGGAGTTGACTTTCCTTTTGAAGCAGATCGAAAGATTCCTGTTCCGCCTTCAGCTGATCTTCAAAGATCTTTTTTCTATCCAGAATCTTTTCAATTTCTGCTATTTCTTTTTGGGTTTTGGAAATAGCATGATCATTTAATTGAATTTCTTCCTGAACTTCATTAAGCTCAGTATCGACATAATGAAATTCGATAATATGAGGATGTTCCAGAGAGCCGCAAAGAGGGCAGCTCTCCCCATCTTGGAGCTTTGTTGCAAAACGGGATAACTCCTTCTGAATCTTCAGGTGATCCAGTTTTTGCTGCAGATTTTTCCTTTTATTTTCTAAATTTTCTGTTTTGAGTTTGAAATCTTCTCTGAAATTTTCAGTATCAATTTTGTAAACTTTCAGATCATTAAGGATCTTAGAGATCAAATCCTGTTGATCCATCAGTTTTTGGCTTTGTTTCTGTTGCAGCTCTCTCAGGTTTCTGTTCTGGACAAACCAATTTCCGACGCTGACTAATACATTAGCCTCGATCTTTTGAGGCTTCAGCCTATCAGCTTCTTTAGTAAGGGTATTTATTGCTGATTGTCCAAGCTTTTGTTTCTCCTCAACTTCGAGAACTTTTTCAGCACCCTTTTGTGTTCTTTCCCGAAGTGTCTTAATTTCTTCGGAAAATTGTAGCATCTGTAAGATCAGGCCAAGATCATTTTCCTGGATTTTTAATTGATCTAAAGCATCAAATTGAGGTTGAAGAGCAACAAGCTTTTCTTTGATAAGGTTAAAGCTTTTTTCCGTTTCTTCAACAGACTTTGTCCGGATTTCCAACTCCTTTTGTCTCTCAGAAATTTCACCGGAAAGCTTCTTCTTTTCATTCAGTAAAGGATCGAAAATACGAAAGGCTGTATCATAAAGATCTGTTTTCTTTTCCAGCTCATCAATTTTTGCTTTCTCAGTTGAAATCTTTTCAAAATCTTCTTTTTTTTGACGTAAGTTTTCGAAGTCTGTTTTTAAAATTTTTAGCTGTTGATATTTTTCAGAAACTTGCAGGTGCTGTTTTTTTACGTCACTGAATTTTTGTTGTTCTGTTTTAAGATTTTCTTTTTGTAAACGTATGTGTTCCTCATCAATTTCCTCAAATCCTTTCAATTCACCCTGAAGCTGATCTAGTTCGGACCTGTTTTTGGCATTTAAATTCGAAACATTGTTTTGCAGGTCAAACCTTTGAAGATTGAAAATCTCTTTCATCATATTGGTTCTGTCTGCAGCACCTAATTCTAGGAACTCTTTAAACTGACCCTGAGGGATAATGATGGTTCTTTTAAAATTGGAATAGCTTAATCCGATAACTTTTTCTGCATCAGAATGATCGAGCGGGATCCATTTTTCATCTTTGTTTTCATAAAAAGTAACTGAAGAGGGCTTTACATCTTCAAATTTTTTTGAATTTCTTTTAAAATCCCTGGTTGCACGAAATAACTTATTTTCATGGTTGACGAAATCGAATGCTATATAAGAACTGTTGGATTTGAGATTCATCATATTGTAAGCTCGCTTATCCCGCATATTCAATCGTTCCGTTTCTCCATACAGAGCAAAAGAAATAGCTTCCAGTATCGATGATTTTCCGGAACCCACCGGACCAAAAATACCAAACAACCCGGCTTCCGTAAGGTTGGCAAAATTAATGGTCTGACGCTCCTGATAGGAATAGAGTCCTTCTATTGTTAGTTGAATTGGAATCATGACTGGGAATTTAAGATTTCGTTAAACAGGTTCATTAGTTCTTCATTAGCTTCCTGGCCAGCATTTTTAGACCTGAAATAATCTTTGAATAAAGTTTGTATATCCTGATTGAGATTAATTTCGTGCGGTTGGCTTTCACTAAAATCCTGATTTTTTACTTTAGGGATTAAGTGGATGATCCCTTGATGAGATTGGTAAATACGTTTTCTGTCCTCCGCTTTTAAAAAAGTATCGCTTTCCATGGTTAATTCGATCAGCATATCGGGATTTTCAAGCAACCATGAAACTGTCTTTTCGACAGAATCAAAAACCTTTCTTACCAATGGCTTGCCGGTTTTTAAAGCGATTCTTTCATAAGAAACCTCTTTACCCGGTTCTGCTTCGATGATATTTATATATTTTGTTTGCCCTGCTTCACTAAAACTATAGCATAAAGGTGAAGAAGAATAAACAACAGGTTTTTCTTTTGTTCCGATATTTTGAAAACTGTGTAGATGTCCTAAGGCCGTATATTGAATCTGGTCAGGAATAATATCTGAATAGATGAGGTCCGCGGCACCAATTTTAATGGGTTTCTCACCTTCGGGCTCTTCCAGAAGTTCTGCACCTCTTTTATTCATGTATAAATGAGCGCATAAAATATTAACACCATTCTCATCGCAAAATTCTTCTGCGAGCTTTTTCCAGCTTTCCGCTAAAATCTTATTAAGTTCTTCCTCTTTATTTTCACCAAAATATTCTTTTAACCGGATCTCATTGGCATAGGGAGTATGCATGATCCGAACAGGAAAGCTTATCTCCTTTAGGTGTAATTCAATCAATCCTTCAGCTGAATTTGAAATTTTAAAATTTTCTAATTCAAAGGGAGTTACTTTAGCCTTTGGATGACCTATTAAAATAATTCCACATTCTCTTGCAAGTGGATCCGGTGCATCAATTAAATTCGGAGAATCATGATTTCCAGAGATTGCAACGACCGGGCGCTTTCCATTTAATGATAAACGTTTTAAAGTCTTGTAAAACAACTCGACTGCTTCAACACTTGGGTTAAAATTGTCAAAAAGATCTCCGGCAACAATTATGAGATCTACTTTTTGGGCATCAGCTATTTGAACAATCTCATCCATTACCTGAACTTGTTCTTCCAGACGTGAAAACCGATCCAGACGTTTTCCTAAATGCCAGTCGGCAGTATGCAGAATTTTCATATCTCAAATGTAAGAAACAAAAAAGGGAAAGAGAAATTTAGAAAGGAATTCTATAATTTGAACAGGTTGATCTTACTTTTTTAGTAGAGGGGCTGATTACAAAATTATTTCTATTGTAAATTATGTCCCCGAATTAATGATTCATATAAAAGGTAGGTCAGGAATCCTCTTTCAAAATCTCACAGTATTATTAGTACTTTTGTAAAAAAAAGATGGAACAATCCAAAGACCCGCTGCACGGAAAAAGACTGGATACAATTCTTGAAGAACTTGTGGAATATTATAACGGATTTGAGAAGCTTGGAGAACAAATTAACATCAAATGTTTTACGGATAATCCGAGTATCAGCTCTTCTCTGAAGTTTTTAAGAAAAACGGACTGGGCAAGAGCTAAAGTTGAAAGTCTGTATCTCTTTGTATTGAGGCAGAAAAAAAGGGATCAGACAAGGGATAAAAACTAGAAAAACTCAATATGGATTGAAGATTTTCTCAGTACTTTTTCTGTAAATCAAAAGTAGTATATTTGTGCTGTTAATCGTGAAAGGACTCACGAAAAAAAGATAAAAATATGACAATCGAAAACAATCATGTTGTAGCTGTAAGTTATATACTTCACACTATCGAAGAAGACGGAAGTAAAATTCTTGTAGAAGAAACAACAGCAGAAAACCCACTTACATTTTTACACGGTGTAGGAATGATGATTCCAAAATTTGAACAAAATATCCTTGGTTTGAAAGCTGGTGATAAAGTATCCTTTACTATTCTTCCTGAAGAAGCTTATGGTGAAAGACAACCGGATGCCATTGCACAATTACCGATTGACATGTTTAAAGAATCCGGTGTACCTCCTGTAGGAGCTATTTTACCTTTGTCCGATAATCAAGGGAATAATTTTCAGGCATTGGTAGTAGAAGTTACTCCAGATGTTGTAATTGCAGATCTTAACCACCCTATGGCTGGAAAAGTATTAGATTTTCAAGTGGAAATTTTAAATACACGTCCAGCTACGGAAGAAGAGTTATCACATGGCCATTCTCATGGGATCGACGGAACAGATGTTCACTAAAAAATAAAAATGTCCGATTTTTTCGGACATTTTTTTTATAATCAGTTTAGCAAGTATTTTTAATCTAAAAATTCTCCGGAAACATAGTACCATCGATCGTGCATTTTCTGGAAAACAGAAAATTCATGATGAACTTGTGGATTTCCATCCTGATCAATGTAGTGGGCTTTAAATTCCACATGGTTTAAAGCAGGTGTCCGGATAATTTCAAGTTGTACCCATTCATTAATCTCTCCCCATTCCTGCAGATCTTTTTTATTGTGGTATTTACGTTTTCCGGGTAGAGTAGTTTCCATCAGATATTCACCATTGGGGATTGCGAAAGCCGAAAATCTGGAGCGCATTAATGCTTCAGCAGTTGGAGCATGCTTCTCTCCGGTGTGATGGGGTTTGCAACATTCAGCGTATAATTTACCCGAACAACATGGACAATTCATTTTTCAATTTTTTAAAATACAAAAATCACGATTTTTTATCATAATACCACAAATTTCACATTATGTATTTTACAAATAAAAAGCATTCATTAATTTGAATGCTTTTTAATTATTATTTAATAAACCCTCTGTTTCTCAATAAAGGTTTTATATCCGGATCATGTCCTGTAAAATCTCTGAATGCCTGGTTCAGGTCTACAGAGTTTCCTACAGAAAGAATGTATTTCCTGAAACGGTCTCCATTTTCTCTTGTTAAGCCGCCATTATTTTTGATCCATTCCCAGGCATCATTATCTAATGTTTCAGACCATAAATAAGCATAATATCCCGCTGAATATCCACCGCCCCAGATGTGCGCAAAATAAGGTGTATGATATCTCGGTGGAACAGTAGCCAGATTAAATCCATGCTTGGCAAGGGATTGTTTTTCAAACTCCAGGACAGGAATAAGCTGACTTTCATTTGTTACTGTGTGCCAATCCATATCCAGTTCTGCTGCCGAAACCAATTCGGTAGTCATGTACCCCTGATTAAAAGTTCCCGCTTTTTTGATCTTATCAACCAATGCTTGTGGGATAGGTTGCTTAGTTTCATAATGAAGGGCATAGTTTTTCAGAATAACAGGATCCAGAGCCCAATGTTCATTAATCTGTGAAGGGAATTCTACAAAATCTCTAGGGACATTAGTTCCGGAAAGAGAAGGGTACTTCTGGCTTGCAAACATTCCGTGTATTGAATGTCCGAATTCATGGAACATGGTAGAAACATCATCATAACTGATCAATGAAGGTTTACCGGGTGCCGGTTTCTGGTAATTGTAGCAATTTACAATCACAGGTTTTGTTCCTAAAAGGTAAGATTGCTCAACAAAGTTACTCATCCACGCACCTCCGTTTTTAGAATCTCTCGTGAAAAAATCAAGATAATAAATAGCAATTGATTTTCCGTCGTGGTCAAAAACCTCATATGTTACCACATCAGGATGATAGGTTGGAAGGTCAGTTCTTTTTTTGAATGTAAGCCCATAGAACTTTTCGGCAGCATAAAAAACTCCTTTTTCTAAAACTGTGGTTACTTCAAAATAAGGTTTGATTTGATTTTCATCCAGATCAAATTTTGCTTTTCTTACCTGTTCTGCATAGAAATTCCAATCCCAAGGCTCTACTTTAAAGCCTCCTTTTTGCTGATCGATAAGGTCCTGGATATCTTTTGCTTCACGTCTTGCAGTTTCTACTGCTGGAGTTGCAATCTGATTCATCAGTTTAGTAGCTGCTTCCGGCGTTTTAGCCATCTGATCCTGGAGTTTCCATTCTGCAAAGCTTTTTTTACCAAGGATCTGGGCTTTTTTAAGTCTTAGTTTAGCTAGTTTTTCGATAGTTTCCCTTGTGTCATTAGCATCTCCTTTTTCAGCTCTCAACCATGAAGCCTTGAATAGTTTTTCACGGGTAGCTCTGTTTTTAAGATTCTGTAATAGCGGCTGTTGTGTTGTATTTTGTAATGCTAATAAATACTTGCCGGGTTGTCCTGCTGTTTTTGCATCCGCTGCTGCTGCTTCAATTTCATCAGCAGAAAGGCCATCAAGTTCCTTTGCGTCCGAGAAGAAAACACCCCCCTGCTTTCTTGCTTCCAGTAATTTATTGGAGTATTGAGTGGAAAGCGAGGCCAGTTCCTGGTTTACTTGTTTTAATTTTTCTTTATCCGCCGCAGAAAGATTAGCACCAGCGATCTCAAAATTCTGCTTATAATATTGTAATAATCTCTTACTTTCAGAATCTAAACCATCCTCTTTAATAGATTGTATTCTTTTGTAAAGATTGTCATTAAGATACATTTTATCAGAGTGCGCTGCAAAAACCGGGGCGTATTCTTCATCCAGTGATTGTAATGTGGGATTCGTATTTGCGCTTGTTAAATTCGAAAATACAATCAGGGCTCTTTTTAATACCTCCCCGCTTTTCTCCAAAGCGACAATTGTATTTTCAAAAGTAGGTGTTGCCGGATTGTTTGCAATTTTAACAATTTCAGCATCATGCTGTTTTAATCCAAAATCAAAAGCAGGTTTAAAATCTTCATTCTTAATTTTATCAAATTCCGGAGCCTCATACTGAAGCTTACTTTTTTTCATAAATGGATTTGAAGAAAGAGAAGAATCTGGTACAGGAACTTCCTGTTGAGTATCGGTTTTTTTCATTGTAGTACAAGAGTAGTTAAATGCCAAGGCAGAAATTAATAATACCGATGAAATATTTTTCATAAAATTACTTATTATTGAAGCATAAAGATATTAAAAACTAAACTATAATAGCTGCTTTCCGGTAAAGTCTTTCCTGAAAATAACATGGTCGCAGAATTTAAATCAAAAATATAAGATTTTACCTTTGGTCAGTTTTAGGAATGTAATTAACTAAACAGTTGTAATATTTTTTATACTTTAGTTGTTATTAATATAAAAGAATACTAAAACTTAAATTAAAAAATTAATACATATGAAAACGACGACTCTTTTTATTTTTTCAACTTTAATAGCAGTGTCTGCATGTAATGAAAAATATGACAGGAAAAACAAGGAAAAAAGTGATTGGGTTTCAAAGGTAGTGGACAAAGGAAGCGGCCCTATCAGAGAGAAAGAATTTAAAGGCGAGTTCGATAAAATTGAGGTTTCTCAGGCTATTGATGCTGAGATTATAAAATCTGAAACTGAAAGAGTAGTGATCTCTGCACCAGAGAATCTTATTGATGAAATCCTTGTAGATAATACGGGTGGGAAACTTCATATCCATTATAAGCCGGGAATCAGAGTGATGAATCAAAATAATGTTACCGCTAAAATTTATGCCAAAGATTTTACCAAGCTTGACGCAAATTCTGCCGGAAAAATCACAGTTAAAGATAAATTTACCCAGGAGAAAACGGATATAGAAATTTCCAGCGCGGGAAGTGTTACCGGAGATCTGGAAGCGAATAATTTTGAAATTTCAGCGGGTAGCAGCAGTAGTTTTGAAGGGAAAATCTGGGCTGTTGACTTAGAAATTGATGCTTCTTCAGCTGCAAGCATCTCATTAACGGGGAAATCTAAAAATGCAAATATTACATCCTCTTCAGGAAGTAGCGTATCTGCAGAGCAGGTTCTTGCAGAAAATGTAAAAGCAGAAGCTTCCAGCGGAGCAAGCGTAGAGATAAGCGCTACATCCAAAATAGATGCTAATGCATCTTCAGGCGGAAGTATCGATGTTCACAAAAAAGGAAATGTAACTTCTGTAAATAAAGAAGAGAGTAGTGGAGGAAGCGTTAATATACACTAGATATTAATCTTCAGAATCCTCTTCTTCTTCTTCTTCAACGGATGAGGCACTTTCCCAATCTTTATTATCGAAACTAAGATTATCAAATGCCAATAGCTCCTCCTCTCTTTGGAGGAGTTCTTTTGTCGTAAACAGGAGCAGTTCATCTTCTTCTTTTATTTTTGCCAGCCTTCTGATAGATGCTTTATCTATGGCCATAAATCTCTGTCCGAGACGTCTGGCAGCATATTTTCTCATGCCTGTTTCATGAAGAACGTCTATAGCCATGTCTACAGCTGTGCCCAATGTTTCTCTGTAAATTTTATCAACACCTTTATTGAGATAGCTGTATGCATCAATTCTGTTTTTAGCTCTTACAAAAATTTTCACATCGGGATAATGCTCCCGGACAAGATCAGCAATAAACATATTATCATTAGGATCATCAAGGCAAAGGACCAGTATCTCGGCATCTTCAATTCCTGCCGCACGTAAAATCGGAATACGGGTGGCATCACCATAATAGACCTTAAAGCCATAGCTACGCAACAATTTTACCCGATCAGAATCTCTGTCCAAAACAGTTGCTGAAATCTTATTGGCTTTTAAAAGCCGTCCTACCGTACTTCCAAAGTGGCCGAACCCAACAATAATAATTTTCTTTTGTGCAACATCGCTCCCCAGAATATCAAAATCGTGATCAGTATCCGGTTCTTCTTTGATAAATTTAGGTGTGAAAAATTTGTCATTTACAATCAGAAGAAAAGGAGTAATACACATTGTAATGGCTGTTACTGCCATAAGTTGGTCATTTAATTCAGGACCGAGTAGGTAAAGATCAGATGCGTAATTTATAAGGACAAAAGCAAACTCTCCGACCTGAGAAAGGGCAAACGCATAAAACAGACTTTGAGGAGTGTCTATTTTAAAGAATTTTCCGATAGCATAGAGAACTATAAACTTTACGATCAAAACTGCAAAAACAGTAGTGAATATAAATAAAGGATCATCCTGGATGATATTGAAATTCATCGTTGATCCTACACTGACAAAGAAAACCGCGAGCAATAAACCTTTAAAAGGGTCGATCTGTGCTTCCAGTTCATGTCTGAATTCACTGTTTGCAAGCATGACGCCTGCAAGGAAAGCACCCAATGCCGGAGACAGACCAATGGCAACCATAAGTTCGGCAACCCCGATAACAAGAAATAGGGAAGAGGCTGTTAACAATTCGGTCATTCCGGATTTCGAAACATATCTTAAGAAAGGAACAAATACATACCTTCCCAACAGAATAAGGATTGCTACTCCAAAAAGTACCGTTGCAGCCTGTAGCCACTCAGGAAGTTTCTGAATAATCACCTGTATTTCATTGTTATGGTTTCTTGGTTTATAATGTGCTATTACAGGCAGTATGGCAAGAATGGGAATTACAGCAATATCCTGAAATAATAAAGTGGAGAAAGAGGCTTCTCCTGCTGTAGTTTTGAGGTTGTTCTTTTCCTGTAAGGTCTGCAATACAATAGCAGTAGATGACAAAGCGAAACACATTGCTACAGCAGTAGCCTGGTCTGCTCTCCATCCAACACTGATGAAAACCAGAATGAGCAGGGAGATGGTGAGAACCATTTGGGTTAATCCCAATCCTATAATCTTTTTCCGCATTTCCCAGAACTTCCTGGGTTCCAGTTCTAATCCTACTAAAAATAAAAGCATGATTACGCCAAACTCACTCGCATGCATGATATCATTGACATTCTTGCCTGTGAGCTTAAGTACGTAAGGACCAATAATGATTCCTCCTGCAATATATCCAATGACGGAGCTTAACCCAAATTTCCTGGCAAGTGGAACCATAATAATGGCTACACCCAGAAAAAGTAACGTGTTAATTGCTAAAGAAGATTCCATATATTATTTCATTGATTCAATAGTTCCATAAACTCTTTTTTATGAAGAATAATTTCCTTTTTCGTAAGCTTATTGGCTTCATAAACGATTTTAATATTTTTGATATTGGCTTTAAAAACATTTAAAGAAACAATTAATCCACTGATTAGCTCGTCAATCGTGTATTGATATGTTCCTGTTTTGGTAAAAGACCGTTCTTTCCCTCCTGTTGTGACCAGAATGTATACCTCTTTGCCTTCAAGGGGATTATATTCTCCTTCTTTAAGCCAGTCGCGATCAAAAACCTCATCAATCCATAATCTCAACAAAGGAGGCATTCCAAACCAGATAATCGGAAACTGAAAAATAAAACGGTCATAATTTTTCAGCCGTTTTCTTTCTCTAAAGGCAGCAATGTGAAAATCCGGATAATCTTCATAAAGATCACGAAGCGTGAAATGCTGATGACGAACATAGAAATTGATAAGCTCTACATTCGAGTTTGAATGTTCCAGATAAGGATGTGCAAAAACCACCAATGTCTTTTTCATAATCCTGTTTTCAGTAAATATATTAAAAAATTAATAGAAAAACGATAGTTTTTAAGAGGTTTTGTTAATTTATTAATACAAAAACTTAAATTTTTTATTAAAATAAAGCAATAAAATGTTCTTATTTTAGTGTTTTAAATAAAAAAAATCAGTCATTATATGGCTGATTTTATATTTTGTTAATGTGTATGTTACCACCCTCCGGATGCACCTCCTCCGCCAAAACTTCCACCTCCTCCGAAGCCGCCAAATCCACCTCCTCCGGAACTTCCGCCACCAAAGCCTCCACCGCCGAAGCTGCCCGGGAAAGGGAAGAATCCGCCAGGATAATTTCTGCGTCCTCTTCTGTTCAGGATTACATCGTCATCATCATTATTTCCGCCCCCACCTCCTCGGTTCCCGAAGAGAATAGCCAAAATAATAAATATGACGAAAGCAATGATAAGAACTCTCAATGCCTTTCCATTTCCTTCCCCTGTTGTTGGTTCATTTACAGGCTTAAATTTCCCCTGAACGGCTTCCATAATGGCTGAAGTACCGCGGTTTATCCCTTCATACCACAATCCTTGCCTGAAGTTAGGAGTTACAATATAATCCAGTATTTGTCCGGAAACTGAGGCGGTAAGATATTGTTCTACTGCTCTTCCCTGCTGTATAGACATCGTCCTGTCCTGAGTTGCTATAAGAAAAACAATTCCATTATCTACCCCTTTCTTTCCGATTCCCCATTTTTCACCAAACATTGTTGCCAGAAAATTGACATCTTCTCCTTTTGTACTTGGAATAATAATCACCTCAATTTCTGTAGATGTCGAATCTGCGAATTTGATCAGCTTATTATTAAGATCATCTTTTTCCTGTTGTGAAAGCAGGTTAGCTTCATCATATACAGGATATAAAACAGTTGGTTTTTTAGGAATGGTATATTGTGCTGATACAAAAGTGTAAAAGCAGATCAATAGAAATGAAAATACTGATTTAAGAGAACGTAATTTCATTGGGGAGTTCATTGGGATTTTCTCCTTCTACAGGAAAATATTTTTTTAATTCAATACCAGTCTCAAGAATGGCACTCTTCAAAGCTTTGTAATAATTTCCTTTGGCAAATTCAGAAGTTATATAGTCATGCAGGTGGTCCCAGAAATACTGATGTACTTTTTCATGAATTCCCGTATCACCAATAATGGTAAGGTATTTTTGTTCAAAATTAACATGGAAAAGTACTGCATTTCTATGCGTGGTTTTGTGCATACCAAGCTTTTTAAAAACTTCCAGCGCTGTTTGGGCATGCTGGGTTTCCGTATGGGAATCTATATGCACTCTGATCTCACCTGTAGAATTCTCTTCCGCAGACTGAATAGCTTCCACCAGGGAAGCTATTTGTTGATTTGTCAGGAAATTGCTCATTATTCAGAGAAAACTTCTGGTGCTTTATTAGCTCCGGCTTCTGCTTTGAAATAAGGTTTTTCTTTAAAGTTTGTAAAATTCGCCAAAATATTATTTGGGAAAGTTTTTATCGTAGTGTTATAATCTTTCGCAGCATCATTGAAATAAACCGTTTCAGATCTGATACTGTTTTCAATTGCGGTGTATTCTCTTTGGAAATTGATGTACTGCTGATCAGCCTTTAAATTAGGATATGATTCTACCACAGCCATTAATCTGCTTAAAGCTCCTGATAATTCTCCCTGTGCAGCCTGAAACTTCGCAAGGTCAGCTTCTGTCATATTGGTAGGATCAATATTTATGGAGGTTGCTTTCGAACGGGCCTCTATTACTTTGGTTAAAGTTTCCTGTTCAAATTTTGAATATGATTTTACCGTTCTTTCGAGGTTAGGAATCAGGTTGGCTCTTTTCTGATAAACAGTCTCTACATTAGACCATTTGCTGTCAACATTCTGTTCTTTTGTTACGAAATTATTATATCCGCTTTTTCCCCAGAAGAAGATTACGGCAACAATGATAAGGAGAGCAATGCCAATAGTTCCGGCGCTCAAACAGCCTTTATTTTTCATAGTTTATTTTTTTAAATTTTTTGTGCTAATCAAATATACAAATTATGTGCTAATTTTGTGGAAAATTATTTGAATGACAACAATTGTGGTAGCAATGGGGGAGAAAAATGAAATTGGTTTTAATAATCAGTTACTCTGGCATCTTCCGAAAGATTTAAAACATTTTAAAGATATAACTTCCGGACATCCGGTAATCATGGGAAGAAAAACCTATGAAAGCATCGGGAAGCCACTTCCTAACCGTACCAATATTGTTATTTCAAGAAAAAAAGATTGGTTTGAAGAAGGAATCCTGATCGTGGGCAGTATCAAGGAGGCTGTAAAATTTGCCAAGAAAATTGATGAGGAGATCTTTATAATAGGCGGAGGAAACATATATGAACAGACGATGGATGTTGCGGACAAGCTTGAAGTAACTTTAGTAAAAGCAGATCTTGAAGCGGATACCTTTTTTCCAAAAATAGATGGTAAAATCTGGGCAAAAACAAATGAAATTTGCCATGAAAAGGATGAAAAGAACCCGTATGATTTCTGTTTTCAAACGTTTGAGAGGATTAAAAGTAAACAGGATTAGAATTCTGACGGCTAAGTTCTAGCTTCTAACCTCTAAATTTTTTATCTTTGCACTTCTAAAATTGAATAATGAATAAATACATAAAAATTGTAATCGCAGCTCTTCTTATATTGGGTGGACTTGCCATGATGATTTTCACAAGAAATTTAGGTTGGGGAATTGTAATCTTTCTTCTTTCAGCTTTGCCGATCTTTCTTTTCTTTAAAAATGAATATATCCTTTTGGCTTTCTGGCAATTGAGAAAACAGAATATGGAAAAAGCTGTAACTTATTTAGACCATATCAGGAACTATCAGACACAGCTTCATAAATCTCAATATGGTTATTTCCATTATCTGCAGGGATTAACTCTGGCTCAGGAACATCCTACCAAAGTTGAGCCTTTAATGAGGAAAGCACTTGAGTACGGTTTAAATATGAAACACGACAGAGCAATGGCTACTTTAAATCTTGCTGCTTCTGCCATTTCTAAAGGAAGAAAACAGGAAGGGCAGAAATTATTGGAAGAAGCTAAAAGATTGGATAGTGCAGGAATGATGACAGATCAGATCAAAATGATGAAAGATCAGTTGAAGATGCCGACAATGCAGAAACATATGCATAACCCTAATATGAGACAAAGAGGAGGGAAAATAAGATAATCGATTCCTTACCATAAAAAATAAAGGCAGAAAGTTTACTTTCTGCCTTTTTATATTCTTTTGTATGATCTACATTTCCGAATTGTGGTCATATCCGTAGAACTTAGGCATCTGCCAGTGGTATTTTACCGCCAGTGTACGGATCACCACTATCAGAAGGATCGTAAAAATCTGGATAAAAGTGTAGGAAAGGTTAGAATATTTTGTCATTAGTAAAAAAGCAGCTCCGCCAAAAATACACGCTGTAGCATAAATTTCTTTTCTGAAGATCAGAGGTATCCTGTTGAGTAAAATATCCCGGATAATCCCTCCGAAACAACCTGTAATAGTTCCGAGTCCGATGCATATCAAAGGATGGATGTCTGCATTTAAACCTTTCTGGATGCCTATAATGGTAAATAAGCCGAGTCCCAGGCTATCAAAAATAAATAAGGTAACCTGAAAGTTTTTTTCAAAAGATTTAAAGACCATCGTAAATATGCTCGTCATAATAATAACAGCGCAGGTCAGCAAATCATGCATCCAGAATACCGGAATATCCAGAAGCAGATCCCTAACAGTTCCTCCTCCCACTGAAGTTACGAAAGCTATAATGAGAACTCCAAAAGGATCAAGTCGTTTTTGCATAGCAGCAAAGCTTCCCGACATCGAGAAGGAAATTGTCCCCAATACTTCTATGGCAAAATTGAACTGTTCGTGCATATATTTTGATTGATAGCTGATAATAGATTGATGATTCTTCCATAAGCAAATCCTTTACCATTTATCACTGATCAACCATTATTTATTTTTTTGTCTTCTCTACTCTTACCGCTTCAGGAACCAGAAGTTCATACTCTCCGTTGTGGTTTATGATTTCCCTTACAATGCTACTGCTGATAAAAGATTTTCCTGATGAAGTTAATAAAAATACGGTTTCAAGCTTCTTATGGGCCAAAGTTCGGTTGGTATGGGCAATTGCTTTTTCAAATTCAAAGTCTGCAGGATTTCTTAATCCGCGGATTATGTATTGTGCATTTTTTTCAAAACAATAATCAACAGTAAGGCCTTCAAAATAGTCAACCTCTACGTTGGGAAATTCTGCAACAGAATTCTGGATGAATTCCATTCTTTTTTCAAGCGGGAACATGTATTTCTTTTGGGAATTCTGTCCGATGGCAATAATTAATTTATCAAAAAGGGGAGCAGCTCTTTCTATAATGTCATAGTGACCTAGAGTAATAGGATCGAATGATCCCGGAAAAACAGCAATTTTCATAATTAGTTTGGTTTTTTCGCTAATGCTTTTTCAACTTCATTTCCACAAAGATCCATTATGGATATACCGTAATGTTTTGCCTGCTGTGGGAGAATACTTGCCGGAGAAAATCCCGGGTTTGTATTCATTTCGAGCATATAAGGAATGCCGTCCATCAATATATATTCACTGCGTGAAAAACCACTCATTCCTAAAGAGTCATAAGCCTTTTTTGAAATTTCTTCAACTCTTTTTGTTGTTTCTTCGTCAATTCTTGCAGGGGTTATTTCTTCTGAAGCACCTTCGTACTTGGCTTCATAATCGAAGAATTCATTGGTAGGAACAATTTCCGTAATCCCCAAAACAATTGTCTCTCCTTTAAAATCAATTACCCCTACAGATACTTCCATTCCATCCAGGAAGCTTTCTATTAAAATTTCATGATCTTCCTTAAATGCAACTTCTGTCGCCGGAAGTAATTCGGACTTTTCTTTTACTTTAGTAATTCCTAATGATGAACCGGATTGGTTAGGCTTTACAAATAGGGGAAGACCAAGATAGTCTACTATTTCATCAACATTGATATTTTCACCCTTTCTCAGATAAATACTTTTTGCTGATGGGATACCATATTTGGACAGAACTGCTAAAGTGTCCTTTTTATTAAAAGTTAAGGCACTCTGATAAAAATCACAACCCGTATAAGTTTGCCCTATAGCATCCCAGTAGGCCTGAAGTATGCCGTTCTCACCAGGTGTTCCGTGAATGATATTAAAGCATACATCAAACTTCAATTGTTCATTATTTTCCAATGTTACAGAGAAGTCTCCTTTATTGATCGGATATTCCTTTTCGTTCTGATCCAGAAAATACCACTTATCCTTTAAAACAACTACTTTATATACATCATACAGATTCCTGTCCAACGAATCATAAATTAATTGACCGCTTTTCAGGGAAACTACGTATTCATCAGAATATCCGCCCATAACTACGGCAACACTTTTTTTGCTCATAACCAAATAGTATCAATTAAGGCAAATTTAATCATTTTATGTAATGCAACAGGTGAAAATCCGAAATTTTGAAACCAAATATGAAATGTGATAAATAAAAAGTACATTCTAAAATTATTAGCTATATTTGCCATTATAATTAAAGTATTTTTAAGTATGCTTAAATCACTTTTCAACTGGAAAGTTTTACTGAATTTGTTAATAGCCATCGGTGTTTTTATAGGGTTGGTATGGCTTACATTTCGTTGGTTAGAATACCATACGAATCATGGTCAGGAAATTCCGGTTCCCAATGTTGTAAACAAATCCGTTCATGAGGCGGTAAAAATATTAGATGATGCCGGTCTGGGCTATGAAGTAGACAGTGCTGCTTATGATCCAAAATACAAACCTTTCCAGGTTTTAAAGATGTCTCCTACTCCTGGTTCCCATGTAAAGGATGGAAGAGCTATTTATCTGATCGTAAACCCGAGAAGCTGGGCTCCGGTTGCAATTCCTGATGTTATTAACAAATATTCAGGTCTGGCTTTCCAAAGGATAGATCAGGTAGGTCTGAAAGTGGGAGATACTATCTTCGAACCTAGCATCCAGAAAGATGCAGTACTTAGAATTTTATTTAAAGGAAACCCTATGAAACCAGGATCGCTGATTCCTAGGTTCTCAACGATAGATGTAGTAGTTGGTTCAGGACCCATGAGAAATATTTCTATTCCTAATGTAGTTGGCTTAACGGTAAAAGAGGCCAGAGCATTAATTACAAGAAGTATGTTTGAAGTAGGACTGGTAGAACATGAAGATGGAGGTAAAGATGAATCTGATATTATCTATTATCAGGATCCTGCTGCAGGAGATGTAAGAGATCAGGGAATGCAGATGGACCTCTGGGCAAGTAAAAAGACTCCGGCAGAATTGCGTTCCAAAATAGAAGAGCTGAACTCCGTATACCGTATGAAGGTAGATACTTCGTTGCCACCTATACAATATGAAGAAGTTCCTGTTCATCAGCAGCCTGTTTACGAACCAGTTCCTGTACCACCAGTGGTTCATAAAAAAATTGAACCTGCTAAAACGGAAGTTTCTAAAACTCCGGTTTCAAAACCTGCGACTGCTGATACGAAGCCGAAAACAACAACCGAAAGTAAACCGAAGAGTACAACAACCAATACTCCTGCGGGAAATAATAATGCTGGAAATAACAAAACAGCAACAAATGGTACACAACAACCAGCTCAAAAACCAAAGGCTAAGAAAGTTGTAGTAGAGTAGTTACCATTTATTATTAAAAATACAGGCTTCAACTTATCATGTTGAGGCCTTTTGTGTAAAAAATAAAAATCATGACAGAAGATAACGAGGATTTTTTTGATGAAGAATTATTGGATTCCAACAATATTGATATTGATGAGGAAAATAAAGGACTGTATGAGCATTTCAATATTACTGTCGATAAAAACCAGGAGCCTTTAAGAATAGATAAGTTTTTACTGATTTTCAGGCAGAATTCTTCAAGAAATAAAATTTCGCAAACGTGCAGAGCGGGTAATGTTGTCGTAAACGGAACTCCTGTAAAACAGAATTACCGTGTAAAGCCGGGAGATCAGATTTCTGTTCTACTGGCCCATCCTCCGAGAGAAAATGTAATTATTCCTCAGGATATTCCGATTAATATTGTTTATGAGGATGATGATCTTGTTGTTGTAGATAAAGAACCCGGAATGGTTGTGCATCCCGGATTTGGAAACTGGGATGGTACTTTGGTGAATGCTCTTGCGTTTCATTTTGCCAAAAATGGTGAGAAATCTGATCTGGATAGAGTAGGCCTTGTTCACAGGATTGATAAAGATACCTCGGGTCTACTGGTTATCGCCAAGAATGAATATGCATTAAGCTTCCTTGCCAAACAATTTTTTGACAGAAAGACCAAAAGATTATATTGGGCTTTTGTATGGGGGAACGTACAAGATGATGAAGGTACCATTCGGGGGCATATAGGGCGTCACCCAAAGAACAGGATGCAGATGTCGGTTTATGAGGACGGAAGCCACGGTAAGCATGCGGTTACGCATTATAAGGTTTTGGAAAGGTTCAGATATATGACCTGGGTAGAATGTAAACTGGAAACGGGAAGAACCCATCAGATCAGGGCTCATTTTAAACATATTGGCCATACGCTTTTCAATGATGAAAGATATGAAGGTCATACGCCTTTACGAGGAGTGAATTTACCTAAATATAAGCATTTTATTAAAAATGTTTTCGAAATCCTGCCAAGACATGCACTTCATGCACATACCTTAGGTTTTATACATCCTACCACTAAACAGGAATTGTATTTTGAAAGCCCAATGCCTCAAGATATGGCGGATGCTGTAAAAAAATGGAGAAATTATTTGGAAAACTAAAAATATATTGAGATTTTTTTTATATTTGTTGAATTGAAATCAAGATTTGTTATGAGAAAACTATATGCTATAGTGTGTTTGGCTCTTTTGTCAAATGCATACAAAGCACAAGAAACACTACCATATTATCAACAATATCTTTTGGATGGTGAGTTCCTGTTCAACCCGGCACAATACGGTAAAACAGATTATGTTCAGCTCAACCTCAATTATCAACAGCAATTTTCAAAATTTAATGAGTCTCCTAATGTGCAGTCAGTAGGGATCAATGCTAACATTTTTGATAGAGTTGGTGCAGGGATATCTGTTTTTAGAGATAGTAATGGTCCTATTTCAGCAGGAGGTATTACAGCGGGTGCTTCATATTTTATTCCGCTTAGTAGTGAAGGAGAGAGAAAAGATCAGTTCTCATTCGGTACCAGTGTTAGTTTTTACAATATGAATTTTGATTATACTAAAATCAATACTGAAGATGGGTATGATCCTTTATTGCAGGGTACGGAGAGTAATATTTTCATGGCATATGCCAACTTTGGTTTAGCTGCGACTTTTAGAAATATCTTTGCCGGAGTATCGGTTAATGATATTGCTTTGACGAATGACGAATCTATTGTGAATGGTCGTGAGCCTTCTCCTATCAAGTTCTTCTTAAACTTAGGATATGACTGGCATTTCGCAGATAATATGTACGTTACACCATCTGCATTAATCAATTTGAATACGAATTCTACAAGAACAATTGATTATAACTTGATGGCCACATTCTTTAATGATATCAATTCATTCTCTTTTGGGGTAAGTTACAGATCAGTTCAGAACAGATTTGATAACCAGCAATTAAGTATTTCACCACTAGTAAAAGTAAGATTCAATAAGTTTATGATCGGAGCAACTTATAATTTAGGTTTATCTGATATTCAGACTTATGGAGGAAACAGCTTTATGATCGGATTAGGTTATAACTTCGATAACTTTATTAATCATAGAGGATATAGATATTAATCAATTTAATTTAAATAAATTTGAGCTCTGAATTTTTCAGAGCTTTTTTTATGATTTATATTCACATTCCTTTTTGTAAACAAAAGTGTAGTTATTGTAATTTTCATTTTTCAACATCTTTACAGTCTAAAGATGAGGTGCTTTCTGCTATTAAGAAAGAACTTTTTTTAAGGAAAGATGAATTACATAATAAAACACTACAGTCGTTGTACTTTGGTGGCGGAACACCTTCAATCCTATCAGGAGATGAGATCAATTCAATTGTTGATGAGGTATTGAAGTATTATAGTTTTGAAAAGGATATAGAAATTACTTTGGAAGCCAATCCGGATGATCTGGATAAGACCTTCCTGAGTGATCTCTCAAAATCACCGGTTAACCGATTGTCAATCGGAACGCAAAGTTTTTTTGATGATGACCTTAGGTTGATGAACCGTGCTCATAATGCTTCACAGGCAGAGGATTCTATTAAGAGAGCACAGGATTTCGGTTTTGAAAACCTGAGTATTGATCTGATCTATGGATCTCCCACTTCTAATTTGGAAATCTGGAAAGAAAATCTGAATAAAACAATTGCCCTGGATGTTCCTCATATCTCTTCTTATGCATTGACCGTAGAGCCTAAGACGGCATTGAACGACTGGATTTTGAAAGGGAAAGTGGCTACACCAAAAGAAGAAGAGCAAAATAAAGAGTTCTACTATTTGTCAGACTTTTTAAAAGACAATGGTTTTGATCATTATGAGGTATCTAATTTTGCTAAACCAGGATTTTATTCAAGGCACAACTCGTCTTATTGGAAGTATAAAGAATATTTGGGACTAGGACCCTCAGCCCATTCATATAACGGAGCTGATGTGAGAAGCTGGAATATCGCAAATAATCAGCTTTATGTAAAGAAGCTGAATTCAAATTCTTTGGCTAAAGAAACTGAAATTCTATCGCAGGAAGACCAGTTTAATGAGATGATCATGATCGGATTACGGACGATATGGGGAGTGGACCTGGATAAACTGAAGAATAAGTTTTCTCCTGAAATAGTTGAGAAATTTGATCAGGAGATTAAAGAAAAGATAGCTGACGGCATACTTGTTATTGAAAATAATCATTTGAAAATACCGGAAAAGCACTGGTTTATGGCGGATGGAATTGCCTCAGATCTATTCCTGATTTGATTGTAAAAGTTTGATGTAATACTGGTGAAATTCATTATTTTTGTATAAAATTTCAACTCTTTTGAAAACAAAGAAACAAGATTATTCGCATCTTTCGGCTAAACAACCTATCGGAATTTTTGATAGTGGTGTAGGAGGTTTAACCGTTGCTAAAGAAATTAAAAGGCTTCTTCCTCATGAAGATCTTATTTACTTTGGTGATACCAAGCACCTTCCTTACGGAGAAAAGTCTCGTGAAGCTATTATAGAATACTCTACCAAAATCACAAATTTTTTATTGGAGCAGAATTGTAAAGCAATTGTTATCGCCTGTAATACGGCAACAGCAAATGCTCTTAATGAAGTGATGCAGACAGTTGCCGGAAGAGTTCCTGTTATTGATGTTATTAATCCGGTTGCAGAGAAGGTATCTTATGAGATCCACACCAATGTTGGCGTGATTGCTACAAAAGCAACTGTGAATTCAGGGCTGTACAAAAAAAGTATAAGAAAGCATAATAAATGGATAAAAGTGGATGAGTTGGCAACTCCATTGCTGGTTCCTGCCATTGAGGAAGGATTTAAAAACCATCCGATTACACATGCGATCATTTACAATTATTTAAGCAATAACAAGCTAAAAAATATTGAAACATTGATATTAGGTTGTACACACTATCCCCTGCTAATCGATGAGATCAAGCAATATTACGGAAACCGTGTTCGTGTTATTGACTCTCCGAATATCGTGGCGAGCCATTTGAAAATTATTCTTGATAAATACAATCTTTTAAACGATCTGAATGCCAAGCCAAGTTATCACTTTTATCTTTCGGATCTGACGAAGAATTTCGAAAAGATATCCAAAAAGTTCTTTGGTAAAAGTATAGACCTGGAATTGAAAGTATTATAATATAAAAAGCTGTTACAAGGAATGTAGCAGCTTTTATTTTAATCAACATTTAAAAAGTTATAGTTCTACTATTATTTTTTCTGATTTCAGTCTTTTCTTAGAGGTGATTGTCGGTTGATTAGTGTCCGTTCCGGATCTTTCTCCGATAGTGACAGCAAATAGAGTTTCATAAAGATCATTCTTCAGGATATTATCGTATTTATCCGTTTCAATTCCTTCCATAGGAGTGGAATCTATTCCCATTTCGGCGCATGCAGCAAGCAATACACCAAGAGAGAGATATACCTGATGGGCTAACCAAGCCCGTATTGCAATGTCACCTTTAGGTTTTACCATCGTTTTATAGTAATTAATTGATCCTTCAGGTAAATTTTCCTGAATTTGCTTTTCAAAATCTTCAACGTTTTTCAGCACCTGGAAGACAATGAGTTGACTGCTGTCCAATACTTTCTCCTTATTAAAATAAGAAGCTTCAGCCAATTGTTCTTTTATTTTCTGATTATTTACAAAAATAAAATTCCATGGCTGGCTGTTGATAGAAGAAGGGCTCAGGTTGAGGATTTCCTTTAATTCAAGAATTTGTTCTTCGCTTACTTTACCTTGTGGATTATACTTTTTCACAGTATACCTGGTTTTCATTTTGGTTAAAAAATTCATAATTTTGTACTATATTTTTTATAGTTGCAAAACTAATTTAAGTTTAATAAATTTGCAAGAACGGTCAAAAAGGATAGTAGTAAAATGTATACAATAGATAATAAAACGTACCCGTGTTGTACAAGTATCACCATGAAGTTTATTGGTGGGAAATGGAAAGCAGTGATTTTATACCATCTTATTGAGGGGGCAAAAAGATATAATGAGATCAGGAAAGATATTCCTACCATTACGGAAAGAACATTAAGCCTTCAATTAAAACAATTGGAGGAAGACGGTATTATCAGTAGAAAGGTTTATACGGAAAAACCACCGTTAGTAGTGGAGTATGCCTTAACTGATTTTGGAAAGACGCTTCTTCCTGTTTTGAATGAAATTACAAGATGGGGAGACGAAGCGATCGCCAATTCCAAAAAAATAACCAGGAATTAGAGTTCCTGGTTTTCTGTATCTGATTGAGTTGGTTCAAAAAAGCTGAAACTTACGTTTCCATATTTTCTGGTATCTATAAGATTCAGGTGTTCAAATTTTAAGCGGCTCTGATGCTCTATAATAAGAACTCCGTTTTCTTTCAGGTATTTATTGTTTAATACCAAAGAGATGATTTCATAGTATTTCTTCTCTTCAGTTTCAAAAGGAGCATCGGCAAAAACAATTTCAAAAGATTTTTTATTTCTGAATTTCTTGAGCCAGTCCACCACGTCCCCTCTTTGCACATTAACCTGTAACGACATGTCCAGTTCGGATGCCGTAGAATTAATGAAGCTTGTATGTTTGGGGTTCATCTCTACAGAAGTTACATCCTGACAGCCTCTGGAGGCAAATTCTAATGAAATAGAGCCTATTCCTGCAAAAAGATCAAGAACAGAGATCGATTGCATATCATATTTATTTTCCAGAATACTGAACAGAGCTTCCTTTGCAAAGTCAGTAGTTGGCCTTACATCAAAGTTTTTTGGGGCGGCAATTTTTTTGGCTTTCCATCGGCCGGAAATTATTCTGTACATGTTGTTAGATGTTAGATTGTTGGTAATGGATGCAATGTCAGGTAAGACCTGGCGTCTGCAACCTGTGACCTAATTAAGTATAAAATTCTTATTAGGAACGTTATCATATACAATTTTCAGGTTCTTTACGAATTTTTGTAATTCAGAAATGAATGTTTCATTTTCAGTGGTTTCACCATAAGCATAGAAGTTGGTTTCATTGATCCCAAATCCTATTTTACTTAATGTGAACATTACAAAATAAAGAAAATCAACCTCAGAATTAACATCCAGATTATTGTATAAGATCAGTTTTTTATTATCAAGGGCAAAAAATTCACATTGGTTATGATAAAGGTTAATGTGGATTTCTTTATTGTTTTTATGGCTGATTGAATTCAGGAATTTTTCTCCTGAAAAATTAAAGTGAACGGGAACGGCCAGCTCCTTTATCTTTTTATAAAAGTTTTTAGGAAAAGTATAATAGAACTGAATCCTGAACTTTTTATTAAGGGACAGCATCAGCTCTTCATTGTCCTTATCCACAGGAGCATTGAACGCAATAAGTTCATATCCCGCCTCATGTTCTGAAAATCCTTCAGGCATAAGGGTAAAATGGTTCAAGGCTGAAATGACAGAAATCTCATCGAACCTTTGCTTTATTAAAACTTCATCCAGTTTCTCAGCGATAAAATTTTTAGGAGACTCTTCATTAACGAAATAAGATTTCTCTTCCAAAATGCTTTTATTCCTCGCAATTTGGTAGATTAATCCGTCTTTTGTAAAAAGTAAATTAAGTACGTTCATATTTCTATTGCTGCAAATTTAGTGAAATTCTACCATTACCGCACCTGATTGATGGTGAAGTATTTCCTTATTGTAAAAATCCAGATCGGCCTGGCTTTCTAAAACATCTAAAACCATCCTTTGCAGAACACCGTCTCCAATGCCATGAACAATCTCCAATCGTTTAAGATGATTTTTCCGGCAGAAGCTCAAAGTATCGATTAATTTTTCCTTTTGGAGGAAAAGTCTCTCGAATCCGTCATAATCATTTGGGTTTTTAACGAGGTTATGAAAATGCAGGTCGAGAACCATATGATTTTTCTGATGTTTCTTTGAAGTGATTTTTTGGGGTTCAGCCTTTTTTACCACTTTTATATTATCATATAAGGAAGCATTTTTCGGAACCAGCTTTTCCTTTGGATACTGATGGGTAAAACCATATTCATCTTTAAGAACAACAATATTTCCTTTTACGGAAGTTATAACCCCGCTTAAATCTTCATCTACCACAGAAACCTGATCTCCAATCTTCATATGTATTTCTATTTTGGACCTAATTCAATAATTTCCAGATCTTTTACTTCTTCACCATCGACCACAAAACGCATCATTGTTCTCACTTTGTGCCACCCCTGTTTTCCGCATGCCCCCGGATTAAGGTGAAGTAAATTATTTTTTGCATCAAACATCGCTTTCAGAATATGAGAATGTCCTGAAATAAATAGCTTAGGAGCTTTTTCTCCAATTTCTTTTTTAGCTATTGCGGTATATTTTCCGGGATAACCTCCGATATGGATCATAAGAACTTCCAGATTCTCACAGAAAAACCTGTTTGCCTCCGGAAATTCGGACCGGATTTTTGCATTATCAATGTTTCCGTAAACGCCTTTTAGTGGACCGATTTTCTCAAGTTGTTCGATCACTTCAAGACTACCGAAATCACCACAGTGCCAGATTTCATCAGCGTCTTTGGCATATTCCAGGATCCTGTCATCAATATAGGAATGAGAGTCGGAAAGAAGAAGGATTTTAGTCATTATCTTACATTTTCTTTCAGGGATATTCTTCGTGTTTAAAATAAAGTTCAAATTTACTTAATAAATGTCGAATTGATTAACTTTGAGAAAATTTAAAAAATAATGAAACAGAAAATTTCTTTTTTCATTTTTCTTTTGACAGTTGGCTTGATGAATGCACAGGTTGAAGAAAAAAAACTGGATGAGCTCATTCAAAATACCTTAAAAACTTTTGATGTTCCGGGAATGTCCGTTGGAGTGATTAAAGATGGACAATTGATCTATTCGAAAGGATTCGGAGTTCGTTCTTTGGCTTCAAAACAACCCATGGACGAAAATACCCTTGTAGGAATTGCTTCAAATTCTAAGGGATTTACCTGTACGGCACTGGCAATTCTGGCAGACGAAGGAAAACTGAGATGGGATGATAAGGTTTCAAAATACCTTCCTGAATTCCAGATGTATGATCCGTACGTTTCTCAAAATGTAACCATCAAGGATCTGGTAACTCACAGGGCAGGATTAGGATTAGGACAGGGAGATCTCATGTTTTTTCCGGAAGGAGGAAGTCTTACGGTAAATGATATCGTCCATAATGTAAGATATCTGAAACCTGAAAATCCTTTCAGAACAACGTTAGATTATAATAATATCATGTTCATTGTTGCAGGGGAGGTTATCCACAGGATTTCCGGATTAAGCTGGGCAGATTTTATTGAGCAAAGAATTATGAAACCTGTCGGTATGAACTCCAGTTTTGGAAGCTATAACAGGGCAAAAGGGGTAACCAATAAGATTGATGCCCATGCTCCGGTAGATGGAAAAGCAATTGCTGTTCCCCACGACTGGAATGAAACAGGAAATGCAGCCGGAGGGATTATGAGTAATATCAAAGATATGACGACCTGGGCCCAGTTCTTATTAAATAATTTCACAACGAAAGATGGAAAAAAACTGGTTTCTGATAAACAGGTACAACAGTTATGGAGTCTGCAGATACCTGGTGGGGTAGCCCCTAAAAATCCTTATGATACAAGTTTTTACGGATATGGAATGGGATGGTTCCTGAGTGATGTTAAAGGACATAAACAAATTCAGCACACAGGATGGCTGATCGGCACCGTAACCCAGTTTACATTGATTCCGGATATGAAATTAGGGATTGTCGTTTTAACCAATCAGCAGTCCGGAGCAGCTTTTAATACCGTGACCAATACTTTAAAGGATTCTTATCTGGGAATTGCAGACCGGAACTGGCTCAAAACATACGGGGACAGAATGGCTAAAATGAATGCTGAATACGATAAACAAAAGAAGGAAGCTTTTGAAAAATCCGAAACATTTAAAAAGAATAAAAACCTACAGCCAAAAGCAGAACAGTTTGTTGGAAAATATAATGATATCTGGTTTGGGGATGTAGAAATTACCCAGCAGGGAAATGCTTACAGAATCACATGTGAAAATTCTCCGAGATTAAAGGGAGAATTGCTTCCTTATTCCAACAATTCTTTCATTATCAAATGGGATGATAGAAGTTATGATGCAGATGCGTATATTATCTTTAATTATGATGAAAGCGGGAAGGCTGAATCCGCAAGGCTAAAAGCTATTTCCGATGTGACGGACTTCAGTTTTGATTTTGATGATCTGGATTTGAGAAGAAAATAAACAGGTAAATTCTGGAAAGTGTATTTTAAAGTGCTTGTAACGAATTGTTTAAATAGAAAGACTGATCACAAGAGCTAATAAAAATACCATGAAAAATAAAATCTTTTATACAGTAGTTTTTACATTGCTTTTCATTCTGTCAGGATGTAATACTTTTTTAAGAGCACAAAAAAAAGTTTCAGTTCTGAAAGCAAAAAATGAAAATGCAATCATCTTCGATGGTACAAATGTGAAAATAAATTGAAAATTAGATCCGAATATTCGACCAGATATTTACTATGTAAATGTACCTTACAAAAAAAGCAAGATAAAACTTGTTACAGATCAAGGGGAGATTAGTTTCAAGACTCAATATGGAGAAAGTCATGATGTAATAGTATTACTTAATGATAAGGACAGTTGTTTTGTTCGGATCCTGGCAAAAGAAGATCCTACTTTTGTTTCATTGCAGCAAAATAAACCTCTTCCAATAGAAATTCCTTTCACAATAATGGGGTCCCGGATATATTTTAAGGGATTGCTTAATAAAGAAAAAGAAGTAAATGTCCAATTTGATTTAGGAGCAGGAACTTCATGTGTAAGTAAATTGTCTTCAGATAAATTACAATTAAGATTTACCGGGAAAACTATGGTTAGTAATACGCAGGGTGTGAATGAAGCACGTACAAGTAAAGAAAATATGCTGGAGATCGGGGATGCTATTTGGAATAATATACCTTTGACAGAAGTTGGAAATATGAAACCTGAGGAAGATCTTATTATTGGAAATAGTTTTTTTAGAGATAAAATAATTGAAATTGATTACGATAAAAAACTGATTACAATTTATAATGAATTGCCTGAGAAAGTAAAAGAGTTTAAAAGACAGGATGTATTTTATGAGCAGCATCGTCCAAAATTTAAAGCAGAATTTGTCCAGAATGAAAAGAAATATTCTTTTTGGTTTCTTTTTGATACAGGCCGGGAAGGAACGATGTTAATAGGAGATGATTTTACAAGTCAGGATAAAAACTGGAATAATCTCAAGGAGTTGCAAATTCTGAACGGGAGAAAGATTGTTAGATTAAATGCTTTCATTGGCGGAAGAGAATTCAAAGACATTGTGACCAATGCTGCAGATCCTTTAAATCCCACTGGAAGGCCAACACTATTCGGAAATCAGATTCTGAGTCAGTTCAATGTTATTTTAGATAACAAAAGTGGCTCAATTTATCTAAAGCCAAATGGGCGTTCTAAAGAACCCTATGCAGATTACAATAAGTATTTAAAAGAAGTTGTTAATCAAAAATAAAAATCCAAAAACTCTGAGATATCTCAGAGTTTTTGGATTTTTTTATTCTTTAATGAATTTTTTAATCAGATCTCCGGTCTGAATGATATAGGCTCCCTTTATCAGTTGACTTATATCGATATTATTTCTTTCGAGTTTTCCGGACAATATAAGTTTCCCTACCATGTCATATATTTTATATTCTTTTGATGGAGGGTTCATAACTGTTATGAAATCCTTAGCAGGATTGGGATAAATCTGTGTTTTATTTTTGTACTGTTGTTCAGAAACAGACAAAGCACCCAGATCTGCTTTTAATAATGAGCCTCCGAAGAAATCCGTAATAAAAATCGTGTTATTTTTTACGGCTAATCCTGATGGGTAGCTGAATTCACTGGAGACAATACCATCGGAAACTATTGGATTAGCCAGGGTGAAATTTAATTGGGATATTTTAGAAGCTCCTGCTTCAGAAATATATAATTGATTTCCATGAGAGGTTAAACCGGAAGGATAACTTAATCCCTGAGCTATTGTTATTGGAGAAGTAGAACTATTGAGTTTAAATTTTGAAACTCTTCCTTCAAACCGTTCAGTGTAGAAAATTTCATCTCCGATTATTTCCAATTCAAATGGAGATGCTGCGGATGTAATATCCACTAATTGTGGGATCGGTTGGCTTACATCTATTTTGGCAATCTTATTATCTCCCTCAAGAGCCATATACAGGTCATTTCCAACGAATTCAAGCCCTAGAGGACTGTTTACATTCGTCAGGATAACTTCAGGCGCCGGATTGGAAATACTGAGATTGATCCTTGAAATTTTATTTCCCCCAAATTCAGAGATATATAGATATTTATCTTTTAATGCCAGACCATAAGGTCTGTTTACTCCTGTAACCACATCCACTGGCGCGGCGCCAGGATTATCGAGGTTTATCTTTACCACTTTATCCAAAGCATAAATGCCGATATACATTTCATTGTCTTCAATGATCATGGGGTTGGGTGTATTCAGATTGGTAATAAATGGACTGGCCGAAACCTGTGCGTAAATTGTGTTCCCTGTAAGCAACAGGATCAACAGTAAGAAATAGAATTGTTTTCGCATTATTATTTTTATTTAGAATAAATATTAATAAAACAAAAATATTTTATTCTGAATACAATGACAAAAAGGGCAACATGATATTTGCCCATATATTAGAAACTGTTATGTATAAAAGCGGAACTGGAGATATGATCTTTATAAAAATTTTCTCATGCATTATGCATAAGAAAGGAGATTGTAAAAAGAATAAAACAATAAATTTTTAAAATAATTTTAGATTTTTCCAGGTTCGTAAAAAAATAAAAGCTTTTTCGTTGCTCCATCAAATTCCGACCATGAATCACAGTCTATTTCAAAACCGGCAACTCCGCAGGTAGGAAAATGAAAAATATCCTCTGATATAGAGTTGGCAAAATTGGAAATTCCGTTGTTGTGTGAAAAAAATGCTACCGAATTATGATGGTCATCCAGGTTGTAAATTACAGATTCAAAATTCCTTTCAGAAGGGTTGTATAGCTTTTCATCAGTCATGTAATTCAACTGGTATGTCTGATTGAAAATCTTACAGGTATTCAATGCACGAACCGCTGGGCTCGACACTAAATAATCTATAGAAATACTATTGTTTTTTAAGAATCTGGACATGTTCATTGCGTCCTCCAAACCCTTGTCTGCCAAAGGTCTGTCAAAATCTTCAGTTTCTTCCGGCCAGTCGCTCTTTGCATGTCTCACAAGAATGAGTTTCTTCATAATTTCGTTTTTTGGAAGATTAAAATTATAAAAAAAAATATGGAATGAAACATGATTTATAAAAAAAACTACGTTGTGAATAAAATCATTAAAATTTACTAAATTTGCAAACCTATGGGACAAATCCTTGCAATAGACTATGGAAAGGCCCGTTGTGGCATTGCAACAACGGATGACATGCAGATTATAGCGAGCAGCCTTGATACTGTAGAAACAAAACATATACTGCCTTTTCTGAAAAAATATTTCAGCGAAAATAAGGTAGATGATGTAGTAATAGGACTTCCGATAGATTTAAAAGGAAACGTATCCGAGGTGGAAACAGATATTTTACAATTCATTGATGAATTTAAAAAAGAATTTCCAACTATTTCCGTTTACCGTTTTGATGAAAGGTTTACTTCCAAAATGGCATCATTTTTTATTTCCCAGAGTGGTAAAAGTAAAAAAAAGAGAGAGGAAAAGGGTTTAATAGATAAAATAAGTGCAACCATCATATTGCAGAATTTTTTAGAACAAAGAACAAGATGATTCTACCAATAAGAGCCTTTGGGGATCCTATTTTAAGAAAAGTAGGCAAAGATATAGACAAAAATTATCCCGATTTACAAGAACTGATTGATAATATGTTCGAAACTATGAATAGTGCGAACGGAATTGGCCTTGCAGCTCCGCAGATTGGCCTTGATATTCGTTTATTCGTAATAGATGTAACTCCTTTGGCTGATGATGAGGATTATGAAGATATCAAGGAAGAATTGAAAAGCTTCAAAAAAGTTTTCATCAACGCTAAAATTCTGGAAGAATCCGGAGAAGAGTGGAAGTTTAACGAAGGCTGCCTTTCGATTCCGGATGTGAGAGAAGATGTAAAAAGAAAGAGCACAATCCTGATCGAATATTATGACGAAAATTTTGTGAAGCATACAGAAACTTTTTCCGATATTAGAGCCCGCGTAATTCAACATGAATATGATCATATTGAAGGGACATTATTTACCGATCACCTTAGTGCTTTAAAGAAAAAGCTGGTAAAAGGTAAATTAACAAAAATATCTCAGGGGGATGTAAGCATCAACTACAAAATGAGATTTCCGAAGTAACAGGTGTATTTAATTATAAACAAAAAATAATAGACAGTAAAAGGTTTCTACTGATTACTAAAAATTAAAAAAATAAAATTATGTTGTTAGAAAAAATAATTTCAATCTCTGGAAAGCCAGGACTTTTTAAATTAGTTTCTCAATTAAGAAACGGATTTATTATTGAAGATGTATCTACAAAGAAGAAAGTAAGTATAGGAAACTCAAGCCAGGTGAGCTTGTTGGATAACATTGCTATGTTTACATTTGATAAGGAGGTTCCTTTGTTTGAGGTTTTTGAAAATATTGCTAAAAACCAGGATTACAAAGAAACAATTTCTCATAAATCTTCTGACGCTGAGTTGAAAGAATTTATGGCAGCTTCTCTTCCTAATTATGATACGGAGAGAGTATATGCTTCTGACATCAAAAAACTAGCACAGTGGTATAATATCCTTCACAAGGCAGGATATATTACACCTGAAAGCTTTGTTAAAGCTGAGCCTGAAACTTTAGACCCGGCACAGGATGAAGTTGCTGTTACCGAGAAAGCAGCTCCTAAAAAAGCAGCTCCAAAAGCAGAAAAACCTGCTACTCCAAAAGCAAAAGCTTCAACAGGAGCAAAAGCTGCTACTAAAAGTACACACAGAAAAATGGGATAATCCCTTTGCCCTGATTTAAAATAAAGCCTTGTTGAGAATTTTCTTAACAAGGCTTTTTTAATAAAAAAAGTACCGGATAAAATTTTTAAAGCCAAAAAAAATTATTCAAAGGCTTCTCCTTAATTTTGCATCTAGCATCTAGCATCTAGCATCTAGCATCTAACATCTAACATCCAACTTTCCCCACGAAGTTTTGTACCCAAGTTAAAATAACCCTTACATTTGTATAAGATTGAATTCCCAATTGACCTATGAATACCAGACAAGAAAAATTAGACGCTTTCGGAAGATTATTGGACATTATGGACGACCTTCGTGAAAAGTGCCCGTGGGATCAGAAGCAGACCTTACAATCTCTTCGTCATCTTACACTTGAAGAAACCTATGAACTCTCTGATGCTATCTTACAGGAAGACCTGCAGGAGATCAAAAAAGAATTGGGAGATGTATTGCTTCACTTGGTTTTCTATGCTAAAATAGGTTCTGAAAAAGAAAGTTTTGATATTGCAGATGTCATCAATTCCCTTAATGAAAAGCTTATTTTCCGTCATCCTCACATTTATGGAGATACAGAGGTGAAAGATGAAGAAGAAGTAAAGCAGAATTGGGAAAAACTAAAACTGAAAGAAGGGAATAAATCCATTTTAGGAGGGGTACCCAAAAGTCTTCCAAGTATGGTAAAAGCTTACCGGGTTCAGGATAAAGTGAAAGGAATTGGATTTGAATTTCATGATGCGGAAGATGCATGGAAGAAAGTGGATGAGGAACTTGAAGAATTTCATGCTGAAACGGATCTTGAGAAAAAAGAGCAGGAACTGGGAGATGTATTTTTCTCCCTGATTAATTATGCACGCATCACCGGAATTAATCCTGATTCTGCCCTGGAGAAAACTAATTTAAAATTTATCTCAAGATTTCAGAAGATGGAAGAGATGGCGTCGGAAAGAAATCTGAATTTAGGAGAAATGTCCCTGGAAGAGATGGATTTGCTTTGGGATGAAGTTAAAATATTAAATAAAAATTAATGAAAATGTATATCTTTTGTATGGTAACCTCTCTTTTATTAATGGGATGTAATCCTAAAAATTCAGAACAAATTAAAGAAGATACTTTAAAAGTAGAGTTTTCATTACCTAAAAAATTAAAAGAAGTTTCCGGTATTACCTTGTCTCCGGATAAAAAGACAATATGGGCTATAGAAGACCAGGGAAATAAAAACCGGGTGTACGGACTGGACAGAAAGGGAGCATTTGTTTCGGATGTGCTGGTGGAGAATGCTGAAAATAATGACTGGGAAGAAATTACCAGCGACCGTGACGGAAATATCTATATTGGTGATTTTGGGAACAATGATAATGACAGACGCAATCTTTCTATTTTGAAAATTGATTTAAAAGATGCCTCTCAGACAACGACAAAAGTTACCCAGAAGACCAGCTTTCATTATGAAGGACAAACAGAGTTTCCGCCTAAAAAGTCAAACCTTTTATATGATTGTGAAGCTTTTGTTGAGATGAACGGAAATTTTTATCTTTTTACTAAAAACAGAAGCAAAGGTTTTGACGGGAGTTTTCTGATTTTCCGTGTACCCAATAAAGCAGGTGATTTTGAAGCAAAGCTAATGGGTAAATTCAAGCTGGATGGAAAGTATGCCGATGCAGCTATCACAGCAGCGTCAATCAATAGTAAAGGGGATCAGATCGTATTGCTGAATCATAAAAATGTGCGCATCCTTACAGGCTTTACTCCTGATGACTTTTCGAAAATTAAAGTTCAAAAAATTTCATTACACCATAATTCGCAGAAAGAAGCGGTTACTTTTGTGGATGATAAAAATCTTTTAATTGCTGATGAAAAGGATAAGAAGGATGGAGGTAATGTTTATCTTTTTACATTAAAACCTTAGAGATAATTTTCAGTTAAGCGGACGTGTGAATCAGCACTTCCTTTTAAATTGATCTTTCAAATATATAATATAAAAAAGTCGCGCAGAAATTTCTGTGCGACTTTTATTATTTTAATAAGGTATTCTAAAGCTCTCTTTTGTTTTGAAAAATGTAAAATTTTTAACAATAAAAATGGATAGTGCCGTTTTAGAAATTCATTCCTACGCCTGCAGAAATTCTTCCCCCGTCAGATCCATAGAAATAGTTTAATCTTGCGGAAAACATTTCGACAAGGCTTAACCATAAACCAACTCCTGCAGCCTGATGCCATTTTCTGGAATTCTCGTTATCATTCCAAACCCGTCCCAGATCATATCCAACCAATATACCCAGATTAGCCGGAATAATATTGTTTTTGATCCTTCCAAAGTCCCAACGGATCTCGGAGTTGTTAGTGAAGTACGATTTTCCGGAAAACCGGTCATTTCTGAATGCCCTTAAGCCATTATTACCTCCGATACTTGCTGCCTGATAAAACTCAAAATTATTGTTGTTGATCCACATTACGTTATTGGAATTCGAAAAAACAAAATTTGCTTTTTTATCAATTCTGTGGTGAATATTTAATGATCCGTTTACAAATAAAAAGTTTCTGTCGAAGTCCGAGAGATTGGTTTTCCAGTTCACGCTCGCGACAAATTCCAGGCCTAAGGTAGGAAAAGCGTTATTATCTAGGTTTTTGAAACTAAAGGTATAATTGGCTCCTCCGAATTGCTGACTTTTGAAAACACCAGGATTTACATCAGGAGATTGATCCACAAAGCGGTCACCCTTTCTCTGTACCTTATTGTCTTCAAAGGTAAGCTGAAACTGATGGCTTAAATTAAGCCAGCTCTTCTTTGAAATAGAAGGGGCAAAATTAAATTTTGAGATCCTGGCCCTGTTGTACTTTGCTTTAGTATCCTCACGGTCATATTCACTTTCATTGGATAATCCAAAGAAGTTTTCGGAAAAACGGGGAGTAGTATAGGCTGCATCAAGATTGAAATCCCATCCTGAAATTGCTTTCTTAAAGATACCTTTGTAAGCAAGGCTGAAACCTGCTGTATTGGTGTAAAAATTGGCTTTTAAACTATGTTTCTGTGTAAATGGATCACGAACGAAGTTGTTTACTGTATAATTGGCTAAAACACCGATAATCAATCCGTCATCCGGGTTGTAATCTGCATTGGGATAGCCGGCAAAGAAGTTATACTTCGGATGCTTGTAATTATAGGTGTTGACATCATAATCATCGGAAATATGTTTGGCCGCTGAACCTGCGTTATAGGTATTCTTTTGGGATTTAAAATCATAGATGCTGATCTTTTTTCCGTTGGAAACATTATATACATCGTGATTATCTCCTCCCACCAATCTGATATTCATTTTAGGTTTGCCGTTTCCTGACACGTCGTAAACATCATCATCTTCAAGACCGTAGATCCAAAGCTCTTTGGTTTTATTGTCGTAATATGTTTTTTCAAATACCAATTCAGGGTTTTCACCTTTATCGTCAAGTTTATACTGTTTAACATCAACGGAATTTGCATTTTTAACGATTACAAATTTATCCTGATTTACAGTTCCTGCTAACGGAACTTTTTCCTGTAAAACATCATAATACTGGACAGCGTAGTCCTGTAGTTTTTCTTTTCTTAATTTTAATTTTCTCTGAATATCCTCACTGGTTTCATCTCTAACCTCTTTCGGCAAATGATCGAATGCTTCATTGATATCAGCATCAGTAAGGTGCTCCTGAATATATTTTGCCTGTGCAACCCATTCTTCCTGTGTTGAACCTTTTAGGAAAACAAGATCAATAGGATAAGGTTCTGTACCCAGGAGTTTTACACTTTGAATGTCTTCCTTGAACGTTTTCATATGGCGGATAGCCGGAACGTTCATGATCAGTTTAAATGCAGCACCGTCATACTTGCTGAAAGCCTGGTCACGGTCTCTTGGAATCGGCTTATAGATGATTTTATCACCGTCTTTATATTCTGCCCATTTCCATTGATCAGAATGTCTGTCCCAATCTCCTAAAAGCATATCAAAAATTCTGGCTCTGATGTACGATTCTTTGTCGACAGAGTATTTATAATTTTTGGATAGGTTTTTCAGGACATCGTCGGTTGAAAGAATATCTCTTGCATTGTCCAGGGATTCAAGCGTTTTAGGATCTGAAGAAAAGCGTTCTTCGATCATGTACATTTCGTCACCGTAATGTTCATTGTAATCTCCAAGGGCCTGTTGTTTTGGAATATAGAATAATCTTGGATTGCTGTGCGTAATATTTACTTTTTCCGCCAGATTTCCAACAATAAATGGAGTGAACGGATGACTGGTTGTATAGAAGTCAAGCAGGAATTTGTCCGGAAAAGTGTCATACAGTTCCTCTCCGAAGGTACTTTTTTTAAAGGCCATGTTATTCAGAAAACGTACGGCACTTTTTTTAATGCCTCTCATGACGAATTCCTGACCATCTTTAGCTTTTAGTCTCAGGCTGTTGGACTGGTTTCCACCTCCTTCTCTGAAAGGGATATATCCACCGTCTAATTCTGAAATATTGGCAGTTTTAGCTTCGATAGGAATTCCATAATATTTTCTGTAATGGTCACCCCATAACCATCTGTAGAACTTCCTTTTTTCCGTTAAGTTTGACGGATACACCGTTGAGGTGATGGTAGCCGGAAAGGAATTAGGGTAGTTGTTGACAAAGGTTTCAGGTTTGGATATTACGTCGATATGGGCCAATGTTTTAATCTTGTTATTTTTAGTGGAAAAGTACTCAACATCACAGCTTTGATCTTTGCGGATGTTTAAAACAGCGAAACCACTTCCTCCGTAGGAAAAATCGGTCTGTTCAGCGATGGTTGCAGGATCTACTTTGGAGCCTCCGCCGCTGATGATCTGTTTGATATTCCTGTCGGTGTGGTATTGAAGGTTATGGTCATGTCCCGAAACAAAGATTACATTTTCTTTATCCTGGACGATACTCTTTAACCTGTTGGCAAGGTCGGCATAATGCTGGTTGTTGATATCCTCCATGCTGGCACCGGAGGTATTTCTCAGAATGTTAATAATTGTTGCAATGCCGGGAGCCGGAATATTTCCTTTAAATGGAAAAAGGTGAGACCTAGCAGAATTATATCCCGCATGAGTTCCACTGCTGATAACAGGGTGGTGTAAAGCGACAATAATCCTTTTTCCCTGATTTTTAGTAATCAAATCCTGGAATTCATAAAAAAGATCGTCCCGGGTTTTGATATTGCAGTTTTTATTCATTCCCGGATATTTGTCCCAGTTGGCTATAACCCACTCACTGTCGATAACGATTAACTTGATATCACTGGTCAGGCTTATATCATCAATAGGACAAGCATTTTTAGGTAAAAAAGCCTTTTTATCATTCAGATAATCTTTCACAAAATCTTCCTGTGCTTTTAATCCGTCTAAACCATGATACCAATCATGATTTCCGGGAATGACGAGGGTTCTTCCCTTGAAATTTTTTGTAATGGAAAGCTGATTTTCCATTTTTTCTTTGGCCAGAGGATACTCTTTATCTTTCTTTTTAGGCATTCCTGAAGGATAGATGTTATCACCCAAAAAGATCAGCATCGAATTTTTGTCGGCTGAGTCCAGTTTACCCTTAAGAATATCCAGCGTTTGCTTCGCCTGTGGCTCATCTGCGTTGCCCGCATCCCCAACCAGGAAAATTTTAAAGTCGTTTTCAGAATTTATAGCAGAATTTTTAATTTCCTGTAAGTTTTTTCCCTTTTTTACGTTATAGGTAGCACAAGAATATAAGAGTCCTGATACCAATAAGAATCTAAATGGGACTGAAATTATTTTTAGATGAGTTTTAAAGGATAAATTCATAAATTTACATTAACAAAAATTCAGTAATGGATATTTTACAAAAAGCTAAAAATTATGTTGAAAACTTATTCAAAGATAAGTTATCTTCTGTATATTTCTATCATAATTTTATTCATACCACATATACGGTTAACAAGGCCGAAGAAATAATGAAAAATACTCCTGTCTCCAAAGAAGACCAGGAGAAAGTGATATTAGCTCTGTGGTTTCATGATGCAGGATATATTGAATGTGCTCAGGATCATGAAGAGAAGGGAGTAGAGATTATGAAAAATTTTCTCATCAATGAAAATTATCCTGAAGATTATATCGAAGACGTTTCTAAATTGATTTTGGCGACAAAGATCAACTATGAACCACAGAATTTACTGGAGAAAATAGCAAAAGATGCCGATTGCAGTCATTTTGCAAGCCATGATTATAATGATATTTCAGATTCTTTAAGGAAAGAGTGGGAGCTTACCAATGTAAGATGCTTTTCTAATGATGAATGGAATGCCGGAAACCTTGAGCTTCTGAAAAACAAGCATAAATATTATACCGATTATGCCAAAGAAAATTGGGAGCCTTTAAAGAAAAAGAATATTAAGAAGATTGAGAAGAAGTTGGAAAAGGAAGAGGAGAAGAAGGAAAATTCCGATGCTAAAGACAATAAAAAAGAACCTAAAGAACCGAAATCCGACAGAAGTGTGGATACTCTGTTCAGGGTTACTTTAAATAACCATACCCGCCTTAGTGATATTGCAGACAGCAAGGCCAACATATTACTTTCTGTAAATGCGATTATCATCTCGGTTTGTCTTTCAGTTCTGGTACCAAAGCTGGATGCACCTAAAAACGCCCACCTGATTGTACCTAGTTTTCTGTTGCTTATTTCAAGTGTGATGACCATTATTTTTGCCATCTTATCCACAAAACCGAATGTGACAAAAACGAAATTTACGAACACAGATGTTAGCAATAGAAAAGTAAACCTCCTGTTTTTTGGAAACTTTCATCAGATGATCTTTGATGATTACCATAATGCAATGAAGGATCTGATCAAGGACAGGGATTATATCTATGATTCGATGGTAAAAGACCTGTATTACCTGGGAAAGGTGCTGGACAGAAAATATAAACTTTTATCGATTACGTATCAGATTTTCATGGCAGGAATTATAATTTCCGTACTTTCTTTTGCCTATGCATTCCTTACACTTTAATCGTGATTCAGGATGGCAGGATAATTCTATAGGGAAATAGGATTATTCCCACTATATTTTACAAGTGAACTGAAGGAAACCGGATGTTGTTTTGCGAAGAAAATCTTTAAGCAATCGAAACCCTTAGGGCTAATAATCCTGTTATCCCCTGGAGGTCTTCAACCTTTAAAAACTCAACATCAGACTGAAGGATTTCTTTTTTCTGAAGCTTACTGATGTATTGCAGGTATTCTTTCTGGTTTTCCATTCCAAAGTAAACAATAGTTATTTTTCCCGGACAGGTAATTCTTTCGGTTGAATTTTTTATATGAGCCTTATCGATTCTTTTTTTGATAATTTCATAATACGAATTGTAAGCACCATCTACATCGAAACGCTTTTCATCCATACGGAAGCGGATATCTATTTTTTCATTGTAAACGAAAATAAGTGAAGCGATATCCAATGGAATAGGAAGCTCTTCCTTAAAGGTTTTAATTTCCTGTTCCATTTTGCAGATCGTTTTCAGCTGCCAGTATCTTAATTGATGAACCACCTTGGATGTGTAATGAAGATCCGGAGTGATACTTGGTCCGATGAATAAATTATGCTCTACACCATCTGATTTAAACCTTTCGTAGTAATGAGGAAATATGGCTTGCGCTTTGATCTGATTCTCATCAAGTATATCGGCAAGTTTCCTGTTGATCAGAGTAATTGAATCATCAAGGCTTTTTCTGCTGTTGTAAAATAGATCGGTTTGAGTGAAGACTTGGGAAAAATACTCTGAAATCATTGTTTTTACCTCCTTAGTGGACCTTACCTCTAATTTTGCTTGAAGATACGGATGAATTTCATCCCTTAATAACCTTTGGAAGCGCTGTTCCGTATCGGCCTTGATCTCATTATTCAGTTCATTTTCAAAAATCTCCAAAGCCAGTAAATATTTCTCGGAATCTGAATTGACCAGAGTGAAAATATCATGAAGACAATCAATCTGCCTGTTAAGATCTTCCAACATAAGATTGAATCGTTTTTCGGAGGAAGAACGGATATCAGAGAACCCAAACAGCGGCGTAAGATTTTTAAAAGAAATCTGCTTTAAGGTATAGATCTTCTTAGCTAACGAAGCATTAAAATACTTTTCTGCCTCATTTCTGAACTTCCAGACCACACTGTTGTGGATGGACGTGTATTCCCGTTGAATGATTGCCTCAATCTGATAATTCTTTTCAAAACTGAATCTGTTCAGCGAAAAAAGAATCATATCACTGAAAAACTCCAGCTTTTTCAATTTTAAGCCATTCAGACTATTGGGAATAGGAGAGGTAAACTCCATAATGGCGAGTAATTCTCCATCTTTCATGATTGGAATTACCATGAAACTATTGATGTTGTTTTCCTTTAAGATGCTAAAGGAAGGCTGATCTTTTATTTCCTGCTCCATATTATTGACATTGGATATGACAATAGCCCTGGAGTTGTTATTTAAATTTTCAAAGGTGCTTTTCCGGGTCTCTTCATCAAAGGTATTGATCCAGAAATCAAGGATATGATTCGTAAAAAGATTTTCGTAAATCGGAACCTTTTCCAGCCTCTGGTCTTTTTTGTTGAAAAGCATCAGCCCGAAGTTCAATTCCGCGACATCAAAATAAGACTTAAATATCTCGATCAGGTTGTTATCCGGAGTAAGGTTTTCAGGATCAATCTGGATCATACTTGATTTAAGATCGGAAAGTGCAACTTCAGATGTACAGTCGACCAGAGAAACAATGGTAAAACCTTTTAAGACCCATGATTTCGATGGGAAATGTTTTTTCCACAGCTTGTAATCATCCAGGTTTTCAAGAAGCATGTCGATAACATCATCCGCCGGTATTTTAGCCTTTTCCGTAGGATAAATATCTGTGAAATCTGAATTTACTGTGATTTTATAATGCTTCATGATTCCCTGCTTATTGGGAATATCATAATACAATGGCATTGTACTTTTCACATCTCTCTTGAAATAACTTTGGAGGATAAGACAGCAGCAGAATACATAGAACTCATCATCACTGATATTCCTAAGCTCAATTTCAAAATCCTTACCGGCATCTTTTAAAATATTCTTGAATCGTTCGGTATAATTGAATGTCGTTTTTGAAAGAGGAATACTGGCGGCTTTTATCTCATTATTGGTTAAACCCGTTGGAAACAAGTCAGCCAATAAAAGCCTGATGAGGTCCTCGTGTTTTTCTAATAACGAAACATCCTGGAAACCGTCTTTGAGTTCCTTGATTTTTTTTGTTTTCTCGATAAGGGATTCCGCATAATTCACCCGGTATTCTAATCGGTCATTGTACCGGATATGCTCAAGAACATCCAAATACTTTTTGAATGAAATGGATACTTGAAAAGGGGCGTCTTTTTTGTAAAGATGTAACAATGCTGAAAATTATAAAGTAAAGTTATAAAAAAAGCACAACTTTATGTTGTGCTTTTATATTTTTATGATTTTGATTACAGTCCAAATTGTTTTGCGAACAGGTCAGGGAATACTCCTAAAATGATGATAGAAGCTATAATTACCACCGCTACAATATTGTACGTAATTGTTACTTTTTCTGAAGTTTTGAATGTTGTTTCTTTAAAGAAAAACATGGCTATGATTAATCTCAGGTAATAAGCAATTGAAACTGCAGAACCTAAAACGGCAACCAGCACTAAAAAGGCAGCTCCGTTCATTGCCTGGGAAAATAATGCAAATTTACCCATAAAACCGGCTGTTAAAGGAACCCCAGCCATTGAAAGCATGGAGATTGCAGCTACGGTAGCCAAAAGAGGCTCTGATTTTGCCAATCCTTTAAATGCTCCAAAAGAAGTTTCTCTTTTCAATTTTTCTACCCATATCAGACACATAAATACTCCTACAGTAGATAATGAGTAAGCAAAAAGATAGAAAGCCAGATTATAAGTAGAAAGATTCGTCATTCCAAAGAATACCAATCCGATATATCCTGCATGAGAAACAGAAGAATAAGCCAGCATTCTCTTCGCATTGGTCTGTGCAAGACCCATAACATTGGCCAGAAGCAAGGTTATGATAATGAATACTCCAAGTATATTAATCCATTCGTGGGTTACTCCTGCAAAACTTATATTCATTAATCTGAAGAATGCGAAAAATCCTGAAATTTTTACAACACTTGCCATGAAAGCTGTGATCAATGATGGAGAACCATAATATACATCAGGACTCCACATATGGAACGGTGCTAATGCTACCTTAAATGCCAATGCACAAAGCATCAGGATCACCCCTAAGATGAACATTACATCTTTTGGGTGAGCAGCTCCGAAATCATGGATTTTATAGATATCAAAAGTTCCTGTACTTCCATAGATGAACGTAATACCGAATAAAAGGAATCCGGTGGCAAACGCTCCCATCAGGAAGTATTTTATAGAGGCTTCGTTTGATCTTAAATCAGTTTTATTAGCTCCGGCCATCACATACAATGGGATGGAAAGGATTTCAATACCTAAGAACAGGGTTACCAGATTCTGATATCCGAAAAGAGTAATACCTCCGCACAAAGCGAATAGCATCAATGCATACAATTCGGACTGATGGCTTCTGTGATTACTGAATGCGAAACCACCCAGAAAGAACAATAGTAAAGTAGTTACAATTGAGATTTTTGTAAATAAGGCAGTATTAGAGCCATATTCATACATATGTCTGTAATGTTCGAAAAATGAACATTCAGGCAGGAAGCTAACATATAATGCAATGATTAACCCCAAAATCCCAATGTACCTTGCGAATTTTCCTTGTTCAAAAACGCCTGAAAATAACGCAGCAACTGCAGTTAGGAAAACAATAATTAAAACACTCATAATATAGATTTGAGATTCGAGATTCGAGATTCAAGATAAAAACACTGACTTCTCAATTTCATACTCTCTTAATTTTTTAAATTATTAAATTAATCTTTAAATTTTTGAATCTTTCAATCTTTTAATTAATCAAAGATGCATAGATAAACTTCAGCGAACTACTCACCATTTCGATTACCGGTTGAGGGAAAATACCAAGTAAGATCACAAAAACCGCTAAACTGGCCAGAACAGAAAATTCTACTCCTGAAAGATCTTTCGCTGTACTCAATACGGCTTCATCTCC
This sequence comes from Chryseobacterium sp. LAM-KRS1, assembly GCF_013184525.1. GTDB lineage: Bacteria > Bacteroidota > Bacteroidia > Flavobacteriales > Weeksellaceae > Chryseobacterium > Chryseobacterium proteolyticum. Next base: position 64,816 of record NZ_JAAOIZ010000006.1, read on the forward strand.
TTTTCCGAACATTGCCTTTCCGTAGAATCTCAATAGATAAACGGCAGAAAGAATCACAGTTAAACCTGCAATAATAGCAGCTAATACATTAAAGTCAAAGATTGATTTAATCAAAATGAATTCCCCGATAAAACCATTAGTCAACGGAACGCCCATTGAACCTAAAAGGATCAGTAAAAACAATACGGCAAATTTAGGAGCTACTTTCGCTAAACCTCCCATTTGTCTGATGTCTCTTGATTTAAATCTTTTATATAAAATGTCTGCACAGTAGAATAAACCTACGACATTAATACCGTGAGCAAAAGTTTGTACCAAAGCACCTTCAGCACCTTCAGTAGTAAATGTTCCTCTTAGTGTAACAACAGCAGATGCAAAAATACCCGCTACCATCAATCCAACGTGAGAGAAAGATGAATAGGCAATGATCCTCTTCATATCATTCTGGATAATTGCGATCAATGCTCCATGAAGGATTCCTACTATCGCAAGGATAATAACGATCTGCCCTGAAATTCCCATAATAGGAATAGGAGTGATCGGTAATAAATAACGGATAACACCATACACAGCCATTTTAAGCATGATCCCTGATAATAACATCGATCCCTGAGTAGGTGAGTAGGTATAGGTATCAGGCTGCCATGTGTGGAACGGGAAGATCGGTAATTTCACTGCAAATGCAAAGAATATAAACCAAAATACAACCGTCTGCTGAGTTTCATTAAGTGATGCATTGTATAGATCTGTTAAGGCAAATGATGCAGAGTGATTATACACATAAATCAATCCGGCAAGCATGAATAAAGATCCTACGAATGTATATACAAAGAACTTTGTGGTGAATTCAAATCTTTTATTTTCCTGGCCCCAAAGTCCGGCAATGAACCAGATTGGAATCAGTGTTACCTCCCAGAAAATGTAGAACAATAATCCATCCAGAGATGTGAAAACTCCCACAAGTCCAAACTGCATCAACAGGATAAGACCATAGAATGAGTTTCTGTAATTGATGTTCTCATTAAATGAAGATAAAATAATGATTGGCGAAAGGATATTGGTCAGCAATAAAAGCAGCATACTCATCCCGTCAATACCGAAATGAAGCGAGCTTTTAATAAATTGTGACCATGGATAATTGATCTCATGCTGCAATACACTATCTACGGTCGGAGTAAAATCGAAATCCGAAAGTATATAAAATGTAAGAAGCATTTGTACCAATGCAATTCCTAGTGCCAAATATTTGCTGGATTTATTTTTCCAGGCAAAAACAAGTCCCGACCCTACTAGAGGTAAAAGCAATAATGTTAATAATAAACAAGACATTATTATTGTAATATAAAGTTAACAATCAGTATAATTCCCACAGCTAAAGACATGATAAGAATGTATGTCTCAACATTTCCGTTTTGAATACGTTTCATAGATTTACCGCTGTCCTCAGCTCCTTCACCTACGAAGTCTACAAAACGATCTAGAACACCCTTATCAAACATTTTACCTCCACGTCCTAATCCTTCAACAGTTTTTACAATTAATGCATTGTAAAGTTCGTCAATATATAATTTTTTAGCAGACAGCTTTTCCCAGCCTGTATAGCTTTCTTCCGGAAGGGCTCTCTTTTGCTTATTCACATACGTGTTTTTAACGATGAACCATACCGCGAAGAACATTACAACAGTGGCTGCTAATAATATCATTTCAGTATTAAAATCAACTCCTGAAAGCGTAGCTTCCATTTGTTTGAAACTTTCTTCAGTAAGAACCGGCTTCAGCCATTCCATTAATTTTGCATAATGACCGTGGCCGATAAAGTGAGGAAGGTTAATAAAACCTCCGATAACAGAAAGAATAGCCAATACGATCAACGGTAACGTCATGTTCATCGGGCTTTCATGCAAGTGGTGTTTCTGTTCCTCAGTTCCTCTGAACTCTCCGTGGAATGTAAGGTAATACAGTCTGAACATATACGTTGCCGTAATAGCTGCCAGAATGAATAACATTACCCAGTAGATTGGATTTTTTGCAAATGCAGCTACCAGAATTTCATCCTTGGAAATCATCCCTGAAAGTAAAGGGAAACCAGAGATTGCCAGTGTTCCGATAAGGAAAGTAGCATGGGTAATCGGAATTACTTTCTTAAGTCCACCCATAAAACGCATGTCCTGCTCATTACTCATAGCGTGGATCACAGATCCTGCTCCTAAGAATAACAATGCTTTGAAGAATGCGTGTGTCATTACATGGAACATCGCTGTAGTATAAGCTCCTAATCCCAAAGCAATGAACATAAATCCAAGCTGCGATACAGTAGAATAGGCCAATACTTTTTTGATGTCGTTCTGACGAAGTGCATAGAAACCTGCTAAAGCTGCAGTTAAGAATCCGATCAACAGAATTCCGCCCTGAACAGTTGGAGCCAAAGTAAATAAGAAATTAGATCTTACTACCAGGTAGATCCCCGCAGTAACCATTGTTGCTGCGTGAATTAATGCAGAAACAGGAGTTGGTCCGGCCATTGCGTCCGGTAACCATGTATATAAAGGAACCTGCGCCGATTTACCGGTAGCACCGATAAATAAACTCGCCGTAATAAAGATAATTACAGTTCCATCCAATTCAAATTTTGAAGCGTTTTGAGCTACTGAAAGATAATCAATAGCATTGGTCTGAGAAGCGATCATGAAAATACCGATCAATAAACCAAGGTCCCCAATTCTGTTCATGATAAACGCTTTTCTTGCTGCTTTACCATATTCTTCATTTGTGAACCAGAATCCGATCAATAGATAGGAACACAAACCTACACCTTCCCATCCGATAAACAGGATCAGGTAATTGCTTCCCATTACTAAAAGTAACATAGAGAAGATGAAAAGATTCAGATAAGTAAAGAACTTATAGAAACCTTTATCATGGCTCATATATCCGATAGAGTATAAGTGGATCAATGATCCGATACCTGTAATGATCATGATCATCATTAAAGATAACTGATCGATCTGGAAACCAAAGTTAATCTGAACTCCATTTACTCTGAACCATTCAAAAGCTTTTACGATAACCGGCTGGCTTTCAGAATTGAAATTCATGAAAATACTTACCGCGATACAGAAAGATCCGAAAACCGCTGCAGTTGCCAATCCTCCTACTACTATTTTTGGAAGATTTTTCCCGAATAAACCGTTAATAAGAAAGCCTAAAAGTGGTAAAAGTACTATTGCATACACTAAATTTTCCATTCTTTATCCTCTTAATTTATTAAATATACTAACATCTACAGAACGGGTATTTCTATATAGCATAGCAATAATTGCCAAACCTACTGCTACTTCAGCAGCAGCAACCACCATAATGAAGAAAACTAAAAGTTGTCCATCGCTGTTTCCTTTATACGCCGAAAAAGCAGCCAATAAAAGATTTGCAGAATTGAGCATAAGCTCTACACAACCCAAAATTACAATAGCGTTTTTTCTCAATAACACTCCTAATACTCCCAAACAGAACAATACTGATGAAAGAATAATGAAATAATTTAAAGGGACGCTTTGTATAAATGTATTTACTTCTCCCATAATTTTATAAATCTTTTTTACCGATTAATACCGCACCTACAATACCTGCCAAAATAAGGATGGAAGCAAGCTCAAACGGTAAAACATATTCATTAAACAAAAGTTTACCCAGATTTTTAGTAAGACCCACACCTCTGTCTACATTTTCCACTACAATATGGTTGTCCTGAACTCCTCTGAATACTCCTAAAATACCAATCAATAACAGACCGGCTGTAAAGACTCCAATAAATTTTAAAGTATTGTTCTTCTTACTTTCGTCTTCTTTATTAAGATTAAGCATCATCAGGATGTAAAGGAACAATACCATAATCGCTCCTGCATACACGATGATCTGAATAATGGCAAGGAACTGGGCATTCAAAAGAATGTACATCCCTGCAATGGAAAACATTGTAACAATTAATGATAAGATAGCATACAAAGGATTTTTTGCAAATACAAAGTATACTGCACCTGCCACTGCTAAAAAAGCCACCAAGAAAAATAAAAACTGATCCATTATTTTACCGCATTTTTTTGTTTCTCGGATTGTCTTGTCGTGATGTCAATCCTTTCGTTTATCTTTTCAACTAATTTATCTTTTCCATAGATAAAAGAACCTCTGTTGGTTTCCACATCTACCAATCTATCTGTTAAATAAATTGCTGATTTTGGACATGCTTCTTCACACATTCCGCAGAAAATACATCTCAGCATATTGATTTCATATACTGATGCATATTTTTCTTCTCTGTAAAGATGTTTTTCTTCCTTAGTTCTTTCAGCAGCAGTCATGGTAATTGCTTCTGCAGGACATGCCACCGCACAAAGTCCGCAAGCGGTACATCTTTCTCTGCCTTCCTCGTCTCTTTTCAGAACGTGCTGACCTCTCCAGATATCTGCTCTTGGTTTCTGTACTTCTGGATACGAGTATACTGCAGGAGCTCCTTTTACAACGGTTCTTACAGCATGCTTGAATGTAATCCCCATACCTTTGAAAATCGCCGGTAAGTAGATTTTCTCAGCAAGGGTCATTTCTTTATTAGAAACAACTTTTGATCTGTTAGTAAGTTTCATTTAATTATAGATTATAGATGGTAGACTAATTCTGTCTTTTATCTTAATTTTTAATATTTTATGTCTGAATAGAGCTGCTTAAGTAAAGATAAAATTTGATTTCACTTTCAAATCAGCTCATTTCAAATGTTCAATTTTTTAATGTCCGAATGCTAAAATCAAAGCTCCGGTAACAATCAGGTTCAAAACAGCCAATGGAATCAAAGTTTTCCATCCTAAGTGCATCAGCTGGTCATATCTGAATCTCGGTAGCGTCCATCTGATCCACATAAAGATCAGAATTCCGATAATGGTTTTAACTAAAAACGCTCCGATACTTAATATTCCTGCAATATTTTCTCCCCAGTTTTGTGTTACCCACTCAATTCCCGGATAGTTATAACCACCAAAGAAAAGAACAACCATAAATGCGTTGGAGATAAACATATTTACATATTCTCCGAACATGTATAAACCTAATTTCATGGAGGAATATTCCGTAGAATATCCTGTCACCAGTTCGGATTCACACTCCGGTAAATCGAAAGGGTGTCTGTTCGTTTCTGCTAATGCAGCAACAATAAAAATAAGGAAAGCCAACGGTTGATAGAAAATATTCCAGTTCATCCCGTCAATGTGGATAAGTCCCCACAGTTTTCCTGTTGTTTGAGCTTCAGTAATTACTTTTAAATCTAAACTTCCTGTCATCATGATGATAGAAAGCAGCGCCAATCCCATTGCCAATTCATAAGAGATCATCTGAGAAGAAGCACGGATAGCACCTAATAATGAATATTTATTATTAGAAGCCCAACCTCCGATCATGATCCCATAAACCCCAATGGAAGCCATTCCGATAATGAAAAGTACACCGACATCAATGTTAGCCACCTGAAGGTCGTAAGACATTCCTCCGATATTTAAACTTTTCCCCCAAGGAATAACAGCTCCTGTAATTAATGAAATAAACATCACCAAAGCAGGTCCCAATACGAAAAGGAATTTTTCTGCATTGGCAGGAGTAAAGTCTTCTTTAAAGAAAAACTTTCCACCATCAGCAAGAGGCTGCAGCAATCCGAAAGGTCCGGCTCTGTTCGGCCCGATTCTGTCCTGCATGATAGAAGCAACCTTTCTTTCTGCCCAGGTAGAGTAGGCCGCTATCGTTAGCGAAAGCAAGAAAAGCGCTAGTACAAGTATCAATTTAAATGTAATTAAATCCATTTTTATTATAGATGTTAGATATGAGATGTCAGATGCTAGATTTCAGATCTTTAATCTGATGTCTGTAGTCTGATATCTGAAATCTTATTAAAGTTATTTTTCGTCTTTTTCACTGATTTCTTTAGCCATAGGATTGTCTAAAACTCTTAGCTCATCCTTAGGTTTTTCATAATGGTTGAGTGAAATCACAGAATGTCTGTCGATATGTCTTGGACCTTCAATATTCCAGTCTTTCAATTCTTTTCTTTCAAAACGACATGTATCACAGATAAATTCTTCAACTTCTCCCCACTGGTCTTTTCTGGCTGTAACCCTTACCACTTCATCTCCTTTCAACCATACAACTGCTTTTCCTGAACACTTGTCACATTTACATGAAGCATTCATCGGGTTGGTAAACCAAACTCTGCTTGCAAAACGTGCGGTTCTGTCGGTAAGAGCTCCTACCGGACAAACGTCGATAACGTTCCCAATGAAATCATTATCCAAAGCTTTATTTAAATAAGTGGAGATTTCTGCGTGATCTCCTCTGAAAAGAATACCATGCTCTCTGGTTTCAGTAAGTTGATTCGCTGTAAGAACACATCTTGCACAAAGAATACAACGGTTCATATTCAGCTTGATATGTGGTCCCAAGTCATCCGCTTCGTAGGTGTTTCTTTCAAACTCCGTTCTGGTATTTTCCACACCATGTTCATATCCAAGATCCTGAAGATGACATTCTCCAGCCTGATCACAAATAGGGCAGTCCAGCGGGTGGTTAACCAATAAAAATTCAGTAACGGCTTTTCTACCTTCTTGAGCTTTATCAGAAGTAAGATTTTTCACTTCCATTCCGTCCATTACATTGGTTCTGCAGCTAGCCACCAGTTTTGGCATGGGACGAGGGTCCGCTTCAGATCCTTTAGAAACTTCTACTAAACAAGTTCTGCATCTTCCTCCACTGGTTTCCAACTTGCTGTAGTAGCACATTGCCGGAGGTACAGATTTTCCACCGATTTGTCTTGCTGCTTCCAGGATGGAAGTTCCAGGCAACACTTCAGTAGTCTGTCCGTCTATCGTTATTTTGAATTTTTTAACTTCTTCGCTCATATTATACGCTTTAAGCTTTCTGCAATAAGCAATAGGCTTTATTAATTATATTTTTTCGTATTAAATGTATATCCAATTCCGGCAAGGACTTGTCCAAAAACGAAATCTTGTCGTGCTTTATCTGGCTTATTATTCAACGTGGTTTTAATATCCCACATATTGATATATCCAAATTTTCCTTCCAGTCTTGCCATCCAGTGATTCCAGAACACAAGGTTTAAGCTGGTTCTTACATCAGTTCCCATACCGGCAACGTGAAAACGGTCACTTCTTTCATTACCAAAAAGTCTTACGTTACTTTTGGGAAACATTACCCCAATTCCGGCTCCATAAGACCATACCAGGTCAATATTTTTTTTATTGATAAGGCTCTGATACCTTTCAAGACCTAAGTTTTCATAGTTAAGTCCGTCCGTATGTTCGAAAGTAAGGAACTTTTCATCTGCCAGGTTTACCTGCCCGTTTTGAACCATACCTGCATATGTAGGATCTGAAATATGTCCCTTAAAATTAACGGTTTGGTTCTGATCCATAACATACTTCATATGATCAATCCCAAGAACAAGCGCTAAATTATCTTTTATGAAATAACCAGCTCTGAAGTTGTACTGAACCACTGTAAACCACGTAGGGTCAAAATATACAATTCCAAATTTTGTAGGTCTGTCATGAGCGGATACATTATTCAGCTGGAAATTATAACCATTTCCTGAAAAATTGATATCAGAATTACTGAAAGCAGCCCTGTTCCAGCCAAAGAAAACAAACATCTGACCTTTTTTGGATAGAGGGTCCGGTTTTTGTTTTTTTGGAGTTGCACCTGTAAATGTTTCCAGATTTCTTTCCACACTTAAAGTATCTTTTTCTTTTTGTCCGAAAACAAAACTCGACATCATTACGCCGATCACAAACAACTTCTTCATTTATACATTTTTTTCAACAGCCGGAATAGGATCAGCATAATTAGCCAGACCATAATTTTGAGTTAAACATAACTCTGGATTTTTGATATGCCATTCAAATTCATCTCTGAAATGGCGTATCGCTGCTGCAACCGGCCAGGCTGCGGCATCACCTAAAGGACAAATGGTATTTCCTTCGATTTTTCTCTGGATATCCCAAAGCAGGTCGATGTCTTCCATCTTCCCTTGTCCGTTTTCAATCTTTTTCAATATCTTATACATCCATCCTGTCCCTTCACGACAAGGTGTACACTGTCCACAACTTTCGTGATTGTAGAATCTCGCTAAAGTCATGGTATGTTCCACGATGCACTGATCTTCATCTAAAACAATGAAACCTCCTGAACCCATCATGGTTCCGGTAGCAAATCCTCCATCTGCTAAGGATTCATAGTTCATATATCTTGGTTCTCCGTTTACTGTTCTCAACAATAGGTTGGCTGGAACAATAGGAACCGAACTACCACCAGGAATACAGGCTTTTAACCTTTTTCCGTTTGGAATACCTCCACAATATTCATCAGAATAAATGAATTCTTCCACAGTGATCGTCATATCAATTTCATAAACTCCCGGTTTATTGATATTTCCACATGCAGAAATTAATTTCGTACCTGTAGATCTTCCCACTCCGATTTTTGCAAATTCAGCACCGGTAATATTAATGATCGGTACCACAGCTGCAATTGATTCCACGTTGTTAACAACCGTAGGTCTTTCCCAAAGTCCTTTTACAGCCGGGAATGGTGGTTTCAATCTCGGGTTACCTCTTTTTCCTTCCAGCGATTCAAGCAATGCTGTTTCTTCACCACAGATATAAGCTCCACCACCTCTCTGAACATAGATTTCAAGATCGAAACCTGTTCCCAAAATGTTTTTACCTAAAAATCCTGCTGCTTTAGCCTCTTCAATAGCTTCTTCCAAAATATCCGGGATCCATGAATACTCTCCACGGATGTAGATATAAGAAACATTTGAGCCTAAACAGAACGAGGAGATAAGCATTCCCTCAATCAATAAATGTGGAATAAATTCCATCAGATATCTGTCTTTAAAAGTTCCCGGTTCAGACTCATCTGCATTCACTACAAGGTGTCTTGGAACTCCTTCAGGCTTTGCCAGAAAGCTCCATTTCATCCCCGTAGGGAATCCTGCACCACCACGACCACGAAGTCCTGAAGTTTTTACTTCTTCCAAAATTTCATCGGGTGTCATCTTCAAGGCTTTTTCAGCAGCTTCGTAACCTCCCTGTTTGCGGTATGTTTCGAAATAGCGAATACCTTCTATATGTGCATCTTTAAGTAAAAGTTTTTTACTCATCGTATATTTTAATTAATCCAAAGCGATTTGTCCCTCTCTGCAAAGATCAAGGATTTCATCTACTTTTTCTATCGTTAAATTTTCATGAAAGAATTTCCCCAACTGCATCATCGGTGCATATCCGCATGCACCAAGACATTCAGCAGGTTTTAAAGTGAACATACCATCTTCAGTCGTTTCACCATCCTTAATGTTCAGTTTAGTCCTGATATGATTCAGGATCTTTTCACTTCCGCGAACCATACAAGGTCCGGTTCTGCAAACTTCCAAAACATATTTACCAACCGGTTTCATATTGAACATGGTATAAAAAGTAGCTACTTCATATACTTCAATTGGCGTAATACTCAATAATTCAGCAACGTAATCCATTACCGGGACATCCAGCCATCCTCCAAATTCTTTTTGTGCTAAATGCAGAACAGGAAGAAGGGCAGACTTCTGTCTTCCTTCAGGATATCTTGCGATAATTTTATGTACTTGTTCTAAACTTTCCGGTTTAAAAGCTATTGTTTCGCTCATTTTCTTTAATGTATTATTGTACAATGTACAATGTACTAATGACTTATTTTATTTTGGTCATTGTAAAAAGTCATAAATACATTTTACAATGATACTTTTTACATTTTATGCGTCTAATTCTCCCGCAATAATATTCATACTACACATGGTTACAATGGCATCAGAAATTACAGAGCCTGTAATCATTTCCGGATACGCCTGGTAGTAGATGAAACATGGTCTTCTGAAGTGTAGTCTGTAAGGACTTCTTCCTCCGTCACTCACTAAGTAGAATCCTAATTCTCCGTTTCCTCCTTCTACAGCATGGTATACTTCTCCTTTCGGAATTTCGGTTTCTCCCATTACAATTTTGAAGTGATAGATCAAGGCTTCCATTTTGTTATAAACGTCAGCTTTTTCAGGAAGATAGAAATCAGGAACATCAGCATGGAAATCCCCTTCCGGAAGATTGTTATATGCCTGCTCGATAATTTTAATAGATTCCCAGATCTCCTGTTGACGAACCATGAAACGGTCGTAGGTATCACCAGCTGTTCCCACAGGAATGATAAAATCAAAGTCCTGGTAAGAAGAATAAGGTTGTGCTACCCGAACATCATAATCTACACCTGCAGCACGTAAATTAGGACCTGTAAAACCATAGCTTAAAGCTCTTTCAGCTGAAATTGCTCCCGCACCAATGGTTCTGTCCATGAATATTCTGTTTCTTTCCAAAAGCTGGCAGAATTCAGCAAACTTCTTAGGGAAAGTTTTTAAGAAATCTTTGATCAGTTCATGACATTTCGGTGTAAGATCTCTTTCGAAACCTCCGATTCTTCCCATATTGGTTGTCATTCTCGCACCACAGATCTGTTCGTAAATATCATAAATACGTTCTCTTTCGATGAACATATAAGTAAGTCCGGTAATTGCTCCAGAGTCCATACCAGTTACTCCGTTACAGATCAGGTGATCTCCGATCCTTGCTAATTCCATAAGAATTACCCGGATATAATCCACACGTTTTGGAACTTCAATTCCTATCAGTTTCTCAACCGTCATATGCCAGCCCAGATTGTTAATCGGAGCAGAACAATAATTCATACGGTCGGTAAGGGTCGTAATCTGGGTATAATTTCTTCTTTCAGAAATTTTTTCAAATGCCCGGTGGATGTAACCTACGGTTTGCTCAGCATGAAGAATTCTTTCCCCATCCATCGTTAAAACGTTCTGGAAGATCCCGTGAGTAGCAGGGTGAGTCGGACCTAAATTGAGGGTATACAACTGACCGTCAATCTGCTCCTTACTTTCGTATTGGTTAAGTATATTAGATAATGAGTTATCTTTCATAATATATAATTGATAATTGATAAGCGATAATTGATCAATAACCAATCATCAGCAATCATTATATTTTTATTTTATCTTCCGAACATGCTATCGTTCTTGTCGGTTCTTGTACCATCCTCAAGACGATATTCCTTCAGCATCGGGTGGTAACCAAGATCTTCCATATTTAAAATAGGTCGTAGATCCGGATGTCCCTTGAATTTGATTCCAAAGAAATCATAGGTTTCTCTTTCCATCCAGTTCGCTCCGGCATATAGATCTGTAAGAGAGTCTACCTCAATATTCTCTCTGGACATAAATACTTTAAGACGGATTCTGAAATTCGTCATCATATTATGTAAATGGTAGACTACGCCGATTTCTTTCTCCGGAAATTCAGGATAATGAATTCCACAAATATCTGTAAGGAAATTAATTTCTAAAGACGAATCCTTAAGGTAATGAATCACTTTTTTGATGTCATCTTTCTTCACTTCAACGGTAAGCATTCCATAAGGCTCTGAACTGGAAATTACAGTTTCAGGAAACTCCCTGGTGATTGCTTCTAATACAAATTCGTTCGTCATTTCCGTTTAGTTGCTTATGTTGTAAGAGTCTAATAAATTCTGATATTCAGGCATATCTCTTCTTCTGATGCTTTCGCTTTCTGCAAGAGCCTGAACCTGCATTACTCCTTCAATGATCTGCTCCGGTCTTGGCGGGCATCCCGGAACGTATACGTCAACCGGAATAATCTTATCGATTCCCTGTAAAACAGAGTAGGTGTCAAAAATACCACCGCTGGAAGCACATGCTCCTACAGCAACCACCCATTTTGGCTCAGCCATCTGAGTGTACACTTCTTTTAGGACCGGGCCTAATTTCTTGGATATAGTTCCACAAACCATTAACATGTCTGCCTGTCTTGGAGAGAAAGAGTTTCTTTCCATTCCAAATCTTGAAGCATCATATGTTGGGTTAAGAGTCGCCATAAACTCGATACCACAACAAGAGGTAGCAAATGGTAACGGCCAAAGAGAAAACTTTCTTGCCATTCCGATTACACTGCTCAGTTTCGTTGCGAAAAATCCTTCTCCTTCAAATCCTTCGGGAGCAGGTGCATCTGTTCTTATTACTGGTTTTTTATCTGACATTTTATTAAATATTTAAAGATTAAAAATTTAGAAGTTTAAAAGCATGATAAAGCTTTAAATCCATCAAATAATTAAATCTTTTTAATGTTAAAATTTATTTATCCCAATCTAGCGCGCCACGTTTCCATACATAGATAAAACCTACGAAGAAAATAGCCACGAAGGTAAGGACTGCAAGGAATCCTTCGAATCCGAATTCTCTGAAGTTAACGGCATATGGATAAAAAAATACGATTTCGATATCGAATAGAACGAACAAGACAGCTGTAAGGAAATATTTGATCGAAAAAGGGGTTCTGGCATTTCCTTCAACAGGAACACCGCACTCCCAACTTTGATTTTTCACAGAATTTCCTTTCTTCTGACGAGGTCCTAAGAAATGCGCTCCAAGCAATGAAACAGCTACAAAACCAATGGCAACGGCAGCTTGGATAAGGATCGGAATATAACTTTCAGGTAAATTCATTTTTGCATTATTATCTCAATTTGCAAATTTAGCGAATAAACAAGAAAGCATGAAATTAATAACCTTAAATGTGGAGTTAAAATAGGAAAAACCGGTAATTTAGAATTAATAAAAATAACGGTTATTTCTGCATTTTTTTGAGTAAAGAGTAAGCCATAAATGAAATATAACCGAAAAGGATACTGGCGTAAATAATATTGATTACCGTGTTTGTTTTATCGTCTCCGTTTTGGAAAAAAAAGTTGTAAATAATAAACCCGGCAATTAAAATAGCGAAGACGATGAGATGTGGTTTCATAGGAGAGGAGTTATACGTTTGAGTAATTAATTGTGAGTGACGAGATTCGGGATGTGAAATTCGATTTATGGATGTATGTGTCGATGTTCAGGGTTGAAAATCATTGGTTTAAATTATCAAATTGAAACTTATGTTATGTTTATAACCGGAATTGAAAATCCGGCAATACGAACCTCGTACCTTATCAGCTATTGATCTTCAGTGAATAGGTTCTCCTTCTTTTATGATTAACCGGATTGTAATCCTGCCAAAGCAGTTGCACACTTTTGTTTTCTTCCAGTTCCGGATTGGTTTCTGCAAATTTGATTCCCATGCTGGTAAAACGGACGAAAATTTCCTTAAAAATAATAGCCGTAACTCCTCTTCTCTGGTATTCCGGATGAATACCGATAAGATAGAAATTAGCGCGGTCATTCTTTTTACCGGCCTGTAAAAAATGCCACCACCCGAACGGGAATAGTTTACCCTTTGATTTCTGTAACGCTTTCGAATAAGAAGGCATCGTGATTGCAAAAGAAATCAGCTGATCATTTTCATCAACAACACAGATCACGTAGTTTTTATCGATAAACGGGAAATATTTTTCTCTGTATGTTTTGATCTGTTCGTCGGAAATAGGAGTGTACGTGGAGAGGTGCTTGTAGGTTTCATCCAAAAGCTTAAACATAGGTTCCACATACGGAAGAATTTCCTCTTTAGATTTGAAGTTCAGGACTTTCAGTTTGTATTTTTGAGCGATCAAGCCGCTGAATTTTTCTACTTTTTCAGGAAGGACTTTAGGAAATTCCATTTCAAATTCCACCCATTCCTTTTCCTTGGTAAGGCCAAGGCTTTCAAGATGTTTAGGATAGTAATCATGATTGTAAATTCCGATCATGGTCGCCAGTTTGTCAAATCCCATGGTCAGCATTCCTGCTTTATCCAGGTTGGTAAATCCCATAGGACCTTCGATCATGTCTATATGATGCTCTTTTGCGTAGTCAATTGCTTTTTGGATCAATGCTTCAGAAACCTCTTTGTCATCGATGAAATCGATCCACCCGAAACGAACTTTTTTTATGCCCAGTTCCTTTTCCTCCTTGTGATTGATCATCACGGCAATACGTCCCACTACTTTTTTGTCTTTATAGGCAAGGTATTGTTTTGATTCCGAGTAATTCAGTGCTGGATTTTCTTTGGCGTCCCAGATCTTCATTTCATCTTTGATAAATGAGGGTACATAGTAAGGATTGTTTTTATACAAATCCATGGGGAACATCACAAACTGTTTTAATTCGTTCTGGTTTTTTACTTCTAGAATTGAAACTTTAGACATGGTTTTTCTGGGGTAATTAAAAGGCAAATATAAATAAATAAAATGTAATACTTTGGCACAGTTTTTACATCTTACAGGTTAAAAAATATCTATAAAATTTTATTAAAATGATTGGTTATTATGTAATTATTGGGATTACAATGCTGGTGAGTTGGTATGTTTCATCAAAGTTGAAATCCAAATTTGAGTATTATTCCAATGTACACCTTCGAAATGGCCTTTCAGGAAAAGAAGTGGCTGAAAAAATGTTAAGAGATAACGGAATTAATGATGTTCAGGTAATTTCGGTTCCCGGACAATTAACAGATCACTATAATCCAGCAGATAAAACGGTCAACCTTTCGGAAGGGGTGTATATGCAGAGGAATGCAGCGGCAGCCGCAGTGGCTGCTCATGAATGCGGCCATGCAGTACAGCATGCAGTAGGGTATTCCATGCTTCAGATGCGGTCAAAATTAGTTCCTATTGTGAATATCAGTTCTAATTTAATGCAGTTTGTCATTTTTGCAGGTATTGCCATTATGGCTGCCAGCAGAACAATTGAGAATCCAAATGGGAATACAACCGTCCTGGCAATTGGCGTAGCCTTGTTTGCCGTGACTACTTTATTTGCTTTTATCACCCTTCCTGTAGAATACGATGCAAGTAACAGGGCGATGAAATGGCTTAAAGATACAGGAACCGTAACTCCTGAAGAATATGTAGGAGTACAGGACAGCTTAAAATGGGCTGCCAGAACCTATGTAGTTGCAGCTATCGGATCACTGGTACAACTTCTTTACTGGTTGTCGATCCTGATGGGAGGCCGAAGAAATTAATCTTTAAATGTAAAGGATACATATTGCATCTCGGATAATTTATCTGAGATGTTTTCTTTTTGTGCCGTTTTTAAAGAGGCGGTAAGGATGCAGTTTTCATTCGCATCAAAATTCAGGACTTTTGCATCGAATTTTGACAACAGAGTGAAAATGGTATTTTGCTGATTAAAATTAAATCGGATTTCAACTTCTGTTTCCAGTTCCCGTATAATAATATTGGCTTCTTCAAGGGTTAACTTTGCAGACTCTTTATATGCTTTCACAAGACCTGATACGCCCAGTTTAGTTCCTCCATAATATCGGACTACAATCACGAGAACATTGGTGATCTCATGGGCTAATAGTTGATTGTAGATTGGTAACCCGGCACTTCCCGAAGGTTCCCCGTCATCATTTGCTCGGTAATTTTCACCATGAAGACCCATTCTGAAAGCGTAGCAATGGTGTGTCGCTTTAGGATGCTCGGTTATTACTTTTTCAAGCGCGTCCTTAAGTTCATTTTCGTTCGCAACGGGATAAGCAAATCCGATGAATTTGCTTCCCTTTTCCTTGATTAAAGTGTTTTCGATGGGTTTATCAATGGTTTTGTATTCATGCATCATTATGGCCGGCTTTAAAAGTACAAAAGTATAAAATGCTTTAGTTTGAAACCCTAATAGACTCGTATAATTTAACTACGGGTTCAGTTTAAAACACTTACACCATATGAGAAATATGAAAAGCTATCGTATTATCTCTTACGGTTTCGGTTTTAAAAGGTTCTGAATGGAATTCAGGGGCTTGTGTTCCCTTTTCAAGGATGAGATTTTCATTTTTGATAACGATAGCTTCGTCCCAAAGGTTGGCATCAATGAATTGCTGAAGGGTAAAACGCCCTCCTTCTATTATAACGGATTGGATCTGCTCCTGATACAGGATGTCCATCAGGTCAGAAATGAAATCATCCTTTCTGATTTTGATCCAGTGGATATTTTCTTCGTTTCCTTCTTTGATAGAATTAAGAACCAACGTTTTGGCTTCTTTGTTGAAAATCTTAAAATTATCAGGGACTTTCAGGTTGAGATCTATTAAAATTCTGACAGGATTTACTCCTTCGACATTTCTTACGGTAAGGCCGGGATTATCGTTAAGTGCGGTTTGTGTACCTACTAAAATGGCATGTTCATCAGCTCGTAGTTGATGGACAAACTGATTGACCAGTGAATTTGAAATTGAAATCGGTTTAAAATCTTTATCCAAAAATCCGTCTTTTGACTCAGCCCATTTTAAAATAATATAAGGTCTTTTCTTTTCATGGTACGTAAAGAATCTTTTGTTCAGCTCAACAGACTCTTTTTCAAGTATCCCTGAAATGACTTCTATTCCGGCATCCTGAATGATCTTTTTGCCTTTCCCGTTCACTTTGTCATGAGAGTCCATCGCCCCGATCACCACTTTTTTGAATCCCAGTTCTTTGATCTTTAATGCGCATGGTGGAGTTTTCCCGTAATGAGCACAGGGCTCAAGGGATACGTAAATGGTAGATTGAGGAATCAGATCCTTATTGATTACGGAATTGATTGCATTGATCTCTGCATGAGGTTCTCCGGCTTTGTGATGATAGCCTTCTCCAATAATTTCGCCGTTATGTACAATCACACTTCCTACAAGAGGATTAGGATATGTTCTGCCCAAAGCTTTTTGAGCGAGCTCGATACATCTTTTTATGTATAATTCGTCCTGCATAATATAAAAAAGGCGAAGACAAATTTCTTTGCTTCGCCTTGGGTGTTATTTTTTTATCTGTTATTCTCCGACAATAATGTTGTGAAGATTCTGTTTTAAAGTTTCCAGGTGAGCTTTCTTCTCATCAATCGTGTTGAACGTATCTGCTAAAAGAGGATTGTCCCTTGAAGGTTTATTGAAGAATGAAAGGTTGTTCTCTAATTTAACGATTTCTGATTCCAGGTCAGAGATCTGGCTCTTCATTTTTCTTGCCTTATCGGTTAATTGATTTTCAGAAAGACCGTCTTCTTTCAACTCCAGTTCATTGATCTTATTCAGCTTTAATTTTTCTCTTAAAGTTTTGTTGAATTCGGAGTTGATAGAGATCTTATCTCTAGGAACTTTTCCTACATTATTCCATGCTGTTTTTATCGTCTCTATTTTTTCAATACTTCCTTCATCGTTAGAGATCGTTTTCAGCTCTTCAAGAAGCTCTTTTTTCTGTTTGTAGTTCTCCTTCCAGTTATCTGTAGATGCATTGCTTTTTTCTCTGTAATTATTAAAGAAAGTATTGCAGGCATCACGGAACTCATCCCAGATCTTGTTGGTCATGCTTTTTGGAACATGGCCGATTTTTTTCCAGTCTTCCTGAAGCTTTTTAAATAATGGAACGGCAATATCCCATTCTTCATTATTCATATTGTCCTTGGCAGTCTGGATCAGTTTTAATTTTTCCTCCAGGTTGGTTTGCTGAGAACCCTTCAAAGATTTATAATAATTGTTCTTTGTCGTATTGAAATTCCTTAGAGTGGTTTTGAAATCATTCCAGTTTTGGTTGGATAACTTTCTTGGAACACTTCCCGTTTTCAAAAACTCTGAACGGAGATCCTCAACTCTTCTGATCGCATTTTGCCAGTAATTATGGTTAGGAGTTTCCGCAGGTTCGGATAATTTCTTTATCTCTTCGATAATCTTGTTCTTCTTTTCAAGATTGTCATTCTGTTCAGTTTCTATGGCTGCGGAAAGCTCAGATTTTCTTTCGTGTATCTTATTCGAAATTTCTTTGAACTCTTCCCATGTTTTTTCACGGAATTCTTCCGCTACAGGTTCTGCCTCTTCTTTCCAAAGCTTATGAAGATATTGCAGCTCATTCAGCGCTTTTTGAATAACGGGCTCATTTTCCAGTTCTTTAGCACGGGCAATAATATGCTGTCTTTTTTCAAGATTATGACCATATTCCTGCTCCAGAAATTCTTTATTTAAATCCAGCATTTGATAAAATTGATTCAGATGGTGGAAATAATTATTGTTAAGGATTTTAAATTCAGATTTTGCTACCTGTCCCGCGTTAGACCAGTCTTCTTTGATCTCGCGGATCGATTTAAATAAATTGGTATTGGGTTCGGAATTGGTGTAAAGGTTTTTAAGCCTTTCAATAATTCCCTGACGGTGTTCCAGATTCTTTTTTTGTTCTTCCTCCAGTCCTTTCTGGAAATTGTCATGCTTTTCTCTGAAGATATTAACCAAAGCCGAAAGCTTAGATTGAGAAGGGTGCTCATAGCTGAAATTTTCAGGAGCATTCCCGGCTTCTAGATATTCGTGCTTTTTGTCCTCCACTTCATCATGGATGTAATGACTTGCTTTTTCTTTTAACTGGTTGAATTTTTTTACATCCTCGCCCGCATTAGGAGCGTTGATGATTTTTTCCATTTCCTTCAATGCATCAGCCAAAGAAATATCAGTATCTGCTTCCTCTTCCAGATGTTCAGCATCATCATGCTGGTTTTCTTCCTGAGGTACAGTGTTTTCTGAAGTTTCTTCATTTGATCCTTCGATAGAATTTTTACTTTCTTCGTTTTCAGAAAGGTTATTTTCTGTTGTCATAGCAAATCTTTTATGTGAATGGCGTTTATTATCTGTCGCACGTAGCTAAAAAGCCAATTAATGCACTAATTTATGTTATTTTTTTTGAAAATTCCAAATTTCCCAAGCTTTTTCTGCTTGCTGTTCAAGCATATAATAGCCATTTACAGTCTTTGCTCCTTTTTCCGAAGCATTAATAATGAACTTCGTGTAATTGGGATTGTATATCAGATCGATGATCAAATGTTCGCGGGAAAGTCCCTCAAATGGGAATTTTAAGCAATCCTCAACATTCGGAAATGTACCCACGGGAGTGGTCTGGATGATCAGCTTGTGGTTGTTTACTGTTTCTGTATCCAGATTATCAAAATTTAATATAGACTTTCTGGAAACGGTCTGTGAAGAAATGCCATTTTTATCCAATACATATTGTACCGCTTTGGCGGCTCCGCCATCACCTAAAATCAATGCCGAAGTATGGTGTGGTTTTTTATGGAGAAGCAGGGTTTTTTCAAATCCGAAAGCATCCGTGTTATAACCCGTTTTCTTTCCATCTTCAATTAAAACACAGTTTACAGCGCCTATTTTTTCAGCTTCTTCACTCAAATTGTCCAGATAATTGATGATCTTTTCTTTATACGGGATGGTCACATTAAAGCCCAGGAGCCCAGGTGTTGAAAACAGGTTTTCAACCTCTTCGATTTCCTGAAGATCAAAAATACTATAGGAGATGCCTTTCAGCATTAGTTTTTGGAATTTATCTTCAAAGAATTTTTTGGAAAAAGAATAAGAAATATTTCTTCCTACTAAGCCTAATTTTTTATTGGAATCCATCTATCAAAAATAAAAAAAAGACCGAACAAATCGGTCTTTATAGATTAAAATATTTTTAAGATTATTCCACAATGAATTTTGCAGAAATGTTGTCTGTTTTTAGGATGTAATTTCCTTTGATCAGTCCATTTAAATGAATTTTGTTAGAATTTTTGAATGGATTGTTAATCACCCGGATCAGTTTTCCCGACAGATCATAAATCTCTGCTTTGGAAATTTTATTCAGCTGTTCACCTTTTACATAAAGCTCATTGTTCTTCACCGGGTTAGGATAAACCACAAATGATGATGAATTTTTATTTACATCAACAGTCGCTAATGTGGAATTACACGTCCAGCTAAGATCGTCCATGGCAATTCTGTTTGCTGGAGATGATGTTGTGATGATTTTGATCACAGCATTTCCGGTAACATTGATATTGTTGATCGTTGTTGTTTGTACGGAGGCACTATAAGGTATGGTACCTACAAGGTTTCCATTGATTTCAACATTTAATGTTCCGGCAGCTCCGCTATACTTCAACTGAGTCGTTAGTGTTAAGCTTTGTACTCCTCCTGAAATGGTAGAGCTTGTTAAGACTCCGTTTTTGATCGTGATGGATTTTCCATTGATCGTTTCATCAGTTCTCGCAGAGGTAGCGTTCCACGTAATTCCGTTGCTCGTCCATGTTCTATCGATATAAGAACTAGGATTAGGAGCGGTTGGTATGGCATCAAAAGTTTCGGTTCCGCAACTTCCTCCTGCCGGTGCTGCCAAGGTAGTCCCTTGTGCGATATTGCTCTGAGGAGATGAATTTCCGCCTGCATCCTTAGCAATTACATAGAAATCATACGTAGTAGACGGAGATAATCCGGAAACCACAGCCGTAGTTCCTGTTACGTAAGTTTTGAATGTATTGTTTGCATAAATATCATAGCCAATTACGCCTATATTATCGGTTGCTGCCGTCCAGCTCAATGACATGGAGTTAGAAGTAGGGTTGTTGGCTATCAGATTGGTCGCTGCTGTTGGCGCCTGGGTATCGATAACCGGAGTTCCCCAGATCAGTGCCACATATTCAGGGTGGTCGATATAAGGATTTCTGTTATTTTGATAAGCATAAGATGCATTATTTCTAGCAATTTCCTCCGGTGACACCGGATCTGCCGCATGCCATGCCAGCAACTGATTAAGTTCCCAGGATTGAAGCCCCGGGAAAGCAGAACCTCCCAGAATATTCCCTGTGCTGAAAGTAGAAAGCTGGGCTTCATATCTTGTTACGAAATAAAGGACCATTCTTGCTATATCGCCCTTAAAAGCATTGTTAGGTTCAAATACAATACCTGTATATCCCGCGGAAGCAGAACTTCCAAGCTTGGATCCGTTTTGGGAAACGAATGTTGGTACGTCTACAACTCCAAAAGGGTAATTAGATCTCATGCCGTTCACCTTATAATCCGTAGGGCGTATAAAATGAATGTCAGATTTCATGGGAAGGTTTTCACTGAAAAGACTCTGAGGAACAATATGCTCTCTGTTGTAGCAGGTTCCTTCAGGTCCATTGTTGCTGCCGCATTGATTGACTATAAAGGTATAGTTATAATTATCCGGTCCCGTAGGGTTTTCGGAATAGATGTCCAGAACGGTGCCATCCATCTCGTAAAAATTGTCTTTGTCGGTCGATTGATAGGCATCCCAAAGGTCGTTATAGGTATGTTGAACATATCCGGTAGAAATAATTTCCTTAAGTTGTGTTTTCAATGAAGGACCGGTTAATCCAACAGCCGAATCATAATAGCCTGCAGGTATTTGTGCTAATGTATAAAAACAAGCTAATACCAATAAAAAAGAAGATAAAATTCGTTTCATTATTTAAAAATTGGGTCGCAAAGGTAAAGAAAATACGATCTTACGTATATTAATTTTTAGTAATATATTCCTTGCTTATTTTTGAAAATACCCATGAAATAATGAAGCCGAATAGAGATGCCGTAACGGCTACAATGATATAATTTTTACCTACGATCTTTACCGGGAACGGCAATGTCTCGTTGGCTTTAAAAAATTCTGTAAACAATTGGAAATAGCACAATGCTGTCCCCAGAATCAACCCGGAAATAATCCCTGATATTACAATAAGAACCCCGGTGTAGAAATAAATTCTTCTCAGGTGGCTTAACGGGAATCCAAGCGAGATCAGTGATCTGGCCTGTTCTTTTTTATCCAGTTGCAGAATGATAATGGCTCCTGCCAGGTTAAAGGTCGTGATAAAAATAACCAACGCGAAGATCAAATAGATGAAAAGCTTTTCTGTATTGATCATTTTCCAGAAAGCAGCATTTTCTTCTTCTTTGGTCTTGATATCAATCCCTTTGCCTAAAGTAGAAAGTAATTTACCTTTAACGACATCTGCATTTTCAGGATTTTTTAACTTGATGACGATCTGGTAGGCTGAATTTTTGGGCAGGTTCAATAGTTGCTCCGTCAATTCAATCGGGGAAATGATGTAACTGTCCAGCTGATCTTTTCCCGGAAAAATACCGGTCACTAGAATGTCTTTTTTATTATAAATATCATCCTCTTTATTGATGATCCCAAGTCCTGGTTTTGGCATAAAGATGGTGGCATAATCCTTTGAAGAAGCTACGGGAATCGAAAGCCTGTTATCCAGTGAATTTTCCATCAATACCTCATTCGAATAATCGAAACTTGGGTAGCTGCCGTAAAATACGTCTTTATTGATGGGATTGACTACGGTGTAAGCTGAATCCACTCCTCTCAGATAGGCAATGTCTCCTTTACCGTTATAATTAATGTATACTTTTTCCTCAATGACACGGGAAAAGCTGGTAATATCTTTGTTTTTTTTAAGAAGATCTTCAATTTTCGGCAGGTTCTTTAAGGTCTTGCCTGCAGAGCTCTTGATCGTAAGATCCGCATGAAGATTAGAGATCAGATCTTTATTAAGATCCTCAAGGCCCGAGAAAACTGAAATAATGACAAACATTGCAGTAACGGCAACCATCATTGCTCCCACGGATAACCATGTGATGAAGGTAACGGCAGTGCTTCCTTTTTTTGCTAAAAGGTATCGGGAAGCAATATAGAATGCAATGTTTTTCAAAATTTATAATACAGGATTGTCTCCCTCGCCTCTTAATTCTTTTTCCAGTTTTTCAACATCATCAAGAGAAGTGTCAAGATAGAAACTAAGCTGTGGAATGATACGAACTTGTTTAGCCATTTTCTGGCCAATGAAATTTCTGTACTGAGGTTTGTTCTCCTCAATCTCCTTCATAATATCTGAACGGAATTCCTGAGGGAAAATACTTAAGTAGATCTTTGCTATTCCCAGGTCTGCAGTTACTTTAACATCGGAAACAGAAACCAGAATGTTCTGTTTGCTGTCAGCTGCCTGTTTGCGGAATAATTCTGCAAAATCTTCCTGTATAATCTGTGCTACTTTTCTTTGTCTGTTACTTTCCATAATTTATGCAAATTTAGTACTTTTGTTTGAATTGCTCATTTGAAATGTAATGGGTATTTCAAATTTACGATTTAATTATAGTATTTTACTTATGAAGTTAGAACATATCGGCATTGCCGTAAAATCTTTAGGGGTTTCCGATGAACTTTTTGAAAAGCTTTTAGGAAAACCTTCCTACAAAAAAGAAACCGTAGAAAGGGAAGGAGTAGTGACCTCGTTTTATGGAACCGGTGAAAGCAAAATCGAGCTTCTTGAAGCCAGCAACCCGGAAAGTCCCATCTCAAAATTCATCGATAAAAAGGGAGAAGGCATCCATCACCTGGCTTTTGGCGTTGAAAATATCGTCGAAGAAGTAAAAAGATTAAAAAAAGAAGGTTTTCAATTTATCTCCGAAGAGCCGAAAGAAGGTGCTGATAACAAATTAGTTGTATTCCTTCATCCTAAATCCACCAACGGAGTGCTCGTAGAACTTTGTCAAGAAAAGTCATAAAAAGTTTTGTAGTGAAAGAAATTTTACTATTTTTGCAAGCACAAAATTTAACCAAGTTTTGAGGTCCTATAGCTCAGTTGGTTAGAGCACCTGACTCATAATCAGGTGGTCCCTGGTTCGAGCCCAGGTGGGACCACTACAAAAACTCGACAAGCCCCTATTTATGGGGCTTTTTTATTTCCAAAAACTACAACGCTGAAATATACGCTTAAACTTCCTCGGAAAAGCCTTGCTAGATTGACTTCGCAAAGATGTGGTTCTATTTTAAAATAAAAATTAAAATGATTTTGTGATTATAAAACTACAGAAGTTATTTTCCTATTTTATATCTGTGTTGCCTTTACCTAAAGAGATTGAGAAAATTTCCATTTTCGTCAATCTTCCAAAATCTTTATATATCCTCGAATATTTTTATATTAGTTCCTTCTAAAAGTCTTGTTTATATGTCTAAACATCAGTTATCTCAAATATCTATTAAATCAGTTATCAAATTTTCTACATTACTACTAATTCTATTTGCTTCATTAGCACTCATCAACTGCAATAAACAATCAACCAATAACGAATTAGATACCTCATACTTCAATGAAGATGGAACAGAAAAATTTTTAGTCGAAAAAAATAAGTTCAGTAATTTCATTGTATTAAGCAGTTCTATAGGAAGAAATAACAATCCAATATCTACACTTTATGGATTCAAAGGCATTTTAAAAAATAATATCAAAAATATTTACAAATCTGCTACTATTGAAGGAGAAGTTATTCTTGTTCTTAATAATGGGAACGAACTTAATTGCAGAAGTACATCTGATTCTTTTGGATCCGGTTTTAAGTTCTATTGCAAACTCCAAGACTAAATACAACTGAAAACCGAATGAAAACTGGGTAATAGATGAATTGAAATCGTGTACTATTCCTGCAGAATATTACAGTTATCCAGTGAAATAGGTATTTACCCAGTACTATATCAATACCGAAGACCAAATCAATAATACTTCCGAGAAAATATTAATGTCTCAAAGAGATGTGACAGATCGGTGGTTAAAAGCAAAGAAAAAAGTTGAAAACAATATTGCAGATTCTAATGATTACTCTTTTAACATCTCTAAATATCTTGAAGCCAAGTGATGTTATTAAAATGCAAACGATAAATATAAATTAAAAACCAAATAAATTATGAAAGCGAAACTAAGTATGATTATTTAATTTTTTTTTAAAACTAATAATCATCAATTCGTTTTTGACAGATGATTACGGAATAAAAAAAAATAACATTTAATGCAAAAAAAATCGATATCGCGGGAATACTTAAATTTAATTATATATAATGTTGTAAAACAGTGGTTTAAAATTGTTTTAATAAAAAAGAATATTAAATAATTTTTCATCTAATTTTTATTAATTTTACTTCTTGAATTTTAATCAAGTGAGAGAGATAATTTATATAAAAAGTTTACATAGGCCCTATAATCAAAATTTAAATTCGGTAAAATGGGTGTGTGAATTCATAAGTCTCAAAAATAAAAAAAATGAGATATCCAAATCGGATTTTTATATTGAGTTTTATATATATATCATAAAGAAGTTATATAATCTTTATAAAAAAAATCCTACGGGATCACTAACTCATGGTATTCCATCATTTGAGTCAGTAAAAAAATCATACAATAGCATAATTAGAGTTCCAAAAGAGAGAAAAAAGAAAATAATCAATGAAGCTCTTACAAAAAGAAAAGATGATATCGAAAGGTCTATTTTTAGTACATATAAAGCCACTTCATATTTTATCAACCTTGCAAAAGACAAATTAAGTTTTGTAGATGGCGATAATCAGCTAACAGATATGGGTGAAATACTAATGAGTTTTAGAAGTAATTCTTTTAAACTCAGTAAAAAAGAAAGAGAGGTTATATTTAGTTCAATTGTTAAAAAAGATTTTCATTTCTTCATTTCACTATCATTACTACAAAAGTTTCAGAAAAAAATAAAGAATTTGAGTATTGAAGAAATACATTTTGACTTTCTTGTTGATAAATTTGATATTAAACATTTTAGGTATACCGAAGCTAGTAATGAGAAAAACTTTAGTAAAGTGAGAGAACATTGGATAAATGATTTAGATTTTCTTGACAAGAATTTTAATATAAAAAAAGCATTCCTAGAAATTATGAAACTGGATGGCTTTGGAGATTTGTATTTAAAAGTGAAAAATCAAGTTGATGATTATTACAAAGAAAAAATTGTTTCAAAAAGTAAATTTCAAAAGAAAATTGATTTTTTTGTAGAAGTTTATAAAACTACTTCAAAAAATGAACTAGGTTTTATATCCTTACAAGAAATTGCCAATAAAATGAAGATGGGAAAAAAAACATTTCAGAGTTTTATTTCGCAATTCTATGAAGTAGAAAAAAATAAATATAATATATTCTTTAATAACGTTGTTCAGGCAATATCCGGTAAAAATCAGTATTTTATTGGAAATAGACCTGTTGTAAATATTAAAATTAAAGAGCTTAATAAATAAAAGTTATGCCACAGTATCCATTATGGGATAAAATTCCCCAAAATCGATCAGAAAGTTTTAAAGCAGACATAAAAGAAGGTAAAGTACCAGAACTACCCTATTTTATTGTTGATCAAAATCAGGCTAAAGAGAATATTAAGGCAAAAATTGACAACATAAAAAAAGAAAGATTTCAAACCTCTATAATTACTGCAAATTATGGTAATGGTAAAACTAATATATTAAAGTATTTATCTCTGTACTATCGTGAACATGATGAGATTCAGGTTTTGTATTACAGAGCTGATGCTGATAATTTTGATATTATAATTAATTTATTAAGAATAATTGAAGATAATTATACTAATTATATTGTCGAGAGTATTCAAAAGCTGATAAATGAAAAATTTACTTATGCATCACTTGCCAATAATTATAATGACAATTTTGGATCAATCGAACAATATACAGAAAAGTTGTTCTCCTCTAATGATCCTGCTGAAATTAAAAACCTATTCTATTTAGGTACTGGAAGATTAAATAGTAAAAGATATTTTGATAAGCAGGACTTACGACCTTTAAGAGATTATGAGCGCAGGGAAATATTAGTTTTATTTTTAAATATATTATCGCAAACAGGCAAATACATTATTTTTTGTATTGATGAAGTAGAAAAGATTAGAGAAAAATCAAAAATAAGATTTTCTCATTTTCTAACTTCCTTAAGGGAATTAATTGATCTTTCCAACAAGATTAAAGGACATTATCTAATTCTTGCAATGACAGACAGTACGGATAGTAACATAATTCAAATAACAAATGAAGCGCTATACACCCGTATTTATAAGCATATCATTCCCATAAATCCAATTACTGAAAAGAATGATAAAATTACTCTAATTAACTATCTAAAAGAGGTTTTTGATTCTACTAAAGATACAGATACTATATTGAAAAGCTTGTCTAAAGAAACAGATGTGACAAGTAATAGACTATTAATACAAAGGATTTCTGATATTCTTTTTGGGAAAGCAGAAAAGAAAAATTTAGAAACGGCATTAAAGGATGAAGCTCTATTTGAACTCTTCACGAATACTAAAAAAGATTTGGACATCAATGTTGAGGCATTTAAAAATATACACCGTAAATTTTTTGACCCTTTAGAGTATTATTTAGAAAGTTTCAATATCAAAATTGAAGAATTTACAAGTCAATTAAGATACTATTATAATTATGAGACTGATACTCTTTGTTATTTTATATTCAATAATGATTTATCTATAATTGACAGTGAAGTACAAAAAATAATTAACTGTACAGAATACCTAAATTTTGACAAAACTATAAATTTCAAGAATATTTCAATTTTTGTTCCGACGTCAATGGAATTAAATTATTCGTATTTAGACAAATACCCTTTTTTCAAAAACTTTAAACTTATAATAATTGATATTGATGATTTTGAGGATCTTTTTACTTTATTAGAATTATATAGACAACATTTTGAGCATCAGATAAAACTTAAACCGATAATAGAAAATTATACTAATTCAAGTTTATAATATGTTTGATAATAATAATAAAATATTTGCTTATAAAATAGCATTAAAACTTGACCCGTATTTAGTAGCACTATTTAACTTATGCTATGACGTATATATTAAATTAGAGAATATAACTATTAATCAAAATGACATAGAATATGCAACACTATTATTCTCAGATGATTTTTATGAGCAATTAGGAGTAAATAAAAGCGAATATTTAGAGAAAGATGATGATGAGAAATATACATATACAAAAGACCAATTTTTTGATACTCTAGCTGTTAACTTAAACTCATACTATCTTAAAAGCGATAATTTTATAACTAAACTAAACTGCTCAGAACATCTTTTGTATTTTAAAGATAGTTCTATTGTTTATTCTACTATAGGTAACAACAAGGATACTAAGGAAATATTTAATAATATAAATAATAAGTTTAAGTCAATAAATGTAATAGCTGAAATTTTAAAATATTTAAATGATCAAAATCTAAGAGAATCAATACAGAGTATTTCAACAATCTATGAATTTAATAAAAATGGACAGTATATAAAAATATTGAATTCAGAAATTTTAAAACCTCAGTTATTTAACGTTAGAAAAGAGGAAGTTAACTTTGATTTACTAGATGAAGAACCATTCGATATTAATAATGTTTGGGTAAATTTTGATAATGATTTATGTAAAGATTTAAGTTTTGATAGTGAAAAAGATGAATATTATTTGGTTCTGGATAAAGAATCAAATAAAGTTGTTGGTCTTAAGGTTAATGATCAAATACTCCTGAAATATAATATTGATTTTTCAAAATATATTAATGATGTATTTAAGAATAAATATATTTGGCAACTATTTAAAGAGAACTTATTTAAAAAAAGAAGTCAAACCCTAATTCATGATTCGGATCTTATTACTGATTTCAAAGAAAAAAGCAGAGAGAGAGAATTCAATAAACTTTTATGTAATCTCCAACATAATTTATATATAAACAAGGAAATAAAAATAAAAAGAAAATATAAACCTTTTTTTGAAGAGTTTATTATAGTCAATAAGTTAGATGAATTAACCAATTTTAATTTTTTCCTTCCAGATGATAAAAAAGAAAAAGAGTTATTAGGTATTTATACTGAGAATAAAATAGGCTCAAAATATAATCTGATACATTACCTTAAACATAAGGATGAAAAACATTTAGATTCTTTTGTTAACTCTAATCCAAATATACGAACTAAAGAAAAAGTTAATATCCTTAAAGCTGAATTATCTTTTTATTTGGTTGAAAAATATTATGAGGATATAATTGAAGAAATTCTATTAGATCTTGGACTTGATTTTACGTCAAATGTTGAATTATCTATAAAAGGGGTTGTTAAAGCTGAATTTGATTTTGTTATTTTTAATAATAATAGGTTTTATATTTTAGAAGCTAAAACTACACTTTCGAAAGATAATGTCTATGAAACGTCCAAAAAATATAACGAATATATTGGACAGTTGAAAAAGGTGACAAATACTGAATTAACAGATTTTAGATTTTTATTAACCGCTCTATTAAGCAATACAAATTTGGATAATTATAAACATTTTTTTGATTCAAGAGAAAGTAAGTATAATACCACAAGGAGAGGATTTAAAGCTATACCCTATAAATTTAATTTACCATTTTTCAACCATCAAAAGCTGGAATTAGAGTGCATTGCCGAACCTGAACTTTTAAAACTAAAAGAATTTATAAGAAAAATATGCCAGATATAGTACTACCTCAAACTAGATATTATGGTTCAAAAAGAAAAATAGTAGATAAAATATGGAATATTATAATCAACAAAGCAAACTTAAAGTTTGATTCTGTTTTGGATGTTTTTGGTGGCTCTGCATCATTCTCATATTATTCTAAATTACATAGAAAACAGGTTTTTTATAATGATATCTTCCAGTTTAATTTCATAATTGGAAAAAAATTAATAGAACAGAATACAAATGAATTAACGTACGAAAATGCGATTAGATTATTTGATCGAGTGCCGGGATTTGAATATCAAAATCATATTTCTGAATTTTATAACGACATCTATTTTACAGATGAAGAAAATAACCAAATAGATATTTATATTCAAAATGTTTTGGCATTGGATAATGAAAATATACAATGTAGTGCCCTGTATATACTTTTTCAAAGTTGTTTAATGAAAAGACCTTATAATTTATTTCATAGAAAGAACTTAAATATGAGGTTAAATTATATAACAGGTAGTTTTGGAAATAAACAAACTTGGGAGAGAAGCTTTGAAGAACTCTTTATAAGATTTATTAAAGAATTAGATCAAGTTTGTATTGATAATGGAAGGGTGAATACCGCTCATAATTATAGTGCTTTAAACTGCCCTTGTGTAGCAGATTTAGTATATATTGACCCTCCTTATTTTAAAAAAGAAAGTAATACTTCGTACCACAGTAAATATCATTTTCTTGAAGGTTTAGTTAATTATTATGACATTCCGGATAATATAAACTTTGAGAAGAATAACAGAGAAATAATAATCAACGCATCTAAAGAGTTTGAAGACAAATTAAATTTTTTGAATGATTTAAGAACATTAGTTAACAATCATCTAGATTCACACATTGCAGTATCTTATAGAAATAATGGTATTCCATCTATTGAAGAAATAAATGAATTGTTGAGAAGTTTTGATCATTTTGAAGTTATAGAATATAACCTAGGTAAATATAGTTATGCACTAAATAAAAATAATGCATTAAATGAAGAAGTATTATTTATATGTAAAAATAATAATAGATAGCTGGTTATAATATCTTAAAGAATAATAATTTTCTATATGTAATCTCAAAGTTCTAATCGTGATACTACTTTTGTGTAAAATTATTGGAAGAAAGTAATTTATTTGATTGGAAAATTAGGCTTTAAACACGCTTAAACCCATCTACATCCACAGCACTCTACACAACTCCAATATTTTTATAGATAGTTGATATAAAGTAAATATAACTCAATCTAACTCCACATAAATACACCGGGGACATTACAGGTGGGACCACAGAAAAATAACCGCTTACAGTAATGTGAGCGGTTTTTTTGTGTCACAAAGTATTACGGGATTAGTTTTTAAATAAGAACATTTGGCTTTACAAAGAGTTAAAATCAAAAGCAATCGATCTGGTGGTTTAAATAATAATTATGCCCATCTATTTTCTAAGGTCAGTGAAAAGACAACGTTCATTAAGATTACAAAGCATTGTGTATTTTCTCAATCTTTTATGCACCTGAAATAAGAGTCTCACGTCAAATAAAAAATAATTCAAAACAATAAGGAAAACCCTAAGGTGTGAATTATAAAATATTTTTATATTAGCTACCTAAGAAATATAAACACTAAATGAAAAAGAAATTTACTTTCAAGCTACTGCTACTAATAGTCCTCTGCATCTCGCTGTATTCATGTGTTCATGATGAAGTCACCGCTTCATTTGAACCAAGTTCTAAAGAATATACTAACAAAAGCCTTTGGAAAGAAGACGAAAAGTATATTAAAAATGTTAAGAAAATTTTTGAAACCCACGCCGATAAGCAATATTTTTCCAATACTTATGGAGATGTATATTGGGACTATGCTATTACAATGGGCACATTTGATGAGAGTTTTCTCGAAGTTCCTATTGTAAAAAATGGAAGGATAAAGGAAATTCTAACAGTAGAAAGAAGAGCAGATAAAGTTTATTTTAAACGCAAAACAGAACAAAATTCTAACAAATTCTTCTATTTATTAGTTTTCAAAAACAAGACTGAGCTCAAAGGTACATTGAATGATCATAAAAATAATGCCATGTCTAAAGGTGGTGGATGTATTACTGTATCAATTACCTGGACTTGGACCAATGAAAAAACAGGACAGGTAGAAATGATAACTACAACTTCAGAAACAAGGTGCCTTCCTGTAACTGGTGGTGGACAGACAGATCCAATCGGAACATCTGATTGTTTGGAGGAAAATTGTACTGGTGGCGGTGGTGGATATACATATCCTACAGAATATATAGATAATAGCCCATGCGGAAAATTAAACGCTCAAAAAACTGACGCTAATTTTACAGCAAAAGTTGAAAATCTGAAAACAAAAACAGCTAGTTCTTTTGAAAGTGGTTATAGAGTAGGATCTCCTGTTCCAGGTTCTGGGCAAACTGGAGCACAATACCAGGAATTAAGTAATAAGCCTGGAACCCGACAGCTTGATTTTAAAATTTTTAATACAACTTATGGAATTATGCATTCTCATTATGATGGCTTAGTTCCTATATTTTCTCCAGGAGATATTAATACATTCATTCAATTACTGCAGAATGCACATACTAATAACATTCCTTTGAGTGAAGTCTTTATTTCCGTCGTTACTAGCCAGGGAATATATCAATTGAGAGGAGACGGCATTAATGTTGCTAATCTGACCATGTATACAGATGACCAAATTAAAGCTCTGGATACCGAATATTTAAAAATGATAGGTAACTCAAATATTTCAACAAGCGACCTGCAAAAAGGATTTTTAAACTTCATGAAAAAGAATATGAATATAGATGGAGCCAAACTTTTTGAAATAAATAATGATGGAGACAGTAAAGAACTACAGGTAAGTAGTAATAATAATCTAGTAAGTGCTAATTGTCCTAAATAAAAAGAAAAACAATGAAGAAAAAATTAATCATATTATTAATAACTAGCGTTAATTTTATTTCAGCTCAACAGATATTTCCTTTGAACACAAGTAAAATAGATTATCCAAACGGAGCCTATTATAAAGATTTAGATGGAGAACTTAATCAGTATGTTGGAACCTGGAAAGGTACTTGGAATGGAAAAACAGTATATTTACAATTGAAAAAAATAAAAGATAGATCCACGGCAAATGACGGAACATATTATGATTCTGATCAAATAGTTGGTGAACGAAAAATTATTTCTTCTAGTGGAGCAATTGAAATAGATAGGATAACTAATTTTAATCAATCTTCTCCAGAATTTTATGGTATTTTTGGGCAGTATAATAATTATTCACAAAAGTTTTTACTCTTTCATCCTGATAATATGTGTGGTAAAAGTGCTAATGTAAATATCACTTTTACGAATTTGGAAAAAACGCAAATGAAACTTCATTACGAATATAATCCCAGTGGAATAAATGAATCCTGTCAGTATTATAATCAAATTATGGTTCAGGGGCAAGATTGGCCATTTAACTTTCCTAAAGACATTGTTTTAACGAAACAGTAAAAAACGGGCTAGCCTTTTTGGTTAGCCTATTTTATTAAATAGATTTTAATAAGTTTAACCTATTTTTTATCCCGAATGTAGGAAAGGTCAATCTGCAAAGAATAGAAAATGATGGCTCAATAAAGAACATTACCCTGGATAATTATAATCAACCAACTTCAATAACCTGCTCTTAAATAGTAAACATAAAAATAAATGAAAACAATAAATATAAAAACAGCCATATTATTCACTTTTCTAGTGGGTCTATTATCTTGTCAGGCACAGCAAACATATCCGCTTCGTACTGCTGTAAACAATGTGCCTAACCTCTCGCATTTAAAAGATACAAACAATGAATTACCAGCCTTTACAGGAGTTTATTCAGCCTCCTATAATGGAAGACAAATTACCATTTACATTTCTAAAGAAGAAGATAAGCTTTTTGACCTAGTGGATAAAAAAGTATATAGAGATGTTTTATCCATAAGATATATTGTGAAAAATTCAACAGGTACAATACTGCAAGATACTAAAAACATGAATTTTCAGTCGAATCAATATACGCATACAATTTATAGTCAATTTATAGTTGATAATGGAGGTAAAGCAATATTTAATTATAGAGGGACTAATTGTCGCGTTGGATGGGGGAAAATTAATTTAAAAAAGATAAGTCCTACACAATTATCCTGGGAATATCGTCCTAATGACATTATACTTGATAGCAGTAAGTGTCCTCAGGGAACAGACATAAATATCTACTTACCTGAAACAAAAGATTTGATATTTACTAAGCAATAATTTCATCGTTTCAATAAATTTAACAATGGAGAAAAGGTTACTTCTACTATTCACACTCTATTTTTGTTCTTATAGTACAGGACAAGAAATAAAAATTCCAGATAATTTTAGTGAGTATTCTATTCCAAAAGTAGGATCTGAAGAATCGTTTGTTCTCAATCAATCTAAAGATTGCTATGCTGTGAAAAAAGAAAATAATCGTTTGATAGTAGAAAAGGCCAGTTATTATAAAGAAGATTCTGAATTAGAAATAGAAGGTGGAAAACTGATTGGAGAAAATAAAGGCGAATGGGGAGGAGCATTATACTTTCAGCCGAAAGGAGAGATAAAGAAATCTATAGAAATAAAATTTGGAAATGTGGTTGATATTTTTCGATTCCAAAATAAAATCTACTTTACCGAAGGCTCGGGTATATGGGGAAGCTTATATGAATTAAAAAAAGATTTCACATACAGAAAAATCGAATCCTTTGGAGATGCCTTAGAAGCATCAACTGTGTTTAATGACATTATTTATATTGTTTCTTTTCATGGTTTTTACAAAGTAGTAAATGAAGAAGCGATCCTTATTTTTAGAGAACAATTTTGGAGAAATCTATATCCAAATTCTGTAGTCGTATTTGATGAAGAAAATATTTTTATCGGTATGCGAAGTGGAATTGCTAAATTAAACATTGTAAAAAAAACAATTAATTTTTATCGAGAAAAAGAATTATAGATAAGTTATATTATCTATGTTAGACATAAGAAAATAAATGCCACCAGTTATATTGGGCACATAAATTAAACCGCTTACAGTAATGTGAGCGGTTTTTTTATACCTATCAATATTTTGTTTTAAATATCACAGAACAAAAAACGTAGATCAGGATTTGTAATCAAACATGACTTAAATTTATCTTCAACATTTTCACATAGGAATTTTTCCTGTCACACCATCCTATATTTTAATTGCCTAACTTTGTAGTTTCCAGTAAATTTTGTGAAACAACGATCCAAAAATAACCTACGTAAACAAATAACAATGTCAATAACAAACGAATCTGAATTAATAGGAATGCAAAAAGCAAGTGAAGCAGTTGCCTATACTTTAAAGGAAATGACCAACTATGCTCAACCTGGAATGACGACAAAAGAGCTTGATGAGTTTGGAGCAAAAGTACTTTCTGACTTTGGCGCTAAATCGGCCCCTTATCTGACCTATGGATTTCCAGGTTGGACATGCATCAGCGTAGATAATGAATTCTGCCATGGTATTCCAACGGAAGAAAGAGTTCTGAAAGAAGGAGATTTAATTAATATCGATGTTTCAGCAGAGCTAAATGGATTCTGGGCGGATAATGGAGGTTCGTTTATTATTGGGGAAGATGTTCATCAGCATCAGAAATTAGTGGATGCTTCTAAAAATATTCTTGAAAAAGCAATTAACAGTATTAAAGGTGGGATTAAAATTGCAGATATCGGATGGCTTATGGAGACTGAGGCTAAGAAAAGAGGTTTTAAAGTGATTAAAAATCTTGCAGGGCATGGCATCGGAAGAAGTCTGCACGAACAGCCGGATGATCTGCTGAATTATAAAAACCGTTATGATTCCAGAAGATTCAAAAAGAATTCGGTTGTTGCTATCGAAACATTTATCTCAACCACTTCCAGCCTTGCCGTTGAGTTGAATGACGGATGGACCATGGTAGGAAATAAAGGTGGGTACATGGCACAGCATGAACATACAATCATCGTGACTGATGGGAAGCCGGTAATTTTAACAGAGATGAACGGGATTCTTAATTAAGAATAACAGAGTTCATTTCCGGACAGATAAAGAAAGGACTTTTTGAATTTCAAAAAGTCCTTTTCTATAAGTAACAATTAAAATGGTATTTACTTTTCGCCGCCGCCACCGCCGCCTTTTTCGACATCGGTCTTTGTATTGGTTTTTACTTTCTGGTTTCCGAAACGTTTCACAAAAGACAGTGAAACTCCGTACCAATCGGATTGGGTGGAATTTCTGAAAGTTCCCACAGGACTGAAGGTCGTGGAATCAAAGTTCGGTCTCTGGAAAATATTCATCAGCTGAAGGCTGACTTCCATTTGTTTTTTTGGGAATATTTTTGTCATGGAAATATTGTGGAATACATTCGTTTTATTGGCGTAAGAGTTCCCGTTATTCTGATTGGATATTTCCACCCAAGCACTTAGATTAATATTCTTGTTAAACAGGTTGGTGTACGAAAGGTTGGTTGATCCTCCCCAATAGCTGATGTAGTCTCTTGCTTTCAGGTTATTTCTTTGATTAAAATCACTGTTGTCAATATAATACCAGCCAAAGCCTACATTTACATTTAACTTATTCTTCAGAAAAGTCTGGTTGGTATTGGCAAACAGGTAGTATTTCTGAACCTTTCCGCTAAAATTGCCGGGATAGGTCACTGTTATTTCTTTTGTAGGGTTGTCGGGATCTCCAGGTGTATTAACTACCTGAGTACTATACGTGGTCCAGTAATCTTGTTTGGTAAACATGTACCTGGCAGAAAGGAAATATTTTTTCAAGATTCCGAACTTCAGATAAAGCCTGTCGCTTGGGTTGGGTTGTAAGTCGATATTTCCTCTGGAGTAGATTCCATCATTATTAGGTAGAAGGAAAGGGTTGAACTCAGCATACCACGGACGCCAGATATTACGGTTGTAGGTAAGGCTTAGATCGTACTTGTCTGAAAAAGAATATTTTAACAATAGATTCGGAAGGAAAGTACCATAGCCGTCTTTTCTTGAAGTTCCTGCAATATCCTGTCTTACTTTGAAATCAATATATTCATAGCGTATCCCGACTCTGGTTTCCAGCTTCTTGAAAAAGGTTTTACTGAAATTGGCATAAAGGGAACTGATATTATCTTCATAATGGAATTTATCAGTTTTTTGAAGCAGATCCAGCTTGTTCCCCGTCAAATAATAAGGAGCAACGTTATTATTGAAATCTATTTTTCCTCCGGCTTCAAATGTGGCTCCAGACTTTCCAATGGATTGCGTATAATCAATTTTGATATAATAGTTACGCATCTGATTGTTGGAATTAACTCCTATTTGATCCGGAATCGGTTTATTGCTAAATGTTTTCAGGAAATCATTAGAATCTTTTTGAGAGTCGTAGTTCGTCCCTAAATTGACATCTAAGATCCTGTTTTTTTCTTTATCATAATACTTGTAAAACAGATTGGTTCCCAAAGTACGATTCATACCCGCTAAGTTTTGGCTCTGATCATACGAATACTTGAACTGGTCATTGGCATAATTGCTTGCCTCCGCTTCTGATGAAGACGTTCTTTTACTTTGATAATATTCCACAATAAAACCGATGTTGTTTTTATCGTTCAGCTCATATTCTGAAGTGGAAGAAATGGAGGGACTTTTACTTTTATCTGTGTTTAAAGTATTGATTGTGGTAATATCATTATTTTCATACAGGGAATTAACAATCGAATTGGTTTGTACCCATGTATTGTCACTATAACTTCCAATAAACGTTTGTGTAAATTTTTTCTTATGGTAATTCAGGTTGAAGTTGGTGTATTGCGAATTTTTTCTGTTTTGTCTGTTATTCAGGGTGATGCTTCCTTTCATTCCTTCATCATCCCGCTTTTTCAATACAATATTAATGACGGATCCTGTCGTTTCATAACGCGAAGAAGGGCTGGTGATCACCTCGATTTTCATCAGATTATCGGCGGGAATTGTTGCCAGATATTCTTTTAGTTCTTTTCCTGTAAAAACAGATTTTCTGTCATTAATATAAACCGTAACGTTCTCGCCTTCTGCTTTAATAGCATCATTATTATCTATACTTACTAAAGGAGTCATTCTCAGTACATCCCAGGTGGTATTTCCGGCCAGAATGGAGCTGTTGGCTACATTAAAAACCGTCCTGTCAACTTTGGATTCCACTGTCGGTTTTCTTACCACTAAAGTAACTGCTTCTATGTCTTTTAGTTTAACGGTATCTTTTTTGGCCTGAGCCAAAGCTAAAGAAGCGGTTAATAGGGCGATTGTACATGTTATTATTTTCATTTTCAAGGGGCGTTTCAATTGATAAGACAACCATAGGGTGACATATGTTACATCCATATTGGGAAAAAATGAAAAAAAATCAAGAAAATAAATATATTCCAAAGTATGTAAAGCAGAGCTGTCCTATTTTGGAAGAGAAATGAGTAAAAAACAAAGCCGGCTCATTGAACCGGCTTTCACTTATTATAAAAAGAGCCTAAGGCTCGGGATGAGTTGTTGGAGTGTGGATGATGTCATAATATACAGATGGGGCATTAGCATCAGGAAATATTCTGTAAGTAAATTCCTGTTCCGTTAAAACTGTAATTTTTACTATTCTTGTAAAAAGTACGTTTCCGTTCGCATCTTTTGCTATAATAGTTCTGGTTGCTCCGTCTGCAGAAACGGACCAGTCTCCATGCATTTTAGGAGAATCATCAAGATTATACATCGTAAATGTACCATTTGCTTTAAAATAAGCAAAGCCTACAAAGTTCGTTACATGAGTGTCCGTTAAAGGAACCGGCTGTCCATTTTGGTTTTTAGCATGGGTTGTTTCCCATGGAGTAGACGAAAGTATCTGTGAAGGGGTGAGAACGGTTTCCTCAAAAGTAGTTTCGTCATTATTGTCGGAGCATGAAATTACAGTTATCATCATCAATACAGACAGTCCGTAAAATAGCTTTTTTAAAATGTTCATCATGAATAGGTTTTAAACAGGACAAACTTATCGTTTATAAAAATCAAAAGATTGTATAAAACATTCCTTTTGTTGTAAAAAAGCATCATTGATTGTTGCTATTTTGTGATTCCGGAAATAGTATGGCAGATCTGTTGTGAACTTTTTTGATATTTGTACTTTTGGAACCATTAGAGAAGCATATAATATGTATGATGAAGTGCTCATCTTCGATAAGGAAATAAAGGATTCTTTTCAGGTGGTTAAGCTGGATCATTCGGTTCTGGAAAAAACGGATGTAGTCAGTGTTACCTATAACAGAGTGCTCATTGTTTACGAAGGAAACGGAAGCATCATTATTGATGGGAAACAATTTCATATTCAGGGGCCGGAGGTATTTGTCATATCGAAAGGACAAATATTTTCTTTTTCCCATCCCATCCAGTTGTCCGGATTTGAAATAAGCTTTGGCGATTGCTTTTGGGAAAAGACGCCTTCGAGTGCCTCCAATTGTAAATTGCTGCTTTTTAATGATGCTGCCCTTCATCAGAATTTTCCTTTACAGGAAAAGGACTTCACTGAACTGATTGGGGTTTGTGAGATTCTTTTTAAAGAATATGAAGGTGCCGATTATCCCAATAAATTAGATGCTATGGCAGCCTATTTAAAAATTCTGATGATTAAGCTGGCCAATGCAATGCCTTCATTTCAGGATGGAATTGACGATTTCGACAATCAGGTCTATCGCCGGTTTCTGGAATTACTCAGTCAGCAATATAACAAGATGCATGATGTATTGTACTATGCAGAACAGCTATCCGTTTCACCCCGTAAATTATCCGATATATCAAAAAAGAAAAGCGGTAAAGGAGCTAAAGAGGTCATTGCCGGACAAGTGATCGCCGAATCAAAAAGGTTATTGCAATTTTCTGCTAAAACAATAAAAGAAATTGCTTATCACCTAGCATTCAGTACGCCTGAACAATTCAGTCATTTTTTCAAAAAACACACAGATAGTTCACCATTGGAATACCGTAGGATGTTTGTAAATATTGGCAGGTAATAGGTATATTCTGACATTCCGGAGCAAGAAGGACAGGCCTATTTTTGTATTGATTAAAATATAAAAAATATGTCAGTCCAAAGATTAAAAAGTGTTGCCGGAATTATAATTCCGGACAGTAAAATTGCTACAGAAGCCACTGAATTGCTGTTAGAGCATGGAACGGAATTTATTTATAACCACTCATTACGGGTTTTCCTTTTTTCTTCACTTAACGGAAAACGAAAAAATATGGAGTATGATGCAGAGCTTTTGTATATAAGCTCAGTTTTTCATGATCTGGGTTTAGTGCCCCATTACAGCAGTCCCGATTTGAGATTTGAAGTAGACGGAGCTAATGCAGCAAGGGATTTTCTGAAAAGCCACGGTCTTCCGAAAGATCAATTGCAGCTGGTTTGGGATACGATAGCATTGCATACAACCATTGGGATTGCAGAACATAAGGAGAATGAAGTAGCTTTGATGTACTCCGGAGTAGGGCTGGATGTAATGGGAGAAGGGTATGAGCATCTGAGTGATTCACACCGGAATGAGATTGTAAAGGCATTCCCCCGGAATGATTTTAAGAATAAAATTATTCCAACGTTTTTTGATGGATTTAAACATAAAACCGAAACCACTTTCGGAAATATAAAAGCAGATGTCTGTGCATTTATGATTCCAAATTTTGAAAGGAAAAATTTCTGCAACTGTATTCTGCATTCTCCTTGGAGCGAATAATGTTTTATCCTAAATTTACGTATCTAAGAAAAAAATCAATAATAAGATATGGATTTGCAACAGGAAAAAAACAAAGAAATAGTAAAACGCTTTAATATAGAAGTTATTGAAAAGGGGAACGTTGAAACCTTTGAAGAACTCATGGATGAAAACTTCACCAACCATTCTGCCCCACAAGGTGCTGATAATGGAAAACAGGGAATGATCAATACTTTCAATGGAATATTAAGACCTGCCATGCCAGATATCCAGGTAACTATTCTTCAGCAGGTTGCGGAAGAAGACCTCGTTACGACCAGAAAAAATATATCCGGAACTCACACCGGAAATTTTATGGGAATTGCACCTTCAGGAAAAAGAATAAGTATTGATGTCATTGATATTGTCCGTCTTAAAAATGGAAAATATTTTGAGCATTGGGGAATTAACAATTTATCGGTAGTCCTGGCACAGCTTAAAAGCAATGAGTAACCCATCAAAAGAATAAATTAAAAAATCCCTGTCACTGATAGGGATTTTTTAATGAACAAAAGATCATTTACTGTATTTTAAATTTTTCATTTTTACGATCAACAATAATGTAGAGTGTACTTTTATTGCTGAAAAAAATCTGCTATTTTGGTTAAAAATTTTTAAATGAGCGGAATTCAGCCATGTTCTTTGTTTTTTTCGGGCTCCTGGAAAGAAAAATATGGTGCCATTGTTTCGGAAGAACATCTTCGGACTATCGATCAAAACATTCAAAGATGTAAGGATGGAACTTTAGATTGGCATCTTCCTTATTTTAATGAAGAAATTCTGATTGACCGGAAGCAAAGTTTCGGGCACTTTATCCATATTCTGGAAGCTAAGGATCAAAATGAAGAAAAAGCAAGACAATTGGAAGAGATCCCCTTTGAATACTGGCTTGATGTTATGGGGCAGAGACTTACTTCAGCAAGCGTTCGTGATGAACAAGCCATTCCACCTCTAAAAGATGCTTTGATTGGTAGTTGTCAGGTCCATTTTAATAAAGAAATCACCATTGCACAGAGGGCATGGGAAAAACATGTGGGAAGAACGGACGACCGGTTCTGGGGTGAGGTAAAAGGCAGTAATTTTCAAAAACAGGAAAAGGTAATGGCTAAAATCCATTATATCATCGAGAATAAAACCTGGTGGAATGTATTCTTTCATTATAAGCATGGGGTTGTCTACGAAATAAGGGAAAAAGAAGGACACGGCATTCGTTGGGCAAGCGGAGGAACGCAGCTTATTGGTTTTCTGGAAACTTTTATCAATGAATAATATATTGTGTAAAAAGATTGCGTAGCAAATGCTTTATTTTGCCAAAAACTCATTTGAATGAAAAATATCTATAACAAAGGAGCTTTTCGGGCTTTTGAATATGGGAAAATAGGACCTTACCTGAAAAAGTATGGGAACAAAAAGTGGCGGAGAACTGAGCAATCCGATATAGATGACCAATTATCTGAATCCATACCATTCCGGAAAGTAAGAAGACAAAAACAAAAGCTTGTCTGGGTGAAAATAACCAAAGAAATTAATGGAACAAAATATTCCAGGTACAAGAAATTCCATAGTGAAAGATCTTTTAGAAGTGCCGTAAACAGTCCCCATGTAATAAGATATTTTCATATCAATAACAAAACAAAAAAAGAAAAATGAATACCTACATTGATATTGGCATTAATCTGACCAATAAACAGTTCTATAATGAACAAGACGAAGTGATTAACCGTGCTCTGGACAATGGCGTAGACTATATGATCCTTACAGGAACAAGTGTGCGTGGAAGTAAAGAATCTGCAGATATAGCGCAGGATTATCCGGATATTTTATTTTCAACGGCGGGCATTCACCCTCATGATGCTAAATCATTTAATGATCAAAGTATCGGCGAACTCAGAGACCTTCTAAAACAGGACCATGTGGTTTCAGTGGGAGAGTGCGGATTGGATTTTGACCGTGATTTTTCACCAAGGCCTCTACAAGAGAAGTGTTATCGTGCACAACTTGAACTGGCAATTCAAATCAATAAACCTTTATTCCTTCATGAGAGATCTGCATTTAAAAGATTTACCGAAATTACAGAG
Organism: Chryseobacterium sp. LAM-KRS1; assembly: GCF_013184525.1. GTDB lineage: Bacteria > Bacteroidota > Bacteroidia > Flavobacteriales > Weeksellaceae > Chryseobacterium > Chryseobacterium proteolyticum. Next base: position 106,983 of record NZ_JAAOIZ010000006.1, read on the forward strand.
GATTACCTTTCCCAACTTCCGGAAGCAGTCGTTCATTGTTTCACCGGGACTTTAGAAGAAGCAAAAAGCTATTTGGATAAAGGTTTTTATTTAGGATTTACAGGAGCAATCAGTGATGAAAAGAGATTTAAACACTTTGAGGAAGTGATCAGGTATGTTCCATTAGAAAGAATGATGATTGAAACGGATGCCCCGTTTATGCTTCCGAAAAATATCTCAGCGCGAAGTCAGAACTGGAGAAATGAACCTGGCTTTCTACCTTATGTAGCGCAAACCATTGCTCAGATCAAGAAAATAAGTTTGAAAGATGTAGCAGAGGAAACAACAGCGGTCGCCAGGAAATTTTTCAGGATATAAAAAAGAGCTCTACTGAATAAGTGAAGCTCTTTTTTATGGTTGAAAAGCAAATTGCGAATCGCAATATTGCTTTCTATAATTAGGGTGATATAAGGTTTTAAATAACTTTCAATGCCGATTCCAAAGCCAGCTCAATCATCGGTTTCAACGCTGTCTCTCTTTGGTCTGCTGAAATTTTTTCGTGAGTCGGAATGATATCCGTTACCGTAAGAATTGTGGCTGCATTTTTCCCTAAATGTTTAGCATTGGCGAATAATCCAAAGGCTTCCATTTCCACAGCCGGGCAGTTGTATCTTGTTGCAATCTCAGGAACGGTTAAATCCTTTCGATAGAAAATATCACTGCTGTGAATAGTAACAGCCTTGGTTTTCAAAGAAGATTCTTCTGCCGTTGCATTGATCACATCAAAAATATTTCCCTGATGAGAAATAATATCTCCTTCTATTTCCCATGCATATTTTGCATAGGTACTTTCACTTGCCGCATGTTCAACATTTAGAATATCAAATACTTTCAGATCTGTGGTGTAAGCTCCACAGGTACCGATACGGATGATTGTATCTACATCATATTCGGTGTACAATTCATAGGAGTAAATACCGATGCTTGGAAAACCCATTCCACTTGCTCCTACGCTGATTTCTTTTCCTTTATAAAGTCCGGTATAATACAAAATACCTCTGGTTTTGCTTACCAGTTTTGCATTTTCTAAAAAGTTTTCGGCAATATATTGTGCACGAAGCGGATCCCCCGGCTGCAATATTACTTTCGCTATTTCTCCTTTTTTTGCACTAATGTGAATACTCATAATGTTATTTTGAATGACGGCAAAGATAGCAACTTTTACTTTTATTGCTTTTTAAGTTAATCGCAAAAACGCAAAGGTTATTTTATTATTTTATGTTTTCAGAGCACTGGAAAATCCTAGATTTTCAAATGTTTATGAACAAAAATACTTTATTATCAACTTCGTCGGTTTTAAAAATCTTTATATCCTCTAAAAAATTTGTTTTATGCCTTTGTATTCCCGTGGCTGACCGAAGACAGAGGCATTAATTAATTCTTAATCATAATGATATTAAAGTTTTATTCTCAAAAAAATAATTTTACTTTTGTTATATGACCGAAAATACTCCTTTCCTTGATACTTTATTTCTTCTCCGTAAAGAAGAATGTATCACCGTTTTTTCAAATATTCAAAAAATTTCAGAGAAAGAAGAACAGGATGCCGCGGATTATTTTGAATCAGAATTTGAAAAAGAAAGACTCGAGTTTTTGACGGATCATTTGGAGTATGATAAAGAGGCTGCAGTCTGGGCTGCTAAGGTCCTTTATTATGCTGCTCAATTGTATTTAATAAGGGAAAACACGGCAAAAGACCTTGATCAGTTCATCCCTGAATTTAGAGGAATGAAAAATTCCGAAGCACTTTTATCAGCAGATCTTTCGCTGAGATTTTTACCCCAGATAATTGTAGTTCTTCAGAATTTGGACCCCGACGATCCTTTGATAAAAAAATTGGAAAGTATTTTGCTGCAATTCCATTACTCGGGTGTAGGGTATGATCTTGATCTCGAAAATATGAATTGGCAGGAAGAGTTGAAAGAACCGACATACCGGAAGCTATATCTTGAAAGGATTGTTGAAAAAAGAGCTCAAAGGTTGGCTGAAATACCCTTTATTAACAAGTTGTTGGTTGCTGAATTTGGCTTACATAAAGACGGGTTCTGGCGAGAATTAAAAATTATAAACGAAGAAGAAAATAAATGATTCCGAATATTTCAAAGCTTAATGCGGTACTCAATTACGTAAAAGACACTTTTGTAGGTAAAAACGATGTGGTCGATCTGCTGGGGATCTGCCTTCTGGCCAGAGAAAATGCATTTTTATATGGTCCGCCGGGAACGGCAAAATCAGCTATTGTAAGAACCTTGTCCCAAACGGTTAAAGATGGGAAGAATTTTGAGTATTTGCTGACCCGCTTCACGGAACCGAATGAAATTTTCGGTCCTTTTGATATCAGGAAATTAAAAGAAGGCGAACTTCTTACCAATACAGAAGGGATGATGCCCGAGGCTTCAATGGTTTTTCTGGATGAGATTTTTAATGCCAATTCAGCGATCCTCAATTCGCTTTTGATGGCTTTGAATGAAAAGATCTTTAAGAGGGGAAAGGAAACCAAGCATCTGCCTGCACTCATGTTTGTGGGAGCAAGCAATGTTTTACCTGAAGATGAAGCTTTAAATGCTTTATTCGACCGTTTTCTTATCAGGATCAATGTAGATTATGTGAATCCTGAGCTGCTTCAACAGGTTCTTTTAGCAGGAAGAAGATTAGAAAATGCAGAGGACAGGGATATTCCTGAAATTAGGGCCGAGGAAATAAGAGAGCTTCAGAACCTTTGTAAAACAGTGGATCTGAAACCTATTTATGAAGTTTACCTCAATACTGTGATCAGTCTCCGGAATACCGGAATTGCAATTTCCGACCGTAGAGCGGTAAAGCTTCAGAACCTTATTGCTGCAAGTGCCTTGATTTGCGGGAGAAGTGAAGCAATACTTTCTGACCTTTGGGTATTGAAACATATTTGGGATACGGAAGAGCAGATTGAAATTCTGGAAGGGATCATTAACAGGACCATCGAAAAGGATGAAAACCCGCAAAGCCATCCTCAGGCATTGCACAATAAAATGCCGAATCCTGAAGAGGTAATGAAGGATGTGAAGATCTTACAGGAAAAATGGGATAGCGGATCTGCAACATTTGAAGAACAAAATGTGATTAAAGATAAACTGAGATATCTACAAACCCGCTGTGACTGGATTAAAAATCCTGAACAGAAACAATATATTCAACAGGAAATAGAAGTCTTATGGCAGAGGATCTTACAGAGCATGTAATTGATTTTTGGGCGGAATTGCCTCGTGCTGATGAAGATTTTTTAGGTTCGATCCGGAACTGGAAAAATCTTCAGATTGCTTTGGAGGATGAGACAATCTGGCTTAAAGGATTTACTGAAGAGCAGGCTGCTTCTCCGGAGGTGCAACAATTGCCCAATTTCATTTTATATGAGCTCCGTAATGGTTTATTATTTAAAAAGAAAGCCTTAGTTCCTACCCGGAAAGTAAGAACTGCATTATTATGGTCTCCTATTGACCAGGCATTGCGTCTGGTTCTGCCGCCATCCAATCAGAATTTTTTTGGAATTAATGAAAAAATCAGGATAAGGCTAAAACCTGAAACTACAGAACAGCCTGCCATCGCTTTATTAAGTCCTATGTCGGAGATTGGAGCGGTTATTCCGACCTTATCTACATTCAAACTTGAAAGAAATGAATGGATTATCATTGGAGACAGGGCGCTATTCCTGGGTACACCTTTACTGGGGCTACCGGGAAAAACCTATTGGGAGAAAGATGGACATCTTTTACCCACCGGATTTGATTTTGAATTTAAGAATGTAAGTGCTTTACTTCAAAGAAAATATAATGAGAACATGAGCTATTGGCTTTTATGGAATGAAGACGGAAGTTATCTGTCCATTGCTAAGAAAGATCTGAAAAAGCTTTCCATAAGCTCATACCGGCTCACTCAAAAAGCGAAAGAATGGAGCTAAATGAATACTTCCAGTCCTACGAAGGATATTTTTGGGAATGGAATACAGATGAAGATGTGCGTGATGAGACAGGTTATCACGAAAATAACCTTGTATCCATTCCGAATGTGGGAGCCATTGCATACCGGCCTTACATAATTGAAGTCCTGAAAGAATTACATCTGCAGGGAATCCCTCCCTTTGGAGCTTTGTTGTTAGTACTTTATGCCACCCAGGAAGGCTATCTTAATTTCAATGCCGTTTCGTATTATTTAAAAAAGCTTGAAAAGGAAGCCAAAGTAAATATTGAGGTGGATTGCATTATCAATTTTCTAGGAAACCTTAATAAATTAGGTAAATCTTATAAAAAAGGGCAAAACAGAATTCTTTTGCTGCAAACATTATTTCACAATGCCCATAACAGGATCTCTGCACCATCCGGTTCATTGCTTCTGAAAAAGTTTGCAAAAAATCCTTATGCTCTGGTCAAAAGTGCTGAAAAAATACCCGTAACATCCTCATCTCTGGTAAAGGATACCAGAGTTCTTGTGTGGCTCAATGAAAAATTTCCTTCGGTAGAGTCAATTATTTATGCGATGAAAGGCTTTGGCACTGAGCCGGAGCTGGATGATGAGGTTGCAGAAGAGGAGATAACCGTAGAATCCAATAATGATTTTATCCAGGATTTAATAGAAGAGCCTAAAACATTTCAGGTAGGAAGCCTGATCAAAAGAATCTGGAGTGGCCTCAAAATTCCCATGCGTCACCTTTCTCCCGGTGAACAGCCGATAGGAGGAATTTCTGATATGACCAATAAGGGGGAGCTCCACAGAATGCTTTTGTCGGAATTCGCAAATGAAGATGAGGTTTTTATGAGCAGAATAGCCAACAACGAAACGCTTTATATTCAAAGGGAGATACCTCCTGAAGAAAATGTTTTTGAAAGAATAATTTTAATAGATACCTCTCTGAAAAACTGGGGAACACCGAAAGTATTGGCCTATGCATCCGCAATTGCGGTCATTAAGCATCCGAAGGCTCATTCGGAATGTAAAGTTTTCGTTCTGGGGCAAACAAGTGTTCCTGTTTTTCTTGATAGCGTGGAAAATGTTGTGGATCATCTAAACCAGGTAAGCTCAGCTTTGGATGTTTCCCAGGCTCTGGCTAAGTTTTTCCAGGATGAGCACACGGAAAAAGATCTTGAAGTATTTTTTATCACCAACCAGGAAAATCTCATGAATGAAGGGTTGCAAAAGGTAATTCATGAAAACAGGGACAGGCTTAAATTTATAGTAACGACATCTGTTGATGGCGAGGTTAATTTCTTCAAACATCATAAAGGAACAAGGAAACACATCCAGAAAATTGTACTTCCGCTAAAAGACTTATGGGCTAACCCACCACAACGAAAACAGAAAGCTGATCAGGATTCTGTGAATGGCAAAAAAACGGATGTTCCGAAGAACTATCCTATTCTTTTTCCTACACCCATGAACAAAATAGCTTCCTTTTTGTATGAAGGGGAGTTCTTTATTTTGAGCAATAAAAAGCAGCTGCTTAAAACTTATTTGTCAGATAATTATTATAATAAGGATTATTATGACCGATACAGAATACATAGGGGCTGTGAGGTTTTAATTGAAAATATTTCGGTAAGACCCCGTGGGCAGTTTGCTCTGGCTAAAAATAAGCAACAACAATTTATCCTTTGCCAGTACCAGCCTGATAAGCATATTATTTCAAAACTTAATCTTAATACCAAAGAATATTCTGAGCTCAATCTAACCGGGAAAAACATACCCAATGATTATCGGCTGATTTATTTTAACAAAAGTTTTTATCTGCATCATGCGGAATCCTCCTGGATCTATCATATTAATATTGATGGAAATATTTCATTTGAATCGGTGAAGAATGATAAAGAGATAGCCCGGAATCATTCAAAAGTAGAAACTGAAATGAAAAAGCTGGCGAATAGCGGAATAAAGATTTTAAATAACTTTAATAATATCGGAATCAACACTGAAAACAGCCTCGTCATATCAAATAACAGGCTGGCGAAAGTTTATGACAATTCTCTGACATTATACCGAAATAATCGCAGGATAAAAATAATTGCGAATCAATACAAAAATAAATTTACTTTTTCAGACGGAAGTGAGATTATCACGGATTCCCGTGGGATATTAACTTTCAAAAGCAGTAATAAAAATATTCCGGTATTTTATATCCCTTCTACGGAACATGGCTTTTTGTCTCTGGCAACCCATACCGAATTTGGAGGAGCAGAATATTACCTTCCTGAAACCACCTTGCTTAAGATGAGAACAATGGGGGATATGTGTTCAGATTATCTGGAGCCTTTTATCAATCAAATTCTGGAATATGGAACTTAGAATAAAACCTTTTCCAAAGAATGATTATCCCCGGAAGGGACTTCTGATCAGGAGTTCTTCACCATCCGTATGGCTCAGTGAAATGGATGCTTTGGGAATTGACCTAGACCAGGTAATGACATTTGCGATTCCTTCCAAAGAACCTAATATTCTCTATGGCTGTTTTATTGTTTTTAATAATGAGGCCCCCCGGGAAGTTGGTAGGAATTCTTATTTTCAATGTATAGATGAGATTTTATTTATCCCTGAATACACTACATTTTATCCTAAGGTCACTCCTGAAGACTGGCTCCATATTGATTCTCAGTTTCTGATTATCCATCCCGAATTCGGAATGGTAAAATTAAGAGAAGAAATAGATTGGGGTGCAGTGCTTGAAGAACCACAAAAGAATGGATCTTTTGTCAGCAAACCATTAAACGGAGTTTATATTCCAAAAGAAATCAAAAGTTTTGCAGTGGAAATTGATGATGAAAAAATGATGGAATCTCTGCGGACCTCAACAACGGAAGAAGAATGGATGAAAAACCTGCCTTTTGATCTGAAAAAAGTGATGGCGGGAAACAAAAAAGAAATCGAAAAATATCTAAAGTATATAGAAAAATATCCTGATCGGGCTATAGATTTGGGCGTGCCTCTGGATATTATGGGAACTTCGCGAGGAGATGGTTCGGGAAAGTTCAAATTTAATAACAATTGGCTGAGCCGGTTATGGGGAGGAAACGAGGCAAATGGTAAACAAAGGGATTACCGGTGGGCTCTCCTTGCATTATGGATCATAATTATTGTCGGGAGAATTATGATAGGCTTTACTAAAGAAGAGGGAACAACAGAAAGCCCTGTTTCTTCAGGAAATGTATTCTCAAAGGAGGCTTTGAAAAATCAGAATCCCGGCAAGTTAGCCTTTGAATCCGGTCTCACCGAAATAGATATGAAGATTGATTCCCTGTATCATAATGAAAGAAAGGAATTAATGAAAGACTATGCCGCAGCTTCCAAAGGATCCGACGCGAAGGAAATGAATAAGGTGGAAAAGAAGCTTGAAAATTACAAGGCAAAAGAAAGTAAGACGCGGGATTTTCTAAAGAAAATTTACAACAGGAAAATAGCAAAACATATTGCAGACAAATCCAGGGATTACCAGCGTAAAATTTCCGATTCCATTAAAAATAAAAATCATGATAAACCTGTTGATCAGGGAATTGTAAGAAGTATCTGGAGAAAAAAGCAGGTGTTAATGGAAGATTCTCTTGGAAGGCTTTATGGAACTTTAGAAAGTGCAGAACCCCATTTTTCATCCGGTCAAAATGTAAATACAAAAGAAAGTTTGGGTGATGAAAGCCCACCATCTAAAGACATTTCATTCTCCGAGATTATTTGGCTGATCATTCTGATTATAGGAAGTGTAGGGCTTTATTCTTATTTCTTCCGGAAGAAAACCTTGAATATCGGAGGCGATAATGTACCCGGTGGTATTAAAATATTTCTGGTTCTTATTTTGATAGGAATGCTGATTTATCTTTTTTATCCGTTGATCGGGATGTACGGGTACAACTGGTTTGTATGGTTCCTGGTTATTTGTGTCATCTTATTGGTATATCGTTTATTCAGCGAGGACAAAACCATTTTAAAATCCGATAAAGATGAATAAGCAGAAGTTTATAGATAAATTTATCAGAGCATTTTTAATACTGGTACTTCTTAAAGTGCTGGGGCTTGTAGCGCAACTTTTTCATCAGAGTTTCTGGAGTGTATTAGGCACCTTGGGTATTTTTATCGCAGTGGCTATCATAATTTTTGTGGTAATGATCAGCCTGAAGGATAAAGAAAAAAATGATCAACGTTCCGGAAGGCGAGGAAATTCGGGAGGAAACTTTTACCTTGAAAATTCTCTTTTTGACAGAATCCGTAGTAAATATGAAGAGCTGGCAGAAAAATATATTACAGAAGGAGATTACAAAAAAGCCGCAAAAGTTTATATGAACCTTCTCCAGGATAATTACAGGGCAGCAAAAACACTGGAAAATGGTGAATTTTATAATGAGGCAGCCGTTATTTATCTGAAAAGGTTGCATAATAAATCCGATGCTGCGGCTTGCTATGAAAAAGCAAAACAATACAGAAAAGCAATTGATCTTTATAAAGAACTCGATCAGAAAGAAAAAGTAGGTGATCTTTATAAAGAGATGAATGATATAAAAAATGCACATGTCTATTATCAGATGTTGGCAGATGATTTCGTGGATAACAGCCAGATGGTAAAAGCCTCGCTGATCTACAGAAAAAAGATGGAAATGCCTGATGAAGCACAGAAAATCCTATTAACAGGATGGAAAGAAAATAAAGATGCCTTCAATTGTCTGAATAATTATTTTGCAAATATTTTTGATTCTACAAAATTAGAAAGGGAAATTCAGCATTTATATGAAGAAACGCCAGCAGATAAAAAGCTGATTTATCTGGAGGCTATGAAGTATGAATTTAAAAAGAACTCTTCCCTTCAGACTGTCACGAGAAATATTGCTTATGAGATCATTTCCGAAAAGGTAGAAACCCATTCCGAAATTGTAAATGAGCTAAAATATTTTAATCCTGATGATTCGCTTATTTTAAAAGATATTTCAAGGTATAAGACTGGAAGGAATAAGATGTTCAGGAATTAATTGATGTTGGAATTAAAAGATTAAAAGACTTAAGAATTTCATAGTAATCTTTATAAATTCCTAACAAACATAATGGCTGAAGCTTTCAAAACCACCATTTTATCAGGAAAAATATTATCTTTGCGGACATAAAATTATGACAATACAAACAGCACATATCAGTTTAAATCTATGCGATAGCCCTGTACTAAAGGATTCGTTTGGATATGAATGCATGATATGGAATGAGGTAAAATGTGCTGACTTTGTAAATTATTTACTGTAAACTCGTAAAGATTTAATCAAAATACTGCAAAAACGCCTCGATTCCCGGGGCGTTTTTTGTGTTTTTAGAACAGAAATTATTTAGAATGAAAAAAAATAACCAAAAAAGTGAAAATTTTTAATTAGCAATGAAATTTTAATACAATAAAATAGAGTGATAAACAAACCGGTGAGAGACAGTCATTTAGGTAATTAAAGTATCTGCAATAATTTGCGGACAGGAATTTCTATTTCTTTTTATTTAATGTAACTTATTGATTTTTAAGTTATTATATCTGGGATTTATTTGCGAGTTAAAAAAAAACATATTTACTTTGCAATCGAAAATTGAAAGCAACAGGTTTTCAGAATTTCAAAAAGTGTTTAAAACAAAAAATATAATGAAACAATTGCATTACATATTTAATCCGTATTCAAGACTACAAGCAGAGGAACCGAAAGGTTACCCATGTCTTCAGGATAGTGAATTTGTGGATAAAAGGTGCTTATATATTTGGGTCAGCTATTGATCTGACACGTCAAAATATATACAGCACCTCCCGAAAAGAGGTGCTTTTTTTATGGTTTCTTTAGCTTATTTGGTAAAGCGTCGGTTTGTGGCACCGGAGAATAGGGTTCGATCCCCGGAGAAACCCAAAGTACAATTCCTTAGCTTAATGAACCTGACCACCGGTCTTTTAAAACCGGAAAAATGGGAGGTTTAATTTCTCTGGGATTAAAAGGAGAGTAGATAAATAAGGGTTGGTTGCGGCTTACTGCTCATAAGTTCTACGATAGTCGTGAAGGTTCAATTCCTTTGCTCTCTGCAAAAAAGGTCTATTGAGGTAATGGCTAACCTGCCCGACTGTCTCTTGGGCACTGCGAGTTCGATTCTCGCATAGACCGCAAGGTTCACGGAATATTTCGGCTCCGACTGTCTCTCGGAAAAGAAATAGGAAGCTGAACCTTATAACTGGAAAGATAACGGTGGTTGTTTACCCGCCTTGGACGCGGGAGGTCGCAAGTTCGAATCTTGCTTTCCAGACTATTTTTAATTGAACGCGAAAAGTTGAAATGCAGGTCAATTATCACTAATGAACGATCAATTATAATGAATAAAACCTGATGGTTCGCCGAAGTGGAAGAGTCGGGGCGGTCTGCAAAACCGTTGCGTAAGCTGAGTGGGTTTGAATCCCATAACCATCTCAAATAACTAAAATGAGATTAGTTCCGGAGAAAAGTTAAAAGGATGTCGGGCGCAGAAGTTCTTATATCAAACAAAAAATTAAGACAGGCCTTTTGCTTACTCCATTATAATGATCAGAAATTATGATGAAATCAAAACCTCTATTCATCTTTATCACTGATCTTTATACAAATCGGGAAGTGCGCCGGAGTTGGAGAGCCGGGGCAGACTGTAAATCTGTTGCTTTATTGCTGAGTAGGTTCGAATCCTACCACTTCCACTACAATCAACTGATAATGTAATGGCAGCATGCAGGAACTGTACTCTTGTCGCTTAGGTTCGATTCCTAATCAGTTGATTATTATTAATAAAAGATAAAAGATAAAAGATAAAAGATAAAAGATGATTCATAAATTTTAAGACTAATATCTTATCAATCAATGATCAATCATCATTGATCAATCACATAACGAAAGAGGAAAGAGAAGGGTTTGTCAAGCGCAGAAGATCTTTACAAACACTAACAAGCAAAAGTTTACACCGACAAACTTTCTCTAACCTTAATTAAAAGTGTTGATTGATCATAGATCAATGATTGCAGGTATTATAATTTATCTGTTAAAATGTCTCATCAATTATAATTTGTAAAAAATACGGGAATGGCGGAACTGGCAGACGCACTTGACTTAGACTCAAGATATTGAGGGTTCGACTCCCTTTTCCTGTACAAAATGTTAATTCATATAAAGATAAATAACCATTTGGTTTTTATAATGAATTTTTATTTATCTATAATCAACGATAATTACGAAGGTACAGGTTCGATCCTGTCTGTTCTGTAATTGCGGACAAAACTTATATGTAACTCAGTACTGCAGAATGATTCATGGTGTAATCGGCAGCACACAAGACTTTGACTCTTGTTGTTCAGGTTCGAGTCCTGATGAATCAACAAAATCTTTACTCAATCATCGCTTATCAATTATAAAGAACAATATGTAGAATTTAAAAAAATGTAAAAAAATGGAAACGCAACAAGAAATATGGCAGAATATGAGTGGGAAATTTTTCCACAAGCCTATCACACAGTTGATAGAAGAAGCCATCATCCGCGAAGAAGCTAATGGATACCGACTGAAAGTTTGTGTGGGATCAGATTCTCATGTGTATGGAGATACTATTAGTTATGCTACGGCAGTAGTATTTATTCGTGAAGGAAAAGGTGCGTTTACTTTTATCAGAAAACAAAAAGAAATTCAAACAATCAGCATCAAAGAGCGGATGCTTAATGAGGTGAATAAATCTGTAGAAATTGCTTATACCATCTGTCCTGTTTTAGATAAATATGGGGTCGAAATGGAAGTTCATGCTGATATCAATACGGATCCTGATTTTAAATCCAATGTAGCCTTGAAAGATGCCATGGGGTATATTTTGGGAATGGGATATGTATTCAAAGCTAAACCTTATGCTTTTGCGAGCTCCAATTGTGCAGATATGATGGTTTAATAATAAATCTTGATGATTTTATGAAAATGATACAAAAGCTTTTGTTTCTTGATGATATCAGGTGTCCGGAAGAAGCCTATCACTATACAAAACAGGATTTTTTCTTATTGAAAGACTGGATCATTGTTCGGAATTATAAGCAGTTTATCCATTGGATTTCAGAAAAGGGACTTCCGGAAATGATCTCTTTTGATCACGACCTTGCTGATGGAGAGCACACCGGTAACTGGGATTCCGAAAAGACTGGATATGACTGTGCAAAATGGCTGATAGAATATTGTATGGATCATCATTTGGATGTACCTCAATTTTACAGTCATTCCATGAATCCGGTGGGTAAAAAGAATATTATTAACCTGCTTGAAAATTTTAGAAGACAGAATGAGCTCTTTTCGGTTGATCTGACATAGGAACCAGAGCTCATTTGAAGTTGACCAATTATTAATAACAAAGTACATTTTATACATGTACGACAAAAACTATGAAAACAACAGATCATATACTTATTATAGACCTCGAAGCAACATGTTGGGACAGCCGGCCGCCAAGGGGACAAGAAAGTGAGATCATTGAAATCGGGGTTTGCGTTATGGATGCAAAGACCGGCGAGATCTCAAGAAACGAAGGGATTTTGGTAAGACCTCAATATTCAAAGGTGAGCCCATTCTGTACGGAGCTGACTACCATCACCCAAAAGATGCTGGATGAAGAAGGTGTTTTATTTGATGATGCCTTAGATATACTCCGGGCAGAATATCATTCAGAACATCTTACCTGGGCAAGTTATGGCAATTATGACTTGAACATGCTTCAAAACCAGGCCAGAAGATTTAATCTTGATTATCCCTTAAGTGATAGTCATATTAATGTGAAGACATTGTTCGGGTTTGTTCATCCTACGATCAGGAAAAGTGTAGGAATGAGCAGGGCTTTAGGGGAACTTAATCTTAAGCTGGAAGGAACCCATCACCGCGGTGTGGACGATGCTAAAAATATTGCCAAGATTTTACATTGGTGCCTGCAAAATAACTAATTACGGTAAAACTCCCTTTCTAAGAAGGGAGTTTTATTTTTCCGATAAATTTACAGTTTGTATAATCTTTTTGCAGATTGGGATATAAAGCTTTTCCGGGATGGAATGTCCCATTCCTTCGATCATCATAAGCTCTGAATTCGGAATAGTCCGGTAAAGATCCCTGGCAGATTCAGGATGAAAAATAGGGTCATCTGTTCCGTGAATGATAAGAACAGGTGCTAAAATTTGTTGCAGGTCATTGGGGTTGTATATCCAGGAGCCCATAGCCAACATTTGCCTGAACATACCATTTTTTGTTTTAGAACGGATTAATTCCTGTTCTATTAAACTTCTTTCCTGCATTTCGTTCAAAGGGAAATTGCCTGATATCCTTTTGGCAAAAATTATTTTTTCTTTAATATAAGCTTCTTTGTTGGTAAGATAATCAACAGGAGGTTGGGTCATCATTGCCATGACATCCGGATTTGCAGAAGGCAGCTGAGGATTGAGCGAGGTAGACATAATAATGGTGACCGATGATACTCTTTCGGGAAAGTAAGAGCCCAGCAATTGTGCAATCACCCCACCCATGGATCTGCCAATAATATGAGCCTTTTTAATGTGTAGATGATCCATAAGCCCTATAACGTCTTTTGCCATATCCTTCAGTGAATAGGGAATGTCTTCTTTTCTGATCTCTGAAAAGGTTTGCTCGATATTTCCTCCGAATTGGATTTCTTTTTCCGCAGTAAAAACAGAAGCCCCGGAATCCCTGTTATCAAAACGGATGACTTTGAAGCCTTGTGAAGAAAGCTGCTCGCAGAAAGAATTATCCCATCGGATCATCTGGCTGCCTAATCCTGAGATTAAAATTATAGAAGTACTATTATTTTCTCCAAAGATCTCGTAGCATAAATCTACATTGTTAATGATTGCTGTTTCCATTGTTGGGTTTTATCGATTGAAGCAGAATCTCTTCCAGTGGTAACAGTCGAGAATCTTCAATAGCTGCGGTGCGGTGGCCTGCGATTTTCATGTATTCTTCGTTTTGTTCAAAATTTAAAAAGTCGCCTACACTTTTTTGACGGATGAGCATGCAAATGTCCCAATACTCTTTTTCAGGCCCTATTAAAAAATGATCCCCTTTTCCAATAAAAAGAATTTCACCTCCACTGGCTGTGAGAAAGGGTTCTGTTTCCTGTATGTATCGGCAATATGCATCCCAGCCACTTGTGATCCCGGAAGATTTCAGTTCCGGATGAGATGAATAATCGGCTTCTTTTTTTAATTTAATAAGATTCAGATTAACGATAGAACCTTTTATATTTTTACTGAATAAATGTTTTCCTGCCTCGAAGGTAGGATATAGATAAGATGTTGTCATTTTTTTATAACTAATAAAGATTTTCCGGGAGCTCAATATCTTCGATACAATTCTTTTCTGCCTTTAAAACTTCCTGACGGTAATTGATATAAGGATTGTTCTGAGGCTCCACTACCGCAATACATTCGAATATAAATGCATTTTCACCGTACTCATTCCAGTCAGACTGCAATTGCCGATGCGTGTACTGGCCAATATTGAGTGAGAATTTTATTTTATTCTCCAATGCTTCCACATTAAGGGAGCCTTGGATAAACTGCTTTCCGTTTATGGTATTTTTAATAGAAAGAACTCCCATTGTTACAGGATGATTTTTAGCTTTTTCTCTAAGTTGCTGTTTAATTGTATTTTTCATTTAAATTCATTGTCTGTTTATTATTGTATCGATCCTCCCAGCTCAAATAGGAATTCTGAAGTAGCTTTAAGAGATTTGTTCTTCTTAAATGATAATACTTCTGCTGTAATATTTTCTGCTGTTTTTTTTGCTTCTTCAAAGACTTTTTTCCCGGTATCAGTGATTACAACATAGCTGATCCTTGCATCTCTCTCATTGGCTTCTCTGGATACAAGACCTATTCTTTCAAGGGGATTCAAAAGGCGTGTAATCCCTGAAGCTGTTAAACCTGTTTTCTCCGCCAGATCTATTCTGCGGATCTTATGTTCTGAAGACCCTATAAGAATATACAGGATCGTAAAATCACTGAAGCTAAGTCCATGCACACTCAATGCATCAAATTTTCTTGAAATAATGGCCTGTACTTTTGTAATGTTCATAAGCAGTAGTAAATCTGTACTTATCATTGAATTATATTTGAGTTGTCAAGTATTTTTATTGTGCAAATATAAACATTTTAATTAATTACGTATTATGGTTAGTTAATTTTATTATTTAATTGATTCAAAATGTGAATGACTGGATAGCCCAAATAGGTAACTAAAAAACAAGTCTTTTAGAGTAAGAGAATCGATTTCCTGTATAAATAATTTATTACGCAAAATGATTGCGTATTTCTATAATTACTTTGCATTATCAAAATGAAATAATAATAAGGTTTGGAAAAAAACAAACCTTAATGAAGATATCAGACAGGTCTTGTTGAGTGTTTCGGTATATCACCATTGCAGAAGGATTGTTGAGAAACATGATCTTATTCTGTTCAGCTTGATCTGAAGGTTTGAGGAGTTTTCCAAAAAACTTCTACCATGTGCTATGGGTCGAAGGTTCGAATCCTTCTGTTTCCTTATGGAAATATAACTCAGTTGGGTAGAGTAATAGCTTTATGCGTGGGTTCGATTCCCACTCTCATTTAGGATGAGATAGCTCAGTTGGTCAGAGCACTACGCTTTTAACGTAGGTTAAAATAGACTCAAAATCTATTTTGCAGAGTTTAATATTTCTCTTCAAAAAATGTATGTATGGAAAAAGTCTGAGCTTTTTCAGTTGTTCAGTCAATGTTTTGGAGAAGCCTGTAAAAAAGTTTTTTGTGAAAAAATAACCTGACGGATCATGATAAAAAGCTGTATGGTGTAAATGAAGTTTTTTTTGTGTAGCAGTGACAGTGAAAACGCTCAAAAGCCCGTGTACCCAGAAAGTAGTATTGTCATGTATGTCTTGAAATAATTCTTTCAGAAATGCTTATTTCCGCTGTTTTCAGAAGAAAAATCCTCAGTTTTTTCCTTTTATAAAGTATAAAATAACCTTAAAATATAATATGATGTTTAGAAATGTACAAATTAATGCATATCAGGTAGGTCTGGTATTTAAAAACCGGAATCTTATTGAGATTTTACGAGAAGGCCATCACTGGATTTTTGGAAATAAATCTGTGGATATCTATGAAATGAAAACACTTTTGCAGATAAATGACGACCTGCTGCTTTTACTAAAACATCAGGAGTTAAGCGCTATGCTTGAATTGGTTGAGGTAAAAGACGGAGAACTTGTTTTAGTCTATGAAAACGGAATCTTTAAAGAAGTTCTGCATGTAGGGCAATATGCTGCTTGGAAAGATGTCGTAAACAGGACCTTTCAAAAGATTGATATGACGAAAGTTGATATTACTGAAAAAATTTCCAAAACGATTCTGGAAAATCCAAAATTGAAAAACCTTGTGAGAAAATTTGTGGTAACAAGTCAATACAAAGGTTTGCTCATTATTGATGGAAAGCTGACAAAAGTGCTGGAAGCAGGGACTTATTATTTCTGGATGAATGAAATTTCTGTTGAAGTAAAAAGTGTAGATACCCGCATGCAACAAATGGAGATTGCAGGTCAGGAACTTTTAACAAAAGATAAAACAATGCTTCGTATCAATTTTTATGTCCGTTACCAGGTTGAAAATGTGGTGAAAGCATTGATGGATAATAAGGAGTATGATAAGCAACTATACATTATCATGCAATTGGCTTTGCGTGAATTTGTTGGGGCTTTAACACTGGATGAATTGCTGGTGAAAAAAGATAATGTAGGACAGGAGATTCTTGCTAATATGGGTAAAAAGGGTGAAGATCTTGGACTGAGAGCTACAGATGCGGGGATTCGTGACGTTATTCTTACCGGAGAAATGAAGGAGATCATGAATCAGGTTTTGATTGCCGAGAAAAAGGCTCAGGCCAATAGCATCATGCGTCGGGAGGAAACAGCTTCTACAAGGAGCTTGCTGAATACCGCAAAATTGATGGAAGAAAATGAAGTGTTGTGGAAACTGAAAGAAATGGAATATATGGAAAGGATCGCGGATAAAATCGGAGATATTACCGTATCCGGAAACAGCAATATTGTTTCCCAGCTTAAAGAGATTTTCGCAAGATAGAAAACTGCCCCAATTATTATATATGAGCAGGTTTCTGTAAAGAAATCTGCTTTTTTAGTACCATCTGAATAAGTAAAAGGAAATTTTAAAAATTATAGGTAATGAGAAAAAATACCGTTTTTAAGAATGATCAGGGAAGACAAGAGATCTTGACAATGTATGATGCTGCGCTGCTGGGTTGTGGTGTGGGAATTAAGCAAAGAGTATGTAAAACAAGTTTTGGAGATACATATATGGTAGAAGCCGGTGAGGAAAATGAAGACATTCTTGTGCTTTTACATGGCGCGTCATCCAATTCGACGTCATGGATCTCAGATTTCCATGTGTATGCTCAAAAGTATAAAGTAATAGCCGTTGATATTATCGGTGAACCCGGGAAAAGTGCGGAGACGCGGCTTTCCTATGAAACCATGGATTATGCCCTGTGGTTACATGAGGTGTTTGATGCAATGCAGATAAAAAAAGCACATATTGTAGGGTTGTCCCAGGGAGGATGGCTGGCAGTGCGTTTTGCAGGGTGTTTTCCTGAAAGGGTAAACAAAATGGTTTTGCTTTCACCAGCCGGTATTGTAAGAACTGCAGGGAGTTTTATATTTAAGGCGATATTCTACTCGCTGTTTGGAAAAGCGGGCAGGAAAAAAATCAACGAAATTATATTAGGAGAACAGTCCGTTGATCCAAAGGTTATAGAGTTTATGGATCTAATGCAGGATCATGTCAATGCACGGATGGATAAAGAGTATATCTTTCAGGATGAGGAGTTGGAGAACCTTACCATGCCGGTTTTGTTCATTGGAGGAAGAAGAGATGTTATCCGGTCTACAGAACAGATTTCAAAACGTCTTGGAGGTATATTGCCGGACTTGAAAACAATTATTGATGAAAATAAGGGACATGTACTCGTGGACACGTCTGAAGAAATTGTTAATTTTCTTCAGAATTGATGGTATGCCAATTTGAAAATTCTGGTCCGCAAACGGGCCAGAATTTTTAATTCAAAAAGATTTTGAGCGGATGAATTTATTTCCCCTCGTTATTTTTACTGACCCACTCTTCATAAGAAATTACACCCCATTCAGGTCTGCCTTCACCTTCTAAAACAGAGATGAATTCCAGTTGATTTCCGTCGGGATCATTAAAATAAATAGCTAAAGCCGGCATCCATGCAAAAACCATAGGCTTGTCTATCCCGTCTTTTAAGAAATTATAAGGTTTCAGATTTCTGTTTTGTAAATAGTCAACAGAATAGTTCAGGATGTCTTCCTTATCACTTGAAAAAGCAAAATGCCGTGGTTGTAAATTTTCTTTTTGCTCCCATAAACCCAGCATAAAGTCCTTTCCTTTACCAATCCATAAAAATGCAATAGGTCTCGTTTCGTCACGATGAGCCAGTGTGAGGCCTAATACTTGGGTGTAAAATTGAATGGCATTCTCCAGGTTACTCACTTGGATATGGGTTTCATATAATCCTTTGATCATGATTTTTTTGTTTAATGTGATGATACAAAGCTATACATAAAGACAGGAAAATAGGAGAGCCGGATTTCGGCTTAAGTGACCAATTTTACGGTTGCTGTCTAAGTTCTGTGGGAGTTTTGCCTTTCTGATGTTGTATGAAGCGGGAAAAATGCGTTGGTGAGTCAAATTGCAGCTCATTACTGATTTCTTTAATACTTTTCTCAGTATATTTCAGAAGTACCTCTGCTTCACGCAAAATTCTGTTTTGAATAACTTTTAAAGCCGGATATCCTAAATGTTCAGTTACACACTCGCTGAGGTATTTAGGGGTTATGTTCATTTGGTCCGCATAAGATGCCACGGCTTTATTTTCTTTGAATTGTACGTCAACAAGCTGCCGGAAGCGGTGCATAATCTGAAATTTCCGGTTGATCGAAGTATCGGAATTCAGCAGGCAGATTTCGCAAATCCTATTGTATTCAAATAAAATCTGTACAAGATAAAGTCGTATCATTTCCATTCCGAAGGGAGCTTCTGTGTCTATTTCCTGTGAAATTTTATTGAATTTGTACAGGAAATCTTTTTGTTGTTTTCCTTTCAGAGGAAATGTCGGAGGATAGTTGGGATTAATGAACATGAGATCATTCAGCACATGGTTATAAGCCCAGCCTTTTTTTAAAAATGAAGGTTCAAAAAAGATGAATTTTGCATCAAATGTTTTCTGGGGCTTTTCTAATGCTACCCATGATTCTGCCGGAATCACAGAAACACTGTTGGGCTTGATTAAAAATTGATGCGAGCCTGCTTTGATTCTGGTTTTACCCTTCACTCCTATAATAATCATATAAAAATGAATGCGGTTACCCTCAAGAGGTATTATCTCTTTGCCACTGACGGACAGGCATACAATGTCCATTTCCTTTTCGGGAAGGATGTAATTGAAATAACGACCGACAAATGATACAATATTCAGCTCGTGCTCTTCTTTCATGATGAACAAAGTTATCAATCTGTTGATTAAAAAAATCAATATTTTATTTCTTTATAGAAAAGCTATGATAGGCATTATGATTCGAATGTACAGACCTATCTAGCTTAAATAAAAAGCCGGCAAATAATCATTCGCCGGCTTTTTATTATTTTTTTTAACTGATTTCTTCTTCAAAGTTCTTTTTCCATTTTGCAATGGTAGTTCTGCTTATCTTGTACTTTTTAGACATATAACTTGTCGAAAAGCCATGCTTTTTTTGATATTGCAGCAGTTTAAGCATTGTTTTTTTGTCGTAGGTCTTTAGTTTTTGATTGTTTTTTGAGCTTTCTTTTGATTGTTCAAAAATTCTTTCATTGAATTTTAAAACATCATCAGAAGTGTTAAGTCTTTTCAGTAATTCTTTAATTTTGGGTTCTTCTAATTTATCCGGATGCTCCAGTCTGAGCATATCATGGTAAATCTTGCTGTAATTTGGTCGCATTATATCTTATTTAATGGGTGTGTTTATTTTTTGCAGCCAACGGTGAAGGGTACTTTTAGGAATAGAATATTCTTTAATGACCTCATTCAGAGTCATCTCTCCTGATTGAATTCTTTTAATGATGAATTCTTTTATTTCCTGTGTGTAAATGTTTTTTCTGAAATAAGGGATTTTGTCTGATTTCTCCGTATTCTTGTTTACAGCTGCCGGTGGAGCGTATAAAATAAGGTGAGAACTATATAATCTGAAAAAATCGTACTCCAGTAATTTGCTGCATCGTAGCAGAACTTCTGTATCTATCGATTTGCTGTTGTACATCTTTTCAACAAATTCTTCATCCTTGTTTAAGAAATTACAAATTCTTTCCATTGTAATTCCTTTATCGTCAACCCGCTCTTTCACGAATTGCCCGATATGTATTTCTTTGTATAACATTTTTATTAGATAATATTTTATAATTAGTGTTTGCTTAGATAGATTAGATAAAATAGTATATCAACTGTATTCTGAATATGTGATACGTATAGAAATAATAGAATATGTTACAAAATAGGTAATCAATTGCCCTTGTGAGCAGCGAAGATGGTAAAAAGCAAAACTTCTGGAATAGCATGGCTATTATTTGCTGAATTTTTTAGTATGTAAAGAATGACTTGAGTATCCTTCTAACCTCCATCGATGCTTTTAGCGATTATTTATCTTTTGTCTCGTCTAATAAAATACTATAGATATCAGATTTTATGACTGCAGTAGCAATAATATATTATCTAAAGCCCTTTCATTCAATTTTTTCTTTATATTGTTTACTCGTAGATTAATTTTTTTTATAAAAGTTAAATAAGAAAAATCTTATTTTAATTTAAAGTTATATAATAAAAAATCAACTTCTTGATTTTCAAATATAGAAAAATTTAAAATTGATGCAAAAAATATAAGTAATAAATAATGTTAAAAAATGACATTAACGGAAAAATTAAGGTTTTAAATTTTTATATTTTTAATAATATAAATTTATGTGTGAATTATTTGAAATAATGCTTATTCGTTTATGCTATTTTGAGAATTCGTTTATTGTGTATAATATTTCAAGTATTTACCTTTGTGATTAACTATGGATGCATTCACTAATATCTTCGATTTTCCTAAAAAAATTAATTATAAAAATGAATTACTTGCGGGATTTACTGTCGCAATGACCATGATCCCGGAGTCTCTTTCATTTGCGATTCTTGCGGGACTTTCTCCGCTTACGGGCTTGTATGCCGCTTTTTTAATGGGATTGATCACGGCTGTTTTTGGAGGGAGGCCGGGAATGGTGTCCGGAGGAGCAGGTGCTACAGTCGTGGTATTGATTGCTTTGGCTAAATCGCATGGAGTAGAATATCTGTTCGCAACCGTTGCTTTAGCAGGAGTTTTCCAGATATTGGTTGGTGTTTTTAAACTGGGGAAATTTGTTCGCCTTATTCCTCAGCCTGTTATGTATGGGTTTTTGAATGGTTTAGCGGTCATTATTTTTATGGCTCAGGTAGAACAGTTTAAATTTGTAGATGGCAACGGAGCCGTTCATTGGCTTCAGGGAAGTTCTTTATATATTATGGCCGGACTTACGGCTTTTACGATAGCCATTGTTTATTTTTTTCCTAAACTGACCAAAGTGGTTCCTGCCTCATTGGTTGCCATTATTATTGTTTTTGGACTTGTCCTGGGATTAAATATCCATACAAAGACTGTCGCGGATATTGCACACATCAGCGGAAGTTTTCCTCCATTTCATATTCCTGCCGTACCATTTTCATTGGAAACCCTGAAAATTATATTTCCTTACGCATTAATCATGGCTGGTGTAGGCCTTATAGAATCTCTTTTAACTCTTTCGATGGTTGATGAGATCACCAATTCCAAAGGAAATGCTAACCGTGAATCTGTGGCTCAGGGACTTGCTAATATTACCAATGGTTTTTTTGCCGGAATGGGCGGTTGTGCCATGGTAGCTCAGACGTTAGTTAATCTCAATGCAGGATCCCGAGCCAGGCTTTCAGGAATCATTGCATCAATAACGATTTTGATTATTATTCTGGTAGGAGCACCATTTATTGAAAAAATTCCAATGGCTGCTTTGGTAGGGGTAATGATGATGGTAGCCATCAGTACCTTTCAGTGGGTTTCGATAAGGATTGTCAATAAGATGCCAAAGTCTGACATATTTGTTGGGGTGATCGTCGCGATGATAACAATAGTTTTGCATAATCTGGCCTTAGCTGTTCTTGTAGGAGTCATCATTGCGTCGTTGGTATTTGCCTGGGATAATGCAAAAAGGATCAGAGCAAGAAAGTACGTTGATGAAGATGGAGTGAAGTATTATGAAATCTCCGGCCCTTTATTTTTCGGATCTGTAACCGCATTTGCAGAGAAATTTGATCCGGCAGCCGATCCGGATAAGGTTGTCGTGGATTTTAAAGAAAGCAGAATTGTTGATATGAGTGCAATTGATGCTTTGGATAAGCTGTCCAGACGGTATCATGAGCTCAATAAAACCTTACACCTACGCCATTTAAGCGAAGACTGCAGGAAAATTTTAAAAACAGCGGAAGCGGTAATTGATGTTAGCATAGAAGATGATCCCACTTATAAGGTAATGCCCAAGAAATAGACAAATGGTAGGTACGTGCCATGATGAGTTGTCGTTTTTTTCTTAATTATTAATCATAAATCTTAAAAAGTTATAAAAAAAACAGACTTTAATTTTAAAAAATTATCTTTGGGAGGAATTGAATAGATTCAAACTAAAAACTAACGACGAAAAAATGAAATTATATGGAGTAATTTTTAGCAATGCTCTGTGTAAATTGTAATACGTACCATTTTGAAAACAGATATTGACATCCACAACCACTATCATTTCTCTTTTGATTTGTGGCTTACTTTGATAAAATCTCACCCTGAATTTAAAGCAAAAAGAGTTGAGCTGTTCACCTCGTTTTTTACCATTAATCAACCCATAGAAACTGTTACAAAAACAGTAAAATATTATGATGATTTGTGTAATACGATGAATGAAGTAACAGGAGGGAATGTGGATACATTTGAAATTTATCTTCTTATATTAAGCGCTTTACAGGTTGATATAAAAGAAATCAATACGGATGATCTCAATGCATTTTATATAAAAAGCGAAGAATTGTTCCTGGAGTACAAACCGGTTATTATTTTTGACAATATACACCAGCTTTTCGACGAGATCAAAAACCAGGGGAAGACCATCAATATTTTAAGTAATACCGGCTTTATAAAAGGGAAAACGCTTAGAAAGTTTTTAATAGAAGAGAATCTGGACGATTATATCGATTTCCATATCTATTCAGATGAGATCAATTGTTCAAAACCCAATCCGATTGCTTTTCAGGAAGTGAAAAGTAAAATCAAGAACCAGGAGCTGGAACTTCGCCAGATTTTGCATATCGGTGATAATGCGATTGCCGATTTTAATGGAGCGAAAAGCTTTGGTTTCAATGCACATTTACTTAAACATTCAATATAATAACTATGAACACGAGGTACAGTTTACATCATATTCATTCTGCGGAAGAGTTTAGCTTTTCTCCGGCAGAATACAGTTATTTTAAATATGGAGATAAATCTTATGCCGAGAAGTTTGCTAAAGAATTATTCGAAGGATTTATTAGACATTATGAAGGGCTTTTTGATGCCGATAAAGAAATCGTGATTTTACCGAGTCCTTATATGGCAATTCCCACTGCTTCAAACTTTTTATGCTTTTATTTTAAAAAGTGCCTTGATTTCTATCTTTTTCAAAAAGGAAAGAAGTCAAGTATTTTATCCAAGATCAACCGTAATCATACCTATACGACAGATTATGGAAATCTTAATTTCGAGGATCGGAAAAATCTGATTGCTAATGATACGTATTATATTGACAAGGATTTTCTAAGAGGAAAACTTTGTATTTTTATAGATGATATCAAAATTACAGGAAGCCATGAGCATACTGTAAACAAAATATTGAATGAATATGACGTACAAGCTGATTTCATATTCTTATATTATGCGGAGTTAATGAATTTTAATATTGACCCGAAAATTGAAAACTACTTCAATTACTATGCAGTAAAAAATGTAGATCACATTGCTGAGGTGATGGCGAGGCCTGGTTTTCAGTTTAATACGAGAATTGTGAAATATATTTTAGGGTTGGATTCAAGTAATTTTGAGTATCTTACGTCTAAAGTAAAAAAGGAACAGATCGATAGCTTGCTTGAACTGGCAATCAGCAATAACTATCATTTAATAGAAGAATACGAAAATAACATAAATGCTTTAACACAAACAGAATTATATTATGGCTATTAACTTACAAAAAGGACAAAGAGAAAATATAAATGCACCTAAATTTACCGTAGGTTTAGGATGGGACATCAATAATACATCTACAGGAGGTTCTTTCGATTTAGATGCTTCTTTATTTTTATTGGGAGAAAATAAAAAATTGGTTTCAGATAATCACTTTATTTTTTACAACAACCTGGAATCTCCGGATAAAGCTGTAATCCATACGGGAGATAATTTAACAGGAGATGGAGATGGCGACGATGAGCAAATTAAAATTGATCTTACCAAAATCGATTCTGCTGTAAAGGAAATAACAGTGGTTGTTACCATTCACGAAGCTGAAGCAAGAAAACAAAATTTCGGACAGGTAAGAAACTCTTTTATCAGAATTTTCAATACCGATACCAACGAAGAAATTCTAAAATATGAACTGGATGAGGACTTCTCCATCGAAACAGCGGTAGAATTCGGAAGAATCTATAACAGAAACGGAGAGTGGAAGTTTGAAGCGGTAGGAAGCGGACAGAGAGAAGGGCTTGAAAAATTTGTATCACTTTATCAATAATTTATCATGGATAACGAACCCAATCAACCTATCGACCCACTTCAGTCAATTGAACCTCTTAAAACATTTGAGCCGGCACAGCCTGTTCAATCCAACCAGGGAACACCTGGGGTTCTGGTGGACCGCGATGGAAATGTGAATTTAAGCCAGATCAAAAATGATGATCTGCAAAAATATGAAAATGCAGCGAATGCCATAGATGAAACTAATCCCGGTTCTATCGTAAATTTTGGTTCTGAACTGCAGAAGACGCTTGCAAATCAGAGTGATAGCTTTCTGAATAACGTCAGGAGGTCCAATTCTGGTGAAGTAGGAGAGCTGATCAATAATTTATTGGTTGAGCTTAATTACGTGGATGTAGATGAAATCAATGGCGGAAATAAAGCGAAAAGCTTTTTAAGCCGTTTGCCATTCATGAAAAAAGTAATCACCCAGGTTGAGAACTTATTTGCGAAGTACGATAAGATTATCAATAATATTGATCAGATCTCTTATAAAGTAAATGCGGGGATCATTACTTCTACAAAGGATAATGCAGTATTGCAAACGATCTTTGACAGTAATGTGAACTCTATTAAACAAATAGAAGATCTTGTAATTGCAGGGAATCTAAGAATGGAGAGAGCGGGAAGAGAACTTGCAGAAATGGAAGCGAATATCCAGAATTATGCTGATTATCAGATTGCAGATAAAAGAGACTTCATTAACAGGCTGGACAGAAGATTGGCTGATCTCAAAGTTGTTCGTCTGATCATGATGCAGTCCCTTCCGCAAATCAGATTGGTACAGAACAATAATGTTTCCATAGCTGAAAAGGCACAGACTATCCTTACCACAACATTGCCGGTATGGAAGAATCAGCTTTCTTTAGCTGTTGCCATGCACAGACAGCAACAGAATATTGAAATTCAGCAAAAGGTATCTTCCACTACAGAAGAAATTTTAAGGAAAAATGCAGAACGTCTGGGGCAAAACTCCAGAAACGTTGCGAAAGCAAACGAGCAGACCATTGTATCCGCTGAAACCTTGAAAGAAACAACAGCCATGTTGATCAATACCCTGAATGAAGTAAAGCAGATCCAAAAGCAAGGAACAGAAAACAGAAGAAAGCTGGATCAGGACCTGCAAACATTAGAAAGCGAACTAAAAGCAAATATCAGAGGTTAATAATACGATACACCGGTGAATGATGAAGCTGTAACCATACTGTCTCAGAGTAAAAGAAGATTAACGAAACTTAAACTTCTTGCCAACTTCTTTGAAAATGTTAATATAATATCCATTTACATTAAAACAGATATTATACATAATCTGTTCAATGAAAATAAGACACTGGATTTTCAGAAGCTTGAGCTTTTTCACCTTCAGTATACGGACAGCCTGATAGAATTGTTGACCAAGATAAAGAAGAAAAAGGAAAACGATCTGCTGGCGGTTATTAATGAAATTGATATTAATAATCAATATATTTCAGCTTTTGAAGAAAGGAAAGTTGATAGTTTTGAAATAGACAGGAAAATGTACAGCGGTATATTTTCTACGCATTTGAAAAATTTGTATAAAGATCTTACAGAAGATAAATTCACCCTGAACTGGAATGATGTTTTATATTTTCATAAAAAATATGCAACGGAATTTTACAGAACGGAGGCAGATGAATCAAAACTTAAGCTTCATCCGGTTCCTTCTTACCAGTACAATGATTATTTTATTGAAAGGAAATTATTAGGTAAGCTTAATATACAAAACTTTAAAGTACGCTTTATGTGTGGTTACAAAATCGACAGAAATGAATATGAATTATTTCGGATCTTTCAATCGGATGAACACTTTATCTTCAACATTGAAGAGAAGAGATTATACCTGATCGATGATGAGCTTGCGTACTTAAATACTGCGGAAAATGAATCGAACCAGATTGTTATTATCAACCAGCTAAAGAGGAAAAATCAGGAGCTGGAGGAATCAATCGGTGAAAGAAAACGTACACTACCTGAAGATGTAGAGACTGTTTTAAAGGACTATCTTCGAAACTTAGAAAACGTTGATATTATGAGCAAAATATTTGATGTCAATGAAGAAACAAATATTCTGCGTGCAATGCTTAATTTGAATTTGAATAATTAGGAAGGAGGGAAAATGCAAATTTGCTGAATTGTAAAAAGGCCAAATTGCATTATTTGTAGAAACTGTAAAATAGTTACTATAAGATAAAAAAAGAAGCAATTTCACAATTATTCAGTTTAACGGATTAACTTAAAAAAGAAACTACCTTCAAAAAAGGTAGGATAAAAGTAATTTTGCGATTCAGCGGTTTCGCAGTTCACTAAAAAAATAATTAAACATAAAAAAATGGCTATTAACTTACAGAAAGGTCAAAGAATTAATCTTACCAAAGAAAACGGAACTACTCTTACGCAAGCCTGTGTGGGAATTAACTGGGGGGCGATTGAGAAAAAGAGCTTTTTCGGGGGAAGTAAAAAAGAAGCAGTAGACTTAGATGCGAGCTGTATTTTATATGATTCCAATAAAAATGCAACGGAAGTAATCTACTTCGGAAACCTAAAGTCTAAAAACGGATCTGTGAAGCATAGTGGGGATGATCTTACAGGGGATGTAGACGGAGATGACGGTTTGGATAATGAGGTTATTACGGTGGATTTCAATCAGCTGGATCCCGGTGTTGAGCATGTTGCCCTGGTTTTGAACAGCTACAGAGGTCAGGATTTCGGAACCATTCCGTTTGCGTCCATTCGTATTTATGAGGGAACACCGACTAATGTAAAAGAAGTTTTCGCTAAATACGATATTGCTAACGACAAATCATTCAGCGGGCATGTTGCGATGGTAATGGGAGTTTTTTACAGAAGAAACGGGGAATGGAAATTCAACGCAATCGGAGATCCTACCGCAGACAGAAAACTGGAGCAGACAATCCAGACCGTACAGCAAAAGTATTTATAAGAAAAAAATATAGCACATAGACTGATTTACAGGCGTAGTGAGCTGATTATTGTTGATTGTAAATTTATTAAACAAGACTTTTGTCAGGCTTAGTTATGCTGAAATTGGTTATATTTACGCGCATTAAAATAAATGGCAATAATTGTACTCCGTACAGCTATTGCTTTTGTCGTATATAAAAAAAACACATAGTAAAGTGGAAAAACATCAAAGTATTTTAGAACTGCATCCTGGTTTGGTGTGGGGATTTGCGGTAACGGTTGTTATCATGCTGCTTCTCGATTTGGGAGTTTTCAACAAAAAAAGTCACGAGGTTTCATCTAAAGAAGCAACGATCTGGTCTGTAGTGTGGATTTCATTGTCCATGATCTTTTCAGGAGTGGTATATTGGGTGTTCAACCAGGCTGATGGGCATCATCTTGCTGTAGAAAAGTTTACCCAGTATCAGGCTGCTTACTGGATAGAAAAAGCCCTTTCAGTGGATAACCTGTTTGTATTTATCCTTGTTTTCGGATTTTTTAAAGTTCCGAAATATTTACATCATAAAGTTTTGTTCTGGGGAATTATAGGCGCGTTGATTTTCAGGGCGATATTTATTTTTGCCGGAGTCGAACTGATCAATTTAACTTATTTACCTGAAATGCACATTTTTGGTGAAGCTGTTAAGATTAATATTGTAATGGCACTCTTTGGTATTTTCCTTATTTACGCCGGTATTAAATCCTGGGGTGACGGAGGCGATGATGAGGATGAAGATTTCAGTAATACTGCCGGGGCTAAGCTTATCAAGAGTTTCTGGAAAGTTGCCGATAACTATGATGGAGATAAGTTCTTTACCGTTAAAAACGGGATCAGAATGGCGACTCCACTTTTGGTTGTTGTAGGAGTAATAGAATTTACAGATGTTCTTTTCGCTGTAGATTCAATTCCTGCTATTTTTGCGATTTCTGATGATCCGTTCATTCTTTATACTTCGAATATTTTTGCAATTCTAGGACTTAGATCATTGTATTTCCTATTAGCGAATTTTATTCATATGTTCAGTAAATTACCTTACGGATTAGCTATCATCCTATCTTTCATTGGAGTTAAAATGTTAATTGCACCATGGATTCATATTTCATCACCAATCTCATTAGGGGTCGTGGGTGGAGTACTGGTGATTTCAGTTATTTTATCAATCATGTTCCCTGAAAAAGAGGACGAAGCAAAAGAAAAGCTTGAAGAAAAATAAATCATAAAGCCTTACTGAAAAGTAAGGCTTTTTTATTGAATCTAGTTTTTTTATTTCGTGCCAATTGTTTTCAAGGTTATCCATGCAACAGTTTATTGATCTTGCGCCGGGTTTGTACAGATACCTTATACGCTTCATCCCGGAGTTTCTGGATTTTACCAACGGGCTGGAAAATAGTCTTGCTTTCAAAAGGATTAAAAGACAGGAGTTCGTGTTCACACGATCGCTCAAGTATACTATCCCTTTTGATTAGTACTTCACCTATTTTAATAAGGGGAGCATTCTTCCATTCACGATTTAAAATATTAATGGGCTGATCCTTTAAATCACAACACAGCTGAACCAATACATCCGCCACATACTCATTGGAAGAAAAGTAATTTTCAATAGCTTCACGGGTACCTGTTTTTTTTCCAAAATTCTTCTCCGGAGATTGAGGTT
The DNA here is from genome assembly GCF_013184525.1 of Chryseobacterium sp. LAM-KRS1. Classification (GTDB taxonomy): domain Bacteria; phylum Bacteroidota; class Bacteroidia; order Flavobacteriales; family Weeksellaceae; genus Chryseobacterium; species Chryseobacterium proteolyticum. The sequence goes on from NZ_JAAOIZ010000006.1 coordinate 136,625, forward strand.
TTAGCTGTATTTTGATCATATATTCGCCTAACCGGTAGGCTCCGATAGAGTGAAAATCAAATGAAAGGAAGAAATTGTTACGCCGGCTGATCAACCTGAACAGATGCTTTAAAAATGAAAAGGTGAATACTGATGGGGTTATTTTTATTATCTGGTAAGCAAGAGGAAATACATGGTTCCATTTTTTTATAAAAAATTGGTTTATTGAGGTAAAAAGCTTCAAAAATGTACTTACTGAGTTAACCGGGAACAAAGGGAAATTAACCAATGGATAATTGGCCAGAACATCGCCGGTTTCGTCTTTTATTTTTACTGAAAAACCGTAGGCTGGCATTTCTTTTTTCGATTTTGTAATTTTCAGATGTGCATTGGAAAACCTGATGATAAGATCATATTTTTCCTTATCAAAAAAGGGTTGCAGATTATCGGGTAGATTTGTATTTACTTTGAACTCTCCTTTTAGAACCGCATATGTTGTAGCATGAGCATTTCGCGTCGCATAATCTACATCGCTGATAATGGATGACTGTTCAACAAAATCTGAAATACTTTTTTTGTTGATTGTAAGAAGTTCTTTTTCCTCCTCCGTCAGTTCATTGAATTTCTTATTATATAATATTGGGCTTGGCATTAATTTTTAAATCCAATTATAACACCAAGTTTCGAATTGCATGTTAAAATAATGTTATTTTAGTGTTTTATCTGCTTAACATTCGGTTTTCAGTGTTTTTCAGAAAGTTTATCTTTGTAAAAAATTAAATAATGGGAGTAGCAGATATGTTATTTAAACGCAAAAAAGAACTGGCAGAAAAAAATCTTAATGAGGGAAAAGCCTTCATGGAAGAAAATGCCAAAAAGGATGGTGTTGTAACGTTGCCAAGCGGATTGCAGTATGAGATCATTACAGAAGGTAATGGAGCTCAGCCTAAAGCAAAAGATACGGTAAAATGTCACTACCACGGAACCACAATCAAAGGAGAGGTTTTTGATAGCTCTGTAAAAAGAGGAACTCCGGCGTCATTTCCTTTGAATAGAGTAATATCCGGATGGACAGAAGCTCTTCAGCTAATGCCGGTAGGAAGTAAATGGAGATTATTCCTTCCTCCTAACCTGGCTTATGGTGAGGAACAGATCAGCAAAGAAATTGGCCCGAACAGTACCCTTATTTTTGAAGTTGAACTATTGGGAATTAAATAATTTACTGATTAAATAAAGCTTAAAATTTACCCGATTTCTGGGTAAATTTTTTTATTTACTTTAAATTCGTATTTTAGATTTTAAGTTGTTTAAATAGGTGATAGATTATTTTTAATAATGCATGCAATCTCCTTCAACAGCTGACTACACAAAAATAGATTGAATGAAAAAGCTGCTTTACCTTTTTGCTATTTTTAGCTTAATAACTTCATGTGTTTCCAAAAAAAATCAGGCCATAAAGCAGAATATTCTTACTTTAAAAGATAGCTACTGCAAAGCCCCGTTCCAATACAATTACAGCAAAAAGCTTCCTTCCTATAATTCTGACTCTATTCTGGCTGCGAACAAGGAGCTTAAAGGAATGTTTTCCGATCAGAGTATCCTTATCCTGAATGCTCTGGATAATCTGGACGAAGTGCATCAGATTATGGAACTTAAAAAAGATACCTCACTAAGTGCTCAGGTTAAAGTTTTACAGCTTAAAACTAAAATTAACAGTAAAATTACGATTGCACTCACAGAGCTGGATGCTGTAGCGGCTGAATTTGATTGCGAAGGAGAGCGGGTGGCTCAGATTGGAAGCTATGTAGATAATCTCAATGCTTCCAGGAATAATAAACTTATTTTATATTCCATTGTGGCAGGAGCTGCGGCATCCATTGCGGGAGGAATTGTAAAAGATGAGGGATGGAGCAGTGCAATAGATATTGGAGGGGGTGCTTTGGGGGCCGGATTCGGATTGGCTACCCTGAACCCGAAGGGTAAGAAGGTAGAGTTTATCCATCAAAGAAATCTGCTCAGGGATATATGGAACGAAAGACTTGAATCTCCTAATTTTCCACCATTTATCTGGTACATGTATACCGAGAAGAAGTTTTCCAATAAAGAATCAAGTTCAATCATCCAGAGTATGAAACAAAGGTGGCTTCATTATCAGTTCGATGATGATAGGAAAGCTGCAGACAGTTCGGTTATTTTTAGTGACGGAGGATTTTATCGTGCTGATGACCTGCAAAACCGTGCAGCAATGCTTAATCAGATGCAATCAGCAACAAGAACGATCAATCAGAACATCAACTATTTGCTTTTGGATTTGGATAAATTGGTACTTTAAGAAAAATTTAACTGTAATAAATTTTGTTACAATTAAAAAATTGTTTTACCTTTGTCCTGTAATTAAAATGAACAATACAAGATTTGCTACGGCAGTACATATTATGACCTTATTGGCAGATAGTCCGGAGGAGTGGTTAACTTCTGAGTGGATGGCTGGCAGTATTAATATTAATCCTGTTGTTGTTCGTAAAGAGTTAGGGGTTTTAAGAAACGCTGGTCTGGTTGCAAGCAGACAAGGTAAAGAAGGAGGAAGCCAGCTTTCGAGGAATGCGAGCGAAATCCGTATTTCTGATATCTACTCAGCAGTAAAAAACACTGAAGTTCTGGGTAAAAAAAACCTAAATCCTAATCCGGCTTGTAATGTCGGAAAAGAGATTAATAATCATTTAAACACATTATTCAGCGAAACAGAAAAGTTAGTGATTCAATTTTTAGGGGATAAAACATTACAGGAGTTTTGTGATCAATTCAATTAAAATTTTTTACCCTTAAATGTAACAAAATTTATTACAATTTAATTTAAAAATAAACATTATGAAAAAAGTAGCAGTAATTGGTGCAACAGGATTTGTAGGTTCACATGTAGTGAAAGAATTGGAAAACAGAGGTTATGAAGTAGAGGCGATCGTAAGAGATGCTTCTAAAGTAGAGCAAAATGACAAAGTAAAGGCTAAAAGTGTTGATGTAAACAATGTAGAACAGCTAGCCGAAAATTTAAAGGGAATTGATGCTGTAATCAGTACTTACAATGCCGGATGGACAAATCCGAATCTATACAATGACTTTCTTACCGGTTCTGAAAACATTGAAAAAGCAGTTGAGAAATCGGGAGTAAAAAGACTTATAGTAGTAGGAGGTGCAGGAAGTCTTTATACACCGGATCATGTACAAATTGTAGACACGCCGGATTTTCCCGAAGCATATAAACCTGGAGCTACCGCTGCCAGAGATTATTTGAATAAGATCAAAGAAAATAATACGCTTGACTGGACCTTCTTTAGCCCTGCAATTGAAATGAACCAGGCTAACGTAGGAACAAGAACAGGAAAATACAGAACTTCTTTAGAAACTCCGGTATTGAATGAAGAGGGAAGAAGTATTCTGTCAGTAGAAGATGTAGCAGTTGTTCTGGTAGATGAATTGGAACAGAACAATCATATCCGTGAACGTTTTACAGCTGCTTACTAATCAAAACAACATTTTATGATGCTGAGAAAAAAATTATTATCATTACTGGCTGTCTTAGTTTTTGTAGGGAGTGCATGGGCTGCAACCCTAAAAATAAAAGTATATAATCCGGGAGCAAAAGCTATTTTTCCGATTACCTCTACTCTTGTATACGGAGATAAAGATGCCATACTGATTGATGCACAATTCCAAAAACAATATGCGGAAGAATTGGTAAAGGAAATAAAGGCAACAGGCAAAAATCTGAAAACCGTTTTTATTTCGCACAGCGACCCTGACTTTTATTTTGGGCTTGATGTTATTAAAAAAGCATTTCCTAACGTAAGGATCATTTCCACTGCGCAGACAGCTTACCTTATTTCAGCTTCTAAAGATGATAAGCTGGCAGTATGGAATCCTCAGTTGAAAGCGGATGCTCCCTCAGAGGTTTATGTTCCTCAAGCTGTAGACTCAATTCCCGATTTGGAAGGAAATAAAATTGAGATCAGACAGAACCCTGACGATCCTGCCCATAGCTTTCTGTGGATTCCTTCGTTAAAAACAATTGTTGGAGGTATTTCCGTTTCTGTAGATTCTCATATCTGGATGGCAGATACTCAAAACAATGAAGCTATTGATAAATGGATTGCACAGATTGACGCAATGAAGGCTTTGCAACCACAACAAGTTGTTCCGTCTCATTTTGCGAAACTAAATTTGTCTCCACAATCTCTGGACTTTGTTAAAAAGTATTTAGAAAACTATAAAAAAGCCGTTCATGAGAACAAAAGTTCAGATGCTGTAGTGAAATATATGGTGAATCAATATCCGGATCTTCCTGGAAAAGATGAGTTGGGGATGGGCGTTAAGGTATTTTTAGGAGAGATGAACTGGGATCTGAAATCGCCATATCCGGCAATCGGAAGAAAGGTTGAAGTGGATTTTGGAAAAGGAAAATTTGTATTGGATTATAAAGATAATAAAACGATGTCTTTTAGTGGTACAGAAGCTTTTAAAGGTATTTCAGATACTGTTGAGTATACGGCAACTGAGATTGCAAAAAATATATTCATGGTGTATTGGCATGAACCTAAAACCGGTGAAAATGTTACCCATATTCAGGATTATAATAAAAACATAATTTATACGAATATTGCTGGAAAAAACGGATCGTTCGATCATTTTAAAGTACCGTTTAAAATCTTGAAATAAAATAATAGGTAAAAACTCGGCTGCCGTCAGGCAGCCGAGTTTTTTTAATCCAATAATTCATTTAGGTATTTGAATTAAAAGACATAACGTAGCCGGCAACCTTAGCGGATTCTTGATTGATTAAAATTAAAACGATAGAATATTTGTGTATAAAACTCTCTCAGATATAACGGATTACACAGTCTCTTTTTCAAGTATAAATTTCGAATAAAACAACAAAAACGGCTGTCTTTTGACAGCCGTTTTTATATTATAAATTCATAAATAATTTCGGATTCACCGGAGTATTGTTTTTGTGCACTTCATAATGAAGATGAGGACCTGTGGAACGTCCTGAATTTCCGGATTTGGCAATCACCTGACCTACTTTTACCTTATCGTTTACTTTTGCGATCAATTCGGATAAGTGGCCGTATAAAGTTGCCAAGCCATTTCCATGGGAAACAATTACGCAGTTCCCATAACCTCCCTTCTGTCCTGAGAAAATAATGGTTCCGGCTGCGGCTGCTCTTACATCAGAACCATAAGCAACAGCAATGTCCAGACCTTTATGAAATTGCATCTGATCTGCTTCGGCAGGTGGATTATTTTTTTCTGTTGGTGCTGTTTTGGAAGATGACGGATTGGCGGCTAAGGTTTTTGTAGAGGTTGATGCAGCGGATGGAGTAGCGGTGTTGGTTGCTTTTGGAGTAACCATTACTTTTACCTCTCTTTTATTTCCGTAACTGTCTGTCAATTCAATGATCTTTTCAACAGGTTCGGCTTTCACTTCTGGTTTTGGAGCTGCGGCAACTGCTGGTTTAGAATCTGCAACCGCACTTGTCCTTACGGAAGCATAGACGGTCTTAAATGGAATAGGATTTTTTCTGACTCCAAAATTGGACGAAATATATCCGTCAGTTGGCATTCCCAATGGAACCTGCATCAGTTTTTTTTGTAAATCCATTAAATATTGACTGTAACGGTTGGCTTGTTTGGCCAGATAGACAGAGTTTGAAATACTATCTTTACTCAGAAACATCAGCTTTTCACTAGGAACATCTTTAGACTTCAGGAATGAGTTAAGCTGTGCTACGGTTTGATCTACTAAAGTAAGATCTGTTTTCATTTTTAAGTAATCTACACTGTCTTTTTCAGTGTTTATTTTTACAAGGTTTACTTCGTATGTTTTATCATCCTTTTCGGAAGATAACTTAGCTATAAAGATGCCTTGAGCAAAAACTACCAGTAAAAGTCCTCCCAGGAGTATATTTACCTTCTTTTTGCTGCTTAGAAATTTATTCATATTTCTTCAGTTAGTATTAAAACAGTATTAGCCTGCAAATTTAATTAAAAAACAGTTTTATGAATTATTTTTAATTAAAATTTACTTATTTCTGTATTTAACGTGGATTTAAAGGTTTAATTGTGTGAAAGTGTTAATGTTTTCAAAAAATTAGGTTTTATCACGCTCCGAAAGAGTTCTTAATTTTTTGTTTTAATATCTTTGCAGTTCACATTTCAATTATGGCGAAAAAGAAAACTATTTCAGAATCTTCAAATCCGAAAAAGAATAAAAGTGAAGTTTCCGTAGGAGTGGTAGGAAGTGGAAGTTTTGCAACTGCGATTGTAAAAATGCTTGTTGAAAACTGTAAAGTAGTACATTGGTGTGTACGAAGTGAATTTGTAAAAGGAGCTATTGAGCTTCGCGGGCACAATCCTACTTATTTAACTGCAGTTAACTTTAATCTTAAAAATTTAAAACTGACAACTGATATCAATGAGCTTGTTACAGCCTGTGATATTATTGTACTGGCAACTCCTTCTATTTATCTTTCAGATACATTGGATAAGATGACCTGCGATTATAAAGATAAAATTTTTGTTTCTGCAATTAAAGGGATCATTCCTAAAGTAAACGATGTGGTTGCTCATTATCTGAGAGATGAATTTCAGATAGGATTCCGAAATCAGGCGGTAATTGCCGGACCTTGTCATGCTGAAGAAGTGGCAATGGAGCGTCTTTCTTATCTTACCGTAGCCACTGTAGAGGATGAAGTTTCCGAGAAACTGTTGAACATCTTTAATTCCGATTTTATAAAAGTCCACTCAAGTAAAGATATCTTAGGGAACGAATACAGTGCAATCCTTAAAAATATTTTCGCCATTGGTGCAGGAATAGCAAGTGGCTTGGGTTATGGAGACAACTTCACGGCCGTATTTGTGTCGAATGCGATCAGAGAAATGGAAACATTCCTTGAAGCCATATATGAGGCACCGAGAGATGTTAATGAAAGTGCCTATCTAGGAGACTTATTGGTGACGGCCTATTCATTGTTTTCCAGAAACAGAAGTTTAGGGAATCTGATCGGAAAAGGATACACTGTAAAATCTGCTATCCAGTCCATGAACATGGTAGCAGAAGGATACTACGCAGCTAACTCTATTTATAAAACGGCTAAACAAAAAAATCTGAAACTTCCGATTGTTGATACCATTTATGGAATTCTGTATGAAGGTAAAAATGCAGAAAAACAGTTTAAAAAGCTGACCGCAAAATTGAACTAAAACGACTTGAAAATTACAGGACAGAATATAAACATCAGCAATTTGCTGATGTTTTTTTATTGGAGACTATTTTTACCGGGGCACAGATCTTTGATTCAATTCAGTGTATATAAAAACGGAATGCAATCTGTCTTGTATCTGAAATGTATTGGTAAATAGTAAGGACTTGTTATATTCCGAACTTACCATATGATAATATTTCAAGAGATTACATTTTGTAAATTAGATATATGAAAAAGATAGGATTTTTATCGTTTGGACATTGGGGAAATCATCCTTCATATGATACCAAAACAGCAGGTGACACTTTGTTACAATCCATAGATCTGGCTGTAGCTGCAGAAGAAATTGGAATTGACGGAGCGTACTTTCGAGTGCATCATTTCGCTAACCAGTTGGCGTCGCCGTTTCCTTTGTTAGCGGCTATTGGTGCCAAAACCAAAAAAATTGAAATAGGAACGGGTGTCATCGATATGCGGTATGAAAACCCATTGTATATGGTAGAAGATGCCGGCGCAGCAGATTTGATTTCTGGAGGCCGGTTACAATTAGGCATCAGTAGAGGTTCACCAGAACAGGTCATTGATGGTTGGCGATACTTCGGATATGATTTGGAAGATGGACAATCAGATGTTGATATGGGACGTCGTAAAGGTTTGGAGTTTTTTGATTTGTTGAGAGGAGAAGGGTTTGCTCAACCTAATCCTAATCCGATGTTTCCTAATCCTCCAGGATTATTGCGTATAGAACCCCATTCTGAAGGATTACGTGATCGCATTTGGTGGGGCTCTGCTTCGGATGCCACTGCAGTTTGGGCGGGAGAAACCGGTATGAATCTGCAAAGCTCTACTTTGAAGTTTGATGAAAGTGGAAAACCTTTTCACATTCAGCAGGCTGAACAAATTCGTTTGTATAGAGAGGCTTATAAAAAAGCAGGACATACACGGACCCCGAGAGTTTCTGTGAGCCGGTCTATTTTCGCAATCGTCAACGATCAGGATAGATATTATTTCGGGCATGAAGCCGACAGAACAGATAAAATAGGTGTTTTAGAGGGGAACCAACGTGCTATTTTCGGAAGAAGTTATGCTGCTGAACCGGAACAGCTCATTAAGGAGTTGGCTCAGGATGAAGCCATTCAGGAAGCAGATACTTTATTATTGACAATTCCCAATACATTGGGTGTGGATTACAATGTACATGTACTTGAATCCATTTTGAAATATGTGGCTCCTGAATTGGGCTGGCGTTAAAAAATCTGAAATGGCGGGAAAAATTTGGTATAAAACAAAAATTGCAGTTATTGGAGCCGGGCAAGCCGGACTTTCTACAGCATATCACCTCAAAAAAATGGGACTGGAAATCGGTCGGGATTTTATTATTTTAGATGCTGCACCTTCAGCTGGAGGTGCATGGCAATCCCGTTGGGACTCCCTGACCTTGAGTACAGTAAACCGCATTCATGATCTGCCGGGAATGTCATTTGAAGAAACTATTCAGGGAGATGAAAAGGAAGTTCGTGCTAATATTGCCGTTCCGCATTATTATGATTTGTATGAGAAAGAGTTTGGGTTACAGGTCTATCGGCCCGTAAAGGTTGAAAAAGTGAGCCTGAACGGAGAACGGTTTTATATTGATACATCATCCGTTTCCTTTTCTGCATTAGGCATCATTAACGCTACGGGAACCTGGGAAAATCCATACATCCCGGAATATCCGGGTGCTAAGCTTTTTAAGGGCGAACAGCTACATACTCGGAATTTTAAAAATGCTGAATACTTCAGGGGAAAACACGTGGTCATTGTCGGAGGTGGTATTTCTGCGATTCAATTGCTGGATCAGATTTCAAAAGTAACCACCACTACATGGGTTACACGAAGGCCTCCGGAATTTCGTGAAGGACCGTTTGATGATATGGCCGGGAGTTTAGCAGTTGCGATGGTTGATAAAAGAGTGAGAAGCGGATTATTGCCAACATCTGTTGTTTCGGTAACGGGCTTACCTGTTACTGATGAAATTAAAAATATGGAAAAAAGAGGTGTTCTCAAACGGTTTCCTATGTTCAGCGAGATTACGGAAGAAGGTGTTAAATGGGAAGATGGAAGACAGGAAAAAGCTGATGTCATTCTTTGGAATACGGGTTTCCGCTGGTCTCTGTCTCATTTAGATGCTGTTTTGCCTAAGGAAGAAGGTGGAGGTATCATCATGTCCGGAAGACTTGCCACTGAAGTTTCAAAAGAGCCGAGAATTCATTTGGTGGGTTATGGACCTTCAGCTTCCACTATCGGAGCAAACAGAGCTGGAAGTGCTGCGGCAAGGGAATTGGTTAAGACGCTAGGAATTGAGAAGTAAATTGATGTCTAATTAGAAGCATTTCGTATTCATCAATCCATAACCTGAATGGTGTAAAAATTTAACCTAAAATTTTGTACTTTTTCTAGTGCAGATACAGGTTAGATATTCTTAATAACTTTTGTGTTAAAATCCTTAAACGCAATCTTCTTTTTAAAACTTTTCACGAAATTAGTAGTAAATTTTATGTTATGTCACATTCGCTTATAAGCAGAACGCCAAAACCAAAATATGACGTTGTACTCATTGGGGGTGGTATCATGAGTGCCACTTTAGCCACATTACTCCACGAATTTGATCCCGATCTGGAGATCGCAATTTTTGAAAGGCTTGGCAGGTTTGCCAAAGAAAGTACAGCAGCCTGGAATAATGCCGGAACAGGGCATTCAGCATTTTGCGAATTGAATTATACTCCGGAAAAAGAAGATGGGACCATTGATATTTCAAAGGCAGAAAGTATTGCAGAACAATTTGAAATTTCCAAACAATTTTGGTCCTATTTACTTCAAAAGGGATATATCAAAGATCCAAAAGATTTTATCAATTCATGTCCTCACATGAGTCTGGTATTTGGAGATAAGGACGCAGAATACCTGAGAAAGCGCCATGATAAGATGGTGAAATCCGTTTTATTTAAAGGAATGGAGTATTCTACGGATCATGAAAAACTGCGGGAATGGATTCCCTTAGTGATGAGCAAGAGAAATGCTTCTGAAGTAATGGCAGCAACCAAAATGGATCTGGGAACGGATGTTAATTTTGGTTCCCTTACCCGAAAAATGGGAAGACATTTATTAGAAGATTCCAATGTAGAGGTTTTTTTATATCATGAAGTAAAAGATATTGATCCCAGAGAAAATGGACAATGGGAAATGAAGGTTAAAGACAGGATTCACAATCACAAACAAGAAGTAGTTGCAGATTTTGTATTCATCGGTGCCGGAGGTTATGCGCTTCCGTTGCTTGATAGTTCAGATATTAAGGAAAGTGAAGGGTATGGAGGTTTTCCTGTTTCGGGTGAATGGCTGGTAACGCATAATCCTGAGCTGGTAGAAAAACATCAGGCTAAGGTATACACACAGGCTACAGTAGATGCTCCGCCAATGTCTGTTCCTCACCTTGACCTTAGAATTATTGACGGTAAAAAAGCACTCCTGTTTGGACCTTTCGCCGGCTTTTCAACCAAGTTTTTAAAAGAGGGTAGTTATCTTGACCTTCCTGAAAGTGTGAATACAAAAAACATACGATCCCTTTTCGGGGCCTGGTGGCATAATATTCCTTTGACAAAATATCTAATTCAGCAGGTAGCCATGACGAAAGCTCAAAGGATGCAGCATTTAAGAGAGTTTGTTAAAGATGCCAATGAACCAGACTGGGAATTAAAAGTAGCCGGACAAAGAGTTCAGGTTATTAAAAAAGATGAAAAGGAAGGCGGAAAACTGGAATTCGGAACCGAAGTGGTTGTTAATAAGAGTGGAACCATTGCCTCTTTACTGGGAGCTTCACCGGGAGCTTCTACTGCTGTTTATGCTATGCTTAATGTTCTTGAGAAGTGCTTCGGTGAAAAACTTCACGGGGAGTGGAAAGACAAATTAGTGGAAATGATCCCTTCTTACGGACAAAAACTTGCAGATAATCCTGAACTTACAGATAAAGTGAGAGCTTATACGAAAGAGAAGCTGGAGCTCCATTATTAGTATAGATAAAAGATATTAGAAATAAATTTCTTTTATAAGTAAACGCCCTCATTGAAATTGATGAGGGCTTTTTTGGGGTGGAATTTGGATGAAGTATTATCTATCAGTATTGTAAAGACTTATTTTATGTGACAGAAGTAATGGATGATAAAATTCACATTAAATCTTCTTATATTTCTTTTTAACGTGAAGTAAAAGGGTTATTTTTGCATTCTTTATTAAATTAAACACAAGGCATGAAAAAACTCTACTTCAGTGTACTTTCTATGTGCATTATTTCCGGGCTATCAGCTCAGGAAGTGGTTTGGCAAAAAGATATCAAATCTTCTACCCAGGATTTCCTAAGCCAGGTAACCACAACAATCGATCAGCAGTATTTGATAACAGGAAGTGTCATACAGGCGGGAAACCAGAAGAAAGATGCAGGAAGCAATACCCAGCAAAATAGTGGTTACGACTTTCATTTGGTGAAGCTGAACCAACAGGGAGATCAGGTTTGGGAAAAGTATTTCTCCGGAAACAATCATGATTATTTGTCTTCTACCGTAGCTACCCAGGAAGGAGGCTTTTTAATTTCAGGAACCTCATATTCCGGAAAGGGATCGGATAAAAAAGATGAATCGAAAGGAGGATCAGATATCTGGCTCATTAGGATTAATGAATTTGGAGATGAATTGTGGCAGAAGACTTTGGGAACAAGTGCTGATGAAGAAGCCAGATCGGTTATCCAAACTACAGATTTAGGATTTGTTGTAGCCGGAAATGTTCAGAATGCATCCAAAGGTTATGGTTCAAAAGATATCCTGGTTATCAGACTCGATAAAAATGGAAAAGAACTCTCACAACTTATTTTAGGAGGAAGGGGATTAGACGAAGTGGAGAAGATGATCCCAACAAGAGATGGTGGTGCTTTGTTAGGGATGTATTCAAGAAGTTCAGAGTTTCGTGTTTCCGATTCCGGGAATCAAAACTCAGCTACAGGAACCTCAGATTCCATATCCCGCTATGCAAAAACCACTGAAAACTTTGGTGAAGGAGACTACTGGATCATAAAACTAAACAAAGAGGGAAAGGTAGAATGGGAAAAGAATTATGGAGGAAAAGGAGATGACCATCTAAGAACACTGGCTTTAACCTCAAACGGTTATATCATTGGAGGAGAATCCAGAAGTGAAAGATCCGGAAACAAGACGGTAGGAATAGAAGAAGGAACAGATTTGTGGTTGGTTTCTTTAAATGAAAGAGGAGATGAACAGTGGCAGAAATCCTACAATTTCAAAAACAGGGATGTTTTGATGGGTATGAGTGTGATACAGAGCCAGGAATCAAGAGCCGGGAATCAAGAGGTTACCAAAGGAATATTGTTGGGTGGATATACTCAGGCAGAAGGAAGAATAGAAACAGATGATGAAACATTCTGGATGCTGTATTTGGACAGTACTGGAAATGAACAGTGGAGAAAGCATGTGAAGGGAGAATCCAGAAAGAGAGAGGAGAGATTATCGGATATTAAGCTGAACAGAGATGGTTCCATCATTTTAGCAGGAACCAGTGCAGAGGAATTAGGGAAGGAGAACTGGAAGATCCTGAAGTTGGGAGATAAACAACTGGATCAGTTGATTGAAAAACAGGATATCAAGATCTACCCGAATCCGGTATCAGATTATACTTATGTAGAAATAGGTCTTGAATTTAAGGAAGCGGATATTACTTTGTATGATATGGGCGGAAGACAGCTTCAGAATCTAAAAACCAAGAATAAGGTAACTAAGATTAATACGCAGCCATTGATACAAGGTGCTTACCTGGTGGTGATCAAGACGGATACGAATAAAACAGCGAATGCTAAATTGATTAAAAAATAAACTAAACAGTGAAAAAAATAATTTATAGATATATTATTGTTATATTATTGTTATATTATTTTGTTTAATAAATCAAAATTTGATTGCCCAACCTCCTGGAGGTCCAGATGGCACTGGTGTAAATAATATACCACCAGTGAGTATCGGTGAAAAAAATATAAATCAATTATTTATTGCTCCTGAAGTAAGTCAATTACTCAAAGTTAATTTCATTCCAATGAACTTATATACAGGGAGGCTAAATCTTGAAATTCCACTATACGAAATTAAAACTGGTGAAATCTCGGTACCCGTTTCTTTAAAGTATAATTCAGAAGGAATAAAAATAGAAGAAGAATCATCAAATGTAGGTGCTGGGTGGGTTTTACAAGCAGGGGGAAGTATTAGTAAAATGGTAAGGGATATAGAAGATAGGACTGTATATTTAAGACTTTATTCAATAAATTCTAGTTCCTATTCTACAAAAGCTGTCGCTGCGGGAAGTCTTACTTCTCCAAGTAATACAGCAATAGATGCCAGTAAAGATCTAATGCCTGATTTATTTATAACAACAGCTCCAGGACTTAATTCTAAATTTTATTTTACACTGGATTCTAATGATAATATCTTAGTAAAAGAAATAGGAAATAAAGGGAACAAAATTATACATGGAGATATTTATGGAAAAGTATATGAAGGTGATCTCAAATCTCTTGCATGGGTTGGTGTCAATAAAGTGTTTCCCTACTATAATAATCAAGCAAGGCTGAATGACATTCAGGGAGCAGTTGATGATATTTTTCAGAATTATCCAGGTAATTTTTCTGATTACGCCAGTTTTAACATTACAAATCCACAAGGCACAAATTATAAATTTAAAACCTCAGACATCAATGTAGCATTTCCAACAGGTGTATCTGATGATATTTATTATTTCGGAGTTCCAAACCCATTCAAGTTTTTTTGGGCGGTTCGTGGTTTTATGATGGAAAAATATAACATTAATAAAGGAACATGGCATCTTGATGAAATTACTGATATTGCAAATAAAAAAGTAAGTTTTGAATATTTATCATTTACCAGTTCAAATATAACAAAATACCCAAATACAATAATAGGTGGAGGAACCGTCTCTGTAATCAATGAAGGAGGAACTAAGAAGGAACTAAATGGTGTTCCTTCTTGGTCATATTCTGGAGAACGGAACAATGACTTTTCATTTTATTCTATGAATCCTTTGTATCATTACGTCAGTAAAATAAAATGGGATAACGGTGAAGTTGAATTTTTATATGAAAAAGACAGGGAGGACATTTTAGGTAAAAAAGCGCTTTCAAAGATTAAGATTAAAGATAAACAGCTTAAAGTCATAAAAGAATATTCTTTTGTATATAATTATCTATCTCCCGGAGAAGCTAAAAGATTAAAACTTGAAAGAATAGATATTTGGGAAAATGGACAGCAAAAACCTTTCTATGAACTTTCATATTATGAAAACAGTAATTTACCTTCAAGAAAATCGTTTAAGAAAGATTTCTTTGGGTTTTATAATAATAATAGTCTTTCTGATGATCTGTCGATAGAGAGTTACATTCCTAAATTATATTTTGTAAGAGGAAGAAAAAACCTATCAATTACACCATTTAATGTCACTAATTCTATAACAATTCCAGGAGGAATAAGAAATGTAGAAGCAAATAATTATTCAAGTACAGGACTATTAAAATCTATAAAAAGTATAACTGGCGGATACAACGAATTTATTTATGAAAGTAATATTTTTAGGTTTTATGGTCAGGATATTCTGGGTGGAGGTAGCAGGATTTTATCACAACTTATTAAAGAAGGAGGGGGAGCTGAAAGAAAAATAAAGTATAAATATGTTACTAAAGAAGGTAATTCATCAGGTACTATTGCAAATCTTCCAAAATTTGGTAGTATCGGCATGGTTGAAACGGTTAATGGAAATGATGTTTATCACATGGGAATTCAACTCCGATCATCCAGTAATATTGAATTAACAGATGGGGCATTTGTAGGCTACGAAAGAGTAATAGAAGAAGAGGAAGGAAAAGGATATGTAGAATATTTATATACTTCCCCAAAACAATTTCCAAATATCTATTCTACGGCTTATGTACCTGTGGGAGGGATATATGACAACCAGCCATTAAATAAAATTATCGATAGCAGTTTTTTTCCTGGTGATGTCTTCATGGAGAATGACAAGACAGGCCGATTACTAACTCGAAATATTTTTGATAATAATTCGAATTTATTGAACAGCAGTTCATATCAGTATATGGATAAGGTTTTTGAATTAAAAAATTATAATAGTACTAAACAAATTATTAGAGGTATACAATCAGGATCAATGACATACAAGTATGACGTTAATCTCCAATTGATAAATTCTGTAAATTTATTAAGCTCTGAAGAATCTATTGATTATTTTAATGGAAAACAAATAAAAAACGCTACACATTATACTTATGGTAATACTTCGAATCCATTTTTAACATCTTCAAGAAAGATAGATTCTACAAATAAATTTGATGAAACTACTTATAAGTACGCTTTTGACAAAAGCAATCAATTAATGATTGATAAAAATATGATTGCTATTCCATTGGAAACAATGGAAACAAAAACGATTGACGGAAATAGTAAAACTCTTTCAAAAACTGAAATAATATATCCAAAAACACCAGCAGAAATTATCAATAATACTGCAGGATTAGTGCTTCCAATATCAATAAATACATATAATTTAAATGATAACTTATATAGAAAGATAACTTATGATGCTTATGATACAAAAGGTAATTTATTACAATATACAACCAGCGATGGAATACCTACCGCAATTATATGGGGCTATAATCAAACGCTTCCTATAGTTAAAATAGTTGGTGGAATTTATCCAAGGAGTCCAGACGGATTTCGAAATAGAATACCCCCCGCCCTAGTAAATAATTTGATGGATTTGTCAGATAAAATTCTATCACCACCATCAGGAACTACTTCCGAACAAGCAAAAACAAATTTATTGAATGCTTTAGATGACTTCAGAAAAAATTCAATATTAAATGAGTTTCAAATCAGTACTTATACTTATGATCCTCTAATTGGTATAACAAGTATAACTCAACCCTCAGGAATTAGGGAAGTGTATATTTATGATTCGAGTAATAGATTGAAAGAAGTTAGACAGAATTCTAATACAGGTAAGTTGATAAAAGCTTTCAAGTACAATTATAAAAACTAGTAAAATGAATAATACAATTTTTAAATATTCCACTGCAGTTATACTTCTTTCTTTATGTAATAATTTGATTGCTCAGGGACCTCCTGGAGGAGGAAATGTACCTCCAGTAAATATAGGGGAAAAAAACATTAATCAGCTGTTTGTTGCTCCAGAAGTGAGTCAGCTATTGAAAGTTAATTTTATTCCTATAAACTTATATACAGGAAAATTAAACCTTGAAATTCCAATATATGAAATCAGAGTAGGTGATATTTCTGTCCCAATATCTTTAAAATACAATTCTGAAGGTATAAAGATAGAGGAAGAATCTTCAAATGTTGGAACAGGATGGGTATTACAAGCTGGAGGAAGTGTAAATAAGATGATAAGAGATATTGAAGATAGAAGTACATATCTAAGGACTTTTCAAAATCCATCAGGAATAGGGTTTATGAATAGAATTGTAGCCGCTGGTAATCTAGTAGATATTACTAATGCTAATCTCTATTATTTTAGTAATGATCTTATGCCTGATTTATTTTTCGCAACTGCTCCGAATTTAACCTCTAAATTCTACTTTGACAGAAGCAGCAATAATATTTCAATTAAAGAAGTTGATAACGCAAACAATAAAATATTACCAGGAAATTCAAGCGCAAATGTATATAATGGTGACTTAAAATCTTTAGCTTGGGTGGGAACAGATAAAGTTTTTCCTACATTAAATCAAGCACAAAAAGATGAAATACAACAAAAAATAGATTATTTATTTCAAACATATAAAGGTTCTGATTACGAAAATTTTACAATTATTAATCCTATCGGGGTCAAATATAAGTTTGAGACTTCGGACGTAAATGTATCATTTCCAACTGGACAAGGTGGAGACTTGTATTATGGATCTAATCCTGCACAACTTATATATACAGTTAGCAATTTTTTATTTGAAAAATACAATATCCAGAAAGGCACATGGCATCTTGATGAAATAACAGATACCTCAAATAAAAAAGTACACTTTCAATATAACACTTTTAACAGTTCAATAATAAAAAAATATCCTAATAAAATGTCTGAGGGGACAGTTTCTTTATCTAATCAGGGAGGAAATTTAAATGAAGATAATGGATTCCTAACTAACCTCAGTTCTTCTACAGATTTAAATAAGGATAAATCTTTTTATTCTATGAACGCTCTATATCATTATGTCCAAAAAATAAATTGGGATAATGGAGAAATTGAATTTTTATATGAGACAAACAGAGAGGATGTTTCAAGTAAAAATGCTCTTTCAAAGATAATTGTCAGAGACAAACAATTTCACATCATTAAAGAATATTTGTTTATATATAGTTATTTATCAACTGGGGATTCTAAAAGACTAAAACTAGAAAAAATAGACACAAAAGAAAATAATTTACAAAAAACATTATATAATTTTTCATATTATGAAAATAATAATTTACCATCTCAAAATTCTTTTAAAACAGATTTTTTAGGTTATTTTAACAATAGTAGTTTGTCTGATAATTTATCTTATGAGAATTATATACCCAAGTTATATTTTGTCAAAGGAAGGAAAAATTTATCTATAACACCCTTTTATGTGAATGGTTCTTACCCACTTTCTAATGGAGTAAGAAATATAGAAGCAAATAACTATTCCAGTATAGGTTTATTAAAATCCATAAGAAACAGAGCTGGAGGTTACAATGAGTTTACTTACGAAAATAACACCTTTAGATTTTATAATCAAAATATTATTGGTGGGGGAAGTAGAATATTGGAGCAAACCATTAAAGAAGGTAACGGATCTGAAAGAAAAATAAAATATAAATATTTAGATGAAAATGGTAATTCGTCAGGTGCTATCTCAAACATTCCAAAATTTGCTGATATAACGAAAATAAAAACTGAAAATGGTAATGATCTATATACGTTTCGTACACAGTTGCGGTCATCAAGCAATATCGAATTGACAGATGGAGCCTTTGTAGGTTATGAAAGAGTAACTGAAGAGGAAGAAGGGAAGGGATATATAGAATACATATATACTTCTCCCAGACAATTTTCTAACAATTACCCTGTAGCTACCTATCCCCAATCTCCTTATTTAAATGAAATTAGCAATAGTAGTTTCTTTCCAGGTGATATTTTTATCGAAAATGATAAAACTGGTAAACTAATTAGTAGAAAAGTTTTTGATAATAACTCAAATTTATTAGAAGTCAACACTAAACAATATACTGATAAAGTGTTTAGCACAAAAGATTATACTACTAGAAAACAATTGTCAAATTATACATCTGGTACTACATTTATTTATGATTTAAACTTCCAGCTAATAAATTCCAAAAACCTTTTATCAACAGAAGAAACTATTGAGTATTTTGATGGAAAACAAATTAAGAGTATTAGCAGTTACACCTATACTAATTCCTCAAACCCGTTCTTAACATCTTCAAAAAGAATTGATCCTACTAATAACTCTCATTTGACTACCTACAAATATGCTAGTGATAAAAATAATCAACTCATGGTGGATAAGAATATGATTGGGATTCCGCTGGAAACAATTACTAGTAAAACCATTGGAAATAATACTAAAACAATATCCAAAGTAGAAGTAATTTATCCACAAACTCAAGCAGAAGCTAATGCTAAAACACAAGAATTAGTGTTACCCTTATCTGTGTTATCTTACGATATTTCAAACCTTTCATCTTCAGTTATCTCCGAAATTACCTATGATAAGTATGATACCAAGGGGAATATCCTTCAGTACACAGCAAAAGACGGAATTCCGACAGCTATCGTTTGGGGATATAATAATACCAAGCCTATTGCCAAAGTACAAAATGCTACTCATGCTCAATTGGTAAACTTGGGTCTAATTACAGCTATAGTGAACGCTTCAGACCAAGATGCAGCTGACCCAGCTAATGAGCCTACATTAATAACAGTATTGGATAATTTTAGAAAGAACTCTGGTTTGTCAGCATATCAGGTTTCCACCTACACCTACGATCCTTTAATCGGAGTAACCAGTGTTACTCCTCCCTCTGGTATTAGAGAAGTTTATATCTATGATACCGCCAATAGATTGAAAGAAATAAGACACGACTCTAAAACTGGTAATCTGGTAAAAGAATTCAAATACAACTACAAAAACTAAGGAGATGATGAAAAAATTACTTCAATTTATAATATTATTATCAGGAGCTTCTCCACTATATTCACAAATTATACTCAATACTATAGTTTCCGAACAAAATAAATTGGTTACAGCTCCTTCAAGTATTAGGCTTTTACCAGGATTTGGAATTAAGCCTTTAAATGTTGGAACATTTCGTGCCTACATAAGTCCTAATTCAGGTGGTGGAATTACTCCAGTAGACCCAAGCCCTTCTACCGGGATGAACTCTAGTGAAAATTATATCTTTACAACGCAATGTCTGGATGCAAATTGTATTAAAAAGACAGAAACTGTTCAATATTTTGACGGATTAGGAAGGCCTAAGCAAGTGATTAATATAAAAGCCTCTCCTACAGGGAAAGATGTGGTTACTCATATTGAATATGATGGATTTGGAAGACAGGTAAAAGATTATCTACCTGTTCCACAAGGACAAACCCTAAACGGGGCAATTGTCCCCAACCCTCTAACAAATGCTACTCAACCTGATATCTATGGTCAGGAAAAGATTTTTTCAGAAAAAATTATAGAGAATTCTCCTTTAAATAGGATATTAGAACAGAGACAAATAGGAACAGCATGGAATGGAAAGCCTGTTACTTTTCTGTACGATGCCAATGCAGCTGATGAAGTTAAAAAATATACAGCCACAACGAGCTGGTCAAGTGGGACAACAGCATCTGCTTTAAGTCTGTCAGGAAGTTATCCAGCTAACCAGTTGTATAAAAATACAGTTACAGATGAAGATGGAAACCAATCTATAGAATTTAAAAACGGTCAAGGGCAAACTATTTTAGTGAGAAAAGTTCTTAGCGCTTCAGAAAATGCTGATACTTATTATGTTTATAATGAATACGATCAGCTTGCTTTTGTAGTTCCACCAATGGCCACTAAAGCTTCAGATATAAATGCTGTATTGAGTACCCTTTGTTATTCATACCGATATGATGGAAGAGGTAGATTAGTACTTAAGAAACTTCCAGGCAAAGGCTGGGAATATATGGTCTATGATATGCAGGATAGATTAATCATGACCCAGGATGCTGTAATGGGAGCTAATAAACAATGGCTTTTTACTAAATATGATCAGTTTGGAAGACCTGCATATACAGGGATCTATACTTCGGATCAGGTTTACGGTCCTGCCGGAAGATTACAAGAACAGACAGCGGCAAATGCGAAGGGAAGTAATAATGTAACCAGAACTTCTAATAATACCATTGGATTTACAGATAGTGGAACCGGGATGTCGGTGTATTATGATAATGGAACTTCAAGCTATCCTAATACTATAAGCAGACTTCTGAGTATTAACTATTATGATACATATCCACCGTATAACTTTAATCCTCCATTTCCCTCAAATGCTTTGACAGATAATTCAACAGGGAATTCTGTAAGCACAAAAAGTTTACCTGTTATGAGCTTGGTCAAAAATATTGAGGATGATAATTGGACTAAAAGCTATACTTATTATGATAATAGGGGTAGAGTTACTGGAACTTATTCTATTAATCATTTGGGAGGTTATACCAAAACAGATTCTCAATTAGATTTTACAGGGGTTCCTCAAACCATTACAACCGAACATACAAGGCTTACAGGGGATCCTAAAAAAATAATCACTGAAACATTTACTTATGATCACCAGAACCGACTGAAGATTCATAAGCATAAAATTGATAATAACCCCGAAGAAATCCTAGCTCAGAATGACTATAATGAGCTTTCCCAATTGAGAAATAAAAAAGTAGGTGGAACTGTGCCATCTAGTCCTCTTCAAAGTATAGATTACTTTTACAATATACGTGGTTGGATGACTCATATTAATGACCCTCAGGCTCTCAATGGGAAACTTTTTGGGTATTCTATAAAATATAATAATCCTGAATCTCCTGATATTGTGCCGGGAAAATTTAATGGGAGTATCTCGGAAGTGGATTGGATCACTTCCAATGATGGTATATTAAGGAGATATAATTATCAGTATGATGCTTTAAATAGAATGAATAAAGGGCTTTATTCAGAACCTGGTTTATCAGTTATACAGAATAAGTTCTTTAACGAAGAATTGACATATGATCTCAATGGGAATATTCAAACCCTTAAAAGGTACTCTAAACCTTCGCAAGGAATGACAGCGGAAGTAATTGATGATTTGATTTATAATTATGAAAATAACAATCAAAGTAATAGGCTTTCAGCTATTACATTACCAACAGGGGTTGTTAATAATCCATCTGGCTATAATGCATTGGGTAAAGTAATAAGCTATGACAATAATGGGAGGATGACCAACCATTTGGATAAAGGAATCAATAAAATCGTCTACAATTATTTAAATTTACCCGATAATGTAACGAAAGGTACAGGTACTTCAAGTCAGATCATTAATTATATCTATCGGGCTGATGGGGTAAAGATTAAAAAGATAATCTCTGGAGCTGGGATTACAGGGATAGCTCAGATAGACTATTTGGATGGATTTCAATATCAAGATGGAGTGCTGCAATTTGTTCCTTCATCAGGAGGTTATTTTGATTTTGCAAAAAACAAGTATATTTACAATTATACCGACCATTTAGGAAATGTAAGATTAAGCTATATGAATAATGGTGCAGGAGTAGAAGCAATTGAGGAGAACAATTACTATCCTTTTGGACTAAAACATGAACGTTATAATAATATAGGTGGGAATTCTGTTTACCAGTATAAATACAACGGAAAGGAGCTTCAGGAGACTGGTATGTATGATTATGGAGCAAGGATGTATATGCCAGATATTGGTAGATGGGGCGTGGTGGATCCGAGAAGTCAATACACTCACGAGGCCTATAGTTACGTTTGGAATAACCCAATAAGTTTTTGGGACCCTACTGGAATGCAAGGAGAATTAGCTTATCCAGACCGGGATGGTAAATTTAAAGGAGAAACATGGACTGATGTGGATGGAACGTTTAAATGGAATGGGCAAACATGGAGTGATGTAAGCAATGGCAGTTCCGTTATCACTCAAGTAACTCTTGCGGGGAAAGCTAAGAGTAATAATTCTGGTCCCGGAAGTTTAGCTATGGCAGCTTTGTTAGTTTCACAAGCTGATTCTCCCGTACCTGGTCCTGCAGATATAGTAGCAGCGGGAATGTTAATAGGAGCCGGAGTTTGGTGGACATATAACCAATTTGTACCACCAAGCACGGGATATACTACTATTGCAGATCCCGGTGTGGGAATGAGAAATTTAAAGACTGAAGATACTGCTGAAGAGGATAAGGATGTGAATGGTGTTGAAATACCCCAAGAAGGAGACAATTCCGAATATGTAGACAAAACAGGTAAAAGAGCTGTTAATAACAAAGAAACAAATGTTTCTGAGGGGGATTTTGTGGGTAACTTAGAAAAATCGGGTTATAAAAAGACCAAAAGTTCGGAAGATGGAAAATCAAGAACTTATTCTAATGGGAAAACTTCTTATAACCTTAGAAATGATAAGAGAGGAAACCCTACCGCTGATTTCAAAAAAAATCCAGATGGAGTAGGTAAAACAGATATTAAAATACGACTAAAACCATAAATATGGAAAATTTTGTAGTTGATAGAAAAGAGTTTGAACATTATAAATCGAGAATGAAAAAGTTATTTCCTGATTATATCTCATTTGAAAAAAACTCTTTTAACAATAACTTTAAGTACTTTATAGCTTTTGATTTTGACTATATTTTTGAAGAGATATTTTTTGAAGGAATAATATCTTTTTTGAATAAGATTAAAAACGGGAAGTTATTTTTCTATACAATTGATCCTTCACCTGAAGACTATTTTTTTATACATTTTAATAAGTATAGTGTTTTTGAATTAGAAACAAATAAAAGTTACGATGATTTTAATTATATTATGTATAAAGACCCTGGTGTAAACACTGCAGATGCTATTGGTATAAACTCAAACGAAATATCATTTTTTTCTGATTCAGATGATTGGGCAATTATAGGTTCAAGAGAGTGGGAAATTGCGATTGCAGGATTCATATCTTTGGAAATGAAAGAAAAATTTTTGAGTTCTTTTGGAGATAATTCAGATATATTCACCTCTATTGGACAACAGGTAAATATATTAGATGATATGTTAAATTTTGATAATGAGCTTAAAGAAGACTATAAAGAATTGTCAAAGAATTATCAAGATAGAGAATAATCCCCTCTTGTTAGTGCGAGCGTCCCGCTCGTACCGGTAGATAAAAACAAACTCACCGTAAAACGGTGAGTTTTGTGTTTAAAATTCATTGAATTTTTCTTTTGGAGAAAAAAGCGTCAATGATGTGAAAAATATGATTGTGGTCTTCTGGTTATCCACGATGTAAATGCAGTTGATTTAGTATCACAAAAAAATAAAAATACTAAGGAATGATAAATGAATTAAAACACAAGAGGAGAGAGTACTTCTTCAAGGAAATGATATTGAAATGTGGGTAAATACAAAAACCAAAACAATAGAAACGGCTTATCCGATAAGAAAATAATATGAATACAGTAAAAATATCTACAAATGAAAGCTCTTTCGAAAAATATAAAGAGACTATTACAGGGGTTGTCTATTTGGACTTTGGTGATTTTTCTTTCCCAGAAAAAAACTGGAATGACTTTGTAATTGTAATTATGAACAACTGGATTAAATCAATTAACAATATTAAATTGGGGATTTCTGAATATGCAGATCTTTTGTTTTTTGATGGTTCTTTTTATGTAAGAATTAAAATTACAGATAAAGATAATTGTCTAATTGAATGTATTGAAAATCACAGAACAGAAAAAATTATATTTAAAGAACAGATAAAATTTAAGAAGTTAGAAAAAGAAATTTTCAGTACTGCAAAACTATGTAAAGTATTTTGTACAAGACAAAATTGGAGAAGTGAAGAACTCGATGAATTAGATTATTTATTACGAAAGTAAAGAATAAATAGTTTGCTTATTTTAAAACAGTATCAATAAATTAATATCAAGATGAACAAAAAAGCCAATTCCATGAATTGGCTTTTATATTGTAAAGTACTTTTCCAATAAAAA
This sequence comes from Chryseobacterium sp. LAM-KRS1, assembly GCF_013184525.1. Taxonomy (GTDB): domain Bacteria; phylum Bacteroidota; class Bacteroidia; order Flavobacteriales; family Weeksellaceae; genus Chryseobacterium; species Chryseobacterium proteolyticum. Next base: position 161,263 of record NZ_JAAOIZ010000006.1, read on the forward strand.
TTCCTTAACACAATCATAATCCATTCAAAATATACATTTCAATTGAAATTTAAATAAATTTGCAGGATATATTATTTGCAATTCATATAAAGCCGTGGAAGAAATTGTTGTAAAGCCTATTATTGCCAGAGAACTTCTTGAATCCCTTAAGACAAAAGTGGAAGAGGAGAAGCAGGTTATTGTGCACTGCTGCTTCCCGGCCTCTCCTTTTTTGGGCAACCTGATCCGGATATGGAATACCACGTATCTTTTTGATAACAGTTCGGAGCATCAAAGTAAGCTGATCCACGCTGAAAATATTACAATATTTCCGGATTGGACTCCGGTTCCTTTTATGCGGGATTTTTGGTTTACACTCATATTTTCAGGGTTACCAAAAGATTGTAAAAGTTTTGATCTTAAAGAAGTCATTCCTGAAGAAGGTGGATTTTTTGTACAATCCATCAAGAGAAATGCAATGGATGTATACAGAGTGAAAATATCAGAATCTTATTAAATGAAAACCAGAGAAAAAAAATTACAACAGATCATTGACTGGGCGAAAACGAATTCGGATATTCGTGCTGTTTTGTTAACCAGCTCATTAGTAAATCCTTATGCTCCTGTTGATGATTTTAGTGATCTGGATATTGAACTTGTCTTTGAAAAAATGAAACCATATGAATCTGACAAGACATGGTTGGAACTTTTTGGGGCGCCCATTTCAATGGTGGAAGAAGATGAAACATTTTTTGACGGAGTCCATGCAATGAAAATGGTTTTGTATGAAGATCTTGTGAAAGTGGACTTCAAACTCTATGAAAAATCTGAATTTATAAAAGAAATAAAAAAAGATGAGCTTCCTGAAGATTGGGACGTAGGCTATAAAGTTCTGATCGACAAAGATGAGTTGACAAAGAATCTGAAGGACCCGACTTATCAGTCTGTGATGATTAAAAAACCCACAACGGAAAGGTTTCAGCAACTGATGAATGATTTCTGGTGGGACACAACTTATGTGGCAAAATGCCTTAAGCGTGAAGATATTTTTTATGCTAAATTTATGAGTGAGGATGTAATCAGAACTGATTATCTTGTTCCTTTGTTGGAATGGTATATTGCCAGTGAAAACGGATGGAACAATATAACGACAAATAAACACGGAAGACTTTTCAAAAAGTATTTGTCTCCAGATCTATGGAAAAGGATTGAAGCTACTTTTTCCGGAAGTAGTATTGAAGAAAACTGGAATGCTTTATTGGCATATGCAGATCTTTTTCATGAAATAGGAACTGACCTAGCCAGAAAGCTCAAAACTTCATATCCTGAAGAGCACGAAAGTAAAGTACGAAAGTACCTTACGATGATAAAGACTCAGGATTAGTCGAATTCATTTTGCCGGATTAGGTTTTCAATGCAGTATTCAGTAATTGCAACAATCGTTACAAAAGGATTCACGCCAATGGTTCCCGGAATTAAAGATCCGTCCAGGATGAAAAGATTTTCATGATCTTTTAATTTACCATATTGAGTGGTGGCTTCACCTAATACACAACCTCCTAACGGATGATAACATATATTAGGCCCAAAACCATTTTTAAAAAGAAAATGGCTTCTGGTACCTCCATTAGCCCGGTTCATTTTCCGGATAAAATAATCTGCATTCTCTCTCATCTTTTTTGTATGACTTTCATTCCAGTCAATATGGAGTCTTTGAGTTGTGGTATCAAAAGATACCTTTCCCTTTTTATCAACCCTGTTGATTAGCAGATATAGTGCAGTAGCTACATCCATACCCATTGGCAATGGTGCAATCTCCGTGAAAAAAGGATGTTCTTTATCTTCCCAGTTGTCAACTCCACCTACAGGAATAGTGGATTGCTGAACTCCTGTACCTCCGGACAGAGGTCTGACCCAGTTTCTACCGGTCATAAAGTTTCCGTTATTACCCCAATTTTCCCCTACATTACTGTTGAGTGTAAGCTGGTTTTTCGCATGGGATTTTAAAAGAAGCTCTAAAGTTCCCATAGTTCCTGCAGATACGATCAGCTTTTTACAATGAAAAATTTTCTCTTTGATTACTTCTCCAGAGGTATTGATCTGTTTGACATCCAGTGTATAACTTTTGTCATCATTTAATTTGATGGAATTAACTGAATGGAGATCCAGTATTTCAAGATTTCCCGTGTCTGATGCTTTTTTTAAATACGTTTTATCAAGACTGTTTTTACCGTGATTATTTCCATAGATCACTTCTGTATTAAGCGCAGATCTCGGAACTTCATTTTTATATTCTCTCTCCATGTATTTGAAATCATACACATTCGGAACACGGATGGTTTTAAAGCCTGCTTTATGAGCCTCTTCTTCACCTACTCTTGTAAATTTATAATAAGGACAATCATGCAAAAACTGTTCATCAATCACATTGACCTTCAGCTCTTTTCTGGCGAGAGGAAAATAGTAATCATAAAACTTTTCGGCATCAAGCTGTGGAAAAACTTCTTTAAAATAACTTTCTTTAGGGGTTACAGCCATTCCGCCATTTACGATAGATCCTCCACCAACACCTCTTCCCGTCCAGATATTGATATGTTCAAAATCCAGTCGGTCCAATGCACCTGTAAAAGGTTTTAAAGAGAACAGGTTCATAAAGGGTGCAATGGTCTTCTTTTTCAGCCATGCAGCACTTTCTCGGGGTTTTAATAAGTTGGAAAAAGGAATCCCGGATTTTTCCCAATTCAGTCCCATTTCAAGCATTAATACTTTTTTTCCCGCCTCACATAAGCGTAAAGCTGCTACGGCGCCTCCGTATCCGGAACCGATAATAATGACAGGGGCATCCAAAATTTCTGTTTTTTCAGGAGATTTTGGAGCGGAACCATATAAAAGATGCGTACCTAAAAAGTAAAAGCCAGATATTCCAATGATACCTGTTTTAATGAACTCTTTTCTATTCATGTTCGTTATTTTCCAAAAACTATGCTAGAAAAACACAAAAAATTATAATTTTTAATTAAAATTAATGGGACTTTTTATTGTAATTTTAACCTTTAATAGATGAATAATGAAAAGATACCTGTTACTATTGCTGCTGTTTCCTTGTTTCGTTTTTTCACAGAAATCAATCCTTAAGGAGAAAGCTGAAATCAAAAAATTCCAGAAGAACCTTAATGCGGAGTATTTAAATCCTAAAGAAACTCCTTTAAGAGGAGATAATTTTACAAATTTTAAAGCACATCCTTTTTTTCCTGTGGATCTAAAATACAGAGTAGAAGCTAAGCTGGTACGAACAGCTAATGCTGAACCGTTTGAAATTCCTACTTCATCAGGAAAGACTAAGCAATATAAAGAATATGGTAAGGCTAGCTTTACGTTGGAAGGGCAGGAGTATACGCTTACTTTATATCAAAGTCTGGATCTTTTAAAACAAGAAAAATATAAAGACTATCTTTTCCTTCCTTTCCGTGACCTGACCAATGGAAAAGAAACTTATGGTGGCGGAAAATATATGGACCTTAAAATTCCGAAAGGAAACACTCTTATTCTGGATTTTAACCAGTCTTATCAACCGTATTGTGCATATAACGCTTATGATTATAACTGTCCGGTTGTTCCCGAAGAAAATAAACTACCTGTGGAGATCCGTGCCGGAGTAATGTATAACGATATTTACCACCATTAATATGATTCATTTAGAATTTTACAAGCCCGAAGATTTTTCCGGAGTTAACTATACATTGGATGACGTTCAATCGCAGTATACATCAACTGCCGAATTTGCTATAGAGAGAATCAGAGAAAGAAATGATGGTAAGGGATTTTCTGTGACGATCTTTGAAAATGAGAATCCTGCAGGCTATTTTGCCTTGGATTTCGGTGATGATAAACTGGATCTTACCCATAATCCGAAATCTGTTTTATTAAGATCATTGTCTATTAATCCCGATTTTCAGGGGAGAGGCATTGGAAAAGCTGCTATGAGCCTTGTAGATGATTTTGTAAAAAATCATTTTAAAGATTGTGATGAAATCGTTCTTGCTGTCAACGAAAACAATATTTCTGCATATGAGCTGTACATAAAAGTAGGCTACATATTCGAGGGGAAAACCAGAATGGGACGGAGTGGTCCGCAACGGCTGATGTATAAAAAACTTTAAGAAAATTTTAAAGTAAAAAAATTCTGCTTGGCGCGATCTTTCCACTAACTTTGAGTAACATCAAATAAAAAATATGGAAATATCCCTTCATAATCAGGTGGCTGTCGTTACGGGAGCATCAAGTGGAATAGGTACAGGAATCGCTAAATCCTTAGCTTCAGCAGGTGCCACGGTCATTGTTAATCATTCTTCAGAAAGATCCGTTGAGGAAGCCAAAGCTGTCTTAAAAGAAATAACGGATGCTGGAGGAAAAGGAATCACCTATCAGTGTGATGTTTCGAAAGAAGATCAGGTGATCGCTATGTTTCAGGAAGTGATTTCCCGATTCGGAACTGTGGATATTCTTGTTAATAACGCCGGGATTCAGAAAGATGCTCAATTCACCGAAATGACCATGGATCAGTGGAATGCTGTAATTGGGGTTAATCTTACCGGACAATTTCTTTGTGCCAGAGAAGCAATTAAGGAGTTTCTTCGCAGGGGAATAGATCTTTCTCGTTCTAAGGCTTGTGGGAAAATCATTCATATCAGTTCTGTCCATGAAATTATTCCATGGGGAGGCCACGCCAATTATGCATCAAGTAAAGGGGCTATCCGTATGCTGATGCAAACCCTGGCACAAGAGTATGGAGCACAAAAAATTAGAGTTAATTCTATTTGTCCTGGGGCTATCCAGACACCAATAAATAAAAATGCCTGGGATACTCCGGAAGCACTCAACAGTCTTCTTAATCTAATTCCATACAATAGAATCGGACAACCGGAAGATATCGGAAACCTGGCCGCTTTTCTGGCGAGTGATCTTGCAGATTATATAACAGGAACCAGCATTTTTGTAGATGGAGGAATGACGACTTTTGAAAGCTTTTCCACAGGCGGATAAATAATGATTTGCCTTTAATTTACTATTTCATTCTTAAAACTACATATATGACAGAACAGCAGAGACTTTCTGATATACAATGGAAAAAATGGGGTCCTTATGTAAGCAATAGGGAATGGGGATTGGTACGTGAAGATTATAGTGCGAATGGAGATGCCTGGAACTATACCAATCATGATATTGCTGAAGCGAAGGCATATCGTTGGGGGGAAGAAGGGATTTGCGGGATTTGTGATGACTGGCAGAAATTGGTGTTTTCCATAGGGTTCTGGAATAAAAAAGATAAGATGATAAAGGAGCGTTTCTTTGGTCTTTCAAACGGCCAGGGAAATCACGGTGAAGATGTTAAAGAATATTTCTATTACCTCGATTCCACACCTACCCATTCCTACATGAAAATGCTTTATAAATATCCTCAGAATGCTTTTCCATATGAAGATCTGCTAAACATCAATGCAGGAAGAAGTAAAAATGAAGATGAATATGAATTGATAGATACCGGTATTTTTGAAAGAAACGAATACTTCGATATCTTCATTGAATATGCTAAAGAAGGGGCAAATGATATTTTAATACAATTAACGGTTACCAATAAATCTGAAAATGAAGTTCCGCTTATCATCTTACCAACACTTTGGTTCAGGAATACCTGGAGTTGGGGATATGATGATTATAAGCCTCTGCTAAGCTCAAAAGAATTTTCAAAGATTAAAATTGAGCATAAGGATCTTGAGGTCAGAAATATCTATTCCAAACAATCCCGGAAAACATTGTTTTGTGATAATGAGACCAATAATGAACGGATATATCGTTCGGCTAATAAATCAAGATACTGTAAGGACGGAATTAATGACTTTATTATTAATCAGAATTTATCGGCCATAAATCCGGAGAATAAGGGAACAAAAGCCTCTTTTTATATTGAAGATGATTTTAAAGCAGGAGAAACAAAAACCTTTGAGTTTCGGCTCTCCGATAAAGAATTATCAGAACCATTTCAGGATTTTGAGGCAATTTTCAATTCAAGAAAAAAAGAATCTGATGATTTTTATAATGACATCCAGAAAGGAATCCGGTCTGATGATGAAAAGCTGATTCAGAGGCAGGCATTTGCAGGCTTGTTGTGGAATAAAATGTATTATCATTATAATGTTGAAAAGTGGCTGAAAGGTGATCCTGCAGAAATGCCTCCACCTAAATCCCGTGGGAGAATAAGAAATTACGATTGGAAACATCTGAATAATGAACATATCATTTCGATGCCTGATAAATGGGAATATCCATGGTATGCAACCTGGGATCTGGCATTTCATGCCATAAGTTTTTCATTGATTGATCCCGATTTTGCTAAATATCAGTTAAAGTTGTTCCTGTTCGAATGGTATATGCATCCTAACGGGCAGTTACCCGCCTATGAGTGGGATTTCGGTGATGTAAACCCACCGGTTCATGCCTGGGCGGTTTTTAAAGTTTTTAAAATCGATGAATATCTGAAGGATAAGCCTGATCTTGAATTTCTGGAAAGTGCTTTCCAGAAGCTATTGATGAACTTTACATGGTGGGTGAATAAAAAGGATAACAACGGGAATAATATTTTTGAAGGCGGATTTTTAGGACTTGATAATATAGGCGTTTTCGACAGAAACAGTACACTCCCGAATGGAGAACAGCTGGAACAGGCGGATGGAACCAGTTGGATGGCCATGTTTGCGCTCAATATGATGAGAATTGCCTTAGAGCTTGCTCTCTATAACAGGGTTTATGAAGAGATGGCAATGAAATTCTTTGAACATTTCCTTTCTATCGCCCATTCTCTTGATAATATGGGTGATGAAAACTTTGGCCTCTGGGACGAAGAAGATGAGTTCTTTTATGATGCTATTTCTTCCAGTGATGGAAATCATATGTATCTTAAATTAAGGACAATAGTGGGACTCATTCCTATGTTTGCGGTTGAGGTAATTGACGATGAGGTGATTGAAAAACTTCCTAATTTTAAAAAGAGGATGCATTGGGTATTGGAAAACAAACCCGAACTGGCAGCCCTTGTTTCGCACTGGGAAGTGAAGGGGCAGGATTCAAAGCATTTGCTTTCTCTGTTGAGAGGACATCGCTTAAAGAGGCTTCTCAACAGGATGCTGGATCCAAACGAGTTTTTAAGTGATTATGGTGTGCGCGCACTATCCAAAGTATATGAAAAAAATCCTTATACAATTAATCTCAATGGGGTTGATTATTCTGTAAAATATACACCTGCAGAAAGTGATAGTGGGCTTTTTGGTGGAAATAGTAACTGGAGAGGTCCTATCTGGTTTCCTATTAATTTTCTGATTATTGAGAGTCTTCAAAGTTTTTTCTTTTATTATAGTCCTGATTTTATGGTAGAATATCCTACTGGCAGTGGAAATTATTCTAATCTTGAGGAGATTGCAGATGCTCTAAGTAAAAGACTCGCAAAAATATTCCTTAAAGATGAAAATGGAGATCGGCCGGTCAATTCACAGTATCCAAGGTTTCAGACAGATCCTGATTTTAAGGATTACATTCTTTTTTATGAATATTTCCACGGTGATACAGGGCGTGGAGTAGGAGCTTCTCATCAGACAGGATGGACCGGACTGATATCTAAAATTCTTCAACCAAAATTCCCCAAAAAGGAAATAGCGGAATCTCAAACGGAATTGCCGGAAGAAACGAAATAGTTGAGCTGGGAGCAATTGGCTAAAAAGCAAGCGAGCAGAATAATAATGTATTAAATACAATTTCACAATTCAGCTACCTTACAACATAAACCGATGACAACCATAATAAAAATGAACTTATGATTGTGTAATTTACTTATTCAAATATCTGCTGGATCACTTCCAGGGAAGTTGGAATCTTAAAGTCTGTAATATGGTAATGGTAATAAACCAATATACTATCCAGGAGATCCTTTCTTAATGCTGAATGAATTTTTAATTCATAAGGATTCTGTGAAGAAATAATAGATTTCCAAGCGGCTGAGATCTCATGGCTGAATAATTGATGAGCCGGTTGAGGTGAAAAAGTTCCTGTTTCCGGATCCAGATACTGGTGATGGTCGAGTAGGGGTGCTACACCCTGGATTTTTAAAATTTTAATTAAAAAAATCAAATGGGATTGATAATTCTTTAGAGAGAGTTCATCAATAAACTCGTCAATGGAAAAATAAAGATTGGAATTTTTATGTTCATTTCTCAGGATCTGATTAAGAAAATCTGAAATAAAGAAAACTACAGTATTGATCTTTATATCGGTGTAAATATCGTTGTTTTTTACCAACTCGAATCTGGTAACGGACGGTATTCCGCTACTTTTTCCTACAGGAATGGAAAAACTGAGTTGGTTTAACGGAAGCAATAATGCTTTTTTCTTATTTCTTTTGGAGTAAATCCCCTTCAGGAAAAAAGTCTGAAAGCCTTCCTCTTCTGTAAAGCAATGAAGAACCGCATCATTTTCCCCGTATTTGATAAATGAAAGTAAAAATCCTTTTTGTGAATTCATTAATTAACCACAGCTATTTTGGCGGTCGCTTTATCAGAACCATCTTCATTGGTCATTAAGACAAAATAGATACCTGATGCTACTCTGGTTCCTCGCTGATTATTAAGGTCCCATTCATAATAACCACCTCTTGCTACTGCCGAGTGAATAACGTTTCCTGCAACATCAGTTATTCTTATGTTTGTTTTTTCTGCCAGACCTTTGATTGTAACTTTTCCTTTGAAATTGGAATATACCACAGGATTCGGGTACACCACTACATTTCCGAAGCCCGAAGTTACATCCGCTACATCTCCCTGGTAGGTTACAATTCCATTGTAAGAAGCAAAATATACCTTTCCTGTTTTTCGGTCTACTTTAATATCAGTGATGCTATTCGTAGGCAATGGTGAATTTTCCTTTGTAAAATGCTTTATGGTTCTTTGTCCATCTGAAGACAGATAATATACTCCTCCACCATCTACTGAAATCCATTTATAATCTCCTGCATCTACTTCTATTTGTAGAATTTGAGAATCACGGAAAAGCTCCTCACCTAGATTATTCTGCTCTATGATAATAGGGTTTACAGTAGGATTGGGTTCTTTAATGGCTGTTACTGCATTGGATAAAATACGTAGTCCTGTGTCAGAACCGATCCACGCATCTCCGGCTTTATCAATGGCGACAGAAACCGTTCCTCCTGAATTGGTTGGAAATCCGCTGGCTTGAGTCAGGATATAAGCGGTATCATCAGATACGTTTGTTGGAGTCTTTTTATAATCATATACTAAAAAGTTGTTCGTCCTTGGGATCGGTACCCATAAAAGATTTTCATAATATAGAGCTTTCTGCACACCGTGGCTCAGACCTGCTACTTCCTTTATAATAAAATTGTCAGCAGTTTTATCATACGGAACTATAGCCATAGATCCATTATCCATAAAACCTACAGTAGCAAATAAGTTATTTTGATCATCATAAGTTAAGCCTACAGGTCTATAGGCAAAGTTATTAGGTGGTGATAAGCTGTAATATTTAGTAAAATCAAAATCTTTATTCGTGCTGTTGTATTTCATTTTGTAAATACCTTGTCCTCCATATACATAGTTGGTGAAATAGACTTCATCCAAATTGCTCGGATCGGCCACAGCATCTAAAATATTAAATGACTGTGTTTGTCCTATAAAATAAGATGAATATATCCATTGCATTCCGTTAAAGTAGTAGAAACCGGGGTTTCTAGGATTACTTATAGGAGTGTTGAATCTTGCTTCTCTACCTCCGGTTGAAACTAAAATTCGATTTTCACCATATAAATTAAGTTTATAAGCATAGTTGAAATAGGGACCATCCGGTTTAAATGCATTATTGGTTTCATCTTTAATTCCCGAAAGAATGGTTCCTCCATATATCTTCGAACCTGTCCTTATAGCGGTATTACATTCTTCTCCTACACTCGCAGTCCCAACATAGTTTCCGTTGGTATTGAAAGTGTAAATCCTACTCTGATCGGTAACAATAATGCCATTTGAACTCACTACGATATCCTGTACTTTTCCAAAAGTCTGTGATAGTGGAGTAGAGACACCATTATTAAAGATGTATGCTGTAGTTGCAGAAGAAAAGCTAATAACAGGATCAGAATCGATTTGGGTAAATGTTCCCGGGACATCAGTTGTCCAGGTAGAAAATACCGGAAAAGTCGTATTCATTTCATGGCTCTTTAAACCAGTATTCGTTACAGAATATACCTTATTATCTACGATAGTTGCTTCATTACTCGCTTCATATACACCTCCTGCAAGAAAAAAAGCAGAATCGTTAAACTCTTTTTTTCTAAGATCAAAAATAGAGACTCCATAGCCAACTGAAATAACAGCCTTATCTCCTGTAATTGATATATGATTGATTTTTTTGCTTCCGTTGTATCCTGTAGCAATGGGGATATCTACAACATAAGTAACACCGTCCGGAGTAACAATATCCAAGGAGCCGTTTTGATAACCAATAAGTCCGATCTTGGTTTGAGCATTGTAATCAAAAGCAGAAATACCTACTTCATGAAGGCCGTTTGCTTTGGATAACTTCGTAATTTCACCTGTCGAGATGGTATAATAGAATAGCCCGTTTTCTGCAGCTGCAATTATTTTCCCATTATCTTCTTTCATGGAGATAACATTGTTGTAGGAGAATATATCCGCCCATTTTTTTGAAGAGATAACCTGAGCATTAGCCATTTGAAAGCATGCTAAAATACCAAGGGAAATTATGGAGAGTTTTTTCATATTATGCTATTATACTGCTATCTATTACCTGATTATTCCAGGAGATATGTTGTACGTTTTTGTTATTGTCAAAGTGGAAATCTATTCTGCCTAAAAGAAGTCCTGCCCATCCCACCTGATTTACCAGGACATTTTTTCCTTGACGGTTTTTAAAGGTTTGGGGTTCCGGTAAAAATGTATGGGTATGTCCTCCTAAAATCAGATCGATATTTTCTGTACTTGCAGCCAGTATCTTATCACTTACCTTATCGGGCTCTCCTTTGTAATCGTAGCCAATATGTGATAAGCAAATTACAAGATCACATTTTTGTTCATTTTTCAAAAAGTTTGAATAATGTTGTGCAACTTCAATCGGATTCGAATATACAGTTTCCTGATATTGTTTTTTACCCACTAGCCCCTCCAATTGAATGCCTACTCCGAAAATCCCTACTTTGATTCCGTTTTTATTGAAGATTTTATAGAGAGATGTTTTACCATCTAAAACTGTATTTTTAAAATCGTAATTCGAGCAGATGAATGGAAACTGTGCATTAGGCAAAACATTCAGAAACCCCTGTAATCCATTATCAAAATCATGATTCCCCATGGTAGAAGCATCATATTTCATCATGGACATTAATTTGAATTCAAGTTCGCCGCCAAAGAAATTAAAGTATGGTGTTCCCTGGAATATATCTCCCGAGTCAAGAAGCAATACATTGTTTTCTTTACTTCTGATTTGCTGTATTAAACTTGCTCTTCTTGCAAAACCTCCCTGATTAGGATTTTTTGTATAACTTTCATCAAAAGGTTCTATTCTGCTGTGCTGATCATTGGTATGAAGAATAGTAAGTTTATTTGTTGAAGATAAGGTACTCAGTCCGAAATCTTCAGCCATCATCATATTGGGAGCTAAAGCCATTGCCATAGTCCCGCCACCAATTGTTTTTATAAATCTTTTTCTATCCATTATTTCTTACCGATAAAATTTAAACGAACATCTGTATTGGGAACAATCTGGGGGTTTTTCTTAAAACAATCAATAAAAAGATCTCTCATTTTAATTCCCGTAGAAATTGATTCCCCTTTTGCAAAGAAATTCATGTTATCACCTCCTAATGCTAAATAATCAGAAGTTGCAATATAATAATCCTGACTTGAATTAATGGTTTTTCCGTCAATTAAAGTTTTGGACGGTTTGCCGTTTTGAGTTTCTATATACAAGTGAGAAACCGGATTATTGACCTCATTTTTTGCATAGTATTCAAATAAACCCTGCAAGTCGGATCCCTTCATTTTAACAATGACCACTTCATTTTCGAATGGCATCACTTCGTATACATTTTTGAGTAAAATATCACCCTTGCCAATGGAAGTGCGAATACCTCCTATATTGATGAGAGCAGCGTCAACATTCTTTTGCAGGTGTGACTTTGCCCATTCATTGGCTCCTTCAAAAGTATAATCAGCTAAAAGATTTCCCAGATTGCTGTTATCACCTTGTTTGGTAAGATCTGTGTTCGTATGGGAAATTTTTTGATTCATTTCCCGATCCAGTTTTTGTTTATAAGGTTCAATAACTTTTACAAAAGCCTCATCATTCTTCAGATCTTTATTAATGGAAATATTCTTTTGTGTTTCCACATTTGCTACCTGTAAAGGAATTGTTTTACAAGAAGTAAGCGAAACCAAGGCAATTCCCAGCAATAAGAATTTATTTTTCATAATTTCTTTTAGTATATGCAAATATAATTATATGTAGAATAAAACATTATTATTTATTATAAATTCTTAGTCGAAATTATTAAATTTGACAAAAATAATTCTAACAGATGAGCATTTTAAAAGGAGTAGGTGTGGCTTTGGTAACACCCTTTAATGAAGATTTATCCGTTGATTTTGATAGTTTAACAAAACTTGTTGAATATAACATTGAAAACGGAACCAGTTATTTAGTTGTTTTAGGAACTACAGCGGAAGCTGCAACACTTTCTGCAGAGGAGAAGAAACAGGTTACAGATCATATCATTAAGGTAAATAGTAAACGCCTTCCTTTGGTTCTGGGAATTGGAGGGAACAATACTCTTGAAGTAAAAAAACAAATTGAAGAAACGGATCTTTCATCATTTGAAGCAGTTTTATCAGTTTCTCCTTATTATAATAAACCTAATCAGGAGGGGCTTTATCAGCATTATAAAGCTCTGGCTTCTACAGGAAAAAAGATCATTATCTATAACGTGCCTTCCCGAACAGGACAAAATATAGAGGCAGATACTACGATTCGATTGGCTAAAGAATTTCCTAATTTATTCTTAATTAAGGAAGCCGCTCCGAACATTCTTCAATATTTCGATATTTTAAGAAAGAAGCCTGAAGGTTTTTCATTAGTATCGGGAGATGATGAATATGCATTGCCTGTAACTTTGGCAGGGGGTGAAGGAGTTATTTCCGTTATAGGACAAGCATATCCAAAAGAGTTTTCTACTATGATTCAGTTAGCTTTGGATGGAAAAGTAAAGGAAGCTTATGAAATTCATAACAAACTTGTGGAAATCACAAGATTGATTTTTGCCGAAGGAAATCCATGTGGAATTAAAGTGATTTTGACAGAAAAAGGAATTATTAAAAATTATTTAAGACTTCCTCTCGTAGCAGCATCAGAAGGACTTTACGCGAAAATAAAAGCTGAAATGGCGAATATTTAAGATACGTAAGACGTTAAAAATAAATATGCGGTTACGTTATCTGTCAATAAATTAAATAACATAAAGTGAAAGGTTCGTGCCTTTCACTTTTTTTAATGATAAAATTATGGAATTAGTAAAAGCAACAGAAAATGACATTCCTTTAATTCAGGATTTAGCCAGAAGGTCATGGGAAAATGCCTATGCAGAAATACTTTCGGCTGAACAGATGGAGTATATGTTGGGTACAATGTATTCTACAGAAGAGATTGCAGGGCATTTGCAGCACCCTCATTATCATTATTATCTTATTAAAGATGGAGAAAGTAACTCTTTTGAAGGATTTATAGGCTACGAAAATGCCTACGAAAATCAAACAACAAAACTCCACAGGATTTATTTGGTTCCCGAGAGTAAAGGAAAAGGATTTGGGAAAAAAGCACTCGCTTTTTTGGCAGACAAAACACTTGAAGCTGGAGATGGCAGAATAATCTTAAATGTAAATAAATTTAATGCCGCAAGACAATTTTACGAATCTCAAGGATACCGGATCTACGACGAAGGAGTATTTGATATCGGGAATGATTTCGTGATGGACGATTATCTCATGGAGTTTATAATTCACGAACAATAGACTTATAATTGTGTAACAATATCTGATAATTCTATAACGGGTGACTTGGTTATAATTGTGATATTTGCAAAGAACCAAATCACTTCAAAAATAATACGTTCATATACTTGGTTTTAAGCTGTATTGGCTTTTATCAGTATATTTTTTTCATCCTTAGTGTTTAAATTCCTGTATTCTTTAATGCAGGAGTTTTTTGCGTTTATGAAAATTATTTTAACTTTATTAACCTATTTCACATTTATATGAAATAAAAGTTTATATTTACAAAATAATTAACACACTTGTACTAGGATGAAAATGTATGTGAAATTTGATTTCAATGCTCTTTGTAAAAAAGTGTTGGATGAAAAGCTTAAAGAACAGGGTTTGAAATACCGTTTGCTGAATTTTGGGGAAGTTGAATTTTATGAAGCATTTACTCAGGAACAGCACAATAATTTCAAAAAGAATCTTGAAGATTATGGCATCGAAATTATCGAGAGCCAGAAGATTGCATTAGTCCAGAAAATAAAAGATGCAATCGTAGAATTGGTTTTCTCAAAAGATATTGTTGCTGTTAAAGCGTCTATTTACATTGCTGAAAAATTGAATCATAGCTACGGATATCTTTCCAATCTTTTTTCAGAAGTCGCGTACACATCTATAGAAAACTTTATTATTCTACAGAAGATAGAATATGCCAAGGAGCTGATTATTACAAATAAACTTAACCTTACGGAGATTGCACATAAGCTGAACTACTCCAGTGTTGCTCATCTCAGTACACAATTTAAAAATACAACGGGTATCACTCCTTCCCAGTTTCAGAAAATTATTATCAAAAGGAGAAAAGAGCAGACTGTGGCTGTTACTAATAAAATGCTTTATGAATAAAGAATATTTAAATACCATACTTGTTGATAATGACGAAGGCAATATTATTCTATTTAAAAGTATACTTAAAGATCTTAAAATAACAGTAAAGGTGCAGTCGTTTTCCAATGGTGAGGATTTGATGAAATATTTAAATAATGCGGAGGCTCTTATTCCGGAAGTGCTGCTGATGAACTACACCATTCCAAAAAAAGGGATGCTGGAATGTCTGGAAGAGATTAAAAAAGATGTGAGGTTGAACAGTATGGTCACAGGGGTATATTGTGATACATTGTCAGAAGAAGAAGTCGAAAGGATTTTTGTAAAAGGTGCAAATATTTATATAAAAAAACCAGATAATTATAAAGACCTGAAAAGGGTAATTTCCGAGGTAGTGACTCTAAATTGGCAATACCACACATCAGGACTCAATAAGGATAATCTTATCCTGAAAGTATGATAAACATTGATGTTTCTGGATTTTAATTCAGAAATAAAATAAGACATATTATATAATACTCACCAATAGGTGAAAATTTTATAACTATTAAATATAATAATATAAATAGTTATTAATAACAATTGATGAAATTTGTACAAGAAACGTGCTAACACAAATTAATCATAAAAGTAATTAATATAAATAATTATTTTTCAAATCTTGAAAGTAAAAAATGTTAATCACGATGTTAGTAAAACAAAATGGATTATTCAGTTCCAATGTTAAGCGTAGAAGATCTTTAAACAAAACGGTACAATCATGAAAACTCAAGCGTCGGGGGATATTATAGTCGTTTCTTTTAAAATCCTTTCGACAAACACAGTTAGTTTTTATAATAAGTAAGTTGGAAACATAATTCATTTTGTTTTTTCAAAATTTATTTAGTAGTGGCTTAAAATAAAAATGCAAATGCTATAAATATTTTCACTCCACATCAAATTACAGAATAATAAGCATTCTACTAAATAAATTTTTTACCACGAGAATAATTTCTTCTAAATAACAGTTTTATAAGGGGGCCGCGGAAAGATCTTTTTCTTTTTGCGGTTTTTTTTATGATATTTTGCTCCATTTATTTTTCCCTTTATAGTATTTCAGATAGTAGTTTTTAATAATCTGATGCTCCGCAAGACCAAGCAGGGGATCTTTTTCAAGAATCTTTTCAACTGTTTTCTTTGTTGTTTTTATAATCCCGGAATCTTTTACCAGGTCAAGTCTTTTAAAATCTACAACACCACTTTGTTGAGTACCTAAAATATCACCAGGTCCGCGTAATTGCATATCTACTTCTGAGATTTTAAATCCATCATTGGTTTCTGTCATTGTCCTGATGCGGGTTCTGCTTTCAGTTGATAGTTTATCTGAAGTCATGAGAATGCAATAGCTTTGTTCCGCCCCGCGGCCCACACGTCCTCTTAACTGATGGAGCTGTGACAAACCAAACCTCTCAGCGCTCTCTATAACCATTACTGAGGCATTGGGAACGTTTACACCCACTTCAATTACTGTCGTTGCAACCATAATTTCTGCTTTCCCGGATGCAAAATAATTCATGGCTGCGTCTTTTTCATCCGGCTTCATCCTTCCATGGAGCATACTCACATTATAATCCGGAAAAGAGTTCATAACATGATCCAAACCTTCCATTAAATTTTTATAATCTAAAGTTTCAGATTCTTCTATCAGCGGATATACAAAATAGACCTGTCTGCCTTTTTTTATTTCATCTCTACAGAAATTATAAACATAGGTTCTGTCTTTTTCTCTTCTATGAGCTGTTATAATCGGTTTTCTACCTACGGGCATTTCATCAATCACAGAAACATCCAAGTCCGAGTAAAAGCTCATAGCCAGGGTTCTCGGAATAGGAGTGGCTGTCATAACAAGAATGTGTGGCGGAATTTTGTTTTTTGCCCAAAGTTTTGCCCGTTGTGCAACACCAAACCGATGTTGCTCATCTATAATGGCAAGCCCGAGATTTTTAAACTTAACCTTATCCTCAAGTATGGCATGAGTGCCTACTAAAATAGACAGCTCTCCGTTTTCAAGCTCTTGATGAATGATTTTCCTTTCAGAAGCCTTTGTGGAACCGGTTAAAAGCCGGACATTAATATCTGTTTTTTCAAGCAATTCTTTTATTCCGTTATAATGCTGTTGGGCAAGGATTTCAGTAGGTGCCATCATACAACTTTGAAAGCCGTTATCCATTGCAATAAGCATAGTAAGCAAAGCAACCATCGTTTTTCCTGAGCCTACATCTCCCTGAAGAAGCCTGTTCATCTGTATCGGTTTCTTCATATCTAAGCGTATTTCTTTTAAAACACGTTTTTGGGCATTGGTAAGCTCAAAAGGAAGATGGTTTTCATAAAAACCGGTAAAGTAGTCTCCCACAATAGGAAATGGATTGCCGAACGCCTGGCTTTTATGATGAATTTTCTTTAAAACATAGCCTAGCTGAAAGAAAAATGATTCTTCAAATTTCAACCGCTGATCGGCCTTTTCAAAATATTCCATACTCTGTGGAAAATGGATATTTAAAAAAGTATGTTGCCTTGATAAGAATTTAAAGGATTTTATCAGGTAATCCGGTAGGTTTTCCTCAATAAGATTGGGGATCTCTTTGCAGATATTTCTGAGAATTGTTTGAAAATATTTTTGGTTTAAACCACGTTTTGTCAGCTTTTCAGAGCTTGGATAAATTGGTCTCAGGCGATTATCATTTTCTCTTTTTTCTTCAATTTCAATTTCCGGATGTGGCATTGAAAACTGACTGTTAAAAAGATTGATCTTTCCGAAAATATAAACTTCCCTGTTGATGGGAAGCTGCTCTTTCAGCCATTTTGAATATTGGAACCATACAAGATCCATTGTTCCGGTTTCATCATTGAATTTAGCAGAGAGCCTTTTGGTTTTTCCGGTTTGAATTTCCTGAACATGGGTAATTTTTCCTTTTAGCTGAATCTCCAGATTGTTTTCCTGAAGATGAGAAATTTTATACACTTTATTTTTATCCAGATACCGGATAGGATAGAAGTTAAGCAAATCTTCGACAGTAGAAATTCCCAACACACTTTTAATGAGTTTAGCTTTTTCAGGACCGATTCCTTTAACGTATTCTATAGAGGTTTCTAGATTCAATTTTAGCTTGGATACAGGTTTCTGATCCGCGATAGTAAATGAAAAAATAAAAGTCCGAATTTCGGTAAAATAAAAAAAACTTCCAAAAAATTGGAAGCCTTAATTATTAATTTGGAAATCCCAAACTAGTTTTTTATTTTGGATTTAAACTTTTTCTGGTAATCTTCCCATTGTTCGCGCGTTTTAATTTTTTTATACATATCCTTTGAAATAAATTCCAGGTAAGGCTCTAGCTCTATAGCTGAAAGTTCACCCTGAAGAATAGTGATGGGTCCTCCTTTCTCATCCAGAAAAACAGTGCTTGGAACTGCCGCAACGTTCATATATTGTGTAAATTCATGGAGTGAATTTTTTCCTTTTTTGTGCTCAACGGAGTGATTGGAAAATGTTCTCCCGAAAATTTCAATATCTTTTTTCTCTTCTGCATTGAACTTCACCGGATAATAGTTTTCATTCAGGATCTGCTCAATCACAGGATGACCAAATGTTTTTTTGTCCATAATTTTGCATGGACCACACCAGTCGGCATAAAAATCAATAAGAATTTTTTTAGGATTTTGTTTCTGAGCCTTCAGGGCTTCTTCAATAGTCATCCATTTGACTTGTGCGAAGCTCAGGGTAAACAAAAACAAACTTATTATGCTTAGAATTTTTTTCATATAATTTTAAATTATTAATAAAATTAAGCATAATAAGCTTATATTTTATTTTACATCTTGCATTAATTTTCTCACAAGCTTGGACATCAAAATTAATACCACACCAGCTGTCAATGCATAGATTCCCAGAGTTTTATATCCGTCGGTATAAGCAATAAGTTTACTCATGTTGGTATTGCCGGTATTGGCCTCCGAAAAACTTGCTCCGATTTTACCGGCTGCAAACTGTCCGAATGCACTTGCCAGAAACCACAATCCCATCATCATTCCGAACATTTTCTTTGGTGATAGTTTTGTGATAATAGACATTCCGATCGGCCCCAAACATAATTCTCCGAAAGTAATGACCAGCCAGGTAAAGGTAAACAGATTAAGTGAAGATTTTCCATCAGCACCCGCAAAATATCTTAAACTATAAAATAAAAAGAATCCGGCTGCAAGGAATAAAAATCCAATCCCGAATTTGTTGATGGTATTCGGTTCTAATTTTCTTTTATTTAAACCAATCCATGCCAGCCCGATCAATGGACTGAAAATGATAATAAAAAATGAATTGGCACTATTATTAATAACATTAGGATCCATACCAAAGCCTAAAAGCTTATGTACAAGATTATCTTTTGCAAATAAAGATAAAGAACCTCCGCTTTGCTCATAAATAGAGTTGAAGACAAAGTACATGAAGATGAATATGAATGCGGCAACAAGCTTTTTCTGATAAGGTGTGGTTTGTTTTAATGTTTCTATGATAAAATATCCGACCGCAACAATTCCTATCAGGTACATAAAATAATCGGTATAATCCGTATTCTTGACCATGATAAAAATAAGCGGCATACTTAGCAACGCTCCGATATAAACCAACACTTCACGAGTCGTTCTTTTGGATTGTGGAAGAGCCTGTAATGGAGAATCTCCGATAGGGCCTAAGGTTTTCTTTGTCGCAAAAAATGTAATCAAGCCTAAAATCATTACAACGGCAGCTGCAAGGAAACACCATGACCATGAATAATATTTCCCCAGATAAACACATAAGCCACCCCCAAGTAACCCACCAATATTAATACCTGCATAAAATAATCCATATCCTGCATCCCTTCTTGGGTCATCCTCCTTGTAAAGTTCTCCTACCATCGAAGAAATATTAGGTTTGAAAAAACCGGTACCAATGATTGAACAGGTAATTCCGAAATAAAAGAAATCATGGGGCGAAAAGGCAATAATAAGATTACCAATGGACATGATAAGTCCGCCAAAAACCAATGATCTTTTAAATCCCAGGATCTTGTCTGCAAAAATTCCCCCGATAAAGGTGAATGCATAAATGAAGGCCTGTATTGCTCCATATTGTAAATTGGCTTTATCTTCCAATAAGCCCAATTGGTCCACCATAAAAATGGTAAGAACTCCGCGCATCCCGTAAAAACAAAAACGCTCCCACATTTCTACTGTGAATAGCGTCCAAAGCTGTTTAGGATACTTGCCTTTAAAATCTTGTATTTCTTCTAATGTATACATAGTAAATGAAAATAAACGAAAAGCTGTTTCATTTTGAAACGGCGTGCTAATTTATAAAAAAACCTCTGACAAAGCAGAGGTTTTATAGTATTTTATTAATGCAACTACTTTACACCGTGCATCATTTTCTTTAAAATAGGTGAAATTAAACCTAAAATTACCGCAGCAATACCGCAAAGTACTACGAATACCATGAAGAATTGAAACAGGTTGTGAATTTCAAATCCGGCAAATGTAGGATTGTGTAATGGGAGCTGGGCTTTATCAAAAGCAGCTATTTGATCAGCTGTTAAAGTTACTTTTTTGTCTAAAACATCCTGAAGGTTTACTCCGATTTCCTCCGCTTTTTTAAATTTATCACCTGTTGCAGGAATAAGAGCTCCTAATGAACCTGCTAAAGCATAACCTGCTGCATTGGAGATAAAGAAAACCCCGTATAATAATGAAGCGAATCTTTTTGGAGCTAACTTACCTACTAGTGATAAACCAATAGGAGAAAGGCAAAGCTCACCACATGTCTGGATGAAATACAATAGCATCAACCATTTGATTGCTAATAGACCTGAGCTTCCAAGATCTTTTACATTGTGGGCAATGATGAAATAAGAAAGCGCAATTAATGCCAATCCCATAGCTTGCTTGAACGGAGATACAGGTTCTTTTCCTTTGGCTCTTAATTTGTCCCAGATCAAACTGAACGGAACGGCAAGTATAACAACAAAGATCCCGTTGAAGATCTGAACCATGGAAGGAGGCATATTCCAGCCTAAAATATTCCTGTCTGTCTGGTTATCCGCAATGAACGTCAGGGAAGAACCTGCCTGCTCAAAAGCGGCCCAGAAGAAAATAATAAAAAATGATACGATATAAATTACCCAGATTCTCTGTCTTTCCACTTTATTTTCAGCAGAAGTCATAATCAGGAATGCTAAAGCGATACCTGCCGCATAGATGAAAGGATAGATAATTCCTTTGATAAGTTGTCCCATCTCTACTGAATTGAATCCAAATTCTCCTACAAGAAGATATCTGAAAGCAAAAAATAAAACGACAAATATAAGCCCCGTTATTCCTAATGACGGACCTGAGAATTTAGCCGTTTGGGTTTCCCCTTCTTCAAAATCTGCACTTGTATTATGTTTTGGTAATCCTCCGATAGGTCTTCCTTCCGGAGTCACCACATATTTGTTTTTAAGGATGAAGAATGTTACCGTTCCGATAATCATGGCAATAGAAGCTGCAAGAAATCCCCATTTGAAGGCGAAAATATCTCTTACCCCTGTTGCTGCATCTTTAACATCCCCAACGTATGGACAGATAAATTGCCCAAGGAATGCTCCGATATTGATTCCCATGTAGAAAATAGTAAAGGCAGAGTCCAGCTTTGATTTTTCCTGCTTGGGATAAAGGCTTCCAACCATTGAGGAGATATTCGGTTTAAAGAAACCGTTACCAAAAATGATAATGAACAAGGCAAGCCACATGATAAGCTTAGCACTTCCGATATCAGCAGAAAAAGTGGAGGCACTTATGAACAGTAAAAACTGACCAATGGCCATTAAGGATCCACCAATAATAATGGCGTATCTGTTACCAATATATTTATCAGCAATAAATCCTCCTAAAAGAGGTGTTAAATAACACAAAGCTAAAAATCCACCGTAAATGATCGCTGCATCAGCTTCTTTTATCAATAGGGAGTTTACCATAAAGAGCGTTAAAAGTGCTCTCATCCCATAAAAGTTGAAACGCTCCCACATTTCTGTTCCGAAAAGAACCCATAATCCTTTGGGATGTCTGGAGCTCTTATTCTCTACAAGTTCATCCGGTTTCGGACTTAATGCTTCAATATTATCCATTCTTATTGTTAATTTTTGTTAAGACTAGCAAATATAGTTTTTTTTGAGTTTTTGGCAAGATTTTAATTTTATATTTAAATAAAAAAGCTGTAGATCAATTCTACAGCTTTTATTATCTATTAAAAAGGGTTAATTAATGCCCTTTTTCTTTCATGATCCTGTTTAACCTTTTAAGCATTGAAAGCCCTAAAAGCGTAGCAAAAATCAATAAAGCAAAGTTAACCAGGAAATAATTCATCTTGTTATCATAGCTGTACCACGTACTTGCCAATATTCCTGATAACTTATTTCCGACTGAATTGGCAAGGAAAAAACCACCCATCATCAATGCTGTAATTCTTGCAGGAGAAAGCTTAGAAACAAAAGAAAGTCCCATTGGGGAAAGGCAGAGTTCTCCTACTGTAATCACTCCATAACCGGCAACAAGCCACCATGGAGAAACTTTTACAGCTCCGTTATCTCCGGCCATTACTGCCAATACCATTACCAGGCAGGATAATGCGGAGATGAATAAGCCTAAAACAATTTTTGTAGGAGTAAGCGGCTCTTTTCCTTTTCTTCGTAATATTGCCCAAAATCCTACGATCAGAGGGGTTAAAGCAATAACCCAGAAAGGGTTTATGGATTGAAATAATTCAGTGTTGTATAAATAAACCTTATTTTTTGGATTTTTCTCTAATTCAGCACGTTGTTCAGAAGATATATTTTTAAAATAAACATCTTTCCCCTGCACTTTAATTGTATTTCCGTCTTTATCTTTCTGTGACTGGAATTGATTGTCATAAACAGGAACTTCTTTGTCCTCATAACTTTTACCATCTACCATATAGATATTCTCTAAAGGTTTTTCTATGGCTGCGGGAACACTTCGATCGGTATAATAATTCGCCCATCTTGTTAAAGCGGTTCCGTTTTGTTTAAAAACTGCCCAGAAAAACATACTGATCATAAAAACAGATAATAATGCTCCGATAGCCGTTTTTTCTTCTGGTTTTGCTTTAAAATAAAGTGATCCATAAAAATAGATGACAGGAATACATGCAAAAATAAATGCATCGGTGCTATCGCTTCCAAATATATTACCCGGAATAAACCATCCGATGGCTCCGGCAATAATAGCCGGTAAAAAAACCTTAATTAAGATTTCCGAAAGCTTAGTATCTCCTTCCTGAACAGGTTTCATCTGAGCTGCGTGGATATAGTGCTTCCTCCCAATGGTAAAAATAACCATACCGATAAGCATTCCTACTCCGGCCGTAATGAAAGCTTCACCCCAACCAAATTTGTTACGCATGAACGCAGCAATAATATTGCAGATAAATGCTCCTATGTTGATCCCCATATAGAAAATATTGTAACCAGAGTCCTTATTGGCTTTATAAGGTTCTTCAGAATACAGATTTCCGAGAAGGGTAGAAATGGTTGGTTTAAAAAAACCGTTTCCTATGATAATAAGTGCCAGAGAAGTGTAGAATAAAGGGAGATCCTTGAAAACGCCCATTCCTATATATCCAGCAGCCATCAGAATTCCTCCCAGATAAATAGATTTGATATATCCCAAAACCCTGTCTGCCAAGAAACCTCCAATAAACGGGGTTAGATAGGTAAGTGCAATATAGGTCCCGAAAATATCGTCAGCGGTTTTGTCCGGTAATCCCAGACCTCCTTTTAAACCGGTAGGTTCAATAACATACAAAACAAAAATTCCGAGAATCAAGTAGTACCCGAACCTTTCCCACATTTCGGTAAAAAATAGAAAAGGCAGGCCTTTAGGATGTTTAGTCTTCATCTATACAAATTTCAAATTTCCCAAAAATAAGTTTTTAATTTTAATTGATAAAATAAATTACTCTTTAGAAAAACGATAAATGAAATGAATATTAAAAAACCTTCTAACGTAAATCAGAAGGTTTAATAAATATTTTTAACGATGGATTATAAATTATTAAGGATAAAATCCGTCATTTTTTGATAGACCTGAGGTCTTGTTTGTCCGCCACTAATTCCGTGGTTTTTATCAGGATATGCCATGAAATCAAATTGCTTTTTGTTTTGGATCAAGGCCTCCGAGAATTCCATAGAATTCTGAAAATGTACATTATCATCGGCAGTACCATGGATTAGTAGAAATTTACCTTTGAGCAGTTTAGAGTATTCTGTTGGAGAATTTTTATCATAACCGTCAGCATTTTCCTGTGGAGTTCTCATGAATCTTTCCGTATAAACAGAATCATAATACCTCCAGTTGGTAACCGGAGCAACAGCAATTCCTGCTTTGAAGACGTCGGCTCCTTTTGTCATAGCTAAACTTGTCATATATCCACCAAAGCTCCATCCGAACATTCCGATTCTGCTTTTATCAATATAAGATTGATTTCCAAACCATTTCGCAGCGGTAATCTGGTCTTCAATTTCATATTTTCCGAGGTTCATATATGTTACCTTTTTATATTGAGCTCCCTTGTAACCAGTACCACGTCCGTCTACACACGCTACAATATATCCTTTCTGAACCAAATGATTGAACCACAAGGTATTTCCTTGATCCCAAGAATTAGAAACCTGCTGAGAACCGGGCCCGGAGTATTGGAACATAAATAAAGGATATTTTTTATTCGGATCAAAGTTTTTAGGTTTTATGATCCATGCATTCATCTGATCACCTGCATTATTTGGAATGGTAATGAATTCCTTCACGGCAAAATTATCTGCTTGTAATTTTTGAAGCTGGTCGTTATTGTTCTGAAGTTCTTTTACTGTTTTACCATTACCGTCCTTAAGTACAAAAGTATAAGGCTTTGAAACAGAGGAGGAGGTTTCAATGAAATAATTATAGTTTTTGCTGAAATTAGCAGAGTTATTTCCTTCTGTATTGGAGATCAGCTGTGATTTCCCATTCTCAATATTGATTTTGGATACTACCTTGTTAATACTTCCTTTTTCAGTGGTCTGAACATAGATTTCTTTAGATTTTGGATTGTAGCCATAATAATCAGTTACCTCCCAGTTTCCTTTTGTAACCTGCTTCTTCAGTTTACCATCTTTGTCATACCAATATAGGTGACGGTGCCCGTCTCTTTCTGATCCCCAAAGGAAAGAATCATCCTCCAGGAATTCCAATGTTGGACTGTCCGTATCAATCCACTTATCATCTGTTTCTGTAAATAATTTTTGAACAGCACCGGTTTTTGTATTAACTTTTAAAACATCAGAAGCGTTTTGTATTCTTTCTGAAGTAATCAAAACCATTTCGTCAGGTTTTGCTGTCTGAAATACATTGGGAATATAATAATTCTTGAAGGATCCAAGATTTAGGGGCATTGTTTTTCCTGAATCAAGACGGTATAATTGAGCTGATACAACAGAATTCTTTTCTCCGGCTTTTGGATATTTATAACGCATTTCTGTCGGATAAAGAGTTTTACCATAAATAGGAATATAAATTTCCGGAACCTGGCTTTCATCTGATTTTATGAAAACAATGGCATCCGAATTTTTGGTCCATTCATACTGTCTTGCATGTCCGAATTCTTCTTCATATACCCAGTCAGCAAGTCCATTGATAATTGAGTTTTTCTTTCCGTCCGTCGTTATCTGAGTGATCTTTCCGGAATTCAGATCCTGAAAAAACAGGTTATTGTCTGCAATAAATGCCAGTTTAGATGCATCCGGTGAAAACCTGGGCTCCTGAACGGGTTTCCCTTCATTAACAGAAATGATTTTCCCTGATTTAAGGTCTTTAACTTCAAATTTCCCTAAAAACGAATGTCTATAAATAGGCTGTCTTTCTTTAAGCAAAAGAATTTTGGATTCATCATCGGAAAACTCATAGCTTTCAAACTGCCCGTCTACTATATTACCTTCTTTTTGAGAATTTTTATAAGAATATTTTGCGATACCGCCTTGCTCAATAACCAAGTAGTTTTCTCCGTTTTTCATGGAAGTAATTCCGGCAATGCCTTTCCCACGGTAATATCCTGAATATATTTTATCTAATGTGATTTCTTGTGCAGATAGATTTTGAAGAGCTATGGCAACACCAAGACTTAATAGGATTTTTTTCATTTCTAATTTTAAACAGATTCAAAGATAATAATTTTATCAAACGCACAAAAAAGCTTTTTAATATAAGGCTTTGGCAAAAAAATTGAATGTATTATTACAAATCAAGCTAAAATAATAATTATGGAAACGAATGCATTCAATCAGAAATTAAATCGTTACGTTTTGAATGATCAAATAGTGTATACGGGTTTTTCGAGCTTTAAAGATGCTGAAGCATGTGCACAGAAAAAGGGCGGAACTTTAGTGGAAGTAAGCTTTAAAGATGGAAATGATAATCCGCAGATTTCAGATGAAGCAGGGCTTATTGAAAAAAAATTACATTATTATGTATATGCAGGTGATGAATATAAATTTATCCATTCCTCAGATCCGGGATTCAGAAAATACGCAGACGATCTGCAGAAAATAAAAGCTAAGATGCGTCAGGATGCTCCTGACGAAAGATATTTAGCCAATTTTGAAATTGAAAATGCAGAAGATCCGATTATTGTGATCAAAAATGATCGTTTAGAATCGGTTACTTCAAGAGAGCGTTCAAAATATTTGAAACACGCTGAAGTTTATGAAATAGGGGTATCCCTGCCAAAATCTTAAAAAAATAGCATCATGAGCAAGACAAAATATTCAGATAAAGCTCAGGAAAAAGTAGGAAAAGTAATGCACGAATTCAAAGAGGGTAAATTAAAATCTTCTTCTGGAAAAAAAGTGACAAGTAAGAAACAAGCTGTTGCAATCGGAATTTCTGAAGCAAGAGAGAAAGGCTTGAAAGTGCCTAAAAAGAAAAAAGACTAACTTAAAATAAAAGCTGCCGGAGAATTCTCCGGCAGCTTTTATTTATAATATTGACCTAAAAATTATAAGGGTCTCAATTTTTTAAATTTCTCAATTCAGCAATTTCACCCTAATAATTATACAGCATGCTATAGTATTCATCAGCCATTCTATCGCTGTTAAACTGATGCTTAACATCGTCCATGGCATTGTACTGTATTTTCCTCCAGCTGTCTGCATTATCGTAGTAGGTTGGGAGGATCTGGTTTTCCAGGATTTCATATAACTGGTTTAAATCATAGTTGTCCTGTTCGTAGATGCTCATATTCAGGTAATCTGCTTTTTGAACGACAAAAGAGTTTTGCCCGTGTCTTGCAAACTCAGGAATCCAGCCGTCATCTGTCGAAAGATTTACAGAACCATTCATAGCTGCAGTCATTCCTGAAGTTCCTGAAGCTTCTCTTGGAACCCTGGGATTATTCAGCCATAGGTCTGAACCCTGTTTTAGTGATTTGCTTAAAGAAAGCTCATAACCTGTAAGGACAGCCATGTTTTTATGATTTTTACTTTCTTCTACCAGTGTATTGAACGTAGAAATGGCAGAATAATCCATTGGATAGGGTTTCCCTGCCCAAATTATCTGAACAGGATGTTCAGGATTATTCAATAACTTGTAAAATCTGTCCTTATCGTGCAAAAGCAGATCAGCACGTTTATAACCGGCAAATCTCCTTGCCCAGACTATAGTAAAAATGTTTGGATTGAAAAGATTTCCTGTTTGATCGGCAACGATTTTAAAGAGTCTCTTTTTTAAATATTTTTTACGGTAATCAAATGCCTGATCGTCTCTTTCATCTTTGGAGTTGTAGAGGCGCTTATCTGCCCAGTATTTAAATTCCTGTGCGTTGGTGATTGATTTGATTTCGCAAATTCCGGGATATTTACTCCACATTGCTCTGGAAACCACACCGTGAAGTTGTGAAACACCATTGGCAACTTTAGCCATTTTTAATGCACAAAGAGAATGATTGAAACGCTCATCATCTACTCCTTCTATGCTTTTGGCTTCTTCCATACTAAAGCCTGAAAAATAAGACATGTCATAACATAATTTCAGATTATGTTTTTCATTTCCCGCTTCTTCAGGAGTGTGCGTTGTGAAAACAAGTTTCTCTTTTACTTTGCTTAAATCTCCATTGTATTTTCTTAATAAATAAAATGCAGCGGGTAGAGCATGTGCTTCATTCAGATGATAAATATCTCTTTCCAGATTCATTTCGTCCAGTAATTGGGCACCTCCTTTTCCCAGTAATATATATTGAGCCAGCTTTGTCGATTCATTGGCATCATATAGTTTATGACAGATTGTTTTTGAAACGTGGTCATTTTCCGGTACATCTGTTGATAGAAAAAACATAGGGGTGGTATGGAAAATTTCAGGATCCAGATACCATACTTTCACCCAAACAGGAGCGCTGTGGATTTCAATTTGGAATTTTATTCCGGTATCTTCCAAAAAACTATACATTTTTTTTGTCCATACCGGCTGTAGTGTCTGATCGTGGTTTCTTGCCTGATCATAGTAGCCGAATTTCCAGAGTATTCCTATTCCTATAAAATCCTGCTTTAAATTATAGGCGCTTCTCATGTGTGAACCGGCTAAAAAGCCCAGTCCTCCGGAATATATTTTTAAAACCTGTTCAATGGCAAATTCCATTGAAAAATAGGCAACTTTTTTTGAATATTGGGGATTGGTATTAAAAGGTATTTTAAAGTTTTTAAAATCCATGTATCGCAATTTTGTATTTAAAAGCCAAAGGTATTGAATATGAAAGTAAACTATACATTAATTATTTGACAATTTATTTTTAAAAATATCTGTTGAATAGTTTTTTTGCTTACCTTTAAGTGTAATTTTTTGATAATCAAAAACTTCTCAGATGAAACTTTAGGTTCCATGTTTTATTAACCATTAATAAAAAGGCAGTCATGAAAAAGGTGTTTTCCGATGAAGATTTAATCAAGAATCTAAGCTTATATTACCTGAATCGACATTTGAAAAAAAAGCCGATAGAAAAGTATCATCGTAAAATAGACGAATCTCAGCTTCATGACCGCGAAAAGTATAAGAAAAAATCAGAAATTTTACTGTTAAATTCTTTTATGCATCATTTTCCTGATGTTAAATTTGAAAACCTTACCTGTGAAAGTCCCGACTTTATCGCTAATTTAAATGATAAAAAAATTGGGATAGAACTCACTGAGGTGATCAATCATTTGGAAATGAAGAAGATAGAAAGTAATCTTAACAAGATTTTCCGTCAGGCTGAAATATTATTAGAACAAGAAGACACTACGAAATATCGTGGTGTTTATTTTTTAGAATTTCATTCGGATTTCAGGTTTGATAATCCCGAGGAACACCAGGAAAGTATTCTTGCCATCTGTAAGAGCATAAAGAAAAACAAACCGGTAGGCTGCGTTAAAAAAATCAGGAAGTCTTTTCATCGTAGAAATGTATTTATTACACATGAATACAGTATGAATTTATTTGATGAATTATGCTCGGATAAAATACTTGAACTGATTGAGAAAAAGAATGAAAAATTTCCTTATTACGACACTTCAGTAGACGAATGCTGGCTTGTGATCGTTTCAGATATGAATTCTATTGCATCACGATATACCTTTATTCAGGATAAAGAACATCTGAATGAAGTCAAAAGTCCTTTTCACAAAATTTTCCATCTTGAGAATTTATGTGGGAATTTGACAAGTATAAAATAATTCTTTAATAGATGTGTTTTTGTTTAATAATTACATATTTTTAATATGTATTGTTAATGATTTTTGTTATTTTATAAATTTTAATGAAATAATAAGTATATTTGATATATGTGTTGTGTATTGATTTAATTATTGATTAATTTCTAACAAAAGCATATATTCATGAGGAAAAATTTACTTATTATTTTTTTATTGATCTCACAAATCCTCTTTTCCCAGGCAGATTGTTCATCTGCATTATCGGTTTGTGGAAATTCAAGCATTACATATTCTCCCACAGGAATTGGAGCTGTAAATGAAAATTTAGGAGGGTGCTTAATAACAGGCGAACACAATTCAATTTGGTATAAACTTACTATTGCCACTGGCGGAACGCTTACTTTTGATTTGGTGCCCAATGATCCGGATGCGGATTATGATTGGGCTATTTATGGTCCTAATGTAGCTTGCGGAAGTTTAGGATCTCCTATACGCTGTAATGCTGCAACTGTGATTGGTGTAGGTCCGTCTACAGGATTAAATATGACAAGTACGATTGTAGATGCGCCTGGTGGATCACTGACTCCTTATTGTAAATATTTAGATGTTTTGCCAGGTCAGACTTATTATTTATATATAGATAACTGGGTGGGTGCTGCCAGTACTACAATGGCTCCGTT
Organism: Chryseobacterium sp. LAM-KRS1; assembly: GCF_013184525.1. GTDB lineage: Bacteria > Bacteroidota > Bacteroidia > Flavobacteriales > Weeksellaceae > Chryseobacterium > Chryseobacterium proteolyticum. Next base: position 191,686 of record NZ_JAAOIZ010000006.1, read on the forward strand.
TTCTTTGACCTGGGGAGGTACTGCTGCCTTGGCGTCTCCTTTCACTGATCCTGCGATACAGCCACATCCATTTGTCCCTCCGGGAGTTCCCGCGGCTAATCCGGCTGACCCACGTGAAGTTATTATATGTAATAGTCCGGCTGTTTTTGATTTCAGTACTTTGACGGCAGGCATTCTTAATGCGAACCCTAATTTCCAGATAACGTACCATACCTCACAAAATGATGCCCTTTCCGGTGCAAGCCCTATTTTAACTCCCATTACCGTTAATACAACAACAACTTATTATTTCAGTATACATTATCAGGATCCTGCGAATCCCAACAATCCAATCAATTCATGCAGGCAGGTGGGTGCCTTTAAATTTAAGCTGGGAAATATAACGGGGAATAACGTTTCTTTATTTGCCTGCAACAATAATAATGCGGGTACGGCAACATTTGATCTTACAACTGCTGCTGTTTTTGGTGATCCTACAGCAGTTAAAAAATATTATCCGTCTTTAAACGATCTTAATGCAGGTACTAATGAAATTCTGAATCCTTCTGCATATGTATCTGCTGAAGCAACAGTATATGTAAAAATAATTTCCCAGCTGGGATGTATTGGAACAGGGATGATTTATCTTAAGTTTTATCCTGTGGTGGTTGTAAATGATGCTATTTTGAGATCATGTTTTATTGAGGGCGCCTCCTCTACAGCGTCTTTTAATCTTACCGCCGCATCGGTTACTACACAGGCACCCGTAACCAAGAAATATTATCCTTCACTTACTGACGCGGTGAATGGAACAAATGAAATCGCAACACCGTCTGCGTACATCGCTTCTAATGGTGTGGTATACATAAAAGTATTCAATTCAAATAATTGTTTTGCCGTCGCAAAAGTTACTCTAGCTGTGCTCCCACCGGTAAAATCGACAGTCCTTACTGATAAAACCATCTGTATGGAGGACACTACCACATTGGATGCCGGTCCCGGCTTCGATTCATACCTCTGGAGTACAGGAGCTACAACCCAGGCGATCACAAATGTAAGCGTAGGGACTTATTGGGTAAAACTAAAAACTGGAGAATGCATCACAACTCAGGAGGTAAAAGTGTATGCAAGTGAGCAGCCGGTAATATCCAATATAGATATTTCGACCAACACTATTACAGTTACGGTTAACGGAGGAACACCTCCTTATCAATATTCATTAGATAATATCAACTGGCAGACTTCTAATGTATTTAGCAATGTACCGAGAGGAGATAGCCAGGTTTATGTAAAGGATTCTTATGACTGTGATCCAATTGATATTACTGTGGTGGTACCGAACCTGATCAATGTAATTACACCGAATAATGATGGAATTAATGATGTAATTGATTATTCAGCGCTGGCTAACAAACAAAATTTAATATTGAGTATCTTCGACAGGTATGGTAATAAGGTTCACCAAGCCGACAAAACAAATGGATATAAATGGGATGGTACTACCAATGGCAGTAAAAAGGTTCCTACAGGGACATATTGGTACTCTGTAACCTGGAACGAAAATGATAAGAAAAATACACCGGTTAAATTCTCAAGCTGGATACTGGTGAAAAACAGGGATTAATATTTGATAATCATAAAAAAAAACCATCCTAAAAAGATGGTTTTTTCTTTCAATATTTTTAAATTTAATGTATGAAAGAATTATTTATTAAACGATTCAGTTATTATAAATCTCTTGGAGACAGGGCTTTTGAACAACTGTCAGAAGAGCAGCTATTCTGGCAGTTTAATAACGAGAGCAATTCCATTGCAGTAATTGTAAAGCATGTTGCAGGAAATATGATTTCACGATGGACGAATTTTTTAACAGAAGATGGAGAAAAAGAATATAGAAACCGCGATGAAGAATTTGTCAATGCATTTAAAACAAAGGAGGAGGTTATCAATTTCTGGGAAAAAGGCTGGAGTTGTTTATTGAATGCATTAGATCAGATCACTGATGAAAACCTGTATGCTACGATTTATATTAGAGGAGAAGGGCATACGGTTTTAGATGCTGTTTTTCGTCAGCTGGCCCATTATCCCTATCATATCGGGCAGATCGTTTATATTGCTAAAATGATAAAAAATGATGATTGGAAAACGCTTTCGATTCCAAGAAATAAATCTCAGGAGTTCAACATGGAAATGAAAAATAAATGGAATGATACTGAATTTAAAGGTAATTCCTCACCCGTTTGTTTTGAAAATAACCCGGAAGTCAGAGACGATTACAAACAATAGACCGAATCAATTTAGAGTCTTTATTTAAATTACTATCTTTGCACTCATAAAATTCAGGACTGATAAAAATGTCAAATTTTCATAAAACCGCCGCATTTCATACCCTAGGCTGCAAATTAAATTTTGCGGAAACATCTACTATTGCTCGTCAATTAACAGATGCCGGATATGATAAGGTAGGTTTTGATGATAAGGCTGATGTTTATGTGATCAATACCTGTTCCGTTACTGAAAATGCAGATCGTGAGTGTAAACTTCATGTAAAAAGAGCAATGAAAGCGAATCCAGAAGGACTGGTTGTTATTGTTGGTTGCTATGCTCAGCTCAAGCCTGAAGAAATTTCACAGATTAATGGAGTTGATTTGGTATTAGGTGCCAAAGAAAAGTTCAATATCCTGAGTTATCTTGACGATTTAGAAAAATCTGAAAGTGAGGGAATTGTTCATTCCTGTGAGATTGAAGAAACCGACTTTTTTATAGGAAGCTACTCAATCGGTGACAGAACAAGAGCCTTTTTGAAAGTTCAGGACGGTTGCGATTATAAATGTACCTATTGTACCATTCCTTTAGCAAGAGGGATTTCAAGATCAGATACGATCGAAAGTGTTCTTAATAATGCTAAAGAAATTGCAGCAAGAGATATCAAAGAAATTGTCCTTACCGGAGTGAATATTGGGGATTATGGAAAAGGTGAATTCGGGAATAAAAGACATGAGCATACTTTTCTGGATCTGATTTCTGAGCTTGATCAGGTAGATGGGATCGAGAGAATACGTATTTCGTCTATTGAACCTAATCTTCTGAAAGATGAGAGCATTGAACTGGTTTCCAGAAGCAGAAGCTTTGTTCCTCATTTTCATATTCCTTTACAATCCGGATGCGATGATTTGTTGAAAAAAATGAAGCGACGTTATTTAACAAAGCTTTACCGGGATAGGGTGCATAAAATTCGTGAAGTCATGCCTCATGCAGCCATTGGTGTTGATGTGATTGTTGGATTCCCTGGAGAAACTGAAGAAAAGTTCATGGAAACCTATAGCTTCCTTAATGATCTTCCCATCAGTTATCTTCATGTTTTCACTTATTCTGAAAGAGAAAATACCGAAGCAGCAGATATGGAAGGGGTTGTTCCCATCCCTGAAAGAAAAAAACGCAACAAAATGTTGAGGATTCTTTCGGAAAAGAAAAAAATGTCATTTTATCAAACTCAGCTAGGAAAAACACTTCCGGTCCTTTGGGAGCATGAAAATAAAGATGGCAAGATGTATGGTTTCACTGAAAACTACGTAAGAGTCCAAAAAGATTTTGACCAGGCATCGATTAACCAGATTGAATTTTTAAAACTTGAAAAAATAGAAGCTGACGGTACGGTTTCAGTACTTAATTCTTTTGAGAGCTTTTTAGAAAAGGTATAGCCTTTTTATCTCCTTTCTTATTCATATTATTACAGACTTTTCATCATTATTGATGAAAATAGAAAGCAAATTGTCATTACCCAAAATTCAGAGAAGTTTTCGTACCTTATAAATTTCGAAAGTGCATTGGACGGCACGATTTTGTTGATTTGTCTTAAGATATAAATTTCATGCTCCTGTTGAAAACTGAAAAAAACAAAAAATACAATAAATTGAACCGTTTTTAATGGAGCTGAATGCGGGAAAGTATTCTGTATTTTTTTAACTTTGATAAAATTCAAAAACGATATGAGAGATAAATTTTTGCTTTGGGGTGCTATAATTTTAGTTGTAGCCTGGGCTATCGCTTTCTTGATAAAAGCGGATTGGTGGATTCCTATTTTACTTACTATTATTTATGCTGTTGGAGTTTATAATGTTACACAATCAAAGCATGCAATTTTAAGAAACTTTCCTGTTTTAGGATATTTCAGATACTTTTTTGAAAGCATCTCTCCTGAGATGCAACAATATTTTATTGAGAGGGAAACAGATGGGAAGCCTTTTCCCAGAAATCAGCGTTCAGCTGTTTACCGGCGTGCAAAAAACCTTAGCGACACCGTGGCATTCGGAACACAACTGGAGGTTAATCACAGAAAATATGAAGGGATTAAGCATTCTATATATGCTAAATCGCCATCCGAAGAATTACCAAGAGTATGGGTAGGAGGGGAACAGTGTACACAACCTTACCATGCGTCGTTATTTAATATTTCAGCGATGAGTTTTGGAGCATTAAGTGACAGGGCACAAATTTCACTGAACAGGGGTGCGAAAAAAGGTAATTTTTATCATAATACAGGGGAAGGAGGTATTTCCCCACATCACCTGGAAGGAGGTGATTTATGCTGGCAAATTGGGACAGGATATTTTGGATGCAGGGATGAAGAAGGAAAGTTTAATCCGGATCTCTTTATAAAGTATTCTACATTGCCTAATGTGAAAATGATTGAGATTAAACTATCTCAGGGGGCAAAGCCGGGACATGGGGGAGTTTTGCCGGGAGTAAAAAATACACCTGAAATTGCAAAGATTCGTCACGTAACACCTGGAGTAACCGTGATTTCGCCACCATCGCACTCTGCTTTTTCCAATGCAGCAGGTTTATTGAGATTTGTGCAGCAACTAAGAGAACTTTCCGGAGGAAAGCCTGTAGGGTTTAAGCTTTGTATAGGAGATACAAAGGAATTTGAAGACATCTGTGTTCAGATGAATGTGTTAAAAATATATCCGGACTTTATTACCATAGATGGAGCCGAAGGAGGTACGGGTGCTGCACCACCAGAATTTTCAGATGGCGTAGGAATGCCTTTGGAACCGGCGTTGATTTTTGTAAATAAAACACTTAACAATTATAATGTTAGAAAAAAGCTAAGGGTCATTGCCAGTGGTAAAGTACTGACAAGTCTTGATATTTTAAGAGCGGTAGCCATGGGAGCTGACATGTGCAATAATGCCAGAGGATTTATGTTCTCACTGGGATGTATACAGGCGCTCAGATGTAATACCAATAATTGCCCTACAGGTGTTGCTACGCAGGATAAGATGCTGATCAAGGGACTGGATGTTACAGATAAAAGTGAAAGGGTATACCATTTCCATAAAAATACCCTTCATACATGTAATGAGTTGATTGCCGCAGCAGGGCGTAGTTCTTATGAAGAAGTAGATGCATCTATGTTTATGAGGGGAGACGAATTCGATCATCTTGCGGATCTTTATTTTCCTGATATTTTAGGAAATGTAAGACAGAAAACAAGAATGTAGATCAATAAAAAGCGCTTCAGTTATTCTGAAGCGCTTTTTTTATTGATGTTTAACTTTTACTTATTCATTTGCAGGTCTATCTGATGTTCCATACACCTGGAAATTAAATACAAATGTTCTGTTTTGAAGAGAATATCCCGTATAGTTATAATGGGCCTCTCTTCCGAAAGCAGCTCTGGAAGGAACAATAATTACTCCCTGCAGGTTATAAGGAGCCCCATCTGTTAAAGCAGGTGATGCTGCTTTGAAAAACTTCAACCCTTCCTGGAATCCTTCTATTTCATAGAATTTTCTTTGTTTTGCAACATCTGTTGTAGCATCTGCTAATACTTGTTTCTTTACATAATACCACATAGGATCCGAAAGGGGAGATCCGGTTCCATTTACTGTATTGACAAGGTAAGGGGAAACTGAAGATGCTGTAAGCGCTACGGTTCCGTCTGTATTGGTCGCCAGGTAATAATTTGCTCTTACCATCATCCTAAGAATATCGGTAGCGCCTATTGTTTTTGACGGAGAAGGCTGTGCACCTACTCTTACGATGTACACAACTCCTGAAGGAAGTTTTACAGGATTTAATTCTGCTAATTTCTTCTCATGGTCATCAATGGTATCAGTAGCACTGAAAGCTTTTATATTTCCTTGGGTATCAAGATAGTTGTCGTTCAGGAACTTTTGGATAGCCTGATCATCATAGGTATTTCTTACTGCTACATCATCGGGCTCAACAAATGTTTGTGCCTCATCATCTTTTTTACAAGCAGAAAAACAAAGAGATCCTGCAAGGATATATAAAAATATTTTTTTCATTTCAAAAACTTTAATTACTTTACAAATAATATAACGGCAAAAGTATAAAAAATTATGAGAATAGATAAATTTTTATGGAGCATTCGTTTTTATAAAACGAGAACTGTTGCAACTGAGGAGATTAAGAAGAACAGAGTTTCCATTGGAGATACTGTTGTAAAGTCTTCAAAAGAGGTAAAAGAAGGAGATGTAATAAAAATCCGTAAAAATCAGATTGATTATAAGATTAAAGTAATCCAGATCCCGAAAAGCAGGATAGGAGCTAAACTGGTATCTCTTCATATCAAAGATGTAACAGACAAAGAGCAATACGAATTGCTTAAAATGCGTAAAATGACCCAGGACTATTACAGAAGCAGAGGAGAAGGCAGACCAACTAAAAAGGACAGACGGGACATGGATGGATATGTAGAAAATGATATTGCATCAGATTTTACGGATTGGGACGACTTTTTTGGTGAAAGTGAAGACGACGGAATGGAAAATGAGGTTGAAGAGAAATCATAAATAGAGTTTCTCGATAATTTCATCAACGATAGCTTCAGGTTCTCTGGAGTCAGTAGTCACACTAATCATCGCCTTGCTATAGAATTCATTTCTTTCAAATAAATGCTTAGCAATAAACTCAGGAAGGTTTTCATCAGAAATATTAGCGATTAATGGTCTTTTTTCTTTCTGTTTTGAAAGCCTTTCTGCTAAAGTACTAACGGAAGCTCTCAAAAAAATGCTCTTAGAGTTGTTATTAATGATCTCCATATTATTGTAATAAACAGGAGTTCCACCACCGAGACTTAAAATGAGATTTTCTTCGGTAGCGAGTATTTCTTCCAAAGTTTCTCTTTCCAGCTTTCTAAAGTAGATTTCACCCTTTTTTTCGAAGATTTCCGGAATAGTTAATTTATTTCGTCTGGAAATCTCTTTATCGAGGTCAATTAATTTAAAATTTATTTTTTCGCTTAAAATTTTGGAAATGTGTGATTTGCCACAACCCATGTATCCGACTAGTGAAATTATCATGAAATATTTTTAAACAAATTTGCGAAAAAGTTTTGAGAAATTAAAAAAAGTTATATCTTTGCACCACTTAAAACAAGGGACATTACTTAAATGAAAGTTGTTTAAAATAAGTGGCCGACTCGGTAGCTCAGCTGGTAGAGCAATACACTTTTAATGTATGGGTCCTGGGTTCGAATCCCAGCCGGGTCACTAGCAAAAATATTACTAAATTTTGTAATTTTTTTGCCTGCGTGGTGAAATTGGTAGACACGCCATCTTGAGGGGGTGGTTTCCTAAGGATGTGCTGGTTCGAGTCCAGTCGCAGGCACTGCAAAGAAAAGTAAATTTTAAGTTGCATATTGATTTAAAATTTGTAAATTAGAATTACGACCGACTCGGTAGCTCAGCTGGTAGAGCAATACACTTTTAATGTATGGGTCCTGGGTTCGAATCCCAGCCGGGTCACAAGTTTACTGAAAAGTAAATTTTTTTCATATTAATATTTTGTGATTTGGTGTTCAAAGGCTTCCTTCAGGAGGCCTTTGATTTTTTGTATATGAGCAGGTGAACAAAAAAAAACTTCGATTAAGGAATCAAAGTTTACATTTTTGTATTGCAAAATTATCAGGAGATTGTGTTAATCCAAATGCATATTGTCAATTAGTCTTACACCGTCTACTACAACAACGATAAAAGCTCTGTAGGATTTATCTTTATAAAAGAAGTCTGTTTCTTTTAATGAGTTTTCATCTGCGATCATAAAGTACTCAAGCTTCATACCGTGCTGATGATCGAAAATATCAACAACTCTTTCTTTAATTTCAGGAACGGTGATTACTCTGAACCAATCATTGACCTTTTTTAATGTTTCATAAATAATTTTTGAGGCTTCCCTACGATCTTCATGCAGTCTTTGGTTTCTTGAACTTAAAGCGAGTCCATTATCTGCCCTGTAAATAGGAACACCTGTAATTTTTATAGGAAGATGCTTTTTCTCAACCAATTTTTTAATAATAGCAAGCTGCTGGAAATCTTTTTCTCCAAAATAAGCATTGTCAGGTTGTATTTGCCTGAAAAGCTCTTCTACTACCGTTCCTACACCATCAAAATGGCCAGGTCTGGATTTTCCTTCCATTTCATTTTCCAGGCCGTCAAAATCATAATGATGACTTTCAGCTTTTTCAGGGTAGATATCTGTAATTTCAGGGATATAAACGGCGTCAACTAATCCGGAATTTTCTAAAATAAGTATATCCCGGTTCACATCCCGTGGATATTTTGCAAGATCATCAGGGTTATTGAATTGAGTAGGATTAACAAAAATTGAAGAAATTACAAGATCATTTTCATTCCTTGCTACTTCATAAAGAGAAAGATGCCCATTGTGAAGAGCTCCCATTGTAGGTGCAAATCCTATTCTTTTTCCCATTTCTTTCTGTCTTTCAATGAAATCCTGAAGTGTTTTTTTATTTTTTAAAACTTCCATAATTAATTTTAATAGCAATTCAAAAATACTAAAATATCAGATAATAAACTGCGTTTTTGATAATTTGAAAAAGGTAATTTTCGTAAAAAAATGTTAATTAAAATAATGTTGGATGTTTTTTTGTAATTTTGCACATTAAAGCATTTTTACAAAAAATTAGATAGAAATTTATGCCGAATCAAAAAATACTGTACATTACTACAGAAATGTATCCATATCAGGAAGATACAAACATGGCTACTGTGGTAAACAAAATGGCGCTTAAAATGCACAATGAAGGCAATGATGTAAGAGTTTTTATGCCAAGATTTGGACAAATAAGTGAAAGGAAATTCCAACTCCATGAAGTTATCCGTCTCTCAGGAATGAACATTATCATTAATGACCTGGACCAACCTCTAATCATTAAAGTGGCATCTCTTCCGGGGGAAAGACTTCAGGTCTATTTTATAGATAATGAAGAATACTTCAAAAGAAAACAATATTACTATGAAGATGATGGTAGCCCTTTTGAAGATAACGACGAAAGAGCGATATTTTTTGCAAGAGGAGTAATTGAGACTATTAAAAAGCTGAACTGGGTTCCGGATATCATTCATTTGAATGGTTGGATGGCCTCTTTTGTTCCTATTTATCTTAAAACTTACTACAAATCTGATACGTATTTTAAAGACGCTAAGATTGTTCTTTCATTATATAATGAAAAAGACGCCCCTCTTAACGATAAAATCGGAGAAAAACTAGAATTCGATAATATTTCGGGACTAAAAGCGTTAGATAAACCAAGCTTTCAAAGTTTTGTCATTGAAAGCATGAATTATGTAGACGGGGTTGTAAAAGGAGATGAATTCCTGGATGGAGACCTGGATAAGGCATTCAATGAAACATCTACAACCAAATCGGAATATCTTGATGTAGATTCCATAAACAAACTTTATTAAAAAGACATTTAATGACTCGTACTATTAAAAGAACTTTTGCCATACTTTCTCTGGCAATTTTCGGCAGTGTGTTACTTTATAATTGTGAACCGGATCCGGATTCTTTGGGAGAACAATTATTTTTAGATGGGGCAGCTCAGGGAAATGAAAAGGCTTATGAAGTAATTGCTTTCAATATTGATAATAAAGATACAATCAAAAGTGATGCTACTCAATTAGGGTCAGCTGTTCTAGGTGCTTTTCAAGAAGGGCAATTTGGAATGCAGAAAGCATCTTATGTTACACAGTTAAGATTATCTACTTATAATCCAGATTTTGGAACTAACGCTAAGGTAGATTCAGTGGTTTTGGTTATTAAACCAACTTATGCATCAGATTCGCTTACAACAACTACAGACGAAAATTATGTCTATCCTGATGGTAATGTACCTGCGAAAAAAGAAGTAAAAACATATCCTATTAATAAATATGGTAAAGCTAAAGCAACATTTCATATCAATGTAAATGAAGTTACCGATTTCCTAGGAGCAGCGACTGACAGTGTTAAATCAAATGCTAATTTTGCTTACAATGCAACTGTATTAGGAACAAAAGAATTTAAAGGGACAATTAATACAGTCGCTATTACTAAAGATTCTGATAATAGTTCATTATTTACTACTACAACACCAGGTATAAGAATTTCATTGAACAAAGATCTGTTCCAGGAAAAAATTATTGATAAGAAGGGTAAGCCTGAACTCGCTGATGCTTCCAACTTTATCAGACATTTTAAAGGACTTAGGATTTCAGTTCAGGAAAATGACGGATATTTATTCCAGTTTTCTCCCAATGATATGGAGCTGATTATGTATTATAAAAATGATAAAGTAGAAAATGGAACTAATACCCGACCACAATCAACATATGCATTTGCTTTAGGAGCGGGTAATTCTCATATTGGACAATATGAGTATGATAGAACGGGTTCTGGAGCATCTACAGGAGTGATAGGAAATAGAGTGACTGGAGATAAAAAATTGTATGCACAGGGAATGGGTGGCCCATCTATTGGAATTAAGATTCCAAAAGAGACTGTTGATAGTCTTAAAACTTTATATCAACAAAATAAAGCTGCTATTATAAGTGCTAAAATCAGAATATATACGGACAAAGCAACATGGAATAACAGCTATAAAAAACCGACTGCATTAACCTTTTTGCAGAAAGATAGAAATAAGGATAAACCTTTAATTACAACTACTGGTTTTACTAGTGATGTATTAACTCTTGCAGGCTCTCCTAATTATACAATTTATAAAACCTTTGATTTAGATAAGAATCCTGATCCTGGTTATTATGATTTTATTGTTACGAAATCAGTAAAAGATTTAGTAGAAGGAAAAGTAGATAATTATGCATCAAACAATACCTATAAATATTATAGAATTGATATTGGAGCGTTCTTATCCAATTCAGATAATACAGGGTTAGCAGGAGCTAGATTTACATCAAGATCTTATGCTAGGGAAAGAGCCGTTTTTGTAGGATCGGATAAGACAAATGCTCAAAGAGCGAGGTTAAAAGTTACTTACGCGACAAAATAAACTTAAAACATACACCAAATAAAATAAATTATGTGCGGAATAGTTGGATATACAGGCTTTCAGGATGCCTATGATGTAGTTATTAATGGTCTTAGAAGACTAGAATACAGGGGATACGACAGTGCGGGAATTGTTTTGGAAAATGCAAACAATTCATTTGAAGTTGAAAAAACAAAAGGAAAGGTAGATGATCTTGTTAATATTTCAGCTCAATTAAAAGGTACTGCGAAAATTGGGATGGGACACACACGTTGGGCAACTCATGGGGTTCCAAGTGACAGAAACTCTCACCCGCATTTATCTAATAATAATAAAATTGCAATCATTCATAATGGAATCATTGAAAACTATGATACCATTAAAAAAATGCTTGCTGATAAAGGATTTACTTTCAAGTCTGAAACAGATACTGAAGTTTTAGTGAATCTTATCCAGTACTTTATGGATATAAATGTAGCAACAGATTTTCCAACTGCGGTAAGATATGCACTTAACGAGGTATACGGAGCTTATGCTATTACTGTAATGCACGAGGATTATCCGGGTGTTTTGGTAGTAGGAAGATTAGGTTCTCCTTTAGCAATTGGTATTGGAGATAAAGAATATTTTATTGCATCTGATGCCTCGCCTTTTGTAGAGTTTACAAAAGAAGCAATCTATCTTGAAGAAGGACATATGGCTACAATTTCTTTGGAAGGAGGAGTGGATATCAGAACAATCAATGAAAACTCAAGAATAGAGCCGGAAATTCAGCAATTAAAATTAAGCCTTGAGCAGATCGAAAAAGGTGGATATGAACACTTCATGCTTAAAGAGATTTTTGAGCAACCGAAATCGATCCACGATACAATGAGAGGTAGATTACTTGTGGATGAAGGAATCATCAAGATGGCAGGAATCTGGGATCATGTTGAGAAATTCAAAAATGCCAACAGAATTATCATCATAGCTTGCGGTACTTCATGGCATGCAGGTTTAATTGGTGAATATCTTATAGAAGAATATGCAAGAATCCCTGTTGAAGTGGAATATGCATCAGAATTCAGATACAGAAACCCGATTATTACAGATAAAGATGTTGTAATTGCGATTTCCCAATCGGGAGAAACTGCCGATACAATGGCGGCTTTAAAACTGGCAAAAGAAAAAGGAGCGTTTATATATGGTATATGTAATGTAGTGGATTCATCTATTGCAAGAATTACGGATGCCGGTTCTTATACGCATGCAGGACCAGAGATCGGAGTAGCTTCTACAAAAGCATTTACTGCCCAGCTTACGATCCTTACACTTATTGCATTCAAGCTAGGAAAGCATAATGGCAACCTTGGAAATGCTGAATTCATGAGTCTCATTTCAGAGCTTGATGCAATTCCTAAGAAAATTGAAGAAGTTTTGAGTTCAACACATGAGTTGACTCAGAGTATTGCTAAAGATTTCGTAGGGGTTCATAACTTCTTGTATTTAGGTAGAGGCTATAATTATCCAGCGGCTTTAGAGGGAGCTCTTAAATTGAAAGAAATCTCTTACATCCATGCAGAAGGGTATCCTGCAGCGGAGATGAAGCACGGACCTATTGCTTTGATCGATGAGAATATGCCAATCGTTATTATTGCGCCTAAAAAAGGTCACTATGATAAGATCGTAAGTAATGTTCAGGAAATTAAAGCAAGAAAAGGAAAGGTGATTGCTGTTGTTAATAAAGGGGATCAGCAGGTAAGCGAAATGGCAGACTACGTTATCGAAATTCCTGAAACTTCAGAATGCTTCTCTCCAATAGTTGCATCTGTGCCTTTACAGCTGCTTGCTTACTATATTGCAGTATATAGAGGAGCCAATGTAGATCAGCCCAGAAACCTTGCTAAGTCGGTAACTGTAGAATAAAAATACTAGGAAATAAAATAAATTTAGATTTCTCGCGTTATTTCAAAAAAAATCTTAAAAGTTTCTTAAAAAAATTATATATTTACGGCTTAATTATAAAAATTAACATGAAAAGGATATTTCTTTTATTATTGTCTGCGTCGGTAGCGTCGGTATCTTGTTCAGGTGGTGGTAGCTCTTCTGTAGGGAAGCCAGGAACAAAAGGAGAGTTGATACCAAGAGAAAAAACTAAATCATTTGTTGCTGAAAGACCATACGGTATGGTTGCAATTCCTGCAGGATCTTTTATCGCAGGTTTAGCTGATCAGGATATCACTCATACTCCTGAGAAATCAGCACTGAAAACAGTAACTGTGTCCTCATTCTTTATGGATGAAGCAGAAACTACTAATGCAGAATACAGAGTATTCATTAACTACGTAAGAGACTCTATTGCCAGAACTCTACTTGCTGAAGCTGCCGGAGAAGGTGGTGAAGGTGGAGGAAGAGGTGCCAGCATCGGAGATTATGCATACCTTGCTAAGAAAGAAGAAAACCTTACTCCGTATCAGGAATATTTAGAAGGACAAGGAGGAAGAGAAGATGGAGGATATGATGCAAGTAAAAGACTAGATTGGAAAATCCCATTGCATTGGAATACTTCAAAATATCCTGATGTAGAATATGCGGAAGTTCTTGAGTCTTTATATTTACCAGCTTCTGCCAGAATTGGTAATGAAAGAATCCTTGATGTTAGTAAATTAAAATATAATTACCAGTGGGGAGATATGGATGCTGCTCTTGCTGACAATGAAAGAGGGGTAAACTACCTTAAAAGCAAAAGTATAGCAATCTATCCGGACACAACTGTTTGGGTAAAAGATTTCCACTTCGCCTATAACGAGCCATTATTTGAACAATATTTTTGGCATAAAGCTTATAAAGATTATCCTGTTGTTGGGGTAACCTGGGATCAGGCAAGAGCATATTGTAATTTCAGATCTAAATTGAAAACGGATTACAATGAAAGCTTAAAAAGAAAAAAACAGAGACCATTACAATTCCGTTTACCTACAGAGATCGAATGGGAATATGCTGCAAGAGGAGGTATGCAGAATGCTACTTATCCTTGGGGAGGTCCATATTTGATGGATGACAGAGGATGCTACCTGGCTAACTTTAAGCCTAAGCGTGGTAATTACATGGAAGACGATAAAAAAGGTACTTATACATATACAGCTCCAGTAAAGAAATTTAAGAAAAATGGATTTGGGTTATTTGATATGGCTGGAAACGTTTCTGAATGGACAGAATCTTCTTATAACAATTCTTCATACGGATTTTCTTCAACTCTAAACCCTTCTACTAAAGATAAATCAGATTCTAAGAAATCTGTAAGAGGAGGTTCTTGGAAAGATATAGGCGCAATGCTTATGACTGGTGCAAGAGATTGGGAAAGAAAAGATTCTGCAAGAAGTTATATTGGATTCAGAACTGTACAGGATATTCCTGAAGCTGCTGTTAAGCCAAGAAGGGTTAACAGATAATCAGATACATAATTATTTTTCGATACAATTTATTTTTAATCATTAAAAAAAACTAACTTATATGTTTAAGACTAAAGATGCTTGGATGAATTTCTTTTATTCATTCGGTGCTGCAATTGTAATCCTTGGAGCTTGGCTTAAGATTACTCACATTAACTTGGGACCAATCAGTGGTAACGTTGCTCTTACAGTAGGACTTATTACTGAAGCAATCATCTTCATTATTTTCGCTTTCGACCCTCCAAAATCAGAAGAGTCTTATGCCTGGGAAAATGTTTATCCTGAATTGTTAGATAAACATGCTAACCCGAACCCTTTACATTCTAATGTTTCTTCAAGAAATAATGCAGCTGCTCAATTTGCAGAATTAGAGAACTCTCTTTCTACAAAATTGGATAAAATGTTACAGGATGCTAAATTAGATGTTCAATTGTTTGAAAGATTAAGAACAGGAATTGATAAATTTTCAAATTCAGTGGATCAGATCAATCAGACGGTAGATGTTTCTGCTTCTACTCACAAATATAATGATCAGTTAAACATTGCCGCTCAGCACATGGAAAGCATGAACGCTTTATACGCGATGCAATTGGAGAATGGTAAAAGACAATCTGAATTTGCCAATAAATATGTGGCAGATATGCAGAAGTCTGCTGAGCATTCAGAAAAATTCAACCAGGAGTTACAAGGTTTAACATCAAACTTAAATAATTTAAACAGAGTTTATGGTGGTATGCTAACTGCTATGAAGTCTTAATTTCCAAACCATTTCTAAATTTAATTTTTAATCCAAACAAAGAAAAAGAATGGCACAAGGAAAACAGACTCCACGTCAGAAGATGATCAACCTAATGTATTTGGTGTTCATCGCTATGATGGCCCTAAATATTGATGCGGAAATCATCAGATCTTATTATGA
Organism: Chryseobacterium sp. LAM-KRS1; assembly: GCF_013184525.1. Classification (GTDB taxonomy): domain Bacteria; phylum Bacteroidota; class Bacteroidia; order Flavobacteriales; family Weeksellaceae; genus Chryseobacterium; species Chryseobacterium proteolyticum. The sequence goes on from NZ_JAAOIZ010000006.1 coordinate 207,320, forward strand.
TTCGACTAAAGCTCTTAATGAAACAAGAACTTTAACAGAAAGAAAGAATGAGAAAATTTTTGAAAAAACTCTAGAATTAAAGGCACAGCAAGTGCCGGATACTTATGCTACTCCATGGGAACAGTATAAGGTTTTAAAAGCTAAAATTAATGCCTTAGTAGAAAGTGCTGAAACAATTAAAACTAAATTAAAAACTGAATCAGAATTCTCTGATAAAGTGGATGTAAGTGAGAATTTTGCAGCTCTTAATAATAACGAAGCAACTACGCATTATTTTTTTGCTGACGGAGATGAAAATAGCCCTTCTAAAGGAGCATTGGAATTGAAGTCCAAAATTGATGAAGTAAGAAATTATATTGTAGCAACTTTCGGAAAAAACAATCAGTTAAATGATTTGATTGAAAGAGCCAATAAATCTTTAATTGCTGAATACCCTAAAGGAAAATCTCCAAACGAGAAAACATGGTTTCAGAATAAGTTTTATCATCAGCCTTTAATTGCAGCAATTTCTAACCTGGAAATTATCCAGAATGATGCGAGAAACGTACAGTCTGATGCATTGGCCTTATTACTTCAAGAGAAAGTAGATGCTAGTATTAAATTCAGCAGCTATGAGCCAATTGTTGCAGGACCTGTTGATATTCAGGCTGGAAAACAGGCTGAAGTAAAAGTAATGTTAGGTACTTATTCTAATAGCAATAAGATTAGCATTACGGGAGTAAATAAAGTAGAAAATGGAAAAGGAACAATTTCTATTTCAGGAAATGGTATTGGAGAGCATAAACTAAACGGTACTATTACCTTAACAGATGCTTCCGGTAAACCTCAAAGTTTCCCTTGGACGCATACATATAATGTAATTGCAGGACCAAGAGAAGTAAAACTTGAAAAAGGATTATTACTTTCTCCGGATAAGATGAATGTGTTGTACAGAGGATTAGAAAACCCGGTATCCGGTTCTATCCTGGGTGCTGACAATTCTAAATTATCATTATCTGCTCCTGGTGCTGTAGTAAAAGGTAATGGTCCTGGAAAATGGAATATTATTCCTTCTACGGGTAATACTGTGAAATTAACATTATCTGGAACTGATCCTTATGGTAAAACGGTATCTCAGGTATTTGAATACAGAATTAAGAATGTTCCGGCTCCTCAAGGTCAGATGAGAGGTCAGACAGTATTGAATATTCCTGCTACTTCGATTCCAAATCAGATGGTACAGGCAGCAATACCAGATTTCGATTTCCCTGTTTCATTCACTGTTAATCAGTTTATGGTGAAGGTACCTGGTAGAGCAGCATTGCTGATCAAAGGTAATAGTCTTGAAGAGGCTGCCGGATTGGTTAAAAATGTAAGAGCGGGTGATGTAGTGTATGTTTTTGATATTAAAGCGACTGCTACAGGATTAGGAAATCAAACATTGAAGAATATTTCTCCTGTTGTAATCAATGTTCAGTAATTTTAATAAGTTAAAATAATATTATGAAAAAATATATAAGCGCTTTTTTAGTAGTAGTTTCGGGAGTTGCTTTTTCCCAGACTATTCTGAATGCTTCTTCTCCTGAAGAGTTCAGACAAATGAGAGCTGAAAACAAGCAGAAAGTTGGAGATACTATTGTTGATAAAACGGTAAAACCTTTGGAATACGGTTTTGTTGAGGACAAAGATATCTTAAAAAGTATGTTTGTTTGGGAGATTATTGACATGAATGATAAGATTAATCAGCCATTATACTATGATAATCCTGATGGTCTTCTTGCTACTCAAACAAGATCTTTATATCAATTATTGCTGGATGCTGCAATAACAGGTAAAATCCAGGAAGTTTATGATGATGAGAATTTTGTAACTAAATTAACTCCTGAAGGAATTCAGAAAAGATTGGAAAGTGTAAGAGTTTCTGACGCTGCTATTGATATCCTAAACTCTGGAAGACAGCTTACAGAACAGGAGAAAAAAGAATATACCGATATTTTTAAAACGACGACTGATAAAGTTAAAGTATTAAAAATTATGGGTATGTGGTTTATCGATAGAAGAGATGGTCAGATGAAATACAGACCACTGGGTATTGCAGCAATGGGACCAGATCCTGCTGTACAAGGTAGAACAGGGCCAGACGGACAGCCTTTGGCCGGAGCTAATGAGCTTATTGACCTGTTTTGGATTTATTACCCAAGTGCGAGAGAGATATTAGCGAATAACTTCGTGTATAATAGAAAAAACTCTTCTGCTGATCTTTCTTTCGATGATATCATCAATGCAAGAAGATTCTCTTCAATTATCTATAAATCTTCAAGTGGTTTAGGAGATGGTGTAATCAAAGATTATATTCCTAGAAATGCTGATGAGCAGATAGAAGAAAGCGACAGAATTAAAGCACAGATTCTTGACATGGAAAATGATATGTGGAATTATTAATATTTCACTTGATATTTATACAAAACCTGAGTATTTTTACTCAGGTTTTTTTATTATGAAAAATGTAGACTATATTATTGTAGGGGATGGATATGCCGGGCTTTTTTTTGCCCATCAGTTAATACAGAATAATAAATCATTTATTATTTTTTCCGAGAAAAAGAAAAGTGCTTCACAGGTCTCTGCAGGAATCATTAATCCTGTGGTATTAAAGAAATTTACAACGTTCTGGTTAGCTCAGGAACAAATAAATACTCTAAAAAGAACCCTTTTAGAAATTGAATCATATACAGGGAGAAACTATTTGATTGATAAGCCTATTCATCGGGTTTTCCATGATGAGAATGAACAAAAGCTTTGGGTTAAGAAGTCTGATCATTTAGAATTACAAAACTTTTTGAATAAGGAGTTTCAAAGTTTAGAAGGAATTAATAATCCTTTTAGTACGGGAATCGTTAATCAATCTGCGAGATTGGATGTCAGTAACTTTTTTAACGATTTTTTCAATTATTTTGAGGACAAAGGAAATCTTATCAATGAGAAGTTTGATTATGATAGTCTAGATATATCTGGATCCGAGTATAAAGGAATTCGTTTTAAGAATATTGTTTTTTGTGAAGGAATGGGGGTGATGAAAAACCCGTACTTTTCAGATATTGCTGTAATTCCAAACAAAGGACATCATATTAGAGTCAAATTATCAGAAAAAATTTCAACTGTCGATACCATAAAGAAGAAACATTTTTTATTTCCCATTGATAATGGACTTCATTTTTATGGTGGCACATATGATCGTGAGCAATTGCATCACGAAATTGACGATTCTGCGGTAGACCAGCTGTTAAGAGGGTTATCTGAAGTATATCCTTACGATTTTAAGATACAGGAAGTTAATTTTGGTTTCAGGCCAACTGTGAAGGATAGGAGACCTATTATTGGGAGTCATAGTGAATATTCCAATATGTATGTTTTCAACGGATTGGGGGCGAGGGGAATATTAAACGGATGTTATTTTTCCGGAAGTTTGTATCAGCTTATAGAGAAAGGAATTCCTTTACCTGATGAAGTTGCCCTTAAAAGGTTTACATAATACGTGTATGTTTTTCGTTACCTAATTAAAAAATTAGTATATTCAGGATATGTGAATTATATAAAAATGAATGAAAATATTCTTGGTATTGTGGCAGGTGTGCTCACTTCTGTATCGATGGTTCCTCAGCTTATAAAAGTTCTTAAAGAAAAGAATGTTGAAGATATTTCATGGATCATGCTTCTGGTTCTTATTTCCGGTTTGTCTTTATGGGTATGGTATGGATTGCTGAAGGATGAACTTCCCATTATTTTATCCAATGCATTTGCTGTCGTGCTGAATGTGGTACTTTTAATCTGTTATATGATCTATAAAAAAAAATAAAAGGCACTTTCTCATGAAAGTGCCTTCTTATCTGTATACATTTCTATTTATTCTTGTAGGGAAAATTTTGCCAAGGGTGCCATTTTAGCTTTATTAAGACTCAGGATTTTGCCACTTACAGAATAATTATCTGCTGCCAATAAAGCCTTGGTAAAACGTTGCTCTATTTCCAGATCATCACAAGCCATCATGGTAGAAATCCCCTGATTGAACTTGATACGCATAATGTCCTGTTTGATTTCAAAAGTACCTCCCAGACCATTACATCCAGCGTTTCCTTCGTACCGCATGTCAGTCATATTCAATTTGAAATAAGGATTATTTTTCGGGTTTTTTAGCTGTATAGGCTGACCGTTAATTTCAATCAGTTTCCAAGTTTTTCCGGTAATATCATTACTGTTCTTATCGGCTGTTTTTGCAGTACAGCATATCGCCAGGATAAGTACAGAAAGTATTAAGACATAGTTGTGTAGTTTTTTCATGGGTGTTGTTTTTAATTAAAACATCTAATTTTTAGTTTGACAAAACTAATATGATGCCATTTTGCTGGCAGTGGCCCCTTTCTTTTCCTGTTTGTGGTGGAACAAGACCATGTCAACATTTCTTTTTAGAAAAGTTATATTTCCTCTGATATTAGAATACTGATACTCTGGATTGGATGCAGTATAATCTGGCAGATCTTTGTTCTTTTTAAGTTCGTAAGATTTACCATCAAGGTGAATAACAGCCGTATTATCTGTATTATTGATTGCGACTTCTATTTTATCTCCATAATTGTCTGTAAAAACTTCTTTGGTAATATCATCTGTTTCTACAGGTTGAGAGGCGATAACTTCGGGTTCTTCTTTGGCTGAGCTTTTACATGCTGCTACGGAAACTACAGCGAGAACAAGGATAATAATGTGAACTATTTTTTTCATAAGTATTTGTGATTAGGTGTTTCATTGGTTACTTGTTTGTGAACTGTAAAATTACAAAATATTTACGGTGTATTTGTTAATTTTTAATAAATTAATTAAATATTCATATCAATAGTATGGAATGCATCTTTGTTTCGGAAATGGTTATTTTTATTTTTTTTAACGATTGTTTCTGTTTTACGGAATTATTTGTATTGGCAATCTACACTGTATTTCCCATTAGAAATGATGAAAAAACCTGTTGTAATCTCAGGTATCTAGATGCCGGGAATCGAAAGAAAATAAATCAATTCCGATGATTGATATTTGTGAGTGAGTTAAATTTTGTTAATCTGTATAAAATATTCAAATCTAAGCTTACCTTTGCCACTTCAAAATGAGAAACTATATTGTGTATTTTTTGACGAGTCTATTTCTGCTTTTCATAGTGGAAAGCAAAATCAATGTCAAAACATTACATAACCATCTACCTGTTTCTCATCATTTACCTAAAAAAGCCAATCGTTTAAATCAGACCTACGATAAATTATCGATCCAGCAAATGCCGGATGGTGTTGATAATTCTTCTTTAGAGCTTACAGAAGAAGATTTTCAATGGTCGGATAGTGTTCAGGATGCTATTCTTTTTGTGGGCGTTTTCGGTTTGGTATATTTCTTCGGACTATTTAATTATAAAAAATTAAAAGCCCGTATTCAAGGATTTGTTTCCAATTATTCCTCTGTAAAAAAGTTTATTCTGATCCGATCTATCAGAATTTAAAATTCATTTTTCAATGTATGATTCTACTCTGATTACAGAGTGGAGCAGTATGCGTTGTGCTTGTTGGTAGTGGGCATAGCGTTCTCTCTCAATTACCATTTCTATTCTATTAAAACATTAACGATTTATATAATTTCAAAATTATGAAAAGAGCTGCCTCGGGCATTGCGCTAAGCACCCTCTTGTTATTTGTTGGCTGTCACAACAAAAAAGAAGAAAAAGAAGAAGTAACAACCTTTCCGGTTACGTCTCCGGTAAAAATGGATACTGTAATCAACAAAGAATATGTTACGCAGATCCAATCTGTAAAAAATATCGAAGTCCGTGCACAGGAGAAAGGATTTCTTGAAAAGATCTACGTGGACGAAGGTCAGTTTGTTCACGCAGGACAGACTTTATTCCGTATTATGCCTCAATTGTATCAGGCTGAATTAATGAAATCCAAAGCTGAAGTGGAACAGGCCAATATTGAATTAAAAAATGCAAGTACATTAGCCAGTAATAATATTGTTTCAAAGAACGAACGAGCAATGGCAAAAGCTAAGCTTGATGCTGCTAATGCAGAAATGAGACTTGCCCAGATTCATTTATCATTCACCGATATAAAAGCTCCGTTCTCAGGAATTATTAACAGGATTCCATTGAAACTCGGAAGTCTTGTCGATGAAGGAGATCTGTTGACCAGTTTGTCTGATAATACCAATGTTTACACTTATTTTAATGTATCAGAGCCCGAATATCTGAATTATCAGACTCATGCCGCAGATAGAGGAAGTAAAGAAGTAACTCTTATTATGGCTAATGGAGATGCACTTCCTCAAAAAGGAGAGATCCAGACTATAGAAGGGGAATTTGATAATGAAACGGGGAATATAGCCTTCCGGGCAAAGTTTCCCAATCCTGATAAACTTTTGAGAAATGGAGAAACAGGAAAGGTAAGAATGACCCTACCGCTCAGAAATGCTTTAATTATTCCACAAAAGGCTACTTATGAAATTCAGGATCAGAAATATGTGTTTGTCGTTGGCAAAAATGGCGTATTAAAATCCCGGAATATAAAAGTGGCTTATGAATTACCTGATCTATATGTTGTGGCTTCAGGCCTGGCAGCAGGAGAGCAGTTTCTTTTAGAAGGTGTTCAGAAAGTGAAGGACGACCAAAAAGTAAAAGTGAAATTCCAGGATCCGCGGAAAGTAATTCAATCATTGAAATTAAAAGCAGAGTAGTGTACTCGTAAAATGAAGCTGTATGTTTAAGAAATTCATTCGCAGACCTGTTCTGTCTATCGTAATCTCATTGATTATTGTGTTTATGGGAGTTTTATCACTTGTTAAGCTGCCCATAACACAGTTCCCGTCCATTTCTCCGCCTAAAGTAAATATTACTGCGGAATATCCGGGAGCAAACAATGAACTGTTAATTAAATCTGTAGTTATTCCACTGGAAAGAGGACTCAATGGTGTTCCGGGGATGAAGTATATGACTTCTGATGCTGGAAACGACGGAGAAGCCTCCATCCAGGTTGTATTTGATTTGGGAACTGATCCGAACGTTGCAGCAGTAAACGTTCAGAACCGGGTATCTTCAGTGGTTAACAAACTTCCTCCATTGGTTGTCCGAGAGGGGGTGAAGATCACCCGTGAAGAGCCTAACATGTTGATGTATATCAACCTGTATAGTGATGATCCCAAAGCTGACCAGAAGTTTCTGTTTAACTATGCGGACATCAATGTAATGTCTGAATTGAGAAGGGTAAGTGGCGTTGGTTTCGCTGATATCCTGGGAACCCGGGAATATGCGATGCGTGTCTGGCTAAAACCGGACAGATTAACGGCCTACAATATTTCAGCAGACGAAGTAATGGAAGCTTTGAATGAGCAGAGTTTAGAGGCTTCACCGGGGAAAACCGGAGAAAGTTCGGGAAAACGTTCTCAATCATTTGAATATATTCTAAAATATCCTGGTCGTTTTAATAGTGAAAAAGACTATGGAAACATTATCCTTAAGGCAAAGTCAGCCGGGGAGTTTGTAAGACTGAAAGATGTAGCCGATATTGAATTCGGAAGTTCAATGTATGATATTTATTCAACATTGAATGGTAAACCTTCCGCGGCAATTACAGTGAAGCAATCTTACGGATCTAACGCAAGTGATGTTATTAAGAATGTGAAAAACCTGATGGCTGATCTTCAGAAAACTTCTTTCCCTAAAGGAATGCATTATGACATCAGTTATGACGTATCCAGGTTCCTGGATGCTTCGATCGAAAAAGTGGTTCATACCTTATTTGAAGCTTTTATCCTTGTGGCGATTGTGGTGTTTCTTTTCCTTGGTGATTGGCGTTCAACATTGATTCCGGCCTTAGCGGTTCCGGTGTCATTGGTAGGAACATTTGCCGTAATGTCTGCATTTGGGATCACATTGAATATGATTTCACTTTTTGCGCTTGTAATGGCGATCGGTGTAGTTGTGGATGATGCCATTGTGGTTATTGAAGCCGTCCACGCCAAAATGGAAGAAAAAAATCTTTCACCATTAAAAGCAACGGAAGAGGCGATGCATGAGATCAGTGGAGCGATTATAGCAATCACTTTGGTAATGGCGTCTGTATTTATTCCTATTGCATTCATGTCAGGACCTGTAGGTGTTTTCTATCGTCAGTTCTCTATTACGATGGCTTCTGCAATTATACTTTCAGGGGTTGTGGCATTGACACTGACTCCGGCTTTATGTGCTTTAATTTTAAAGAATAATCACGGAAAGGCAAAAAGAAGAACTCCGATTACGATATTCCTGGATAAATTTAATGGATTATTTACTAAAGGAGCCGGGAAATATGAAAAGTTACTGAATAAGACCGTAACGAAAAAGATGTTTACGCTTCCTTTGCTGTTAGCTTTTTGTTTATGTACATTCTTTTTAAGCAATTCCCTTCCATCAGGGTTTATTCCTAGTGAAGACCAGGGGATGATCTATGCTATTATTCAGACTCCTCCGGGATCTACTTTGGAAAGAACAAATCAGATAGCAAAAGAACTTTTAAGAGAATCGGAAGATATTGATGGAGTACAGTCTGTTTCTTCCCTTGCTGGTTATGAAATTCTAACAGAAGGTACGGGATCTAACTCCGGAACCTGTCTTATCAACCTCAAAAGCTGGGAAGATCGTAAGGAATCTGCTGCAGAAATCATTGAGAAACTAGAAGAAAAAGCCAAAAATATTCCGGGTGCCAATATTGAGTTTTTCCAACCACCTTCTATTCCGGGATATGGTGCTGCCGGAGGTTTTGAGCTTCGTCTCTTAGATAAGGCGGGTAGCGGGGATTACCATAAAATGGAGCAAGTAAGTAATGACTTCGTTAAAGAGCTAAAAAAACGTCCTGAACTTGGATCAGCGTTTACCTTTTACTCGGCAAGTTTCCCGCAATATATGTTGAGGGTTGATAATGACCTGGCGGAGCAAAAAGGAGTGACTATTGCCAATGCAATGGATAATTTATCAACATTGATTGGTTCGAACTATGAAACCAGTTTTATTCGTTTTGACAGACCTTATAAGGTAATCGTTCAGGCAGGCCCGCAATATCGTGCATTACCAACTGATTTATTGAAGCTATATGTTAAAAACGATAAGGAGCAAATGGTTCCATATTCGGATTTCATGAGGCTTGAAAAAGTATATGGATTATCTGAGATTACAAGACATAATATGTATAATTCCTCAGAGGTAAGTGGAACCCCAGCACCGGGATACAGCAGTGGTCAGGCGATCAAAGCCATTCAGGAGGTTGCAGATAAAACTCTACCGAGAGGATTTGGAATCGACTGGGCGGGTATCTCCAAAGATGAAGTAAGCCGTGGAAATGAAGCCATATTTATTTTCCTTGTATGTCTTGGATTTGTATATCTTATTCTTTCTGCACAATATGAAAGTTTCATTCTTCCTTTGCCGGTAATTCTTTCTCTTCCTACAGGAATATTTGGAGCATTTTTATGCCTGAAACTTTTAGGGTTGGAAAATAACATCTATGCTCAGGTGGCGATGGTAATGCTTATTGGTCTCTTAGGAAAAAATGCCGTATTGATTGTGGAATTTGCCGTACAGAAAAAGGCAGAAGAAGGAATCTCTGTAGTGAAAGCTGCTATCGAAGGAGCAACAATCCGTTTCCGTCCTATCCTGATGACCTCATTTGCGTTTATTGCCGGATTGATTCCGTTGGTAATGGCAACGGGACCGGGAGCAGTCGGAAACAGAACAATCGGAACTGCAGCAGCAGGAGGAATGCTGATAGGGACCATTTTTGGATTAATGATTATTCCTGGATTATACTATATTTTCGGAACGATTGCTGAAAAGTCCAGGCTGGCAAGATATGAGGAAGAAAATCCTTTAACAGAACAAACTGAACCTTATGAACATGATGGAAAATTTGAAGACTAAATCAATACTTACAGCCATAGCATTATCCCTTGTTTTATCAAGTTGTAAAGCACCTATGGCGACTGTTATAAAAGACGAGGTAAAAGAAAATGTACCTCAGAACTTTGGAGAAAATGATCAGCAGGATGCTAATACCAACAGTGGGACAACTCCATGGAGACAGTTTTTTACTGACCCAAATCTTGTAGTGCTGATTGAAACCGCCCTGAAAAATAATCAGGAGCTGATGATTACCTTACAGGAAATTGAAATCGCAAAAAGCGGAGTTCTTTACAAGAAAGGTAAATTGAGTCCTACAGTAGAGGCAAAACTGGGAGCAGGGTTGAAGAAATCCGGACGTTATACCAGTGAAGGAGCAGGAGATGCAACTACGGAGATTGAACCCGGAAGAGAAATGCCTGATCCACTGGGTAATTTTGAAGGAGGATTAATGGCAAACTGGGAGATTGATATCTGGAAAAAACTACGAACAGAAAAAGAATCTGCTGTAGCCCATTATCTGTCTACAGTAGAAGGAAAGAATTTTGTTCTTTCCAGCCTTATTGAAGAAGTGGCGGACAATTATTATGAATTGCTTTCACTTGACAACCAGTTGGATATTATTCAGCAGTACATCAAGCTGCAGGATAAGGCGTTGGAGATTTCTAAAATCCAGAAGGAGGCTGCTGCGGCAACAGAACTGGCTGTAAAGAAATTTGAAGCAGAATTGGCTAAGTCCAAGGCAACGGAATATACAATCCGACAACAGATCACTGAAAAGGAAAATGAGATAAATGCTCTTTTAGGAAGATTTCCACAGCCGATTGTAAGAACTAAGGAAAGCTTTATGTCTACAATTCCTCAGACCGTTTACACCGGTATTCCATCGCAATTATTAGCCAATCGCCCAGATATCAAACAGGCTGAATTGGAATTAAAATCTGCAAAACTGGATGTGGAAGCTGCGCGAAAAGAATTTTATCCTTCCCTTGAGATCTCTGCAGCGCTTGGACTGGAAGCTTTCAAACCTTCTTATCTGGTAAAAATGCCCGAGTCTATCGCTTATAATCTGGTAGGAGAAGTAGCAGGACCTCTGATTAATAAAACGGCGATTAAGGCTAATTTCCAGACTGCTGATGCAAAACAGATACAAGCATTGTATGAATATGATAAAACAATTCTCAATGCATATCTGGATGTTGCTAATCTGATGTCGAAAGTTAAGAATATTGATCAGTATTATAAGTTGAAGTCTGAGGAAACCCACGCATTAGATCAATCTATTGATATTGCCAATCAATTGTTCAGAAATTCAAGAGCAGACTATCTTGAAGTATTATTAAATCAAAGAGATGCTTTAGATGCCAAAATGGAATTGGTAGAAGCAAAAGAAAAACAGCTGAGTACAGTTGTTGATATTTATAAGAGCTTAGGCGGAGGCTGGAAGTGATTATAAATCTTTAATGTTTTTTTAATAGAAGGGGGCTGTCGTCAGACAGCCTCTTTTTTGTTTAAAATATCAATTAAATTTCCATTAAAAAAGGGCCCTGTAATATGCCGGGCCCTTTGGAATTTACCTGCAATTTGCAACTAAATTATATATAAACATGGTTGTTAGTTCGTTATAATCAACATTCAGGAATGCTTTCTTCCTGTTATGGTTGTGTTTTCCAGTGTGTTCCGTTTTTTACAGGAGGATCTGTTTTTGCAACCAGTTTTCCTTCTACCGTCTTTGATTGCTTGTCACTAGCAATTTTAAGCCCAGTGGCATTATTCTTTGCCATTTGAAAGTCGTTTTCATCATCCTGTCTGCAAGCTCCTAAAGTCATACAAACTGCCATAGCAATTATTAATGGAAAGGTTTTTAATGAGATAATCTTTTTCATAAAATTTCAGAGTTAAAAGGTTATCCCGGCCAGGTTTATCATTCAGAATTCTGAGTCCGAAATTATAGGCATAAAATGATAAAAAAAAGTACTTGTTGTCTCTATTCGGCAATTAAGACGTCCTAATTCATAAATAAGGACAATGTTAAATATTTGATTTTCAATTGTTTATTCAAAGTTTTAATGTGTCGAAAACCAAGGGGATTAAATCATAATTGTTTAATAGGAATTAAATGATTTTATGTATTTTTGGTTTATAAATATGGTTTGTTAAATATTCGAAGTGATAAAAAAACTGCTTTTTATACTCGTCTTAGTAATTTTTAAATTATCCTTTTCTCAGGAAGGATACAGTGACTATTATAAACTCCGGTTGAAATACGAAAACTTCGAAGAAAATAACACTCAGGCGTTTCCATATATTCAACCTTATATTAATAAAGCTAAAAAGGAAAAGAATTTTGAAAAGCTTGTTCAGGGATATAAGGATGGAGTATTCTATTCCTCTTCCAACGAACAGAAGCTTATTTATGCAGACAGCACGGTATGGGCTGCTCAGCAATCCGGAGATAAAGATCTCATAAGTACTGCTTATCTAGAAAAAGGGGTTGTTTATTACTATCATTACAAAAGGTTCCAGGCGGCATTGAATGAATATCTGCTCGCTTACGAATATTCGAAGGATACGAAAAATGATTTCCTGAAATATCAGAATCTGTATCATATAGGTGTTGTAAAAAGTTATTTAGGATATTATGAGGAGGCCTCAAAATTATTTGAACAATGTATCGCCTATTACGGACCGAAATCAAAATCCGGATTGCATCCTAATGAAGTGTATAACAATAAAAAAGGTTATCTCAACAGCTTACATCAATTGATTATCTGCTACCGTAATTTACATAAGACGGATCTGGCAGATAAGGCTATCCACACTGGATTAGAGCAGGTAGGTGCCAATGGTGAATACTCGCAAGAGAAAGGCTATTTTCAGCTTGCAAAAGGAATATCGGAATTTGACAGAAAAGATTATATAACGGCTGTCGATGATTTGAAACAGTCGGTTTTACCTATGAAGAAAAGCGGTGATTTTGCACGACTATCCGTAGGATATTTTTATATAGGGAAAAGTTTTGCCGGATTAAAAAAGGATACGGAATCTATTGTGTATTTTAGGAAAGTTGATTCTATATTTCAAAAACATCAATTTATTCTTCCTGATCTTAGAGAAAATTATGAAATCCTGATCAAGCATTATAAGGAAGAAAGGAATCAAGGCGAGCAATTATATTTTACCGGTCAGCTTTTAAAAGCAGACAGTATTATTTCGAAGGATTTTATTTATTTGTCGAGTAAAATTCATAAAGAATTTGATACAAAGACTTTGCTCGAAGAAAAAAGTAAACTGGAGAAAGCCAATTCCTGGGGCAATATTATTATAGGAAGTTTAATTGTTCTGGCGATTATACTTACCATCCTTCTTGTCATAAGATATAGAAGAGAAAAGGACATTCAGCAGAAATATATCCTTTTGGAGGAAAAATTCAGTTTACATCAAAATTCAGTACCTGAAAAATCATTGTTGAATATAGATGCTGAGGAAAAGAAAACCGGATTAGATGAAAATAAGGTAGAAGAGCTTCTCACCAAGCTGAAAATATTTGAAGCAAAAAAAGAATATACTCAAAAAGGTCTTACCATTCACAAACTGGCCGGGCAGTTGGGAACCAATTCAAATTATCTTTCTCAGGTGATCAATGATTGTAAAGGAGTTAATTTCAATAAATATCTAAGCGAGCTCCGGATTAATTACATAACAGCACTTCTATTTGAGAACAAAGAATATCTTAAGTACCGCATAGAAACTTTAGCAAAGGAGTGTGGTATCGCATCCAGACAGAATTTTTCAGATTTATTTTATGAAATTAATGGGATCCGACCAACGGATTTTATCCGCAAAAGAAAACAGGAACTAGATAGTAAAAATAGTTTCTCGGCATTTAATCCTGCGTAAAAAAACATTTACTTCATATCCATATTCTGTTTTGAGTTTTTTTAATAGGAATATCTTTGTTATATTTATTGAAAAAGCTATCACAAAACAAAAGATCATGAAAAAATTCCTTTTAGCAATTGCAGTCATTGTCGTGGTGATCGTTGCGGTATTGCTGATCAAGACATTTACGTATCCGTTTAAAAAAAATAATCTAAGTTCTGTTCCGGAAACAAAATGGGTTAAAAATGATTCTGCCATCCAAAGGTTCTCAGGTGGAATTAAAATACCTACAGTGTCAGCGGGTGATCTGGATGTTTTTGATTATGCTCCATTTGGACAATTCAAAGAATATCTGAAAAAATCATATCCTTTAGTCTATCAAAACACAGAAAACTATGAAGTTAATACCTATGGATTAGTTTTTAAATTAAAAGGAAGCAAACCTAATCTGGAACCTATCCTTTTTTTATCACACATGGATGTAGTGCCTCCGGGCGATGCTGATATCAAAAATAATGAACAAAATGTTTTCAGACCCGATGATAAAGCTTTACCCGCTGTGACCAAAGTAGCAGAAGATTGGGATTTTTCTCCTTTTTCCGGGGCGGTTGCGAATGGAAGAATTTATGGAAGAGGAGCGATCGATATGAAAGGAATGCTGTTTTCCCTGATGGAATCTCTTACCAATATGATTAAAAGCGGAACAGTTCCTCAACGCGATATTTATCTAGCTTTTGGGTTTGATGAAGAAGTAGGAGGACGAAAAGGGGCAAAACAGATCGCCGAGGATTTTAAGAAAAAAGGATTGACGTTTGATGCGGTTTATGATGAAGGTGGATTGATCCTGGAAAAAGGAGGGGTTAAAGGAATAGATTCTGATGTTGCCGTAATCGGTTGTGCTGAAAAAGGATTTCTTTCTGCAAAAATAAAAGTGAAAGGATTGGGAGGGCATTCCTCAATGCCACCTATGGAAAGTGCCATCGGTAAAGCTGCCGTTATCATGCAAAGATTGGAAAAAGATCAGATGAAGCCAACCATCACTCCTCTTATTAAAGAGTTTTTTGATAATATTGGTGGAACAATGCCATTTGCAAATAGATTGGCTATTTCTAATCAATGGCTTTTAAAATCCGTGTTGCTTTCACAGTTGGCTAAAAACAATTCCACCAATGCTTTGATACGCTCTACAACAGCTCTTACCATGATGAAAGGGAGTGACGGAACTAATGTACTTTCCCCCGAAGTTGAGTTTGTGGTTAATTTCAGATTACTTTCAGGCAATTCTGTAAAAGATATAAGAGATCATATTGCTCAGGCGACCAAAGGTTTTGATGTAGAAGTGGAAGAGATTGACAATACCAGAGAGGCTTCTGCGATATCACCGACGAATGTTAGGGCATATAAAGTGATTGAACAGGGGATTAAGGAGGTTTATCCTAATTCTTTAGTCACTCCTTATCTTACCATTGCCGGAACAGATGCTTATAAATATCAGATTGTAAGTAAAAATATTTACAGGTTTATGCCTATTAAGATTACTGATGCTGAAAAACAAAGCATTCATAGTACTAATGAGTATATCAGTATTGAAAATTACATGAAAATGATTCATTATTTTGAGTATATCATGAAGAATTATGATAAGTGATTCATACGTATTATAGCCTGATAGCCTGTAATTGATCCCGCTTCAAATTTAAATTTTTACTAAAAAAATATTAAACGTCAAGTTTTGACGCTTTACTGAAATAGCTTTGTCTTATCAAAATATAAAGCTATGGAATTGCCTTTTTATTTAAGCTATAAAGAGTTTGAAAATAATTATTACAATAATCTTGAAAAGTGGTTTGAAGAGCATCTGAATACCAGTGAAACTGATTTTTTGAAAAGTCTTGTGGATATGTATTGTCCATATCTGTATTACAATTTCACTCATGACAGGATTCAGGCTGATGCATCTATTCAAATCAAAGATTGTTTTTTCCCATACCATGAAAAAATTGGCTTATCTTTTTGTACCAACTGTGAAAATGATACAGAGAAGAAGCATAAAAAGCAAATGAACCATGTATTTGAATGGAGAACAATAACAATGATGGAATATGCGCAACATATTCTTGATAAAATAAACCGGTATTTTGCTAAAAACGAGATCTCTCCTAAAGATAAAAATGTTCTAGATTATATTAACAGTCGTGAAATCATTACTTTTAAAGATGGAGCGGGATATTGTGTGAATTACAATCAACATCAGAAAACTATTTCTTTTTTAAAGGCTTACCTTCCTTGCCATGGGCAAACTGTAAATATTGGAGTTTATCGTGATTTTATTTTTTCTGTTGTTCAGATCGCTCAATTTATCGATCGGAAATTAAGAGCTGTACAGGCTACAGAAATGACTATTTATAATAAGCTGAAATCAGATGCAAGATTCAAGGTACAAATGAGCCATCAGTTTCTTACCATGTGTAACTAATTATACAACCGACACCAAAACATTCATTATAACTCAATTATGGTTTGATTGGTATTTGATACTGATCAAACAAACAAATCCTGATTACATGATCAGGATTTTGTTTTTATTATTGGGTTATCTGTATAGGATGTTTTAATCTGAGAGAAAATTCCTGAAGGTAATACAGCCAGTTTTTACCGGAAGTAATTTCACCTGCTTTATCCCAGACAGCACCCGTATAAAAGGTAACGGCCTGATTGCTTTTTACATTAGTTTCCGAGCCCAGATGTTTATTCTTATCAATAATAAGGTTATTGCTGTGAGGGTATAGAATGGCGCTACCTACAGTTCCGTTTTTTGAGTTCTCAGGCCAGTAAGCAGCCAGCTGATTATCCTGGTCGATGATTTTTTGACCCTTACCATCCCAATGAACAATACCGGTAAAAACAGGAAGGGTCTTTTTTCCTTTAAAGTCATACCTAATGACAGATTTGTTAAGTTGTGAGTCTGCATCCAGACTGATCCTTTTGAGTGCGGAAATTTCATAGCCGTCAATTTTTACTTGGGGATAAGTGAGTTCAAATGTAAATCGAAGAGGACCTTCTTCAATGATTTTGTAGGAAGTATAATTTCCAAGATAGGCAAAATTATTATTTATAAAAGGAAGGACGTCACCCGCTCCCAAAGTATGGCCCACCTGAAAAAAGTCCAACCCATCTCCATTATCCTGATGGTAATTATTGAGTTGATACCATTGGTTGATAATCATTTTGTTGGTTCTTTTTGTCCAGGCGTCCATTCCCCAACCGTTTTGTTCAGGAACTTTTTCCAGTTCTTTTCCATACATACGGAAAGCGATCTTCTCGTTTTCCCATGCAAAATCTCCAAGACGTTCGGGTACAAATCTTCCGTACACTTTAGGCTCAAAATGCTGTGGTGAAGATTTATAAAATTCTATTTTTTTTATTTCGCCAGCCCTAAAGTCGCTTTGAATAAGAAGGTCGCCGTTGGCCAACCACTGATAGGGGAGCTCCTTTTTGGAAGATGCATCATTAATGGTAAAGCTTTGACCGGCGAGAACCCTGACTTTTTTTAAAGGAATTTCGACGGACTCCATATTTCGGGGAATCGTAAGACTGTTTTTTAGCTCTAATTTTAATAATATGGATTGTTGGGCATGCATGAAAGATACACAATGTATCATTACTAAGCCCCATAATGTTGATTTCATGAATTTCCGGTTTATTGTAAATACCAATCTTTATATCGTTTCAATGCTTCCAGAAAATAATAATCAGCATATATTAACGGGACATCGATTTCTGAATGGAGTGGTAGCCCACCTGTACTATGCATGAGGAGAAAGCCACCATTCGTTCCGGCTTTTGCCTGATAATGATCTCCTGATAAGCTTACTATCATTTGCCGTGCATTGTCGATATAGTTTTTTCCTTCATCCGCTTTTACATACTGTCCTAATTCCAGTAAGGCAGATGCCATAATTGCAGCGGCAGAAGCATCACGGGGAACTTCAGGAATTTTTGGATCATTGAAATCCCAAAAAGGAATCTTGTCCTCCGGTAAATTTAGATTATTCAGAATAAATTTTGCGATATGCGTGGCCTGGTCAAGATATGCTTTATTTTTAGTAAAGCGGTACATCATGGTATAGCCATATAAAGCCCATCCTTGACCTCTTGCCCAGGCAGAAGAATCTGAATAGCCCTGAAAGGTTTTTTTACCGAAAACTTCACCTGTATTGACATTATAATCAATTACATGATATGAGCTGTAATCGGAACGAAAGTGATTTTTCATGGTTGTATTAGCATGGGCGATTGCAATCTCTTCTAACTTTTTATTACCTCCATTTTGGGCTGCCCAATTGAGCATTTCCAGGTTCATCATATTGTCAATAATAACGGGACCTTTAAAGTCTGCCATCTTATCCCAGGACAAAATAGCCTGCATTCCCGGCCGGAATCTTGTGGATAATGATTCCGCTGAAGTAAGAATGATGTCTTTATATATAGGGTTTTTAGTGATTCTGTATGCATTGCCGAAGCTGGTAAACATCATAAAGCCTAAATCATGATCTCGTGTAAATGTTTTATTAGGCTCAATCAGCTGTAATCTCTTTTCTGCTTCTTTTCTGATCTCAGGATCTCCTGTCTGTTCATAAATCATCCATAATGATCCGGGATAGAAACCTGAACACCACCATGTAATATCTTTTGTGGTTACTTTATCAATAGACGCATTATAAGATTGAGGCATTTTATCCTGTGGTATGCTTTTCATTAGCTTCTTGTATTGCTTATCTGCGAGCTGAAATTCATTCTGAATTAGCTCAGACATTTGCTTACTATTCTGTGCAAATGCTAAGCTGGTGATGGTCAGAAATAAGCCTGTTGTTATGTTTTGTAAAATCATAGATTATGCATATTAGAAGTACAATTTAATTAAAATTTATAGAAAATATTTAAAATCCGCATTATGAATGATGTTTGAAAAATATTTTATAAGATTAATTGCGATGAAAATGATGAGTTATTTTATTTGAAATAATTTATAACTTATTTATTTTGAAAACATTTGATTTATTTTTTTAACTTTGAGTTAACGATAGTGGAATATTCTTATAAGAGTACATTAGGCAGACAGATTAAGATTGTATCATGTTTTTTATCAGGTTCTTAAAATTGAATTATTTATATCTAATCTTTTAAAACCAATCAAGTTATGAGAAAAACTATTTTATTTTACTGTTTATGCCTACCAATGCTTTATTTTTCACAGGTTGGTATCGGTACAACTAACCCTCAGGCAGTTTTACATGTTGACGGAGCAAAAGACAATGCGGCCACAGGCGCCCCGACTGCAGCTCAGGAAGCTAATGATTTTGTTGTTACCGCAGCGGGAAATGTGGGAATAGGAAATGCCAGCCCACAAAGGTCATTGGATGTAGATGCCAAAAATCAAAGCCTTAGAATCCGGAATTTAATCAGACAAGTACCTTCAAGTTTCGATATACTTACAAGGGATTTGGCTACCAGTGATGTTGTAGCTACGTCTTATAGTTATACCGAAGCTGTAACTGTGGCGGCTGGAGCCAGTGCAACAGTTACAGTACCCTCTACGGTGAATATTGCTACCGGTCTTTTCATTGTAAAATCTACAAATGGATGTGCAAGAGCTATGATTACAACCTTTGTATATAATGGCTTGTCTCTCGGATATGTATCAGGAGTAGCAAGAGATAAAATTGGAAATCCCACTATTGCTCCGATTGCTCCTTCTGCCAATACTTCGGGAACATGGAGTGTCGTATTTCCCAATGTAACCAATTGTGCTGATGGAGGTACGGGAACGCAATTCGACTTTACTGTTATGAAGGCTACAACTGATTCGTACACTATAACCAATAATGGAAATGTATCCAAAACATACCAATTAACGGTTAGCCGTTTATAAGATAAGCATGCACAGAATAATAAAAAAACATTGAAATTCAATGTTTTTTTATTTTAAAAAGATAACCAAGCTTTCGGTTCGGCATTCACAAGAGTTTTTTAACTTTTTGCTCTTTATTTTGAGTAAATTATTTTTACTAATCTTTTTAGGCTGAATAAATTTGGCTTGTTTTATGTAATATATACCACAGTTTAAAAAATAAAAAAAATGAAAAAGAAATTATTTGGCTTATTAGCTTTTGTGTTGTTTGCAACAGCTATTAATGCCCAAGAGACTGTAAAAAAAGAAGTTAAAAATGTAGGTAAAGCCATTGAGAAAGGAGCAAAAGCAACTGGGGAGGGTGTGAAAGATGGTGCTAATTGGGTAGGTAAAACAGCGACCAAAGGTGCAAAAGCTACTAAAAAAGGAGTTAAAAAAGGTACAAAATGGGTTGGTAAAACAGCCACGAAGGGAGCCGATGCGGTTTCAGATGGTTATAAAGATGTGAAAGCAGATTTAAAGAAATAATTTTTTCAGAAAAAATAAGAAAAAACGACTTCAGTAATGATAGTCGTTTTTTTATGATCTATATCTTTTGAATTAATTCTCTTTATTAGGGGCGTGTAGTTGTTGGTTCATCCCCGGATTAATATTTTATTTTAGACTAGAAATTATTACAAAAAAGGAGCCTTTCAATTGAAAGGCTCCAATCCAGTATTTAAAAAAATTTTAAAAAGTGTTTTTTGCGTAAAAGCTTCCCGGGGCAGGGAAGCTAATTTAACTTGATGAAATTTATCAGTTGGAAAACTAATATTCGAATATACTAATTGTGAACAAGCTTTTTTATGATCGTGATCATAATAATAGGTGTATTTTGATAGTAATATCTGTTGTGTAAAAATTATGTAAAAACGAAGTAGTAAGTACCTGTTTTGTATATATAAAGCTCTGAAAATAAAAATATAGAAAAATAGTGATGCTGTATAAAAAAATAACGTACTGATTTTCAGTACGTTATTTTGCAGAAAGGAAGGGATTCGAACCCTCGATACAGTTACCCGTATACTACCTTTCCAGGGTAGCTCCTTCAACCACTCGGACACCTTTCTGTTTGAGATTGCAAAAGTAATGTATTTTCTTGAATTTACAAATAATTAAAGCAATTAGTCTGTAATTTCTCCACATAAACTCTTTGAAAAGTTTTCTGCAAAGCTTCCCTGATATTTAGGATTGCCGACTAAATGCATCGCTTTTGTTATTGCAGTTTCTGCGGTCATATCTTTTCCGCTTATGGCACCAATCCTCGAGAAAATATTGCTGTTTTCGTATTTTCCAAACGAGATTCCTCCTGAAATACACTGACTTACTACTACGATTTCAGTTCCGTTATTTCGGATTTCCTCAAGTGTCTGTTGTGTTTTTTCGCTGCTGAAAATAGTTCCGGAACCAAAAACCTGAAGGATAAGGACTTTCATTTTGGGAATTTCCTTGAAATGGCTTAAGTGCATTCCCGGAAAAATTCTCCAGAATAAAATATCCTCGGAAATATGATCATCAACGTGAAACTCCACATTCTGATCACAACGGTGAAGGTTATCTTTGATGATATTAAGGTGAACCCCGGATTGACCCAGAATAGGGTAGTTCGGACTTGCGTATGCATCAAAATATTCTGCGGAATATTTTAATGTCCTGTTTCCTCTCAATAGTTTATACTCAAAATAGATGGCAACTTCCTGAATAACAGGTTCGTTGTTTTCATATAAACTGGCGTAATATAAACTTGTAAGCAGATTTTCTTTAGCGTCGGTTCTGAGATCTCCAATAGGAAGTTGTGAACCGGTAAAAATAACCGGTTTTCTCAGTCCTTTCAACATAAAACTTAGTGCAGAAGCCGTATAAGACATGGTATCGGTTCCGTGAAGAACCAGAAAGCCATCATAATGATCGTAATTTTTATGAATATAATGCGCAATGATTTTCCATTCTTCCGGTCCCATATCTGAAGAGTCCAGAGGTTTTGCAAAAGGATGGACGAAAACTTCACATTCCATAAGTTTCATTTCCGGCATTTTCTCAAAGATATTTCCGAAATCAAATGCCCTAAGGCTTCCGGTTTCATAATCTTTTTCCATTCCAATAGTTCCACCAGTGTATATCAACAGGACTTTTCGTTTCATGTATTACTTTTTATTAAGAAGTTGAACCTTGTGCAGGTTTATAAACTCAAAATTACGTTAATTTGCAAAGATTTGAAAATGAATGAAACGCTTCATGATAAATTTTATAAAATCATTTTATAATGAGTTGCGTTCCATCTTGTTATTAAAAAGAAATTGAATGCAGATGAAAGATTTAGCACAAACTTTTGAATATTTAAAACAATTTTTAACGGATGAGAGATTAAGGAAGATCGAACATTTTTCCCAGGAGAGTTCTGATTTTGTGCTTCCCGTAATGGAAGATATTTATCAGTTCAGAAATGCAGCAGCGATTGTTAGATCTGTGGAAGCCTGTGGGTTTCATAAAGTGGTAGCTATGGAAGAAGAAAATGTTTTTAATCCCAATCTTACCGTTACAAAAGGTGCTGAAACATGGGTTGAAGTAAAGAAAATGGCTAAAGATATTTCGTCACTTCAGGAAATTAAAAATGAAGGTTACAAAATTTTAGCCGTTTCACCGGAAAAAAATGCTGTAATGCTTCCTGATTACCACATTACGAAGCCTATTGCCCTGGTATTCGGAACTGAGCTGGAAGGTGTGTCAGAAGAAGTTCTTGACTTTGCAGATGAAACACTGGCTATTCCCATGTATGGCTTTACAAAGAGTTTTAATGTTTCCGTTGCTGCAGGAATCTGTATGTATGAATTAAAACAAAAGCTTCTCAGATCAGGAATGGAATACAAACTCAATGAAGAGAAACTCCTGAAAATGAAAATACGATGGGCTGTGAATTCTATAAGAAGCGGCCATGAAATCCTCGAACATTATTTAAAAACATAATTCCCATTGTTAATCTGATGAAAAAATATACCCTACATTTATTTATCTTTTCTTTTGTAATGTCCCTTATCAGTTTAGTTATCATGGAAAAAGGGTATAAAGAATTATATCCGTTTTTCAGTTGGAAGCTTTTTACAGTGCCTAGCGGAGGAGAGGCTACGGAAGACCAATATAAACTCTATGGAATCACCGATAGTGATACCATTAGAATTGTAAATAAATCCGTCCGCAGCTATGATGCCAATGACAAAGCTGTAATCGTGGGAACCTATGGTAAAAGAATAGAAGATAATGTGAACAGGGAAGAAAATAAGAGGAAGCTACTGATTTTCGCAAAAGATACTGAACCTCAATATAAAGGTTATCTTCTTTATAAAGAGACTTATCGTCCGAAGGAAATAGGAGAAACAAAGATGAATATCAACAAAAAACTGATTGTAAAACTGTGATGAACTATCCTCAGCTTACTGTATTCAATTATAAGGTTGCCTACTACATGGTAAGGTTTTTCGGATTGTACTGGCTGGTAGCGCAGTATCTGGAATTTATCAGATTGAAAGAAAGACCTGCGACAATCTATGAACCTGTTTTCCAGCTTGAAAAGCTGATCTTTCCTGAACTTCCGGGGACCTTTGTTTTTGCCGGACTTTTGATCGTATGTGCTGCTCTTTTGATTATTACGGTTTTCAAACCATCTTATCTTCTTAATTTTTTTATTTTTCTGTTAGTCGCTATTATTAATCTCCCTATTGCGGCCAACTTTGGAGTCCATCACGATGGGCACATCATCGTTCTGGGATTTTTTCTTGGTATTTTTTTACTCCCAAAGGAATTAGAAGACAAGGATTATAAACTTGTACAATACTTTTATTTGGGAATACTAATGACCTATACCCTTGCAGGAATGAGTAAAATCCTGGGTACGGTAAAGAATTTGATTAAAAATACGGATAAGCTCACCTGGGTTAGCAAAGATGCTGCAAAGCTTAATACCTATGATAATTATTGGATGGCAGATATGCAAATACCTCCTGTATTTAAAAGTATTTATGCCTATGATCATATTTGGGTTGTAATAACTGTATTAGGAATTTTGACGCAATTCCTTTGTTTTCTTGGGGCTTTTAATCGGAAACTGCTTACCTTCTTTTTAATATTCCTTTACATTTTTCATGTTTACACAGCTATATTTGTTTTAGCTGAATTTGAAAATGCAAATTATTTCCTGATTGTCATCTTTTTCCCTTATCATCTTTTGAGACCTCTGTTTAGAAAAAAATATTTGGTTGCTTAGAAGATATTATCTTGTAATCTTATGCAGCTATTTTAGATGAAGGTAATTCCATGATGCGACAAATATGCCTGCTGTTTCGGTTCTGAGTCTCTGATTTCCAAGGGACACGGCTCTTACTTTCTGATCTGCAAGAGTTTGAATTTCCTTTTCAGAAAAATCACCCTCAGGACCAATAAGAAAAGTGAAATGGTCCAGTTTGGGAATTTGATTAAGCTCAATTCTCTTCAGGTTTTCATGGCAATGAGCAACAAAAGTACTTTCCGGGGATATACCTTTTATAAAATCTGAAAACTTTACGGGATCATGAATGACAGGAAAGTGAAATCTCAGACTTTGTTTTGAAGCTGCAATAGCTTGTTTTCTTATCTTATCAATGTTGATATTTTTACGTTCTGTCTTTTCAGTTATTAAAAAACTGATTTCGGAAATGCCCATTTCTACAGCTTTTTCTACAAAAAACTCTATCCGGTCAATGCTTTTGGTAGGAGCAATCGCGATATGGAGTTTAGGATTGAAATCCGGAAGTCCGGTTTTGATGTCGGACACCTCCAAAAGAGCTTTTTTACCTTCCAAAATCAATTTTCCAAAGGCAAGATTTCCATTTCCATCTGTTACATGGATTTCCTCTCCGTTTTTCATACGAAGAACTTTTACAATATGCTGTTGTTCCTCATCATGTATTGTTACGGTATTGTTTTCTATATGTCCGTGAAATAATTTCATAAGTTGATAGCTTTTGATCGCTGAATTGTTAATTAGGGCTAAGATTCATTATCGATGGACTTCTTTAATGAATTAATTTGATTAGAAATGAATTCTGACTGACCTCTTAAATGAAGGTAGTCTTCATAATTTAAAAGTTGCAGATCGTGCGAAAGAATTAAAAAATTAATTACTTCTATTGTTGAGCCAAAAGCGATATCTAAAAAACGGGATTTATCTTTCTTTGATTTTCTTAACACACCTTTTGCTATATGAGCCGTAATGTTTATACTTGCTTTTCGAATTTGATCTGTGATTCCAAACCTCTCACTTTCTGGAAAAGATTGAGTTGCAATATAAATTTCCTTGACCAATTGCCGGGCATTTTGCCAGACTTCTAATTTTTCAAAGTAAAACTGATCCATCTTTTACGATTTTCAAATTTGCAACTTTACAATTTAGCAAAAAATTACAAATCATATTTCGATGTTGCACTCGTTCTCAAATCTGTAAATTCTCCTCTTTCGAACTTGAGTTGTGCTACCATAGCGATCATGGCTGCATTGTCCGTTGTGTATTCAAATTTTGGAATGTAGATGTTCCACCCAAGTTTTTGATGGTTGTCCTGCATTACTTTTCTTAATTCTGAGTTGGCTGATACACCGCCGGCAATGGCTACTTCAGTGATGTTAAGTTCTTTCGCGGCTTTTTCAAGCTTGTTCATTAATATCTCAATAATAGCTTTCTGTACGGAAGCACATAGATCGTTGAGGTTTTCCTTTATGAAGTCAGGATTCTTTTTTACCTCTTTCTGGATAAAGTAGAGTACTGAAGTTTTTATCCCACTGAAGGAGTAATCGTAATTTTCCAGTTTGGGTTTGTTGAATTTGAATGCGTCGGGATTTCCTTCTCTCGCTAATTTGTCGATAATAGGACCTGCAGGATAATCAAGATCAAATATTTTTCCGATTTTATCAAATGCTTCTCCCGCTGCATCGTCTGTGGTTTTACCAATAATTTCCATATCGAAATAGTCTTTTACCAAAACGATCATGGTGTGTCCTCCACTCACCGTAAGGCATAAAAATGGGAATTTTGGCGGCATAGGATTTGCATCGTCAATAAAATGCGCTAAAATGTGAGCCTGGAGATGGTTTACCTCGATCAATGGGACATCTAAACTCATAGCCAGGGATTTAGCAAAAGACGTCCCCACAAGAAGAGAACCTAAAAGTCCTGGTCCGCGTGTAAATCCTATAGCAGAGATCGCATTTTGTTGTATATTTGCTTTGGTGAGAGATTTTTCAACAACGGGAATGATGTTTTGCTGATGGGCCCTTGAGGCCAGCTCAGGAACAACGCCTCCATATTCTTTGTGAATAGCCTGATTGGCAGCAATATTAGAAAGAATAGTGTTCCCTTTGATGATAGCTGCTGATGTGTCGTCACAAGACGACTCGATACCTAAAATTATAGACTCGCTCATAATAATGGCAAAGTTAGAGAATAATAACGAAAATGAGAATAAAAAATCTGTAACTGAAAACTTAAGTGATCAGGTACAAAAGACTGTAGAAAATGTTGAGGAAAAAGTAAAAGAAACGGTAAAAGAAGCCTCTGAACTTGCTTCCGATGCTGTTCATCATCCGGTGGAAACTGTTCAGGAATTTGGGAAACAGGCCGCTAAAGATGTTACCAGCTATTCATGGTGGACGAGACTTTTACTTATTTTATTCTGGTTGGTCGTTTCTGTTGTTGTTGCCATTGTCATTATTATTAATCTTCCTGTTACCAAACAATGGGCTGCAGATCAGGCGTTGCAGATTGTCAATAAGGATTTTAAAGCAGATATGTCCACTGAAAGTGTGGAAGTAAATTATTTTGGAAATGTTACCATCAAAGGATTAAAAGTTAAAGATTATAAAGGATTAGAGTTTATTAAGGCACGTGAGTTCCGGGCAAATTCGGACTGGTTATCGCTGGCAGTAGGGGCTATTTCCGGGAAAAGCAACTCTTTGAGCTTTAATTCCCTTACGATGATTAATGCCGATGTTAAAGTAATTACATATAAAGGAGATAGCATTTCAAATTTTATTCGTTTTACCCAATTATTTGATAACGGTAAGAAAAGGGATCCGAAAAAGCCGGCTTTTGAATTGAATTCTCGCATACAAATCATTGACTCTAAAGTTTCTATCGTTAACCAAAACTCACCGGGAGAGGCAGGGAAGTGGCTTACTGCGACTAAGTTCAACCTGAAGGCTCCTAATCTTAAAGTGAGTGGACCTGATGTTTCTGCGTTGATCAATAATATGTCCTTCGTTACAACACGATGGGGAAAATCTCATTTTGTGGACACCTTCTCGACGGAATTATCTTTAACCCATAAACATCTTTCTCTTAAAGATTTAACGATAAATACAGATCATACCCTTTTGCAGGGAGATATTAAATTTAACCTCAATAACGGATCCTGGGCGGATTTTGCAGACCGGGTACGGTGGGACATGAATCTTAAACAGGGAAGCCAGTTGAGCGGATACGATATCAGTTATTTTGTCACCAACTGGGATAATTTTAAACCTTTCAATGTCTCCGGGAAAATGAATGGCCCGCTGAATAAATTTTATCTTGAAAATTTCCTTATCAGAAACCCTGATGTCAATATAGCAACGCAGACGATGAAGGTCAATAACCTTCTGAAAGGAAACTTCCAGATCGAAACCAACAATCTTTCTACTGATTTTACCTACGTGGATCTAAAAGCCATGATGCCTTCATTCATTTCAAAAAAGATGAAGAACTTTGCAGATGATTTCGGAAGGCTGAAGTATAACGGAGCGGCAAGAGTAAACCCTGATCAAATCTTTATTCCGAACGGAAATCTTATGACCGGAATCGGACAGGCCAGGATTACAAAACTTACTTTGTCCGGCTATAGTACAGCTATGCCAAAATATGCAGGATATGTAGAAGCAACAGATCTGAATGTTTCCGTAATTACAAAAAATAAGGCTGTAGGTTTAATTTCCGGGAAATTTGATATTACCGGACAAAGCTTTGATGTTAATACCATGAGGTTGACCACAAAATCTCAGATTTCGAAGGTTGAGATCATGAATAAGGAAATTAATAACCTCTATCTGGATGGCTTACTGGATCACAAGAAGTATAACGGAACCATTACTGTCAATGATGAACAGGCTAAGGCTACTGTAAAAGGTCTTATTGACTTCAGCACTTCGCGAATCGCCATGGATGTAAATGCTGATGTGGATTACCTGAACATGAATTATTTTACAGATAAGCCCGGAAGTCAGGTAGTAAGCGGACAGGTAATCGGAAAAATGTCCATGGCCACCATTAATGACCTGGCGATGGATGTAGAGGCTAATAACATTAATTTTGCTACAGCAACGCAAAAATATATCATTCCCAATGCTAAACTCAAAACATTTATAGAATCGGGTAGCAGGATTATTTCCGTTGATGCTCCGGGAGCTGTAAATGGAAAAATATCAGGGAAGTACAACCTGGCTGATCTTACGGGAATGGTAGAAAACGGCTTGGGGAAAATCCTGGTAGGGCCGCCACCCAGAAAGTTGTATCGCGGACAAAATTTTGCCATGAATTTTGATGTTCAGCAAGGATTGGTAAGCTATTTCCTGCCGGATCTTAAGCTGCCTCAAGGTGCCGTAGTAGAAGGGGAATATGATGGAAATGCCAACAACCTTAGGTTGAATATAGATGCTGCTTCCCTAAAGTATATAATGACCAAAGAAGCGGAGATTACAGAAGCCGATAAGGCATTGGCAGAAGCTAACCCTGCTTATAAAATAAACGAGAGGGGAAATATTACGAGAGACAGTGCTTTAGTGGATAGTGTAATGGTAAGAATAAATACGGCTAACCTGGATGAACAATTGTACGCTAAAATAAATAAGGTACAATACAATAATAATGTCCTTAAAGACATCACGCTTAGTGGTAAAAATGAAAACAATTCCATATTACATTTAGCAACCAAATTTAAACATGGCAGTCCGGCAGATGAACTGGATGATAATCTTAAAGAATATGCGATTAACGTTAATCAATCTACCAATGCCGGAGGTGATTTTGTTTTTAAATTTGATCCTACTGAAGTAAAATTCAATGATGTAACCTGGGCCATAGATACAAGTCCTGAATTGAATCACTCAATTACTTACAGGAAAAAGACCAGTGACTTTGAAATCAGTAATTTGAAAATATATTCGGATAAAAGTGTTCTTTTTATTAAAGAATCTACCTTCAAATCTGCTAAAGACTTTTATGTAGATGCAGATATCAATGATTTTGCTATTGAAAAGCTCCTGGAAATGCAGTCTGGTGGGAATTCCATGGACATCAAAGGGCTGGCAAACGGAAGTGTGAAAATAAGGATGGATAAGAGCACCTTACAACCTTTGGTGGATTTAACGGTTGATGATATCAAGATGAACGGAACGGATATG
Source organism: Chryseobacterium sp. LAM-KRS1 (assembly GCF_013184525.1). Taxonomy (GTDB): domain Bacteria; phylum Bacteroidota; class Bacteroidia; order Flavobacteriales; family Weeksellaceae; genus Chryseobacterium; species Chryseobacterium proteolyticum. Next base: position 236,542 of record NZ_JAAOIZ010000006.1, read on the forward strand.
GGAGATCTTACCATCTCTGCAACCAATGGCTTCTCGCTTAATGTTTACGATATTGATGTAAAAGTAACATCAGCAGGGGTGCTGGGAAATAATAATTTGAATCTTACCGGAACTGTAAATAACAACACTGCTTCTCCAACGATTGATCTGGTAGCGGAAATGAGGGATTTTAATATTTCATTTGCTCAGCAGTTTGTGCAGTCTATCTTCGGAAACCTGAGAGGTAAGGCAACAGGGGACCTTAAAATAAACGGTACCTTAAAGAATCTTGACTACAGTGGTGATATAGCTTTAAAAGATTTTGGATTAAAACTTTTGTTTACAGGAGTAGACTATTCGTTTGACGATACAGTCATTCCATTATCAAAAGGATTGGCAATTTTAAATAATATTGAAGTTCATGATGGGCGATCCAATTCTAAAGGTAATATTTCCGGGGCAATCCAGTTTGAAACCCTTTCTTCAATGGGAGTCAACCTTGTAATGAGGGCTGATAATCTTTTAGTTCTGAACAGCACGCAAAAAGATCTTGATCTTTTCTGGGGTAGAGTATATGGACAAGGGGATCTCTATATTGATGGTCCTGTATCTGGTCTCAGTATATCCACGCCAAATATGAAGGCTCTTAGCGGAAGTACATTTACCTTTAACTCAGGTTCAACTTCCAATGTTGAGGAGTTCAAAATGCTGAGGTTCCTAAAAGAAGGAAAAGACGGATTGGTAACCCTTGAAGAAAAGAAAAAGACGGGAGCCAATATGAATATAGACTTTTCTCTTGATGTAGATAAGGGAACGACTGTAAATGTACTGGTAGGAGATGATGTAGGTAATATTACGGTAAAAGGGGAGGCTCAAAACTTAAAATTCCTCATGAACAGACAAGGGGCTATTGCAATGGGAGGAACTTATAAGGTGGAAAATGGTACTTTCGTTTCAAAAGCTATTCTTAATAAAACATTCCAGATAGAAAAAGGAAGCAGTATCCGTTGGGATGGTGATGCGATGAGGCCTGCACTTAATATTACGGCGAATTATGTGAGGATGGTTTCAAATGCAGGGCAATATTTGAATATGGGTAGCCTTCAGCCAATCAGTATCTTATTACAGGCAAATATTACGCAGTCATTGACGGATCCTAAAATTGACCTTGATGTTTCTGCTCTGGACGTTTCCAGCCAGGTAAAAGAAACCTTGGCAGCAAAAATGAGCCAGGAGGGAGAAAAAGTATTGCAGTTCGGATCTATATTGCTATTGAATAGTTTTAATATTTCAAATACCGGAGGTGTGGGTGTAGATGTTGCCGGTGTAGCGGAATCATCAGGATATAATATGCTTTTAAAGCAATTGGGATCTGTTCTTAATACAATGAGTAACGAATTTCAGATTGACCTGAATTATGTAAAAGGAGACCAGAACTCCAATACAGGAGACAGGGCGAACGCCGGTGTAAGCTTTGCACTTTCTCCGAGGATTAAAGTGAAGACAGGTTTGGGTATTCCTTTAACAAAAACAGAGAGTACGGAAGCTAATTATCTCTCCGGAGAGGGATCTATTGAATACGATATTTCTAAGAAAAATGACGGAAGTTTAGTTTTAAGAGGTTACTCTAAACCTACGAATATCGGAATGGGTGTGGTAGGTGCAGGTACTAACGGATCTGCAAATCAAGCCTATGGAGGCGGTGTTGTGTGGAGTAAAAGCTTCAATTCTTTGTTTAAAAGAAAGAAAAAAGACAAAAAACCTGTAGAGACTGGAAAAGAAATAAAAACAGATTCCCTAAAAGCAATGGGTAAATAATTTGAATATTTTAATGATTTTTATCATCCGTGTTAATTATTGTTAATTATTGTTATAATTTTTTTAGTTAAATTATTTTTTATAGATTTGCAAAAAATACATAGATTTTTTAAAAAAATTGTAATTTAACTAATATGAACTATCAACTGGACGAAATAGACAAAAAGATTCTTGATTTCTTAGTAGAAAACACAAGAATGCCTTTTACTGAAATTGCTAAACAGATGGATGTGTCTGCGGGTACAATTCACGTAAGAGTGAAAAAAATGGAAGATGCAGGTATTATTTTGGGATCATCCCTTAATATCGATTATGGTAAGTTGGATTATCACTTTACTGCTTTTATCGGAATTCTTTTAACTAAATCAAACCGTACTCAGGAAGTTTTAAAAGAGTTATCAACTCTTCCAAACGTAATCGAGGCGAGTGTGATCTCTGGAAAATATAATATTTTCTGTAAAGTAAGAGCGAAGAATACTGAAGACGCGAAAAGAATTATCTATCAGATAGACGATATTCAGGATGTTATGAGAACAGAAAGTATGATTTCCATGGAAGAATACTTAAGTGATAAAAATAGACTAATCAACGCTATTTCTATTTAATCAAATTCTAAACGAATAATTATAGAAGAACTTATGATATGATTCATAAGTTCTTTATTTTTGTACCTATGGAAGAATACAGTTACTTTGATGAGGACCCAAAGAAGGGATGGGGTTTTATTTTAGCATTTGCATCTTTAATGTTATTTACAATCATGGGATTGGGGATAGATGTAGATGAATACCTGCAGCACGAATACCTTAATATTCCCAGATGGTATTTTTATGTCATCTTTTCTATAGACATTCTTATGATGATAAGTCTCATACTGATGTTTTTTTATAAGAAGATAGGCATATTTACTTTTCCTGCTTTGCTAGTGCTGCATTTCTTTATGCACAACTATTATCTTTCAACATTCCTGTACACGGATGTTACCAATCTTTTCCTCTTCACAGGATTTGGGATGCTTGCAATAATTCCTAAATGGAAATTTTTCAAATAAAAATAAGAAGCCTTCGTAATGAAGGTTTTTTTTATTTGAAAATTAACAGACAGACCTGTCTGTATGTTATTATTTTTTTCTACCTTTGTTTCAATAATATATTGGTTTATGATATCTCCAAAAGAAAGGATCGTAGCAACGACAATGAAATTATTTTCCACCCAGGGATACAACTCTACAGGGATTAATCAGATTATTTCAGAAGCGAGTGTAGCCAAAGCGAGTTTTTATCAGTATTTTAAGTCCAAAGAAGATTTGTGTGTTGAGTTTTTGAATACCAGGCATACTTACTGGTTCAGTGAGCTTGAAACCTTTACGGCGGGGAAAAGAGGTGCTAAATCGAAAATAATGACTGCTTTTGACTTCCTGATTGACATGAATCGAAAAGAGAATTTCAGGGGCTGCAGCTTTCTCAATATCTTATCTGAAATTCCAACTGATAATACCAAGATTCTTAATGTAATTCAACATCATAAAACAGATCTCCGTAATTACTTTATGAAAATAGTGGATGATGCTGAAATCAGTGATCATGTTTACATGCTTTTTGAGAGCAGTATTATAGAAAGCCAGTTGTTTAGATCCAATGAACTTATAGAAAAATCAAAAAAGATAATCACCAATTTAATACCATAAAAATGGAACAGAAACACCCACTTCCACCTTTTACCCTTGAAACGGCAAAAGAAAAAATCCAGTTAGCAGAAGATGCCTGGAACAGTCAGGATCCTGAAAGGGTTTCTAAAGCGTATACTCAAGACAGTGAATGGAGAAACAGAGACCAGTTTGTGAACGGGAGAGAAGAGATCATTGAATTTCTCCGTCATAAATGGGAAAAGGAGCTCAATTATAGGCTTAAGAAAGAATACTGGGCACATACCGATAATCGTATAGCCGTACGTTTTGAATATGAATATCAGACAAAAAATGGAGAGTGGTTCAGAGCGTATGGAAATGAGAACTGGGAGTTTGATGAAAACGGACTTATGAAAAAGAGATATGCCAGCATCAATGATTTAGCGATTAAGGAAGAAGAACGGAAATTTAAATAACAGCAGAACGCGATTCTGTAAAAAATAAAAGCATCCCATCTGGGATGCCTTTATGTATATAAAAATTGTCAGAGAAATTATTTCTCTAAAATTCTTTTTACGGCTTCTTTTACAGCAGCAGCATCAATCTTGTATTTCTTCATCAATTCAGCAGGAGTAGCAGACTCTCCGAAAGTGTCATTTACTGCCACAAATTCTTGTCTTGTTGGTCTTTTTCTCGCCAACATTCCCGCAACTGACTCTCCTAAACCTCCTAAATAATTGTGCTCTTCAGCAGTTACTATTTTGCCGGTTTTTTCAACTGATTTTAAGATGATTTCCTCGTCAAGCGGCTTAATAGTGTGGATATTGATCACCTCACAAGAGATACCTTCTTTTTCAAGCTCATCTGCAGCTACAAGAGACTCCCAAACAAGATGTCCGGTTGCCACGATTGTTACATCTGTTCCTTCCTGCAACATAATTCCTTTTCCGATTTCGAAAGGCATATCTTCAGGAATGAATACAGGAACGGTAGGTCTTCCAAATCTTAAGTATACAGGACCCTCAAAATCAGCGATAGCAATAGTAGCTGCTTTTGTCTGGTTGTAATCACACGGATTGATTACCGTCATTCCAGGAAGCATTTTCATCATACCAATGTCTTCAAGAACCTGGTGAGTAGCCCCGTCTTCTCCTAATGTAAGCCCGGCATGTGAAGCACAGATTTTTACATTTTTTCCTGAATAGGCAACAGATTGACGGATCTGGTCATATACTCTGGAAGTAGAGAAATTGGCAAACGTTCCGGTAAAAGGAATTTTTCCTGTAATACTAAGACCTGCAGCGATACCGATCATATTGGCTTCAGCAATTCCTACCTGGAAAAATCTTTCCGGTGCCTTTTCAATGAATTTCTCCATTTTTAAAGATCCGATAAGGTCTGCACAAAGTGCTACTACATTTGGATTTTTATCTGCAAGCTCAGCTAATCCGGCTCCGAATCCTGAACGTGTGTCCTTTTTTTCTGTATATGTATATTTCATTTTTATTTTTTTAATCTAGAGTTTTTAAATAATTATTTAATTTCTTTTTATCAGATTGATCAAGTTTTTCCTGAATCGTATTAAGGTAAAGAACTTCTCTTCTTATTTCATCCAAAGTAAGTTTGATACCTACATTGTGTCCTGTCGATTGTGTAAGATACATATCACACATCTGACCCACATAATTTCTCAAATGTCCTTTTACTTCTTTAAGCTTAAAGGTTGGAAGATCTTTTTCGAAATTTTTACAATGCTTAGGCAGTCCTTTCCAAAGAGTTTCAGCCGGAATGTTTGCAATAGCCAAGCTTCCGTCTTCATCCTGGTTCTCCTTATATGAAGAAACATAGTCGGGAATATAATAATAAGTCTCATCAGCATATGGAACTGCGGCTGTAGCAGCAGAATCAGCTACGATAGCGGTAGAATCAGTTGTTGCATATACGGAATCAGCCTTTGCATATTCTTCTTCCTGCTTTTTGTAGGCAATCATCAGAGAGTCCTGTTTTCTTTGTCTGTCCATCATTGCTTTTCTATGATCAAAAAATACCTGATCTTGAGAATCTTTTACCGATTCCAGTACAAAGTATTCTTTATCATACGTTTTTTCAGGACCCACTTTTAAAATAAGGCCTTTCAGGCCGGAGCTTTTCATTTTTACGCCCGGAAGATACTGATTCAAAAGTCCGTTAAATACAGACATGTTATTGATAGACGATTGATCATCAATACACAATTTTAAATCTTCATTTTCCTTTTTCGTTCCATCTTTTGAACGGTAGTTGACCAGATAATGTGAGCAGGGCATTCCCAGAATAGTTTCTTTTGTATCCAGTTTTCTGGCTTCCAAAGTATACTCTTCCTTTTCTCCATAATCATAGCCACTGTACCCCAAATACATCAAAGCACTCAAACCTGAACCTGCAAGACGGCTGTTCATTTCTAATGAAACCGTGCTTGTTCCCAATGCGTCGGTATAATAATACATGGGAATCTCTTTGATGTTCAGACGGGTGAGAAATTCACTATTCTTACTTGCATACATCTTTAGGGTAGGTAAAGAAGCTTTCTTATCAATCATTTGATAATTAAACACTTTAGAGAAAGAAATTTTCTTCTCTTGAGCGACTCCTAAAATAAAGCTTGTAAGCAAGCAGATTATGATGAATTTTTTCATGGAATACTTGATAATTGTGACAATCAAAGATATTAGTAATCTGCAGGAGCTTCCAGGTAAAGTTGCTTAAATGCTGTGTCTAATTGCTCGTCATTAGGCGCTTTACCATGCCAAGCATGACTTCCCATCATATAATCCACTCCATAACCCATTTCAGTATGAAGAAGGATCGCTACCGGTTTTTGTTTACCTGTTTCTGTTTTTGCTTTTTCAAGAATAGCAATCACCGCTTCAAGGTCGTTCCCGTTTTTCTCTTCTAATACAGTCCATCCAAATGCTTCCAGTTTAGCATGCAGATCACCTAAACTCAATACATCATCAGTATCACCATCGATCTGACGACCATTGTAATCGATCGTAGAAATAATATTATCTACTTTCTTCGCTGCAGCAAACATTAAAGCTTCCCAGATTTGTCCTTCCTGTAATTCACCATCACCATGAAGTGAGTAAACCAATGATTTATCTCCGTCTAATTTTTTACCTAAGGCAGCCCCTAAAGCTACAGAAAGTCCTTGTCCCAAAGAACCTGAAGCAATACGGATTCCAGGTAATCCCTCATGAGTAGTCGGATGTCCCTGTAATCTTGAATCAAGCTTTCTGAAAGTCTTTAATTCCTCAACCGGGAAAAAGCCAAATCTAGCCAAAGTAGAATAAAAAACAGGTGAAATGTGGCCATTGGAAAGATAGAAATGATCCTCATTTTTACCTTCCATAGTGAAAGGAAGATGATAGTTCAATACTTTTCCATAAAGCGCTGTAAAGAATTCCGTACATCCTAAGCTTCCACCAGGGTGTCCTGAATTAACAGCGTGAACCATTCTTAAAATGTCTCTTCTGATTTGTGTAGTAAGAGATTTCAACTCTTCGATACTTTTACTCATTATATCTGATTTATTTGCACGCGAATTTACGATTTTTTACTGGCTTATGGAAATTCAAAATCCGGACGGAATGCCCGGATTTTGAATTATTTAAAGATTTGAAGCTTTTAGCAGCCTTCATTAAGCGATACTGAAATCTCGGTAACAATATTATCAACCAATTTAAAAGACAATATGGTTGAGGCATCACTGTCGTTCAGAATGAAATAACTTTGATTTTTAATGGGCTTGCCCTTATCATCCCATCCCGGATATGCACTATAGCTTGGATAATTTTTGTAAGCATTAATAATCTCATCTTTTGTACTGCCTACACCAATACCACTTTTGGTTCTGAATTTTTTGCTGGTTGTGGAAATGCCATATATACTATATCCATTAGTTTCTTTTCCATCATTATCATATTCCTGGCTGGTGCTGATCATAAGGATTTCACCATTGTATTTTACAGAGTTTTTATATTCTCCGTCGGTTATTTTCAGTTTTGTTCCTGAAATTTTTTCTATCTCCGCACTTTTCATAAATACTTTATAAGGGCCTATTCTAAGGGTTGAAACTTCAAAGTTTTCCTGTGCTGACACAAAGCTGAAAGCCAAAAGACCCAATAAAAGCTGAAAGATTTTTTTCATGGTATGTATTAATTATTTTGAGTTTGGTTATTGATTTTATTTTTTTCTGATGATTAAAAGCCCCAGGAATGTTAATAGTCCGTTAATGATCAGTAATTCCAGTCCTATTTTAAAGTCTCCGAAAATGGACGTCTGATACTTATCAATAAAATAGGATATAATAGGTGCTGCAATACAAACATAAGGAACAAGTTTGTCTTTAACCTTGTATGTAGTAAAAATACCAAAAGCGAAAAGTCCTAAAAGAGGGCCGTATGTAAATCCAGCTAATTTCAGGATCAATCCGATCATGGAATTATCATTGATGATCTTGAAAATAATTACCATAACCAGGAAAGAAAGCGCTACCAGAAGGTGAACATTTTTACGGAATTTCTCCTTTTTATGATCTGTCCATTCTTTCTTTTCCTTCATTCCAAAGATATCAATACACAAAGAGGAGGTAAGTGCTGTCATGGCTCCGTCTGCACTTGGAAATAAAGCTGAAATTAAAGCAATGATGAAGATAATTGAAATAAACCCGGGCATATGGTTTAATGCCACTTCAGGGAAAATCTTATCTCCAAAAATATCTTTCCCGTTCAATATAAACTCCTTTTTGGGGATACCATCTATAATGACCTCTGTAAGGTGACCTCCCTGGCTTTCTCCAAAAAGATAAAGAAGGCCTCCCATATACAGGAACAATGAAATTACTCCTAATAAAATAAATCCTAAGGTTACCATATTTTTCTGAGAATCCTTCAGCTTCGTTACGGAAAGACTTTTCTGCATCATTTCCTGATCGATTCCGGTCATGGTGATGGTAATAAATGCTCCCGCAAGAATCTGTTTGATAAAGAACCCCGGAGAATTAAAATCCATTTCAAATATTTTCGTATAACCTTTACTGTTCATGGCACTCAAACTCTGTCCAACGCTAAGATCCAGGTGGTTCAGCATGTAGATGGTGCAGATAATCAGTCCCAGAAGCATACAGGAAGTCTGCAGGGTATCGGTCCATACAATGGTCTTTACCCCTCCTTCATAAGTATATAAAATAATCATGGCCAGAATGATGAGAGTGGTCACAATGAACGGAACTCCTAAGCTGTCCAATATGGTTACCTGTAGGATATTGACAACCAGGTACAATCTTGCTGTAGCTCCTACCAACCTTGAAACAATAAATATCCAGGCTCCTGATTTGTAAGAAAGCTGTCCCATTCTCTGCTGAAGATAGCCGTAGATGGAAGTAAGTTTAAGGCGGTAATACAAAGGAAGCAATACATATGCAACGGTAATATACCCGATAAGATAGCCCAGGGTTATCTGCAGATAAGAGAAACTGTCTTTGCCCACAGCTCCCGGAACACTCACAAAAGTTACTCCGGAAAGTGAAGTTCCTATCATTCCAAAGGCAACAAGCATCCAATTACTTTTACGGTTTCCAATGAAGAAACTCTCGTTGTCACTTCCTTTACCGGTTTTATAAGCTACCCAGAGAAGCAGCGCAAAGTATACAACGATAATGGACAGTAATATAATTGGAGACATATTTTTGTAATTAAAATTTTACAAATATAGTTTTTTTATGTTCTGATAAAAAAGAAAAACCTTTCAGGGATCTGTCCTGAAAGGTTTTTCATCTTCCTTTTCCTGTTAACTAGACTACGACGTCCTGAAGATCTTCGTTTTTCTGGAAAGTAGCTTTCGCAAAAGGACAAAGTGCAATTATTTTTTTGCCTTGTTTTCTTGCGAAATCTACCGCCGCTAAAACCATTTCTTTGCCAACGCCTTTTCCGTTGTAAGCTTCCTCTACTTCCGTATGATCAATAATGAATCTTTCGTCTCCAGCCCAGGTGTATGTCATTAGCCCTGCGCGGTTTCCGTCTATGAAAGCCTCAAAACTTCCGTGTTTTTCGTCGTTGTTTTGTTTTACCTCTATCATATTATGAAAATTTGGTTAATATTTCTATATCGTTTGTTAGTATCTTATGTATCGGACACGCATCAGCAATCGTATGCAGCCTTTTCAATTGTTCGTCATCGAGGTTGGTTCCTTCAAAGCTGATATCTCTTTTAAAAACAGCTCTTTTGGTAAGGGGGAAATTTTCCAGATCAACCTCTACGTTGATTTTTTCCACATCCCATTCCTTCCGTTCAATATACATTCTTAAGGTTGCAGCAGTACAGCTTGCCAAAGAAGTGGCAAGAATTTCAAAGGGGTTGAATCCTTTGTTTTGCCCTCCTTTATCTAAAGGTTCATCCGTGATGATTTTATTTTCACCGGCTACTACTTCTGTATAGTATTTTGTTTTTCCTAAACTTGCTTTTACTGTTACGCCCATTATTTTTCAGTATTGATTTTGTAACTCAATGCCTCGGAAGGACATTGTTCTATTTGATTGATGAGTTCCTGAGTTGTTGCGTTTTCTACCTTGATCCATGGTCTGTCCTTTGGATTATAAACCTGGGGTAGCATTTTTACACAAACTGCAGAATGGATACATTTCTTAGGCATCCAGACTACGGTAAGATCTCCGTTGGTATATTCGTGTGTTTCCATTATTCTTCTTTTAGTAATTTTTCGATTCTTCTGTCCGGAATCAGCCATATAAGAGCAACAATGTAATAAAAACATAGAGCAATATAAGGATAAAAAAATGAAGTCGCGATTCCGGATATATAAAATACAATTGAAATATATTCCTTAAACCTGGAATGGATGGCTTCTTTTAGCTTTGAATTCTCTCCCTCACAGCGGACAATTAAGTTTTCCATAATTGTATAGGCTATGGCGCACATGAACAATCCGATTCCATAGGCAGCAACCGGGTTTTTAGCGAAATGTGTAGTACCTATCCATTCCGTAGCAATCGGCATTAAAGAGAGCCAGAACAGTAAATGCAAATTTGCCCAAAGAATAGTTCCGTTGATTTTTTTGGCTGCCTGGAACAAGTGATGATGATTGTTCCAATAAATTCCCACATAGATAAAACTAAAGACATAAGCCAGAACTTTTGGGATAATCGGCTTGAGACTTGCCCAGCTGTCACCTTCCGGTACTTTAAGTTCCAGTACCATAATGGTAATGATAATGGCTAAAACACCATCACTGAACGCTTCCAGTCTTCCTTTGGTCATCAGTTTGTAATCTCTGTTTTAAAATTTTTGATTTTTTCATTCAGCTCTTTGAGCATATCCGGATTTATGACACCACTTTCCAGATCAAAATTTTCATAGAATTTCGGTAAGGAGAAGGTTTCCTTAATATTCGCTGCGAACTGGGGGAAGAACGTTTTGGCTGTATTCATTACATTTCCACCACCATAACCACCCGGTGAGGTGCTCATGAGAAGCATGGGCTTGTTTTGAAAAACCTTTACATTAATCCTTGAAGCCCAGTCAAATATATTTTTAAAAGCAGCGCTGTATGATCTGTTATGTTCGGCCAGGGAACAAATAATAACATCACAGTCTTCGATTCTTTTTAAGAATTGATGTGCGGCATCCGGGAATCCTTTTTTTTCAAGATCTACAGAAAAAACAGGCATTGTATAATCGTTAAGGTCAATTAAATTAATATCTTCATTTTGAAAATCCTTCAAAACAAATTTAACCAGTTCTTTGTTGATAGAGGTGGAAGAGCTACTTCCCGCAAATGCTAATATTTTCATGGTGTCTTGTCGTTATAAAATTTCTGTCCGGAATTATTTTCTGTTCAGAATTGCTTTAGGAAGCGGAACAAATTCGTCCTCATCTCCGGGAACTAAAGGAAAAGCATGGTGGTTCTGGTCATTCCAGTTTACTTTAGCCTGATCAATTACTTCTCTATCCGAATTTACGAAATTCCAGAATATAAAGCGCTCTTCTTCAAAGGGTTCGCCTCCGAAAAGATAGACGGTTGCATTTTCGCTCATTTTAAACTCACATAGCTTGGTGTCCTTTGCAATAAGCAATTGTTTCGAGCCATAGGTGTTTCCTTCGATATTTACAGTGCCATCCAGAACATACATGGCCGCTTCACCGTACAAGTCCTGTCCGATGCTGATTTTTTGTGCCGATTTTGTTTTTATCTCAATGAAAAAAAGCTTACTATGAACGGGAACGGGAGATTTTTTTCCAAAAGCTTCTCCGGCAATTAGTTTGTAGTGGATGTCTCCATTTTCCCAAACCGGAAGTTCATCTGCCTCCGTATGATGGAACGTCGGTTCACTTTGCTCCAGATGTTTTGGAAGGCCTACCCAGATTTGAAAACCATGTAATTTTTTATCAGTTTCTCTTAAATATTCCGGAGTTCTTTCGGAATGTACCACTCCCTTTCCTGCTGTCATCCAGTTGACGGCTCCCGGTTTTATTTCCATGGCACTTCCGATACTGTCACGGTGAAAAATAGATCCCTCCAGAAGATAAGTTAAAGTGGACAATCCGATATGGGGATGAGGTGGTACATCCAGGTTTTGATAATCTTTTAATTCTGACGGTCCCATATGATCTATGAAAACAAATGGGCCTACCGCTCTTTTTTCACGGAAAGGTAAAAGTCTTCCGACTAAAAAGTTTCCTATATCTGCGGCTTTTTCTTCTATGATAAGTCCAATATTTGACATAATTATGATTCTTTACGATTGCTGGTGGTTATTTAATTAAATTATTTAGCTTTTTTAGATATTAAAGCTGGTCATATCTTTCAAACGTTACGTCCACAATGCGTTTCCATTCCGGATGCTTTTTAATGTAAGCAAAAACATAAGGACAAAACGGGAGTAATTTTTTAAGACTTTCTTCAATGTAAACCAATGTTTTCTCTACAACTGCTACGGCGGCTCCGGTACCTGCCAATTCTGGGTCAGCCTCCGTATGAATTAAAATGATCTGACTGTCGGTTTCACGGTAATCAATGAAAGCAAAATGGCCATTTACTTCAATTTCGAATCTCTTTTTTGATTCATTTTTTACAAGTGGAATATTTTCAAATTCTGGTTTCATTGTTTAAATTTTTGGCTGTATACTTAAAAAGTAAAAGTATTATGTTAAAGGTAATAAAAAAGCAATAATTAAATAACCGACTTAAGATTAAGATTATTTAATTATTGCCAAATTCTGTATGGTTAATCTTCTAAATATCCGAATTTTCCGGTATTGAAATCTTCAAAAGCCTGCATGATTTCCTCTCTTGTATTCATTACAAAAGGGCCATGCGGAACAATGGGTTCATTGATTGGCTCTCCACTAATGATCAGTACCACTGCGTCTTCACTGGCTTCAATGCTAAATTCCTCTCCTTTGTTTTCAAATAATACCAATTGATCGGTTTTTGCTTTTTCATTTCCATTCACAATAATACTCCCTTCAATGATAAGGGCAGCAGTATTAAAGTGAGCAGGAAAATTAAAATCAGCTTTTCCGCCGGATTTTAATTTTGCGTTCATCATGTGTACCGGAGTGAAGGTATTTGCAGGTCCTTTATTTCCTGCATATTCTCCGGCGATCACCTCAATAAACCCGTTTTCTTTCAGATCAACGATCTTCATATCGGAGTTTTTGATGGCCTGATATTTAGGTTTGCTCATTTTATCCTGCGCTGGAAGATTCACCCAAAGCTGAACCATCTGAAAGATTCCACCGGTTTTAGACCATTCTCTTTCGTGGTATTCTTTATGTAAGACACCTCTTGCAGCGGTCATCCACTGAACGTCTCCCTGACCAATTATACCACCACCTCCCGAACTATCGTGATGTTCTACTTTTCCCTGATACGCTATGGTTACGGTTTCAAAACCTCGGTGCGGATGTACTCCAACTCCTCTTGGTTTCTCAGATCCGTTAAAATGGAATTTTGAATTATAATCGAGCATAATAAAAGGATCCATTCTTTTCATATCTAATCCTGATGCACCGGGTATAAAATTATGAACTCTGAACCCATCACCTACAAAATGGGCAGGCTTTGGAGATACTACGATTTCTACTTTTTTAGTTGTCATCATAATGTTGATTTTTTATAATAACAAAAATAGAGTAGATAAGAATCAATTGCATTGATCTGTGTTAAGTTCGGATTAGATTGATTTTCATGACTTATTATAGTCGAAATAATAGGGTTACTCCTTTGATTTCATATTCTTGCCATCTGAAATATGAAGTCTTCGGAATACCAATCCGGATAATATTGTGAGAAAACCAACTGTAAGAAAAGTATAGCGGAAAGCATTATGGATTTCTCCTTTAATAAGATCGGTACTTTCAAATATTTTTAGAACAATAAGACCAAAAGCAATTCCAAAACCAATGGCGAGCTGTTGATTTACAGATATTAATGAATTACCGCTGCTGGTCTGGAAATTTCTTAAATCAGCAATGGAAATGGTATTCATGGAGGTGAATTGGATAGAATTGAAAAAGCCTAAAACCGCTATGATCGGGATGAACCATAGAAGATTCGTATGAATATCAGGAATGGCCAGCATGCATATTAATGTTCCAATGACGAATGTATTAACCATTAAGGTCTGACGGTAGCCGAATCTATCCAGGATTTTAATGACTGATGATTTTCCGAGTATAGCTGTCAGAGCCATGGGAGCAACGATCCAGCCAGACGTAACTGCTGTTTGTTTATAGGCGATTTGTATCATCAGGGGAAGTAGCAAAGGAACAGCACTGATTCCTAGACGGGTAGCCAGATTTCCTACAATTCCCACACGGAAAGTTCGCACCTGGAAAAGATTTAAAGGAAATATAGGATTTCCTTCCTTTTTTGCATGTTTATAGTAATAATACAGAAATAGAAATCCTAAGATAAAGATCAGAAGAACCGGTGTTATATTCTGAAGATCTCCAAAAAGTTCAAGAGAAATGGATAGCAGGAGGGAGGCTGCAGCAAAAATCATAAAACCTTTGAGATCGAAATCAACGTCCTTCGACTTGTAATTAGGCATGTACTTAATTCCCAGAATAATCCCTAAAAAGCCAATTGGGATATTAATAAGGAATATCCAGTGCCAGGATAAATAATCCACCATATAACCACCAACCAACGGCCCCAATACAGGACCGATAAGAGCGGGAATGATAGCGAAATTCATAGCTTTTAATAATTCACTTTTATCAAAGGTTTTAATGAGGGCTAATTTTCCAACGGGTGTCATTAAACTGCCGCCCACTCCCTGGATAACTCTTGAAATAACAAGGTGAGTGAGGTTTTGCGATAATGCACAGAATAAGGAACCCAGGCTGAAGAGAACCAGGGAGAAGATGAAAACTCTTTTTGTTCCGAATCTGTCTGCTAAAAAGCCGCTCGCAGGCATGAAAACTGCCAGAGTCAGAACGTAGCTGATTATGGCGTTCTGCATATTGAGCGGAGACTCTTTTAGATCTTTGGCAATAGAAGGTAAAGAAGTGTTCAGAATTGTAGAATCAAGCATCTGCATGAAAATAGCGGTAGCAAGAATCAGTGGAAGGATTTTTTTAATCGACGTTAGAGATGAATTGGTTTCAGACATGTTATATCAGCTAGGATCTTTATATAATTTAGTCTTTCGATAAGTTTGCTATTTCGATCAAGGCAAATTGAAGAGATCATTCTGGAATAAAAATAAATGGATTGAACAGGTTTTTTCCCTCTCTTCCGGCCATTATCTAATATAATGTATTTTGAAACTTAAAAGACTTGTTTCTTAGATAAAGAAATATGTATAAAATTAAAAAAGTCCTGTGAGATTTCACAGGACTTTTTGATTTATTTTTTAGTTTTTTCTACTCCTTTCCATTCATCGCCGGCTTTTCTGTACTGGCTTAAAATGAAAGTTTTAAAATCTGTTGTTTTATACTCGATGTTATCTGTATTTTGCTCAAACGGCATGATGTAATAGTAATCCACATCTGTTTTATCGGTTTTGTTCCCTTTTTTTACAGAAGGAACATATTTTGAAAACTTATAGTTGGGAAGATATTGTTTTAGTGAAGCATAAAACTTCTTATCTTCTTCACTCGGAATAATATCTACAATTTTAAAATCATCTTTTTTCTTGTCTATCCAAAGGTAATAAGTCTTTTCCTCCTGAGTTTTTCTATTCAGGGAATTGAAGGCAAAAAGTTCTTTAGGCACCAATTCCTTGATTTTTTCAGGATCTACCTTTGTGAAGTACTCACCCTGAGAAGGATCAACATACGTTTCAAGATTATACATTAAAACGGCATTGTTTTCAAAATTCTTATTCTTAAAGTATTGATTTAAAGATAATTCAGCTGTTTCGCGTAGTTCTTTTCCTCTGGCATCCAGTTTTTTGGTTGGATTCTGTGGGTTTACTTTTTTCACAAATTCATAGAGAACAACTGGCTTTACATCCTTAAGGTGCGGATAGGTTTTTAATTGTTCAGCTTTCGCAAGCCAGTAATATTGTTGATAATAATTTTCTTTTTCGTTGTCCTTTACAGTCTTATAAGTAAGTGCAAGTTTCTTTGAGTTAAGATATTTACCAAATTTACCCTGGCCAAAAGCAAAATTTATAGATAATAAAGCAAAAAAGATAGTAACGGTTCTTCTCATTTTATAATATTGATTTTTTCGTTTTCCAAATATAATTATTTATTAGATACTATTTTTGATTGTTAGTTAAAATCTGTTAATATTATTGATGTTTATTCAAAAGAAAATCCTGTATTGCTACAGGATTAATAAATTTTAGTTCCCAAGGGTTTGAAAGGTGAGTTGGAAAATTTTTTATCAGGGTGTTCAAAAACTCCTTTGATTATTCCCCAAATATTATCCCTCATAGGAAGTTTCGTGTACTTTTACAGCCCTTCCGCTTGGATCGTTCATTTTCTTAAAAGCTTCATCCCATTCCAGTGCAATAGGAGTGGAACATGCCACAGATGGTACAGACGGAACTGTTGCTGCCGCCGTTTCACTTGGGAAATGTTCTTCAAAGATCGTTCTGTATCTGTATTCTTCTTTATTCTGAGGAGTGTTCAATGGAAATCTGAATTTTGCATTCGCCATCATTTCGTCCGTAACTTCTTTCTCTGCCACTTCACGCAAGGTATCAATCCATGAATAGCCTACGCCATCGGAGAATTGCTCCTTTTGTCTCCAGACAATAGATTCCGGTAGGATATCTTCAAAAGCTTTTCTTAAAATCCATTTTTCTATTTTGCCATCAGCAGTATCAATCATTTTATCTTTAGGGTTAATATTCATAGCAATGTCCATGAATTCTTTGTCAAGAAAGGGAACACGTCCTTCAATTCCCCAGCTCATCAATGCTTTGTTGGCTCTTAAACAATCATAAAGGTGAAGTTTTCCTAATTTTCTTACTGTTTCATCGTGAAACTCTTTGGCATTCGGAGCTTTATGGAAATATAGATATCCACCGAAAAGCTCATCAGAACCTTCACCTGATAGTACCATTTTAATCCCCATGGATTTGATTACTCTTGCTAAAAGATACATGGGGGTAGAAGCTCTTACGGTTGTTACGTCATAGGTCTCCAGATGATAAATTACATCGCGTATAGCATCTAGTCCTTCCTGAACGGTAAAATTAACTTCATGATGAACAGAGCCGATATGTTCTGCTGCTTTTTGTGCGGCTGCAAGATCAGGAGATCCTACTAACCCTACTGCGAAGCTATGCAGTCTCGGATACCATGCTTCCTGGGTGTCTCCGCTTTCAATTCTTTGACGGGCAAATTTTGCAGTGATCGCTGAAATTACAGAAGAATCCAATCCTCCCGATAATAGTACTCCATAAGGAACGTCGCTCATAAGCTGTCTGTGAACTGCATCTTCTAATCCTTGTCTCAGTTTTTTTATATCGCTCTCATTATCCTTCACATGATCAAAATCGGTCCAGTCTCTTGTGTACCATTGTTGAAGCTCCATACCGTCTTTACTGTAAATAAGGTGTCCCGGTAAAAAGGGTTCAATGGTTTTACAAATTCCTTCCAGTGCTTTTAATTCTGAAGCGATATAGAAGTTGCCGTTTCTGTCCCATCCCTGATAAAGCGGGCAGATTCCCATATGATCCCGCGCGATGAGATAAACATCATTTTTGATATCATATAACGAAAATGCGAAAATACCATTAAGCTTTTCCAGGAAGTCTTTACCATACTTTTCGTAAAGTGCTAAAATAACTTCGCAATCGGATTGGGTTTGAAATTCATAGTTGGGAAATTCTTCCTTCAGTTCTCTGTGGTTATATATTTCCCCATTTACGGCTAATACAATATTCCCATCTTTAGAAAATAAAGGCTGCTTTCCGGATGTAGGATCTACAATGGCTAATCTTTCGTGAGAAAACACCACTTTTTCATTCTGAAAAACTCCACTCCAATCCGGACCTCTATGACGGATTTTTTTTGACATTTCCAAGACCTGAGGTCTTAATATTTCTGTTTTTTGTTTTGCGTCAAACAAACATACGATTCCACACATTTTTTATCATTTATTTAGGAGCAAAAATAGACTTGTAATTTAAAAAAGAAAACATTAATTAAATATAAGTTAATATTTTTAATTAAATAATCTATTTTAAAGAATTTAATTAATTAAATTGAATGATAAATATGATTTTGGTTAATATTTTTCTTACAGAAGAATACTATGCATAGCTATACGAAATTAAAATGGGATATTTATTAATATATGGTAATTAATTATATGAATTTTTACTTTTACTTTGTGGCTCGAAATAATTTTTTTTCATCATTTGTGTTTTTACCTTCTTGTGATTAATATCACGAGAAGGTTTTGTTTTTTATTGAATTCCTAATAAAACCCCGGAAACATTCCATGAACTGAAACTTGTGCCCTCTGTAGGGCCTTGAGGAATTTTGATCTGGATACTGTGTTTTCCGGCCTTTAAATCTCCCAATGAAATAAATTCTGGATTCGTAATAGTCCCGGGACACCAGTTTGATCTGCTTAAATCTGATGAAGAGAGTCCATCCGGAAAATTTCCTGATGCAGGGTTATATAAACGGTATGAACCACAGTCTGTTCTCCATGGTGTAAAAGAGAAAATCATTTTTCCATCCACAAATATGGAATTGACTTTCGGAACGAACTCATCTCCGTTTTCCCATCCGCCATGTCCTGTCGTTATATAACGTAACTGCGCATTTTTCAGATCTTTTTTTAGAGTGAATTCTACGAAGAGTCCTTTCTCGGCATTAAACATGGTAGAATAATCCTGTCCCGCCATTTCCATGATGTTGACGGTATTGAACAACGGAATTACAGTATTGTTTTTGTAAACAGTCTGATCACTTTTATGAATCGTGATTTCCAGATTTATTGTATGTCCGCCTTTATCATAGTTTCCTATAAAGGTTCCAATCCATAATTCTTTATCAGATAAAGAAGGCTTTAGTTCTGTAATATCCTGACGGTATGGACTGATTGTTTGCCAGTCTTTTCCTTTTAGCTGGATGTGGTTGAATTTTTGAATCCCAAATGCGGTAAAGAAACGCATCATTTCAATGCTCGGATCATAATTATCTGTAGGGATAATGCCATAATATTGCTTTCCATTTCCGTTTTCGTATACCGGAAGTGTTTTAGCACCTTTTTCCAGGCCATCAAAAAAGGATTGCGATTTATTCTGAGGAATAAAGAAAACGGTTCCTGTTCTGTCATAAGCATCACCATTGGATTGCTGTTTTAATTCAATGAAAACATTTTCTCCTTCAGATATCTTTGGAAACTTTACCTTTTTTAAGATAATTGTTCCATTTGCATATCTTTTTATCTTTTCGTCGGATTTGGATTCGTCCGAGAAGTTGATCATTTCGTTTTCAAAAACTTTCAAAGTAGTAAAGCGGCTTTTCCAAAGCTGGTCTTTGTAACCTAAAAGATCTGTAGAGGTAATGGGCCCTTTAATGATATCCGCAATATTGGTTTTTTTTACTTTTTTAATAGAAGTGGCAGTAATCAGAGAATTTTTATTTCTTTCAATTTCCAGAACCAATCCCAGGTTTTGTCCTAGCACTGAAGGTCCGCCACTTATCTTTAAATCTCCTGTGTACCAGATTTCTATGGTGTTGGAGTTGATTTTAGTGACAGCCTTCCGGCAGGTGTAGTCGAGAATTTTTTTTGTTTCATTGGTTAATTCAAAGGTCTGTTTGGCTACTGATTCTTTATCGGCAGTAGAAATAATCTCATCAGGCTTTAAAAACCCGTATGATACAATTGTATTTGAAGGTTTTTCAATTTTTGTAATTTCAAACGGATATTCGCTCTTTTGTTCCCTGATAGAGTTATTAAGGATAAAGTTTTCACTGCCGTTAACCCATATAAAAGTCGGTGACTGCTCTGTCTGTATTTTTCCGTTGTAAGAATTGGTATACTGTATTTCATAGGTTTGGGCAGATGAAACATAATACAGAAAAGCAAAGAAAGCAAATAAAAATCGTTTACACATGTGCGGGTGGTTTATCACAAATATACAATGTCTTACAAATGTCTACCTGTAAATTCAATGGCATTTCATGAATAGGTATTCCAAGGATACCGAAATGTTACGAATATTGAGAATTTTTTTTGATTAATGATGTATTGTAAAAAAAACTACTCCAGAAAATGGAGTAGTTAGTATATTGATAATGTAAGGCTGGTTAGGCTAACCTTTCTATAAGAGCCATATAGAATCCGTCATATCCTTCGCTAGGCATTACTTTTTCGTCTTTAATAAGTTTGAAGTCCGGGTTGTTTTTAAGAAATTCCTTAACCTGTCCGGTGTTTTCAGAAGGCAAAATAGAGCATGTGGCATACACCATTTTTCCACCTTTTTTAAGGATTTTAGAATAATCCTGAAGGATTTGTTGTTGTTCCAGTTTGATTCTATCAATGAAATCCTGGTCGATTTTCCATTTACTGTCAGGATTTCTTTTTAAAACTCCTAAGCCTGAGCAAGGAGCATCAATAAGAAGCCTGTCTGCTTTTTCGTGAAGACGTTTGATCACTTTATTGTCCGCGATCATACGGGTTTCAATATTATGAGCGCCTGCTCTTTTGGCACGGCGTTTTAGTTCTGCTAGTTTCCATTCAAAGATATCCAAAGCGATGATCTGTCCCTTATTTTGCATTAGTGCTGCGAGGTGAAGTGTTTTTCCTCCTGCTCCTGCACATGCATCAACTACTCTTTGTCCTTCTTTTACATCAAGGAAATATCCTATTTTTTGTGAAGAAGCATCCTGAACTTCAAATAATCCTTCTTTAAAAGCTGTTGTTAAAAAAACATTCTTTTTTTCTTCCAACTGTACAGCGTCCTGATAATTTCTCACGGTAAAAGAGGCGATACCTTCATCAGATAGATCGGAGATCAGTTCTCTGGGCGTTGTTTTAAGAGAATTTGCTCTCAAAACAGTAGGAGCCTGCTCATTTAAAGCTCTCATTTCCTTTTCCCAGCCAGCGCCTAATTCTTTTTCAAGGGTTTCGGCCAGCCATTCAGGAATAGAGTGCTCAATAGCTTTTGTAGGAACAGTATCTTTTTTTAGCTTTGTAATGATATCAGCGATTTTTATCCCGTCGAACTCTTCAAACTTTTTATAGTTTGTTTTGCTCCAAAGCAAATAAGCAAGAATGAGTTTGTATATGTTATTCGGTTTTACACCTTCTCCCATATAATACTCCAAACGCTTTTTCCAACGGATGATATTGTAAAAAATCTCAGAAACAACGGCTCTGTCCTGACTTCCCCATTTTCTGTGAGCCTTTAAAAGTCTTTCAATAACTTTATCAGCGTATTTGTTTTTTTCAAAAAATGTCTCCTGTAGGGCATCGTGAATTCCGATTGCCAGGTTTCTGTGAATAAGTTCCATAATTGCTTCTGCTGTTTTCAATCTGCAAAAGTACAAATTATAGTTGAGATTTGAGATTGATGAAGGAGATGGGAAACAGGAGGTACGATAGATGTTGATAGTTAATACATAAATAGATAAATAGTGTGGGTGATTTTTCTCCCGATACCTGATCTTATCTCTAAACCTTTCTGTTGACTTGATCCTTTAAAAAACTCTACCTTTGCAAAAAATTAAAATATGAGTGATATTGTTCTTTGTCCGAAGTGTGGTTCCGAATTTACTTATCCTAGCGACAACATGACGGTTTGTTCCCAGTGTTTTTATGAATGGAATGCTGATGAGGCAGCTGCGGAAACAGCCAATGAAGGCAAGATACTTGATTCCAATGGAAATGAGTTACAGGATGGTGATTCTGTAGTGGTTATCAAGGACCTGCCGGTAAAAGGAGCTCCAAAACCTGTAAAAGCGGGAACAAAGGTGAAAAATATCCGTCTGAGACCTGATAGTGACCATAATATCGATTGTAAAATTGACGGCTTTGGTTCGATGGCTTTGAAATCAGAGTTTGTTAAGAAAGCGTAAACCTGATAATATATTCATTGATGCGTCTTTAGGGACGCATTTTTGATATGTAAGAAGTTATAGGAAACAAAAAAAGGAAAAGATTGGACAGTGTAATCTTTCAAAGACTAGATTGCAGGATTCTGCTAATGTTCGTCCAGGAGGCAGAAAGAGAATTAACCAAAAGTTTCCTTATGCTATAGAATTACAAATGTAATAAAAAGTTTTAAAAATGAATTTCCGGAATCCGGACTTTTATCCACAAACTAACAATAAGCATATTAAGAATATGTTAATTTTGTTTTTTCCGCCATTTAGCAGTTCGGCTTTATGCAAAGACAATTTTAACGGGGCCTTCAATCTTGCTGTTGGTATATAAAACGAGATCCTTTTCCTTTGCTCTTACTTTATTCCAATAATGGTTACCGGCAAACCTGCTCTCCAGAACTTCTGCATCCATACCGTTTTCCGAAACTTTAATTTCATGCGGGTAATAGGAAAATTTAGAGATCCCAAAATTCTTCATTTCATGATCGGTGAAAATATTTACTTCCCCAAAAAGTTTAGCAACATAAGGATTGTAAGGTTCTTTATAAGTTTCTTCCGGATGGGTGTTTTGGATCAGTCTTCCACTTTGAAGAACAACGATCTGGTCTACCCAAGGTATAATATCCTGAAGTTCATGAGTTGAGATGATTAAGGAAATTTTATGTTGCTTTACATACCTGAAAAGCCTTTCCCGAAGTTCTATTTTTCTTGGAAAATCAATATTACTAAAAGGTTCATCCAGGATCAGGAGCTTAGGCAATATAGACAAAGCACGCGCAATAGCAACTCTTTGCTGCTGTCCGCCACTTAAATTTTTTGGGAAAACATCAGCATATTCCTGCAGGCCTACTACTTCAAGAAGTTCATGAACGGTTTCTCTTTTTTTTGATAGATTGATATTTGAAATAAACTTACCCACATTGTCTGCAACGGTGGAATAAGGCATCAGGTCAAAATTCTGTGCAACAAATTTCATTTGAGGTTCTCCGGGAACAAGATTGCCTTTCGGGCCCATAAGTGGAGTGCCGTCAAAAATAATTTCACCGCTTTCCCAGTCTAAAAGTCCATAAATTAAATTTAATAATGTAGATTTTCCACAGCCGCTTTCACCGGCCAGGGCAATGATTTTCCCTTCCTCAAATCGTATATTGAGGTTTTGAAAAAGAGGCTGGTCTTTACGATGTGAAAAATAAAGATTGTTTATCTCTAATAGCATATTACAAATGTAGTATTTTTAAAAAAGAATTATTTTTTTTATTATCTTAGCGAACGTAATAAAAAAATATCAAAAATGAGAAAAAAACTGTTTTATTTCGTTATCCCTGCCGTTTTTGCTACAGCTGTTGTTGTTTCTTGTAAAAAAGACAAACCGCTTACAAGTGAAAGTAATGATGTTACGACAACAAAAGAAGGTGCTCAATATGCATTGGATACTTTAAATAGTAAAATAGAGTGGAAGGGGTATAAAGTCTTCAAATCTGAAAGTACAAGCCATTTCGGAACAATTAAGTTTGAAAGTGGTGATCTTACAGTGAAAGACGGAAAATTAGAAAGTGGAAAGTTCGTTGCTGATATGAATTCATTAACATCTGTGGATTTAAAAGATGACGCAGAGCAATTAGGAAAACTGAACGGGCATTTGAAAAGCGGGGATTTCTTTGAAGTTGAAAAATTTCCAACTGCTTCTTATGAAATTACTAAAGTTACACCGGCAGCTGAAGGTGATTATAATACTTTATTGGATGGTAATTTAACCATTAAAGGAATTACCAAGCCGCTTCAGCTTAAAGCTAATGTGTCTGTAAAAGAAGGTGAAGTAACCGTAGCTACTGAACCTAAAGATATTAAAAGAGAAGAGTTTGGTGTGAAATTCCAGGCTCCTGCTGAAAACGGAGTGATTAAAGATGAGGTAACTCTTCAGATCAACGTTAAAGCTTTAGAAAAGAAATAATTTTTTTATTTAAGTGAAATAAGTGATTGAAGTCTGCCTCTGAATAAGGGGCAGATTTTTTATGATAAAATAAGAAAGTTTTTAAACTGAAAAATCGTATTTTTGCAAAACATTTTGAAAGGGTAAAATAATGATAGAAAAGATAGAAGAACTACTCGTTGAGGTAAATAACTTCAATACTACATCTAAAGAGGAGATCGAAAATTTCCGAATCAAGTATAATGGTAAGAAAGGAGTTCTAAACGATTTTTACGAAACATTAAAGGAAGTTCCAAACGATCAGAAGAAAGAATTCGGACAGAAAGTGAATTCTTTAAAACAGGCTATTGCCATAAAATTAGAAGATCTGAAAAGCGCTTCTGAATCTTCAGTCGTAGTAGAGAAAGATGATCTTACAAAACCTGCTTTTCCCTTGGAGCTGGGATCGAGACATCCTATCAACCTGGTGAAGAACAGGATTATTGAGATCTTTAAATCTATTGGTTTTGCGGTAGCTGATGGGCCTGAAATTGAAGACGACTGGCATAACTTTACGGCACTTAACCTTCCTGAATATCATCCGGCAAGAGATATGCAGGATACTTTCTTTATTGAACAAAATCCTGATATTCTTTTGAGGACGCATACTTCTTCAGTGCAGATTCGTTATATGGAGGAAAACCAACCCCCAATAAGAATTTTATCTCCGGGAAGGGTTTTCAGAAATGAAGCGGTATCTTCACGTTCTCATTGTATTTTCCATCAGATTGAAGGGTTATACATCGATGAAAATGTAAGCTTTGCGGATTTGAAGCAAACCATCCAGTTTTTTACTACTGAACTTTTTGGAAAGTCCAAAATCAGAATGAGACCTTCTTATTTCCCTTTCACTGAACCTAGTGCTGAAATCGATGTCTACTGGGGATTAAACTCTGAAACGGATTATAGAATTACTAAAGGAACAGGCTGGCTGGAAATTATGGGTTGCGGTATGGTGGATCCGGCTGTTTTAAAAAATGTAAATATTGACCCGGAAAAATATTCTGGGTATGCTTTCGGAATGGGTATTGAGAGGATTGTAATGCTTCTTTATCAAATGAGCGATATCAGAATGTTCTTTGAAAACGATATCAGAACTTTAGAACAATTTAAGACACTATAGAAAAAGCCTCCGGTAGGAGGCTTTTTTATGTTTGTTAGTGGCTTTTTATTTAGAAAACCTTAAGGGGTATTTTACATTTTTAAAATCGTCGATACTTGCTTTTAAAGAACCGACAGCTAATTCAGCTTTAAGTAACATAGGAACGTGATTAGCATCATTAGAAACCCACATGGTTACTCCCTCTTTATCTTTAAATACTCTTCCACTCATTACTGACGGAACGATTTTTAAGCAATTGATGACTCCGAACTTTGTCTTTAAATTTTCGGTACCTACAACCCTTAAACGAAAAGGAAACATTTCATCATCAATCCAAACATTCATATTAATTACCGTACCCACTTTAAGCTCCGTCTGGCTTTGGCTTCTGAGGTAATAAAAACAAGAAAGCATATCCTGTATTCCTTTTACAGACTTGATTACTTTGGAGCCGTTAGCCGGTGTTTTTTTATCCGTCAGGATCAGTGTATTGTTGTCATGGTTGAACACAGTTTCAAAATGTTGGCGATAGCTTCCTTCTTTTACATTTCGAACGTAGAAACTGGGAAGTCCCGTCTGTATATCAATGAAACTCTCATAAAGATCATCCACTTTAAAAAAAGCTTTTACAGCACCGGAGGTTTGTCCCGTTCCTTTTACATAGAGGTGGGGAGCTCCTTTGTAAGTTGTTTTTTGAGTTGTAAGCGTTGCATTTCCGGCAGTTAGTATTCCGTAATGAATCCTGAAAGTAATAGATTCGCCATCTGCTATATTATCAATCTGGCCAAAACCGAGAAAGAATACGAATAATGCAATGATATTGAGAATTTTCTTCATAATATGGTTTTTACAAAAACGCTGCCAAAATTAAAATTTTTCTATTTTACCCGTTATTTGATAAATCTCAGGTTTTTATTTAGACTCAATTAAATCAGCTTCGAGTTAAAATTAGTAAATTTGCAGTTATATGTAAAATTAAATTTTATTATGATTACTACCGACATATTGATTATAGGAGCCGGACCAACTGGACTTTTCGCAGTGTTTGAAGCAGGTTTGCTTAAAATGAAATGCCATATTATAGATGCACTTCCACAACCAGGAGGTCAGCTTGCCGAGCTTTATCCTAAAAAGCCTATTTTCGATATTCCGGGTTATCCTTCGGTAAATGCCGGTGATCTGGTAGATAATTTAATGGAGCAGATCAAGCAGTTTCAACCTGGGTTTACTTTAGGCGAAACGGCGGTTACGCTTACAAAAGTAGATGAGGAATGGTTTGAGGTTGTTACGAATAAAGGAACGGTTCACAGAGCGAAAGCGGTTGCTATTGCCGGTGGATTAGGAACTTTTGAGCCAAGGAAGCCTACCATCGAAAATATTGCAGATTACGAAGAAAAAGGTGTTGAATATTTTGTTAAAGAGCCTGAACACTTCAGAAATAAAAAAGTGGTTATTGCAGGAGGTGGAGATTCAGCATTGGATTGGAGTATTTTCTTATCTAACGTTGCCAGTGAAGTGACTTTGATCCATAGAAGAAATGAGTTCAGGGGAGCGTTGGATTCTGTAGAAAAAGTTCAGGATTTAAAGAACCAGGGAAAAATAAAATTAATTACCCCTGCCGAGGTTACTGCAATAAAAGGAGAAGGAAAAGTTTCAGCGATCACCGTTCAGGTCGATGGTGAAGAAGCTCATGATATTGAAACGGATTATTTTATTCCTTTATTCGGTTTAACTCCAAAGTTAGGAGATATTGCCAACTGGGGGCTGAATATTGAAAAGAATGCCATCGTTGTAAACAATGCGCTGGATTATCAGACAAATATTGACGGAGTTTACGCTATTGGTGATATTAATACATATCCGGGTAAATTAAAATTGATCTTATGTGGTTTCCATGAAGCAACATTAATGTGTCAAAGTGTTTATAACAGATTGAACCCTGGGAAAAAATATGTTCTTAAATATACTACTGTGAGTGGAGTAGACGGGTTCGACGGAAGCCGTAAAGAAGCAGAAAAAGCAGTTGTGAAAAAAATTGACTAATTTTGCAAAATTATGTCAGATATCAATATAAAAATTACCGATAGGGAAGGTGTAACGCACGATGTTATTGCACCAACGGATATGTCTATGAATTTAATGGAAGTTATCCGTTCTTATGAATTAGCAGAAGAAGGAACAATCGGTGTTTGTGGAGGAATGGCTATGTGTGCTTCCTGCCAGGTGTATGTGATCAATGATCCGGGCTTAACTGAAATGGGAGATGAAGAAGATGCTATGTTAGCTGAAGCTTTCCATGTGAAAGAAAACAGCAGATTAGGATGTCAGCTGCACATCGTGGA
Source organism: Chryseobacterium sp. LAM-KRS1 (assembly GCF_013184525.1). Lineage (GTDB taxonomy): Bacteria > Bacteroidota > Bacteroidia > Flavobacteriales > Weeksellaceae > Chryseobacterium > Chryseobacterium proteolyticum. The sequence continues at coordinate 263,967 of NZ_JAAOIZ010000006.1, forward strand.
AGACATGGAAGGGCTTGAAGTAGAAATTGCTCCTTATCCTTAAAAAATTTTTAACTTAAAAATATAAAAGTCCTGAAATTTTTTTTCAGGACTTTTTTTATGTATTGGAAAATTTAGAATTCCCGGATAACATACGTATACTGTATCTTTGAATTGTATTTTCCAGCTGATGAAATCATGTGAAGCCTATGGACTCCACATGACTGATTATTACTTTGAATAATTATTTCTGAGGAATATTCGCTAAAATTTCTTTCAGGAAACTCCAGAATTTTTGTGTTGAAGGGATATTGGCCTTTTCATCAGGAGAGTGGGCTCCTCTGATGGTAGGTCCAAAGCTTACCATTTCCATTTCCGGATAGTTAGCACCGATGATCCCACATTCCAGACCTGCATGGCAAGCTACCACATGAGGCTTTTCAGTGAATTTTTCGGTATAGATCTTTTCCATGAGCTGAACGATTTCAGATCCGGGTTTTGGTTTCCATCCTGGATAGGAACCACTGAATTCTACCTGCATTCCTGCCAGTTCAGAAACTGATTTTAACTGTTCTGCCACAGCATATTTAGTTGAGTCAACTGAAGATCTCGACAGGTTTAATATTTTTAAATTTCCACCTTTAAGTTCTACTCTTGCCACATTGTTGGACGTTTCTACAAGATCTTTTACATCCGGACTCATTCTGTAAACACCATTGTGAAGAGATTTTAGGACTAAAATAACCTTTTTAGAATCTTCTTCAGACAGGGCTTTATCAGAACTTGTTGAATTTTCTATATTGATCTGAAGACCTGGCTCAACAGTCGCAAATTCTTCTAAAATTTCTTTTTTAAGACCATTGGTCAGCTCCTCAATAAACTCATTGGCGTTTCTTACAGAGATAATAGCTACTGCTTCTCTTGGGATCGCATTCCTTAAACCACCACCATCGATTGAAATCAATTGTACATTTTCTTTTGCTAAACCGCTGTAAAGCAATCTTCCCAAAATAATATTGGAATTCCCGAAACCTTTATGGATATCCATTCCCGAGTGACCTCCCTGTAGTCCTTTGATTTCAATTCTTACAATCTGTCCTTTCGCTGCTTCAAGCTCATAGTTTTGAGTGATAGTAACATCTATTCCTCCTGCACAGCCGATATCAATCTCATCATCTTCCTCGGTGTCAAGATTCAATAGGATCTGTCCGGTAAGCTGTCCTGGCTTTAACCCAAGAGCTCCGGTCATTCCTGTTTCTTCATCAATGGTAAAAAGTGCTTCTAAATCCGGATGCGGAATGTCTGAACTTTCTAAAATAGACATGATCGTAGCTACACCTAAACCATTATCTGCTCCTAATGTAGTTCCTTTAGCTCTTACCCAGTCTCCGTCAACTTCCATTTTGATACCTTCTGTATCAAAATCAAAATTAACATCACTGTTTTTCTGACAAACCATATCCAAATGTGATTGTAGTACAATCGATTTACGGTTTTCCATTCCTGCTGTTGCAGGTTTTTTAATAATAACATTTCCTACTTCATCTACTGTTGTGGGTAATCCCAGACTTTCACCAAATCCTTTAATAAATGCGATTACTTTTTCTTCTTTTTTTGAAGGTCTTGGAACAGCATTTAATTTGGAGAAATTCTTCCAGATAATATGCGGTTCTATATTGGATAATTCCATAAAATTTATTTTTATCAAAATTACGAATAAAAAATGCTCCCGTAAATTCGGGAGCAGTCTTTTTTATTTTGGAGAGGAAAATTTTTGAAAAGCGGAATTGCAGGATGATTAGCATCCACATTCTCCATAAATAGGCAATGTGATGACAGTTCCGTCAGGTTTTTCAATGGTTATGGTCCCTTCAAATAATAGAGCTTCTTCCCCTTTGATTTTTTTACCTTTTACGGATATTTTATAATCGTCATTTTCTATTTCTTTGGTTAGAAGTTCATCAGCTTCCATATCGCTGGATGAGATCAGGTTCATGGCTAATCTTTTTCCGTCCAGTTTCATGTAAGCTGTTTTTCCTGCGTCATCAGCATAGATGTACTTTTCCGCTTCGAAATCAGCTTTGCTTTTTGCAAAGTAACATGAGCATTCTTTAATCTCCTTGGGGAAGGCTATCGTTTCAATCTGTATTTTTCCTGAGCTCTCCACTTTTGCAGAATCCTGAACAATATTCAGTGAATCTTTGGGAGTGGGTGTCAAAACGTTTGGTTGTTCTTTTTTACAAGCTACTACCAAGAGTGCTGAAAAGATAATAATAAGGTATTTCATTGTTTGTGGTTTAATCTATTTATCCTCTGGCTCTTTCAAGCAGAACCATCATTAATAAAGAAAGTATAACCAGACTTTCGTCCTCATCATCGATATCGATCATTCTGTCTAGCTGGAATCTTCTGCCAAAAAATGAAGGCATCTTTTTTAATTTAAAATATTCTTTTCCATCCACACCTCTTACCGTGTAAGCAGGATTTAAGAAATATCCGGTAAACATACCGATGATCGGAATTTCACTTACCATCCCGTCGAAGAATTTTGTCCATGCATTATCTTCCGTTACTGTAAATTTAGGCTGATCATTTGCGTCCAGGATATTATAAGTTGACTTCCAGAGTGAACGCATTCCTTTTCTTGCCAGCCTTCCGAAGTTTTTTTTATCAACAAGATCATTTAAAGAGTAGGATGCATTAAAATCGATCCACTTATTGGCCTGTATCCTGAAAAGCTCCTTAGATTTGCTTTCATCATTAAAGACAATAACATCTTCCTTTAGCTTAAACATTTTTTGGCGAACATACGCCACATAGTTCCCGTTTCTGTCTGTAATATTAAAATCACTGGCTAATGTTGTGATTTTGAATTTGAAATCCAGAGGATAATTAAGGTTGTTAAGAATCATTTAGTTTATTTTTTTCATATATTTTCCAAAGATATATCTTTTATTGGAGAAGGAGATGATTTATGCTTGAGAAAGCCCTATAGACTCATCTTTTTATATTATTTTTGTAAGTAATTATGGATTATCCAAGTAAAGTTTTGGCAAAAGCAGTGGATGAGATTTCAGGACTTCCCGGAATTGGCAGGAAAACAGCTTTGCGTCTGGCGCTTCATTTATTAAAACAGCCCAATTCCAGGGCCGTTGGTCTAGGCAATTCTCTTATCAGTTTAGTTAATGATATAAAATACTGTAAGGAATGTCATAATTTTTCGGATTTTGATGTTTGCGAAATCTGCAGCAGTTCCAAAAGAAGTGATGAAGTGATTTGTATAGTAGAGGATGTACGGGATGTTATTGCTATTGAAAATACAGGAAAATACACAGGGAAATATCTGATTCTGGGAGGTAAGATTTCTCCTATGGAAGGGATCGGTCCGAATCAACTTAATATTCCAAGCATTGAAAGGAAATTGAATACAGGGCTGGTCAAAGAGTTTATTTTTGCTTTGAGCGCAACCATGGAAGGTGATACCACAGCGTATTATATTTATAAGAAATTTAAAAATTTCAATGTAAGTTTTTCAAGCATTGCCAGAGGGATTTCAGTAGGGGATGAACTTGAGTATGCAGATGAGATTTCTTTGGGCAGGTCCATTATCAACAGGCTTCCTTATAACGAAAAGGATTAAAAATGAATACCAGGCTCTCAATAATAATTGTTAATTATAACGTTACCCAGTTACTTCGGAATTGCCTTTTATCCATTAAAAAATATGTAAAAGAAGTTCCCTATGAAGTCATCATTATTGACAATGCTTCTACAGACACCTCATGGCGAAATCTGATAGAAGAATTTCCGGGTTTTCATTTTATCGCTTCCGAAAGTAATGATGGTTTTTCAAAAGCCAATAATACAGCTATAAAAAGGGCAGTGGGAGATTATGTCCTGATCCTCAATCCCGATACAGAACTTGAAGGCTGTTATATGGATGAGATTTTAGATTTTGCAGATGCTCAGACTGACTTTGGGTGTCTGGGAGTGAGAATGCATGATTCGAAAGGTACATTTTTACCGGAAAGCAAACGTTCAGTTCCGGATATGTTCAACTCCTTCGAGAAGTTATTTGTGAATTTTAAGAATAACAATTCAAAATCCTATTATCGGAATGACATTGATGAAAATGCAATTGATAAGGTGGAAGTGATCACCGGTGCATTTTTTCTTGTTAAGAGAGAGGTTTATGAAAGAGTAGGCGGCCTGGATGAAGCTTATTTCATGTATGGTGAAGATATCGATTTATGTTATACCTTACTTAGGAATGGCTTTACGAATTACTATTATGGTAAAGCTTCACTATTGCACTATAAAGGAGAAAGTACTGTAAAAGATGAGCTCTATCTCGAGCGCTTTTATGGGGCTATGCAGATTTTTATCAGTAAATATTACAAGGAATCGAAGCCTTTGCAGTATTCATTTTTAAAAGCAGGCTTAAGGCTCCGGCACAAAATAGAAAAGATCAAATTAAAATAAAAAGCAACTCAATTGAGTTGCTTTTTTAATATGTAAAAATAGTATTTGCTTATTTAGCAGGAGTAACAGGAGCCTGAGCTGGTGCTGTTGTTTGAGAAGCCGGAGCAGATTGTTTTGCAGGAGCTTCTTTTTTAACAGGTTGCTGAACAGGAGCAGTTTGTGATGGCTTTCCTGTGATTACAACACTGATAAGGATAAGAACAATGATTGTCGCTCCTAAGGTCCATGTTGCTTTTTCCATAAAGTCGTTGGTTCTTTGTACTCCGAATTGCGCAGATGATGCACCTCCGAAGGTACTGGAAAGGCCTCCTCCTTTAGGATTTTGAGCCATAACGATAATTACCAGTAAAACACTAGCAATCATAACAAGAACCATCAATAGTATAAATATAGAATCCATTAATTTGATATCTTTTTGAATGGGCAAATTTAATCTTTTTTTACCGAACAGCAAAATAAGATTTTAGTAAAAAGAAAAAACAGCAACAATTGTTGCTGTTTTTTCTTTAAAAGAGATTATTCTTATTTAAAATCAGAATCTTTAGCCTGATTGATCTGATAAGATTTTACAGCCAGGTTTATATCCATTCCGCCCATATTCTGAATAATGGTATGAGGTAATTTCACGCCGGATACATCTTTATAATCAGCATAGCTTGTAGGGGTAGAACCTTGCTCTCCACTTTTTACCTCTCCTGTTTTCAGACCGGTTTTTACGCTATAATAATATGTGTCTTTTGCGCCTTTCACTACGTAGGAATCTTCGTTGTTATATTTTTCAATTCCTGCTAATTTATATTCAGTAGATTTTGCGAAATTAATTTCCGGGAATAGTTCTTTCTCATCAGACATTTCGGCTTTCTGCTTGTCGCTTAGAGGAACCTTTTTCCCTTGAACTTCCATGTAGCCATCTTTCCCGTCGAATACAATTTTTTGTACGGTATTTCCCATCATGCTGATGTTCATAGCCATTTTGCCTTCTTTAGCCTGAATCATTTTCATGTTCATTTCCATGCCCTGTACTTTTGTAGTAGCGTCACTGGAAATAGAATTGATCTTCTGAACAGCAGCAAGACCTCCGATTGCATTGATGTATTTATCCGCTACAGATCCGATCGTAACACCGGCATCCACTTTTTGTGCAGCCGGTTTTGCTACAGGGTTAGCTTCTTTATCAAAATATTTTACCGGGTAGCCTAATTTTTCCAGACCTTCAGAAATATCAGAAGCTTTACCTGCGATGAAAATTCTGCTTTGATTAGGAAGTATTGTCGCTTTAACCGCACTTGTAACGTCTGCAGCGGTTACTTTATCAATGGACTTCAGATAATTGGTATAGAAATCTGAAGGAAGATCCTGTACTTTTTGATTTAATGCAAATCTTGCAATGGTTTCAGGTTTCTCCAAAGACATGATGAAGTTTCCTTTCAGCTTTGCTTTAGCATTTTCAAGCTCTTCCGGTTTTACGGTAGAAATAGCATTCAGTTCATTCATGAATTCTTTAACGGCTTTGTCTGTAACCTCGTTTCTTACACTTGCCTGTGCTGAGAAATTAGGAGAATATTTGCTGGCAGACATGCTTGAATAAGCTCCGTAAGTAAATCCGTTTTTTTCACGAAGATTCATGAAAAGTCTAGCTTCACCACCTCCTCCAAGGATGTAGTTGGCAATTGTTGCAGGGAAGTAGTTTGGATCTTTCATTTTCAGTGTATTCAGGTTGCCTACGGAAACAACCGATTGTACAGCTGAAGGAACATCAACAACATTGATCTCTGTTTTTGCAACATTTGAAGCAGGTTCTAATGCGGTAAAAGCAGTATTGGATTTTTTCCATCCGCTGAATGCTTTTTCGATCAAAGGTTTTACCTGATCATATTTAACATCTCCAACGATAACTAAATAAGCATTGTCCGGAGCGTAATATTTTTTGTAGATATTCTGAACATCGGCCAGCTGGATTTTATTGATGGACTCAACGGTCTCAAACTCTCCTCTGGATGTGTTTTTTCCATACTGTAAAGCATTGGAAACCCTTGCTGCTATAGAAGAAGCGTTTTTATCATCAGATTTTAAACTTTCAATAGCTCTTTCCTTAGAATTCTGGATTTCTTCGGCAGAAAATTTTGGATTAATAATAGCATCAGCCATTAATCCCAATACCTCAGGGAAATATTTTGAAAGAGAACTTGCGAAAGCTCCGGAAGATGAAAAGTTAAGGTTAGCTCCCAGAAAATCTACCTTTTTATTAAATTCATCTTTGCCGATATTGGTTGTTCCGTTTTCGAACTGTTCTGCCATGATTTCGCTTACACCGGTCACATTTCCTTCATGGTAAGGAGGTCTGTCCATAGATAGATTGGCGCTTACTCGTGGTAACTTGTTGTTTTCTACAACCATCACCGTAAGGCCATTGCTTAGCTGGAAAGTTTTTGGCTTGGCAATGTTTATCGCTGGAGTAGGACCTGGCTTTGGCATTGCATTAAGATCTATTTTTTGTGCTGAAAGCATTCCGGTAAATAAAAATGCTACGGCTATATATGTTAATTGCTTTTTCATTTGTAAATAATTATTTGTTATAATCACTTTTTAACCCAACTGATCTGGATTATTTTTTTTCAGGTACGTAATTAATGATTATTCTTTGATTAGGATTCAGGTACTTTTTAGCAGCATTTTGAAGATCTTCTCTTGTGATGGATCTGTAAATGTCAATTTCTTTGTTGATTAAATTGGTGTTCCCCATCAATACGTGGTTTGTTGCTAATGAAGCAGCAATTCCCTGAATACTTGAATTCTGATTTACAAACTGGTTTTCAAACTGATTCTGAATTTTCTGATAATCTTCCTGAGAGATTAAAGTTGTTTGTAATTTTTTGATCTCAGCATCAATGTCAGACTGTAAAGTTTGCTTTGTAGTCTGTCCCATTGGGATTGCGAAAAATGCAAATATACTGTAGTCTTCAAGCCCCTGATTGAAAGCCGCTACCTGAAGTGCTTTTTTGTCCTGATCTACTAATTTTTTATACAAAACAGATGATTTTCCGTTGCTTAAATAGGTTGAAAGCATATCCAGAACATAGGCATCTTTCTCTTTATTGGCAGGTGTTCTGTAGGCAAAAACATAGGCCGGAAGCTGGATGTTAGGATCTGTAGCAGTAACTTCCTTCTCCTGAGTGATAGGAGCATCTTTCGGGAAATCTTTAGGATAGATTGTTCCTTTTGGAATTCCTCCGTAATATTCTTCAATCCATTTTTTAGTCTGTTCAGGCTTAATATCTCCTGCTACGACCAAAGTGGCATTGTTAGGTACATAATATTTTTTATAAAATGCCTGGAATTCTTCAAGCTTAGCAGAATTCAGGTCCTCCATTGATCCGATGGTTGGCCAGTTGTACGGGTGATTGGTGAAAAGATTTTTTTGGATGGTGGTAAAAAGATTCCCGTAAGGCTGGTTGTCCATTCTCAATCTTTTTTCCTCCTTTACAACCTCTCTCTGAGTATCTACTCCAACCTGGTTGATAACTGCGTGACGCATTCTTTCAGCTTCCATCCAAAGTCCCAGTTGTTCGTTGTTGGAAGGGAAAGTTTCATAGTAATATGTTCTGTCATTGGTTGTATTGGCATTGTTTTGCCCTCCGTTGGAAGAAACTATTTTAAACCAGTCACCTCTTTTGATATTAGGTGTTCCTTCAAATAAAAGATGTTCAAAGAAGTGAGCGAAACCGGTTCTTCCTTTTACTTCATCCTTGGCACCTACGTGGTACATTACTCCTGTTGTAACTACCGGTGCTGTATTGTCCTGATGAAGAATCACGTGTAAACCGTTTGGTAAATCATACTCTTCGAATTTGATTTGTTGTGCATTCAGCATCACTCCAAAGAAAGCTACAGCAGCAACAGAAAGAAGTCGTTTTTTCATAAAGTAGAAATTGTTTGTCAATAAGTCCTAAAAATACTTTAATTGTTACAATTATTATGTGAAATTTTTAACTGAATTATTGGTTTTGTTAAATATATCATACCTGCATTTCAAAAATTTGAATTCTCCTTTTAATACATTATTTTTGTATTCCCAAAATTTTTTGCAGCATGGACTATTTGAAAGGACTCAATGAATCACAATACGAAGCCGTTACTACTTTACAGGGACCTTTAATGGTACTTGCAGGAGCAGGTTCGGGGAAAACGCGTGTACTTACTATGCGTATCGCCCATCTGATTACAAACGGTGTCGATCCTTTCAATATTTTAGCCCTTACCTTTACCAATAAAGCAGCACGTGAAATGAAGGAGCGTATTGCAAAGGTAGTAGGCCCCGGTAATGCAAGAAGTTTGTGGATGGGAACTTTTCACTCGGTATTTGCAAGAATTTTGAGAAGTGAAGCTCATTATCTGGGATTTCCATCGAATTTTACAATTTATGATCAGCAGGATGCATTGAATGTAATCCGGAAAGTGCTGAAAGACATGAATATAGATGCGGATCTGTATAAACCTAAAAAAGTCCAGGCAAGAATTTCAAACTATAAGAATAACCTGATCACGGTAAAAGCCTATTTCAACAACCCTGAATTGATGGAGGCTGATGAAAAAGCGAATATGAAGTTTATCGGTCAGATTTATCAGAAATATGTAGAAGCCTGTTTTAAAAACGGGGCGATGGACTTTGATGATTTATTGTTAAAAACCAATGAATTGCTTACCCGGTTTCCTGAGGTTTTAGCCAAATATCAGGACAGATTCCGTTATATTCTGGTAGATGAGTACCAGGATACGAATCACTCTCAGTACCTGATTGTAAAGGCACTGGCTTCAAAGTTTGAAAATATATGTGTAGTGGGAGATGATGCGCAATCGATCTATTCATTCCGGGGAGCCAATATTTATAACATTTTAAATTTTAAGAAAGATTATCCTGATGCGGTGACGGTTTCTTTGGAACAAAACTACCGTTCAACACAAAATATCGTGAATGCCGCTAATGTGGTGATTGCAAAAAACCTTCAGCAGTTCAAGAAGAATGTATTCAGTGAGAATGAAGAAGGAGATAAAATAAAAATCTACCGTTCGCTTTCGGATGCGGATGAAGCCAACTTTGTGGCTGGAAATATATGGGAGCTTCATAACAGGGACCAGCGAAAATTTAGTGATTTTGCCATTTTATACAGGACGAACTCTCAGACCAGGGCTTTTGAAGATGCTCTGAGACGTAAGAATATCCCTTATAAAGTATATGGAGGTTTATCTTTCTATCAAAGGAAAGAGGTAAAGGACCTTATTGCTTACCTGCGTCTTCTTATCAATGAAAATGATTCGGAAGCATTGACAAGGATCATCAATTATCCTACGAGAGGGATCGGAGAAACAACGCAGAATAAACTGGTCGTTTTTGCAGATGCCCATAATGTGTCTGTAGCAAAGGTCCTGGATAATCTTCCGATGTATTCTCAACAGTTAGGATTCAATAATGGTGTTCTTAACAAACTGAATGATTTCTGGTCAATGATCAAGGCTTTTCAGGTATTGCTGAAAACAGAAACAGCTTACAGTGTTGCCATGGAAGTTGCAAAACGAAGTGGTCTGATCAAATTTCTGAAAGATGACGGAACTCCCGAAGGGATTTCAAGGGTAGAAAACGTACAGGAACTCATGAACTCTATGCAGGGTTTTATAGAAGAGCAGATGCAGCTGGAGGACGGAGATCCTAGTTTATCGAATTTCCTTGAAAATATTGCCCTTTCAGCAGATACGCAGGCAAAAGATGAAGAAGATGATATGGTTTCCCTGATGACCATTCACCTTTCCAAAGGACTTGAGTTTCCTGTTGTGCATCTTGTAGGAATGGAAGAAAATCTTTTCCCTAGTTTTATGAGTTCAGCAACAAGGGAAGATCTGGAAGAAGAAAGACGTTTGTTTTACGTAGCCCTGACAAGAGCCGAGAAGCAGGCATTTTTCTCTTATGCCATCTCCAGATTCCAATGGGGAAAAATTACGGATGCAGAACCATCAAGATTCTTAAGTGAAATTGATGAGGAGTATCTGGAATTCATCAATCCTGCAATGGAAAAACGTTTTATTAATCAAAGCGGGCTTAAATCCAATATTTTTGATGAGCATCCTTCAGAAATACGCAGTTTTAAAAAGGTAGAGAAGAAAACCATTGAAAAGAATGAGAATTCAAAACCAATTGCTGAACCTCGTAAACTGAAACCCGTAAGTACGGCCAAAATCATTAACCCAAGCGGAGCCTCTTCTCAGGATATTGAAGTGGGGGATAAGGTGAGACATGATCGTTTTGGTGTCGGGGAAGTTACTTTTCTGGATGGAACAGACCCTCAGAATATCAAGGCTAAAGTGGTCTTCATGCATGAAGGCGAGAAAAATCTTATTCTGAAATACGCTAAACTAACTAAAATTTAAAAAACATAGACGTAAGCTATCAGAACTTTTTATAAATTATAAGTCTACTTATTTTGTGGACTTATAAAAATGACATACATTTGCTCCTCAAAAAAAGTTAAAAAAAACTTAACATAAAATGTATGAAAAATAGAAAGACAATTTTTTCAGCTTCTGTTTTATTTTTTCTGGGGGCAACTTATGTTTATGGACAGGAGAAGGATACAGTAAAAACCGCTAATGTGGAAGAGGTCGTTATTCTGGGATCCCGAAGCGGAGCAAGATCTAAAGTTGACAGCCCGGTTCCTGTGGATGTATTTAATATAAAAGAATCTTCGCTGGTTCTTCCTCAGACCAATATTTCTCAGATCCTTAACGCTATAGCACCCTCATTTACCTCTACGATTCAGACCAACGCTGATGGTACGGATCATTTGGACCCTGCACAGCTCAGAGGCCTTGGTCCCGATCAGGTCCTGGTTTTGGTCAATGGTAAAAGAAGACATACTTCGGCATTGGTTAATGTGAACGGAACTCCGGGAAGAGGAACTGTAGGTACGGATTTGAATGCTATTCCTTCTTTCGCGATCAACCGGATTGAAGTTTTGCGGGATGGTGCTGCGGCACAATACGGATCAGATGCCATTGCGGGAGTGATCAATTTAGGGCTGAAAAGAGATACCGGAAGACTGACAGGTCAGTTTACTTACGGAGGAAATCTTACGCCGGCTGCCAATGATCATACAGGAAATTTTGACGGACAAAACTTTCAGGTAGATCTGAATTATGGTGATAAAATAGGAAAAAAGGGAGGTTTTTTCAATATTACTTGGACTTCACAGTTTAGAAATCCAACCTATAGAGCAGGAACCGAAAGCGGGACAATTTACAATGCTTACAATGCTATTGAGAAAAGAGCATTAAATGATGGCGTGAATCTTTCTTCATTATTTACAAATATTGGTACTACTCCCAATGCTCAGCAGATCGTAAATTATATTCATCAATATGCACAGAATGTTAATTATTTCTCCCAGGATTTTCAGAATCAAATTCAGGGAGCGAATACAATTGGTGCGCTACAGGGATTGTTAGGAGCTGATGTAACCAATCAGGAGTTGGGCTACAGAGGTCTTGAAAGAAAAGATTTCAATATGCAGGTAGGCCAGTCAAAACTAAATAACCACCAGCTTTTTGCAAATATAGAGGTTCCGATTGATGATAACTGGAAAGTCTATACTTTTGGAGGTTATAGCTTCAGGCATGGTACTTCGGGAGGATTTTTCAGAAGACCTAATCAAAGCAGAACCTTTACAGGAATATACCAGGATGGTTATCTGCCGCAGATCGGAACAGATATTCAGGACTTGTCTCTTTCAGCAGGTATAAAAGGAAACTGGGATGGCTGGAATATTGACTTCAGTAATACTTACGGACAAAACTCCTTTGATTATACTATCCAGAATACAGGTAATACTTCTTTAAGATTTGCTTCCCCCAATGAATTTAGTGCCGGAGGACTAAGGTTTTCTCAAAATACGATCAATCTTGATTTTTCAAAGAAATATGATGTGTGGCAGGGAATCAACATAGCATTTGGGGCAGAGCACCGATATGAAAATTTTAAAATAACAGCAGGAGAAGAAGCTTCTTATGCAACTTATGATATCAATGGAAATGTATGGAACGGGACCACTTCCAGGCCAACCGATTTCTTTGGAAATTCACTTCCAGGAGGATCACAAGTATTTAGTGGTTTCAGACCTGAAAATGCTGTAAATAAAAACAGACAATCTGTTGCGGGATATGCAGATTTTGAATTCAATTTTACAGATTGGTTGCTGGTAGATGCTGCTGCGAGATATGAAAACTATTCGGATTTCGGATCTACTTTTAATTATAAGATCGCTTCAAGAATTAAGCTTGATAAGAACTTTAATTTAAGATTTGCCGGATCTACAGGATTTAGAGCGCCATCTATCCATCAGATCTATTATAATGTAACTTCTACCTTATTTACCAATAATCAGCTTTTAGAAGTAGGAACTTTCAGCAACGACTCTAAAATAGCAGGATTATTGGGAATTCCAAAATTGAAACAGGAAACTTCCCAATCAGCAAGTATAGGATTTACATATAAAATTCCATCTGTTAATGTAACATTTACGGCAGATGGTTATTTTACTAAAATTAAAAATAGGATTATCCTTACCGACCAGTTTACCAGATCAGCAGTTCCTCAGCCGGCAAAGGAGGCATTTGATGCTGCGGGAGTAAATGCGGGACAATTTTTTGCCAATGCAATTGATACGGAAACGAAAGGGCTGGATATTGTAATCGCTCACAATGTAAGATTTTCAGAAGTGAAACTGGATAATAGTTTTGCAGTTAATCTTAATCAGACCAAAAAAGTAGGAAACGTTCATTCATCGGGTTTGTTGGAATCTGCTAATCTTGAAAATACATATTTCTCTGAAAAATCAAGAGTATATCTTGAAGAAGCGGTTCCAAGAGTAAAGGCAAGTTTATCCCACAGTATTTCGTGGAAAAATGCCAGTTTCTATTTAAGAAATACGTATTTCGGGAAAGTGACAGGTGCTGATGTTTTAGATGCCAATGGCGATGGGGTTATTGCATTTGATGAACATCAGAAAATAGCAGATAAGGTAATTACTGATGTTTCCCTAGCGTATCAGTTTACTAAAAATGTAGGCTTAACGCTGGGAGTGAATAACGTTTTTGATATTTATCCAACCAAAAACCTTCCGGTATCAACCAATAACGACCAGTTTATCTACTCCCGTTCCACGTCTCAATTCGGACAGAACGGAAGGTATGTTTTTACGAGACTTAATTTTACTTTTTAAGTAAAAAATAAAAACTAGCTGAACAATGCAGGCAAAGGATCTTCAAAACTGATTATTCTGTGATCTGCGAGATCAAAATAAATTTTTGAATTTTGATTGGTAAAAGCAATGACAGTCATTCCCGCATTTTTGGCAGCAAGAATACCGGACTGACTGTCCTCTATTACAAAACAATGTTGAGGGTCAACTTTCAGGTTTTTTGCTGATGTACAATATACGGCAGGATGAGGCTTACCATGTTCTTCAAACTCAGCTGAGGTAATATGATCGAATAAATGGGCAATCTCCGCTTTATCAAGAACGGTTTGAATGATCCTGTAAGGAGAATTGGTGGCTAGGCCTATTTTGTATTGCTTTGATTTTAGATCTTCTATAAACTTTTTTATACCCGCAATAGTACAATCTTCTGTTGCGATCAGTTCAATGACCCTTGAGATGACTTGTTGTTCCACAATGTCCAATGCAATGTTATCCCAAGGGTATTTTTTATACCAGAATTCGGTAACCTCAGCAGTAGTCATCGACTGAGTGAACTGTGTGAATTCATCAGTAATCTTTACACCCAATGAGCTGAATACTTCGGACTCAGCTTGTTTCCAGAATTTTTCACTGTCGATAAGAACACCGTCCATATCAAAAATAACAGCTTTTGCAGGTTTTATTTCCATATTTTTAATTCATAGGCCGCTTCCCAAAAATGGTACTCCATCCGGGTTGACATGATAAAAGCTTCTGTCATTTTATGTCTTGTATCATCTGTAGCTTTTTCTGCGATCTTATCACAAATAGCAATGGCATGATCTACAGCAGCAGAAAATTCCTCTCCACCATAAGTATCGATCCACTTTTGATAAGGATTATTAATATTGTTCTGATATTTAAAGATAAAGTTTCCTACTTCCCTATAGATCCAGAAGCACGGCAATACTGCAGCAACTGCAACTTCAACACATTCCAGAGCAGCAGTACTCCTCAGAAAATGGATATAGTGATGACATGCAGGCTGTAAAACACCTTTATCGGTAACACCAAAATCCTTAAAATAAAATTCATGTAAAGCATTTTCGACCACGATCGCATTTTCGGCAAACCTCATAAAAGAAAGAACATCCTGGAGATCAGGGATCTTAGCAGCAATTAGCGAAAGCGTTCGTCCAAAATGTTCAAGATATAGAGAGTCCTGAGCCATGTAAAATTTAAAATTTTCAAGCGGCAAATTGCCGGCTGAAAGCTCTTTGATAAAATTCATTTGCAAAATAGACATGTATTTGTCTTCAATGGCTTGCCAGGTTTTTTCAGACCATTTCATTTTTGATCAGTTTTTGAGGGTTAAAAAAGTGATTAAGCGGGCCGTTTCCCAAACCGGTTTCTACATCTTTTCCATTTTCTATGGCTTTATAAACATATTGTTGTCCAAGAGAAACAGAATCAAATAAGGTTTTTCCCTGAGCCAGATATGCGGCTATAGCCGAAGAAAGGGTGCAGCCTGAACCATGGGTGTTGTGGGTTGCAAATTTGATGGTTTCAAAGGTATGGTATTGATTATTTTCATCGCAGAATAATGAGGTAATCGTTGAGGTGTCCTGATGTCCGCCTTTTAAAAGAATGCTTTTGCAGCCCAGACCTTTGATCAGTTTTCCTGCTGCATAAAGGTCTTCAAGCGTTTTCACCTCCATGCTGGCTAAAATTGCTGCTTCATCCATATTAGGGGTAATCACATCTGCAATAGGGAAAAGTTTTTCTGTAATAGCGGTAATAGTCTCTTCTTCGATTAAACGATGTCCACTTGTCGCGACCATTACCGGATCGAATACAATAGGAATCTTTTTATATTTACCGAGTGTTGAAACGATGGTTTCCACAAGCTGGGAAGTATGGACCATTCCGATTTTGATTGCATCAGGAAAAATGTCATCTAAAATAGCTTCGATCTGATCAGCTACTGCTTCTACAGGAATTGGATATATCTTTCTTACTCCCTGGGTATTCTGGACCGGTAAAGCAGTTAACACCGATGTTGAAAAGCATCCCAGGGCAGAGGCGGTTTTAATATCAGCCTGGATGCCAGCCCCTCCGCTTCCGTCGAATCCTGCTATCGTTAATACGGATGGATATTTAAATTTTTTCATTTTACAATTTCATTTTTGAGTTCATAAGCTGCTCTTTGAGGATCATCAGCACCGCATATTGCAGAAACCACGGCAATACAGTCTGCTCCCGCGTCCATAATAGCCTTGGCGTTGGTTAAGTTGACACTGCCAATAGCAACAAGGGGCTTTGAGGTGAGTTGCCTTATTTTTACTATTCCTTCCAATCCCCATTCAGTAACTGTATCTGATTTGGTAGTCGTGCGGAAGACCGGGCTGATGCCCAGATAGTCTGATGCTGCAGTCTGATCATTTTCAAGCTGATCGAGATATTCAATGGAGTAACCAATCATTTTATTGTGAATGAGTGGCTGCTCCCTCAAATAGACGGGGCTTGCATCGGTATTACCCACATGGATGCCTGCCGCATTTACTTTTGTGGCCACTTCTACGTTGTCATTAATAATCAGTGGAATATGATGTTTTTCTGTAATTGCTATCAGTTGTCTGGCTTTTTGGAGGAATTCATCGGGAGAGCTGTTTTTCTCTCTTAGTTGTATGATATCAACGCCGCCTAGAATAGCTTGCTCTGCAACCTTTAAAAAGTCTCTTCCGGGACAATCTGCCTCAGAAATAACAAGGTAAAGCTGGTAAGGAAAAGGATGTCGATTCATTATCTTTCATACTTGAGATGACTGAGAAACTCCTCTTCGGTAATAGTATATAATTTATCGAGAAGGTTAACCTGAAGGCTTCCAGGACCTTTGCTTTCCAAAACAGCCAGTTCACCTGCGATACCCATTAATGTCATTGCGGCCGCAGTTGCTTCAAAATACTTTTCGGTAACTCCTGCAAAAGCACCAATAAGGGCAGTTGCCGAGCAGCCTAATCCGGTAACTTTGGTCATTAAATGATGCCCGTTACGGATAAAGGAGGTCTGCTGTCGGTCAGTAATAATATCTGTAGCTCCGGAGATACAGACAATCGTATCGTATTGATTGACGAGATATTGTGCGGCATTGATCGCTTCATCACTTTTTGCTGTGCTGTCAACTCCTTTTGTAACCATGGTGTTTGCTTTAGCCAAAGCAATGATTTCTGATGCGTTACCTCTGATTACAGTCGGCCGGTACGGTAAAAGCTGGTGTAAAATCTCATCACGGAAACCCGTTGCACCGGCACCTACCGGATCCAGAATCCACGGTTTTTTTAATGAATGGGCAGCCTTTGCGGCTATTATCATTGACTCTGCCCAATATTCATCCAGCGTACCTATGTTAATAACGACTGAATGTGCAATACTGACCATTTCATGAATTTCAGATTTTGCATGCGCCATGATCGGAGAAGCTCCCACAGCCAAAAGGGCATTAGCTGTATTATTCATCACCACGTAATTGGTGATATTGTGTACAAGGGGGGATTGCTGTTTTACGAGCTGTACTTGTTTCCAAAGATTTTTATCCATTATTATTGATTAAATAAATAGCTTCAGGAAAAAATCCAAAACAAAAGTACATTGTAAAGAATGTCTTTTTGCTTTTCCCTACGTCGGTGTAAGCCGTATCAGGTTCAAAGGGACTCTCTCAATTCTTCTCAGAATACCCCTAAAGCATAACAAATGTAAGAAAAATATCAGATATGGCCTTATCATTAATTAGTAACCCAAACCTTTTATCTCTCTACCAGCTCCTTTACGCTTTCTCCGTAATAATCAATTTCCGATTTATTAATTTTGATAAGCTCATACCACTTTCTGAAGGCTCCTACAAATACAATAAGCATTAAGACCATTGCAACCACAGCAAGTGTTGCCAGTAAGTATTGTCCTTTGGGAATATAAATGGAGGTAACCTGGATATAACCTGCCCAGAATGTGATCCCTGCCATGAACACACCCGGTATAGCTGCACACAAGGCATATTTGCCTCTGTTTAACCGTATGAGCATTGTTGTACAGACGATCAGCCCACAGGCAGCAAGCAGCTGGTTGCTGATCCCGAATAATGGCCATATACTGCTGACGTTTCCTGTAAATACAAGGTATCCCCATGCAAAAGTGAAGATCAGACTACTGATAATAATGCCCGGGGTCCAGTTTTTGTCATTGAATTTCGGAATTACAGAACCCAGCATTTCCTGCAAAAAGAAACGTCCTACTCTTGTTCCTGCGTCAATAGCCGTAAGAATAAAAACAGCTTCAAACATGATTGCAAAATTATACCAATAAGCCATTAACTGATCCATATAGGGGATCTTATTGAATATATGAGCCATTCCCACAGCCAGAGATACAGCACCTCCGGTTCTGCCATGAAGATCGATCCCGATTTTCTGTGAAAAATAATCAATATCAACTCCGTGTAAAGAAGGATGAGCAGCCAGAAATGCATCATAAGAGTCTTTCGGAGTGTTTATGGCAAAATAATCTCCGGGCATTAATGTACATGCTGCGATCAATGCCATTAGGGCAACAAATCCTTCAACAAGCATTGCTCCATATCCTACAAAAAGAATTTCCCTTTCTTTATTTAGCATTTTAGGCGTTGTTCCGGTTGCTATAACAGCGTGAAAACCCGAAATAGCACCACATGCGATAACAATGAAAATGAATGGAAAGACAGGTCCTCCGATCACGGGTCCGCCACCGTTTACAAATTGTGTAAGGGCAGGCATCTGTATCGTGGGATGGATCACAATTACTCCGATAGCAAGCATGATGATAGTTCCGATTTTCAGGTATGTCGACAGATAATCCCTTGGGACGAGCAGCAGCCATACCGGTAGAACGGATGCCAAAAAACCATACAAAGGAATAGCTATAGAAATGGTGGTGATATCCCAGGAGAACAAATTATGCATGGTTTCATTCTGCATCAGGTTATGCCCTCCGATAATACCCGCAATAAGAAGGACTCCTCCTAGGATACTGGCAAAAGTGACACTATTTTTGCGATAGCGCATAATCAGACCCATAATGATGGCAATAGGCATTGTAATCACTACGGTAAATAATGACCATGAGGCTTCGTGCATAGCATTGATACACGCCAACGATAGTCCTGCCAGCGTAAGAATGAGAATGAATAAAATGGCAAATCCGGCTACTGTTCCGGTTGTTTTTCCAATTTCTTTAGAAGCAATGGTTGCCAGACTCTGGCCTTTATGCCTTACGGATGCGAACAAAACGACCATGTCATGAACGCCACCTCCCAATACACAGCCTATCAGAATCCACAATGCTCCGGGAAGGTATCCGAATTGCGCGGCAAGAACAGGCCCAACCAATGGTCCGGCAGCTGCAATTGCAGCAAAGTGATGTCCGAAAAGAACGTTCTTATTAGTTGCAACATAGTCTTTACCATCCGCAAACTCCAATGCAGGAGTCGTATTTTTGTTATTAAGACGTAATACCTTATTGGCGAGAAAAATTCCATAGATGCGGTATGCTATGGCGAAAATAAGGAGCGATGTGAAAACTAAAGTTAAGGCGTTGATGTTATTTAGGAAATCCATATCGTCTTGATTTTTTATGAGTAAATAATTAAATTTTTTGTTTAATTTATTTTGAATAATTTAAACAATGGCCAAGTTAATTATTTTGTAAATAAAAAATAAGAATATGTATACTAATCTAGCAAATTAACAAAAATTGAAAATAACTACTTATTTAATATCCTGATAATTAATATTTTATATTGTTTTCTGTTTGAGTTAACTATAATTTATTGTTAGTTTAGAAGTATATTTCATTTCAACATTAATGATTGCTGGACTTAGTCTTTCTCTGAGAAACAATAAAATCTACCATTTCATCAACAAGCTGATTAAGGTAGTTTTTATCGGTGGTTCCGAAGCCGTGTATACCATCTTCTACGATAGTCAGTTTATTTTGTACTTCATTTTCTTCAAGTTTTCGTTCCAG
The DNA here is from genome assembly GCF_013184525.1 of Chryseobacterium sp. LAM-KRS1. Lineage (GTDB taxonomy): Bacteria > Bacteroidota > Bacteroidia > Flavobacteriales > Weeksellaceae > Chryseobacterium > Chryseobacterium proteolyticum. Next base: position 283,706 of record NZ_JAAOIZ010000006.1, read on the forward strand.
TAGTATCGATTGCTTGAGAGGTACAATCTTATCCTTATTTCCTTGCAGAGTTAGGGTTGGGATTGCATGATCAGCATAGGTTACCGGTGAAAGCGTTTCAAAGTATTTGATGACTTTCTTCTTGTCTTTTTTGATGTCGTATCCTGAAATTCCTAAGATCAGTTTTCCCCTTAGATCAACAATTTTCTTTGAAAAAAGGCTAATAAAAAAGGCACCTACATTTCCCACACGGGTATGTAAAAGTTTATTAAGATCAGTAGGCCCGAAATTATTGACTACATAATTTACTTTTGCAGAATAAGATGAGAGCTCAGGTGCTCCGACGAATTCATTATCTTGCGTATAGGCAGCCAGCAATGAAAGATGCGCCCCGGCAGACGCCCCGAAAAGTCCTATATTGTTGGTATCAAAGTGATATTTATCTGCGTTCTTTCTGACCCATCGTATAGCATCCTTAGTATCCTGGATAGGATTTGGAAAATGTATATCTTTATTCACTAAAGTATAGTTGATGCTGATTACAGTATATTCCTTTTCTACCAGCTTGAGAATAAGGTTTTCTATATAGGAATCTGCATGAATGATCTTATCACCGCCGACCCATCCCCCTCCATGGACATAAATAAGCACAGGATGTTTTTCCGCAGAGGTTGTTTTTGGGCTGTACATATCCAAAGCTATTGAACCTTCCTTATTGGTTTTATAGAAAATATCTTCTGATGAAATGGTCCTTTCTTTTAAAAGACTGCTTTTTGGGGCTTTAGGCTGAAGCTGATTCTGGGAAAAAGCGACAGGGGAAATGCTCAGAAGTAAAATAAAAAACAGGTTTACATAAAACCTGTATATTGTAATATTGCTTTTGAATGATGCCATATAATTTTTGAGAAATTGGTTATTTTACTAACTCCTCAAAAAGTTTACCAAAAGTTTTTTCAAGATCTTTGGATTTTCCGGGATGAGGCCTTGATGTTTGTATAACGGAACTTCTTACCGCTGTTAACCAGCGAAAACGCTCGGGAATATCAAGCAGGGCTATTGGTCCACCATCCTTATCTCCATTGGCAATCTTTTGAAAACTTTGCAGGTTCTGAATAATGTCTTCATAGTCAAGTTTGCTGTGCATAAGTCTGAATTTATCTGGGCATAGATAAAAATCTACACGAATGAATTTTTCTTTTTTTGAAAACATCACGAGGCCTATATTGAAAAATTCTTCTCTTTCAACCTTAGGTACCAGACGTATTACGGCATATTCGTATATTTTATCCTCTTGCATTTTTAGCTTCGTTTACAAAGATTTGTGAATTTTCTAGCCTTGTTTTCATAAATTGGAAGTACACCTCACGGATTTCTTCAGGACTTTCGTCCGCATCGTTCCAGTGTAGCCAATCTTCGGGAATCAGATTTACAATTTCCCGGAATACTTTTTCATTTAAAACCTCATGTGCCCATTGGTCGGCTTCATCCAGCATTTTAGCTTTGGGAAGAAGAACATGATCTTTTACATATTTGAAAGGAGTCTTTGCCGCTGCATCAAAGTTTTGCCATGAATGATGAAAATAAAAAGAAGCTCCGTTATCAATTACCCAGAGTTCCTTATGCCACATCAGCAGGTTGGTATTTTTATAAGTACGGTCGATGTTGGTGATGAATGCATCCAGCCATACTATTTTTGAAGCCAGTAGAGGATCGATGACTACACCCGGATCATATGTGATCGATCCGGAAAGATAGTGAAGTCCCAGATTCAGCCCTTCCGAAAATTTTAGCAAATCCTGAATTTCTTCATCAGCTTCCGTTCGTCCAAAATCTACATCCAGGTTTACAAAAACAAGCTCCGGAATTTTTAATCCCAAAACTTCTGTTATTTTTCCTCCTAAAAGTTCAGATATCAGCATTTTTACTCCGTGGCCGGCACCCCGGAACTTCAGGACATATTTAAAGTCATCATCAGCTTCTGCCAAAGCCGGAAGCGAACCACCCTCTCTTAATGGAAGGATGTAGCGCATTACCGTTACTGTTCTTAAATCCAACATACCGCAAAAATAAGATTTTACTTTGTGTTTGTTCCTATTTTTAATATTTTTAGTTGAAATTATGTCAGCCATCAAAGTGGAAGAAATATTCTTGTGATAAGATGTTCTTTTCTGGCTGATTCTTTAAGAAGTGAGTATGGAAGTTATAAAAAAAGAGAATATTGTTATTTCAAATCCTGAAACAAAGGATTTTCTTGCAGATGCTTATTATCCAGAAAGTAAACGAAAATTACCGCTGGTAATTTTTGTACATGGATATAAAGGGTATAAAGATTGGGGAGCATGGGGGCTTATGGCTGAAAAAATAGCAAAAGCCGGTTTTTTCTTTGTTAAGTTTAATTCCTCCCATAACGGGACAACAACAAATGATCCTCATAACTTCGGGGATCTGGAAGCTTTCGGGCAAAATAATTATTCTAAGGAACTTTCCGATCTCGGTGCTGTTATTGATTTTTTTATTACAGATGATAGGGTAGATGATCAAAAGGTCATTTTAATAGGGCACAGCAGAGGAGGAGGCATTTCGATTATAAAAACCTCCGAAGATGAAAGAATAAACGGCTTAATTACCCTTGCAAGTGTAGATACCCTTGAGCGTTTTCCAACAGGAAATGCTTTTGAAAACTGGAAAAAAGAAGGTGTGTATTATGTTATGAATGGCAGAACAAAGCAGGAAATGCCTCATTATTTTCAGTTTTATAAAGATTTTGAAGAGAATGTGCATCGTTTCGATGTAGAAAGAGCAATGGAAATGGCAAAAGCTCATATTTTAATTATCCATGGCACCAACGATGAAAGTGTTGCTCCAAAAGAAGCGGAACATCTTCATATTTTGAACCCGAATTCTGAATTGTTTTTAATTGAAGATGCGAATCATACATTCGGAGCCAAAGAACCCTGGGAAAGTCCGGATTTACCGGAAGACCTGAATAAAGCTATTGAAAAATGTATTGACTTTATTAACGATAAGATTGTACACGAATAAAAATAAAAAAGGAGTGGCAACGTCACTCCTTTTTTATTTTAGATCTTATAGATTTCAAGTTTAGTCATTCTGTGTCGGCTTGGTTAAAATACTCCAGGCCTCGTTAATTTTACTTTCAAGCAGAAGTTTCTGCGCTTCCTGATGAATGTTTTCTTCAGAATGAAAACTACCCTCCGGTAAAACTTCAATGTTTGCAAGCATGCCCAGGTCATTTCCTGTAAAAATTTTACTGTATCGTATTTCAATAGGAAGAAGATCAAATCCAATTCCCTTTGTTACCAATGGTTTAGGAACTTCAAAAAGACTGTTTTCATTACTTCTTGAATACCAGTTTACTCCCAGACGGGCTACCATATCCAGTTTTTTCTGATCCAGATTGCCTTCTTCATTCAGATATTCTTCCCTTATGTGAATCTTCCGTACTTCACAGATGATCAGATTTCCTGCTCCGCCCTGATCTCCCAGGGGTTTTATTTCGAGTACTTTACATTCAAAATTAACCGGGCATTCTTCAATCAGTTTGGGCTGTACAAGATCTGCGTCCTTCATTGTAAGGCCGGATTTGATGAACTCATTAACCCCGTCTCCGTATTCTGTTGAAGCTAAAGATATTTGTTGTACAATAGGAAAATTGACTGTTCCGATTACCACCTCTGGAACTTCTGAAACATTTTTCAACGTGTGTTTAGTGGTGTTATCACGGACTCTTCTTGAAGGTGAAAAAATCAGGATAGGTGGAACGGTACTGAACATATTGAAAAAGCTGAAAGGCGATAAATTAATAGTACCATTCTTATCAACTGTCGAAGCCAAGGCAATAGGCCTCGGTGAAACAGCGGTCTGCATTATCGTTTGTAATTGAACCGGTGTTATTTCAGATGGGATAACTGTTTTCATATTTTATAATAAGTCACTTCAGTTTTATCAATATTAATTGAAAAACTAAAGTGAACTTAATTTTACCATAATATTTTAACTTAAGTAGCTCAAACGTTTTTAACTCTTTTTATAAACTTGGAATTATTTTACCAGATACTTCCCCGAAACCTACTCTTACGCCATCTTTTTCAGCCCATGCTTTCATGGTAATGGTATCATTATCTTCAATGAATTTTCTTTCCTGGCCGTTACTTAGCTGAATAGGATTTTGACCCCTCCATGTCAGTTCAAGCATAGATCCGAATGATTTTGGATCGCTTCCTGAAATAGTACCACTGGCATAAAGGTCACCAACTTCAAGATTACAACCGTTTACCGTGTGGTGTGCCAGTTGCTGGGTCATGTTCCAGTACATGAATTTATAATTGCTTTCAGAAATTAGGTTTTCTTCTCCGTTTTCAGGCTGTAAGTATACTTCAAGGTTGATATCATAATTTTTATCACCTTCAAACTTCAGGTAGTCCAAAACTTCCGGATCCTGTACCGGTGAAGCGGTTCTGAAAGGAGCTAATGCTTCTAAAGTAACAACCCATGGAGAAATAGAAGAGCCAAAGTTTTTAGCTAAAAACGGTCCAAGCGGAACATACTCCCATGCCTGGATATCTCTTGCAGACCAGTCATTAAAAATAACCATCCCAAAAATTGCATCTTCAGCATCTTTTGTGGAAATGCTCTCGCCCATATCCGTATTTTTGTTGATAACAAAAGCCATCTCTAGTTCAAAGTCCAGTTGTTTAGAAGGGCCGAATACCGGCTTTTCTGCATCAGCAGGTTTAGTCTGGCCTTTGGGACGGTTGATATCAGTTCCTGAAATCACAATGGATGATGCTCTGCCGTGATATCCTACAGGCAAATGCTTCCAGTTGGGTAATAACGCATTGGCAGGATCACGGAACATTTTTCCTACATTGGTGGCATGTTCGATGCTGCTGTAAAAATCGGTGTAATTTGGAATATGCAGAGGCATTATCATTTTTACCTGATCCAGTTCGTAGAAAGCATCTTCTATGGTTTTCTGGTCTTTTGATAAAGTGGAGCCTTCCTGTAATAATTCCTGGATTTTAGTACGCACGGCATTGGTAATGGGTTTCCCCAATTCAATGAATTCGTTAAGGGTATAAGCTTCGAAGACGTTATCTTCAAGTCCTTCAATATCTTCAAAATAGCCCAGATCATACAGGCTGGCAAGGTCAATGACCTGATCACCGATTCTGGTGCAGCATCCGATATATTCTTTATTGAAAACAGCTACTCCAAAAGGAATATTATGTATAGAAAAGTCTGAATTTGAGGAATACTCTACAAATGATTTCATAAGATTGTAATTTAATTAAGATTAATAAATCTGTTAAAATTTGGGTTCCAATATCTCAAGCGGCCGTAGCAGAAAAGCGATGTTTTCCAACTAAATATTCTTAAAACTCCTTGACTGGTTATCCAATGATCACCTGTCGGTTCAATATTGAGATATGAAATAAATTACCTTCTCACTACGCTCTTCGCAAATACGAGCGCCCTCAAGATATTTTGTATTATTTTTTTGAATAAGAGGCTTCGTCAATCCACCTGTCTTTAGTATTAACGTCAATCAGATATAAGATATTATCCTGTCTTGTTAATAATAAGGTTTTGGTTACCGGCATAGGAACTTTTTTTCCCTCCAGGATATTGGCTCTTAAAGAAACAATATTTTTTTTCCTGATGATATCGCCGGTAAAAACATTAGAACTGCTTTCTCCTGTGGTTTTATCATCGAAAACTTCAACATAGGTTGCATTATTTCCTTTTATGATAATGAAATCCCTTTCCGTATGGTCGTCAAAATCTTTGATAAAGACAAATTTTTTATCATCAATATTTACATTTTCAAGATGTTGATTGATACCTTTTCTTTCTTCAAGTCTGGTAAGAATTTCATTCAGTGTTCCATATTGAGCTTTTAGCCCTAATGCACTGAAAAATAAAATTCCGAATACAATTTTTTTCATATTAAGTGTTTAAAAAAAAGTTTTGTCAGGACTTTTCATCCTGACAAAACTTAGTATTGTTATTTGGGATTAAAGATTTCCTCTTTTTTCCTGTTCTCTTTCCAAAGCTTCGAATAATGCTTTAAAATTACCTGCCCCGAAACTTTGTGCGCCATGTCTTTCAATGATTTCAAAGAATAGGGTAGGACGGTCTTCTACCGGCTTGGTAAAGATCTGTAATAGATAACCTTCCTCATCATGATCGATCAAAATTCCTAAATCCTGTAGTTTTTTAAGATCCTCATCGATGTGACCGACTCTCTCAGGAACCATGTCATAATAAGCTTCTGGTGGTGCGGAAAGGAATTCTACTCCTCTTTTCTTAAGTTCTGTTACCGTATGGATAATATCTTTGGTAGCAACAGCAATATGCTGAACACCTTCACCTTCATAGAAATCAAGATATTCTTCTACCTGAGATTTTTTCTTTCCTTCTGCAGGTTCATTGATCGGGAATTTTGCGTATCCGTTTCCATTGGACATTACTTTAGACATCAGGGCAGAATACTCTGTATTGATCTGCTTGTCATCAAAAGAAAGAATGTTCACAAATCCCATTACTTTCTCATACCATTCTACAGTAGGAATCATTCTGTTCCAGTCTACATTTCCCACACAGTGGTCTACATATAATAAACCTGTTTCTTCCGGCTGGTAGTCACTTTCCCACTTCTCGTAGCCAGGCATGAAAGGTCCTGTATAATTTTTTCTTTCAATAAACATGTGAACGGTCTCTCCGTATGTATAGATTCCGGACATTTTTACTTCTCCATGCTCATCCGTTAAAGTTACAGGCTCCAAATAAGGCTTACCACCTCTTTTTGTCGTTTCCTCAAAAGCCTTGTAAGCGTCATCCACCCAAAGTGCTAAAACTTTCACTCCATCTCCGTGTTTTTTTACATGTTCGTTGATTGGTGATTCAGAGGTAAGTCCTGTCGTTAAGATTAATCTTATCTTTCCCTGTTGAAGAACATAAGAAGCACGATCCCTTACTCCTGTTTCAGGACCAGCATATGCTACAGACTGAAAACCAAAAGCGGTTTTATAAAAATGAGCAGCCTGTTTAGCATTTCCTACATAAAACTCAATGTAATCTGTACCATTAATTGGCAAAAAATTCTCTGCTTGAGCAATTTTTTCGGCAAATGTAAGTGTTGACATATTTTCTTTTTACTTTTATTTTTATTGGTATGCAAATTACAAAAATCTTAGATATGGCAAAAGTATTAATGGGAAATCCTCAAATTGAGTTAACATAATCTTAAAGAAAAGTTCATTTAAGTAATTTTAAGTTTAATTTATTACAATTCGGTTAATTACATTTGTAATACAAAGACAAGTGAAAGAAAGATATTTTCGAAAATTTGAAAGCCGTAGATTCCTACGGCTTTCATTTTTTATTGTTGAGTCTACCAGCGTCGGGATTATAATTATCCCATATTTTCCAGACGTTATCTATCTTTCTGATAAAGTAGATCTGGGTGTTCAGTTGGTTAACAAAATTCTCTTCACCGGTTTCCCCTATTTTAAACAATAGGTTCCAGAATTCCTGAGTCTCCAGTATTTTTTTATCCGGTTCGTCTGTGACCATGTGAATATCAAAAACCTCAAAGTTGGAACGGTTGTTCTTGGTTACAAGCTGAAACTTTCTTTCACATAATTCTTTGCTGAACTGGGTTGCTCTTTCGAGAAAAGGCGAGTCATCGAAAACAAGATCCTTAAAAAGTGTGGTGTCGTGTTCAGGAAACTTTTTATAAAAGTTAAAAGCTGTAGAGCAGTATTCATAGACCATATTGCTGAAAAATGCTTCATCATCCGTACCATTGTCCTGTTTTTTTTCTCTGGCAAACTGAATATAATCGTTCAGATCTTTGAATCCTAAAAAGATACAGATCTTATCAAGTGTCTTTAAAAAACGAAGATCATTGTGGGTTTTATCCTGATAATCATTTTCAAAAAAGCGTTGTAAAGTGACGTGCGAAATGGTATTCCCTATTTCAAATTTTCTTCCTCCTTTCAGTTCTTCCGATTCTGAAAGTTCCTCTTTAATGATTTCAGAGAGAATAATGTAATGACTTCTTTTCCAATCTTTAACATTTCCTAAAACTGAATTTTTTATTTTGGAATGTTTTACTATTTCCTCCCGGATTGAGTTATATATGGTTTTCAATTTCCTGACTTTAGAAGGTTTTTATCAAAAATACTGCCAAAGAATTATAGGATATTTTTATCAATCCCTTTTTGTTCGGTTAAAAATCCGTTTAAAATATATCAATTCTCTTAATGTTTGAATCTTTCGAAGGCTGCTTTTTCCAGCATCTCCCTGTCGTCAGGGTGTGCGATACTGATTAATTCCTGGGCGCGCTGACGAAGATTTTTTCCATACAAATAAGCTGTTCCATATTCTGTGACAACATAATGGATATGTCCTCTCGTAGTTACAACTCCTGCTCCCTGTTTCAGGTAAGGGACAATTCTTGACACTCCTTTTTTGGTTCTGGAAGTGATAGCAATAATAGGTTTTCCTCCTTCGCTTAACGCAGCTCCTCTCATAAAATCCATTTGTCCTCCGATACCACTGTATTGCAAAGTGCCTATCGAATCTGCACAAACCTGCCCTGTAAGATCAATTTCAATAGCTGAATTAATTGCAACCATTTTTTTGTTACGCATAATATTGATAGGAAAATTCACATCACTTACGTCTTTAAAAGCAAAGACGGTGTTATCATCTACATAGTCGTAAAGCTTTCTTGTTCCGAAACAAAAGCTAGTAATGGTTTTATTATCGTTGTATCCTTTGTACTTATTGTTGATGACATCATTTTGGATAAGGTCTATCACTCCGTCACTCAGCATTTCGGTGTGGATCCCCAGATCTTTATGATTACCCAGGCATTTAAGAACAGCATCCGGAATTGTACCGATACCCATTTGTAAGGTAGATCTGTCATCGATCAGTTCTGCCACATTTTTGCCGACCAGCATTTCTTCGGGCCCCACCTTGGACCCGTAATCTACAGTAGGCAATTCTTCTTCATGCCATACAAGCTTATGAATGCGGCTGATATGGATCATTCCATCCCCGTGCGTTCTGGGCATCAGGGGATTAACAATGGCGACAATTATTTTTGCAGTATCTACAGCAGCTCTCGCAACATCTACAGATGTGCCCAGCGTACAAAAACCATGTTTATCAGGAGGAGAAACGGTAATTAATGCAACATCAAGGGGTAGGATATTGTTTCTGAATAAAATCGGAATTTCACTTAAAAATACAGGAACAAAATCTCCCCGTTCTGAATTAACAGCTTCCCTCACCGGAGTTGAAACGAACAGGGAATTAATAAAAAAGTTATTCTTGTACTGAGGTTTTGCAATTTCCACATTTCCCTGTTGGGTAATGGAGACCATTTCCACGTTTTCGAGCCTGTGGGATTGTCTCGCAAGCTCGTCAATGAGATAATTTGGTGTACAGGCACTCCCGTGAAAAAATACGCGATTACCACTTTTTACTGTATATACGGCTTCCTCTGCACTAATATAATTGTACATATTGAATTTTTTTGAAATAATATTTATACCGCGCGCTGCCTGCGGTTATTTGTGTTTATCCAGATTTATTCCAGCCAGGAAGTTTTGTATGTAGGGTCTTCCACCTTCATTGCTTCTTCCGTGATTTTTAAAGGACGGAAAGGATCTACCATTACAGCGTATTCTTCTGTGAATTTCTTTCCGATGCTTCTTTCCATAGCTCCCGGATGTGGCCCATGAACAATTCCTCCCGGATGAAGACTGAAGTCCATCAGATCAACATGGTTACGGCTCATAAAGTCCCCTTCAGTATAGAATAATACCTCATCGGAATCGATATTGGAATGGTTATACGGTGCAGGAATGGCTAATGGATGGTAGTCGTACATTCTGGCACAGAATGAGCAGACTACGAAATTATGCCCTTCAAAGTTCTGATGGATTGGTGGTGGTTGATGTATTCTTCCTGTAATCGGTTCAAAATTCTTGATATTAAATTTATAAGGGTAGAAGTAACCGTCCCAGCCCACCACGTCAAATGGATGAGTTGCATAAATGAAATCGGTAATCTGATTTTCTTTTTTTACTTTGATGAGAAATTCTCCTTTTTCGTCTTTAGGTTCAACGAAGGTAGGGGGAATGATATCTCTTTCGCAGAAAGGAGAGTGTTCCAGGAGTTGCCCGAATTCATTTCGGTAACGTTTCGGAGTATAGATCGGAGAATGACTTTCAAGAACAAAAAATACAGTGTTCTCTGACTGGATTTCCACCTGATAGATGGTTCCTCTTGGTATAATGAGGTAATCACCGGTTGAGAACTCGAGATTTCCAACAAAGGTTTTTAAAACACCTTTTCCTTCATGAACGAACAAAAGCTCATCACACTCTGCATTTTTATAGAAATAATCCGTAGATTTTCTTGGCTTTGATAATCCCATTTTCAAGTCGTTATTGACCAAAAGGAATTTTCTGCTGTCCAGAAAATCGTCTTCAGGAGTCACCTGCATCCCCTTAAACATTCGCGGAGTCACATTTTTTTCTACCGCAATTTTCGGAGTTACATCCTTTGGTGTACCTATAGATTTGATCTGTGTAGGACGGTGGATATGATAAAGCAAAGAAGAAATACCATGAAACCCTTCCGTTCCGAAAAGTTGTTCATAGTAGAATTTATCTTCAGGAGATTTAAAAATCGTATGTCTTTTCTGTGGGATTTTCCCGGACTGGTTATATCTCATTTTTACCTTTATATTTTCTCAAATTTAATAATTTTTGACGAATTATTTTAGAGGATATTTATCATAGAGTTTTTTGTTTCGAAAATAATTGTTAGATTTGCCTAACAATTATTATTTCATGAAGCGAATATTATTTTCTGGTGTACTTTTATCCTCTTATTGTTTTTCTCAGGAAACAGATAGTTTAACTTTAAATCAAAATCAAAGGCCTGATTCTATTTCTGTTGCTAAAAAAGAGATCAAAACAAAGCTGATCGATGATGTGGTGGTGACAGGAACCATAAAACCTATCAGCAGATCCAAAAGCCCTGTAGCTGTAGAAATCTATAGCCAGAAGTTTTTCCAGAAAAATCCTACTCCGAATATTTTTGAAGCGATTTCAATGGTTAACGGAGTCCGCCCTCAGCTCAATTGCTCGGTTTGTAATACCGGAGATATCCATATCAACGGCCTTGAAGGTCCTTATACAATGATCCTTATTGACGGGATGCCTATTGTGAGCTCGTTATCTACTGTTTACGGGCTTAGTGGGATACCCAACAGCCTGGTCGACAGGATAGAAGTGGTAAAAGGTCCGGCTTCATCAATTTATGGATCTGAGGCTATGGGTGGAGTGATTAATATCATCACAAAGAATGCTTTAACAGCTCCTAAATTAAGTCTGGATGTAATGACAAGTACCTGGAGTGAAGATAATATAGATTTATCTACCAAATTTAACGTAGGTAAGAAAGCCGCCTCTTTATTGAGTTTGAACTATTTTAACTTTACCAAAAGAATAGACCAGAACAAAGATAATTTTACGGATGCCACACTACAGAACAGAATTTCTGTTTTCAACAAATGGAACTTCCAGAGAAAAGAGAACAGACTGGCAAGCTTAGCACTGAGGTATCTCTATGAAGATCGGTTCGGCGGTGAGATGCAGTGGACAAAGGCTGATAGGGGTGGTGACAAAATATATGGTGAAAGTATTTATACAAATAGGGTAGAAGCCTTAGGGGTATACCAATGGCCATTGAAAGAGCAGATCATTACCCAGTTTTCATACAATTATCATAACCAGGATTCGTTTTATGGTACCAATCCTTACGATGCACAACAGAAAGTTGCTTTTGTACAGACTTACTGGGACAGAAAATTCGGAAATCATGATCTGATCTTAGGAGTTACCTACAAGAGGACATTTTATGATGACAATACTCCGGGAACTTCGTCTGCAGACGGACTCATCAATCAACCTATGAAGTCTCCTATTTTGGGTGCCTTCATCCAGGATCAGTGGGATTTGGATTCTAAAAACACAATATTGCTGGGTTACAGGTATGACTACGATAAAATACATCATTCTGTTCATTCTCCCAGATTTGCATGGAAATTTTCTCCTAATCCTTACCACACGTTACGGTTTAATTTTGGAACCGGCTTTAGGGTAGTGAATTTATTTACCGAGGATCATGCTGCATTAACAGGTTCCCGTGAGGTTGTTATTAAATCCGATTTAAAGCCTGAAAAATCGATCAATGGAAATTTAAATTACATCTGGAAGATTCCTTTGGGTAACCGCCTGATTAACCTTGACGCTTCAGCTTTTTATACCTACTTCAGTAATAAGATCGTGGGGGATTTCGACACGGATCCCGATAAAATTATTTATGACAACCTTCATGGATATGGGATTTCTAAGGGAGCTTCTATGAATGTGGATTTCAGTTTCAGTTTTCCCTTAAGTGTCAATCTTGGGGTGACTTATCTTGAAGTATTTCAGAAACTGGATGATGGCAATTCTAAAGTTCAGCAGCTTCATGCACCAAAATGGAGTGGAACGTATAGTCTGACGTATAAATTTCCGAATGCTTTGACATTAGATTTTACCGGACAGTTCTACGGACCTATGCGCCTTCCGGTTCTTCCGGATGATTTCCGTCCGGAATATTCACCTTTTTATTCGTTAGCTAATATCCAGGTTTCAAAAGCATTTAAGTCAGGATTTGAGGTGTACTGCGGAATCAAGAATCTGTTCAACTTTACCCCAAAAGATCCTTTGATGAGACCTTTTGATCCGTTTGACCAGCATGTCAATGATCCTATTAATAATCCCAATAACTACAAGTTTGATACGGCATATGGTTACGCACCAATGCAGAGGATACGTGGATTTTTGGGAATAAGATATACTTTGAAATGAAAATATTGATTTTATTTTTAATGTTAGTGCCCTTCTTTGGTCTTTCTCAAAAGATGAGAGAGGGCACTTTTTCTGAACTTGAAACATTGCGGAATAATCAGAAAAAGCCTGTTATCATTCATTTGTATGCCGGGTGGTGTGCTATTTGTAAAATCGAATCTTTCAATCTGAATAAAGATAAGGAGCTTGTCACTATAATTAATGATCATTTCTATTTTATCAATTTTGAAGCGGAAAAGACGAAAGAAAAAATCAACTTTGAAGGAAAAGAGTTTCATTATCTTCCTAATGGGAATTCCGGGATTCATGAACTGGCTTTAGCACTGTCTAAAAATAAAAGCCAGCCGGTTTATCCGCTCTGGATCATATTGGATGCGAACCAGAATTTGGTGTATTACCATGAAGGCGAATTTAAACCGGAAAAGATGAAGAAGAAACTTGAAGAAATTTCGGCTTTGTACAATTAAATTTCCCCGCCGAATTTATCTCAATCTGCGAGGAATTTTTATCGATTAAATAAGTTTTTAATGATGAAAAGGACGTTGATCCCTTAACGATTAAATTCTTACGTCTTTCAATTACTCTTCTCCATCAATCAAAACAGCCAACTGAATACAAGGTTTATCGGAACGATTGCTCCATGCATGATTTGTTCCCCTTTGGATAACAATATCTCCTGCTTTAAGAAGCGTTTCACCCTCCTCCATGATCAGATAAAGCTCACCTGAAAGAATAATGATGTAATCTAGTGTCTGCGTCCGGTGCATCATCGGATGAGGTTCTCCTGGTTTAAATTCAACACCCAGATTTTTATCAGGCGGTATAACCACATAGCGAAAGTAGGTGCCGTTTTTTGGCGTCTGAGGGAATCCTGTGTTTGGGATCGGGGCTTCAAAATCCATGCTTGCAGGAGTCTTTTGTGTATTCCAGAGATCTGAAATAATCAGTCCGGGTAAATGCTCTACCGTATTTTCTACTTCATGATCTTCAATAATAGTGGACTTCCCATTTTGAATTCCTGTTACAATGCGTCTTGGTATTCTATTCATAATTTAATGGGTCATAATTAATTTATTCCCTCTGGTGAGGTTGTTTTTGAGCATTTGATGGGCTTTAAGAACGGTTTCCAGAGATAAGTTTCCAACGATCTTATATTTGGGCGGGACAATCAAGTGATCTTCAATGAGATTTGAGATTTTTGTTAAACTGTCTTTATAGTAATCGTAGTTCTTTGTCATACTGTAGGTGTAGTTAGAAATGTTCATAATAATATTTCCTTTATTAAAAAGGATTTCCTTGGCTTCTTTGCTAATTAGCGCAGTAACATCCACATATATTCCATGAACTTTCAGTACTTTGGCCGTCACTTCAGACATATTCTCACCCACAAGATCTACTCCAATATCGAAAGGCTGATTTCCATTCGCTTTGAGTAATTTTTCAGGAAGATGAGTTTCTTTATAGTTTACAATCTGATTATGGTGAAGACCCATCTCCAGCAATAGCATTCTGTTTTCTTCCGATCCTACCGTTGCAACCACATTTTTAAAGTGGTTAGCAATTAATAGTTTGATAAAAAAAGATCCTACACCTCCCGTAGCACCTGTAACCAATACTGTGTCAGCAGGCTTCAACTGCAAGCGGTTAAAAGTCTGCAAAGCCGTCATCCCCACAGATGGAATAGCAGCAGCCTGTTCAAATGAAATGTTTTTAGGCTTTAAAACTACGATTGCTGCAGGGACGCTGATATATTCGGCATAAGAACCATTGCTTCCCATGGAACCACTGCCACAGAATATTTCGTCTCCAATTTCAAATTCGGAAACATCGGATCCTTTTTCGACAATGATTCCGGAAAGCTCACGTCCTAAAACGGGGGAGCTTATCAATCTTTTCTCGAGTTCGTTTTCGATCATCTGATAGTCGATTGGATTAAATCCGCTTGCTTTGATCTGAATCAGAACTTCATTATTTTTGGGTTGGGGTTTTTCAACCGTCCCATCTTCTAATCTGAAATCTTTATTAAGTATTACTGCTTTCATCATAATCAATTTATAAGACAAATGTAAAACAGGAATAGTTTATATTTGCTACTAGTTAACTATTGGTAACTAGTAACTTTAAGGATACTATTATGTCAAAAATTATAGAAAACGGAGTTGAACGGGAAGCAACCTGTACTGAAGAATTATTCGCAATGCGGGATAGTCTGGATGTTTTAGGTGGAAAATGGAAATTGATGATCCTGCGTTATTTAACGAACCGTACGGCTCAGTTGATCCATTTTAAAAAGCTTCAGAGAGGAATCGATGGTATTTCTGCAAAAATGCTGAGCAAGGAATTGAAAGAACTGGAAATGAACTTACTCATTACGCGTACAATCCAGGATACCAAACCTATTACTGTAACCTATGCGGTTACTGATTACGGAAAATCGGTACTTCCTGTTACCGAAACTTTAGTAAATTGGGGAATTATCCACCGCGAGAAGATCAGGCAGTCGATGGGGGATCAGAAATGATTAATTAAAGAATTGAAAAATTAAAAGATTGGACAATATCAGACTTTTTGTGAAAAGTTATTTCAGAAGCACAGCAATAATTCCTAAAATAGCAGGTAATGCCTGAACAAAAAATATTTTTTTGGTAGCCGAAATAGCACCATAAATTCCTGCAATGGCAACACAGCCCAGGAAAAACAGAGCGATATTGGTTTGCCATTCAGCATCTTTAATAAAAAAAGTCCAGATAAGTCCCGCTGCAAGAAAACCGTTGTATAATCCTTGATTGGCAGCCAATCCTTTTGTAGGCTTGAACATTTCTGCAGGAAGTGCGGCTTTGAAAACTTCTTTTCCTTTTGTTTCCCATGCAAACATTTCCATCCAGAGAATATAAATATGTTCCAGTGCTACTACAGCAATCAAAATTTTTGCAACAATTTCCATGATTAATTATTTTGTAATTGTAAAACTAAAAAAATAAAGTTAAGTTTGACTACTAAATTGTAAAATGGATACTTTTAAAACACATCTTGACAAATTCATTACGATTAATGATGAAGATTATAGTTCTGTATTATCTTTTTTCCAGATCATGGAAGTTAAAAAGAAACAGAATCTGCTTGTTGAAGGTGAAGTTTGTAAATCCATGTATTTTGTTTTAAATGGCTGCCTCAGAAAATTTTTTGTGAATGAAAAGGGAGTCGAGCAAACAACTGAATTTGCGATTGAGAATTGGTGGATCACAGATACTTTTGCTTTTGAGAGACAGATTAAATCGGATTTTAGTATTCAATCTGTAGAACGATCAACAATTCTGGTAATTGACCTTGAAACCCAGGAACTCTTGTTGAAAAAGCATCCCGTCATGGAACGTTATTTCAGAATGATCTATCAACGGGCTTATGCGTCCTCTGAGAGAAGAATCCGTTATTTATATGAAATGTCAAGGGAAGAGCTTTATATTCATTTCAGTACACAATATCCTTGGTTTATCCAGCGCATTCCACAATATTTGATTGCTTCGTTTTTAGGGTTTACGCCAGAATATCTTAGTGAAATTAGAGCTAAGTTACGTTCTTAAACCAGTTTAAGTTTTTTAAGATTTTAAAATCGGAATTTTGTCATGTTATTAAAAGCTAATACAATGACAAATATAAAAGAGCAATTCCCGCAATTATTTTTAAGAGTAGCGATTGCCGTGACAATGCTTTCAGCAGTGGCGGACCGTTTTGGTTTTTGGGGAAAAAATTCAGCCTGGGGGAACTGGGAGAATTTTGAGAAATACACCCGGAAATTAACTTTTTTTCTTCCTGAAGGGCTGAGTCAGTTTTCGGCTTATACCGCTACATTCTTTGAAATTGCTATTCCGTTGTTATTACTTGTGGGGTATAAAACCAGAATAGCAGCTTACGGAGCCGGATTTTTATTGCTCATTTTTGCTTTATCCATGACGATTGCTTTGGGGGCTAAAGCTCCTCTCGATTATTCAGTCTGGGTAGGAAGTGCAGGGGCGTTTTTATTGGCAAGTCAACGACAATTTTCATTAAGTGCAGATCAATTAACCAAAAAAATATAAATATTATGAGTGCAAGACTAAATATTGCAAAAACGGATGCAGCAGCTTATAAAGCTATGATGGGATTGGAAGGATATCTTCAGACCATTTCTTTAAATCCTCTTCAAAAGGAGCTCATTAAAATCAGAGCTTCACAAATCAACGGTTGTGCTTTTTGTCTGGATATGCATACGAAAGACGCTGTGAAATATGGGGAAACTCCACAAAGGATATATCTTTTAAATGCATGGAGAGAGGCTTTAGAACTGTTCACAGAAGAAGAACAGATCTTATTGGCAATGACAGAAGAAATTACCTTAATCAGCCATAAAGGATTGACGGAAGAAACATATCAAAAAGCAAAAACATTCTTTGATGATAATCAGATTGCCCAGATCATTATGGCGATTGTAACGATTAATGGATGGAACAGAATTGCCATAAGCACACATTTACCGATTATGAAATAATTTTTTGAAATTGTTTTATTTAACACCAAGAGCTTCTCAATCATGAGAAGCTCTTTTTAAAATCAGTTTACTGATTTTAATCATTTCAAACTACAAATTCCGATGAAGTATTAATAAATAGCGACAGGGTTGATATTTACTTGTGTTGATCCTTTATAAAGTGGTTGCCCAAGGACGAACATGAATTCCCATATTTTTTCTTTTACCAAAGGACGGCTGTCAATCAGTTCCAGGTTGTAGATTCCTTTTTTTGCCAGCATAAACTGATTAATAGGAAATTCTTCTTTACTCTTGGGATTGGGGTAGACTTCGGAAGCCCACGTATCGCCGCCAAAAGCAACAATTCCCTGCTCGGCAAGCCATTGTGCTGCTTCCATACCAATACCGGGTTCAACTTCTAAAAACTGTTTGTTGTCTTTACCAATGAGCTCAAGCCATCCTGTGTTGAAAAGAACAACATCTCCTTTTCTGAGTGTGATGCCCTGTTTTTTCAATACTGCTTTGATATCGGATACTGTAAATTCCGTTCCTCCGGGAACGATGGATTTTCCGTAATGTTCGGTCATATCTAATACCACTCCGCGGGTTACAAATGGCGGAACTTTTTCAATACCCAGCTTTTTCACACCTTCTACAGTTACAAAATCAGCGGCTTTATTGCCATTGTAGTAGATATTATTGATACCAATGTGCCCGATTCCGTTAAGTTGTGTTCCAACGCCGGTCCAGCCATTAACCAGTTCGTCATTGAATGTGAATTTATTAGGACCCAAACTTTGGCCGGCCTGTTCCCCGGGTTGAATGTTATATAAATTAAAGCTTCTGTGACGGAAAGCAGGAAGGTTTTTATCAATAGCGACAGCCAGAGGTAATGTTTTACCTTGTTTTACAAGCGAAATGGCTGCTTTTACAACTTGCGCTGTCAGGAGATTAGCGGCTCCTATTTCATCATTTACCCCGTATGTTGATGGGTACCAGGATTGATCGTCGGGATTGATATACTGTTTTTGAGCTTTTACTATTGTGGTGTTAAAAGACAATAAAGCAGCCAACCCGAACAAAGTGATCAGATTATTTTTCATTTTCTATGATTTAGGATTAGAAAGAAGGGAAGTTAGAAGAGGGAAGTTTATTGAACCCTGTATGAATAAGTGATATTCAATTAGATGTAATGAGTATGCAGCTTCTCTCTTCCAACTTGTTTTATGTTAGATTCCGTTAAGGGCAGAATTAATCGTATCTAATTCTTCCTGAGAAAGTTCAACGGACATTGCCTGTGCGTTTTCGATGGCCTGCTGGGCATTTCGTGCTCCTGCCAATACAACACTGATAGCGGGTTGTAAACTGGTCCAGCGTAGGACTAACTGTGAAACGGTAGCATTTTTTTCTTGGGCAATTGTTTCCAAAGTTTCCAGAAAAGCTTTTACTTTTTCTAGATCAAACTGTGCAAAATATCCGTTACGGTGATCATCAGCCTTTAATTGAGCTTGTTTAAAATATTTACCCGTTAATAATCCTCTCTCCATTGGACTATACACTATAATTCCGGTATTGTTCTCTAAAGAGTAAGGTACTAAATCTTTTTCTATAGCTCTGTTCAGCATGCTGTATGATACCTGGTTGCTTGCCAGCTGAATCGTTTTAGAAGCTTCTTCCATTTGTTCCACAAGGTAATTGCTTACACCGGCAGTTCTTATTTTTCCCTGCTGTATCAACATTTCTAAAGCTTCCATGGTTTCACTGATAGGGGTCGAGTTATCCGGCCAGTGTAATTGTAAAAGATCAATATAATCGGTTCCTAAACGTTGTAAGCTTTCTTCTACTTCTTTAATGATGTTTTCTTTAGATGCAAATTTATATACAGGAAGTGTTTTACCATCTTTTTCTGCATTAAAAAAGAACTCACCTTTTCCCTGATTGCTGCCGTCCCATACTAAGCCAAACTTAGTTAATAGCTGGATCTTTGAACGGTCTTTTCCTTTGATTGCTTCCCCGATCATTTCCTCACTTAATCCGAAACCGTAAAAAGGTGCCGTATCAATAGAGGTTACTCCGTTATCTAAAGAAGCATGAATAGAGTTTATAGAATCTTGTTTTTCATTTCCACCCCACATATTTCCACCGATGGCAAAAGCCCCGTGAGTAATTACTGATAATTCAAGGTCAGTATTACCTAGTTTTCTATATTCCATTTTGATTTAAAAATTGTTTAAAATTATTTGTTTAATTCTTTTAAAATAGCCTCACCAACAGCCTTTGCTGATTGAGGATTTTGTCCTGTAATCACTCTTTGATCTGTAACAACATGCGTCTGCCAAAGTCCTGATTTTTCAAATTTCGCTCCTCTTGCTTTGAGCTGGTCTTCCAGAAGGAAAGGAACAACATTCGTTAGTTTTACCTCAGATTCCTCTTCATTGGTAAAAGCATTGATTTTTTTACCATCAACAAGATATTTACCGTCTTTCAGTTTAATGTTGACCAAACCTGCTGGTCCATGACAAACTCCGGAAACAATTCCTCCGTTTTCATAAATTTTTGAGGCAATGGAAGCTAATTCTGTATTATCTGCAAGATCCCACATCGCTCCATGACCTCCGGCATAAAAGATAGCTGAATAATCAGAAGGCTTTACTTCAGAAGGTTTTAGAGAATGATCTATTTTATTTTTGTATTCTTTGTTTTCCCAAAACTCTTTGTTCACCGGGTCTTTAAGATCAAAGCCATCTACTGGCGGTGTTCCTCCTTTAGGGCTTACAAAATCTATATCATAGCCTGCGCGATGAAGTACCTCCCATGGATGAGAAACCTCTCCTAAATAATATCCGGTACTCTCGCCGGTATCTCCTTTTTTGTCATGACTTGTTACGACAAATAAAATTTTCTTTTTCATATGAATTGATTTTTTGGTTTGTGACTGGACAAATCCTATCATGAATATGCTGAATATTACAATTGCAAGTTTTTTCATGGCTATAAAATGCTGGTTTTATAAATCTGTGGAACTTCCTGAAGTTTTTCATCAACCAGAGCTCCGAAAGCTTTAATATATGGCTGTTGATTGTGTTGTTCAAGCCCTGCTGCATTTTTCCATATTTCATAGAAAACAAATTCGTTTTGGTTCTCTATACCCTGATGCAGGCTGTAAAGTTCGCATGCTTCCTCTTTTCTCGTTTCTTTTACCATGTTCTGAAGAACTTCAAGTACTTCTGCACGGTGTTCTTCTTTTGCTTTTATAATCGCTGTTAAATATATTTTCATAATAATTGTATTTAAATAAAGTCTTCGATTGAATGATACTGTGGAGCCCAGCCCAGTTCTTTTTTTGCTTTGTCCGCATTACACAGGCTATTAGAGGCAAATCCAAAATAACCACCCGCAGGGCTAAACCGATCTACTGCCTCCTGTACGCTTAAAGATTGTGCAGGTTGCAACCCATATTTTGTACTGATGGTTTCAGCTATATTCCTGATATTGGATGAGCCGTTTTCTGCGTAATACAGGGAGCCTGCTTTTGCATTTTCCAGAGCAAGTACATAGAGGTCTGCCAGATCTTCAATGTGGATATTTGACCAGATATTTTCTCCTTTCCCGAAATAAACGCCAAATCCCTTTTCTTTTGAGAATTGAGTCAGGGCAGGAATCTGAATGCTGTCTTTTTTGATCCCAAGACCTGTACCGTATACCATTGTAGGGACAATAACAATACTTCTGATATTCTTTTGTGCAGATCTTAAAACGCAGTCATTGATCAGAACCCTGGAAGCCATTTCCAGCCTTGGGTTTAAAGGAATATCTTCAGTGAAAATAAAGTCACTTTTTTCTCCGTTTTCCTTTCCTCCCAAAATAGCTGAACCTGAAGTGAAAATAAATGTTTTTCCGGTTCCTTCCAGTGCATTGATAATGCTGTCCACAGCATAAGCATCATCTGCCGAATCGGCATTGTGAATGATTGCATCTGATTTTTCAATGGCAGCGCGGAGAAGGGCTTCATTATGGATGCTTCCGACGATGGTTTCAATTCCCGCAGACGCCAGTTCTTTAGCTTGGGTCTCGTTACGGACCAGACCTATTACTGTATAGTTTTTATCCTGTAATTTTTTAGCAATACTTCCTCCGATATAGCCTGTAGTTCCAGTTATTAGTATTTTTTTCATGAGGCTAATTGTACTTTTAATTCTTTTTCGAAAACATTTTTAATATGATCCTGGTACCGTTTCATATCACGTTCTATATTGGCATTCTTTTCCACATCATGGAAGTGAAAGCTATCCATTTTCTGTAAAGAAATGAAAGCATTCATCCTGTGGAATCCAAATAATGGTCCGTTATCTACACTCGTTTCATTAAAAAACTCTCCGGGAAGAGTAAACGCAGTTTCCGGAGCATTCCAGCTGGTTGTTACCATATATTTTCTGCCACCGAGCATCCCTCCGGTTCCATAATTGATCTCTGGGTTTTCGGCTGTTCTCCCGTCGCTCAGATAAATGCCTTTAGCATGTCCGGCAGTGAAAACTTCATCAATGTATTTCTTAAATCCGTTCGGAAGCTGAAACCACCAGATCGGAGTGTGGTAAATTATATAATCGGCCCACACAAATTTCTGAACTTCTTCATTTTTGTCATATCCGTCTGCTATGTTGGTTACTTTAACTTCTACATTTTCAAAATTTTTTAATACTTCCAATGTATTATCAGCAACTGTTTTATTATATTTTCCTCCGGAATGTCCAAAGTTTTGTCCACCATTAATTATTAATACTTTTTTCATTGTTTTATGATTGTTTAAAATTTATGATGCAAAGTTAGGTTGTGTTCTGATATAATAAAAATAATATAAATTATAGTTTAATATTAGAATAATGATACATTAAATTTAAGGCATTATGGTTGAATATCATATTCCTTCTGCACGCTACTTATTATTTTCTCATGTAATTTTGTTAGGTAAATTTGAGTGGTATATGATACAGATAGCCGTTTTTAGTGATATACATGGTAATCTTCCGGCCTTAGAAGTGGTTTTACAGGATATAGATCAAAGAGGAATTACTCAAAGATTCTGTCTGGGTGACCTGGTGGACTTTGCACCGTGGGGAAATGAAGTAATTGAAAAGATCAGGAAGAACCATATTCCTTGTATACTGGGGAATCATGATGAAAGAATTGCTTTCGACCTGCCCGTAATTCCGCTAAGCAAACATTCCGAAGAAGAAACAATAGCTCGGTTTGAAGCTATAGACCACTCCCGGAAATCTATTACGGATGAGAATAAATCCTTTTTGGCCAAGCTTCCTTTCCACATCAAATTAAACTATAAGACAGGAGGCAGACATTGGAATATCCAGCTGGTACATTCGTCTCTGAAAAGTAATGATACTTATCTCTACGAATATGAAGCAGATGAGGTGTTTCACGAAATGCTGAAGGATTCTGATTCGGATGTTATTCTGATGGGACACACTCATATCTCTTTTAAGAAGAAGATCGGTGAAAAATGGGCAATTAATACTGGTTCTGTGGGTCGATCAAAGGAAGAAAACAGATTAGCATCTTATGTAATTCTGACGTTGAATGAAAAAGAGGTAGTCCCTGAGATCATTCAACTGGAGTATCCGCTCGAAACGGTGGCTAAAAGTATTGAAGCCAGTGGAATTCCCAATTATTATGCATCTTTTCTGAGAAACGAAAAGGCGGTTAATTTTTAATCTAAATAATTCAAAGCTGTTTCAAAAAATTGAAACAGCTTTGAATGTGAGGATGTTTATTACTATTATTTTACTTCTTTTGATGCTCTGATGATCACCTCCGCCACTTCCTGTGGATGAGAAATAAATACAACATGGCTTCCTTTTATTTCTGTGATTTTTGCATGTCCTTTTTGGTACATTTTACGTTGAATAGAAGGAAGTATCGCCTCATCCTGAGTGGCAACGATACCATAAGAAGGTTTTGTTTTCCATGGTGCTTTTGTTACTTTAGCGCCCAGAGCTGCTGCAGAAAAACGTCCTTGCGAAGCATACATGAAATCAGCTTGTTCTTTAGGCAGATCTGCACAAAATCCTGCGTGAAATTTCGCTTTGTCATAGTAAAGAAAGCCTTTTTCATCCGGAGGCAAAATTCCGCTCTTAGGAGATGCAGGTTCTGTTTTTGCCCAGTCTACAGCTGATTCACCCTCATCAAGCTGAAATGCCGCTACATAAACCAATGCTGCTACATTGGGATGATCTCCGGATTCAGTAATCACTGTTCCGCCATAGGAATGTCCCACAAGAATAGTTGGACCGTCCTGCTTGTCAAGTGCATCCTTTGTTGCCTGAACATCATCTGCCAACGAAGTTAGCGGGTTTTGTACCACGGTAACATTATATCCCTTTTTTGTAAGGATATCGTAAACACCCCTGTAACCGGAACCATCTACGAATGCCCCATGCACCAGCACAATGTTTTTCACTACTTTAGATGATTGAGCTGATAAAGCAGATATTCCACCGAATAACATAAATAAAACAGCTAAGAAAGGTAAGAACCTTGATTGTTTTGAAATTGAAGTCTTTTTCATAAGTATATATTTTAAGGTTAAATTTTTTTGGTCGGACCAGAGTAATTGTCTGATTCCCTGCTAAGCTATCTGACTTTAGAATAACTTAACAGGGCAAAGATAGAGACGGGACGGGTTCGAAAAAATGGCTAAAAGTATATATTTATTGTACTTTTTTCCATCGGGGGGATTTTTTAATGAATGAAGATAACTTTTATGATGAAAAAGCAGCTATGATTGTAATTGAATGAAGATACTTCTTAGTATCCAATGACTTTAAGTTAAAAATTAAAAGTTAATATTTTTTCTGATCCGGCTAAGAGATTGTTGCGTTATTCCCAAGTAGGAAGCCACATCACTTAAGGGAACTTTAAGCAGTAGGTCTGGGTGGTCGGAAATAAACTTGTGATAACGTATTGTGGCTTCTTCTCCCATTAAATGGTTTCTGGCTTTAATTTTTTCCATCAGGGTTTTTTGGGTAATATTTTCTATCAGATTCTTAAAGTGGGGTAGTTTCTCAAATAATTCATTCAGATTTTTCCTGGAAAATACCAAAACCCGGGCAGAAGTTGCAGCAATGATTTCTTCCCTTGAAATAACTTCATCTGTAAAACTGTACAGGATTGTACAAAATTTATTTTCTTTAATAAAAAAATGAATGACTTCGTTCCCTTTTTCATTAGTGGAGACGATCTTTAAAATACCATCCAGTACAAAGAACAGATCTTTTGCGATTTTTCCTTCCTGCAGGAGAATAGTTCCCACTCCCATTTCCTTTATTTCCATATACTGACATATCAGGTCAAAATCTTGTGTTGAAATTTCCCCCATAGAATTTAGAAATTGATGAAATGTATGAATGTCCTTTTTCATGCCTGAATCAAGCCTTTACACAAAGGTATTACAATTATTGATGCAAAGCATAGTCAATTTCTATCTATTAGTATTCTGATTATTTTGTAGTTTTGTATTACAATTTAAATGATTTGATATGGTTAATTTAGAGTGGTACCGTACGTTTAAAGAGATCTACAAGACGGGAACGTTAACCGGAGCTGCGGAAAGTTTGTTCATTTCACAGCCTGGTGTAAGTCTGCATCTAAGCTCACTTGAGGCTTATGTAGGATATAAACTCTTTGACCGGACCGGAAGAAAAATGATTCCCACAGAAAGAGGAAAGGTACTTTATAATGCTGTTTTTGAACCGCTTTTAAAGCTTGAGAATGTAGAGAAAAACTTTCAGAAATCAACAGAAAAGCATACACCGACAATCAGTGTAGGGATGTGTTTTGAGACTTTTCAAACTACTTTAGAGCAATATGTTTCCACTTTACCTTTTAATTTGATCATCAGTTTCGGGGAGTATCCGGAGATGCTGGATCAGCTTGATAAAGGGATTCTTGATCTTATTATAACACCCAAAAAGGGATCATCACTGAATATTGAGCATGAAGCATTTTCATCCGAGCAGATTATTCTGGTCGGAGGGAAAGATGTAGATACCGATGCTTTTAAAAAGGTTCTTAAAACCAAAGATCCTGATAAGATAGAAGAATGGCTTAAACAGGAGAAATGGTATGGGACAACAGGTGATATGGAACATTTATTCCAATTCTGGATCCTGAATTTTGGACATAAACCTAATTTCCGTCCCAATTATATCGTTCCTAATCTTAATTCTATTATCCGTTGTCTGAAAGGAGGGACAGGATTGGCTGTAGTTCCTGATTTTTTATGTAAAAACGAAATTGAAAGCGGAGATGTAAAATTGATCTGGGAAGGAGATAAAAAGCTGGAAAATACTTTATATTTCGGATGCCGGAAAAAAACAAGTTATCAGGCAGAGATCGGGCATATCAAGAAATTATTCAGAGAAGTGATGACTTAAAAACTCTAAAACGACCATATCCCGCATCTGAATTCCATCTTCAAAAATAGGATCCGGATAGTTTTGAATAAAGAAGTCTTTGCGTATTCCTTTTTTCACAAAACCATTTTTCTCATAAAAGCGGATTTGACGGAAGCCTGTATCTGAAGTTCCTACTAATAGGGAATGAAAGTGATTCTTATTTGCTATTTCCTTCGCTTTATCGATTAAAAGACCACCAATACCTTTTCCTTGATACGGGCTGTCAACTGCTATGTTTTTAATTTCCAATACAGTATTACTAATCCGGTAAAGGGCCATTACGGCTATCGATCGGGACTTATCTTTAAGAACATATACATCACAATCAAATATGTATTTATGGATTGCTTCCACAGTTTCATCAGCCAGTAGAAGCAATTCATAGGGCACCTCTGAAGAAGCATCGATCTTAATCAGTGTGAACGGATCCATTATATTGCCATATGGATAGTAGGATAATCTTTTCCGGAGCCATCTTTTTCTGATCTTCCTACTCTTTTAAACCCCATTTTTTCATAAAAGCCAATCGCCTGGGGATTTTGCTCATTGACATCCAGCTTCGTAAAACCGATGTGATCTTTCATAAACTGATATAATTTTTTTCCGTATCCTTTCCCACGGAAATCATCATGGATAAACAACATTTCAAGAGTATCCCCGGCAACTGATGCAAATCCTCTTGCATTACTATCTTCCGTGATAAGGTAAACATCTAAATTCGGCAGGTAATCTTTCGGGATCACTTCCTGAAAATAATTAAAATCCTCTTCTGCAAGAAAATGATGGGTTGCTTTCACGGAAGAAGCCCAGATTTCCATGATCCTTGGGTAGTCTTTTGCTTGTGCTTTTATAATCTGATAGCTCATTACATTATATTTTCATGCAAAAATAAATAATTTTTAAATTTCATAAAGTAGGGATTTAAGGCGTAAAATTTCAATTTTTTGTTGCAAATTTGTTAGACTTTATGTTAAAAATTAAAATAAAGAATTATGCAGAAAAAAATGTACATAGGGCAGCCGGTTGTTACTTTAAATAACGGAATTGATATTCCGGCACTAGGATTCGGAGTATGGCAGATTGATGATCTGAAAGTTTGTGAAGATGCTGTGATCAAAGCTATTCAAACAGGCTACAGAATGATCGATACTGCATCTATATATCTTAATGAAAAGGCTGTGGGAAGCGCAGTGAGAAATAGTGGTGTGAATAGGGATGAACTGTTCATCACCTCAAAACTTTGGGTGCAGGATCATGGGTATGAAAAAGCTAAAGCAGCATTTCAAAGAACACTGGACAGATTGCAACTGGATTACCTTGATATGTATCTTATTCACTGGCCTTTCGGGGATTTCTTAGGTGCGTGGAAAGCATTGGAAGAATTATATCATGAAGGAAAGATCAAAGCGATTGGAGTATGTAATTTTACAGTGGAAAAACTAGAAGAGTTAAAAGCGAATTCGACTATTCTTCCGGTGATCAATCAGATTGAATTGCATCCTATTTTCCAGCAAAAAGAAATGGTAGCTTATGACCGTGAAAATAATATTGTAACGGAGCCATGGAGTCCGCTTGGAAACGGAAATGCTGAGCTTCTACAAAACCCTGAGCTAAAATCAATTGCAGAAAAATATTCTAAAACAGTAGCGCAGGTTATTTTGAGATGGCATCTACAGGAAGGTTTTGTTATTATTCCGAAATCCATTACTCCATCCAGAATTGAAGAGAATTTTAATGTGTTTGATTTCAGCTTAACAGAAGATGAAATGAATATCGTTCGCTCGCTGGATACGGGTAAAAGATTGTTCTTTGATCCTAAAGATCCTGAATGGGAAAAGAAAATGCTGAATTCCATAGCAGACATCTAATAAAAGATTAATCAATTCCCACAGCTCCGAGGGTTTTGCGGAAATAGTCCGTATACAAGTGAGATCTGTGGGAATTGTGTTTTTAGAATGAATAATGTCATATTTTGCTCGGCTTAAATGCTGTCTGTTTTTTTGTACTTTAAAATAAAATAATTTGTATGTTCTGGTCAAATACACTTATTGAAAAATTAAACGTAAAATATCCCGTTATTCAGGCCCCTATGTTCGGAGTAAGTACTCCTGAGATGACGGCGTCAGCTTCAAAGGTTGGTTGCTTGGGAACTCTGGCATTAGCTGATTTATCTGCGGAACAATCCGTTGAATTGATTAAGGTTACAAAAAAACTTGCTGACCAGCCATTTGCCGTTAACATTTTTACTCATACTATCCCTCAGATCACAGACTCCATACGACAGAAATACATAAAGACCAAAAACTTTATTGAAGAGCTTGCGGCAGAAAATAATCTGGAGGTCAGCCTTCCTGATCTCGAAGATCTTAAAGTGAACACTTATCACGAGCAAATTGATGCCATCATTGAAGAAGGATGTAAGATACTGAGCTTTACATTTGGAAATCTTGACGATAATAGTATTCAGAAATTAAAAGAAAATGGAATAACCCTTATTGGAACGTGTACTTCAGTGGAAGAAGCTTTGATCCTAGAGAAATCTGGGATTGACATAATCTGTGTTCAGGGAATTGAGGCTGGAGGGCATAGGGGAACATTTGATGGAGATCGGATTCCGCAGATCGGAGGTCTGTCTCTTTTATCACAGGTATTCGATCATGTGAAGGTTCCTTTGATTTATGCAGGTGGAATTTATAATGGAAGAACTCTATCGGCGGCAAATGAACTTGGAGCAAAAGGGTTTCAGGTGGGCAGTATATTATTGGCTTCTCAGGAAAGCGCATTGCAGTCATTTGAGAAAGAAAGATTAAAGAAGGTAAGAGAAGACGAAATTCTTTTGACCAGAAGCTTCTCGGGACGTTATGCAAGAGGGATAAGAAATAGATTTATTGAAGCTCTTGAGAATTCTGATTATATTCTGCCTTACCCTTATCAAAACAAGCTGACAGGGATTTTAAGAAAAACGGCAAAACTTAAAGGTAATGTGGAGTTTGTGAATATATGGCTAGGGCAATCGGTTCATCCGTACAGTGAAGCATCCACTATGGATATTTTAAAAAGACTGATTCTTGATGTTGAAAAAATATCCTGAAAAATTGCTATTTTTGCAGGCTTTAAGCCCAGCATATATGAAAAGAATATTTTTACCTTTAGCTTTATTGTCAATGCTTGCATGTGGTAGTGATAGTGAAACATTGGATACTATTGATCCCAATGTAGGGACAATAATCGGGAAGTAGTATATTGAAAAATCTGAATTGTATACTTCAAAAGATCATCAGACAAAAACCAATTTTTCTACAGATTGTCAGAAAAAAAGCACTCATGAGTTCAGGCAAACCAACGTGACTTCAACAACTTATGGCCAGCAAGGTACTACGTGTATTCAGACTGATGTTGTTACCAGAAACTATACTTTTGATAAATCCACCGCTCAATTTTGGTATGAAGGGGAACAGGATTATCCATATTTCGTTACAAAACTTACCCAATCAGAAATGATCATGGAAGACCGTACCCAAGATATGGATGGCGATGGAACCAACGATATTATCAGGAGATTTTTTACGAGAACCAACCAAAAAAAACCTTCTCAATTTTGAGAGGAAATTTATATGTAAAATATATTTTCTTCACAATAAAAAACTTCCCTCTTTTAAAGAGGGAAGCTTTTATATGAATAATTATTTTGTGAGATCTAATCCACCAAAGTTACCCGAGCTCATCATCAGGAAAACACCTTGCTTTTTATCCAGAATATCCCAATACGCATGAAGCTCCTCCGCATTGGTAAATACTTTTAAATGGTCGTTTTTAAATTTTTCTTTAATGAGATCAGGAGATATCGGGTCCATTCTTTTAATCTTTAAAGCATCTTCAGAATAGAATACAATAGCCTCATCCAGGCCATCCATGGCATGATCATATTGTTCTAAAAAAGCAGGATTTAAACTTGAATAGGTGTGCAGTTCAAGGAATCCGTATTTTTTCTCTCCTTTAAACTGTTCATTAAAAGCTTTTACCGCAGCTTTTACTTTACTTGGAGCGTGGGCAAAATCCTTGTAAAGAATGGCTTTATCTTCTCTTTCTACTTTTTCAAGACGTTTTGAGGCTCCTTTAAAGCTCATAATTGCTTCGTAGAAATCTTCATCCATAATACCTAGCTGACGGCAGATGTGTCTGGCTCCTTCCAGGTTCAAAAGGTTATGGGCTCCAAAAACAGAAAGCGGAATATCTCCCATTTCAGTTTTTAACAGGACCTGTCCATTACTGATCTCATACTCCGGAGTTTTATAGGGTATTTTTCTGAAATAATTTTCCGCATTGTCCACTACTTTTACCACTTCCGGATCTTCATCATTGTATACTAATACACCACCAGGAGTGATGCTGGCTACAAATTTTCTGAATTGTTCTATATAATCATCGAATGTTTTGAACACATTGATGTGATCCCAGGCAATTCCGCTTAGAAGAGCGATGTTCGGCTGATATAATAAAAATTTAGAACGCAGGTCGATAGGGGACGAAAGATATTCGTCACCTTCCAATACCATAAAATCGTTATCAGGAGTTAATTTCACCATACAGTCGAAGCCTTCCAATTGTGCTCCTACCATAAAGTCCACCTCTTTCTGATGAAAATTAAGGACATGCAGAATCATGGAAGTAATGGTGGTCTTCCCGTGTGATCCTGCAATAACTACTCTTGTTTTATCTTTAGACTGTTCGTAAAGAAATTCTGGATAAGAGTATATTTTCAGGCCTAATTCTTTTGCTTTTGCCAATTCAGGGTTATCCTGATGAGCATGCATCCCCAAAATGACTGCATCAAGATCTGAAGTGATCTTTTCGGGGAACCAACCCATTTCCTGAGGAAGTATTCCTTTGTTTTCAAGTCTTGATTTTGACGGTTCAAAAATGGCATCATCAGAACCTGTCACCTGATATCCTTTATCTTTTAGTGCTATGGCAAGATTATGCATGGCACTTCCTCCGATAGCAATGAAATGGGTCTTCAATTGTATTTATTATTTTTTAACATTATTATTAATGATCTCCTGAAATGCATTGGTAATATTCGTCCAATTGGTCCTGAAATTCGGCATAATCAGGCTGGCATCCGTTTTACTTCCTTCATTAGGACCTTTCTTTACATTAATAGAAGTCGTTACGTTATCATACAGTTTTTTGTGATCTTCCTGTATCCTTCTGAAGTTATTCTGAGACAAAATGTTATTGAGTTTCTTCAGGTCTTCATCCGAAACCTTAAAATCCTGTTTGATCTTTTTTCCTTCGCCCTCAAAAGAATAGTGTGCAGTATTATCTTTTATAAGCAGGTTTTCATAAGCAGGAGCGTAGCCTCCGCTTTTGGAATAGCTAATGTCGAAATTTGAATATACTTTTTGACTGTTGCATGAAACTAATACTATGATTGCGAATAAGATCTCTATTATTCTTTTCATATGTAATTTACCTTTTTTAATTATCTGAATCTTTCTTCTCTAGTTTTTTAGCTTTTAATTCTTCATCATACTGGTGCAGCAGATTGAAGTCCTCCGTTTGCTCTATGGCAGTCATGATTTTTAATAAAATTTCATGTGCATTTTCTTTATCATAATCAATATCCAGAGGTGCCTTAAACTCCATGGTAGGTTTTACACCGGTAACCTTTACCCGTAATCCTTTTTTATCAAAGGCTCTTCTGAAACCATTGATCTTGATAGGAATTACAATCGGGCGCTGGTTTTTTACCAGTTTTGCTGTTCCTCTACGGCCCTGTGCAAAAGCGGAAGTAGTACCCTGAGGGAAGGTAGCTACCCAGCCGTTATCAAGAGCCTTCATTATATTATCAACCTCTGTGAGGTCTACCATTCTGTTTACATTTTTTCCTTCAGCACGCCATGTTCTCTTTACCGTAACAGCACCTGCAATTTTAAAAATTTTAGGAAGAATTCCTTTGTTCATGGTTTCTTCTGCTGCCACATAGTAGAAATCAATCTTTGGATTGAGGAGATAGATCGGATTTTTAATGGTATTTAAATAGCCATTATTTACAGCACAGAATGCGTGGTACATTGCTGCAACATCTGCAAAATAAGTCTGATGGTTGGATACAAACAACACATTGGAATCGGGCAGATCAACAAGGTGTTCAGTACCGGTTATTTTTAGCTTATTAAAACCATTGAATCTTCTGTAAGAAACAAATCCTAAAATAAAAATAACTAACCTTTTCAAAAAGTAAGGTGTCCCGAATGCATCGGTGAAAATATTTTTCTTCGCCATCTCTCAATTAAACACGGTTGTGCAAAGTTACATTTTTTTCAGCAACTGACTGAATTCACTTAATATCATTGCTGTAGCTCCCCATATGATATATCCATTGAAATTAATGACCGGAACTTCATGTCCTCCGGCACTTGGCAGGGCCATAATTTCAGGCTGGTCGGGAAGATTTAAAAACGAAGTAATAGGAAACTCGATGGTTTCTACTGCTTCACTTTGTTGTAAAACGAAAGTGGGGTTCTTTTTGGTATATGAAATATAGGTATATACGTAAAAATTACTTGGAGGAATATAAATAGGGGACATCTCTCTTATGATCCTTACGTAATGTTTATCTATTCCTATTTCTTCTGAAGTTTCACGAATAGCAGTGTCGGCAAAATCCCGGTCCATTTCTTCGCGCTTTCCGCCAGGAAGTGATATTTGACCGCTGTGTCTGTCGTGCTCATTAATGGTCCTTTGAATCAGAGGGAAATACCATTCATCATCTTTTAAATATAAAACAATATTTACTGCCGCGAATTTTGGATTTTTCTTTAAGATTTCATCGTGGTTGAAAACAGGACGATAAGGTGGAGAAAATACACCGTGAGCATTCTCTCCTGGTAATTCCACACTTTTAATTTTTCTTAATAAATCTTTTCCAAAACTTTCCATAGCTCAAATTTAGCAATATATCCTGAAGAATGGAATAGCCATTAACATTAATTAACCATATGGTTTTGAAAAATTAAAGATGAAAAAATTAAAGATACCGGACGCGAATAGGCTATTGATGCTGCTGAATTCATCATTGTTTAACCTGTACTGTGGGGCTGTGCTTTACTTTGAAATTAACCGAGTTGGCAATGAAACAAAATTCATTAGCTTTTTGATGAAGTTCCACCGCTTTTTCAATCATGGATTCATCCGTCACGATTATTTTAGGGTGTAGGGTTACTTCTGTAAAGTGGCCGCTTCCATTGGCGGTTTCTGCCATGATTCCGGTTGCTTTATCTGTGTATTCAGTTAGGATAACTCCCGCTTCCGAACAAAAATGGAGATACCATAACATATGGCATGAAGATAAGGATGCTAAAAAAAGCTCTTCAGGATTATGTTTGGTCTTATCGCCCCGAAATGCCGGATCAGAAGACCCATCAATAGTAATTTTATTTTCTATTGAGATGGTATAGCTTCTATCGTAATTCCGGTAGCCGCTGGTACCTGTTCCTTTATTTCCGGTCCATTCAATGGAAGTGGAGTATTGGTGTTCCTTGTTCATGTTTTTTGTGTTTATTAAAACAGGTACTAATTTAAATAAAAAAACCTCCAGAAAACTGGAGGTTGTAATTTTGTATTAATTGGAATATCCTGATACTTCTTCTTTCTTAGAGTTATAGATCTTGTATTCCAAATATTTAAAAGAATCCCTTGGGATGATGGTTACCCATTTTTTATATTTTACAAACCATTTCATCTGGATGCTCTTAATTCCTTTTGTAAGATAAGCTTCCACGAATGGGTGTACATGCAGGTAAAGTTTTCCTTTTTCCTTTTGCATGATGTTTCTGATGGTTTCTTCCATTCTTTCCACAATAACAATCGGAGCTACGATTTCTCCGTCCTTGTTAGGGTTTTCTTCTTTGGTTTCGATTTGTTTTTCCGGACGGTTTCTCTGTCTGGTAATCTGTATCAATCCAAATTTACTTGGAGGTAAAATTTTGTGGCGAGCTTTGTCGCGCTTCATTTCTTCTTTCAGATGTTCGTACAAATCCCTTCTGTGATCGGCGTTCGGCATATCGATAAAATCGATTACAATAATACCACCCATATCACGAAGGCGCAATTGTCTTGCAATTTCTGTTGCGGCCATTTTATTCACGTTGAGAGCGTGTTCTTTATTGGCTGCATTTCCGGTTGTAATGTTATTCCCGGAGTTCACGTCGACTACGTGTAAAGCTTCCGTATGTTCAATAACAAGGTAAGCTCCTTTAGAACTTGGAATGTTGACGTGTTTTCCAAAGCTTTGTTTAAGCTGTTTTTCAACATTGTAATATTCCAGAAGAGGAATGTGAGAATCATAAAACTGAACAATATTTTTTCTTTCAGGAGCAATTACTTCTACATAATTTTTCATTTCTTCCACCATTTGTTCATCATCACAAATGATACTCACGAAATCCTGATTAAAATTGTCCCTTAAAATAGCTGAAGCCTTATCTTCTTCGCTTAAGACCTTAGATGGAACTTTATTTTTCTGGATATTTTTAAAAGTACTTTCCCATTTCTGAATCAGCTGATTCATATCGTTATGCAGATCAGCCACTTTTTTTCCTTCGGCAACGGTTCTTATGATCACACCAAAACCTTCAGGTTTGATACTCTCGATAAGAGTTCTTAGTCTTTCTTTTTCCTCAAAGCTTTTAATCTTTTTGGAGATAGAAACTTTGTTGTCGAAAGGAATTAAAACCAAAAAACGTCCTGTTAAAGATACCTGGGTAGAGATCCTTGGCCCTTTTGTGGAGATAGGCTCTTTGGTAATCTGCAGCAGGACAATGTCATCCTTTGCAATGACCTTATCCACAGTTCCGTTTTTGTCTATTTCGGGTTGTATCTCGAAATTTTTTAAGCTTGAAGAACTTTGCTTTTTAGAAATGGTGTCCTTTAAAAATTTTCTATAAGTAAGATATTGTGGCCCCAGGTCCTGATAATGCAGAAACGCATCTTTGTCGTAACCTATATTTACGAATGCGGCATTAAGGTTAGGTGCCAGCTTTTTTACCTTTCCTATAAATAAGTCTCCAACTATAAAATCACTTTTGTCCTCTTCCTCATGAAGTTCACATAGTCTTCCGTCTTCCAGTAATGCAATCTTTGTAAGTTCATCCTCATGCGAAACTATTAGTTCTTTCTTCATTTTGTTATAAGATAAAATTGTTAAGATTATAGGAAACAGGCATGGTTTTCTTTAATAAATGCATGTATAAATTTACGAATTCATAATGAAAGTTGTGTTATTTATTTCAATGAAATAAAACCTGTCCCGATCTTTTGGGAATCCTATAGTTATAAATAAAAATATAGTCGGTGTAGATTAAAAAATTAAAAACACCAACTATATTAATATATTTTTAAATCTCGAAAAAGGAGATTATTTTTTCTTATGTCTGTTCGCTCTTCTTCTTTTCTTTCTTTTGTGAGTTGCAACCTTGTGTCTTTTTCTTTTCTTTCCGCTTGGCATAATTTTAAATTTTTTAGTAACTAGTTAATATTCAGTTAATTTTTATTTTACTGCAACTTTAGTTTTTACTTTCTCAACAAAAGATTTTGATGGTTTGAAAGCAGGAATATTGTGAGCAGGGATCTCAATTGCAGTGTTTTTAGAAATGTTTCTTCCTGTTTTAGCAGCCCTTGTTTTAATTATAAAAGAACCAAAACCTCTTAGATAAACGTTATCTCCATTATACATAGAAGTTCTGATCTCCTGCATAAAAGCTTCTACAACTTTCTGTGTTTCATTCTTTTCTGTTCCCAACTTATTTGAGATGGTGTTTACCAATTCTGCCTTTGTCATTTCCTTTTTTAATTTTAAATTTTAGGTGTGCAAATTTAGTTAAAAAAATTGAATACTAGCAAATTAGTGGTAAAAAAAATTTCGGTAAACGGTTGATGGTTTTATATTTACTCTCTCTATATATTACGTAATGATGTTTTTTACATGCTGGAATTGTAATATCCGTTTTCTACGCAAAAGCGGATCAGGTGAAGTTTTGTCTTTAGTCCCAGTTTTTCCGTTAACCTGTTGATGTAGGTATCAATCGTTCTCGTACTAAGATTAAGTTTCTCTCCGATTTCCTTATTACTAAAGCCTTCATAGCAAAATTTCATCAGCTGGATCTCTGTGGAAGAAAGCTCTTCCTGGCTCTTTTTTTGCCGTTCCATATACTCCATAACAGCAAGGGGTTGCTGTTCCCATTCTTTGGAATATGCTTCATAGTTGAAGGTGTCTGACGCTACCTGTCCTTTTATGATATCTCGAATGATATTACTTTTCTTTTCGCAATAATAGATATTGGGAATTTTGGAAAGTATTTCAGCCATATCTTCCTGATAGGTTCCTGAATAGGTAATAATGGGAGTTTCGGAATTGCTTTTACGGATGTATTTTATCGCTTCAATTCCGCTTAATACAGGCATAAATAGTTCAATGATAAAGACGTCTTCCTGTCTTCTGTAAATTCTGTTCACGAGTTCATGCCCGTTATTACAATCATTGAGAAGCATGTAAAACGGGTTTTCCAAAAGCGTTTTGACAAGTATTTTTTTAAAATAAAAATCGCTGTCTGCTATTGAGAATCGCACAGTATTAGTTAATATTTTACTCACGTTAATATTTAATATCGATTTGGCTTATGATAATTAAATTTAGGGGTCTAAATTAATAAAAACTTATTAAAGTTAAAATTAATCTTAATTTAAATGAAAAATGATCCGTTATATCACGGAAAAGATAGATATTGTGCAGGAAATTTTTTTTTTATACTTTCACAGACCCAAACAAACCACAAAATATGTCTTCAAATAGAGAGAAAAAATTAAATAAATCAGACGTCAGAATAGGCATTTGGAAGTTTGTTCTGTCTTTTGTTGTCCTGGCTGCTGTTTCTTTCACCAGCGTATTTTTCTTTTTTAAAAGCTATGATGCCCAAACGGAAGGGGTAAGCCGTGATGCGGAAGCCTACAGAGAATTACTGGGCCGCAGCGATATTCTTAGAGTTCAGGTGGATACTATTTTCAGCAGAATGAGCAGGCTCAACAGAGTGGAAAATGATATTTTCCTAAGAAATGATATTATAGACAATGTGAATAATGCTAAAAACATTATGGGAAAAGACAGTGCGGATAATTTTAAGCATTATGCTGTCTTAATGAAACAAATAAGTCCGATGCTGACTTTGAAAAATCGTATTGTAGAGGTTTCCAACCAGAAAAAAATCGCAATAAGAGATGTCAACGGATGCATGGGGAAAGTAGGAAGTATGGAAAAGGTACTGAAGATAGATCCTACCAGAAAGTTTACAGGAAGTCGAAGAAAAAGATAAGTTATGCAGGGACACATCACATTATCCAAAAAAGAAAAGCAATATCAATTTTTTTATTTGATTTTAATGCTTTTGGCAGCACTCATATTTTTAGGAATTATTTTCCTGAAAAGATTCAAATCGCCATTTTCTGAAGATGATATTATTGCCATTCAGAAACTTGAACAAAAAGCCAAATTTGATCAGCAACAAAAATTAACCCAGCGTTTGCAGGATAGTACTTTCATCCAGGTGAGCAGACTTACGGATGAAACCACAGAACCTTTTGTGGAAAATTCTATTCAGACAGGGATTAATGATATTAATAACAGCTTTGGTCCGGAATATATAGACATCAGAAAAGATGCTTATCCCCAGATTGCACAATTCTATAAAATGTATTTTGAGGACAAAAAGATCATCTCAAGAACTACAGAAGATATCAAACTCTTTCAAAAACAGTATCAGGATTGCCTGATCGGACTTAAAGAAACCAAAGACCGTGTCTTTCAGCGACAGAATGCATTAAAAGAAAGAACCCAGTAAACGGTAAAAACTAATACTCAATCAATCACACATCACATTATAACTATGAATTATTTTCAAAAGAACAAAAAGAACATTATTATCGGTGTTATAGCGACATTGCTGATTGCGGCTCTTGTTGCACTCTGGTTGCAGAAAAAGGTCATTCATTCTGCAGATGATATTGTAGGGGTTGTATATCCATCTACATTAAGTGTAGGGGATACATTGGTATTTGAAGATAAAACACAATTTGCCAAAAGCAAAAAATGGAACTTCGGAGACGGGACAACTTCTGAGAAAAGCAGTGGTATCCACTTTTATAACAAACCGGGATATTATCCGGTAACGCTTATTATCGATAATAAATACTCTAAGTCCTTCCCTGTACTGGTTTCTGCCAGAGCAATTCAGAAAGCAAAAGATACAGCGATGGTAAAAACAACCATAGATGCACCATTACGGGCTATGCAATTCGAGAATGTACAGTTTCGTGCGATCTCCGATGCTAAACAGTTCAGCTGGAAATTCGGGGAAAGCGGAACTACAGATTCTAAAGATAAGCTAGCAATCTACTCCTATAAAGAACCGGGAGATTATATTGTTACTTTATACACCGATGAAAGCATTGAACCGATTATACACCACATTAGAATTGATCCTTCTTATGATGCATTAAATGATCAGGATGTAAGCGTAGAAGACGCTTATGCAAAAATCGATAATGATTTTAAATATCATTTGCAGCAGATTGCCAACGGGAGTAATTTCAATTCACACTATAATTACCTTCTTCAGAAATACCTTTGTAATAATGAGAATACGGTTGTGAAGGTGAATGACAGTAAAGTAAATAACTTTTACATGTATTGCGCGGGACTTCAGTTTGATAAAAATAATGTTATTCAGACCGTTAAGGTAAATTTTGATGATACACAGAATTGTGTAACCAAAGTGGATATTAACCAAAGTAAATAATTACAACCCTGTATCGGGCACACCAAATTATAAAAGAAAATAGGATGAAAAATAAATTTCCTCTAGCAGCATATTATATCGGAGTTTCATTTTTACTGACCAGCTGTCAGGTAAAATTACCATCGAAAAGAACTCCGGAGCCAACGCAATACGGGCAAATTGATAATGCCTCAGTGATGAATGGTTATCCAAAGAAGTCCGTTCCATGGATTGCCATTTCGGATCGTTCCAGAAATACGGCTTATCTTGATAAAAATGACGAAAAATCATATAAAGAAGTAAAATTCTTAGAACCTTTAATGGTCTTAAAGCATAGAGACGGCATGGTAAAAGTAGCCGAGTATATTCCGGATGCTTTAATGAAAAAAGTTTCTTCGAAGGCTATTAAGACCTATGGATGGATTCCTGAGTCCGAGCTATTGCTTTGGAACAGCTCTTTAAAAGATGAAAAGACCGGTTATCCGGTAAGAGTTGCTGTGGTACCAAGCAATAGTGATGTTATCAGAAGTGCTGAAAGATATTATAAAAATGATTCGATCATGGTGTTCAACTCTCCAAGTCTGATCGAAAATGCGAATGTAAAGATACCTAACGGTCAAATTGTATATGTTTACAAACAAGCTGAGAATAACAAAAGATTTTTAGTGGGTAAAAAACCGAATATTGACATCGATAGTATCAGTACAGGATTGTATGGCTGGGTAAGTTCCAATGTGATTTCAGCATGGGGGGAACGTTCTGCAGTAAAAATGAAGAATACAACCGGTGTTACAGAAACGGCTTTAGGGTTACATGAAGGAGCGCCGGGAGGTAGTGATGCCGCAAGCAGGACTGCAATTCTTCTTACGGATGTTAATAAGAGAACGCCACTTGAAAATATTTACCCTGTTAAGCTTGCATTAAAAGAAGCACCAACTCCGGATTCTAAAACCAAATATTTTACCAATATCCTGGACTACAGTAAGAATTATGTCTTAAATGTATTGGGAGAACCTATTTATTTTGATCGTTATCGTGAGATCACGGAAAGAAATAAAAACATCAACATTGTTTTTGCTTTAGATATCAGTGCACCTAATGCACTCTATGCTCCGATTGTAAAGTCCCTGTTACAGGACCTGCAGTTAAGATTTGAAAAGCCTTCTTATTTCAATTCTGTAAAATATGGAGTGGTTCTCTATAAAAACAATTCTTGCGGAGATAATGTAGCTGTTTCCAGCTTAAATACTGATTACAGTAAAATAATCTCTTTCATAGAAGATAAGATTAATGAGATGAATTGTCCTACCAACAGTGGATATCAACCCGTAAGTGAAGGTTTAACGGCGGCAGGAAATCTTCTTTCAACGGTTCCTGATGAAACGAACCTTGTAATTACAGTGGGGACATCTGCCAACCAGAGCGGGAATATGTATGGAGTAATCAATTCTCTTACGCAAGCACAGGCAAGGCTGATCATGTTCCAGACGAGCTCTAGATCATCTGATACGTATAATGACTTCGTTTTGCTGGGGCAGAATGTTGTTTCCAATACGGCAAAAAATATTGCTGAGCTGAAAAAGCAAAAAATCATTAACCAGAATGATGTTTTAACTAAGAATAACTTTAACCTTGTGGAAGGAGATGAAGGCTTCTTCTCTTTAGACTATCCAAAGCAAAGTATGTCTCAGGGATTTGTAATATTCCCTAAAAAAGGAGATGTAACGACACCGGGCTATCTGAAAAAATCAGTTGATAGTTTAATTTCACAGGTAACCATGGATAATATGTCGATCGATAATTCCCTGAATGCTTATTTCCATTCCTCAGTAGGAGCAGGAAGAACAGATGTGGATTTGAAATATAAATATCTGTATCCGGGACTTACCAATCGCGTTCCGGCGGGAATTGCCGCTCAGCTGATCAATTACGGAAGTCCGTTCCTGGTAAAAGGGTATATTCCAAAAGATCTTAAAGATTATAAACCAGGTCTTGAAAAAGGAATTCTGATCTCTGAAACAGAATATGATAACCTAAAAGCTTTCTACAGGGAAGTATATGAGAAAACTGGTCCGGCAAGAGCAGACTTCAACCAGTCAAAAGCAATTAAAGAATATGTTCGTCTTGTTAAAAAATATAATCCGACAGCAAAATTCTTAGATAAAGGTGATCTTTATGAGCAGCCTATGTCTTATGCGGTGGGATTGACGACAGGTTTCGATTTGTCTGAAGAGGAACTAATGTCAAAATATAAGCTTAAGGGCTGGAGAAAATCTAAGATCGTTCTAAATGAAACAGTAAGAAAATATTTCCTTAACTACAAAGAATTGGGAGAAAGATTGCTTACTCACAGAAATAATCCGGCGGTGAAAATCCAGCAAAACGGACAGACTTTCTATTGGCTAAATGAATATTTTATGCCGACCATGCTTCCGGTAGAGGAACCAGAGTATACAAAACATTAAAATCAATTATAGGGCGGAATTATTTCCGCCTTTTTTGTATTTACACATATTGAAATCCTGAAGAAATATCTCCGGATTATCAATTCCGGATTATTGCAAAAGAATCATTGCCAGGGAGTTCTAAAATGTTGCTACATCGATGATCGTAGAACTACTACAAATTTGTAAAAATCCATTTGAAAACTTTTATAAAAGCAGCAGGGGTACTATATTTGTTGTACATTCATTGAGTTACAATATACAATTAACGATTAAAAATTTACAATCATGGCAGCAAATTCTAGAGGGATTTTAAAATTCAACGGAGGCGAGGGTCAAAAACTATTAAAACTTAACTATAGCGTTTCCAGATCTACAGATGTATCGGGAAGGGTAGCATCAGATCCTTCAAATGCACTTATAAAACTTACAGTAGAGGCAACGGAAAAATCTGATATTCTGGAAAGCTTACTTAATGGAAAATATAAGCCGACCACCGGAGAAGTTACATTTAACAAATCTCATGAAGAAGGTACTTTAATTACTTTAAAGTGGGAAAACGGATATGTTATTCAGCATGAAGTAGATTTCGATGCAGTAGATGAAAACAGTATGCTGATCAGCTTTATCGTAAGCGCTGAGACCATTCATTATGGTCAGGGTATTTATGAAGGTCTATGGCCATCAAGCTAATTAAAAAAGGCACATTTAATCCACATTCATAGAAAAAGACTGTCCATAAAAAGACAGTCTTTTTTGCCTGAGATAATTTAGATACCCACAGAAAAGACAATCTGAAATCTTTATCAGGGAATACTTTGCCTAAAAGAAATCCTGATTGGATATTTTTTTTTACCTTTAAGCCTCACCACAATCGCAAAAATATGCTACCGATACCTGAACATACCTACGGAATTTCTTTCCGTTTATCACAGAAACCCGGCAGATTCATTAAGGATCTGCAGATGTGTACTTTACCAATAAGACCCTATTCTGATCATATTACTGCTGATGAGGCTCATGATATTTTAATGTAAGAACATTCCTGCTGATGAACTGTACAGGCAGACGTGAAACTATTTGCATACAACAACACAAAACATATTAATAAGAACATTATCAATGGGAGTACTAGTAACCAACGAAACCGTAAAACAGCTTTTTCATATTGCACAATCCATTGCAAGAGAAAATTATAATGCCACATATGGAGCTCCACATCTTTTACAGGCTTTGATGCACAAAGATATAGGACTTAATGAATTTCTGAAAAATATTGATAAAGACCCTGGATACTTTTACGAATGGGCCGATGTTCGCATAGAAGATT
Organism: Chryseobacterium sp. LAM-KRS1; assembly: GCF_013184525.1. Classification (GTDB taxonomy): domain Bacteria; phylum Bacteroidota; class Bacteroidia; order Flavobacteriales; family Weeksellaceae; genus Chryseobacterium; species Chryseobacterium proteolyticum. The sequence continues at coordinate 326,232 of NZ_JAAOIZ010000006.1, forward strand.
ATCCTAAAACAACCCATCTTCCTGATGATGTGGGACAAGATGAATACGTAGATAAAATTACCGAAGAGGCAGATGACATCAGGCTGAAACTTGGACTTGATGAGATCACTCCTATTTGTATACTTACTGCTATTGTAAAGCCTCAGGTTGCATTTACATTGCAGCAGTTGAAATCCCTTCCCTTAAGAGAGCATGAGATATTCGCCCTATACAGGAAGGATATGCCTTACGGCACAGCGGAAGATGGTGAATTTTCGTCTCTTTTTTCCAATACTTCGGATTTTACGGACGCCTCATTTCCTTCGATCAAAAACTATTGTGTAGACAGAACAGCACAGGCGAGACAAGGGACATTGGAAAATATTATCGGACGGGACAAAGAATTGAGGATGCTAGTAGAGATCCTTTGCCGAAGAAGTAAACCTAATGTGATTATCATTGGTGAGCCCGGAGTTGGTAAAACAGCTTTAGTAGAAGGCTTTGCTACTGAAATTATCAAGGGAAATGTTCCGGAAATGCTAAAAAATGCCACTTTATTGGAGTTGGACACAGGAGCACTGCTGGCAGGAACATCCTATAAAGGTGAAATTGAAGATCGCCTTAAGAAAGTAATTAATGAATGTAAAAAGATTGAAAAAGCTATTTTATTCATTGATGAAATTCATACACTTTTAGATCCAAAGGGGAGCATCGGAAATGTTGCCAATTTACTGAAGCCTGAATTAGCAAGAGGCGAGATCACGGTTATCGGAGCTACCACTCAGGAGGAATACCGGAAGATCATCGAACCTGAACAGGCGTTTAACAGACGCTTTGAGGTATTGACGGTAAATGAACCGGATGAGAAAACCTGTGTGAAAATGATCGATGTTCTTCTTGAAGGTTACAAAAAACACCATAATATTGAGGTTGAAAAAACAGCCCTTCCGGAATGTGTACGTTTAGCGAAGCGCTATGCAAAAGGTAAAAAACTTCCTGATGCGGCGATTGATCTGCTGGACAGGACTATGGCTGCCATCAAAATGCTTGATGAACTTTCCGAAAAAGAGCTGGAAAGCTGGAAAGAAAGTTATGAAGAAATTCTAAAAGAAGAATATCCTGATGCTAAGGATCAGGCAGATGAGCTGATATGGACTTATAATTTGTTAAGGGATAAGATCAGCCCTATTTTGTGGGGATCGTTGAGTGAGCAACCTGCGATCGATAACTCAATGCCTGTAGACCAGATTAAAAAGATCATCGATGATACCTATACTGAGCTTCTTCAGCATGCTTCCATAAAAAGAGAAAAAGTTGACCGTCTGGAACTGGCCGCAGTGATGGCTGCAAAAACAAATATTCCGATAGGTAAGATTCAGGCACAGGAAAAAGAGAAACTTCTTAATATGGAATCTCTTCTTATGAACCGTGTAGTCGGGCAGGATCATGCCTTAAAGATCCTTTCTGATGCTATCGTTGAAAACAGAAGCGGACTGAACAAGCCAGGTCAGCCAATAGGATCATTCTTCTTACTGGGACCTACAGGAACAGGAAAAACAGAGCTGGCCAAATCAATGGCTGAACTTCTTTTTAATGATGAGAAAGCGATGGTGCGTTTCGATATGTCTGAATTTAAAGAAGAACATTCCGCAGCCCTGCTTTATGGAGCTCCTCCGGGATATGTAGGATATGAAGAAGGAGGAATGCTGGTTAATAAAATAAGACAGCAACCGTATACAGTGGTTTTATTTGATGAAATTGAAAAAGCCCACCATTCAGTTTTTGATGTATTCCTTCAGATTATGGATGAGGGTAAAGTGCATGATAAACTCGGAAAGGAAGGAGATTTCAGTAACGCCCTTATATTATTTACTTCCAACATCGGAAGTGAAGAAATTGTAAAGCAATTTGAAGAAGGTAAGGTTCCTGAATCCTCTTCATTAATGCAGATCATGTCGAACTCCGGAAGATTCAGACCGGAATTTTTGGCAAGGATTACGGAGATCATTCCTTTTGCACCAATTACCGAATCTATTGCAGAAAGGATCTTTAATATTCAGCTGAAATCACTCCATACTTCACTAACCAGACTGGGTATGACGCTTACAATAAGTGACGAGGCTGTAAAAAATCTTGCACTTGGAGGCTTTAGCAGTAAATATGGAGCAAGGCAGATCTCAGGTGTTATCCGTGCACAGCTGGCCAGACCTATTTCCAAAATGATCGTTCGTGAAGAAGTAAAATCCGGGCAGACAATCCATGTAGGCTGGAATGCTGAAGAGGACAAACTGACATGGAGTGTGGCGTAGTGTTAAGATAAATCCATTTTAAAATGTTTTTATTTTTAATTTAAAATAGTTATTAGTACAATGAAATTTAATTTCAAACATATTGTAACCGGAATGTTGTTGCTGATTTCTTCTCATTTTGTAAATGGGCAGTTTCTTTCAGCTTCTGATACTTCCGAAAACAGTGTGAGAAGATATAAAAGTATCATCAGTTCGAACAAAGAGATTGTAGAATTTATAGAGTATTCACTTTCTCAAAAAGGGTTACCAAGGCATCTTAGAAATTTAGCCCTGATTGAATCCGGTTTTGACCGGAAACAAATTTCCGGTGCCGGTGCGGTAGGTGTATGGCAGTTTATGACGGCACATGCCAATCAATACGGTCTTTCTGAGCAAAGCCGTTCGGATTTATACAGAAGTACCAAAACAGCGGTGATTTCCCTGGGGAAGCTATACAAAAAATACAACAACTGGGTAACTGTAGTTGCAGCTTATAACTGTGGCGAGGGTAATATTTCAAGAGCAATGGATGCTGCGGGATCTTCGCAATATCATATTTTTAGTAAATATCTTCCCGGAGAAACAATAAACCATGTTAAAAAATATTTAAATGCCTGCTATGCCACAGGTGAATTGCAAAGCGTTCTGAATGATTATAACAATTCACGCATGAATATGATATTTGAAAACAGAACAGGCCAATATACCGCACCTAATTTAGCTGAAACAGATATCAATGCCGGGTTTGACTTAAGTATTATAGCCGAAGAACTGGACGTAGATGTAGATAAAATACTTACCTGGAATCCGGGAATCATGGATGAGCTCAAGCAAAGCGGCGAAAGCATATTCTATCTGCCGGTAGATCTCATGCCTGATTTTCTTTTAAAAAAGAATAAAATACTGAGCCGCTCTGTCAGGAAGAAATAAAGTAATGATTAAGGTTTAATAATAATGTTTAACGATCCAAATGCAGTTTATATGAAAACAAAATCACCCAACATATCCCAAAATCCTTCTTTTCGTCCTTCACAAAATGCTGATCGCGTTTCGGAGAGCCATCATACGGGGATCAACCGTCTCGTAAAATTGTCTCTTGTGATCGAAGGAAATGTGATCAGATACTATAAGCATTTCACTTTGAAGCAAAGTGCACAACGTCACCACGAGTTTACGCTTACTTTAGCGCACGATGCACTTGGAGGAAGACAAACACATACTTTGGAAGAAGCCAATAAATTTTTGGGTAAGCGTCTTACAACTGTGATTTCTTACAAAGACATAGAAAACAGTCCCGAAAGAACGTTTGTAGGAGTAATTACAGGAGTGGGATTCAGCCAGGAGCAAATGAGCCTTGGGAACATTGTTTTAACAGGATATAGCCCTACCATCCTTTTGGACGGTGCTCCGCATATTCAGAGTTTTGGAGGTGACCAGGCCGTTAATATGGGGATTATTGCAGAGGAAGTGATTAAACAGGGCATCGATAAAAGCCGGTTTGATATCAGGATAGATACTAATGATTATTCCCAGATTGTTTATAGCAGTCAGTATGATGAAACCCATTATAACTATCTGGCGAGAATGGCGGAAGCTTACGGTGAACAATTTTTCTATGATGGAGAAGTCTTGCATTTTGGAAAGCTTCCTGCTCAAAATAAACCGATCAAACTTACCTACGGGAGTAATGCCAATGATGTAAAAGTAGAACTGAAAGCAGTTCATACAAAGCCTCAGTTTTATGGATACAACAGCAGTAGAAATGAAAAGCTTACTTCCGGTGAAACACCGATCCAGCATGTAAGTGATCTTGCCAAAACAGCGTATGCCCATAATGATAAAATCTTCAAAACACCGGCTCTGCAGGTAGCACCTGTAAAAGCGTCAACACACCTTGATGTGGAATATTCCCAGAAAAGTGCTGCGGGGAGTGAAGCGGTAAGTGTTTTTTCCATTTCCGGAAAAACTACGGTGCCTTTTTTACATCCGGGATGTATTGTAGATGTGCAGATGCGTAAGCCTGATACCAATGAAAGTGATTATTTCACCAGGATTATGGTCACCGAAACCACCCATGAAATCGATACAATCGGTCATTATCAGGGAAGCTTTGAAGGCATTGCATCGGACACCGGATTTTTACCAAAACCGGATTTTAAAATTCCGAAAGCAGAACCACAGATTGCCACTGTAATTTCCAATGCCGATCCTGAAAACCAGGGACGGGTACAGGTAAGATTTGACTGGCAGACTAATGATATTACCCATTTTATCCGCGTAATGACTCCTGATGCAGGGGGAACGGATCAGATTACTCAAAACAGAGGCTACGTAGCCGTACCGGAAGTAGGAGACCAGGTGATGGTCAATTTTGTTCACAGCCATCCTGACCGCCCGTTTGTAATGGGGGGAATGTTTCATGGTGGTGTAGGTTTAGGAGGAGGAGTAGATAACCGTGTAAAATCCATTCAGACAAGAAGTGGGCACCGTATTATTTTTACAGAAGATGAAAGCATCATTATTACGGATAAATCGGGAAATAAGATCCATTTGGACACCACCGGAAGTAACATCACAATCACAGCTCCTGAAACCATGACATTGAACTGCCGGAATATGAATATTAATGTTGGAGAAAATATGAATACCTATGTCGGGATGAACAAAATGGATAAAATAATGCTCAATAATACGGAAAGCGTAGGGTCTATGAAATATGTGACTACCGGAGCGGATTTTACAACCAATGTCATTGGAAAAATGAGCCATTATGTGAAAGGAGACATGGAGGTATACGGAGAAAAAGAACACAAGCTGACCAGCTTAAAAGGAGTTGAGGTCAATAGTGAAGGAAAAGTAGAACATCACGCTGAAAAAGAAGTTCAAAACAATAGTGGTGAGAAATCTAAAAATCACTAGTCATGAGCATCGAGTATTTTGTAGAAGGTAAGACGACTACGAGAACCGGAGGGAATTATTTAACCTACGCCAAGGAAGGCATAGAGCATAACAGTTCGGTTTCGGTAGAGCAGAAAGGCAAGGATTCCGGGGTAAGCTATGGACAGGCACAAAAAGTAAACCCCAATGATAAGCCCGTAAATTCGATTGATATCAGCTTGAATCTTTTTTTTGACGGAACCCAGAATAATAAAACCAATACCATGCTGGGTGGAGGTTTTAAGGAAGCCAGCAGCGATAAGGATGATAGCTACAACAATGAATTTACGAACGTAGCGAAAGGATATGACGCTATAGATCCCAATGCGGATAACCAGGTGTCGTGGTACATTGAGGGGATCGGAACAGAAGATAAAGAAAGCGATAGTATCCTGAAAGGAGTTGCACAAGGTACCGGAAGCACAGGAGTAGTCGCCAAGGTGGCTAAAGGATGTTTAAAGGGAGCACAGGCGATTGTAGATAAATTAAAAAATAACATTAGGCCGATCAATATTCTAACTGTAAATGTGTTCGGGTTTAGCCGCGGAGCAGCGGCGGCAAGACATTTTGTACATGTAGCCAACTCAAAAGCTTATGTCTCTTATTCTAACTTTGGAAAAGTCCTGCAGGTTTTTCCACCTGAAGACATCAAAGACGGATATCTGACCATCAGTGATAAAGATGGATCCAAAGATGCATTTATAAATCAACATGGTTATTTTGGAGCTTGTCTCCTGGCGCAGGGACTGGAGGTTAAAGAGATCAGATTCAGATTTGCCGGGCTATATGATACGGTAGCGTCCTATGGACTTAATCACAGAGGGGGCTTTGGTATTGATAATGATACCAAACAGCTGGGGCTGGATACCATTGGAAGAGGGAAAGTACAGTTTGCCCTGCAGTTGGCTTCTGATGATGAATACAGGGATAATTTTGACCTTACTAACATCAATAGTACAGGATTGTATGGTCTGGAATTTACCCTTCCGGGAGTTCACTCCGATATTGGAGGGTCCTACGGCATTGGAGAGGAAATTTCCGTGTTGTATTGTGATCCTTATGATCCTTATCAGAATGTAGAAACGCATAAAGAGTGTGAAGCATTTAAAAAAATTGTTGTAGAAGAAGGCTGGTATCATGAAGACCAATTGAAAATTAAATATTTTTACCAAAAAGACGTCAATTATGACCGGTGGTGGAATAAAGGAGCACAATATTATGGTTTGGTAGGAACAAGGAAGCTTTCCAATATGTATGATAAAATTCCCTTAAACCAAATGTTTCATTATTCCAGAAATAATGATATTAAGTATCTGGAAGATGTCATCGAAAAAAATCATAAAATAAATGACAGCTTTATGAAGAAGATCTATTCGCAGTTATCCACATATATGAATGCATGCAATGATCTCCGGAATAAATATATAGAAGCATATAATTCAGGGGATACCTCTTCCTCTTCCCGTTATATAAAGGATATTAAAGCTATTTCCTATTTAGGGCATATCGATAAAGAAGATCTGAAAATACTTAGAAATCAGTACCTTCATTGGTCTGCTAAGACCAATCAGATTGGGTTAGATACAAGACCTAATGATAATGCTCCTAAGGAAAGAGGCGCATTGGAAGCGAAATACAGAAAAAGGAATATACAGGATGGATAAGCTGAAAAGATTGATCTATTTATTTTTAGTACTCATTTTTAATTATAATTATGGTCAGAAAACGCCAGACATAACCGGACAATATTATTTTGGAGAAAAGCAGATTTATCTGTATATTTTTCCTGATAACCGGTTTGTTGCGATAGGAGCGTCCACGGTTGCTATTGGAAGAGCGTCAATACAAAATAATGCTTTGGTTTTTAATCCTATCCACCCAAAATCAGAATACCTCTTATATAGTAGGAAAACTCCTGGTGAAAACCGATTGATTATTACCGATCAGCAGATCATCCGGAACAAGATATACATGAGTACAGAATCAGATATTCTGCGTCCTGTCCGCCTTACCGAAGATTGCGGACAAACTGGTTACTTCATTCCATTTCAAAATAAAGTACAGGATCTGACCGTAAAAAATAACGCTGATGTTGTAAATGTATTTCCGCTGGACAATATGAGCAACGATCTGTTGTTATTCTTTCTTGAAAAAGAACAGGATATTTCTGAACTTAATGGCATCATTACGATTAAGGAGGGACACATTAAAGATAGTAACCTCGTGCGCCGCTCACCGCTTAAGTTGGGAAACACCACTGATATTGAAGAAGAAAAACCGGAAAATATACTGGCGAAATTCGACAAAATATATTCAATTTTCGATCAGGATAAGATATATTTGAATGAAGATTATCATATTGTTCAGGATAAAATAGATCTGGGAACTTATTCTTTTAACAAAAATAAAAATCAATACGAAAAAAAGAATAGTACAAACGATCAGCATCTCAGGATCATTTATCCATATGTTAAAATAAAACAGAAGCCGGCTAAAGAACTGAAATACAGAGATGATCCCCAAAACTTCCTTGTCGCAAAATGTTTGAAGGATCCGGCACTGATAAGGGAAGAAAGCAATGATTCTGATCCCCCGCTTCCTGTACAACCCGCTTCTCAAAAATAATGAAATTGATATGAGATTTATTAAGATATTGTTTTTATTGGCAATTTTTGCCCAAAATATAAGCTGTCAGAAAATGAAAGAAAAAGAAATACCCCAGTTTCAGGTAGAAATATGTGCTCCAGCCAATCCATATAGAATAGAGTTCGTTGATGATAAGATCATAACCCTCGAAGGCATTCCTGCCAGCTTGCCTTATGGCGGAACATCAGGTGAATGGGGGACATCCGGAAAAGGATGGACCGAGCAGCATGGAACTCCGATTGGAGCTGATATTACTTACTATGCAGGGTATGAAGATACTTTTTACCATCTGAAAGCGGACTTTCCGGAAGATAAAATTAAAGACTATATGGAACGGGCTTATGCACAAAGTGAAGCTCCTCTTTACACCGAAGAACTTCAGGAATATAAAAACCTGGGACGAAATGAAACTTTTGGAAGTGCACAAAATCCTTACAATAGCTTTTCAACTTTGGTTTTTGGTTTTGCTCCCAAGGGAATGGTAGTTGTATGGCTTCGTTTTCGTGCTGTTCAAATAGAATTAGGCAGGTTTCAGGCCGATGTAGTAAAAAATGATAAAGAGCTTGAGAAAAAGCTGTTTGCGAAATGGAGCATGACCAGAGAAGAGGTTAAAAAAAGGGATTTTAATCCTGATGCATCACCCGTTACATGGGATAATTATAGAACAAAGTATTCCTGGAAACCTTTGATTACCTCCCAGAATAAAGGACTCCGCTTATTTGATATGAACCTGGATTTTTACAATGGTGAAACAGAAGTGATGCTTCGTCCATGGATTAATAACATTCAGATCAAAGAAAGGGCAATACCTAAAGAATTGAACTTTACCTGGGAAACAGGAAAAGGACAACAATACCTGGGGCGTGCTTTTTTTAGTTGGGAAAAAGCAAATGAAGCCTTCAGGAAAACAGGAAGCAAGGGAAATCTTGAACTAACAATAGCTCCTGATAACAGCGGATTTCAGATCTCTCTGAATGGGGAGCCTTTTCCGGCTGATAGCATAAGGATTTTCAAGACTGAAAAAGAGTTTCACGATTCTTATAAATAATCAATAGAGAAATAAAAGAAGGTTTTTCTTTTTGAACAAGGACATGATTTTAATCAATGTTACCTATTCTTATTTTTACTTAGTATAAATAAAACTTACATTTGCGGCTGAAAAATTGACTAAATGAAACGTGCCGTTATTGTTGCCTTTTTTTTCGGGGGCTTGGGTTGGGCTTTTGCCCAAAATTCAGGATCTATCTCCGGGACTCTCAAACAGTATAATGGAGATAATCTCTCCGAAGCGACCATAGAGCTGATAGAGACTCATAAGCATACCCTAACTGATCAGAATGGTAACTTCAGTTTTAATGAATTGCCGGAAGGAGATTACCACCTTAAAATACAGGTTATTGGCTCCAATGAGAAAATTGTAGGAGTACATGTAAAGCAGAATGAACCAGCAGTGGTCAATTACCAGCTGGAGAAAGAAAATATTTCCGTTATTCAGGAAATTACTTTATCTACGGTCACCAATAAGTTTTCTAAAAAGGAAAGTCCTTATGTTTCCAAGCTTCCCTTGAAAAATATCGAAACCCCGCAGGTTTACCTCAGTGTTCCAAAAGAGTTGATTCAGGAACAGATTGCAGTTAATCTGGGAAGTATCTCAAAAAATATTCCGGGTTCCGGAATTCCCATGCTTGCCAATCAGGGACGTGTTACATTCCTTTCCCGTGGATTTACCACGGAGCCTATGGTAAGAAACGGGATCTCAGGTTTTGCCTACACTACCATTGATCCGGCAAACCTTGAAAAAATTGAAGCTATTAAAGGACCTTCGGCAACCTTATTTGGCTCAAATCTGTCGACATATGGAGGTTTATTTAACAGGGTAACCAAAAAGCCGTATAATGGTTTCGGAGGAGAAGTGTCCTATACGGCAGGAAGCTGGAACTACAACAGGTTTACTGCAGATATTAATACACCAGTGAATAAGGATAAGACCATTCTTTTCCGGTTAAATGGTGCGGCCACGTACCAGAAAAGCTTTCAGGATCTTGGATTTAGTAATGCGATCTCAATGGCACCCTCTATTTCCTATCAGATCAATGACAGGCTTTCTCTTTTATTTGACATCGAATATGGTCACGAGAAGGCTACCTCTGTTGTGAGGTTTAATCCTTACCTGAAAAGCAATAAAGTACAATCTATTGCTGATATGGGATTTCCTTATAACCGGTTATTTGGAAGCAATGATATTGCTTATGAAACAGAAATGATGAATATTTTTGCACAAATGAACTATAAGATTTCTGATCACTGGACATCTCAAACCGTTTTCTCACGGGCAAGATCGACCATAGACGGATACATTACTGCCATCAATGGGACTTCTGATACAAAAGCAAGCTTACAGGTGATGAAGGGAAATACCAATTTCATTGCGACCAATATTCAACAAAATTTTATTGGGGACTTTCAGATTTCAGGACATAGAAACAGATTGATCATTGGGCTGGATTATTACAACAATGCGAATAGTTTCGACAGGGTAACGGTGACAGGTGCTCCATTTGATTTTACTAGCAATACGACCTATTCAGCCAATCAATCTACGATAGATAATCTTGCTAGTTCAGGAACCCCAAGGATCGAAAAAAATGGAGACAACAGCTATGCTATTTATGCATCCGATGTCTTCAATATTACCGACAGATTTCTGGCTATGGTAAGTCTGAGGGCAGACCGATATCAAAATCTTGGAGTTACCGATATTGCTAAAAATGTAAACTCAGGTGATTACTGGCAGACTAATTTTTCCCCAAAATTCGGTTTGGTTTACCAGGTGGTAAAAGACAAAGTATCCATTTTCGGAAACTATATGAATGGATTTACCAATAAAGGAGGATCAGATATCAACGGAAACACTTTCAAACCGGAACAGGCAAACCAGAAAGAAATAGGAATAAAGGGAGACCTTTTTGGACATAAGCTGGTAGGAACAGTGAGCTATTATGATATTGATGTAAAAAATATGGTGCGACCTGATCCTGTTAATAATCTGTATTCTTTACAAGACGGAGGGCAGAGAAGTAAAGGAGTAGAGGTAGAATTTACTGCAAACCCTTTTCGTGGATTCAATATTATTGCTGGATATGCCTATAATGACAGTAAAATGACCAAAGCAGAAGAAAAAATCAATGGGTTGCGTCCTGCTTTATCCGGACCATCCAATCTTTACAATTTATGGATGAGCTATCAAATCATGGCGGGAGAATTAAAAGGACTCGGAGTGGGTTTTGGAGGAAATAAAGGAAATCATTCTTTCCAGACCAATACGACAACAGCTAAAGTTATTATCCCGGCATATACTACTTTAGATGCTACAGTCTTTTATGATCATAAAAATTTCAGAGCAGGAATAAAAGTGAATAACCTGACCAATGAAAAAACATGGTCGGTAAGATTAACTCCACAAAATCCGACCCAGGTCCTCGGGAGTATTGCATATAAATTTTAAATTTAAGCTGTGATTTTCACAGCTTTTTTTGAATCTAATCTTATGTTAACACCTTCTAAATTTTATTAATTTTTTGTTAATATCTCTCGGCTGGGTGTTAAAAATAATTAGATATATTGACTGAATTTTAATTATAATTAGTTGATTATAAGTGTTTTAATGTGTTGTTTATTTCTATTGTCGTAGAATTACTACACCAAATCGTAGAATTACTACAAAAACTCAGATAGGTGATCAAAAAGTTTCAGATTAAGAATAAGCAATCTATATTTGCTATACAATTGAACACCACATCACAAAATATTAACGATTAAAATTTACAAATCATGGCAGCAAATTCAAGAGGAATCTTAAAATTCAACGGAGGCGAAGGTCAGAAATTATTAAAGCTTAATTACAGCGTATCAAGATCTACAGACGTTTCAGGACGTGTAGCTTCTGACCCTTCCAACGCAATCATCAAATTAACGATCGAAGCTACAGAAAAATCTGACATCTTAGAAAGCTTACTTAACGGGAAATACAAGCCTACAACAGGTGAAGTTACTTTCAATAAATCTCACGAAGAAGGAACATTAATTACTTTGACATGGGAGAACGGATATGTTATTCAGCACGAAGTAGACTTTGATGCTGTGGATGACAACAGTATGCTGATCAGCTTCATCGTAAGTGCAGAAAAAATCCATTATGGTAACGGTATCTATGAAGGTATCTGGCCAGGTGGAAGCAGCAATTAATTAAACCATCCTAGTAAAAATAAAATTGGTACAGAATAGTTTACTCACCAGAGTTGACTATTCTGTTTTTTCGTTTTGAGATCCGTAACTCTATAAAAATATCATATATATCTATTAATTAGGTGTTTATGATTTTTGGTTTAGAGGGAATATAGAAAATTATCTGATCATAAGATGATTTTATTTCACAACATCAGCTAATCAATTCAAATAGTAAGATTATGTTTAAGGATGGTCAATCGCCGAAAATGTCGGCGCCCAAAAATATAAAAGGTCCTGCAGAACAACTGGGAGATACAGTGAAAACACAGGCAATACAAAAGGGTAGTGAAAAAATACAGGAAAAAGCAAATCCGAAAGTTCAGAAAATAACCCAAAAGCTATCCCAAGCACAGGCTTATTCAGGCATGGCGCAAAATGCCTCCGGTCTTTTTATGAACCAGGTTGTACAGCCTACAGCTCCTTCTGTTATAGAAGATAAAGTATGGTCCAAGCAACCTACTTCCAAAATACATAATGCGAATGCGCTCCCTCAAAGCCAGATCATGGGTATCAATAGGGTGGTGAAACTTGATATTATTATTGAAGGAAAAATTGTAAAACATTTTAAACACTTTAAGCTTAAACAGAGTGCTACAAGACATCATGAATTCGATTTAATGCTCGCTCATGATACACTGGGAAATCCGGAAAACCATAACCTTGAAGAAGCCCAAAATTTCCTTGGAAAAAGAATCACTGTCGTATTTAAATACAAAGACGTTGAAGATGGACCTGAAAGAAGTTTTGTAGGGGTTATTACCGAAGTAGGTTTTAGCCAGGAGAAGGGCAGCCTTGGAAATGTAGTACTTACGGGATCAAGCCCTACCGTTCTGCTTGATGCGGCTCCTCATATCCAGAGCTTTGGAGGAGGTAAAGAAATAAGCTTAAATAGCATCGCAGATCAGGTTATAAAAGAAGGATTGGGACAAAATAAGTTTGACTTCCGGGTTGATTCACAACATGGAAATGTCTCTTACAGCTCCCAATATGAGGAAACCCATTATAATTATCTTGCAAGAATTGCCGAAGCCTATGGTGAGCAATTCTATTATGACGGTGAAGTTCTTCATTTCGGAAAATTGCCGCCTCAGGAAAAACCAATCAAGCTTACTTATGGCAGCAGCGTTCAGGATATAAAAATAAGAATGAAGGCTCAGCATGTTAATCCTACTTTTTATGGGTATAACAGCAGTAAGAATGAAAAACTAACCACTGGTAATTCAAAAATTACCCATACTTCAGATATTGCCAAGCGTGCATACGAAATTTCAGAAAAAACATTTACAACGCCATCTCTGAGAGTAGCTCCGATTAAGGCTTCATCATTTATGGACATTGACGCATCCCAAAAAGGTACTGCGGGAAGTAAAGCATCCAGTGTTTTCATTACTTCAGGAACCACTACTGTTCCTTTCCTGTATCCAGGATGTACTGCCGATATTGAGATGCGGAAAACAGACAGTAATGAAACCTCTTATTTCACGAAACTCATGATCATAGATATGACTCATGAGGTAGATGCAAGAGGATATTATACAGGAACATTTGATGCGATTGCATCTGATACAGGATTTATTCCACGGCCGGAGTTTGAAACCCCTAAAGCAGAACCTCAGTTTGCCAAAGTGATCTCCAATACCGATCCCTTAAACCAGGGTCGTGTACAGGTACAGTTTGACTGGCAAAACGGATCTGCAACCACGGAATTTATCAGAGTGATGACTCCCGATGGTGGAGGAAGTGAAAAAGTAAGCAAAAATCGTGGATTTATGGCCATCCCTGAAGTCGGCGATCAGGTTGTGGTTAATTTCGTTCATCAACATCCGGACCGTCCTTTTGTTATGGGAGGTATGTTTCACGGAGGTGTTGGCGGTGGCGGTGGAGCAGGAAATAATATTAAAAGCTTAAGCAGCAGAAGTGGTAATAAACTGGAATTGGATGACGGAGCTGGTTCTGTTTTTTTAACGGATCAGGGAGGTGCGAATATGAAGTTTGATGGTGCCGGTAATGCAACGACCAATGCCAATAATAATAAGACAGTAAAAGTAGGTAATAACAATACAGTAAATACAGGTAGCAAAAATGTCATCAATGTCGGAAGTAAAGATGGCGGTGGTGCCAATTCTGTATTTTCAATGGATAATGCCGGAAATATATCTTTAGAATGCGACACGAATGTAACCATCAAGACAGGTGCCAGTTCAATTACATTAAAAGCTGACGGAACAATTATCCTCAGCGGAAAGATCATTGGAATCAGTGGAGAAGGAATCGGAGTTGTAGGTACCAAAGGAATTGATCTTTCATCTCCTGCCAATCATCTCGGTGGCGGACAGACCAAGATCGATGGTGGGGACGCATTTATTAATTAAACAGATCTATGAGTGAATCATTCAACATAAAAGATAAATTTTCTGAACAATATACTCTTATAATAGATTCAGATATTAAAGCGGTAAATGTACACATGATTTCCCGTTCTCAGTTAAGATGGGATTTCACCGTTCTACAGGTAGCAGAGGATCATATTAAAGTAAAAATAATTGTTCTGGACCACATTCTTCTTGAAGCCAATAATCCTCTAATTAAAGAGGTGGCAGCACTTACGAATGCGTTTTCCAGGTTGTATAATGAATTATATCTGACCATAAATAGTGAAGGCAAAGTCGTGGAAGTTTCCAATATGAATGTCATTCGTTCAAAGTGGCAGCAGACCAAGGCTGAAATGGAAAAGATTGCAGAAAATAATCCTGAAATTAAAAATGCGATTATCTTAAATGATAACATCTTCCAGGATGAAAAGAAGCTGATAGAAGGCATTCAGAATAATGAATTTTTCCTGATGTATTTTAATAAAATCTATGGACGGAAAATCCCGGGAAATTACAAGGAAAATGCATTAAACCTTTTTAATTCAGCCAATGTACACTGGAGTTTTGACCTGAAGAATAGCAGTAACCCATTACTGTCTTCCGATGAAATGATTGTAGAACTTTCCGGAGAACCATCCATTTTATTGAACATAGGATTTTATAACCGGGCGTATATTCAGTTTTCCAATCAGATCGATGTTTCCAAACTGGAAACCTCACTCAATGAAAAAGGGATTTACAGAACGGAAAAATCTACAGGAAGAATCATAGAAGCTTCCCTTACGAGAGAAGAAATTGCCGATCCTGAAAATCTTTATGCAAAATTGAAATATACATTTTATAGCGACGAAATTCTTAAATATAAAATGTCAGATGAATACAATACAGCGACTTCCTGATGTAAAGTCTTATATAAAGAGCATTTCTATAAGAAATTACCGCCTCGGATTTAATTTAAAATTCGACAGGAAAAACTGTATTAAAAGCTTTTTCATCTTTATGGCTAAAGAATATGAAAAAGATCAGGAGAAATTTATCAGAAAAACCGTTTACGGAATTGAACATCAGCGGATCGATGATAGAAACAGGATAAAAGCCCATACTCGAAAACAAACCCTAAAAAGACTGTAATATGGGACATAAGATTATTACAGAAAAAGATTTTTGGATGTGCTCCAGTGGTGCGATGCCTGCACAACTACAGGGAACCAGAAAAAGCAATAAAAAAAGCTCAGGAGAAGTCTATATCACTGTAGCGGATACCGCTACAAGCAGCTGGATCGATTTCGGCTGTACAAAGAATATGCTTTGGGCTGCACTTTTAACTGCTGTGGCTGTAGTGGTAGTAGTTGCATTGATCGTTGGCACGGGAGGAGTTGCTGCTATAGGTCTTATCGGAATGATGGCTATAGGCGCAGCTGCTGGGGTTGCAGGAGGAGTTATTGCAGCCGTAGACGGAGCATTGAAGTGTGGGCAAAAAAATGCGACGGCAAGAACATGGGATGCCAGTAAAAATAATCTTCTTCTTACAGGCACTCCAGGTATTACAGGAGACCGTACCATGACCTGTTCTATAGGTGGAGTGGTGAAATTTGCTCCTGAAATCAAAAGCTGGACCCATGCTTTAGCTTTGGGTAGCTTTAATTATGTTACTCAGCTTGCAGGCTGTGCCCTTGGTGGTGCGGCGGTAGGAGCCGGAGGATTTCTTGCATCAGGATTGGCAGGCGGATCACTAGCCGTAGCAGCGCCAACCTTTTCCAGTGTTCTCTCAAACGTTGCCGGAAGTTTTACCGGAATTTGGGGAGGCAGCCGTGCATTGTTCGGATTAAATGCGCTGGCTAATGAGCATGCTTATGGAAATGTTCAGGATGCCGGGGACGCCGGAGCTGTTTTAGTCAATGGAGGAATTCCGGAAATTGGTATGGGACAGCGTATTTTTACAGGACAGGCTCATCCTTCTGACTATCTTCTGTTTTTATATTTATTAAATATAAAAGTAAAGGAACCTGCACCGCCCATTAAAGAGCAGAATAGTGGAGGCGATAAAGATGGAAATAATACTTCTAAAGAAGAAGGAAACAAAACGCCTGAAGAAGAAGGAGCTAATGGAAGCAAAGGACAAGGAGAAACAACAACAAAACCCAATGAAGGAGGGGAAGCAAATTCTTATGAAAGTAGTCAGCCTGGCGATCCGCCTGGTACCTATAGGGATAGCAATGGAAGATTAAAAGATTCTCAAACTCATAAATTCGTTAAGGATCCTAATGCCCAGGTTGCAGAACCAACCGAACCTAATCCTAATAACCCAAATGATACAAATCGACCAAGCTGGAGAAAAAGTGAAATTGATGCGGAACAAATGTATCCTGGTTATGATACTCAAAAAAGTTTCATTGATGGCAAAGAAGTGCCGTATGGAACGGAAGGAAGTACAAGGCCTGATTTATATAATACAGGACATAGTGTTGAGGTGAAAAATTATGATGTCACATCTAATACGGGTCGAAGAAATTTAACGAATGAGCTTAACAGACAATATACAGACAGATTACAAAATCTTCCGCCAGGAACAAGACAGACAGCAGTAATTGATGTTAGAGGTCAAAATATGTCTCCTGAGGCATTAGTTCAGTTAGAATCTAGTATTCAAAAGAGTTGTCCGAATCTGGAGGTAATTTTTATTCAATAATTAATATATTTATAAAAAATAAATAATGACAGGATTAAAGGTAGGACCTATATTTTATAAGATAGGCACGGGTGATTTTTTACATTCTTTTTTTTCTACAATTGCTTATAATCTGGAAAATAATAAATGGGGCAGTAGATTTCCATTGCTAATGAATGAATTGTATTATAAAACTTTACCCGCAGATAAGGTAGATGAAGCAATTAATGAATTAAAAACGATCCAAAAAGAATTGGAAGAATATTCACCATCTATGATAGTGTGGGATATTGAGGATCTGTCGAAACAACCACCTTGGGGAGATAATATTGCCGAAAGAATAACCGATCTGTCCAATTATTTTTATACCAATGATGGTGAAGATCTTTTTAATGTCTTCTATAAAGCCTTTGATGCTGCAAAAAGTGTTAATAAAGATATTAATATCCATAGTATGTAATCTTTACTAGAAGTATATTAAAAAACAAAGCTTACCAAGAGAAATGAAGATTTATGGAATATGAAGATTTAGAAAAAGACTTACAAGCTGAAATAGAAAAAGGAGAAGAGATTGCGATTGAAAATATTCAGAATGGCGTGCGGTTTTCTCCATTTATTTATTTTGGTGAAAAAAATATTAAAAAGATGATTGCGGACTCTTTGGATGAAGCTATTGCAATGGCAGAAGAAGAATAGAAAGCATTGATGAAGAAACGGTGGTTTTAATCTACAGTAATAAGATTACTCTTAAAGACGGTAGTTTTGATGCTATTGTTTCTCAGGTATATAATGTTGATGAAGGTTCAGGGTATTCTTTTGGCCTGGTTTATAAAATAGAAGATAATAAAATGAAATTTCTTAATAAAAGAGTGTTTCTGGGAAATGTAAGGAACTGCCTTATTTTTTAATTTAAAATATACAACCCCATATAAAATATAAATCCTAAAAACCAGATATGGGAAATAAGATTATTACAGAAAAAGACTTCTGGATGTGCTCCAGTGGTGCAATGCCTGCACAATTGCAGGGAACCAGAAAAAGCAATAAAAAAAGCTCAGGAGAAGTCTATATCACTGTAGCGGATACGGCTACAAGCAGCTGGATCGATTTCGGCTGTACAAAAAATATGCTTTGGGCTGCACTTTTAACTGCTGTGGCAGTAGTGGTAGTAGTTGCCTTAATTGTAGGTACCGGAGGAGTTGCTGCTATTGGCCTTATCGGAATGATGGCTATAGGCGCAGCTGCTGGGGTTGCAGGTGGAGTTATTGCAGCCGTAGACGGAGCGTTGAAGTGTGGGCAAAAAAATGCAACAGCAAGAACATGGGATGGAAGTAAGAGCAATCTAATACTTACAGGAACTCCAGGTATTACAGGAGACCGTACCATGACCTGTTCTATAGGTGGAGTGGTGAAATTTGCTCCTGAAATCAAAAGCTGGACCCATGCTTTAGCTTTGGGTAGCTTTAATTATGTTACTCAGCTTGCAGGCTGTGCCCTTGGTGGTGCGGCGGTAGGGGCTGGAGGATTTCTGGTCTCGGGACTGGCAGGCGGATCACTAGCCGTAGCAGCGCCAACCTTTTCCAGTGTTCTCTCAAACGTTGCCGGAAGTTTTACCGGAATTTGGGGAGGCAGTCGTGCATTGTTCGGATTAAATGCGCTGGCTAATGAGCATGCTTATGGAAATGTTCAGGATGCCGGTGATGCCGGAGCTGCTTTAGTCAATGGAGG
Organism: Chryseobacterium sp. LAM-KRS1; assembly: GCF_013184525.1. Taxonomy (GTDB): domain Bacteria; phylum Bacteroidota; class Bacteroidia; order Flavobacteriales; family Weeksellaceae; genus Chryseobacterium; species Chryseobacterium proteolyticum. The sequence goes on from NZ_JAAOIZ010000006.1 coordinate 345,137, forward strand.
AATTCCTGAAATAGGCATGGGAAAACGTATTTTTACCGGACAGGCCCATCCGTCCGATTATCTTCTTTTCCTATATTTGCTTAATATTAAAGTGAAAGAGCCTGCTCCGCCTATAAAAGAATCAAACAGCGGTGGTGATAAGGATGGAAATACTCCTTCTGATAATGACGGAAATACCTCTAATAAAGAAGAAGGAAAACCAAAAGATGAAGGTCAGCCAAAGGACGAAGAACCACCAAAAGACGAGAAACAGCAAGCGGCAGAGGAAGATGGACCTAACGGAAATAAAGGACAAGGTGATGAAGGGCAAAACAATTCCGGAGAAAATAAAAAAGGTGATGCTTATGAAAGTACACCCCAAAAACCTAGTGATAAATTAATTGCTGATACAGAGGCGAAGGCTAAAGAAATTGTAGAAACTCAAAGTGCTAAAGAAAGGGGACCATGTTTATCAGGCGTATATGATCCTGCAACAGGTAAAACCTTTTTTGGACAAAACTTTAAAAATAACGTAACAGGCAAGAATGCTTATGAAAAATGGTTGAGTGATCCTCCTGAATTGGGTGGTGCAGATCCTCTTATCAAACAAAAAGTAGCAGAGTACGAAGCTAAAATTAAAAGTGGTGAAATAAAACTTCCTGAAACTGCAGACAACCGATTAGCAGCTCACTCTGAAATAAGAGCTTACGATCAGGCTTTAAAAGCAAGAAGGGAAGCCGGTCTTCCGGTAGATGAAAATTCAATCCGGGAAATGGATCTTCACAATAGGGATTTACAGAATAATGCAATTAAAAATAATAATGGAACACCTCCTCCTAAGGTAAGATGCCCTCATTGTGGTTTCCTGACAGATGGAATAAACACTCATGGACATAAATAATAAACTTATATGATTGACAAAAATGCAGAGCTGAGATTAGAAGATACTGATGATCGTTTGTATACTAAAAATGATAGTAACGGATTTGCTGTATATTTTTTAGATAAAGAATGTAAAGAACCCTTTACGGGAGAAATATATGTAAAATTCAAAGATGCTATAGAATCTGAAGCCCAATATAAGAATGGCTACAAAAATGGGATCGAATATATCTATGATTCTGACGGAAATCTGGAGCAGGCTAATGAAAACAAAGGCAATGTAATGTATGGTGTTTCAAAAGAATATGATGAAGATGGGAATATTGTAAATGCAAGCATCGTTTTTAATAATGAGTATCTGAAATCTATTGAACTTATTGATGGGACATTTCAGGAAACAACTTCTTACCAGGATAAATTCGGAGAATTTTTGCCGGATTATATACGGGAACTGTTAAGCCTTTCCAAAGAAGAATTGTTTAATTATGAATTTAAACCTGATAATCCGCATCTTAATTATAGTAAAAAATAAAGAAGACCTGAAAAGGTCTTTTTTTATTTGATGGAACTTTAAAATTAAAAATCTCATCTTTAATTGTAGAACATAAATATTCCTATTTTCTTATATTTGTTCATTATAGAAAATATGGACGCAACTCAAGATAAAAGGTTATTTCTCATCGATGCTTATGCGATGATTTTCAGAGGATATTACGCATTGATCAGAAATCCAAGGTTAACGAGTACGGGAATTGATACTTCGGCTATTTTTGGTTTTACAAACTCTCTGATCGAATTGATCAGAAGAGAAAGACCTACGCATTTGGCAGTGGTGTTTGATGTAGGACAAGCCAGTGTAAGAACAGATGATTTTGCAGATTATAAGGCGAACAGAAGTGAAACCCCTGAGGCGATCAAGATTGCCGTTCCGTACATTCACAGGATTTTGGAGGCAATGCATATTCCTTACTTAGGGGTTGAAGGATATGAAGCGGATGACGTAATCGGTACCATTGCCTGCAAAGCAGAAAAAGAAGGATACACTACTTTTATGGTAACACCGGACAAAGACTTTGCCCAATTGGTTACCGATAAAATCAAGATTTATAAACCAGGTTTAAAAGGAGGAGATATAGAAATTCTTGGTGTAGAAGAAGTAAAAGCTAAATATGAAATCGATGATCCGAAACAGGTCATTGACTTCCTGGCGATGATGGGGGATGCCGTAGATAATATTCCGGGATTAGAAGGAGTAGGAGAAAAAACCGCGATGAAATTCCTGAAAGAATACGGAAGTATCGAAAATCTTTTAGCCAATACCCATCAGTTAAAAGGAAAGTTGAAAGAAAAAGTAGAAGCATCGGCAGAAAGAGGAATTTTATCTAAAAAACTAGCCACCATTATCTGTGATGCTCCTATCGAGTTCCATCAGGAACAATACGATCTTGAAACTCCTGATTTTGAAAAAGTAAAACAGGTTTTTGACGAGATAGAATTCAGAAGATTATATGAAAATCTTTACCGTGCTTTTGCTCCTACAGAAACTGTTGTGGTAAGTGAGGTTGAGGTTACACAGACTCCTGCCGGAACTCAGGTAAAGGGTCAGGTTACACAGCTTGATCTGTTTGCTACTTATGAGGAATTGGATCAGGCGACTTCTACAAAATCAACAATAGAACACAACGAACATTTATACCAGTTTATAGATAATCCTAAGGCACAGAAAATCCTTGTTAACAATTTATTACAGCAAAGGGTAGTATGTTTTGATACCGAAACAACTTCTTTAAATGAGTTGGAAGCTGAATTGGTAGGAATGAGTTTCTCCTATAAGAAAGGATTGGCTTATTACATACCTTTGTCAGAAGATCAAGGAGAAGTGCTGCAAACATTAGAAATTTTCAGACCTTTTTTTGAAAAAGAAGATCTTCTTAAGGTAGCCCATAACCTGAAATTTGATTACAAGATATTAAAGCAATACGGCATTACTGTAAAAGGTGCAATGTTCGATACTATGATTGCTCACTATCTTCTGAATCCGGACGGAAGACACGGAATGGATTACCTTTCAGAAGTATATTTAAATTATAAACCTGTTTCCATAGAAACCATTATTGGTAAAAAAGGTAAGAAGCAGGGAACTTTCAGAGACGCGGATTTAAGGACACAAACAGATTATGCTGCGGAAGACGCAGATGTAACGTTCCAATTATATGAGCTTTTTGCTCCGCAATTGAAAAAAGAAAACCTTGAAGACCTGTTTTTTAAAATAGAAATGCCATTAATGGTCGTTCTTGCAAAAATGGAGCTGGCGGGGATTTCTCTTGATGAAAAATGGTTGGCTCAGGAAAGTATTGACCTTGAAAACGATCTGAAACAGCTTGAATCTAAAATTTTCGAGTTTTCAGGTGAGGAATTCAATATGAACTCTCCTAAGCAATTAGGAGAAATATTATTTGAAAAGATGCAGCTTGATCCGAAAGCTAAAAAAACTAAAACAGGGCAATATGCTACTTCGGAAGATGTTCTTCAAAAACTTTCTTCAAAGCATGAGATCATTCAGCATATCCTGGAATACAGAACCTATCAGAAACTGAAATCAACATATGTAGATGCCTTACCATCCCAGATTGATAAAGATGAGCGTGTACATACCAATTTCTCGCAGACAACTGCTGCAACCGGACGTCTGGCAAGTGTAAATCCGAATTTGCAGAATATTCCGATCAGAACATTGAGAGGACAACAGATTCGTGGTGCATTTGTTTCCGGAGAAGGAAAGAAAATCATCTCAGCCGATTATTCTCAGATCGAATTACGTCTGATTGCTGAGATTTCAGGTGAAAATAATATGATCAAAGCGTTCCAGGACGGTGAAGATATCCACGCTTCTACAGCTGCGAAACTCTTTAAAATTCCTTTGGAAGAAGTATCCAAAACACAAAGAGGGCAGGCTAAAACAGTTAACTTCGGAATCATTTACGGTCAGGGCGCTTTCGCACTAGCAGAACAAACAGGGCTATCCAGATCAGAAGCCAAACAGATGATCGAAGCTTATTTTGAGACCTATCCGAAGCTGAAAGAGTATATGGCTGAGCAGGTTAAAAAAGCCCGCGAGCTAGGATATGTAGAAACTATTTTAGGAAGAAAGCGTCATTTAAAAGATATCAACTCCAATAACTTTGTTGTGCGTGGCCATGCAGAGCGGAATGCCGTCAATGCTCCTGTTCAGGGAAGCGCGGCAGATGTTGTAAAAGTGGCAATGATCAAAATTGACAAGCAATTGGATGAACAAAATCTTCAAACCAAAATGCTGCTGCAGGTACATGACGAATTGGTGTTTGAATCACCGATCGAAGAAATTGAAGTTGCTACAAAACTTATCAAAACCGAAATGGAAAGTGCCATCGAAACGCAGGTTCCTTTATTGGTTGAGGTTGGAGTAGGGAACAACTGGCTGGAAGCCCATTAAAATACAATTGTTTCCTGTAACAATAAAAAAATGCTGAATTCAATTCAGCATTTTTTCGTTGATAATTATTGATCTTAAAGGATTGGTTCCAAATAGGTGAACTGTATCGATTTACTATTCCAGAATACAGATGATTTTTTTTGGACACCATTGATTTTAAACTCAATGGGTTTGAATGGAATTTGAAAACTGTCGATGCTATAACTTCCATTTGTTTGTCCAAGAAGCAGTAGTTTTTGTTCAGGGGCTAATTTAACCATGTTAAGAAACTCTCCGGCAGCTATACCTATTTGCCCTAAGGTTAATAAAACACTGATAGGACATTGTATCTGAAATTTAGGATCCAAAAGAAGACTATGAAGTGGACTTGGTTGTATAGATGCATTATATAATATATCATCGGGCTTGATATGTAAAAGAAGGTTTTCTCCTTCACGTGCTGAGGTGATAGATATTTTTGATACGGACTCTGGTATACTAATGTCAATATCACTTGATACTCTTTTATCATAATCGGAAAAGCAAAAGAAAATATGTCCAAGGTCCACAGGCTTTAACTCAAGATTGGACTGCAGAGTAGCATCGACATTACCATAGTATTGCATGCTCATTTCTGAAAGATCCGGATTAAAACGGAGGAATTGAAAATGAACAAACGCTTTTCCGTTACCGGATATTTCTCCTTTAAATCTTCCCAAAGCTAAGAAATCCAGGGTTTCCCGCCAGACGTTACAGGCTGCTACTTTGGCTTCATTTTCAACCTGATGAGCAATACGAGCCGTTTCACGGGCAGTCTGCCAAATGACTCTTTGCGCCTCTCTTCGTACTCTGCATGCAGCCCTTGTACTGTGACATATCGGGTCCCATCTGGAGCAGCTCCAGTTACAACTTGGGCCGTTAAAATCAGGATATTTAAAATCAGTTCTTACTTTCTGGCAGTTGATATCACCTCTTTTTACTTCCAGCTTCTCATTGAATGAAGTCTGAGGAATAATGAAATTCTGTTTTAAAATAATAGGAGTGGAAAAGGCTTCGTTGAAAATCGATGAAATCTCTGCTTTACTTACATTAGCCGTTACTGAAGATTTTGCATCAATAGGTTCAAAAACGCTTAGCCATAAATTGTCATACCTTTCACTAAATGATTTGAACAGTTTAGATAATTCAGCTTCATTTCTAGGTTTGCTTTGAGAAATACTTATTAAGTCATTAATTAAAGGCTTTTCTTTTGTTAATTCAGCCATTATCGAAATACCTGTGGATTGTATTCTTACCGATGATTTTTTTACAAACCGTGATATTCTTATGGAGTCAGCGATAATTTCAGTGTCCGGATTTTTAAACATTTCCTTTAGGCTAAGCTGATAAGATTGTCCCCAGCCAATATTAATAATTGTTGGCTTTTTAAAAATTTGCCCGTTTACATTGTCGATATAATTTTTAAGAATGGGGGAAAGCAATTTTGCCAATACCTTTTGTGATATTTTGGGATGTTTCAAAAATTTAATGCTTTCAATTTTTAAAGAAGTTAAAGCACTTCTCAGGTATAAAGAATCTGATTTGGTAGAAACAGCAGTAACCCCTTTGAAATTCCCCGTGGCTTCTATACTATATTTAGGAAACCTGACTGAAAAATCAGCTTCTACAAATATTCCCTGTTTATCAAAGGATAGTTTTGGAGTTACATTTTGTACCAGGATGTTCTCATCATTTATCGCTTCCGCTGCTTTTTTGATCTCAGGAGGTAAATATTGCAGAATAATATCCCTATCTATATTTACTCCTATATGGGGGCTGAAATCAGTAAGCTCAGAAAGGTTTTTTTCAACCGAGGTATATTGCTGGTCGATGGTAGAAACAGGCGGAAATTTTTTATTCAATGCGGTTTTTAGCGGAGTACAGCTGCCTAGAAAAAGCAAGACGCTGAATAGGCTTAAAGTTTTTGATAAATAATTTTTCATGGCTCTTTGTTTTGGTTAGTCTTATCTCTAAACAAAGTTGGAATAATCACCATTCAGTTTCAATTACCCTTTTTCGCTATTTTTTAAAATAAGAAAAAGCCTTAAACTATTGTTAAGGCTGCCATTAATAAGGTTAATTTTTTTAATAGAATTGAGAATCTATTTAGCTTTTGAAAGTGCCATTTTCACAGCGAGAAAAACCAGTACACTGGCCATAAACCATTTTTGTATTCGTACCCAGAGAGGATTTTTAGCAAAAAAGGAAGCTACTTTTGCTGCGGTCAGAACAATGATGAAATTGATGGTGAAACTTGTGAAGGCCTGTATCATCCCTAATTCAATGCTTTGTGTAAAAATAGAGCCATATTGAGGCTTTATAAACTGTGGGAAAAAGGAAAGATAAAAAACAGCAACCTTTGGATTAAGAACATTCGTTAAAAAACCAACGGTAAAGAGTTTTCGGGGACTGTCTATGGTCATGTCCTGATCCACATCAAAGATGTTCTTACTGTTGGGTTTGATAGCCTGATAAGCAAGGTATAAAAGATATACTGTTCCCAATGTTTTTAAAATAATATAAGCGTATGGAACAGCAAATAATACAGCGGTAAGTCCAAAAGAAACCATGACAATATGAAATAAAAAGCCACAGACCACACCGGCAAGAGAAATCAGTCCCGCTTTTTTTCCCTGTGTAATGGATCTTGAAATCAAATAGATCATGTTAGGCCCGGGACTTATGACCAGAATAAGCGCTGCCAGAGCGAAAAATAAAAGATCATGGATAGGAATCATAATTTTTCACAAAGGTATAAAAATGCATTAAAAGGAAAGTCTAAATACTATTCCGATCTTGCTTTTTCACTTCATAAAACTTTTTTACAGGTTTTTTTAATCAAAAAGAGTAAAAAATAGATAAAAAGATTTTTCATTTCGACAAAATTTGTAAATTTGTCAAATGTTTCTATACAGAAAATTAACCAGATGAGTCAACCACTTTCACAGGAAGAAATTTTAAAAAGCCAGATTTTACAGACCGCACAGGATCTGTATCAAAGGTATGGAATTAAAAAGGTGACGATGGATGATGTAGCTAAAGCTGTGGGAAAGACCAGAAGTGCTCTTTATTATTATTTCAAAAACAGGGATGAGCTTTTTGAGGCAGTTATGATTTCCTTAGTAGATGAAGTGAAGGATGAGCTGGAAAAGATGATTTATAAAGAAGAAACTTTAGAATCGCGCATCCGGGCTTTTTGTTTTGCTAAAGTAAAGGGTTTTAAAAAGACCAGAAACTTTATAATAGCTATTGAAGCACGTATGGATAGCGAGGAACGCTCTAAATATTCTGATATTATATGGGAAATTCATCAGAGGATGATGCGTTCTGAGACTGCTTTGTTAAAAAAAGTAATTCGCGATGCTGTAACAGCAGGTGAAATTAATGAACCTGATTCCACAGCTCTAGATGTTCTCTTGTTTGTTTTACTGAGCAGCATTCGTGGGATCCGACGTGAATCAGTTAGTGAGAATTATAAGGATCAATGGGAAGATGGTGCAGAAATGTTTGCCCAAATGATTGTTGAGAAGATAAAAGGATGATTTTTTTTATTTAAAATTTGACGTTTTGATGATTTTTGTCAAATAGTTAGATTGGAGTTGTATTAGTAATTAAAACAAGATATTATACATAATGAATATCAGCAGTGTAAGCACATTCAGGGCTTTTAAAAGTGACAATTTCAAATATTATTTTGCAGGACGTTCCATATCCCAGTTTGGAACATGGATGCAGCGAACAGCTATTGTATGGCTCATCTATTCGCTTACCCATTCTTCGTTTATGTTGGGGGTTACAGTGTTTGCTGAGCAATTTCCTTCATTCCTTTTTTCTTTTGCCGGAGGGGTTGCGGCAGACCGGTTCAACAGGAGTACGATCATACGATGGACACAGATTGCGGCAGTATTGCAAACCTCATTACTGGCGGTCTTATTTTTAGCCCATCATATTGTTGTCTGGCAAATTCTGGCTTTAAGTGTGGTGTTGGGAATAATCAATGCTTTTGATGTTCCGGCAAGGCAAACAATGATCAGCCAGGTAGTGATGGAGGAAAGTGATGTTCCAAGTGCACTTTCTCTCAGCTCTGCAACATCAAGTATCAGCAAGGTATTAGGTCCTGCAGTTGCGGGTTTTGTATTAGAGCATTGGAATGTCGGTTTTTGTTTTGTACTTAATGCAATTGGTTTTATGATTGTAATTGTCTGTTTTTCGATGATGAAGTTGCCGGCATATGAAAAGAAAACAACGCATAAAAAAGTACTCTCAGAATTCAAAGAGGGGTGGGTTTATCTTAAAAATGAGTCCAGAATCGGCTTGGTAATTCTTATGCTTTCCCTGATGGGTTTACTGGTTTTACCTTACGATACTTTAATTCCTGAGGTTGCTAAAATTACTTTTAAAGGAAGTGCATCCACTTTTGGATATATTTCAGGATTTATAGGCTTAGGAGCTGTTTCAGGAACCATTCTACTGGCCTCACTCAAAAGAAATGATAAACTCAGGTTCTATCTTGTTCTGAGTACAGCAGCCCTTGGTTTGGGGCTTATTCTGTTTTCGCAGTCAACAAATTTTTACTGGGCAATGCTGTTTGTGGTCTTTACAGGATTTGGAAGTGTGATGCAACTGACCAGCTGTAATATTATCGTGCAGTCCGAAGCGGCACCTCATATGAAAGGGAGGGCGATCAGTATTTTATTAACGGCTATTTTTGGAATGCTTCCGTTGGGAAGTTTAGTCACAGGATATGCTTCAGAGCATATAGGAAGTAGTAATACACTCCTGATTCAAGGAATACTCGCAATCCTGATAGCAATATGTTTCTACAGGTTATTTACAATTCCTGAAAAAAATAAAGTATCCTCTCCGGAAAAAGAGGAATTCACTCGTGAAACAATTTAATATTAAAAAAATGCAAGAAACAAACAAAAGCGCTTTGCTGGTAATGGATATACAAAATTCTATTTTACAGAATATTGACGATCCGAAGCCATTAGTCAGCAATATTTCAAAAGCCATTTTTCATGCGAGGTCAAACGGGATCCCGGTTATTTATGTTGTGGTTGCTTTCAGACCCGGAGCTCCTGAGATCAGTGAACATAACAAAACTTTTTCCAGATTTGGAAACAAAGAAATGTGGACTCCGGAATTTGCAGCACAATGGCAGGAGATTCACCAGGAAGTCCTACCTGAAAAAGATGAAGTGATCGTAACAAAAAAACGGTTCAGTGCATTTACAGGAAGTGATCTGGAAGTTGTATTAAGAGGAAAGGAGATCCGACATCTTATACTGACCGGCATCAGTACTTCGGGAGTAGTATTATCTACTTTACGGGAAGCTGCAGATAAGGATTATGAATTGACGGTGATTGAAGATTGTTGTGCAGACAGGGATTCTGAAGTTCATCAGGTACTTACTGCTAAAGTATTTCCTATTCAGGCCGAGGTGGTCAGTTTGGGTAATTGGATAGGATAAAAAATTAAAACTCCGGATAATAATCCGGAGTTTTGATTTTTTCTTAGTTCTCATTTATTTTAATGGAGTTTTCTTTATATTTTCCACTTCTTTCTCCATTCTGTTTTCCCAGCCTTTTCCATTTCTTTTATCCAAGTAGGGCTGCACTGTTTCTTTATATTTTTTTTCGCCTTTTACTGATATAAAGATCAGTTTATTTCTCATCGTTAAATATTTGATCAGCGGTCTTTAAATAAAATTTGATAAACTTTTAAAATAATAAATCCAATCACAAAAAGTGCTATAGCAAGAACAATAGCCCTAAAATAAAGCTTTTGATATGCCGGATAATCAGAAGGAACTTTAAAATCATCAGCTGACTGAATCTTATTTTCCTTCAATATTTTTTCAATTCTGGCAGCATCTTTTTTATTGAAGTAAAATCTGATATCACCGGAAGCAGTTTGCATTTCAGAATCAGTCCAGTATTCAATATTAGCTTCGCAGAGCTTGCTTTCGAAGTCTATGGATTTTCGGAAAGGAATGTAAATCCGGTATTGTTCGTTATCAAAAATGGTTGGTTTCATAGGTTCTCAGATACTGTATATTAGTTCACGATTCCTATAGCCAGAAAAACGATCAGCATAAAACCTGTAATACCTAAAATAAAAATGGAAAATTTCTTAATATCTTCAAAACTCCTTCCTTTTTTTAAGATCAATCTTCTGAAGCCGTTTGATATTAATGAGAGTAATGCTGTGATAAAGACCAGTCCCAGAGCAGAGCATACTCCCGGCCCGGGAAATGTTTGTAAGGTATTTTTATTTCCGGAATGAGGAAGAAAATCATACAGGAAAAGTGCATTCCACGCAATAATCAGCAATATAGGGACTAAAGGTTTTAAAGGAAATCCACCCTGCATTTGCTGTTCAATAATTGTATAATTCTTTGGAGGTGCAGTATTTGCTTTAGCTGCTAAAAATCCGGTTTTTTCTATTTCATTGATTATTCCTGCAGGATCTCTAAAGGTCCAGAAAATAACATTTGAATTGTACTTCTCAACGCGATGATCGATTTTGATTCCCTGTCCGATCAGAGGAATTGAAGTGTACGGCTTTATAGAGATAATATCCTGAGGTTGGAAAACGAGATTGCCTACCAGGGAAGCATTAATCTTTAGTATATCTGCATCAACATACAGGTCAGCAAATGGATAAGTGGCATTGGCAAGACCAATCCTTGCACCACCTGTTAATGTGAAATTTTTTTCCATAATTATAAAACTCGTTTTTGTTGTTCACTTTCACGGATTGTTTTCTCCAATCTGGATATCCTGGTTTTCTCCTGTTTGGCAGACATGATCCAGTGCAGCATGACTTTCTTATATGATGGTGCTTGATTACTAAAAAAATCCCAGGCTTTTTTATTCGATTTGAATTGTTTTTCAAAGGCAGGACTTAATTCGGCCAGAGCATTTTCATGGGAATATATTGCTGTTTTTTCCTGTTTTCTCAATGCAAATGCTTTGAGACCCGCTGTTTTCATTAATCCTGCTTGAGTCAGATCTTCAACCTTTTTTATATTGATCGCACTCCAGATGCTTGTCGGTTTTCTGGGAGTAAAGCGGATGGTATATTTTTCGTCGTCTACACTTTTTCTTACTCCATCAATCCAGCCATAGCATAAAGCCTGGTCTACAGATTCCGACCAGGTCATAGAGGGTTTCTTTGTCCCTATTTTATAAAATCCTACCAACAGTTCTGTTTTTGTTTCGTGGTTCTTTTCGAGCCATTCCCGAAAATCCTGTGGTGTTGAAAAAAATTGTATTTCCATCCGTTACTTTTACTTTTTTAAAGATGTTTTCAATTCTCTGAATACTATTTTCCGGTAATATTTTCTAGCTTTCCTCATAAGTTCAGGGGTAGAAATATTTTCGTTGACCTGCATCCCGTTAAAATAAAATTTGGTTCTATGGCTGTTAATACTTCGCATGGCAAAATCAAGATCTCGTAATGTATCCCGGTCAATCACTAACTTGTTGATTTTATAGAAGTGAATGTTATTGTTGCGGAAACCGGGATATCTTTCCAACATTCTTTCACTCATTGGGAAGATGGTGTCGAAAATGATATTGTTATTTTTAAGTTTGTCTACAATTTCTTCCTGTGAATAATTAACTGTAATATGGCATTTTGAACATTGCAGATTACCACGGCTTACGGTATAGCTGAAGCTTGGCGGGGGAGAAGTAGCCATCAAAACAAACAATGAAGGAATTAAAATAAAAGTTGGATGAAGATATGATATTTTGATCCTGTGTAAGTTGTTTGCTCTTTGAATGATGAAATAGGGGATGGGCAAGAACAGCAAAGCCAGCAGATCAGAATAATCAACAACTCTTGTTACAGGAATCAATGCATATTGATTATACCAATTGATCGCCCCTTCGGAATAACCGGATTTCCAGAATAGAAAGAGTAAAGCACCAATCCATATGGAATAAATTGTAAGTCTCGGAAAAATATAAGACAGGAGTAAAGGCAGGATGATAATTCCAACAACATCCGAGAGTTTGCCTGTAAGGAAGTTTGCGAATTCATATTTAAAAAAATGATCATTCAGAAACAAAATGAGCAGACAGACTACAAATATATAATTGAGAAGAAGATATTTATTTCTTTGGATTTTCATCAGATATCAGTTAATATTCAAATCCGAATTTACACAAATTACAGAGAAAAATAAAAGCAGATGATATTTCATCTGCTTTTATTCCTACCGGATAAGGCCGGTGTGTCTCAATTCTTTTTCTTTACAGGATCTTTCCGGGTGTTGAATACAATAATATTATTGGTCTTAAGTCGGTTAACTAACCATGTTTTTAATTTTTCTTCATCTATCTTGGTTTCCGACTGATAAATAAAAGCAGTTTCCAGACTTGTTGAATCCGTAGTAAAATAATTTTGGAGTTTTCCGATAGCCATCTCCTGAACCTCCGGGAAGAGGATCTTTACTTCTTTTACCAGTTCAGGATTATCCATTTTATAGAGGTTCAGTTCATTCTTTAATTCATTCACCTGAAGATCCTTTTCTGTAATATTGGTTTTTTGAAGATTGATTTCGCTTAAGATCTCTTTTTTAAGATCGCTGGTGTTTTGTTTAATAACGAGATTGGTGTTTTTTATCCCAAAATCCTGTAATGAAGTATTAAATTTCTTTATTTCCGTACTGTCGAATTTTGTAGATAAAAAAGCAAGCTCAATGGATTTGGGATTGGCATTATAATCCACTTTTTTATAGATTACAGTGTATCCTTTTTTTGAAAATTCTTCATTGATGAAGTTCTCTACATTCTGGTTGTATTTTTTTTGGTTTAAAAGGTTATAAGCCAAATAACAACTCGGAACAATCATAATAATGATCAGGATCGAAATGCCATAACGTATTCTTTTTTCAAACGCTTTATTGGTGGTTTCTACAGCCTGATATTTGAGAGATTTTATGATCAGGAAGGTAGAAATACAAATAAAGAAACAGTTGATGGTATACAGGTAAAATGCCCCTGCCACAAAAGACCAGTTTGCAGTTGCAATACCGAATCCTGCAGTACACAATGGAGGCATTAACGCTGTTGCGATGGCCACTCCCGGAATGGGGTTTCCTTTTTCAATTCTTGTGATGGATATCGCTCCCACAATTCCACCGAAAAAAGCAATCAGGACATCATAAATATTAGGCGAAGTCCTAGCCAGCAGTTCAGACTGAATATCTTTGAACGGACTTAAATAAAAATATAAGCTTGAAACTGTTAAGCTGACCACCGTGGCGATCAGCAGATTTTTCATGGATTTCTTTAAAAGACTGAAATTAAACGTAGCCAAAGCAAAACCTGCTCCTACAATAGGTCCCATAAGTGGGGAAATCAACATGGCTCCTATAATTACAGCTGTTGAGTTTACATTTAATCCTACAGACGCAATAAGTATAGCACAAGCCAGAATCCATAAATTGGCTCCCCTGAAGGATACATTACTTGTCACATTTTCAAGAACAATAGCAGGATTTTCTTCTCCGTTATGGAGATTTAAAAAATTGGAAATCGTTTTTCTCATTTTTGTTGTGTGTTATAAGGGTGAAGAATAAAATCTCATTACTTCACTTTTTCGCAAATATAAATGTTTAGGATATAATTCCAAAAAATAAATATGAGTATAAAACACAATCTATGATTTCTCTGTTATGGCCTTCACAGAGCTGTTTTAATCCCCATTAAACATCTTCATTAGTTTTTCTATAGCTTTAGGTTCATGCATCAGGATAGTATTATCCAAAGTAACCCGGGTAATTTCTGAAGCTCTTTTTAGCATTTGGTTTTCATAATGAGATAAAGCATCCTGGACGGTGTCATACTTGTTGCTAGTGAGGCATTCTGCAAGCTCATATGCATCCTGCATCGCCATATTTACTCCCTCTCCGGCATAAGGTGGCATTCTATGAGCAGCATCCCCTAACATGGTCAGGTTAGGAAGTGTTTCCCATTTTTGATCAAGCGGGTAGTGGTACTGAGGGCGTACAACAAATGATGAATCCTCACTCATAAACAATTCCTGCCAGGTCTCATTCCATGTTCCAAATTCTTTTCTGAACCATTCGAAGATCTGCTCTCGGTTACTAAAATCGATTCCGGATTCTCTGACCCAATTTTCATCGACTTTACATCCTGTATAAAAAGTGAGCGTACCATCTCCTTTGGTGCTGAACAATAATGTTTTTTCTTCATCCAATGCAAAAATTTTACCCCCTTCTACAAGTTTCCAGAGTTTTGGAGCATTAATAGCTGCGTGGTAAATATTTCCCTCAACCATAGTTATTCCTGAATAAACAGGCTGAATATCTGTAATATAAGGTCGTATTCTGGAGTTGGCTCCGTCAGCGGCAATAACGATGTCTGCATCATACGATTTCCCGTTTTTAAAATAAAGCCTCCAGCCATCACCTTGTTTTTCCATAGATAAAAACTGACTATCCCAAACCACGGTTCCCGGAGTAAGTGCTTCCAACAGAATTTTTCTTAATGGAGCCCTATCGATTTCAGGACGGTCTTCACTATGTGAATTCACTGAGTCATGTTCATTGAGATAAACTGTAAGGTCTTTGTCTAAAATTTTTAATTTTCCCGCATCTGGACGGTAGTGAGCGATAAAAGCATCCATTAACCCGGCTCTTTTTAAAGCTTCCAGTCCTGATTCTTCATGCAGATCCAAAGTTGCTCCCTGTACACGGACATCTTTATGCTCATCACGCTCATAAACTTGAACTTCAGCTTTGTTGATCTGCAGGAGATTTGCCAAAGTAAGCCCGCCGGGACCACCACCAATAATGGCTATTTTTTTATTTTGTACTATCATAATCTATTAAATTATGACGTAAAATTACTTCCCGGGAAGAACAGAAAATTGTATAAATCGGTCGTTTTTATTTTGGCTGAGTTCTTTTGGGAGAAATCCGGAAAGCCTTTTAATCTCTTTTATAAAATGAGACTGGTCACTAAAGTTTTGTTCGGGGAAAAGTTTTCCTTCTTTAATATGTGTAAAAGAGGCTCTGAATCTGAGAATTCCACAATAAGACTTTAAGGAAATACCGTATTGCTGATTAAAATAACGGTTGATCTGCCGTTCACTCCATATCACCTTTTCAGAAAGTTCTTTCACAGAAATATCTCCGTTGGCAGAGTAGATAAGGTCAAACAGCTTCCGTTTCCGCTCATCAATTTTCCGCAGAGAAAGTTCAGATGCTATTTTCTCTGTTGCTTTTTTACAGAACTGATTAAAATCGTTCATATCATCCACAGTGAAACCCCAGAAATTCTCAGGCAGGTTCTTAGCATAATCTAAAATATCAGAAACAGTTTCGTGAAGTATATATTCGGTTGCCAGTAAATTAAAACTAATTGCAAAGGTTTTGGATTTTTCAGCAATTACAATTTCTTCAGGATGTGTTCCAATGCCTAAAAGAACAATATGAAAAGGCATTGTGGAGGACTGTGACAATATAATATCTATCCTTCCATCAGGTAAAAGAATAGTTTCTTTTGTTTCTGACGGATTATCCAACATCCAGAAACTTTCTACAAAGTCTTTAAGAGAAGGCTCAGGCAGTTGAGAAGCATAGATAAGATTATTAGTCAGTTCCATAAATTAATACTTTCTCAATTTCAGGAATATTTAAATTTTCTGATTTATTTTTTAATAAGCCTATACATAAAAAATGAATTCATCTAGGTTTTCTGGAATTGCATTCATTGGACTATAATAATCTAAAAGTAGAAATTACTTTCCGAACTGTGATGCTTTCCATGCATTAATCATTTGCTCTCCCTTTTTTGGATCCAAAAACATTAAATTAACTGAAAATTCCTTTTTATCAAACAATCTGCTGTACATTTGAAACTCCAGTATCATATTGTTGGGAAGGGTCATTTTAATTGTATACTTGTTGAAAACTAAATTATTAATTTTTTCCTTTGTACTGATGGTATCAAATTTTGCTTTTGGCATATTCTCTTTGAATGCTTTGTACAAAACTTCATTAACTGCTTTGTTTGATTCATCATAATTACCATCAACTTTTGGATCAAAAGGCTGATAATTGGCTTCCAGATAATTAAAATTATCAGATTTAAAAACAAAAATAGTTTTAGATTGATTGATAACTGGCTGACCCGTTGTTTTTTCAAGCACTTCCTGTCCTCTTCCTTGCAACTTTGCCCATTCATCATTATTTACTTTTTCAAAGTTTTTTGGAATTTGAATCTTCCATTTGAAATCACTGTTGTAGAAATCTGTATCAGTATTTTGAGCATAAGATATCTGAGACAATAATAGGGATACAATTAAGATATAGAGGTTTCTCATTTGAAAATTTTTCAGGTTCAAAATTATGAAATCTTATCTTAAGCCACCGGCAATCCAAAATAGAATGTACTTCCTTGGTTGGGTGCACTTTTTACTCCAATTTCACCATGTTGTTTTTCGATAAAGTTTTTCGAAATGGCCAGCCCTAGGCCGGTTCCGTTCTGATGTTCTCCCGGTACCTGAAAGTAGCGGTCGAAAATCTGGCGGTGGTATTTTTCATCAATTCCGCTTCCTGTGTCTGTGATGCTAAATAAGATCATTGCTTCAGACTTCTCTACCAGTATCCGGATGTTTTCGTCCTGAAAAGAATGTTTAATGGCGTTACTCAGGAAGTTATTCATCACCCAAACGGTTTTATCAAAATCTGCGGAAACAAGATCTTCTTCACTTGTGAGAAAGTCGGTGCTGATAGAAATATTCTTTTGTTCCGCTAGTTTTTCAACATTTTTAATAGCGGTAGTAACAATTTCTTTCGGTGAGCAGCTTTTGATATTCAGACGGATATTTCCGGTTTCCACCTGCGACAGATTTAAAAGCTCACCTGTAATATCCAGGAGCCTTTGCCCGTCATCGTTGATGCTTTTCAATAATTCTTGTTGTTGATCATTAAGTTCTCCGAATTTCTGATTCCCTAAAAGCTGAACCCCCATTTTTATAGCCGCAATCGGGGTTTTTAACTCATGGGAAATCGTTGCTATAAAATTGGTTTTTGCAAAATCCAGCTCTTTGAAAGGGGTGATATTCCGGAGAAGGATTACCTTTCCGATATATTTTTTTTCCTTTTCGCCTGTTTTGGCAATATTAATGGGAACAATTTCCTGTTCGAAATAGTTCTCCTTATTATCAGAGACAATTTTGATCGGATCTTTTACAGGATGGTCCATATTTTTAAGCAGCTCCCTGATCAGGTCATTGTTTACAGCAACTTCATGAGCTGTTTTGCCAATAATTTCTTCCTTACGAAGGTTGGTGATTTTTAAAGCTTCATCATTGATCATGTAGATGTAATGATTTTCATCAAGTCCGATGACAGCGTCATGCATATTATTAACCAATGTTTCGATCCGCTTTTTATCCATCAGCTGTGTGGAAAGGGTACTGCTTTCGTATTCCTGTAGTTTCTCTGCCATGATATTGAAAGAGTTGGCCAGATCATTGAATTCTTCGCTTCCTTTAAAATGAACCCTTTCATTATAATTTTTATTGGCGATCTGCTTGATGCTGAAAGTCAGTTGGTTGATGGGCTCAGCAATAGTCTGTGGCAAATTAAACAAGAGGATAAAAGCGATAAGAAAACATACGGTTCCTAAACTTACGATCCAGAATGTGGCGCGTTCAGCAGTAACAATAGCAATGTCACTTTTACGCTCAATTCCTTTCATGTTCAGAGACATGATCTTTACTAAATCTTCACGGATAAGCTTTTCTTTTTTATAATCAGGTTGCTTCAGATAACTGCTGAAGTGGATCTTCAGATTCTGAGTGATTTCTTTTTCGCCGATTTCTGAAAGGTTATGTTCCTGTAGTGCATTATTTTTTTCAAAATCTCTGACGGAAACAACGCTGTCTGTGCTCATTCTGTCCAGGGCAATCAGCATATTTTTAGAATACTCAAGGCTGTTGTAATTGGCTGTAAGGATTTTCTCGGTGTCTGATTTTAGTTTATTGATGTACACAGAACCGATCACTGACAGTAAAACGATCAGTAAAAATAAAAGACCAACGCCTAATGTGAGTTTAGTTTTAAGTTTCATTACTCTTAAGATAAAATGATAATGTCTATCTGTCGTTCGTTCAATCGGTTCATTAAGGTATAAATCCAGCTATATCCCGAAATTCTTTGCCAGAAATGAGAATGTGGTTTTCCAATGCAAACCGTTGTAATATTATGCTGGATCACATAATCCAGAATCCCTTTATGAACGCTGTTTTCCTTTATCCTGATTACTTTAGCCCCCATTTCCTGTGCTAAATTAAAATTATTAATTAAATATCGTTGCTTATTTAGGGCTATTTTTTCCGGATTTTCCGAAGGTTTCTGTACATATAACACTGTCCACGGACTGTTGTAATAACTTGCCAGACGTGCTGTTTTCCGGATAATATTTTTGGCAATTTTCTCATTACTGCTTATGCAGGCGAGGAATTTTATAGGCTTAAAGTTTTCAGTTTTAATTTCTGTTTCTACCTTTCGTTCAACGTGGGTAGCAACTTCTTTTAAGGAAAGTTCCCGGAGCTGAAGAATATGTCCGCTTTGAAAGAAATTGTTCAGTGCTGTCTGAATTTTATCTTTTTTATAGATCTTTCCTTCTTTCAACCGCGTGAGAAGCTCATCAGCCGTTAGGTCTATATTCACAACTTCATCAGCAAGGGCTAGAACTTTATCAGGAACACGCTCAGTAACCTCCACACCGGTAATCTTTTTTACCTCTTCGTTCAGGCTCTCAATATGCTGGATGTTCATTGCGCTGATGACATTAATCCCATTATCAAGAATTTCAAGGACGTCCTGCCATCTTTTCTTATTTTTTGAACCTTCAACATTTGTATGAGCCAGCTCATCGACAAGAACTACCTCCGGATGCTCATTAATAATAGCCTGAAGATCCATTTCTTCAAGATTTTTACCCTTGTAGAAGACAGATCTCCTTGCTATTTCAGGAATGCCATCAACCAATGCCACGGTTTCTTCCCGACCGTGGGTCTCAATATAACCAATCTTTACATCAATACCATTTCGTAACAGGGCATGAGCTTCCTGAAGCATTCGGAAGGTTTTTCCCACACCAGCACTCATTCCAATATAGATCTTGAATTTTCCCTTTTTGGATTTTTGAATCAGTTCTAAAAATTGTTTTGCTGAAGACATTGATTTTATTCTTTTTAATTTGATTTTAAACACTTTTTATGTGATTAAATGATATTATTAAAACCAGGCTGCAAGGCTTGCTGTAATGAAAAAATTACCTTGTTGCATTTCATTATTCTTTACAAAGATCGCATCCTTAGAGGTAAAGCCTCGGGCTTCTGTACGGAAGACGACGTTTTTTAAAATGGCATAATCAACATTCACAGAATACCCAAAGGTTTGAAATCCGTTTGGTGTTTTTGTATTGATAATGACCCCGTTTTTATCATTATAATATTCTAATCTTCCACCTAAGGTCCATTTATTGTCAAGCTGATATTTCATGAGGACATTGGGAGTATACCAGATATTATATTGCTCACTTCCTTTTGATTTCTGTTCCGCACCGATATCAAAACCTATTACGGTAGAAAACTGTTTTGTCACCTGGAAAATCCCATGTAGGTCATGGAAGTAACGCATTCTTTTATCGTCTTTTGGCTTATCATTTCCTATAAATGAACTGCTGTTTAGTGTTATTTTATCATTAGGTTTGAAGGTCAGCTGATGTCCGAAAGAAATGGTTTGATTTCCGTCCGGCTTCGCTATCCTCTGCCATCCGTTCAATATCAATCCGCTTAAAAACCATTTTCCACTATCTGAAGTGTAAGAAATTTTGGCACCGGTTTCAAAATAAGGGGAGTTTTCAGCGGCCAGACTTCTGGTCAGATTGATGTTGTCTTTTCCTATTGCGCTTTCCCATCCGATATGAGAAGGCATTATCCCCGCATCGATCCATAAATTTTTATTTTTTGAAATTTTAATTCCAATATTTGCTTCATTTACATAACGTAAGGCGTTCTGTTCTGCTGCCATATTATCTTGTGCATAAGTTCCCGCCATCAAGGCAAAATTGGCACGGAGATGATCACTTTCGTAAGAAGCTTTTACCAAACCTAAGTTAAGATTTACTTCGTTATGTCTGTTGTAGGAATACAAGAAATTTTGGCGAAGATGATTACTGGGTTCATTGAAATCATAAGTGTAAAACAGTTCTGCATAAGCAGAAAATTTTACTTTAGGACTCAGTTTCATTGAATCTGAAGATTGTGCTTTCGGAAAAAAAATTCCTAATAGTATTCCAACAACAATATATTTTTTCATGTGGTTTTAATAGTTAAATGATATTATTACAATCTGAACATTACAGCGAGTGTAAATCTGCTGTCAGACTTTCTCAGATCCGGTCTCCATGATTCTATAGGAGTATCTATCCATCCATCCGGACTGGTTGTTCCTTCTCTTCCGGCAAAATAGGGGATATTGCTTTTTCTGAAGCCATATTCTAATCTGAAGGTCACAAACTGATTAGGCATGATATCTATTGTTGCTGTTCCCTGAAACATTTTAAGTTTTTCTCCTGATGCAATTGCATCGTTGAAATCATTCTGAGAAACAGGAGAAGGTGAAAATGCTAAATAAGCTCCCGGATTCGAAACCGCATCCGCTCTTAAAGTTAAAGCAATTTTATTATGGTGAAACCAGAGTCTGTTAGCAACGGAAGTACCAATCATATAATTGTCCCTGGCCTTTATACCGCCTCCACTTTGAAACCCGTAATGGTTATTGATACTGAATGCTGCCTGTGATAAGCCTTTGCTTTCTTTATTTTTATAGTATCTGGCTACAATACTGTGGTCGTGGTGAAAACGGCGAACTCCAGGGTTGTTTCTTGTATCTTTTCCGTTAAGATAAAAATTAGCTACCAGTTGTAGATTCTCTGTAGGACGATAATAATTGGAAACCCCTAAGCCAAGACCCGTATTCCAGGAATTGTAAGTTTGCCATCCATTGAGAACCCAGATCTCAGTTTTGAATTTTTTTGAAGGATAAGCCTGAATTCTTGCTCCCTGAAAGTAGAAAGGGGTAAAATCGCACACCAAACTTCTCTGGTAATTCCAGTTTTCTCCCAGTACATAACTTTCCAAGCCGATATAGCTCATGAAAATTCCGGCTTCCACATTCAAGCCGTGCATTACATTAAAGTGATAACCTGCTGCTGCTTCACGGATATATTTTAAATTACCTACGCTCGTATTTTTACCGTGATTTACAGTTCCATCAAGATCCTGAACGATGGAGCCCATTTGTCCGTACTGTAACCATAAACGGCCGATTACATTCTTATAATTGGTCTCTAAACCAATACTAGCCATATTAATGGTCACTTCATTAGAGCGTCCTATAGCTGAGGAAATAGTGTGTGTGTTATCTTTTGGGCGGTTAAAATCATAATTGTAATAAGCGTCCACATAGGTTACACCTGTAAGTATAGTTTCTCCATCTTTGTCTTTTAGGGTTAAAGGAAAATCGGTTTGACGATTCTGACCATTAATCCACGTCAGGTCATATCCATCAAAAGGAATTCTGGATTCCGTTTTTGTGATTAATGAATCTTTGGGTTTGCCAAGAAGGGAATCTTTTTTTATTTCCTGGCCGTTGATTTGGCTCAAAGCAGTAAGTCCTAAGAAACATGCTGCATGAAAAGTTTTTGATTTCATTATAAATATTGATAATAATGTGTTGCAGTAATGGTGGAAAAGGCTTTCCACTATAAAAGGGGGTTAAAAAAATGAATTCTGTAAACGGTAGGAATATTTTTATGATATAGAAACGAAATCTTTTCGTAATGGGAAACTTTGATATCCGTTTAGTTAGAATTTTAGATTACAGAATTCATATAAGCTGAGGTTCTTTTTTGATTACTAATTTTAATGTAAAGGAGATCTGCTTCTATTGTAATTTATCTAAAGCAATGTTGAGCTTCAGTACGTTGACTTTTGAAGATCCAAAAAGTCCCAATAGGGGTTTTTCAGTATTTGTTTTAACAAGACTTTCAATTCTGGCCTCAGAAAGATTTCTTTCTTTTGCCACTCTTTTTACCTGGTAAAGAGCTCCTGCTTCTGAAATATCAGGATCCAACCCGCTTCCACTGGCGGTAACAAGCTCTACAGGTACTTCTGTATCTTTCATTTCAGGATTCTGCATTTTTATAGTATCGATTCTCTTTTGAACTGTTTCCAGATACTCCTTATTACTTGGGCCTTTATTGCTTCCGGCACTCCCCGCGGCATTATAATTAGCTGCGGATGGACGGCTGTGAAAATATTTTGGCGACTTGAACTCCTGTCCGATATTAGCGTAGAACTTCTGGTCCCGATAAGTAATGGTTTCTGCATTTCCCTGTGTAGGAAGTAATTTTGAACCTATCAATACAAAAAGTAAATAAAAGCCCGTACAAACCAGCATGACGAATGTTAATTTTAATGCTGAAATAAAATAAATTTTCATTGTTTTAAATTTTAAAAGAATAAACTGATGAATAAATCAATAAGTTTTATTCCGATGAATGGAACAATAACACCTCCTAAACCATAGATCAAAAGATTTCTTCTGAGCAAAGCACTTGCGCCAATAGGTTTATAAGCCACACCTTTCAATGCCAATGGAATTAGTGCAGGAATGATAACCGCATTGAAAATGATTGCCGATAATATCGCAGATTCCGGGCTATGAAGATTCATGATATTCAACTTCTGAAGAGCTGGAATAAAAGTGATAAACAAAGCCGGGATGATGGCAAAATATTTAGCAACGTCATTTGCAATACTGAAAGTGGTAAGGGTTCCACGGGTCATTAATAATTGTTTTCCGATCTCTACAATTTCAATCAGCTTCGTAGGGTCATTATCAAGATCTACCATGTTTCCCGCTTCTTTCGCTGCTTGTGTCCCACTGTTCATGGCAACACCTACATCTGCCTGAGCTAAAGCCGGTGCATCATTCGTTCCATCTCCCATCATCGCAACCAGTTTTCCGGACTGCTGTTCTTTTTTGATGTAGTTCATTTTATCCTCAGGTTTAGCTTCAGCGATAAAATCATCAACACCTGCCTTTTCTGCAATAAACTTGGCCGTTAAAGGATTATCTCCGGTTACCATTACGGTTTTTACACCCATTTTTCTTAAACGCTGAAAACGTTCCTGGATTCCTGTTTTAATGATATCCTGTAGTTCAATTACTCCCCATACTTTCTCGTTTACCGACACCACCAACGGAGTTCCTCCGTTTTCAGAAATTTTAGTGGTTGCATCCTGAGTTTCCTGAGGAAAGATATTTCCTGCTTTTTCAGTTAATTTTTTAATCGTATCGTAAGCTCCTTTTCGGATACGTGTATCTTCGAAATCAATCCCTGACGTCCTTGTCTCTGCCGTAAAATCGATATAAGTAGGGCTGGAGACAATCAGGTCCTGAGGCTGTAGTTCACTCAGCTCAATAATTGATTTCCCTTCCGGTGTTTCATCCGCTACAGAACTTAAAGCTGCCGCTTTAATAAACTCATCAAGTTGTATGTTATTGGCAGGATGAAACTGGGTTGCTTTACGGTTCCCAATGGTGATGGTACCTGTTTTATCCAGAAGCAGAACGTCAATATCTCCGGCTGTTTCTACAGCTTTACCACTTTTGGTAATCACATTTGCTCTTAAAGCTCGGTCCATCCCGGCGATACCGATTGCAGAAAGCAAACCTCCAATTGTTGTCGGGATCAAACAAACGAAAAGGGATATAAATGCCGCAATAGTAATTGGGGTTTGCGCATAGTCTGCAAAGGGTTTTAGAGTAAGGGTAACGATTATAAAAGTAAGGGTGAACCCTGCTAAAAGTATGGTTAATGCGATTTCATTAGGTGTTTTTTGTCTGGATGCACCCTCAACAAGGGCAATCATTTTATCAAGAAAAGATTCACCGGGTTTTGTGGTTACTTTCACTTTGATACGGTCTGAAAGTACTTTGGTACCTCCGGTTACAGAGCTTTTATCACCAC
Source organism: Chryseobacterium sp. LAM-KRS1 (assembly GCF_013184525.1). Lineage (GTDB taxonomy): Bacteria > Bacteroidota > Bacteroidia > Flavobacteriales > Weeksellaceae > Chryseobacterium > Chryseobacterium proteolyticum. The sequence continues at coordinate 369,587 of NZ_JAAOIZ010000006.1, forward strand.
CTGCTTCACGAATGACCGGGGCACTTTCCCCCGTAATGGCTGACTCATCAATTGTTGCGAGCCCTTCGATGATTTCACCATCCATAGGAATCTGATCACCCGCTTCACAAAGGAAGATATCTCCTAATTTCATTTCAGCAGACATTTTTAATGTAGTCTCTACCTGAAATCCGGGCTTGTTGTCAACAATTAGTTTAGCAGGAGTTTCTTCACGTGTTTTTCGAAGGGTATCAGCCTGGGCTTTTCCTCTTGCCTCAGCAATGGCTTCAGCAAAGTTGGCAAACAATACGGTGAAGAATAAAATGATAAATACTAAAAAATTATATAAGAAGCTACCCTGTGTTTTATCACCCGTTAAGCTGAATAAGCTTACGATGAGCATAACGACGGTTCCGACTTCTACCAGAAACATCACTGGATTTTTAAACATAATTTTCGGATTCAGTTTTACGAAAGACTGTTTGATAGCCTCATTGACCAAATCTTTTTGAAATAATGTTTGTGATTGATTTTTCATTGTTGAAAAGAATTATATAATTGTTAATCAAGAGGAACCATTAAGGTTGGTTAAAATAATAAGGTGAGGTATGGATAATATTATTCAAGTGAATGTTTCTATGATATCAGACTAGTTTGAATTTCCTTGATTTCAGATCCTTAATGGTCCTGTTGATTTTTACTTGGTAGTGTTCACGTTTATTTAGAAAAATACTGGATTTGCTCTGCAATAGGTCCCAGTGTCAATGCAGGGAAGAAAGATAATGCTGCTATCAGAAGTATCACCGCGAGAGTCATAAATCCGAAAGTTGCAGTATCTGTTTTTAAAGTACCGGCACTTTCAGGGATATATTTCTTCTGAGCCAGGTATCCTGCAATTGCGATAGGACCGATAATAGGTATAAACCTTGAAAGCAGCAGTACTATTCCTGTAGAGATATTCCACCATGGAGTATTATCGCCTAATCCTTCAAACCCTGATCCGTTGTTGGCAGATGAAGAAGTGAATTCATATAGCATTTCACTGAAGCCATGGAATCCCGGGTTATTCAGCGTTTTGGCTCCGAACTCAGGGAAATAAGCCGTTAATGCTGTTCCCACAAGAATTAAAAACGGGTGAAACAAAGCCACAATCATCGCAATTTTCATTTCTTTTGCTTCGATTTTTTTACCCAAAAACTCGGGTGTTCTTCCCACCATTAATCCACTAATGAATACAGCAAGAATAATAAAAATGAAATAGTTTAAAATTCCGACACCACAACCTCCGTAAAAACAGTTGATCATCATAGCAAGAAGCTGATTCATTCCTGAAAGAGGCATCATACTGTCATGCATTGCATTGACTGAGCCTGTAGAAATAACAGTTGTAGCAATACTCCAATATCCCGAAGCAGCACTTCCAAAACGTATTTCTTTGCCCTCCATTGCACCTAGCTGATGATCGGCACCCATCTGTGTGATCAGTGGATTTCCATGGATTTCATTTAAGATGGTAGGAGTGGCCAATGCCAGAAAGCCTATGGTCATTACTGAAAATATCGTCCATGAAAGTCTTTTCTTTTTTAAATAAAATCCCAATGCGAATACCAAAGCGAATGGAATGATCATCTGAGTGACCATTTCTGTCATATTAGTTAAATAATTAGGATTTTCAAGAGGATGTGCCGAATTGGTTCCAAAGAAGCCACCACCATTAGTTCCCAAATGCTTGATGGCAATGAAAGCCGCGGCGGGTCCCCTGGAGATATCGACTTTTTGTCCTTCCAGAGTAGTGATATGATCTTTTCCTTCAAAAGTCATCGGGCTTCCGTTGGCAGAAAGAATCAGAGCAACAACAATACTTATTGGGATCAGGATTCTGATCATGGATTTAGTGAAAAAATCAAAGAAGTTTCCCAATTCTGTTGTTGTCTTTTCTTTAAATGCTTTGAAAAGTACAGCCATAGCAGCCATTCCGGTTGCAGCAGTTACAAATTGAAGAAACATTAAATACAGCTGGCTTAAATAACTGACACCCGTTTCCCCTGAATAATGCTGAAGGTTACAGTTGACTAAAAATGATATTGCCGTATTAAAAGCAAGATCGGGAGACATATTAGGGTTTCCGTCGGGATTTAAAGGAAGCCAGGATTGATTGAGTAAAATGAAAAATCCAATAATCAACCACACCAGATTGATACTCAACATGGCAAACATATTTTGCTTCCATGTCATTTGACGGTTAGGGTTAATTCCGGATATTTTATAAATTAATTTTTCAATGGGCTGGAAAACAGGATCCAAAAAGGTTTTTTTATGGCCATAAACATTAGCAATATATTTTCCTAAAAATATTCCTATTACCAATGTGATAACAAACATCGCTATGATGCCTAAAATTTCTGTGTTCATGATAGATTAAAATTTTTCTGGTTTTATAAGAACATAGCAGATATACACGAAGGCCAGTATTGAAAGAAAAAACAAACTCCACATAGCTTTATATTTTATCAAAAAATTCAACGGACTTATACAATAGCCAAAATAAAATGGCACTCAGGACTAATAAAATTATCAACATCATCTTATCATAATTAAGGTTAAAAGGGTAAACAGTACATAAGACACGATCAGGAAGCTGAACTTCGAATGACGCCGTGTTTTGAATGTTTTTTTTGAAATAGTCATTTTAAAATATTTATTATGTTATCCCTAATGCCAAAAAAGAATCCATTCTTTTGTTTTTTATTTTAATGTTTTGTATTACAGTGTTTTATTGGTATTTTGAAAAGGTGTTGAAAACAAAAAAGCCTATCAAAATGATAGGCTCTTTATTAAAATGATAGGCTTGTTTTTATCGTAATCCGTATTCTTCCAGCTTGCGGTATAATGTGGCAATACCGATTTCCAGAAGTCTTGCAGCCTCGGCTTTGTTTCCTTTAGTATAATGTAAAACTTTTTGTATATGTTCTTTTTCTAGTGAACGGATGCTTAAAGAATCCTTATCACCGGTCACTTTTTCTGAGTAGTGCGGAAGGCTCTCAGCATTCAGAATATTCTCGTTCATTAATATCAAACTTCTTTCTACCGTATTTCGCAATTCGCGGATGTTCCCTTTCCAGTCATTTTTTTCCAGTGTTTTATAGTACTCGGGAAACACCTGTACAGCGCTGAGGTGCAATTTATGAGAGAACATATCAATAAAATTCTTTGCAAGAATTTTTAAGTCTTCTTTCCTTTCACGAAGAGGAGGAAGGCTAATCTCAAAGACATTCAATCTGAAATACAGGTCTTCTCTAAAGTTTCCTTGTTTTATTTCTTCTTCCAGGTTTCTGTTTGTAGCAGCGATCAACCTGAAATCTGACTTCGAAACCTTGGTTTCACCCATTTTAATGAATTCATGGGTTTCAAGAACACGGAGTAATTTAGCCTGAAGCTCCATAGGCATTTCTCCGATTTCATCTAAAAATAAAGTCCCGCCATTAGCTTCTTCTACCAAACCCTTTTTGTCTTTTACCGCTCCAGTAAATGAACCTTGTTTATGGCCAAAAAGTTCGCTTTCAAGAATTTCTTTGCTGAATGCAGAACAGTTGATGGCAACAAAATTATTTTTCTTCCTCTCACTTCCGTAATGGATAGCGTTGGCAAAGACTTCCTTTCCTGTTCCGGTTTCTCCTGTTAAAAGTACTGTAGCATCCGTTAGAGCAACCCTTTCCGCTAATTTTTTAGCCTCCAGGATGGCAGGTGAATGACCGATGATCTGATTAAATCCTTTTTGTGAATCCTTCTTCTGGACAATTTTAGATTTATTATCCTTTACTTTATCCAGTGCTTTATACACCAAAGGAATAATTTTATCATTATCATCACCTTTTACCAAGTAATCGTAGGCGCCGTTTTTCATTGCCTGAACCGCATCCGTAATATTTCCGAAGGCTGTCATAAGAATAACTTCCTGATGCGGATATTTTGTTTTAATGGATTTTACAAGCTCAACTCCAAATGCATCCGGAAGCCGGACATCGCTTAAAACGACATCAAATTCGTATTGCTCAAGCATCGTCATAGCAGAACGGGCAGTAGAAGCTTCTTTAACATTAAAATCTTCCTGAGAAAGAATCATTCCCAAAAGTTTGAGAAGTTTAAGCTCATCATCGATGATCAGAATATTTCCGGACATGGTATAAATTTTAGGTAAAACCTTCTGCAAACTTAATCAAACTTACAGATACAAACCGAATGTGAGAGATTTTATTTATTGTAAAATGTATTATTGGATAAAGTACCATATGATCCTGGTCGGTAATAAATCGCCTTTTCAATTCGGCAAATTGGCAATTCAGCAATTCCACTTTTTGAATTGCCATCATAGATGTAATAATTATAAAAGTAATATGCTTTCTTTTAGTATTCCTTACATTTGTAAAGCATTCTGTTTTAATGAATGAAAATGAATTTACATATGACGGACAAAAGATACAAGGAAACAATTCATACCGATAAAAACAACTACGAATATATAACCATTACTCATGATGAAAACGGAGTCAGAATCTATACCCTTAAAAACGGATTAAAAGTATTTCTTGCCCAGAATTTTGATTCGCCAAGGATTCAGACCTATATTCCCGTAAGAACCGGAAGCAACAATGACCCTTCTGATAATACAGGGCTAGCCCATTATCTGGAGCATATGATGTTTAAAGGAACCTCAGGAATCGGAACCCAAAACTGGGAAAAAGAAAAGGTTTTGTTAGATCAGATTTCAGAATTGTACGAACAACATAAGGCGGAGGCCGATCCTGAAAAGAAGAAAGAAATCTATAAAAAAATAGATAAGGTATCTCAGGAGGCCAGTCAATATGCTATAGCGAATGAATATGATAAAGTGATCTCATCATTGGGAGCAAGCGGAACTAATGCGCATACGTGGTTTGATGAGACGGTTTATAAAAACAACATTCCCAGTAACGAGCTTGAGAAATGGCTGAAAGTTGAAAAAGAGCGATTTTCAGAAATTGTGTTACGTCTTTTTCATACTGAGCTGGAATCAGTATACGAAGAATTTAACCGGGCGCAGGATAATGACTCTAGGTTAGTAAATTATGAACTGATGGATGCTCTTTTTCCTACCCATGCCAATGGCCAACAAACAACTCTGGGAAAAGCCGAACATTTGAAAAATCCTTCCATGAAGGCGATTCACAAATATTTCGATGAATATTATGTTCCTAATAACTATGCCATGGTCATGGTTGGTGATCTTGACTATGAACGTACGATTCAGCTTATAGATCAATATTTCGGAACGATTCCTTATAAAGAATTACCAAAGAAAACTCCGGTGGTAGAACAGCCTCTCCGGGGAATTGTAGAAAGAACTGTAAAAAGTCCGACCACACCGAGGGTTCAGATGGCCTGGAGAACGGATAGCTATGGAACCCGGGAAGCTATGTTGGCAGATATTACTGCAAATATTATGAGTAACAGGGGAGAAGCCGGATTACTGGACCTTAATATTAATCAGACCCAACGGATGTTATGGGCACAGGCATTTTCAGTAGGATTAAAGCAATATGGATATTTTTCAATTGTGGCTGTTCCTAAAGAAACCCAATCTTTGAAAGATGCAAAGGATATGGTTTTGGAGCAGATAGAACTGATTAAAAGAGGAGAGTTTCCGGATTGGATGCTTCCTGCCATCATCAATGATTTCAAACTTCAGAGAATGAAGGCTCTTGAAACCGCTGATGGTTTGGCTACCAATCTCTATGATACCTATATAAAAGGAAGAACCTGGGAAGAGGAGCTTAATGAAATGGATGTATATGCTTCATTCACAAAACAGGATGTTATTCATTTTGCCAATGATTTTTTCAAGGACAATTATGTTCTGATAAATAAGGAAAAAGGAGTTAATGACAAGCTGATCAGGGTTGAAAACCCCGGAATTACACCGATTAAGATTAACAGAGATGCTCAATCGGAATTTTTAAAACAGATTTTAGCGGAAAAAACGGAAGATATTCAACCTGAATTTATTGATTATGATAAAGAGATCATAACCGGACAGGTTAAGGATAAGAAACTTAGCTTTGTCAAAAACAAATATAACGATATAGCACAGGTCTATTTCATTTTCCCGCTTGGAAGCGATCATGATCGTGATCTGGCAATATCAACGCAGCTGCTCCAATATTTGGGAACTGAAGATTATGCTCCTGAAGATCTGAAGAAAGAGTTCTTTAAAATTGGTGTGAGTAATGATTTTAAAACAACCAATGATCAGTTAACGGTTTCATTGAGCGGTTTGGAGGAAAACATTGAAAAAGGAATTCGCCTTCTTCAACACTGGATGTATAAAGTAAAGCCGGATCAGGAAATCTACAAACAGTTTGTAGAAACAGTTCTTGAAAACCGTGAAGCGATGAAAAAAGATAAAAACCGGATCATGACTGCTCTAACGAATTACACCAAGTTGGGCGAATTTTCCAGGTTTACAGATGTGATTTCTAAAGAGGAGCTTCAAAACAGTGAAGTTGAAATATTTACGGACAGAATGAAAAGAATGTTCGCGTTTCCATATCAGATATTCTTCTACGGAAAAAATCTGGAGAATTTCAAAACGTATATTGACAATTATGTTGAGGTTTCAAGCCTTGAAATTCCGGAGCCTAAGAAATATCCCGAGCCTGAAACCGATGGGAAAGTGAATTTCATCAATTATGATATGGTACAGGTTGAAATGAGCAAAATAGGTAGAGGGCACAATATCAATAATGCTAACTTGGGTAAGATTAACGTTTTCAACGAATATTTTGGACGGGGATTGTCTTCCATTGTATTTCAGGAGATCCGGGAGAGCAAGAGCTTAGCTTATTCAGCATACGTTTCTTATGCTGCAAATTCAGAATCCGGACACCCGGATTATGTAACGACATATATTGGGACACAGCCTGATAAGCTACAGATTGCTGTAGATACGATGTCTGAACTGATGAATGAACTCCCTGAAGTGCCCATCCAATTTGAAAATGCAAAAAGTACAGCTCTGAAACAGATCGCTTCTACGAGAATTACCAGAACTAACATTTTCTTTAATACATTAAGATTAAAGAAGATCGGAATTAGTCATGATTTCAGAAAAGATATGTATGAGGAAATTCAAAAGTTGGATTTTAACGGGATAAAAGAATTTTACCGGACAGAAATAAAACCCTTGCGTTTTAATACAGCTATTCTAGGCAAAAAAGAGAATCTTGATATGGACGCTGTCAATAAAATGGGGAGTTTTAAAGAAGTCAGTTTAAAAGATATTTTTGGACATTAGATATTAATATATTATACTAATCATATTAAACCCCGAAGAAATTCGGGGTTTAATATTTCATAACCTTTGATTAAAAATATAAGCTATGCTTTTTTCTGCATTATTGAACACTGCAGTAAAAATTAATGGGAGCTTAACAATTTTATAATATGTAAGAAATTCTTATTTGTAAATATTGAGTCAAATTTGTCCACCGAAATATTATTAGTATTCTGTATATGGAACTTTTGCTGTATTGTCTTTGAAGATAAAATTATATAGAATGCTGGTATCAGAGAAGCATTGACTATGAAAAGAAGAAAATTTTTGACAAATATTCCGCTTGCCGTTTCAGGGGTATTTCTGGGAGGACCTGCAGCCAGCTTGCTGGCACAAGCTCCGAAGGAAGATATAAACAAAAAAAAGAAACTGCTGTTTACGGTAGCTCACATTACAGACGTACACTTACCGGCAGATCCTAAAATAATGGAAAGGTTTGTAAAATGTCTTAAAGAAATTAAAAACAGGAAAGTAGATTTCTTCCTTAACACAGGAGACTCCATTATGGCTGTGGACCGGGAAAGCTCTACCCGTCAGGAAGTATATGACCAGTGGAATGCCTGGGATAACTGTATGAAGGAAATTGCAGACTATGATATGTATAGTTGCGTCGGAAATCATGACATCTGGTGGGCAGGTGAAAAATCAGATGAAATGCATGGAGTTCCCTATGCGGCCAAAAGGCTTAAAATGCCTAAGCGTTATTACAGTGCTAAAAAAGAGAAATGGCATTTTATAATGTTGGATGGCAATAACTCTGGTATTACCCTGGATCCTGAACAAATGAACTGGCTGAAACAACAATTAGAAAATATTCCGCAGGGAGAATATGCATTAATTATGTCGCATTATCCTATACTTACAGTTACAGGATCCTGGGAAGGAGGGCAGCATAAAGACCATAATGCATTGAAAGACTTGTTTTATAAGCATAAAGATAAAGTGAAAGGCTGTCTTAGTGGTCATCAGCATCTCCTCGACAGAGCATGGTATAATGATGTATATTATTTCTGTAACGGAGCTATGTCAGGATTTTGGTGGGGGGAAGGAGACAAGCGTTCCGCGAAACCTTTCTATTATCAGGAAACACCACCGGGATATGCTATATTAAAATTTTATGATGACGGCTCATTTGAGAATGAATACATAATTCATCATTATTAATATATATTATGTAAACAGAGACTGGCTTTTTAAGTCTGTCTTTGTTTTTATAGTACTTTATAAACATTCAGAAATCTGGATTGTCTTATTATTTTTAATTTTTGCAATACCAATTAAAAGTTTTGTCTCCGGTAGTCAATAAGTTATGGATATTATGTTAAAAAAGTTTATTAAAAGCTTGGCCGGTATCATTAAAGTTTATACTTTTGCCCCACTGAAAACGAGAGATAGTAGGTAGCGCAGAAGAGGGTAATTATAAACGAAGATTTAAAAAAAATAAATACTAATTTATTTTGAAAATTGAGAAAAGTTTGTATCTTTGCAGTCCCAATTAAGGGAGCGCGGAGTAAAATTGAGATAAGTGTTAGAGAGGGATTAAGGTTACAGAAAAAACTTTAAAATTTTCTTCAAAAACATTTGGTCAGTTCAAAAACATTAATTACTTTTGCACTCGCAAATCTAAAGCAAAAACGACAGAAAAAAAGCTTTAGAGAAAAGCGGAAGAAAAGAGATCATTGAAATACAATATAACAACCAAGTAAGGAAAAACTAAAGCGTCAAAACTTTGAGTGAGTCAGACAAACATACAATGGAGAGT
>NZ_JAAOIZ010000007.1 GCF_013184525.1 Chryseobacterium sp. LAM-KRS1
ACTCTCCATTGTATGTTTGTCTGACTCACTCAAAGTTTTGACGCTTTAGTTTTTCCTTACTTGGTTGTTATATTGTATTTCAATGATCTCTTTTCTTCCGCTTTTCTCTAAAGCTTTTTTTCTGTCGTTTTTGCTTTAGATTTGCGAGTGCAAAAGTAATTAATGTTTTTGAACTGACCAAATGTTTTTGAGGAAAATTTTAAAGTTTTTTTCTGTAACCTTAACTCCTCTCAAACACTTATCTCAATTTTACTCCGCGCTCCCTTAATTGGGACTGCAAAGATACAAACTTTTCTCAATTTTCAAAATAAATTATTATTTATTTTTTTTAAATCTTCGTTTATAATTACCCTCTTCTGCGCTACCTACTATCTCTCGTTTTCAGTGGGGCAAAAGTACACCTTATTCATCAAACAATCCAAATCATTTTATACTTAAATTAAGCATTGTGGAAAAACAAATACTTAAACAGTTGGTATCAAATGGTTTAAAACAAAAACATAGTTATCCACAATATGAAATAAGATTTCAACTGTAATCCTGGGATGGAATTTTCCGGCTGTAAAGGTCAAAAACTCAATGAAAATAACAAGTGAATAAATATACTATGAAAAGAAGGGTATGCATTTCAGTTGCTATAATTAATGAACAATGATCCTTGTTATAATCAACTATCACAAGAAAAACAGTTGAACAAATATGCTATATCTTATAAAAGGTCTGACATTCTAGCCCCGATAGTAACGGTTACCCCGCAGTAAGGAAGGGATCTGAAAGAAAGCAAGGAACGAGGAGTATGAGTGAATAGCGGGATTTGCTCCAAAGAAATTAAAAAACAGCTTAATCTGTCATTTCAATTGTATGATCAAAAAAAACGCTTGACAAGCATCTTATATATATAGTATCCTAGTAAGCATCCGACAACATCGGCTACTATATCTAAAGTTTCCATGGATCTTCCCAATCCCATTTCCTCCTGAAGGATCTCTGTAAGGAAGGCATATATAAGGATGATCTGAAAAAAATACGAAAACTTAATTTTAGGAACCGCAGCAATAAAGCAAAATCCAAGCATTGCAAAAATGCTGACGTGTAAAACTTTATCGATCCCATTGAACATAAACCAATATTCATGGTTCTCTTCTCCGGGCTTGAGAAGCATATAAGTAAGAAATGCCCAATAAATGGGCAATATCTTACTAAATATTTTTGAAATCCTATCCAATGATAGCCTGATATTCTTCTGCAGTAAGTAATCCAGACTGATCAGCACTATCAGCGATCTCTAATTTAATGATCCATCCGTCACCATAAGGATCCGTATTCAACAACTCCGGCTGAGCTTCCAGCTCTGAATTGAATTCCGTAACTTTTCCTGCGATAGGCAAGAATAGATCAGAAACAGTTTTTACAGCTTCAACACTTCCAAAAACAGCTCCATTATCAAGATCATCATCAACTGTATCGATATCAACATATACGATGTCACCCAACTCTCCCTGAGCAAAATCTGTAATACCAATAGTAGCTACGTTTCCTTCAATCTTGATCCACTCGTGATCTTTAGTGTACTTTAATTCCGATGGTGTGTTCATTTTTTGATTTTTATTATTCTACAAATTTATTCAAAATTATATAAGGTTCAAAGGTTTAATAGACATCTTAAGTAAATTTTAAAAGTCTAAATGAGAAATCGCTCCCAAAGGAGCGATTTCTCATAAATATTGAGTTATTTTTTTATAATCTTATAAGGATAAGACTTACCGTCTTTATCTGTTACTTTCAAAATGTATATTCCAGTTGGATATTGTGACAAATTAATTTCAGCCTTATCCGTAGAGGATAAATTCTTTGTTATAATTTTTTTAGCATCCCCGGAATAAACTTCCAGATTATTAAAGTCTTTTCCATCACTATTGAAATCTACGTATAGAATATCTTTTGTTGGATTGGGATATACTTTAATATTTCTATAAACAATGCTTTCATGATTGGAATTTCCACTTCCGCCATTTAGAATAATTTCGCCATAGTACGGCTGATCTCTTAATACAGTTTGCCTCAAATATAATGATTCATTAGGTGTTTCTGTTATTTTTGGATTAAGCATATCATCAAATGTGAATGAGCAGGTTGGAATATCACCAGGTAAAGGTTCTTGAGGAATTGCATGAAATTCTGCTCCTGAAACTGATGAAACCGAAAACCCTGGTTTTATCACAACTGAATATTTCCCATATACATACACCTTTTCATTTCCCACAATAGGATCTGTTTTATTATCCAAGATCACCGTTTTTACATCTAATGTTCGTGTATTATAGTTATAATCATCATAAAAGCCTCTGAAAGGAAAATAGTTTATATCTGCACCTATAATATTCTTGTAAAGTGTTTTACCATTTGCTGTCCCCAAATCAAAAAGATAATGATCTAGTTTTTTTGGTCTATGATAAGCAGAAGAGTAAAGCGTCATATCGTTGTACATTGTATAAGGATGAGTAATGTAATTAAATTCTCTTATACTAAGTGTCCTGTCTATAATTATAGGGCTCACCCCCTTTTGTATTTTTACATCTAAAGTTACAAGATAATCACTATTGTATCCTGCTACATTTTTCCATTGTAAATAATTGGTTTTGCTCTTTACCCACGATCCATTTGAATTTATAAAACTCATATACTGATGGGTTGAAAAATCAGCCACTGGAGGACTACTTAATCCTGATATCCTTGCAATCCTTATGATTTCATTTCCTCTAATAATAAATTGCACCTCTCCACTTACATACTTAAAATCGTCAGAGACAGGAGGGTGAGAAACAGAATTATTCAATAAATTTATAGTCATTAATGTGAAATCAGCTAATGCTCCACTTTTATTATATATAAGCCAATATTCATTATTTGATTTTTTAGAAATGGTATAAATCCACGAGCCAGAATAATTTCCTAAAAAGATATTAGATAGTGCCGTCTGAAGCGTAAGATTAGGTGAATTGGCTGCGAAGTTATACACACTTATTTTGTTCTCATTACTGGCTTTTACAAAAGCTTTATCTTCCAATATTTTCACATCATAATAAGACTGTGAAGAAAGAGTCATTACATTATTAGAAACCATCCAAGTATTATTTGACTCATTAAAAAAATATGAATCTAATATTCTCTGGTTTCCTTGCTTTCTCTCAAGCATTAAACGATTATTATTAAACCCATTGTAGCGGTTAAATCCATCAAACGGATTCCCATTACCTACTACTACTGGTTGATAGCTTACATACAACAATTCATCATTAATAACTTTAAATGTCTGGAGCTCATTACTTATATAATTAGTACCATTTCCACTTCTTTTCACTTCTCTTATTAAAATATGAACATAATTATCAGTAATTGCCACAACATCTACTATCACAGCAACTAATTGGCCTACTGTGCCAGGATTTTTCATAACTATTGGGGCAGGCTTAATATATTTCAATTTGTTACATCCAATAATCTTGTAAATACCCCACAATTCAAACTTATTTATAACCTGTTGGTTACTTGTATTATAAATATTTGCACTTGCAGCAAACAACTGATTTGATATCATTAGTGATTGGTCGACATAACTATAATTGGTATTGGGTTCATTTATATTTTCGACTATAGTAGGAGGTCTATTATCATTTAAATAAATCTTCTTACCCCATGTATTCGAAGGATGAAGAATCTTTCCATTGATATCAATAGAGAGCTCTTCTAAAGCCCCCCCTGGATTTACAGGTATCCCCGGGTCAATAATAATGGGGGCTCCAATCACTAGAGGAGTACTTGGACAGTACGGGCCTATCGTTTGTACATTCGTACCATTAGGATTTAGCCATGGGGACATATTTAAAAAATTACTTGAAAATCTTGAATAATAAGTAAACCATTTATTACTATAAATATCTGGATTGCTACAATTAAAATAATCTGGTTTCGGTCCGGTTGATAAAGATCCGATTAACCTATCATAACTATTGAATAAGGGAGACCCTGAAGACCCTTTTTCCACGATACCACTCCTCCATGAGTTTTGTAAGAATGTTCCTTGTAAGTCTAGTTGATACGGAACACTGTAATATCCGAATAATCCTGATTGCAGTATTGGCTCATTACTTATTACAGGATATACTGTATCTATATAAGATATTTTTTTTGTATCACCGTTAGGATGATGGATACCATAAGCATTTGTATAATTTACTGAATATGAATTAGGATTATTATCCCAGCCCGCATAGCATATTTTATACTTAGCTAATTCAATGGGTGTAGCTGTTAATTTTAACAAGGCAAAGTCATTTGCACTTTGTGGGCTTTCAGTTAGCACATCACATCCTTTAACAGAATTATTTGATGGAGCATCAGAGCCATTACTAGTACATGTTTTAGCTTCATAGTTAAACAAAGTAATAACCTCGTCTTTCCAATAAATATTATTGGTATTTGAAACTCCTATACAATGGGCCGCAGTTAAAAAATACGGGGCTCCATCTTGCTTCGTATTATTTATTAGATTTCCCGAACACATTGCAGAAAAAGTACTCTGTTTAATGCCATTTATATATATAGGATACAATATCATCCCTACAGATTTAATATTCCTAGATTGGTCATTATTTCCAGTAAATTCGCATACTACATTTTTATGACAATTGCCTGCTGTGCCATAGACCCCGCCATAAAAATCATTAATTGAGTGAATTAGTTTTTCTGTTATAAGAGTCGGTTTATTTGTGCTATAAACAGGATAGGAAAGCTCTATATAAAGTGTATTGCCAGGTATAGGCTGGATCCCAAATTCTAATCCTTTATTTGTTGCGTTAGGATTATTCTTATCATTGAACTCTCCTAATATAAAGCCATCTTCATTATAAAAAAACAATTTACTGTCTTTAGATAAACGATATTTTTTAAAATATATCTGAATCGCTTTAGCGTCAGACGATTTTATTTTATATAAATAATAATATCTTCCGTCATATTCGATTCGATTATTATCATCTACAATGTTTATCTCTTTATAAAAAGACTTTCCATAAATATTTTGATTAGCATAATTGGCATCTTTTAGCAATGCTTCCTCAATTTCGCTTGAAATTCTTTGGTTATTTGCTCCTTCAGTTTCGAAATAGGGTATTGCATCTTTCAATCCTCCTATCGGCATATATCCTCCCTGGTTATTTCTATATTGAATACTAGTTGTATAATTACTATCAAAAAATATTTTCTGATATAAAAGAGGATAGCCCTCATCTGCAATCTGGCTTTTGAAAAAAATTGACCAGAATAAAACTGCAAAAAATAAGCATTTACTTCTCATGGTTTACTTATTTTTATTCTTCAGAGATTGTATTTCTGATGTCATTCTCACATTATCCTCTTCAAGCTTTTTCAAATGTTTATTCTGCTCAATTAAATAAAGAGTTAGCTCTTCTATTTTTTGTAACAGTAAATTAGTCATTTCTCCTACATTTAATCCATTTTCCTGTATTTGTCTAGCGGAAGGTATACTAGGCAAATGATTATTTTCTTTTGTGAACCTTTCAACCTCATCAAGGGTAGGAACTGTATATTCAGATTTTAAGTAAGATTTACCAGTGTAATATTTTTCAAAAACATAATCGGCCGGGATATTCAAATCCACTTTCAATTCTTCTGCATGAATTTTTCCCTTAACTGTTAATTCTGAATCCGGATTTATAGATCCAATCCCTACTCTCCCATTATTTAATATACTCATTCTCGGTTTGTTATAACCTTTTGTAAACATTCTAATCCCATCATTACCTGAAAGCCAAAGCTCAGCAGATTCAACAGTTTCAGGAGAAGCGATCCCATATTGTGCCATAGAAAAGGTGGCCTTCCTCATAAAGGGTAAATCTGTTTTATTAACTATAAATCTGGCATCATCACCAAAATTAAAAACACCGGCACCATCAACATATACATCTCCATTCACGATATGGAGTTTTCTTTTTGGTGTACTAGTCCCTACACCAATATTTCCTGTTGATGAATTCGTTGTAGTATTCACACTTCCTGTTGGTGTGTAAATCTGTGCTGAGATATAGCTCATGGCTAAAACACTCATAAAAATTAAATTCTTTTTCATCCTTGTAATAATTTGTGCAAAAATAATAATTCAACACTAAAAAATCTAACACTTGTGAATTAAAAATAAAAATCTCTTTCTGTTAACAGAAAGAGATTTTATTTCCCTTATAATAAATTTATTACGGAAGATATTAACTTTATAAACAATGAAAATTAATATCTATATTTTCAGAAAAGCAAACAATATTTTCTGAGTATATTATTTCTTCTTTTTAAATTGTTTTTTGAGCTCTTCGATTTCTTCAGCCTGTTTTTTAAGCTGCTTGTTCTGTTCGATAGAATATAAAGTAAGTTCTTCAATTTTTTGAAGAAGTTTAATTTGAAACTCACCAATATTTACTCCTTCTTTTGTCATTTTTTCCGCAGAAGCAATGTCAGGAAGATGCTTTCTTTCTTTGATGTGTTTTTCAACATCTTCTAATCTAGGTAAATTATATTTTTCATCAAAAACGAAATCAGCAGTTGGAGTTAGGGTTACTTTTACTTCCTTTGCTTCCAATTTTCCTTGAATAAAAGCGTTTCCATTTTCGCCGTTAATTACAAACGCTTTTCCCCAGTCGTAATTAGAATTCACTTTCGGTGCTATATGAAGTGTTTTCCTACCATCATCAGGGCTATGAAACACCCATGAATTGGAACCTGCACTAATGATATCACCTGTAGCCTTAAAATTTCCTGAAACATCTAAAACCTCAGTTGGGCTTTCATTATTGATCCCAAAATTACCTCCTTCTGACAAATATAAAGTTCCCCATAATGATTTTAGTTTTATAACCCCCTGTGTCTTAAAGCTAATCCCTCCCCACCAATTTGTATCTAAAACCCAGCCTGATGAAGTTAGAGTATTTGAAATTCTATAATTTGTCTGTTCTGCTGGGGTTGCCTGTGTACTTTTGGCATAAAGGTTCGTAAAAAACACATTATCCGTTTGTGCATGTAGTATATTTGTCAACATAGCAACAATACCTACTACTAAAAAATTTCTCATCATTTTTTTAATTTTTTGACAAAAATAACAATTTACGATCACATACCTATTGTTTCAAATAAAACAAAATCCCTTTCTTATTCAGAAAGGGATTAGCTAATTATATCTGTTGGTATTATCTAAAAGCCTCCGGAGTCCCCAAATGTAAATGTCGCAGACAATCCTGCTCTAACTGTAGATAGCGGAAACGCTGTAGAGATTTTATATTTAGAAGTCATCTGCTCGTAGAAAACTCTTAGATTTAAGTTCTCAGAAACGTTGTAATCCGCAGATAGCTTTATGTTCATCAATCTCTGTCCTCCAGTAACCTGTGAATCATCCAATAGGATATTTGTAATACTGGTTCTACTATCTCTTAATGAGAAGTCTCCCCTAATATTAAGATCACTTCCCTTTCCTTTACCTCTCTTTCTGGTATCATTTACTCCCAATCGGAAATTACGAATAATATACCCCAATCGAACGACATATTCTGTATTGGCATCTTCCGTAAGGGTTTGGTTTACCAATCCTAATAATAGCATTCTATTCCTATTATATTGGATACCGAACTGCATGTTGTTTCTCATCGTTACGTCAACCCCGATCAGTGGAGAGAACGACTCAACATATCCTACCTGAGAGAAAGTAAATGGATTGATATAGTTATTATTGACATCTAATAGACTACCACCTGTTGAAATTGCATTGAAATAATCAATACTTGACTGTATTCCTGTCGCAGTATAGGTAGCATTATAACTATGTAAAATATCAAACTTAGAGAATTGCCCATTGATGATTGGTACATTTCTTAAACCAGAATAAGTAACTTTCCAATTGGGTATAGGCAAGCCCGCTTTTTTGGCGTCGCCAATTCCTTTAGGTGATTTTCCTTCAACAGCTGCTCTGAATGCGGGAATTAAAACATACGCGTTTGCAATACCATATCCTTTAGTAAATCCATCGTTTCCTATCGTAGAGATATCCCCTATTTGCTGAGAAATGGCTCTGGCATTCTGTCTGATCGATTGATATACCGCTGCACCATCTTTGAAAGAAGTTTTTAAAAGTATTACTGAATTAGAATAGGTAATCAGATCATTTGCAAAAGTATAATCATGATTAGTCCTACCCAGATTCAGTCTATTATTGAACCCTGATTGAGAAAAATTCCTATTATAATTATGTAATACACTTACATCTACCCTCAGGTCATTCATTGGTACAACCTGCAAGTTAGCCCTTAGTTCTCTGGTTGACATTCTTACATAAGGGTCTGTCATATATTCAGAATCACTAATCCAGCCATTTTCCAAAACTGTTCTTCGGATATCAGCCTGTGAGCCCAATAAAAAGCCAATAGTAGGTCCACCCAATGTCTGTCCATATCCATACCAATTTGGCGCGGAAAGTAAACCTGGCAACACCGTTCCGTTATTTTCTGAATAATTCACATCTAGCTGTTTGAACGATGTAAGCATAAAGGCTGCACTCTGTAAAACAGTCAGCTTGTTTTTAAATTTATAGTTTTTAAACTTATATCTTTTCTTTTCCCACTGCTGTGTGTATACATTATTTAGTGAGTCAATTTCCTGTTTACGTTTTGAAAGCTTGGTCGCTATATTTTTGAAATATTTGAACTGTCCGAAGAATTTTGGAAAATCAGCTGTCGCAGTAGCCTGAATAACATTTGTATTTTGACCAATAGATCCTAAACTTCCTTGTGGATTGTACAATAAAGCTGTAGATCTGGCATTCCAGTTATAAGTAAATCCATAGCCCAACTCTGCATCAATAAAATCAAGATATGGTAAATATTGGAACGGAAGTTTGTAATTCAATTGTACCCTGTGGTTATACAAGACGGGTCTTCCCGATCTGAATACATTTCCAAAAATGGAAGAATTATCCATTGTGTTTACATCTACATTATCGTTCAATGTTCTTGTTGCAGAGTTGATTTCCAGTTTTAAGGACTTGGTAAAATTAAACCCTAAACCATATTGCCATCCAAAATAAAAGTTCCTGTTTCTTATCGCCTGAGACTCATCATTGAAGTTACCATTGATTATAGCATCTACACTTCTGAATTCAAGTTCATTATAATTCCTGTCAATTTCGGTTCTGAAAGAGAATCTTGTAGGTATAGGATTTAAATTAAATTCTTTGATCCATCTCAGATATTTAGTAGACTTAGCCGTATCACTTATCATTTTATTGAACGGCTTAATAACCCAAGGTTTAAAAGTATAATTATAATCTATATAACCTCTGAGGTACTGCCTGTAGTTTTTCTTTGTATAAATATCCCTGAAGAAATCATCATTATAAACAGCCGTAACTGATATGTTTTCCACATCATAGAATTTAGGCTTCTTATTAGGATTTACACGTTCTTTATGCATATTGACAACTCCTAAACTTCTCTGTTGGGTATACGTTCTTGCCACTTTTTTCAATTGCTCTCTATTTGGCGCCTTTTTAAACTCAACGTCTGTATCTAAAGGGTTATACTTTGGATCTTCAATTGTTTGAGAATAAGAGTAATTAACTGGAATTTTAACCCCGGTCTTTTCTGGTAGAAATTTATCTAAGTTTACCGCCGTATTAATACTGAATGCTGATTGTGTAGACTGATTTCTTTCTGCCGGTTTAGAATCTATATTCCCAAATCCGACAGATGTATAAGATGCACTTGTATTAACAACCGCAAAATCTCCAAGGTTAAAATTTAAACTTGCATTTCCTGCATATCCTCCCTGATTGTCTATTTCAGAAAGTCGGATTTCATTTACCCACAGTACTCTGTCAAAAGTTGTACCCCGCACAGCATCTGCATTCCTTATCCCAATAACAATAGTTGTAATATTTCCTAAACTTGGTCGTCCCTTAATGTAGATATTCTTCAATTTATCAGCCTGACCAAATACAGGATCTAGAATTCTTTTGGAAATATCGTTCGGTGAACTTTTATCTCTTCTGATCTTGGCATCCACAAAATTCTGAATTTCCAAATCAACATCATTTTCCATAGGCCATATCTCCATTGGAGTAGTAGCAGTACTTGGTGTTAGCTTCATAGATGCCTCGTATTCGTAATAGTTGTCCGCAGCGTCACTTCCAAAACGAATAAAAAATTTAGTTTTCGGATCCATAAATCCAATATTAGGATCCCTTTTACCAGGATCTTCAGCATGTACAAAGAGTTTCAATTTCTTATACCTCCTCATGTCTAAGGTCGTATTCTTAAATACCCCTCTTGACTCACTTTGTGGAAGTTCTTTTACTTTTAGATACAAAGAACTTTCATTCTGTCTCTGCACACCGGCATTTCCACTTAATATTTGCCGATCAATTCCCGGAGGTAAAACATACGGAGGTTGATTAAGTGCATTTTCTTCAATATTTACACTTCCTATTTCAAATTTTGCCAACTCAGTCTCAGAAACATTTATAGTACCTTCATTTGTTGCAGGATCTGCCGTCCCATTTGCCCCTGTAATAGCTGTGTTTTTAGGATATTTTCTCCAGTCTGATCTTACTAAATCAAAGGTTCCAAATCTCAGTGTGGAAGTCTTATCAAATCCGGTCAATAACATTCTTGCAAATCGTACATTATTTAAAACTCCCGGATCATGATCCCCAGCATCCATTACATATGAAGAAACAGGAATCCTGAATAAGTACCATTTCACCGGAGCGGTCTGTCCATTTTGAAACTGTGCCTGAACAGTTTTCATATCAACAATATTATTTTGTCCTAAAACTAAACTTTGCTGGTCCAGTTTAATCTGGTATTCGTTATAGTTTTCACTTTGATCAAGATTGTAATCTTTATTAATATCTTCAGCATCAGGAGTCTGAGATGCTACCTCGAGTGAATTGCTTTGTGAGTTTCCTTCTGGTCCTCTGAAATATTTGTATCTCTGAACCAAAGATGAAGCCTGCGTTCCTGTAAATTTTGCTGATAGATAAAACACAAAATCATCTACTGCAGGGTCAGCAAGGTTCGTCACTGGATTGGTGAATGTGTTTCCGAACCTCATGGCTTCCTGATCCGAAGTCAAACCATCATATCCGGCATCCTGCGCTGTTCTCTCTTGTCCTTCACTTGAAAAGGCATAAAGGATAGGAGGTTGCTTTGGCTGAATTCCCCAGTTTGAGCTTGTTGTTACAGAAGGTGTGGATGGTGTTGGTAATCCATTTTCATATTGCATATACCCATCCTTTAAAATATCTTCAGACACATTACCTAAATGAAGTAGTAACTTCGGATCCACACCCAGGGTGTTTCCGTCAGCATACGGATCCATCATCCAGAATTCTACATATTCGATATTGGAGTTTACAAAATTGGATACACTGATAGGTCTCATCATCCCCGACCATCTTTGCTGAGTAGTTTCATTATTAGGATTTACATTATAAGGCCCTTTTTCTGCTGGATAATAAGAGATATCCATAGTATTTAAAAAGGTCTGTTCACCAGCAACAAAATCCCTGTTATTGTAGATCTCTGAGTATTGTACTCGTCTAGAAGCATGATTAGATACGGACTGAGGTGTAATTCCTGCGGGAGCCCTTCCTCCAATTCCCCAAAATCTCGGATCAATTGTATACCAGGATAAGAGTCCTCTTCCATATCCATTAGTAATGTCATTACCTGCCCCTGCTCCCTGAAATACTCCTCCTGATTTTTCCGGTTTTGAGGCTAAACTCCAGGCAGCTGGTTCTTTTAATGATATTTTGGATGTTGTTTGCTCAAAATCATCAATATAAGACTGATCATTTGTTCCTTTATTCAATCCAGGAAGCAAATAAGCACCTTCCATTTTAAAGTTTAGATTAGATGGAGCTTCAGTCTTCACCATCGGAATTTTATTGGTCAATCTTGTCAGGAATGGAACCTGATTGTTGTACATCAAATTGATGCCGGCCATAGTGTTATTTACTGCCTCCTGTCCATAATTTACCTTTTGAGTGAGCGGAGACTCAGAATAATTGACAACAGTTGCTCCTAAGATAAAATTCTCATTAAATCTTCTTTCTAAATTTAATCCTAAAAATCTTTTTCTCTGTGTATTAAAAGTTAACTGGTTTTCCAGTGAGATGTTAATTGCCTGACCAGATTGTTTTACATTCTCATTGATAATTGTAACCGTTCCCAGCATATAATCTACGGTATAATCAATCCCTTCGGTTAACTGTACTCCATTCGCAGAAACTTTTACGGAACCTTGTGGCACATTGACCGCTCCCAAAGAAATCCCCTGTCCTGTAGTTCCTTTGTAACGTCCCTCTAAAGTGTACCGTTTAGGAACATAGGTTGCAAATTGTTTTTGCTGGTTATAAATATCTGTTTGCACATAGGTAGGATCACTACTTCCAAGTACATTGCTCATATAGCTTCCGAACGGCTGTGTTTTCGTAAAGATGATCTTTCCTGTTTCCGGCCTTATGGTTATTCCATTGACAAAATCAAAAAGGCCGTCACCTGTTCCTCCACCACTATTATTTTGTATATCGCCGTTCATATTCAAACGGTCCCAGTTTAAGAGTTTCAATAAATTAGTGTCTTTAACACTTGTGTTAGGAAGATAATTAACCTTACCTCCTGTCTGGGCATCTCTATAAAGAACATTCAATATAAATCCATCCTGGCTTATCTGTCCTGCGTCTAAAGCATAAATATTCTTCATCATCAGAGGCCACATCGGAGACGAAACATCAATTTTCGTTGATCTCAGGACTTTTGTAATCAGTACAGGACTTTCTTCAGAAAATTCCCCAACTTTATATACTTTATTTGTTCCATCCGTATATGAATAAGATACCGCTAAAATCTGATTATCATTCAATTTTTGATTTAGCGAGATATATCCTAGCTGTGGCTGTAATGTATATTCACTGGCATTTAGCCTTCTCGCTTTTTTATTAAAAATATAATGAACATTATTATTATAAGTCTCTGTACCTCCGGTTGCAACAGGCAGTGATTGTCCCTGTATCAGGTCTGCATAGTTTACACCTGCATCACGTGGTATAGGTCCCATTGTGGTGGAAACTGTCTGGTAAAGATTATTATTAGGGTTGTCTGGTAGTGATCCACCCATATCTCCCAGGTCCCTGATACCAACAATGCTCTTTTGAGCCGCCAGATTACTGTTGCCCTGATCTAAAACATATACTTCAAGCCTTGTAATATTAACTCTGGAGTTGATCTGCGGATAATTAGCCAAGGCATTATCATAATTATCCAGGAAGTAATGACTTAAAAAGAAGTGCTGATTATCTTCATAATCAATTGCGTCTATTTTAAAGGTGTTTACAGCACCTCCACCCTGTACAACTATATTTCTTGCTTCTCCCTGCTGTTGAGATAAGACTACTGTTCCAAAAGTTTTCCCTAATTGAAACTCAGTCTTCACCCCGAATAACGATTGGGAACCCCTGATTAAACTCGTAGAAAGCGGCATATTTACATTACCAAATTCCACCCTTTTAATGATCCTGTCTTCTGAACCTGCTCCGGGTGAATTCACATCTCCAAGCCCTTTAGTCTGCAGGTCTTTCCAGCTTCCTTTAGACTGCCAGACTAAATTCATCCTGTTTTCAAATGCAAAACCACTTTGAGTATCATAGTTGGCCTTGAGCTGCAAATTTTCTCCTACTTTACCCAGTAAACCGAGCTGAATTCTCTGATTGATATCAAAGGTAAAACTGGTTCTGTTTTGCGGTAAGATTAAAGGGTTATCAATCTTTTGATACAATCCTGCAAAGTCAAAGGAAGCAAATCCTGTAGGGATAATTTCTATTTTATTGCTTCCGAAAATTGTTTCAAAAAGTTTATTTCGGATAGTTAATGCCGGAATTAATCCTCTTCTCTGTGCATCGCTTTTATCTTTTCTGAAGAGTAGATTATACTTATCCGATTTATCTTTGTAATAAGCCTTGGTCTGGCTTGCCATCATGAATTCCTTATATTCCTGAGGCGACATTGCAGTCGGCGGTCCGGTTACTGTATTTCCTATTTTCGGATATACATAATACATTCCGGTTTTTATATCGTAAAAGGCTTCAAATTGAGTAGGATCAGCCAGTTCATAGTCCTTCTTTATAATTGCAGTGTCACGTCTTACCTGTGCAAAGGTAGTTACTGACATACATAAGAACGACAGGAACAAAAATATATTGAGATACTTATTATTTGCCACCAAATGTTAAAGGTTTTTTAAAATTTGTTTTACCAATTCTTCTACCGAAATGCTTGGATTTTGTTTCATCATGCGGTCGGCGATTTTTTCGCTCATGCGTTTAGGAATTCCTAAAACTTCTAATGCAGATAACGATTCTTCCTTGATTTTATTATTCACCTGTGTAGAAATATTTTCCTCGAGACCATTGAATTTTTGGACTTTATCTTTCAAATCCACAATGATTCTTTCTGCTGTTTTAGCGCCAATACCCTTGGCTTTTTGAATGAGGGCACTGTTTCTCGAAAGTATAGCTGTGGCAATCTCATCAAGGCTTAAAGTAGATAGTAAAATAAGTGCTGAAACCGCTCCTACACCATTAACACTTATTAACAAATTAAACATCTCTTTTTCTAAACGACTGTTAAAGCCAAACAACAAATGAGCATCTTCACGAATGATTTGCTGGATGAATAAAAAAGTCTCTTTATTAAGAGTAAGAGTTTGCGAGGTCATTAAACTAATACCTGTATAATAACCAACTCCATTAACGTTGATTACAGCATAAGTTGGCGTAAGTTCTTGAACAATGCCTTGTAAAGAAAATATCATTATTAATTTTTAAAACTCCCAAATATAGTAATTTAAACTAATTAATGTTTTCATTTCACGCACGAATGATTTTTAACTTAATTTTTGAGGTGATACTCAACCATTTGGTTGAAAAACAAAAAACTCCAAAATTTGGAGTTTTTAAATATTTAATCGAAGAATTTTTTAAAGAAACTATTTTTTAGCTTCTCTTCTCTGGGCATCAAGAACCGCCACTGTTGCAAGATTTACAATTTCATCTACACTTGAACGCATTTGTAAAACATGCACAGGTTGTTTTAATCCCATAAGAATAGGTCCAATCACTTGGGCAACTTTCATCCCTCTGATAATTTTATAAGATAAATTAGCACTTTCAAGATTAGGGAATATAAATGTATTTGCCGGAGTTTCTCCTAATTTTGAAAATGGATAATCACTAAGGTGATCCGCATTCATAGCAAAATCAGGTTGAATTTCACCATCTACAATCATTTTAGGATACTTTTCATGTAAAATACTTACTGCTTTTGCAACTTTTTTAGAAGTTTCAGAGATCGCAGCAAAATTCTCGAATCCAAGCATTGCAATTCTTGGTTCAATAGCAAAAGATTTAATAGTAATCTCCGCCATTCTTGCAATATTTACAAGATCTTCCGAAGTAGGATTATTATTAATAGATGTATCAGCAAAGAAAATCGGTTTCTTTTCAGAAAGGATCATCATCATTGCTGCCACTTTATCTACTCCTTTTTCTTTTTCAATAATCTCTAAAACAGGACGTAAAACGGATGCATAATTTTTAGAAAAACCTACAATCAGCGCATCTGTATCGCCATGCTTCAACATTAAAGGACCAAAGTAATCCCTTTGACGCACAAACCTTTTAGCCTTGTATTCATTCATTCCTTTTCTTTGACGAAGTTTCCAAAGCGTTTCTCTATATTTTTTCCTGTTTTCTTCCTGATCATCATCATTCGGATCAATAATCGGTACATCCAGATTAATTCCGTAACGTTCCATTTGCTCCTTGATGTATTTCTTTTCGCCCAACAAACTTGGATAAGCAATTCCTTCTTCATAAAGAATCTGAGCCGCCTTCAATACGTTGTATTCTTCTGCATTTCCTAAGGTCACCCTTTTTGGATTGGATTTCGCACGGCTTTGCATCATCCTTACCAATTTTTCATCTCTTCCCATTCTATCAAGAAGCTGATGTTCATACTCTTCAAAATCAGAAATAACTCTACCAGCAACTCCACTTTCAATAGCTGCTTTTGCCACAGCACTGGAAACCCTGGTAATTAACCTGTTATCAAATGGTTTTGGAATAAAATACTCTCTACCGAACTGAAGGTTTTGAAGATTATAAGCCAAAATAACAGCTTCAGGAACTGGTTCTTTTGCCAAATCTGCAATTGCATGAACAGCTGCAAGCTTCATTTCTTCATTAATTCCTTTCGCCTGTACATCAAGTGCACCACGGAAGATGTAAGGAAAACCAAGTACGTTATTAACCTGATTAGGAAAATCACTTCTACCGGTTGCCATAATTACATCCTTACGTGTTTCAATAGCAATGTCATAAGCAATCTCAGGATCAGGATTTGCCAATGCAAAAACAATAGGATTTTCATTCATACTGTTGAGCATTTCCGGGGTCATTACATTTCCTTTAGATAACCCGACAAAGACATCAGATCCTTTTACAGCATCTTCCAGACTCTCAATATCAGTCTGAGCGATAAAATCTAGTTTTTCAGGAGTCAGGTTTTCTCTCTTATGATTGATAACTCCCTTACTGTCGCACATTAAAACATTTTCTTTCCTGAGGCCTAATGAAATATACAGTTTAGTGCAAGCAATAGCCGCAGCACCGGCACCATTTACCACCATTTTTACGTCCTCAATATTTTTATTGGCAATCTGTAAAGAATTAATCAGTGCAGCAGCAGAGATAATAGCCGTCCCATGTTGGTCATCATGCATCAACGGAATATCCAATTCCTCCTTTAATCTCTGTTCAATATAGAATGCTTCAGGAGCTTTTATATCTTCAAGGTTAATTCCTCCAAAAGTTGGAGCAATCCCTTTTACAATCTGAATAAATTTATCAGGATCTTTCTCATTGATCTCAATATCAAAAACATTGATATCAGCAAAAATTTTAAATAACAGCCCTTTTCCTTCCATTACAGGCTTCGATGCTTCCGGTCCAATGTCACCTAATCCTAAAACAGCTGTACCATTAGAAATTACAGCTACAAGATTACCTTTTCCGGTATAATCATAAACAGTCTCCGGCTTTTCGTGAATCTCCATACAAGGAACAGCCACTCCGGGAGAATATGCCAAAGACAAATCTCTTTGAGAAGAGTGGGGTTTGGAAGGGATCACCTCGATCTTCCCTTTGGGTTCAGCTTTGTGGTAATCTAATGCGGCTTGATTAAAGTTCTTTTCGTCGCGATGGATTTTATTTGACATAGAGTGTATTTTTTTATAGTATATATTTAATATGGTAATTTACTAAACTTTCAATCGGTTTTTGTACAATATTACCAATGTTTAAATTAAGTTCTGCAGCTGCAGAGCGAAGAATATCTTCATAATAATAAGCAATAGATCCGATAAAGTTAATTTCGGCATCCTTTGATTCTTCATAAGGAAGAACCTGGTATTCAAAGAAATTTCTCATCTCCTCGAAAACCATTTTTTGAAAGTATGGGTGATCCTTCCGTTCTACAACGAATTTATTGAAATTAGCCAAATAAGCATTTGGCCTTGAGGTATGGTACATATTCTTTAATGCCTCCTCAATTGTTAACTGATAGATTTCCTCAAATTCTACATGTAGGTCCTGAGGAAGTTTCTGCATGAAAAAGCGACGTACCAATTGTTTACCAATTGCACTTCCACTACCTTCATCACCAATAAGAAATCCCAGAGAAGGTAACTTTATTTTTAGATTTTCCCCGTCAAAATAACAAGAATTGGATCCCGTTCCCAGAATGCAAACAATAGCAGGCTTCCCAGTATAAGCGGCATACGCAGCAGCCATCAGATCTTCTTTTGCTAAAACATCAGCTTTAGTAAAAAATTTACCCAATTCTCTTTCGATAGTCGCACAGTTTTCAGGGATACCACATCCTGAACCATAGAAAAAAACCTTTGTTATTGAGTTTTTAACAGCACTAAGGTTGATGTTTTTTTCAATTTCGGGTACAATAAGTTCTGCGGCAATATTATTGGGATTAAAACCAATAGTCTCCGTCTTCATAAAGACCTTTTTAAAGTCATCTAAAATTACCCAATCACATTTGGTAGAACCGCCATCAACAATAGCAACCATATATTACATTTTAGTTTAAGGATGCTAAATTATGAATTTTATCTCTAAATAGCTTCACAAAGAAGCCACAACGTGACTGGTATAACTAATGTTTTATATCATCTTTTTTTTCATTGAACTGTATCAGCCAGTCCTGAATTTCATCTTCCAGATAAGAAGCCTGTAACATCATCGCATTGATAAAATCATCTGGCACCTGTTCACCCTTGGAGTTTTCAAGATTCCAAAGCTCATCAGACATATTTTCATATTCAGAATATACTCTCCTGAAACGGGAATTTTCCTTCTCAAGAGCTTCAATATTTTTCTGTTGGAGCTGGAATTTTCTGTATTTGTTTTGACTTTTCATACAAATATTGTTATAAATTGGGTTATAAATTTGTGGAGAATGCTTTCAATCGGGCATTACAAGATAGAAAAAACCATCAACACAACTGGCTGAAAATGAATTTATTATCAGGTACTTTTTATTTACTTCTGAAATTAAATTTAGAACTATTTTTGATTTAAAAAAAATATTTAACATCTTTTTTTACTGTTTAACATATAGTTATAAATTTGCACATCAGATAAATTCGATGAGAGAATTAATACTACGTCAGAAACAAATATTGTTCTTCATAATAGCAGGAGGACTCAGTGCTGTTATGGAGATAGGAAGTTTTAAGATCTTCAGCACATATCTTCCTCAATTTTTGCATTCGGAAACAAATTTTCATGGAATCCATTATCCATTGAGTAATATTTTTTCTACCTGCTGCGGAATTATCAGCAATTATTTTTTAAGCATCTGGTTTGTTTTTGAAAGAGGAAAACATTCAAAAAGAAAAGAATTTGCCTATTTTATGATTATCTCTTTTATTTCAACACTACTCAGCCTTAGTTTCTTTCAAATATTTTACAGCTTTGTATTTAAAGATAATATCAATTTAATTTTTTATACCTTGAGTCCAGAAATTCTGAGTAAGATCGCTGCGATTTTATTGGTTTCAATTCTTAATTATTCTGTCAAGAAGAAAGTAATTTTTAATGGTTAGTTTGTGGTAAAGATTTTAAATTATTTGTGGAGATTCTGGCTTCTGATATTAGCCTTTTTTTTAACGATCATTTTTGGAATACCTGTTTATATTTTATCCTTTAGCAAAAAACACTACAGATATGCCTATCAGTTTATCCGCTTTTGGTGTTACGGAATGTTTTATGGTATGGGGCTTCGCTATGAGCTGATTAATCTTACGGATAAAAAGATTGACAGAAAAAAACAATATGTAGTTATTTCCAACCATACCTCTATAATGGATATTATGCTTCCATGCATTCTATTTCCACATCACCCTCTTTGTTATGTAGGAAAAAAGGAGTTAGTGAAAATTCCTATTTTCGGCACCATCTATAAAAGGATCTGCGTTATGGTAGACCGAAGTAGTGCCAGAAGCCGTGCAGATGTTTATAGAAGATGTGCTGAAAAAATGGAAGAGGGAAATAGTATTGTTATTTTTCCGGAAGGCGGTGTGCCTGACGACACGTCTATTCTTCTGGACGAATTCAAAGACGGACCTTTTACCTTATCTACAAAACATCAGTCTCCGATAGCAGTCTTTACTTTTATTGGCTTGAAAGAAATGTTTCCCTTCGATAATTCTAAAGGCCACCCCGGTAAAGTAAAGGTTTATTTCAATGATATTATGGAGCCTTCGGCATCTCAAAAGGATATGAAAACGCAAGCTTTTAACGAAATAAAAAAAACCTTGCTAGAACGCTCTATTTAAAAGAAATAATTATATTTGTTATTAAGAAATCTTTAACAAACATGTCGAATTATTCTAAACAAACTAATTGGGGACAGTTTATCCCATTAGTCACTGTATTTTTTTTCTGGGGATTTGTTGCAGCAAGTAATGATATTTTGATCCCAGTTTTCCAAAAAGCTTTTAATTTAAGTCAAACCGAAAGTATGCTGGTGCAGATCTGTTTTTATGTCGCCTATACTGTTGGTTCTTTAATTTATATGGTTATTTCTAAAGGTATTAAGCAAGATCTGGTTAACAGGATCGGATACAAAAACGGATTAATTGCCGGGCTTCTTATTTCTGCCGCTGGAACCCTATTATTTTATCCAGCAGCCAATTTGGGATCGTTCCCACTGATGATATCAGGTTTGTTTATTGTTGGATTAGGTTTTTCTTTACAACAAATCGTAGCCAACCCATTGGCAATTGAGGTAGGACCTACTGAAACCGGATCACAAAGGTTAACAATGGCAGGAGGAATCAATAACCTGGGAACTACAATTGGACCACTGATTGTTTCTTTTGCTATTTTCGGATCTGCTGCTGCTGCCAATACAGAAGCGAGCATCGAAAGTGTAAAAACGCCTTATTTAATACTAGGAGTGGCCTTTGTTTTAGTTGCAATCATGCTTAAATTCTCCTCTCTTCCAGCAGTTACTCCAACCAATTTAGAAGACACAGATGACGCTGTTCCGGGAGAACATAGAAAATCAGCTTTTCAATATCCACAGCTGGTACTTGGAATGATCGCTATTTTTGTTTACGTGGGTGTAGAAGTTTCTACAGCGAGTAACTTACCTGCTTATATGGAGAAACATTTAGGTTTTGCAACAAAAGATGTTGCTCCTTACATATCTTTATATTGGGCTTCTCTCATGATTGGTCGTTGGACCGGTGCTGTTGAAGCTTTTGATCTGAGTGCCGGATTTAAAAAGATTTTACGATTTCTAGCTCCTTATTTAGCTTTTGGTGTATTTTTACTAGTAAATGCAATCGCAAAACACGATCTCAATCATTTTTATGTTTATGCGTTTATCATCATAGCAATGATCATCTGTGACATTCTGAGTAAGGGAAATCCAGCCAGGATGCTTCTTATATTTTCCTGCGCAGGAATTACCGCTTTATTAATAGGAATGTTTACTACAGGAATGGTTTCAGTATATGCCTTCACAAGCGTAGGATTATTCTGTTCAACACTCTGGCCTTGTATTTTCGCTTTGGCTATCAATGGTCTTGGTAAGCATACAAACCAAGGTTCCGGATACCTGATCATGATGATTATGGGAGGGGGAATAGTAAGTATTATTCAAGGTTATGTAGCCGACCTCACCTCTATTCATTTCAGTTATATTGTGGGTGTAATTTGCTTTGCTTATCTGGCATTCTATGCAATCCGTGTAAGTGGAATCTTAAGATCTCAGGGAATTGATCTTGACAAAATTTCAAAAGGTAGTGGACACTAAAAATATACATACATATAAGAAAAAAAGATTTTGGGCAGGTATATTACTTGCCCAATTCTTTTTGTTTTTTGCGTTTTCAAAATCACAATTATTCATTTCTGTTTTTGAAAAGTTTTTTGAACTACAAAAGGTATTTCATCAGATTATATTCTCATGGATCCCTTTCTCATTTGGAGATGTTTTATACGTCCTACTGGGCATTGTCTGTGTATACCTTATTTTCCAGCTTTTCAATAGGAAAAAGAGAAATAGTTCCTTACTAAAATTTTTAGTACTGATTAATCTATTTTATTTTTCTTATCAAGTTTCATGGGGAATGCTGTATTTTCAGACCCCGATAATTAAAAAATTAAGAAATCAGGAAAGACCCAATATAGAAAAAGCCAGAAGGCTGGCTTTGATATATCTTGAAAAATGTAAATCTACCCGACAACTTGTGTCCGAGGATAAAAACGGAATCTTTGTGATCCGTAATTTAAAAATCATTCAAAAAGAAATTCTTTCGCAGCAATTAATGCTTCCCCAGTACATTTCAGATAAAAAAGTAACGGCAGTAAATTCAATCAAACCGAGTTTATTCAAGGATATAATGAATTTCACAGGCATCCTAGGGTACTATAATCCATTTACTGCAGAAGCACAATACAATTCCAAGCTTCCCTCTTCGTTTATTCCATTTACTCTAGCCCATGAAACATCCCATCAATTAGGATTCGCAAGAGAGCAAGAAGCCAACTTTGTTGGATATCTGGTGGGCATCAACTCTAAAAATTCAGATTTGCGATACAGCACTGAATATTTTACATTAAAAAGTCTTTTAAGGTTTATTGCAGAGGAAGACCCTGCGTTTGCAAAAGCAGTAATAAAAAATTATTCTTCTGGGATGAAAAGGGATCGCTTATATGAAAAGAGCTTTATTTTAAAACATCAGGGATGGCTTGATGACTTCTTTGGTTTTACGAATAATTTATTTTTACAAAGCAATCAACAGGAAGGCTCCGTAACCTATTCCTATTTCATTGATTTACTGTTGAATTATGAACAATAAAAAAGAATCGTATCAGGCGATACGATTCTAAAAACACAAATGATGAAAAAAAATTTATTACCTTGACTTGTTCCCTCATTCAAGGCGATGTAAAAGTACAACAATATTTATAAAAACAAAAACATTTTTATTTATTTGTAAAACTTTATGAAAACTTTATGATTTTTTAAGTTTATTTGAGTTTACACCAAATATATTTTTCCTGTAGTAAATTTTACTTTTAAATAAAAAAAAATGTAGATTATTGAATTATAATTAAAAAATTCACTAAATAAAGCAATAAAACAAAATTTAAAATTTATCACTTTTATATAAATAACTCTACTTTTCGATAGTTGGAATTTCTATATAACTATCATTATACCATTCAATATTCAATGGTTCTGTAGCATCATCAATTGTTTCTTCACTTACATCCTTTCCAGTACCATAATTGACCTGATATGCTGAATTCTTGTTTACTCCTAAAATTACAACCAATTTACTTCCTTTAGGTATTTTTTTACTAACAAACATCGAATTTACGACCGGAATGGTTTCAATTTTTCCAGGCTCAAGAAGACGTCTTTTTTCTCTGTTTTCAGCGTAGCTGGCCCTTCCAAGAAAGTCGGATAAAAAGAATATTTTATTATCTGGCTTTATCTGGATTAAGGATATTGTAATATCCATATCTTTTTTATTCAGAGCCGCTTTTATCTGTGCATTAAATGCACCACTAATAATAAGATCTTTATCCAATACCTCTGTCTGATAAACAAGAGAATTATTTATCTTTATACTATCACTTTTTCCTACTTTAAAATATACATCTTTATCGTCTCTATTTTTAAAATCAACTGTTTGTTTTGTTGAATTCAATACACCAGGTTTATCTTTAGTCAAAACCAATTGTTCATTTTCTTTTTTTGTGAAATAAAGCTTTAGTTTACTATTATGCGATTTTTCTAAGGCAGGTACATGGAGCCACTCATTAGTGTCCATTATTTGAATATTTATCTTGTCTTTTAAAAGTTCAGGTTTCATCCCGTCTTTCAGAATATAATCAAACCAAGAGAAAGCGAGATCGCTTATATTGATTCTGGCCACAGGATCTACTTTATATCCTCTTAATATATTTACACCATAACTTTGAGCTCCTCCATGATCGTAAGGCCCCATTACAACATAGTGATTGGCATTTTTATTATATTTAAGATGTTCCCGGAAATAGTACATCGCTCCAAGCTGATCGTCATCATAAAACCCCGTTGTGGTAAGAACAGGAATATTAATTT
The DNA here is from genome assembly GCF_013184525.1 of Chryseobacterium sp. LAM-KRS1. Taxonomy (GTDB): domain Bacteria; phylum Bacteroidota; class Bacteroidia; order Flavobacteriales; family Weeksellaceae; genus Chryseobacterium; species Chryseobacterium proteolyticum. Next base: position 23,832 of record NZ_JAAOIZ010000007.1, read on the forward strand.
TTGAAAAATCTTCTTTGTAAGGGACCATATCTTTCCAAAATTTATCGTAGCTTGGATGGTCCAGCCATCTTTGAAAAATTTTATCTCTTATACCTTTTACAGAATTAAGAGCTCTAAAGGACTTTCCGCTTTTATACCAAGCTGTATTAATAGAATCCCATTTTGCAAAATTCCGGAAATCAGATTCATCTGTTAATTTGTTGTTAGTGACATATGCTATCCATTGCAGCATATAGCTCATAAATACATTATTAGTCATCGGATAATCAATTCCAATTCCTACGGAAACCTGAGGTACAATTGTTTTTAGCGCTGGATGTAGTTTTTTCACGGCTCCCCACTGACTGAAGCCTAAGTAACTACCACCAATCATCCCAACTTTTCCGTTACACCACGGCTGTTTACTGATCCAGTCGACTACATCATAAAGATCATGCGATTCATGCTCGAAAGGCTCTATTTCATCCGGACTATTTCTCTTCCCACGCGTATTTACAACCACTCCGACATAATCGTATGCTACAGCTCTTTTTCCAACAGCATAATCATATTTTCCGGCATAGATATTATTGGTAAGAATAACCGGCAAAGGTTTTTCATTCCCTTTCCTACGCATAATTGTTATTTCAACATTGCCCCCACCGCTTGTTTTTAAATTAAATGACTCAATCGTATATCTTTCTTTATCTTTTAAAATTAAAAGGTCTGTCACTTTAGATTGAATTTGAGAAGAAACCTTTAGATCCAGGTAACTCATAGCAAGCCCCAATGCTGCCGCATTCGCAATACTATCATTCTTCAGTGCCATCAAGCCTTTTTTCAATTTTGTTCTCTGTAATGGAATATCTTCACTAAAGATTTCAGCCACCCGGAATGAATATTTTTCAGGAAGCTCAGCATATTTAATATTAAAAGCTTTTTCCAGTGCTTTTGGAAAAACCGTTCTTTCATTTTTTTCAATATCTTTAGCTAAAGCATATATTTCATAGTTAACAAATCTGGTACAGGCATATTTACTGTTTGCAAAAACATTTCTGTATTTCCCAATAGTTGTAACGGCGTTTTTAAAACGACCTGCTAAAATTTCCAATTTCAGTTGCTTTTCCAAAGAATCTAATCCTTTAGATTTTTCATATTTCCCAACTGACTTGGCAGCAAAATCTGAAATATTTTTTTCGAGAATTAAGGAATCATTTGCAGCCTTTGCTGAAAAGTATATTTTTTGTGCTGACATGGTATTGATAAAGAACAATACGATAATTACCAGTTTTATTTTCATTTTAATAATATTTATAATATTTGTGATCTTTGATAGAAATAAATTAGTAAAGCCTCTTATCACAAAAATAAGAATAATTCATAACCCGAAGATTAATCTTTCAAAAGATCAATCTAAACACCTGGCTTTCAAAACGCTTTAGCTAACATTCGACCGTAATCAACAAAGATTACTAATTTGGTCTATTTGTAAAAAGAATACTTTTATAATATCTGTGTAAATAATCATATATAATCATTTCAAATATTCTTTGATCGGAAGCAAAAAGTCTATTAATGTTCATATGGAATATACTTTGAAAAAAACTTTGCCCCTTAAACTCTACGGATTGATTAATATTGTCAAATACTTGGCTACTGTTAGTAATACTATAAACAATCCTATTTCTTATTGTTCTATAATTATCTGAAAGAAAGTAGTCAATTAATCTAGGCTTAATTTCTCTGTATTTTTTATCCAGCTGGCTATTGAGGCTTTTATCAGAATTAAATTCTTTCTTAAATGCATAATTATAGTCTTTAAGCCAACTAAGTTTTTCCTCAACAGAAAGATGAAGCATATCCAATGTTTTATCAATATGAAAAAGACTTAATAAAATTTTCTCTTCATCATCCATATATAAACAATCCAAAACTAAACTACTATTGAAAGAGAATAAGGTTTCTGCGTCTTCAATAGTATGTTCACCGTACCTTTCAATCTCCCTACTATAAGTATCAATGAGAATATTAGAGATTTCTCCACTCACCGTATAATCCTCTAGACTTTTGTTTATTTTTTTTAAAATTTCATCATAGCCTCCAGCACTATTTAATTTAAATCTAACCCGTATATGTGATTGAGGATCATGATATCTGATAAAAAACCATTTTGAAATGATATTGCTTTGTAGAAGATAATCAGCTAAAGGCTTGATTGCTTCATCTAAAATATAATCTGCTGTTTTTATTCCGGTATAGATTTTAAAGTATATCCATTCATTACCAGGAGTAAATTTTCTTATAGTTTCAGTTTCCATCTATTGATTCCTATAAAGAGGAAATATAAACTGATGACTAAAATCATCAGCATCATATAAAAACTCCTCAATGAATATTGATTTTTTGCTTTTTATTGTTTGTACAAAAAGCTTGGCCATTTCGTAATTATCCAGGTTTAAAGTCAAAGTATTGTCTGACTTAACCCACCGTATCCAGTTAGGAATTTTTCGAATTTCTCTCCACTCTTTTAAGCTCTGTAAAAACAATTCTTCATCACTAATTAACTGGCTCACGTCAATTATATGCTCATCCGTAATACGCCATTGGGCCTTAGAGAGAATGCTATTCTTGTACTCTACTCTTGGAAGGAAATAATAGATTTTTTTTAAATCCCCCCAATTGAAATATATACCAACTCTACGATCCTGGGCATTAAGATCGGATAAAAAATGATAAACAGGTAAAGAATGAGCAGAATAATTATGTGCATTGCTCAGATAAGGCATAACTTCTTTATTTAATTTTTTAGAACGCAAGACAATCCTATTATTCTTAAAAGAAATATATAAATCATCAATAAAAATCTGATTCTCTATAGGTAAAGTGGATTGTGCCAGATAAGGAATTTCATATTCTCGTAAAGATGGTCTTCTAATCACATTTCCTATCCTTGCTTCTGGCAAATGAATAATCTCTGCATGAATAACATTCTTATTTAATTCTGATTCTTTTTCAGCAATTGCTTTCGTTAAATTTTTTATATCCGATTTTTCTGAACAAAACCTGCCCAGCAAGTTAGCTGCACTCGCACCTCCACTACTGGATATGTATAATTTTTCCTGATCTTCAGCAACTATTATTTCAGCCATGAAGGAGATAGTGTCTGGTAAATCTCCCCAATTTTCATCAAAGCCCTCGAAATCTTGGTCGGAAAGCTTAATCGCATAACTATTTGTTAGGATGCTTTCCTGAACTTTTTTGTTTAAAATAACCTGAACAGGGTTGAACTTGGCATTCAACTCTGACTTCCTTTTTTCTTCAGGAATTACCAGATCATCTAAATAAGGATGCACTCCTTTGGCACTGGCATTTTGCAAATACCCTATACCAATTTCTGTATCCAGAGCATATAATAATGGAATCTCCTCACTTTCAAATCTATTATAAAATGCTTTTTTAAACCTATCAAAATTAGTATCATTATTTTTCAAAGAGATCTTATTTAGAAAACTGATTGTTTCTTTAAGTTCTTTTTTCCAAAAGACCGGCAATGCAAATTGATCTGAAAAATACATATCAGTCTGAAAAAGATATTTGTTTTCGTATTCTATTCCAAAACTTTTGATCAGGTTTTCAATCTCACTATAAACGCCAATGTGATTTCCAAAACAATCATCTAAGCCACTCAACTTATCTTTAATAGATGTCAAAACCCCAATTTCAACTTTTGCCCCAATTTTATCAAGTACAGAAATTAGTTCATCTAAAAAATCATTCCCGGAAACATTAGGATCTATTTCACTTATTAAAACCTGGTTTTCAATAAGTTCTTCAACAAAACCGATAGCCTCTGTTATGGTTATATCCTCTTCAATTAGTATTTCTGCAATTTCAATAATTGTTCGTCCTTCCTTTACGTAATATAATACTTTCTTAAGTTCGTCAGAAAGTGGGGCCGATGATATTATATAATCTCTTTTTCCATTACGAAACTCGTATTCAATAAAGCGAATTTTATTTCCAATTATATGAATACTGTTGTTAGGAAAGAATAAAAGCTTACTTTTAATTTCTGGCACGTTAACTAAATAATCAGCTAATGCAACCAAAAAAAGCATATCCAAATTAGTTTGACGAATTTTCCTTCCTCCATCATGTTTTTTAACAGTATGTTTAAATTCGCCCAATCCTATACCTGAAAACAACCCGAATGGCGTACATCGTGTACTCATACGACCATAATATTTTATTATAGTGCTTTTCAGTTTATCTTGTTTTTTAGGCGCAAGCTTTTTTCCTGAATCCAGCCATTGAATAATTTCTTCGTAAAGATTTGGAGATGCCAGATAAATAGATTCCTGAAAAGAAGGTCGTTTACAAATTTCCATCAAATCTTCATTATTAAAGAACTTCTTATCTGACTTTTCTAGAAATTCTTTATTTGAATAGTGAGGTATGCGGACCACATATTGGTCAAAAAATGAATAGGGAAATTGTGGCATTTATTTTTTTGTATCTTCTACAGGTTGATAGTCTGGATGACCTAGCTGCCAAAAAGCGAAAGCATAAATTAACGAATTTCTTTCATGAATTTTATATGCCGGATCTTCTACACCGTGTCCAGAATCCATACTAACCTTCAGTAATGTAGGATTATTAGGCTTTTTATATGCACTTAGTTTTGCAGCAAACTTAACTGATTGCCAAGGCGCAACCCTTGTATCATTCATTCCGGTAATTAATAAAGTGGCAGGGTACTCAACATTCTTTTTAATATGATGATATGAATCCATCTCTAAAAGACTTTTAAAACCTTCCGGATCATCTATATTTCCAAATTCATCAGCATCCGTACCTCCTATACCATTCAGTTTACCCCTTAAAGTATTCAGAGATCCAACCTCAATAATAGCAGCTTTAAATAAATCCGGTCTTTCTGTAATTGCCCTTCCCATTAAAATACCACCTCCACTTTGTCCCCAAACAGCTATTTTATCAGGAGAAGTATATTTTTGATTGATCATATATTCTGTACATGATATCAAATCTTTCCAGGAATTTGGTTTTTTAATTTTCCGTCCATCGAGGTGCCACTTTTCACCTTTTTCTCCTCCTCCTCTGACATGTGCTATAGCCATTATACCTCCTTGATTAGCCCAAATTAAATAACTTCTTGCAAAAAAAGGGCGATAAGATTCACCATAAGCTCCATAACCATAAATAAGCATTGGAGACTTACCATCTCTCTTTAAAGTTTTATTATAAATAATAGATAAAGGAATATCTTCACCATCATAAGATTTCACTGTAATTTCCTCTACTACAATATCCTTAAATTCAGGATAATCTATGATCGGAACTAAATTTTCCAGTATAAATTTATCATCTTTCAACTCATACTTATACCGTTGTTCATCATTTGCCCATCCTGAACAGTTAATCCATATATCTGAAAATTTTTGGCCTTTCGCCTGTAGATTTATATTTCCACTTACATAGGGAAGCTTTATAAGTTTTTGTTGACCTTTTCTATAAAGGTATAATTTAGCTTCTACTCCATTTTTTGTTGTGGTATAATAAATTCCATCTTTTGTAATTACATAACTTTTAAATACCTCATCTTTATATTCCGGAACTAAAACTTCAGGATTTTTAAAATTTGGATTTCGTACACTTGTTTTACACAGTTTAAAATTGGAAGAATTATAACCTGAAAGAAAATAAATATCATTCCCCGCCAATCTTACATAAAAAACTTTATCATCTTTTTTATACAGGCTTTTCCAGTTCTTTTTATTTTTGAAAAAATCGTCTTTATTAATAATAAATGTATCCCTATAGTCTTCCGCATCTACTACCATTCCAATATAATATTGATCATCCGGATTAAATGCTAAAATTCCGGGATACTTTTCTGCTGCTATATTTAATTCAGAATTATTTTTTTTAGAAAACACATCTCTTCTATGATTAGGATCTTCTCCTAGTTTGTGTAAGACTACCTGAGTATTTTTTGCGAATAATTGAGATTTAGGATCAATTACAGGATAGTATACATAAAAAAAGCCTGAATTATCATCCAGCCATTTAACACCTGCAATGGATGATGGATTTGCATGAGTAATAATTTCCGGGTGGATCGTTCTATCTTTTACTTCCAGTATTATTATTTCGGATATCTCCTTACCCTTTTCTGATAATGAAATTGCTACTCTGCTACCATCCCAGCTCGGACTTATTAGATTGATTTTAAATTCGTTATCCTTCCCACTGCTTTTTGATGAGGATATAAAATTAATTGGATCATATAATAGCTCCTCTTTGCCATCATACCCATTTCTACAATAAAGTTTAGCTATTTTTTCATCACCATTTCTTTTTAAGTAGAAATATTTATTATTTTCTATAATTTTCAGTTCTGAAATAAAATAGCCTTGTCTTTTTTCAAGCTCAAGTCTTTTATTCAGATAATAATTATTCCTTGGGATTTTATCTAGGATAAGATCTGTATAGTCATTTTGGATATTAATCCATCTTTTTGTGTCAGGATCAGTTAAATTTTCTAAATTTCTATATTCATCTACGATTTTAGCCCCAAAATAACTGTCTGTAACAGGGATTGATGGGGCTAATGGTGTTTGTGAATATAAAAAATTACTTAAAATAGAAATAACCAAAAATATTCTAAACTTCATTCTTTATTAAATTATTAGGCAGTTGCATGTATTGTCTCAACTGGCTTGCTTGTATTATTCGGATCATGGCATCCTCCTTCTTCCGTATTTTCAAATCCTATTACAGTGTTCTTAGATCCTCCACCAACAATTTTGCTCAAATTGTTAATTTTCACCATCTGAATTTTTTCCAAAGATAATTTTTTCTTTTTTTCCATTTTTTTTAAAATTTAAGTTCTATAATTAAGAGTTGCAAATAAAGTAATTTTTTTTAATTGCACATCTATAAATACATATAAATTTATAAATCTAACTTAATAAAAACACAAATAAACAACTGATAAACAAACATTTAAACACAAACAGAATAACTCATTATTTGTCGATATAATTTATTAAAAAAATTATAATTTTGCATCCAGTTATTTGTGGAACAATGAGATCAGCATATTTATTATTATTCATATTAGTATTTAACCTTTCACCTTCAAAAGGTAAGATAAATGATACATTAAAAATATATTCATATTCCCAATTAAAAGAAAAATTCTATGATTATGTGGGTAACGATAAAATTAGTAATGCTAATGTAATTTCAAAATATTATTTGCAAAAAGCAAAAAACGAGAAAAATACTACTGAAATAACTGAAGGCTATGTTCTGAGGCATTTTAATTTAGACCTTCAAAATGCTCTAAAATATATAGATAGCATATCGATCTATAAAAAAAATCTTGATCAAAAAATATATCCTGCACGAATTTACTTATTACGTGGTAATCTTTACTTAAGACACGATAACTTAAAACTAGCATTTGAAAATTATATGCTAGGTCTAAAATATGCGAAAGAAAAAAATAATGAAAGGCAGATAGCTATTGCAAATATTAGCGTTGCTTACCTAAATAATTATATTGGAAAACATGCAGAAGCTGCAAAAATTTTAAGATTCTACCTGTATCATGGAAATTACTTCAATGAAGCTGAGCAGGGTAGAATCCATTATAATTTAGCTGACACCTATATTGAGATTAATAAAATGGATTCTGCTAAAACATTAATACAAGAAGGTGTTCAAGCAGCACTAAAAAATAAGAATAGTTACAAATATAACCAATATTTATTTTTAGATGGTTTTTATAATTTGAAATTAAACAAATATGATATTGCCATTGAAAAGTTATTAAAATGTAAAGAATTTTTTGCCAAAAATGAAAATGATCTAAATATAAGCTATACATTATTAAATCTGGGAAAAGCCTATGATGGATTGAAAAATAAGGATAAAGCAGCAGAAAACTTTATTGCAATTGACTCTATAGAACAAAAAAGCAACAATACTTTTCCTGAACTTCGTGATATATATACTTACTTGATTGATTATTATAAAGAAAAAAATAATAAAGAAAAACAACTTTACTATATCGAGCGATTCTTAAAGGTTGATAAATTATTAGATTCGCAATTTAAATATATTTCGCGAGAATTACCTAGAAGATATGATACTCCTCAATTATTAAAAGAAAAAGAGAATATAATTAATGACCTACAAAACAGAAAAAAAATTCTCTACATCTCAATAAGTATATTATTTATTGGTCTTTTAGTCCTCTTATATCTTTATAAAAAATCTAAAAACTCGGAAAAACGGCATAGAGAAATTGCTCAGAAATTAATTCATTCCATAGAAGAAAAGAATAATGCGTTTACAGAACCAGAGCCTAATGTCGTAATTACTGAGATCTCTGATAAAAAGATACCATTTAATCAAATTGAATCTAAATCTAAATCAATTCCTGAAGATGTTGTACAGTTTATTTTAAAGGGATTAGAAAATTTCGAGACCAAGCAACAATTTTTGAAAAAGGGAATTACACTTAGTAGTCTGGCAAAAACTTTAAAAACAAATTCTGCCTATTTATCGGATGTTATTAATACATATAAGGAAAAAAATTTCGCATCATACCTTAATGATCTTCGTATTAATTATGCGTTAACAAGATTAGTTCATGATAAAAAGTTTAGATCTTACAAGCTTTCTGTCATTTCAGAGGAGTTGGGATACAATAATGAACAAGCATTTTCCATTGCTTTTAAGAAAAAAACAGGAACTACACTTTCCATTTACATTAAAGAGGTAGAAAAATCCCATAATCAGAATTAAACTTCAAAATCCTTAACAAAAGCCTAATTAACAGACACTTAAATAAAATATATTTATAAATCAATGCCTATACATTTATAAATACACATCCTATTCCTTTTTTTTGAGATGTAATGTTCTGTAAGTTTGCTCTGTAATCAAAAACAAAAATTGATTAACAAATAATATTTTTTAATTGTGCGCACAAAGACAAGAATATTACGCTAATAGCAAACACTCCCGGATGTCAGGGATTATATGACAGAATAAATTATTATTAAAAATCAAAATTAAAACAATGAAAAAACAAGTATCATTAGGCAAATTAAGCTTAAACAAGGAAAAAATCGCTCAACTAAGTGCAGAGGGAATGTCAAATGTAAAAGGAGGAAATTTTGGAGGTAGCACATGTGCTGGGTTCACTTGTGGATGGTGTACTTCTACAATGGATTCTTCTACAACAAAACCTCTAGGACCAAAAGATCAAGAAGAAGGATTAGAGCCTCAAGGTTAAGATTAATAAAATTATAAAAGATTATATTTTGGAACTAGCCCCGTGTATACGGGGTTAATTCCTTAATATAATAATATTAATCGCTCATAGATTATATCTGTTATACTGATTTTTAACAACTCAATACGTCACAACACCGAATTACTCTAATTAAGTTCAAATATGCTGTTTGTTGCTCTCTTATTAATAAAACTATTACTCACCACTTTATCATAATTAACTATGAAAACAAAACATATAAATATCAGCAATATTATACACGAGCTGGAACAAGATATAACAGAGAATGTATTTAATACTAATGATAACTCTCTATTCAATGGTAGAGCCGGTGTATTGATTTTATATTATTTATTATATGAGAACACCCAAGATTCTCAATACATTGATAAAATTGGAGATGTAATTACCCAAATTTTTCAAGATATCAATGAAGATAATTATTCTGGTGGCAATTCATTTTGCAATGGTTTGGCAGGAATAGGATATGCCCTGAATCTTTTAAAAAAGAAAAAAATAATTTCAGAAGAATTTGAAGTCGTTTTAAAAGATTTTGACACCATTTTATTGCAGGAAATTGATGTCTGCCTTCACAATAAAAAGTTTGATTTCTTACATGGCGGATTGGGAATATCACTTTGCCTGTTAGAGAGGGCAAGTGAAAATGTCTTATTACAAGAAAAAATTGATAGTTTTTTTTCAAAATATATTTTCATTGTAGAAGAGCAAATAAAAAAAGATAATAGTTTGGAATTCTTTGATGAATCAGGAGATTATACAGCTAAATATAATTTGGGAATGGCTCATGGACTCATTTCAAACTTATGTCTCCTTATAAAATATTCAAACCAGATATCTCATGATGTAAGATCCATAATTAAGGCCATTTCAGATAAGATATTGGAATTTTATAAAAAAGAAAACTCTTGTCAATTTCCAAGTATTATCTATACAAACAGGGAAAGTACATATAACGCTCCATTAGGATGGTGTTATGGAGACAATATTATTGCATTGGGATTATTAAAAAGTGCTGTCTTTCTGGAAGACTCCTATCTCTATTCTATAGCAGAGCAAGTTGCAATTAATGCATTGAAGAGAGACCATGAACGATTCGTTGTTAAAGATGCCATGATCTGCCACGGTACTGCAGGTGTTTCGTACATCTACGAAAAATTGTATAAAATTACCTCGAATGAAAAATTAAAGGAATCATCTCAAAAATGGTTTGAAACTACTCTCGATTTTTACTCAGTAGACGAAAAGTCTCATAGTTACAGAACTTATGTTGGAGAAAATGAATATACAAGTACTATATCATTACTCAATGGAAAAATTGGAATAGCAATTATGCTATTAATGCGAGAAAACAGTAATCTAGATTCAGATTGGGATAATATTTTATTATTAAACTAAGGATATGATTTATACACATTTTAATAAAGCCATCATCAGGACTCCGGCATTGCCATTATCATTTTTTAAAAAAATTTTTGAGCCTACTACGGATATCTGGGAAGTCATAAGACAAAATGATCAAATTAGAATAGCAATTCATTATGCTTCGCCAGAGTTATCAGAACAAATAAATCTTTACCTGAACAATAAAATTGCAGATTCTAAAAAGAAAGAAAAACTGGAAAAGTCAGTATTGAAATATTTATCAAGAATGTCTACCAGATCTACCCCTTTCGGTACCTTTTCGGGAATTTCTGTAGTTGAAGAATCTCATCAACAAAATACCCAGCTATGCATTCCCAATGCAAACTCAGATTATAATCATGTCAAAGTTAAATTTGATATGGAATTCTTATATCAATTATCTGACTATGTTGAAAAGCAGGAATATGTTTTTCCATATTTAAAATATAAGCCCAATAACTCATTATACAAACTTGGTAATAAATACAGATATGTAGAGGTTAGCTTAGAACAGGGAGGGAAAAGTTATGATTTATCATCTGTAGAGTATTCTGAAATTATCGAGGAGCTTTTAAAGTTTTCCAGAGAAGGACGCTACATTCATGAGATGATCGATTTTGATTTAATTAAAGACTATTCCTATGAAGAAAGATCATCCTTTATAAAAGAATTAATTAACGCTCAAATCTTCATGTCTGAATTAAAACCTTCTACGACTGGGGAAAGCCATGAAAATATTATTATTTCCACGTTAATGAGAATTGATAGTGAATGTCAAGGAAAAAATACTGAAATTCAGAAGCTAAAGAAAAAAATAGAAGATATTTTGAATAAGGTAGCTACCTTAGATAATCAAAATTTTGAAAATCACACCCAAGAACTGGAAGAGCTATACCAATCTATAAGAAGTATTGGGAATTTATATTTTACAAAAAGTAAATTATTACAAGCTGATTTAATAAAAGAGCCTAATAACTCATCTTTTGATTCTGAAAACATTAAGATTATATACGAGGCAATGGACGCTTTAACCAGACTCAGTTTAAAAGGCAGAGAAAATTCTGAACTAAAAGCCTTTAAAAAGAGTTTTGCTAAGAGATATGAAAACCAATGGGTCCCTGTAGCAGATGCTGTTGATATGGAATATGGTATTGGATATGGAGACAAAAGTGGTACCCATAAAAATTATTTGGTTGATGATTTCCAATACACAGCTAGAAATAGATCACCTCTAACAAAAATTACATGGGACAATAGTTTACACGATTTTTGGAAAGACAAAATACTAGCTGGCTTATCTAATCATTCCAGCGATATAGAGATCACAGAATCTGAACTTAAAAAATTTCCTAAAGATGAAAAATCACTTAATGCAACGTTTTGTGTATCAACATCTCTTGTTAGCAATGAGGAAAACAATAAAAAAATATTCTTAAAATACGCTGGGGGACCTACAGCCAACTTCCTTATTGGAAGATTTTCAACAATAGATGATCAAATCAAAGATCTTTATCATGACATTGTGGACGCCGAGGAAAAAATTCATCATGATAAAATTGTTGCTGAGCTCAACCACCTTCCTCAGGATCGATTAGGAAATGTTATGCACAGGGCAAATTCAAGAAAATATGAAATACCTTATTTAGTAAATTCAAGTGTAGATCAAGAATATCAGATCCCAATTTCAGATTTGGAAATAAAACTTGTTAATGATGAATTTATATTAAGGTCAAAACAAAAGAAAAAAGAAGTCTTACCTTATTTAAGTTGTGCTTTAAATTACAAAGCAAAAGGATTACCAATTTTCACCTTTTTAGCCGAACTTCAGGAACTTCAGGGGACTGGAAGCTATGCATTGGATTTAGGTTTTTTACCCGACTTCTTCGAAAGAATCCCAAGAATAAATTATAAAAACATCATTTTAAGAAAAGCATCCTGGAAAATACCAAAGTCAGTTATTGAGGCCCTGGAAAATACTTCTTCAGATCACGAATTGTTGGAAACATGGGAAAAGTATACAAAAGAAAAAGGAATTCCAGCCTTCTTTAGTATCAGTATGTTTGATAATGAAATGATGATTAATTCACATCATGCTACATCTTTGAAAATATTTATTGAAGAAGCTAAAAAACATTCCGTAATTAATATCCAGGAGTCTATATTGGAAGAATATAAAGCGATCAAAGATACTGACGGAAATGAGTATCATAACGAAATGCTTTACTTTTTCAAAAAACAAATTCCGGCTAAGATAAGTTCTAATGATATTTATTGTTCTGAAAAAGAATTCAGTACTCAAAGAAATTATATAATTGGAAGTGATTGGACATATTATAATATCTATATGGGATCTAATCAATCTGATAAAGTTTTAACTGATCTAAAGGAAGAACTTGATGTATTAGTAGAGAACAAAAGTATTGACAAGTGGTTTTTTATTAGATATAACGATCCAGACTATCATATAAGATTAAGGGTTTTCAGCAATAAACAATCAACAATAGCTCATTTAGCTTTAAATAAAGTATTCAATACCTTATATGAAGATAAACGAATCATAGATATTTCTCAAAATACTTATAAAAGAGAATTAGAAAGGTATGGGGCGAAAACTATCGAGCCTGTTGAAAGTATATTCTTTCACGACAGCATGATGTTGACAGAATTGTTAACAGTAATCACTCATAATTATCAAAATCCTGAAGAGATTAAATGGAAAGCGGGAATTTATATTGTACACAAATATATAGAAGCATTTAATATTTCTTTGGAAGACGCTTGTCAATATACAAGCAATGTTTGTGATTACTTTACTAACGAATTTTCGTTCAGCAGGGAAACAATCGTCCAGCTAGATAAGGATTATAATCAAAAGAGAATCTATTATAAGAATCTTATAGATGAAAAGAAAGTAGAAGATATAGAAGAAGGAGAAATATTGTTTCAAATTATAGATCATTACTTTAGCTTAATAAGAGAAGAAATAATCCTGCATCAGCTTTCTCATGATAAATTAGTAGAAAGTATTATACATATGAGTGTCAATAGGCTTTTTACTAATAAACAAAGACTATACGAGTTTTCATTATACCATATCCTTAAAAGATATTATAATCAAAAGATCAATCAGAATAAAGTAAAAAAGCCGGTTGAGATTTTAGCAAAATAAGGTTTTTAAAGGGAATTACGTCTCTTCTGGTAATACAGCTTAGAAGAATGAATGATGAAATTATCTTTATTTATACAAATACTTTTGAAATGGAAATAAACAAAAATATTATGCTAAGTAGACTTAAAGTGGTTTATATCCTCCTATTTATATGGATTAATAATTCCACTATAAAATCACAGGAATACAAACATACTTCTATAAATATGGAAACAGGGAAAAACCTGAAACAAGTAATAAATGCCTTTGATACAAAAAGTATTATTGGCTTAGGGGAAGGAACACATGGCACTAAAGAATTTAATGATGTTAGAATAGCATTAATAAAGGAACTTGTCAATAAAGGTTATAAAACAATAATTTTTGAAAATGCATTCGGCGATACTTATTTCCTTAATCAGGAATTAAATTCTGAAGTTCCTTTGTCTACTGTGATGCAGAATAATCTTTTATCCATATGGCAAACAGACGAAGTTAAAAATTTCCTTACATGGATTAGACTTTACAATCAAAAACATTCAGATAAAATTACTTTGTATGGAGCTGATTTTAATTATGTATCTAATGCAATTAAAATTCTGCAGCAACAACTTGGATCAAATAATGAAGATATAAATAAGGATCTTTTAAGGCTAAAAGAAATTGGAAATATCCAGGATTCTATCTGGAATAAACAAAATGACAAAAATTTTAAGATTGATATGAATACTCTCATAGAAAATGGGAATGAAGGATATGAACTTACACAAAAAATTGATGCATTTACAAAGCAAAATACAATGAAATCCTCTAAGTCTTCATTAGAATTAGCCCTTGCCAATTGTACCTACGCTTTTTCAACTTTTTATGCAGCAAAGAAGAAGACAGAGGAAAAATCAAGAGATGAATTAATGGCAAATATGATTTCAAAAATTCAGGAAGAAAAAAAGAAAGTCATCATATGGGCACATTCTGCGCACATTTCTTTTCAATTTCCTTATAATGTTACAGATCTAGCTATGGGAGGATACCTAAAGCAACATTACAGTGATAAATATTATGCATTGGGAACTTTAACCGCTAAGGGAACGTATAGTGCAACACTTGATAGAATTGACACAAAAAACAATAGTTTTAAATCCTATACCCTTAACCCTATGGTAGAGAAATCATGGGAATATTATTTCTCCCAAAACAAAGACACTATGTTCTTCATCGATTTACATCAAAACTCTAATCTGAAGAAGCTGCTGAAAATGAAGTTTATTGGTTATGGTCCTGAAAGGGAAGACTCCTATACTAAAGACGTTAATATTAGTGACTTCTTTGATGGCATTATTTTTATCAAAAACACATCCGCAGCTGTACATACCCTTTAAAATATGTCACCTTGCAAAAATTCAGCAAATCTCAATTTTAGCATATATAAATGATTAACAATAATTTACTAAATCTCTATTAACACATAACAAGCAACGAAATTTAAAAATCAGTCTTAAGTCACCTATAAAGGAAGAAATATTTGTTTTATTAAAACATCTTTGTATTTTAGATAAAAAAATTAACATGACCTTAGATAAACTAATCAACTACTTAAAACTTGATAAGCAGGAGTTCATTTTCCAGTTTAATTCGCATCCCAATTATCCTTCAGCACTTGCTTTTAGTGATACGCTCAACTTTTTGGGTGTAAGAAATGATGCTTATGAATTGGATAAAGAATATTGGGATGAACTTCCTGAAGAATTTATTGCAATTGTAGATAATTCTTTCTCTTTGGTTAAGAAAACGGGAACTCAATATTCCGTTTATTCTGATAAATCAAAGACATTAAATAAAGATGAACTTCACAAAAATGCGACCAATTTTGTTTTGTTATTTGAGAAAACAGAAAATGCAGAACAAAAAATATCAAATTACAAACCTTTTATATATGCAATTCTTGCCGTAATCCTTTTATATTCCATTCTGAATTTTTCATGGTTTGAAATCCTCTTTAATTTCTTATCATTAGTGGGAGTCTATATTTCACTGGAAATTTTTAATCAAAAATTTGGGAATACATCAGCAGTAATTGGTAGCATTTGTGGTGATACATCAGCAAATCAGATTAAGAATTCTTGTAATAAAATTATTAATGAAGATAAAACAAGTATTCTGGGATTGAAATTTTCTGATTTCTCTTTAATCTATTTTGTTGGAATTACAGTATTGGGATTATTTTTGCCTGCAACAAGTTATGTAATAAAGGGCTTTACCATTGTTTCCCTTATTGCCATTGGTTATTCACTATATGTTCAGGCTTTTGTAGAAAAAACTTTTTGTAGAGTTTGCCTATTAATCATTTCAGTTCTTGTAGCACAACTTATTTTAACATTATTCTTTTTTGAAAACTCTTATTTCAATGCAAATATTGCCATTTTAAGCATATTATTATGGGGAATTACTTTTTTTGCGGTTTCTTATTTCAATACTTTGCTTACAGATAAGGAATCTCTTCAAAAGTCGAATGCAAAAAATTTAAGATTTAAAAGAAATTATGATCTGTTTAAAAGAGAGCTTTTAGATAAGGAAAAAATTACTTTCAGTGATAACGAAACTTTTTCACTGGGAAATAAAGATGCAAAAATCCATATTTTAGTGGTTTCAAATCCTTATTGTGGTTTTTGCAAGGGTGCACATGAAATTTTAGAAAGTCTTTTAAAAAAATATCCGAATGAAATTTCTGCCCAGATAAGATTCAATTATTTTGCAGAAAAATCCAACGAAAAAGCAACAGGCCTCCTATCAGATTTTATGAGTATCTATAAGAACAAGCATGAAAGTGAGTTTTTAAAAATAGTAGAAACCTGGTTTGAAAATAAAGATGAAAAACAAATCAGAGATCTGGCAGGTACTAATGGCCAATTAGAGGATCTTAATTCATTAAACGAGATGTCAAAAGAAAATCTAAATGCGGGATTAAGCTTTACTCCTATTTTAATTATTAACGGATTTCAGTTTCCTG
This sequence comes from Chryseobacterium sp. LAM-KRS1, assembly GCF_013184525.1. GTDB lineage: Bacteria > Bacteroidota > Bacteroidia > Flavobacteriales > Weeksellaceae > Chryseobacterium > Chryseobacterium proteolyticum. The sequence continues at coordinate 40,719 of NZ_JAAOIZ010000007.1, forward strand.
ACAAATATGATCGTGAGGATATTCATTATTTCATTGATGAATTAATTGAGGATGATGAAATTTAAAATAATTACAATAATTTAACAAATTTCACTAATTTAGGAAAAAAATAACCATCATTATACAAGTCATCACAGTGCTTACACTGATCGAAAACTAATAGCATGAAAAACATACCACTTTTTTCACATCAGAATCCTAAAAGCATTCAAATAGAATCTTTAATCAGCAGACCATTATCCAACGGAAGACTTGTGTTATATTCTGATTATTGTCCTTCAGAAATTTGCAGGGTAATAATGTCCAAAAGATGTTTACTGATGGACGGCAATTACTAGAAATAATGACAATTAGTATAAAAAATATTAATAAAAAATGTCGTCAAAATATGACGGCATTTTTAAATGATTTTGAATTTTGAAGAAATTTCCTTTTTACAGGCAACCTGACGCTAAAGACTGTGGTCCTACATGTCTTAGAATAGTCAGCAAACATTATGGTAAAAGTATATCGTTACAACAAATCCGCAGCCTTTCTGAAACTACACGTGAAGGAAGTAGTTTATTAGGGCTGAGTGATGCTGCTGAGGATTTAGGATTCCGTTCATTAGGAGTTCAGGTGGACTTTAATACTTTTGTTGAAGAAGTTCCTTTTCCATGTATAGTACATTGGAATAAGAATCACTTCGTCGTAGTCTATAAAGTTGATAAAAATAATAAAGTATATATTTCTGATCCAAGTTATGGACTCATCACCTACAATAAAGACGAGTTTATCAAATTATGGATTGGTGAAAATGCCACTGAAAATACAGAGGAAGGAATTGTTCTTATCCTGGAAACAACTCCAGCTTTCTTTCAAACAGAATTTGATGATCAGGAAAGTAAGGCTAGTTTTTCCTTTCTTTCTAAATATTTATTTAAATATAAGTCTTTGGTTATTCAGCTTGCTGTAGGATTATTGGCAGGAAGTTTATTATCCCTTTTATTCCCTTTTCTTACTCAGAGTATCGTAGATGTGGGAATACAAAACCAGGATCTGCATTTTATTTACCTGGTCTTACTTGCACAAATCATGCTTTTTATAGGAAGGATGGGAATTGAAGTTATTCGAAGCTGGATTTTACTTCACCTTTCTGCAAGAATCAACATCTCTATTATTTCGGATTTCTTTATCAAACTTATGAAACTCCCTATCAGTTTCTTTGATACAAGAATGACAGGAGATATTATGCAGAGAATTAATGACCATCATCGAATTGAGCAGCTTCTGACCAATTCATCACTTAACACGTTATTTTCACTTGTTAACCTAATTATCTTCAGTATAGTATTACTTCTTTATGATTACAGACTGTTTATTGTTTACCTCGTGGGAGCTATCTTATATATCGGATGGATCACATTCTTTTTAGGCAAAAGAAAAGAGCTGGATTATAAAAGATTTTCCCAGGTTTCTCAGGAACAAAGTAAAGTTATCGAACTGATCAATGGAATGCAGGAGATAAAAATGCATAATGCAGAGAAACAGAAACGTTGGGATTGGGAATTTCTTCAGGTTAAGCTGTTTAAAATCAGGATCAAATCTCTTTCTTTAGAACAATGGCAATCTGTAGGAGGTAACTTTATTAATCAGATGAAGGATATTCTGGTAAGCTTTCTTTCCGCTAAACTGGTTTTAGATGGAAACCTCACGTTAGGGATGATGCTTTCTGTACAGTATATCATAGGCCAGCTTAACAGTCCTCTTTTACAGCTCATTGATTTTATCAAACAAACCCAGGATGCTAAAATTTCCCTTGAAAGACTAGGAGAAATACATGATAAAGAGGACGAAGAGAATAAAGATGAACAATATGTTTCAGACCTTCCTCAAAAGGATATTGACATAGAAAATCTTTCATTCAGATATATAGGCTCGGATTCTTATGTGTTTGAAAATCTTAATCTGAGTATTCCATATCAAAAAACAACAGCAATTGTGGGAGCCAGTGGAAGCGGTAAAACAACTTTGCTCAAACTGTTAATGAAATTTTATGAACCCAATCAGGGAGATATTAAAATTGGTAACACAAAACTAACAAATGTTTCACCCAGATTCTGGAGGGATCATTGTGGTGTTGTTATGCAAGAAGGCTATATCTTCAATGATACCATTGCTAATAATATCGCGATAGGTGAAGATCATATTGATAAAAAGAAGCTACGGAAAGCAGTAGAAATAGCGAATATAAAAGAGTTTATTGAAGAACTTCCACTAAGCTATAATACCAAAATAGGAAATGAAGGTGTGGGCGTAAGTGGTGGACAAAAGCAAAGGCTCTTCATCGCAAGGGCAGTTTATAAATCCCCGGAATACATTTTCTTTGATGAAGCAACTTCCGCATTGGATGCAAACAATGAAAAAGTAATTATGGAAAATCTTGAACAGTTTTTCAAAGGTAAAACAGCCATTGTCATTGCTCATAGACTCTCCACCGTAAAGCATGCAGATAAGATTATTGTTTTAGATAAAGGAAAGGTAGTGGAAGAAGGAAGCCATACTGAGCTTGTTTCTCTGAAGGGGGAATATTACAGACTCGTAAAAAATCAGCTTGAATTAGGAAATTAATCTGTGTTTTTTATTAACTTCACTATACTAATCCCATAAAATATTAATTATGAACAATTTAAAAAAAATCAAAAGACAAGTTTTAAAAGAAGTAAATGGTGCAGGCCCAATTCCTGCATACCCATGCAATTGTTTTTGCATTATAGGAAATGATAAAGTGTGGAATGCATGCAACAGATATTGCCCGGGAGGAGTAATTCCAGGTGTTGAAATGGGAAATGATCCCAAATGTGATTATAATTTACCCCTATAATTTTTAGCATTATAGAGATTAAAGCAAAATCCTCTATTTGAGGATTTTTATTTTCAATTGTTTATTTTAATATGGAAAAAGAAATTTTAGATAATATAGAGCTTCGTTCGGAAAGTGTTCAGGATATTCTTACAAGACCGCCCCATTGGATGATACGCTGGGGAAACACCATCATATTTATTATCCTTATCCTCATTTTAATTATGAGTTATATAATAAAATATCCTGAGTTTGTGTCAGCTCCTATTGTGGTTACTTCCCAAAACCCACCTGAAAAATTAGAGGCCAGAACAAATTCTAAAATTGAAAAAATTTTTATCAAGGACCATCAGGAGGTTAAGAAAAATGATGTCCTTATGGTTATGCAGTCTGCTGCCAATTATAAAGATGTTCTTGCTCTGAAAAAAATCATCGACTCTCTTTCTCCTACTCACTTAGCTTCCTTTCCTATAAATGAAACGTCTCATTATAAATTAGGAGAGCTTCAGGGAGATTATAACAATTTTGCAAAAGCATTTCAGGATCAGGAATTATTTACAAGACTTCAGCCCTACGCTCCTGAAAATCTTGCTGCTAACCAAAGTATTTCTGAATACAGGGTAAGGATTGCCACGACAAAACAACAAAAGAAACTTGAACAAGCTAAATATGAGCTTACAAAAAAAAGCTATCAAAGATCACAGGAACTTTTTAACCAGGGAGTCATCGCTTCCGTAGAACTTGAAGGGGAAAAAATAAAATACATCCAGGCTCAACAAAATCTGGAAAATATTACCATTTCTTTATCTCAAATGGAAGAAGCAATATCCAACCTTAACAAAACTAAAAGCGGGACTGCTATCAATACGGAAAAGGATAAAATTAATTACTCTTCACAATGCCTGCAATTGTTTGAGCAATTAAGAAAATCGATGAAACAGTGGGAGCAGAACTTCCTTGTTATTTCTTCTACAGATGGTATTGCCAGCTTTCAGCAATTCTTTGGAGAAAACCAATTTGTAAAAACAGGGGATGCGATCTTATCTATATTACCTCGGAATAAAGAGAATTTAGTTGGAAGAATGTATGTCCCTCCTACTAACTCTGGAAAAATTGCTCCCGGAGAAAAGGTTTTGATCAAACTGGATAATTACAGGTTTCAGGAGTATGGTATTGTAGAAGGTAAAGTACAGAATATCTCTCTCTCTGCCGATGAAAAGGGAAATTACTACGTAGATGTTCTACTTCCTAAAGGCTTAAAAACATCATATAACAGAAATCTCACATTTGATAAAGAGCTTAGAGGTAATGCTGATATTGTTACTCAGGATCTAAGACTCATTGAAAGATTTTTCTATCAAATCAGAAAACTATTGGGATATCAAAGCTAATAGAGCCAAATCACAATATATAAAACCCACAACTAATAGTTGTGGGTTTTTATATAATCTTACAATAGTAATCACATATCAATAGTAATGTTTATCACATAATCATATGCACGTCAATTGTGTTATTTAGCCATAACTAGTTCATAAAAACATTTTATATATAAACGCTTACAAAATTCTTTTTATACGGCTTAATTGAGATTTATTCTAAGAAAACTACGGAGATTCGGAACCAAGAATGAGAATAAATATTAATGGGTATCATCTTTTAAAACAAAAAAGGAAAAGTAATAATTTACTTTTCCTTTCTATAGTAGCGAAGACGGGAATTGAACCCGTGACCTCAGGGTTATGAATCCTGCGCTCTAACCAACTGAGCTACCTCGCCTTTTTGGTGGTGCAAATATATAAAATATTTCTAAACCTCCAAAATTATTTTAGCTTAAAAAACTCCAAAACATCGGCAACATGGTCTGGTTTATTGATTATCTTATTGTTAGCATCTAAAATAAAATAAGTCGGAGTTGCATGAATATTATAAGTTTCACTATAACTACTATTCCATCCTCTTAGCTCGGAATCATTAATCCAAGGAAACGCGGTAATTCTTTTATTGTAAGAGTCTTTATCTACATCCAAAGAAAGCCCAATTACCTGAACATTCTTCGCTTTTAAATCATTATATTTCTCCAAAAGTTTTGGCAATTCAGTTTCACAATGAGAGCATGTGGAAGACCAGAAAACAATGATTTTCTTATCTGCTTTTACATCATAAATAGACTTGGCATTTGTATTAACCGGAGCCTGGAATTTATAATTAGGAAAAGTTGCACCAATCTGTACATTGGCATTTGCCTTAAGCGTTGATGCTAACCTGTCTGTAATCGTACATTTGAGATCTTTAGCCTGATCAAGATATTTTTTCTTTAAATCAGCCATTTCATACACATCAAAAATGTCAATCAATTCGGATAATACCGTTTGACCCCGTGGTGTTTCCACCTTTAACCGATCAAGTAATTTATCTACAGAAGCTCCAACATTGCTGTTTCCACCAGAATTAAGATAAGATACCAATACAGGTCTCAACAATGATGATGTCTCAAGCATATCATTAGACTTATCAATAAAATTGATTATTTCTTCCTGTGATACCTTTTTATTAGGGTCATTAATTAAAAATTTACTATAGTTTGTATTATAGTAATAAATAAACGGATGGTCCGTGGAGTTCACTTCTCCAAGGCCTCCTGATAATCTTGATATTTCTACTTTCAGAGCTTTTCCAAAATCTGTATTATCTTTATAGTATTCTTTAATCTGTGCTAATGCCGGTAATATAAGCTCTTTTTTCTGAGAACCTTCTTGTTGTTTACTCATTAAACTATTCGACTCATCCTGGTAAATAACATCTTTAATCTTATTACCCTGAGTATCTAATTTAATGTTTACATTCTTATTTTCTGATATGAAATTGAATGTATTATTGGTAGTAGGAAAATACATTTTCATCATACCAACATAGTTCTGCGGATATTTAAAAGTCCATACATTATTCTTACTCTGCTCTTTTGTAAAAATAACATCTTTGGAACCATTTAATGTATATAGAATTGCATCTTGATCTTTAAAATCAGCCGGTGCCTGAACGGTAATTGTGAATTGTGCCTGTAAAGAAAAAGCAGATAAAACTGCTGATAATACAAATATCTTTTTCATAATGTAAAAATAAAAAAACTCTCTGATTAATCAGAGAGTTTTCAATATTTTAATTAAATTTTTATATTTTTTGACCCTTATATTTTCTTGTAAAAAATACAATAAATGCTACTGCGACTATTGATAGTAAATAAATATACATATCAATTGGCACTGAATCTCCACCGGGGCCAGTAGGAGGTCCACCTGGCTCAGGAGGTTGTCCTCCAGGGCCCGTTCCTTGTGCATTCAATACACAAAAAACAAAAATAAAAAGACTATATAATAGTTTATTTAAAGCTTTCATATATTTTATTTTAAGATTTTAGTGTTAACAGTTTCTCCCTTATCTGAAACAATTTTTACTACATAAGAGTTTTTAATAGAATTGTTTAATTCAATTACAAAATCTGCAGAAGTATTTACTGCTTTTTTAGAGATTACCAGTTTACCACTCATATCATAAACTTCAATATCTGCTTTCTTCCAATCCGGATCAAATCTTACAATATAATTTGTAATATCCGGGTTATAAACTACTTTAGTTCTTGATGAAGGCTTCACTGCTGCTCCATCCATTGCAAGATTTCTTGCTGTTGAGGCCTCAGGTGCACCATAATATAAACTGTACTCAGTTCCTTTGGCAGGAATTATATCTCCTTGTTTTGCTTCAGTTACTTCTCCGTTTGGAGCTTTGTAATAGAAACCTGTACCTGAAGATAATTGGTGTGTCCCCTTACTTACCAATTCAGCATTCTCTCTAATTTCAAATTTAAAAGATTTTATATTAGAACTGTAAGTTGCTAACATCACATTTTTTCCTTTAAAATCATTTTCATTGGCTTCATTGATACGTAACCAATACTTTGAAGTATAATCATTATCATAACCTCCAGCCTTATTTTCTTCAAAAGTACCCACAACATCTGCTGTTGATGCAGCATACTGTGTTTTAGCAGCTGCTGAATGTCCAGTAGTTGCATTTGGATAAACCACATAATAAGTTTTACCAATTTCTACACCATTAGCATCAAGAGCAATAATTCCTAATTGCTTTACAGTGCCTTGACTCATGCTACCTGCAGCACTTCTGCTTGCATTAACATTATAATCAGTATTCGCTGCTCTGCTATAATAATTAAACCTCCTAAGATTGCCAAAGTTTAGAACATCCGTATTATTATTGTTATTAAGCTTAATCGTAAAAGTTCCAAATGGTCTGATCATCAAATAATCAACATCCCCTGTTGGAACACCAGCATTAAACGTAACCGATTTATAACCTCCGGTAGTTGTTCCACCTTGATTATTTACAACCCCGGAAACATCAAGTACTACACCATATATATTACTAAGGTTTACTCCGTCACCATTAGCAGCCGGTTCGTTATATGCAATTTTTGATAAGTCAAGGTTGGTTAGGAATGGATTACCAAATTGATACATGTTTCTAGCATAATTACCTGTCCACAATGCTCCACCTGAAGGAATTTCGAATGGGTCATATGCATAGGTATTGTATTTTTCTCTAAATGAATTTAGATTATTTCCACCTGCCCCAAAGTTGATTCCAGCTCCAGCATTTTGTAATGTAACACTAGTTCCAATAACTCCTGTTGCAATATCACTCACAGGTCGCCCTTTTACGGTACGTGTAATAGAACTAACATCTAAGCCGGCTCCACCTAATGCCCAATAAGAATAGGTAGGTGCTGCATCACCAAACTTGTAAATACCATTGATCGGTGATAAATGAACAAACTGTACCGTATTGTTATTCCAATACAGGATATCATTCTTTGATTTTCTTACTGTTGTGAATGTTTTACCAAATTCAGCATTTAAAGTAGCTGGAGTTTTAAAATAGAACGGCATCCCAATTTGTTGATAATCACCCTGACGAACTTGTCTGAATTCCTGATCTACAATTCCAGTAATGTTTGCTTGTGGAATACCTGTGATGAATAATTGTCCGTAAGTATAAACGGGAGTAGCAGTAGAGCTATTGGTATTAACAGATGCATAAGCCGTAGGCTCATTAAGTTTGTTAATAAAATTACCTCCGCCGTTTGCTTCTGTCTTATCAGCATTTGACGCATCAATCGTCTTGACAAGATCAGTTGCTGTACCAGAAACCATAAAGTTTCCATGGTTTTCTATAGTACCATTAGCTTTCATTTGTAAACCTCCCCCGCTATAAACTAGGGTACCTTTACTTACATACATATTAGCATTAGCGTCTACGTGACATAATATCTGCGCCTGAACAGAATAACTAATTGCTAAAAGACCTATAGCAAATAAACTTTTTCTCATTGTATAAATTATTTGTGTGTGTTATAATACAATCTCACCCGCAAAGGTATGATTTTTTTCATAATAAAAAAATTATTTTTATTTATTAACAATAATATTATCTTCAGTTAATACTATTTTCTTTTCCTCACCTATTGCAAACATGTAGTCTTCCAAGACTTTTTCGGTAGTTCCCCTAAGTCCTCTGGCTCCCAATCCTTTATCAAGGGTTTCCTCCACGATCTTTTCAATAGCACCATCCGTAAATACCAATTCTGTGCCATCCATTTTAAAAAGCTCAATAAACTGATTGACGATTGAATTTTTGGGCTCTTTCATGATACGTACCATCGTTTCTTTTGTTAGTTTTTCGAGGTATGTAATGATTGGAAATCTTCCCAAAAGTTCGGGAATTAATCCGAAAGAACGGAGATCTATTGCATTAATATTTGTTAATACATATTCATCTTCATCTACATTATTTATCTTTTCAGCACTGAAACCTATTGCCTGTTTGTTCATTCTTCTCTCGATAATTTCCTTTATACCATCAAAAGCACCACCAGCAATAAATAGTATGTTTTGGGTATTAACCTGGATATATTTCTGATCCGGATGTTTTCTTCCTCCTTGTGGTGGAACATTTACAATACTTCCCTCAAGCAATTTTAAAAGCCCCTGCTGAACACCTTCCCCAGAAACATCTCTGGTAATACTTGGATTATCAGATTTTCTGGCAATCTTGTCTATTTCGTCAATAAATACAATTCCTTTTTCAGCTTTTTCCACATCATAATCTGCAACCATAAGAAGTCTTGAAAGAATACTTTCAACGTCTTCTCCTACATATCCGGCCTCGGTTAAAATCGTAGCATCTACTATACAAAAAGGAACATTAAGTTCTCTTGCTATAGTCTTGGCCAGCAAAGTTTTTCCGGTTCCTGTTTCACCGATCATGATAATATTGGACTTTTCAAGCTCTACTTCTCTATTTTCATCCTGTGCATGAAGCAATCTTTTATAATGATTGTATACAGCAATCGAAAGTTGTTTTTTTGCCTGATCCTGTCCGATCACATATTGGTTAAGGAACTCTTTAATCTCCTTTGGTTTTTTTAGCGTATCTATATTTTCCGCAGGTGAAAATTCAGTTTTAGTAGCACTGTCTTTTACAATCGCATGAGCTTGTTCTATACAGTTTTCACAGATAAAGCCATTCTGACCAGAAATAAGCATCTGCACTTCATTTCTTTTTCTGCCACAAAAAGAACATTGGTTTGAATTCATACTATTTATATAATATATATGTTAAAGAAAATCGTAAAAAATTTCTTTTTTACGATTTCTTGATTTTTTAAGAATTAATAATTGATTTTTGAATTTCGGTATACTCTTCATCCGTTAATTTCAGTCTCTCATTTTTAAAATTCATATCTTCCACTGTATTGAGTGGTATTAAATGAATATGTGCATGAGGAACTTCCAGGCCTACCACTGCAATCCCTACTCTAATACAAGGAATTGCTTTTTTAATCTGCTTGGCAACTTTTTGTGAAAATCCCCAAAGGTTTTTATACTCCTCGCTTTCCAGATCAAAGATCAGATCCACTTCTTTTTTAGGGACTATTAATGTATGTCCTTTAACTAAGGGCATTGCATCTAAAAACGCAACGAAATTTTCATCCTCTGCGATTTTGTAGGAAGGAATTTCGCCATTAATGATTTTTGTGAATATAGTACTCATATGCATCAAAAAATTTACTTCAGAGAATTATACATGTATTAATTTATCCTTATAGGGTAATTTCAAGTACTTCAAAAGATAATTTATTTCCGTTCGGTAAAACAATCTCTGCGGTCTCTCCCACAACTTTACCTAGCAAACCTTTTGCAATAGGTGTATTTACAGAGATCTTGCCGCTTTTAAGGTCGCTCTCATTATCAGGAACTAAAGTAAATATCTGTTGTTGTTGCGTTGCATTATTTTTTAGTTTCACAGTTGTTAAAATGGAAACTTTTGAAGTATCTAGCTGACTTTCATCTATTATTTTAGACCCTGAAATAACATCTTTCAGTTTAGAAATTCTCATTTCAAGCATCCCCTGAGCTTCTTTTGCCGCATCATATTCTGCATTTTCAGACAAATCACCTTTGTCTCTAGCTTCTGCAATCTGTTGAGTAATTTTAGGTCTTTCTACAGTTTCCAACTGCTCAAGCTCGGCTTTCATTTTATCTAACCCCTCCTTTGTAACATAGCTTGCCATAATTTTCAAAATTTAGTTTTAGTATAAAAAAATAATCCGACATTTGCCGGACAATGTTTTCGTGTTGTAATCGTTTAATTTTTACAAATATATAAAAATTTAAATTGAAATGAAAAAAACTTTTTCAATCTTATTCTTTTCCACCTTACTGATAATCAGCAATATATCTGTTAATTCTTGCGGAAGTCGAGAAGACACGGTAAGCTGCTTTCCCAATACTCCAATTAACGTAACCTTGAACCTTAATTTAGCTGCATATAATAATTTGAACTATGTAGGTGGATGGATCTATGTGGATGAGCAACAATCAGGAACACGGGGTTTAATTATTGTCCGTAGATCAGATAATCAGTTTATGGTATTTGATAGAAATGCACCTCATATATGCCCTGATAATGATACTACACTTGAAGTAAAAGACAATATTAGTATCATTTGTCCAAAGGATAACGCTAAATGGATTTTACTTACCGGCCAACCTTCGTCAGGAACAAATGTACCTCCGAAAACTTATCCTTACAATTATAATCCCAATACCAGAGTATTAAATGTTTATTATTAATTTATGAAAGTTGTAATACAGAGAGTTTCAGAAGCTCATGTAAAAGTAGAAGAGAAAATCGTCGGCGAGATCAATAGTGGCTTTATGCTACTCATTGGAATTGATGAAAATGATGAGAAAGCAGATGCAGATTGGCTCGTACAAAAAATATTGAACCTTAGAGTTTTTGCTGATGAAGATGATAAGCTCAATCTTTCATTAAAAGATATTTCAGGAGAAATCCTTTGTATCAGCCAGTTTACGTTGATAGCTGATTATAAAAAGGGAAATCGTCCATCCTTTATTAAGGCAGCAAAACCCGATAAAGCAATTCCCCTTTTTGATTATTTCAAAGAAGAAATTGCAAAATCAGGACTAAAAACAGAATCCGGAATTTTTGGTGCAGACATGAAGGTTTCTTTAGTTAATGATGGTCCTGTCACTATTGTAATGGATAGCCAAACAAAAATGTAAGACACTTTATATCAATACATTAAATTATATTTAATCCCAAATAAAAAAGGTCCTTCAAAATTTGAAAGACCTTTTTCCTAATAAACTTTTATAAAAACTAATTCGCAGGTATACTGCTGAAATTCAATGCTACTTTTAAGTTCATATCTGAACTTGTCTGATTTTTCAGTTCATAAACTGTTCTTACTGTAAGTCCGTTGCTCTTTACGACCTCATCCAAAAATCCATTATTATTAAGATCGAGGTTTAAGCTGGAACTATTTGAAGAGATGTTGGATCTTGATGCAACAAGTCTTTCACCCGTACCATTTGAAGAAATATAAACTTTAATGTTTTTAAAAGCACTTAAGTTGCCACCAGAAGGAGAAACCACAGAGATTTTTGCATCTGCCAATCTCACATCTTTTATTTTAGCATTATTATTCCCACCAAACCAAGTCTGTACATTAGAAGCAGTAGCCGTAGAAGACACCTCCTTATCAGCAGGCACCCCTGTGGATACTAATACATTAGCCGTGTAAGGAAACGTATTCTGAACCAATGACTGTACTGTTCCACAACTAACAAGGGCAACAGAAGCTACCACTGCAGTTAAAAATATATTTTTCATAATTGTAAATCTTAATACAAAAATTATCTTGCAGAAACTATACCAAAGAATTATTATTCGACGCTTACTGAAAAACTTCCTTTTGTGTTTCCGGAAGCCATGTTACTTTTGCCTATAATTAACCATACTTCACCTTTGCCCGCCATCTGATAAAAAATATCTCTTCCAAAAGGACCATCGTATTCTCCATTTGGCAATTTTATCTGATTGAAACGAATATTAAAATCTTTTTCTTTTGTAGAAATGGATGCCTTGATATCACTTTTATTATAATTTGTGATTTTGAGAATCAGCTCCTGTCCTTCTTTTGTAAATTGCTCTCCTACTGTAAATGGAAGCTGTGATGCATCGGCAGTTCTTATTATTTGCCCATCTTTCTCACTTCTCATCACACCTTTTTTTAAGACATGTTTGGTGACGGGAGAATTATTAATGATAGAATCTTTTTTTCTTATAGCAGCTGAATCTACTGAATGTTCTGGACCCGGCTGTTCTGAAATCATGATCGAATCTTTGTTGGCTGTTTCGTTTACATTTGGTTCTTTTTTACAAGAAACAATAATCAATGGGATCAGCAATAAGGACTTTTTCATAATAGTTATTCTTTTAGTGTTTCATAGTAAAGCACTTCTGACAAGAAAGAAAATGATTTCTTTTGTTTTACTTTACTTATAATTTGTTTTTTTAGTATAATATCTTTTTTTTCGGCAGCAAACTTCAGTAAACTTTTCTCACTAAAGTTGATTTCTGTGAAGTGATAACCTGCATTAAAATCACTGCGCTTCATATTGTGAGAAGTAATTAATCCTCCCCAATTGATATAACTACAAGCCAAAATTGTTCCATAAAAATACCATGTCATTGTATTAAACAGAAAAGCATTTCTTTTTCTGTATTGAATTTTAATATACGTCATTGTCAAACCAATCAATGAAAGAGTCAGGAAAGCATATACTCCAAGCCTTTTATATGTAAAACCATAATTGATAATGTATTCGGAGTTCTTTATCATCGTGGAAATAATCAGTGCCGCATTTAAAAAAATCCAGATCTTAGCCAGGTTTTTCATAAGCCCGGCTTTCGGATCAAAATTAAATCCGGATTTAAAATAAAACATAATCACCAGAATAGACATAATAATAGACATGATCACAGCATTTACTCTTTGGTGGGTTTCTTCTGAAAGCTGGCCGGGAGTTTTTGAAGCTTCGTAGAATAGTTCGTAATTATAAGTGATGATAAAAAAGATCAATAATACATTTAATGCTAAAAACGAGATTATGCCGCTCATCCTTTCTGCATCAATATCAAGAAAAGAATATGTTGATTGTACGATTCGATCTTTCGTGTGAAAAGTATCATCTAAAAAATGATTTTGTTTATAAATGATTTTTTCTACAGCATAATTCCAATAATTGAAAGCGATAAACATCCCCAATACTGTTATGCAGAAAAGTTCCCAAATATTAATATCTATTTTGATATTCGTAAACAAGCTGGCAAAATGATCACTTCCTACAGAGTAAATTCCAAAAAAAACAGCAACTAATACCAATGGAATCAAGATAAAGGCAAATATTTTCTGTCCTAACCCCGAAATATTTTTTTTGGGAAGCCAACTATCAAAATTAAAAAATCGACATAAAAAAGTAAAGCAGTTCACTATAAAAACAGGAATCAAGAAGAGAATTTTTAGTCTTTTATTTCCTGATCTGTAAGATAAAAGCAGAAGTGAACTTACAACCGCCACAAAAGAAGCAAAATCTCCATACCAGGCAAAAGCTACTGAAGAAAAAATACTTGTGAAAAAAAGCATGAAAAATACTTTTGTTTTGTTTGACTTTGGTGTTTTGTACCATGTTAGTAACGCATAAGCAATACCTAACAGTCCAAGATTTAAACCTACATTTTCGTTATAAAAAAGAATAATAAATAAGACGGTTGTAAGGAGTATATAGTGATGTGTTTTCATGATATTTAATAATAAGTTATTGTATTTTTTTGCTGAATAAAATCTTTCAGATTTTCAAAATTTTGCCATAGCAAAGCTTCAAAATCCCAATGATGAAAGGACCTCATATTTTGACCTTTCCGAAATGCCTGCAGGTACATTTTTGAATATTCCGGTAAAATCAAAGTTCCTAATATGATTGCTGCCAGAAGATGGGCATTAAGTTTTCCATTTCCCAACAGCAGATATTGCATGGCAATTTCATCTTCGAAATTAGTTCCGCAACCTGTAATCAAATGATGGACATCGTGATTTTCCATTTTAGGAATCATGGTAAATCCATGACGCTTATAAAATTCTCCCAGTTTACGGCCTAAGGTATCTTCATTGAAACTAAGCAGTTGTTTTTCGTTGAACTGCCATTGTCTTTTCTTTTTCTTAAAATATCTTCTGTAAAACTTTTGAGTTTTATCATATACAAAAAGTAAAAACTGAACACGTAATTTTTTCATAGTTGATTATTTAATTAAGATTAACTCCAATAACAGTATAAAGACAGGCGATAGGGATATTGATTAATAATATTCCGATTGATTGTAAACAAGCATGAAGCTTGGCATGATATATCGACCCATAAATTAAAAGTCCGGCGACGACCAATAAATTCAAGATAGATCCAAAAATGAGCAGTAAGAAGCCTCCTATCGCAAATGCATCAATTCTGCTGACAAGGTATCCGAAAAGGCATATATTCCCAAGCAAAAATGAAAGCCAGAAAACATATTTTCCCATATTCACAATTTCTTTATTATCCATATTATTTTAAGCTTTTGTTAAGGTAAAAACAGTAATTTCCGGACGAACCATAAACCGAACTTGATAAGAATGTCCGATTGCCCGGTTGATGTAAAGCATTCTGCCATCCTGCAAATCAATTTCTCCGGAAACATATTTCTTGTTTTTAACAGGGAGTATGGGAGTGATCACACCGGGAATCCGGCATTGTCCGCCATGGGTATGCCCGCTTAGGATCCATCCCTGATATCCGTTCCATACATCTTTATCACAAACATCAGGATTGTGGCAAAGAACCAGATTCGCTTTAGACTGATCTAAATCTTTCATAACCTTCAAGGGATCAAAATTGGGTGAGCACAGATCCTCAAATCCAATAAAGTTTATTCCATACCGGTTATTTTGCTCATTATTTAGCATTTCAATTCCATAGCTATTTAAAATCCGACAAATACTCCTGGAAAGCTCAATGTCTTTCCACCCTGGTCCATAATCGTGATTTCCCAAAATTCCAAATGTTCCAAGGTTTCCATATACGGCTTCTTCCATTACTATTTTTAAATCGTTTTGTTCTTCCAGTGTTCCGTGATTTACAAAATCACCGGTGTACACTACAAAATCCGGATTAAATTTTTCAGCCTTATGGAAAGATTCAATAAGGAAATTCCAGTCAAATCGGTTACCTACATGCAAATCGGAAATCTGCATCAAAATTTTACCTTCAAGGTTCACCGGTAAATTTCTAATGGGAAGCTTACGTTCAACAAACTCCACCCAAAAAGGCTCTACCTGCCATGAGTATAGAGCAGGAAAGGATCCTACTACAGCGAGCTGAAAGAGCTTTTTTAAAAATGTTTTTCTTGTCATGTACTATTTTTACATATTGAATTAAAACAAAGAACTTTGAATTACAAAGTAAATTGATAAAAAAATATAGTTTTATCTGCCTATTAATTTTTCAAGAGCATCTAAATGATCAGAAAAAGCCTTTCTTCCACTCTGGGTAACCCTATAAGAGGTTTTAGGTTTTTTCCCAACAAATTCCTTCTTTATTTCTATGTATCCAGCCTTTTCCAAAGCGTTACTATGACTTGCCAAGTTACCATCAGTAATCTCCAATAATCCTTTCATTTCCGAGAAATCAACCCAATCGTTAACCATAAGAACAGACATAATGCCTAATCTCACCCGACTTTCAAATTCTTTGTTGAGCTGATTTATTTTAATCATAATCTTTGGTGGTAGGTATAGTATACAGTATTACTTTTTTAGAGCTGCAAATTTAAATCATTATTTATATTTTTTATGCATGATGAGGCCATACACTATATGTAAAAAACCAAATCCCAGCGTCCATGCTACTAATCCCCATCCTAGAAAGAAAAGGGAAAGCAACCCTAGTATAATCTGGCAATAGCCCAGATATTTAACATCAGTTAAAGTATATCTCTCAGCATTCACCAGTGCTAAACCGTAAAAAATTAATGTCGCTGGGGCAATCAATGGAAAAAGGTGATGATATAAAAGACCAAGACATACTACGCCTCCTGTTATTAATGGAACAGAAAATGTTAATAGCAGACGTTTTGTCGTAGCATCCCATATTTTCAATCCTTGCTTTCTGCTTTTATTCGCTGTAAAAAAGTATCCGCTCAGTACCGCAACAAATAAGATCAAAGTTCCTATAATCACTAATTCTCTCACTAAAGAAGGATTGTAGATATTTCGATCTCCATCAAAATAATCGATTCCTTCTCTCTGAAAAACAAAATACACATACACTGCACCTGCAATGGCAGCAAGTCCGGCAAAAACACCAGACAATCCACTCAATGAAATAAATCTGGAAGATCGTTCCATCATAGAACGGATGTGGGATAGATCTTCGTGGTAGTTTTTTGAATCCATATAAAGAACTTTGAAATACAAAGTTAAATATTTTTCTGAAACTTAAAAATATTTCGAAGATTATTTAAATAAAAAAACCGCTGATTATTTCAACGGTTTTTTTATTTATGAAGTAAGCCCTTACTTAACTCTTAATTTTTCTTTAATAGACTCAATATTTTTCTTTGCAGATTCTTCCAGGATGAGACTAGCACTCATATGAATCCTTTCCGGCATTAATTCATTGAAGTGTTCTGTTCCTTCCCATGATACCTTTTTAATAAGTGCAAGAGCATCACTGCTTCTGGAAGCTAATATCTGTAGAAATTTATCCAGTTTAGCATCCATTTCTTCGATATTTTCTGAAACAGAATGATAAACATTATGTTGTTCAGCCCATTCAGCAGATCTGAAATCGGCATCAATCGCCATTGCAGAGAATTGTGATTTTCCTATTTTCCTTTCAACATACGGGCCTATTACAAAAGGACCAATACCTAAATTAATTTCAGTCAAAGCCAAGGCAGAATCCTTTGTTGCAAAACAATAATCAGCTCCACAGGCAATACCTACTCCTCCACCTGTCGTTTTTCCCTGAACTCTTACCACAACTATTTTACCACAATTTCTCATCGCATTCAGTACCTTAGCAAATCCTCCAAAAAACCTTGTAGATGCATCTAATTCTTCAATAGCAAGAAGTTCATCAAAACTGGCACCGGCACAAAAAGCTTTTTCACCACTGCTTTTTACAAGAATAGCTTTTACTTCATCTTTTGCACCTTCATCTAAGATCGTTTGTGCTAATTTTTCCAGAATCGCTCCAGGAAGTGAGTTACTTTTAGGGGTCCCAAAGGTGATTTCTGCGATATTGTTTTTAAGTTCTGAGACTACAAATTCGTTCATTTTAATTTAAATTGGATTCTTACAAAAATACGAATTACAGCCTGTTAACGAAAATTTAACCACAACAAATTGACCTGCAAAATAGTGATCAGCATGTCACTCTATTTTAAGCCTATTACGTAGAAATACGGATGCATCAATTTGGTACTTTCTACTCTACTTTCGGGTCCCATTATTATTGTTCCTTTGAGATACTAAATATGCTGCTTTTTTCCTGCTACAGTGACAGCTCTTTAAAAAGCACAGACATTAAAAAAGGAGTACATGAAAAAGATATCTCTGAGTTCCCTGCAAGAGCATATCTAATGAAAATTCCTTTGGGATCAAATAAGATCATAAAGAAATAGCTTACGACGATAAAAACTAATAACCGTGAAAATTATATCATAAGCTATCATTGTACCGTGAAAGATTCTACTACACAAATGGAAAATCCCTTGAGCTATTCAAGGGATTTGTTTTTTAATGCAAGTATATATTTATCAATATAGCTTTGCTTTTCTTTTAGTTTATATTGCTGTATATATCTGGGATGTTCAAGAATGGTCATTTTTTCAAAGAGATTTGCTTCTTTATTCAGTTTTGAGATAAAATCTGCATTTTTCTTTCCTAAAACAAATACTTCTGAAGTATCAAGATTTAAACTGATATGCTTTTTTAAGGATTCAATCATAAAATCTTTAACATCAGAAAATAACTCTTTATCATCATAGTAATTGGCATTAAGCCAGCCATTTCCGGATCGTTTTACGATTGCTAAGGGAAAAGGAGAGTTTATATAAAAATCTTTGTAAAATTCAGTGGCTCCTCCATACTGTTCGATCATATCATACATGAAAACAGATGAAACCTCATGCGTACGTGCAGATTGCATTGCTATCCCACAAACACTTTCAAGTCGTTTTGTATCTGTAAATGGTACTCCAGTTACACCAGCGCCATGTCTGCTGGGATTAATTCCTACCATAAACTTTCTTTGTATGGAATCATTATAATACTTTTTATAAAACTGCTCCATAACAGCCATCGTTTCCGGATTGTCAAAATATGGATTCAACACCTCAAAATTATGTGGCAGCTTACCGTTATAATTAAGGTTTCTATTAAAGTCAATAACTTTATCAGCAAAACTAGCTCCCATCATTAGAAATCTTCTTCATCCTCCTGCTCTTCGGAAAGTGCCAGTTCAATGTCAATAAACTGAATGTATAACCCGCATACCTGACTATCTTCGTCGTAAGCAAAGTATACAGGATAAGCGCCATCACCGAACCCACTGGCAAACATCGGAATTTGATAAGATGTACCTGGTATTGTCCAATTGATCCAATCCCCTAACTCTCTCTGGTTTTTGGGGTTGTTTTTATAACTCTGAGCAAAGATATCGGCAAAATAATCATCGTAAATGTTACCCACATTTTTTTGGATAAGGAACTTACCGAAATAAGGCAATACCTCCGCATCAGTAATACAAGCAAGACCAGCGTCTACAGAAAATCCAAAATATTCTCCTTCTCCCACTCCTTCCAGTTCTTCATATCCTATTAAAGCCTCACGATAAATTACAGGCCTTTTATCCGTAAATGAAACTTTTACCGCTGCATAGCGATTCCCCCAATCTTCAGATTTTACTAATGCTATTTGTACCGGAAAATTTCCTTTCGGAGCGTCAATAAAGTAAGGTTTTTCTGCTGCATTCAAATAGACCAAAGGATCTCTTACTATTACTTTTCCAGAAGGGATAGAAACATTTCCAACATGTATTACTTCCATTTTTTTTCCGAAAATCTCGTCTGAAGTAAAATAAGCTTCTAAATCTGTAGGACAAACCAGAAGGTCTTTCATTTCATCCCATTTTTGTAGCCAGCTTTCATTCATGATATTATTTTTTATCAATTCATTTAAAAATTAAAATTACTATTTATTTAATCCGGATCAAATGAAGACGGACTTTTAAAAACAAAAATATATACAAAATACTATTACCTACTGATTTTCAATTATTTTAATTATTTTAGTCATCGAACTTATCGTGCTGAAAATACGATATAAAAACTATTTACCCATGATCGGAATTCTTGCTGAACTTATTATTTCAGGGCTCTTGCTATGGTATATCGATAAAAAAACACTTTCTGTTTTAGGATTTAAACCCACCAGAAATAGAATTATGAACTGGACAACAGGCTTCCTGTTAGCAGCATTGGTATGCTTAATTTATCATGTAATGAATAAGACTTTCAGCGATAACAGCTGGATATTAAATAAACATATGACCTTACAGACAATATTCACCAGCGTCTGGTGGACTTTAAGATCAGTCATATTTGAGGAACTCATTTTTAGGGGAGCATTACTTTACTTAGCCATTGAAAAATTGGGAATTAAGATCGCCTGTTATCTTTCTGCCATTTGCTTTGGTGTCTACCATTTGTTTTCTTATAATGCATTTGGAAACCCTATTCAAATGGTGATTATTTTTTTTATGACCGGAATATTTGGATTGATGCTTGCATTTGCATTTGCAAAAACAAAATCACTTTATCTTCCTTTTGGACTTCACCTGGGATGGAATATATTTAATATTGTTGTTTTCTCAAACGGTCCTCTGGGCCAACAGGTTTTGATTAAAGCCAATGAGCATAAGCCGGAAGGTCTCATCTCACTTTTTATATTTCTATTTCAAATCTTTGCACTTCCCATTTTGGTTTACTGGTATCTGAGATATCTAAAAAAACAAGACATCAGTACCCAAAAAAAGGAAGCTTTATAAAGCTTCCTTTTAATATTATCAGATCAATCCAAATTGTTCAAAATGATGAGTAAAATGCTTCCTATGCATCAATTCCCACATTTCTTTATTTAGTTTTCCGAACACAAAATTCAGATGTTCTGCTTGAGGATTTTCTTTGTAATAAATTGAAAATCTTTTCAGGTTTTCTATGAATGATTCTTTTGCCGCATCAAAATTTTTATGTCTTAATTCCAACAGCTTTTCATCTTCAGCCAAGTAAGGTGCCGGGAAATCCTTAGGCATTTTCCTGTGATTGTAAAGGGAATCCTGCCATTTTTCGAGCTGTTCTACAGGAGTAAAGCATTTTTCAGCTTCAGGTTCTCCCATACTTACCAAAACGCCATGCTCAAGATGCTCAATCATTTGTTGTGGAGACATATTACCCCAGCTTGGTTTTGTACTTTGGGTCAAGCCTCCTAAAATTTTCTGAATATTTTTAATATTAAGATCAACAAAAGGAGATTTTTTTGCAACTAAAGTTAAAATAGTAGCCACACAAACTACCTCATCTCTTTGATTAATTACTTCCACTAACCATTTAACAACCCCGGATGGAATATTTCTTCCTTTGACTCCTCTATTTATTTTTTCTTTAGCTGTCAAGTAAACAGTAATTGTATCTCCAGCATATACCGGTTTAAAGAAGCTGCAATTTTCCAGACCATAGTTTGCTATTACCGGTCCTTTTTTACCTGATACAAATAGTCCGGCAGCAGCAGAAAGGATAAAGTATCCGTGAGCAACCGTCTTATCAAAAATAGTTCCCGTTAAGCTTGTAGCATCTGTATGTGCATAGAAGTGATCCCACGAAACATTGGAGAAATTTACAATATCTGCATCGGTAACTGTTCGTCCTGCTGTTTCCAGAGAATCTCCAACTTCAACATCCTCAAAGTATTTTTGAAATGGATGCTTATCTGCATATTTTTTCTCCGCCCCTTGCTGGTAAATTTTGGTGATTGCCGTCAAAATATCAGGTGACCCTTGAATAGCTGTTTTTTGTAAAAAGAAATGCAAGCCGTTTAATCCTCCCATTTCTTCTCCTCCACCTGCTCTTCCCGGTCCTCCGTGCATCAATGTAGGAAGTGGGGAACCATGTCCTGTACTCTCTTTAGCATTATCTCTGTTCAGTACATAGATTCTTCCATGTTGCGATGCCATTTTCCAAGAAGTTTCAGCTACAAATTGATCATCGTGGGAAACAATTGAGCCAACTAAACTTCCTTTCCCTCTTTTCGCGAGTGCTGCGGCTTCTTCCGCATCTTTGTAAGGCATCAAAGTAGAAACGGGACCAAAAGCTTCTACATCATGAGAAATATTTTTCTCGAAAGGCTTATCGTTCAGGAATAATTTAGGACTCATGAATGATCCTTTTTCATAGTCTGCATCTACAAGCTCATGTTTACCATCATAAACAAGTTCTGTTTCAGTTTTCAGAATATCTACTTTTCGGAGAACCTCATCATACTGTTGCTTTCCTACCAATGATCCCATTCTGGTTTCACGGCTTAGAGGATTTCCTATTTTAGTTTGATCCAATGCTGTTGCCAATGCATGCTGTACATCACCGATAAGGTGTTCCGGTACAATTATTCTTCTTATAGCGGTACATTTCTGGCCGGCTTTTGTTGTCATTTCATTACGAACCTCTTTGATGAATAAATCAAATTCCGGAGTTCCTGGTTTTGCATCCAGTCCCAGGATAGAACAATTCAATGAATCTGCTTCCATATTGAAACGAACTGCATTACCTGCCACGGAAGGCAATGATTTCAGTTTTCTTCCTGTATTCGCAGAACCCGTAAACAATACGGAATCTCCATCCTGAACATAATCAAGAATATTTCCGGGTTCGCCACAAACCAACTGTACAGCACCTTCTGGAAGAAGACCACTTTCAATCATGTCCTGGAATACTGCATTGGTAAGATAAGATCCAAAAGGTGACGGCTTTACAATGGACGGAACACCTGCTAACAAAGAGGTAGAAAGCTTTTCCAGCATCCCCCAAACCGGAAAATTATACGCATTGATTTGTATAGATACTCCTTCACTTGGAGTAAGGATATGAGTTCCTAAATGAGTTCCGTTCGCTGAAATTTTCTGTGTATCTCCATCTACCCAGAATGGAGTATTAGGCAACATTCTTTTTGCCAATCCCGAGTAGGTAAAGAAAGTACCAAAACCTCCTTCAATATCCACCCAGGAATCCACATGGGTAGCTCCAGTTTTATAGGATAACTCGTAGTATTTTTTCTTTCTTTCCAGCAGGTAAAGCGCCACTTTTTTCAACATTTCTCCACGGTCATAGAAAGTCATTGAAGAAAGATTTTTATATCCTACAGTTCTTCCATAGTCAAGAGCCTGTTCAAAATTAAGGCCTTCAGTATCGGAAACAGATACCTGCTCTCCTGTAACGGCATTGTACAAAGGAACTCCGCTTCCGGTCCCTTCTATCCATTGTCCGTAGATATAGTTTTTTAACTTTTCCATATAGTTTTTTTACTTTTTACTTAAATTAATTAGTGAGCCCTAAGGTATTCACAGTAATAACCGAATTACTATTACGATCTAATATTTTTAGGAACACCGATCAAGTGAAACTGATTTACTTCGGTTCCTGGTAAGGAAACATTTTCACCAATCCTTCATATAAACTTCTGTGAAGAATAGTAGCATGATTGTCTGTTTCCATCATTTTATATTCTAATGTCCAGTTTTTCTTTCCGGCTTTTTTCAAAATATCGTAGAAAGCTTCGGCATCTTTTACCATTACCGGATGTTCTCCTTTTCCTACAGAAACATAGACAAACTTTTTAGTATCCGAAGATTTTGTAAGTAATTGAGGAGCTTGCTTTAAAAGACTTTCATCATCCCACCATAAACTTGGACTGATAATAAAATAGTTATTGAACATTTCCGGCTTTTTCAAAAGAATTTCCGTTGCTAAAAGTCCGCCCAGAGACTGGCCAAAAAGGTATTTTTCCGTAGTTTTAAACTGGCTTTCAACATAGGGTTTTAGCTCTTTTTCCATAAATGTAATAAACTGATCAGAATGCCCTGTGGTAGGATAGTCTTTCTGCAAGTCTTTTAAATCTGTATGAAAAGTAAAATCTCTTTTTCTATCTACATTAGCAACTCCCACTACAATGGTTTCCGGCATGGAATACATCTGATTAAAGAATTGTACTAATCCCGTCACGTGAATAAAATCTTCATTTATGCTTCCATCCAACAGATAGATTACCGGGTATGATTTTGTTTTGTCATATCCTTGTGGAAGATAAATATTCAATATCCTGTCTTCATTTAAGGTTTTAGACTTAATCGTCCTCACTTCTCCAATTGTAAGCGGTTTTGTAGCAACAGTTTGTGCTGACACCACACTATTCATCGTCAACATCATGCTGCATATAAGTGCAATTTTTTTAATCATATTTAATTGTATGGTTATTGTTTTATATCATCCCAGATACTGTAATCCACAATTTTCGTTGGAATCTGCTGGACATATTCTGTAAAAGGCTCACAAGGCAGAATAGCTTCTTTTCCCTCTCTTGCCAGTTCCTGATATAACTTTGTCCCTTCTGTTTTCCAATGAATCATTTCATCGGAAACATCACGAATGATTTTTGCAGGACTTCCTACAACCAGTTTCCTGGGTTCACATCTGAAATTCGCCGGTACAAAAGCCAATGCTCCGACAATACTTTCATCGCCAATATAGGCTTTGTCCATTACCACAGCGTTCATTCCGATCAGACAGTTTTTGCCGATGTGTCCGGAGTGAATTATAGCTCCATGTCCGATATGTGCAGATTCTTCTAATATCGTTTCTATATTGGGAAAAACATGCAAGGTACAGTTCTCCTGCACATTAGCTCCATCCTTGATGATAATTTTCCCCCAGTCCCCACGGATTACCGCATTGGGACCGATATATACTTCTTCACCTATTTCTACATTCCCGATAATGACTGCCTGCGGATGAATGTAAGCAGAAGGTTTTATAATGGGACGAATCCCGTGGTATGAATAGATATTCATCTTTTTTTAATTTGAAAATCTGAGAATGCGATAAATTGAAAATTAGGAATGTCTTTAAGCATTTTCAAATTCTCAAATTAACTCACTTCCAAATTAATTATACTTTTTCAATTACCATCGCATATCCTTGTCCTACACCTATACAAAGGGTACACAACGCATATTTCATATCCTGTTTATGAAGCTCCATTGCTGCAGAACCTACGATTCTTGCTCCGGAAACTCCCAGTGGATGACCTATTGCAATGGCACCTCCATTTGGATTTACTCTTTCATCATCATCTTTCAACCCTAAACTTCTAGTTACTGCCAGTGCCTGTGCTGCAAATGCTTCATTCAACTCGATGATATTCATATCTTCAAGAGAAAGGTTTAATCTTTTCAGTAGTTTTTGAGTTGCTTCTACCGGTCCTATTCCCATGATTCTTGGTTCAACACCTGCTACTGCGGATCCTAAAATCTTTGCTTTTGGCTTAAGACCATACTTTTTAACCGCTTCTTCACTCGCTAAAATTAAAGCAGCAGCTCCGTCATTCATTCCTGAAGCGTTTCCTGCTGTAACTGTTCCTTCTTTTCTGAAAGCTGGACGAAGTTTTGCCAATCCCTCCATAGATGAAGAAGGTTTAATAAATTCGTCTTTTTCAAAAATTATTGGATCACCTTTTCTCTGAGGAATTTCAACTTTTACAATTTCTTCTGCCAGCCTTCCGCTTTCCTGAGCTCTTGTTGCTTTTTGCTGAGACCAAAGGGCAAATTTATCCTGATCCTCTCTATTGATCTGATGTATATCTGCTAAATTTTCGGCAGTTTCTCCCATTCCATCAACACCATACAGTTCTTTCATTTTAGGATTGATAAAACGCCATCCGAAAGTAGTATCAAACATCTGGCTGTCTCTTCCGAAAGCAGCACTTGGTTTTGACATCACATAAGGTGAACGGGTCATATGCTCTACTCCTCCTGCAATATAAATTTCTCCTTCTCCTGCAGCTATTGAACGAAAAGCGTTTGCCACGGCGGACATTCCGGAAGCGCATAGCCTGTTGACAGTTTCTCCCCCGATTTTATAAGGAAGACCAGCCAGTAAAAGACCCATTCTTGCAACATTTCTATTATCTTCACCCGCCTGATTGGCACACCCGAAAATAACGTCTTCAATTTCTTCTACCGGAACTTCGGGATTTCTTGCAACAATTTCTTTGATAACAATTGATGCCAAATCATCAGCTCTTACTTCCGATAATCCTCCCTGTAGTTTTGAAATAGGAGTTCTGATATAATCTACAATGTATACGTTGTTCATTTTTTATTTAGATTTTGAGATACCAGACAAAAAGATTTCACTCGTTTTTAATCAGATATCTGAGTCTTATGTCTGATTTTATAATTCTGTTACTTTCTTTCCGATCTTATATACTGTTCCTACAAATTTTGCAATAAGCTCTTCATTTTGATTGGTGATCTGAATATCATAAACAGCAGTTTTCCGGGTATCGTTAACCAGCTTACTTTCTGCCCTAAAGATATCACCCTCTTTTCCTGCTTTAGTAAAATTGATGATACAATTTAACGCAACTGCAGCGTCCCCGGAATTATTGGACGAAAAGGCCAGTGCAGAATCTGCAAAGGCAAACGTCACCCCTCCATGGACCGTCTTAAGTCCGTTAATCATATCTTTTTTAATAGGCATTTCTATTAGACAATAATTTTCTTTCACCTCAATCATTCTGATATTCATCCATTGGGAAAAATAATCCTGACCGAGCATATAATCTGCAATTTGTTTTGGATTCATTTTTAGTTTATACTTGTTATTTCTTCATATAATTCTTCAACCAATACGTCATAAATACCCATAGTTTTACCTAGAATCATATGTTCATATGAAAAGTCTTCGAAAGGATACGAAGCATTCAGATCGAAATTATTTTCATCAGCTATCCTCTTGATCGCCTCCTTATATTTATCATTAAATTTCCCCAGCAATTCCAACCTTTCCTGATCATCTTTGATCAGAGAACATTCCCGGACCAGGTATTCTTTTTCCATCAAAAGCCTCTGCTTTAATTCTGCTCCGAAAATATCTAAATCCATTATAATAGTTTTATCCTTCAAATTAAGCAAGCTTATTTAATAAAGGGCTTTGTCGGTATCTTTCTTCCTGATATTCGTTATAAAGGTTCTGCAGGGTTTCCGAGATTTTTGTATATCCTATTTCTCGCCCCCAGCTTAATAAACCTTTCGGATAGTTGACTCCTTTTTGCATTGCCAGCTCGATGTCTTCATCATTCGCTACACCTAATCTTTTAGCTTCTACAGCTTCATTGATCAGCATGGAGATGATTCTTAAAAAGATCTGCTCATACAACGCATCATCTTTTTGAGCAATCGGTTTCTGAGCTCCTTCACTATAATCAAAAAAACCTTTTCCTGTTTTTCTTCCATGAAGTTTTGCTTCAGACATACGTTGCTGTAACAAGGAAGGTTTATATTTCGGATCATTAAAATAATCCTTATAGACAGTTGTTGTAACTGAAAAATTAACATCAACTCCAATGAGATCCATTAATTCAAAAGGTCCCATTTTAAAGTTTCCTAAGGTCCTCATGGCATCGTCTACCTGCTCTGGTGTGGCCATGTTTTCTTCAACGATTCTCAATCCTTCACCATAGAAAGGACGTGCAATTCTGTTGACAATAAATCCTGGGATATCTTTAGCAATAACCGGAACCTTTCCCCAATCTTTCATGAGGCGATACATTTTCTCTGCTAAAGACTTCTCTGTTAATAAGGAAGGAATAATTTCAACTAAAGGCATCAGAGGTGCAGGGTTGAAAAAGTGGATTCCGATAAAACGTTCAGGATATTTCAATTCTGCGCCAAGAGATGTGATAGAAATGGACGATGTATTGGAACCTATAATACAGTTTTCGGAAACATGGTTTTCCAGTTCTACGAAAACTTTAGTTTTAATTTCTTTGTTTTCAATGATTGCTTCAATGACTAATTCACAGTCTTTGAAATCTTTGAGATCTATAGCGATAGAGACATTAGCCAGAATTTCGGTCATTTTTTCAGCTGAAATTTTCTGTTTATCTACTAATTTGGTTAATGTTTTTTCCAAACCCAGCGTTGCCGTTTCTACCTGTTTTGAGTTGGCATCATATACCCAAACTTTACAGCCATTTGTTGCTGCTACTTGTGCGATGCCTATTCCCATAGTTCCGGCACCGATAATTCCTACATTCATATTTTAAATTTGAAAATTTGAAAATGAGCTAATTTGAAAATTACTTAAGCTTTTGAACTTGAAATAATTTTAGATAAGATTAACACAATCTCTTTTAAATCTGATCGTATTTTTTCATCCGGAGATTTTAAATATTGAGATTGAGAACATAACAAGAGCCAATACTCTGTTTCTTCAGCTTCTTTAGCAGCGATTTTTAATTTATGAATAAAATCGGCCTTGCTTTCTGCATTTTGAGCTTCTCTAACATTAGCCCCAATTGAAGTTCCTGATTTAAAAATCTGGTTTGCCAATGGAAATCTATTAGCCTTATATAGTTCTTCAGAAAATTCAATAATGTTCAATGCAAAGTCAAAAGTCTTATTTACAATGATATTTTCTTTGTCATCTCTCATTTTCAAATTTTCAAATTAGCCCATTCTCAAATTAATTATCTTCCCTTATAATCAGGTTTTCTTTTTTGTAAAAAGGCGTTTACACCTTCTATGAAATCTTCTGTTTCTGCAGCTTCCTGTTGCAGGTCGCCTTCTAACTCCAGTTGCTCTTTGAGTGTATTATTGTACGACTGAGCAAATGCTTTTTTAGTAAGTTTTATAGCAGCGGTAGGCATATTGGCCATTTTCTCCAGAATTTCCATTGATTTTGGAATAAATTCCTCTTCGTTGAAAACTTCAGCTACCAAACCGTAAGCTTTTGACTCTTCTGCTGACAATCTTTTTCCTGTAAATGCAAGGTAATTGGCTAATTGTCTTCCCAATAGTTTCGGAAGGAAATAAGTTCCTCCCGTATCAGGGATCAACCCGATATTTGAAAAAGCCTGTGCAAAATAAGATTTGTCAACTGCTAATACGAAATCACAGATCAAGGCAAGCATGGCACCTGCTCCAACTGCCGGGCCATTTACCAGCGCAACCACAGGTTTTCTGCAATGTGTGATTTCTGTAACCAATGGATTGTAATAATCCACTACTATTTTTCTAATGATATCATGATCATGGTGTTCATTTCCCTGTACAAAAGCATCATCTAAATTCTGTCCTGAGCAAAATGCTCTTCCTCTTCCGGAAATCGCCACACATCTTACCGTTTCATCTTCATTACAGGATTTTATAAAATCTTTCAAATCTGCCAAAGAAGGTTTTGTTAATGCGTTTAATGATTCAGGTTGATTCAGGTAGGCAATTTTGAGTTTTCCATCAAAATGAGTTTCGATATCAAGTTGTGTATACATAGTTTTTAAATTTATTATTTAACAATGCTCTAATTTAACAATATAAATTAATGTAACCATCTACCAGCTTAGTAATCCGGCAGTAGCTTCGTTATGCTTTACATAGCCATATGCCTTAAATATAACAAGTACATTAATTTATCAATGGCATTTAAAATAATCAAAAGGTTCTAAACAGTCCAGACATTGGTATGATGCTTTGCATAATGTAGATCCAAATCTGCTGATCTGCTTAGAATGCATAGAACCACAGCGTGGACATTTTTTAGGTTTCCCTATATGGTGCTCATCTGCCCCTTTCTCCGGAGGAGTAATTCCATATTCACGGAGTTTTTCTCTTGCTTCATCTGTTAGCCAATCCGTTGTCCAAATTGGAAACATTTTGGTAACAACCTTTGCATCCCACCCGTTTTCCTTCATGATTTTCATGATATCTTCCTCAATGGTAAACATAGCGGGGCAGGCAGAGTAAGTGGGTGTAATTACTACCTCGCAAGAACTTTCGCTGGTAGCTTTTGCCTCTCTTACAATACCTAATTCCACAATATTGATTACCGGAATTTCCGGATCAGGAACCTGGGATAATATGTTTAATAATTGGTTCATTACTTATTAATCATTTGCCTATTTGAAAATCCATTATACAATTGTTTAATTTTTAAATGGGAGTATATTTTCAAATAAATCTTATTTTATTACCAGGTACACCCCGGATATGCTCTCTGCATATATTGTAATTCACAAAGAATATATCCGAAATACTCGGTATGGTAACCTGTTCTTGACTTTGGCTGCATAAAATGATCCGTTGGATATTCTAGTCCAAAATCAGCAAAATCTTTTTCTGTAACAGCAATAAACTGCTCATAAAGGGCATCAACATCAGGTACAATATTAAGAGTGATCAGATCATCTTCGCCTTCCACCTTTGCAAACAGACCTTTTGTGTATTCCCAGATATTTTCAATTGCTTTTATCAGACGTACTTTACTTTCTTCTGTTCCCTGTGCAAAAATTTTCATCCAGGATGAAGCATGAGTATAGTGATATTTAACCTCTTTCAAAGATTTTTGGGCAAGCGCGGATAAGTCTTCATCTGAAGAATTTGATAAAGCTTCATACATTAATTTCTGATAGATAGAAAAAACATACACTTTAAGAATTGTCTGGGCATAATCTTCATTAGGGAGCTCTACCCAATGAGCATTAATGTATTCATGTTCATATCTCAAAAATGCCAGATCATCCTCGCTTTTACCATTATCAGCTACTCTTGAAGCATACTGATAAAAGTTATTCGCTTGTCCCAGTTCATCAAGAGCAATGTTGGTCAATGCAATATCTTCTTCCAGATAAGGACCTTCACCACACCACTCGGATAGTCTCTGCCCCATGATGAAACTATCATCCGCGAATTTTAATAAATAATTATATAATGGATTCATTTTTTGATGGATTTCAGATTCAGATTTCAGATTTCAGATATTTAATTTTCATATCTGAAGTCTCATATACTGAAGTCTTTATTAATTACATATTTTTTACATCATTAGGAATGTCATAGAAGGTTGGATGGCGGTATAATTTATCATCTGCCGGATCAAAAAATGATTCCTGATCCATACCTTCTGAACTTACAATATATTTGCTGGGAACCACCCAAACACATGTTCCTTCTTTTCTCCTGGTATAAACGTCTCTTGCATTCTGAAGAGCCATTTCTGCGGTTGGTGCCTGCACTGTTCCTGCATGTTTGTGGGATAATCCCGGTTTAGTCTGAATAAACACTTCCCACATATCTAAATTTGCCATAGTCAATTATAAATTTGAAAATTTGAGAATTTGAAAATGTGTTAATTAATTTTCGATCAGTACATTTTCAAATCATCACCTTATATCACTTCTTTTTGTTGTTTCTCCGCAAAAGCTGCTGCAGCTTCTTTCACCCAAAGGTTTTCCTGCTGTGCCTTTACTTTAGTTTGTAATCTTTTCTTATTACATGGTCCGTTTCCTTTCAGAATGGTCATAAATTCATCCCATGGAAGTTCTCCAAAATCATAATGCCCTCTCTCCTCGTTCCACTTCAGATCTTTATCTGGAATAGTTAATCCTAAAAACTCAGCCTGGGAAACAGTAACGTCAATAAACCTTTGACGAAGGCTATCGTTACTTTCTCGTTTTACTCTATAGTTCATAGAGATCTTCGAATTTGGTGAGCTGTCATCATTAGGTCCAAACATCATCAGAGCCGGCCACCAAAAACGATCTAACGCTGCCTGAGCCATTTCTTTCTGTTGTTTTGTTCCTCGGCAAAGTGCCATTAAAATCTCATACCCTTGTCTCTGATGGAAAGATTCTTCCTTGCATATTCTTACCATTGCTCTGGAATAAGGTCCGTAAGAGTTACCCATCAGCATTACCTGATTCATAATAGCAGCGCCATCAACCAGCCAGCCAATAGCTCCAATATCTGCCCAGCTCAGTGTAGGATAATTAAAGATACTTGAGTATTTAGCCTTTCCTTCCAACATATCTTCATAAGTAGCATCTCTGTCTGCCCTGATTGTTCCGTTTCCTAAAGTTTCAGTTGCAGCATAAAGATATAACCCGTGCCCTGCCTCATCCTGAACCTTAGCCAAAAGAGCCATTTTTCTTCTCAAAGAAGGAGCTCTGGAAATCCAGTTAGCTTCCGGCAGCATTCCTACAATCTCGGAATGGGCATGTTGTGAAATCTGACGAACCAATAATTTCCTGTAATCATCAGGCATAATATCCTTGGGTTCTACTTTATTTTCTTCGTGAACGTATTGAACAAATTTTTCTAAGTCCATTTCTTTTGTCTTTTGTAAAATGTAAAACGTATTAATGTATTCATGAATACTTTTTACATTTAATCGTTAATACAATTTAAACATCATAATTAAGCATCACCACATTGGTTGTCGGGTGACATTGACATGTCAGAACGTAACCTCTGGCTACTTCTTCTTCGGTAAGCGCAAAGTTTTTTTCCATGAAGACTTCTCCTTCCAAAACCTCTGCTTTACACGTACAGCAAACTCCTCCTTTACAAGCAAAAGGAACAGGCAGCTGATCTTTTAATGCCTTATCTAAGATACTCTCTTTTTTAGAATTAAGATGGAAGGAATATTCATCGTCGTCAATGATCACTGTTACCATACTTTCTATATTGGCGATAGCTTTGAATTCATCACTCATTTCCTCAGAATTTTCTTCATCGGGAGCTGTGAAATATTCAAATAAAACCTGAATAGCAGGTACCTTTTTTTCTTTTTTCAGATAATCAGCAATACCTTTGATCATTTCTGCAGGACCACAAATGAAATAGGTAGCTTCTTTAACATCTATATCGGTATATCTTTCAAATAAATGATTCAGTTTTTCCGGAGAGATTCTTCCTTCAAAAATAGGATCTTCATGCTTTTCACGACTTACCAGATATACTACATTCAGCCTTCCTTTGAAGTGCTCAACCAGTTTATCGATCTCAGCTTTCTTCATCACATGATTCATGCTTCTGTTGCTGTAAAATAAATATGCCTTACTATTAGGCTCCTGGTAAAGACTTTCCTTGATATTGGAAAGAACTGGACTGATTCCACTTCCTGCAGCCAGACCAACATATGTTTTGGTATTCGATGGGTGATAGGTGGTATTGAAACCTCCCATAGGGGGCATTACCTCAAGCACCTCATCCATGTGAAGATGTTCATTAAAATATCCTGAAACCTTTCCACCTTCTAAAAGTTTGACCAATACTTCCAATGTATTGCTTTTTTCACTTGGAGCATTGCAGATAGAATAAGAACGTCTCTCCTCATTTCCGTCGATCATCATCCGGAAGTTAAGGTATTGTCCCTGCTTGAATCTGAATTTATCTTTTAGTTCATCAGGAATTTCCACTGCTACATTCACAGCTTCATCGGTATCTTTCTGAACTTTTACCGTTTTTAGTTTATAAAATGAATTCATTTTTTCTTTAGTATTCTATTAATTTTTCCACCTTCGCATTTAGGTAAGCTATCCTGAGTATGGATTTTCACTTTTGTGGTTATTCCTACCCTTTTCTTTATTTCGTTTTCAATATTTTTTCCAAAATTTCCGACAAAAATAAGATAATCATCGGTATTTATTTCAAGTTGATGAGATTTAATAAAATCATTATCTATTTCCAGATCAATGTCTAAAGCAACGCACATTTGCTCCTTTTCGATCGGTGTAAGATAGTAATTTGGCACGACTCCTTCTACATGTGAAAAAGCTTCTTCAATCTGGCTTGGATAAACATTTACCCCTCTTACAATCAGCATATCATCAGCTCTTCCGATAAGAGGTCTCATTTTTACCATCGTTCTTTTTCCACTCTCATCATAGTAAAGACTTGTAATGTCATTTGTCCAATATCTTAGAAGTGGCATCGCTTTTTTCGTCAAAGTGGTAATCACCAGTACGCCTTCTTCTCCAAACGGAACCGGTTGTTTTGTATTCGGATCCAAAATTTCGGGATAAAAATGATCTTCCCAGATATAGGAACCGCCTTTTTCTTCGAAATCCTCCATCGATACTCCGGGTCCAATAATCTCACTTAATCCATAAATATTAGTCGCATGAACCCCCAGCCTCTCTTCAATGTGATGTCTGATGATTTCTGTCCATGGTTCAGAACCCAACACAGCATACTTTAAACTGATTTCATCAGCAGAAATTCCTCTTTTAGCAAATTCATCAGCTATTGTTAAAGCATACGAAGGTGAGCAACAAATTACTTCAGGCTTAAAATCCATTATCAAATCCACTTGTCTCGTTGTCATTCCCCCCGAAATAGGAAGAACACTCATTCCAAGCTTTTCAGCTCCATAATGCAGACCTAATCCGCCGGTAAAAATTCCATAACCGTATGCATTATGCAATTGCATCCCGGGTTGGGCTCCTGCTGCGTTCAAAGACCTTGCAACCACCTCGCTGAAAAGATCAACATCTTCCTTCGTGTATCCTACTACCGTTGGTTTTCCTGTGGTTCCACTTGAACAATGTATTCTCTGTAATTCATTCTTCGGAACCGTAAATAATCCAAATGGATAGTGATCCCGCAAATCCTGTTTATAAGTAATGGGTAATTTCGAAATATCTTCAATCGACCTTATTTCCTGAGGTGATATTCCCGCTTCATTAAATTTTCTTTTATAAAAATCTGATCTTTCCTCAAGATAACCTACGAGATCTACCAATCTTTTGGACTGGAGCTCCCTAAGCTGGTCGAGCTCTAAATATTCAACTGAAAAATCCATAAAACTAACTAACATTTGTTAGGTGTAAATTTAAAAAGATTTTGGAAGCTGACAAAATTTTTATGATTTTCATCATATTTTGAATGATTCTAAATAACCAGAACGGTAATTTTTTTATCTCTTTTGATTTCCAAGCAGTCCAAAGAGTATCTTATTCCTGATTTCATCAGTGATCTCTACATTTGATCCTGTGTTTCTTTTGAACCAGAAATAAGAATTATTGAGTGTATGAAGAATAAACCTTGTAGTAAAGGATGGGGATTTTAATTCCCAATTTTCGGCCTTATAGATCCCGGAAATTAATTGTTCGACTTCCTGTTGATATTTTTTCCTCAACTCAACAAATTCAGGAAGCCTTTCCTCAAGATGCTTCCATTCATTGGAATAAATATGAGTAACATCGGGATTTTTGAGAACAACAGATAAGTGTTTATCAATAAATAAATTCAGCTTATCACTGGGTTTGATATCTGTGTTCAATACTTCCTGAAGCTCAACAAAGAAATCCTGAGCAATACCAAAGCAAATCCATTCAAGGATTTCTTCCTTAGAACGTATATGTGCATAGAGAGAGGCAGCTTTTATATTCAATTGAGTTGCCAGATCTCTTACAGAACTTCCCATATAGCCTTTCTCTTTGAAAAGCTGAACGGCTTCGTCTAATATTTTCTTTTGTTTTTCTTTAAGCTCCATCAGTAGATTGCAAAAGTAACTTTTTTGATCCAAACTGTTGTTTTTTGCCTCATAAAAGTTTTACATACATCTTTTAATCTGATTTCAAAATAAAAAAGAATGTCAAAATTTACAGATGATATGATGAAAATGGAAATTTTGTCTAGTTACTTCAGTGTTAAAAATACAATATTCGGAAATTTTGTCCAATTTATTTATAAATTCAATAATTGAACACTTTTTGTGTTATACGACCCGAATTAAATGATTAAATTAGATCAAGGACATCAGACTTTAGATACGGATTTAAGAAATTAAATTTAATTCAAAGTCTGAATGGTCTGAAATCTGATGTCTAAAATCTATACACTTTAAGTCAACCCAAAAATATAAAATATGAATTTAAATCAATATACTGTAAAATCACAAGAAGCCATCCAGGCAGCTCAGCAAGTTGCTATGGAACTGGGTAATCAAAGCATAGAACCTCAACATTTACTGGAAGGAATCTTTCAGGTAGATGAAAATATTTCACCTTTTTTACTGAAAAAATCGGAAGCCGATGCATCTTTGGTAAGAGAGAGGAACCGTGAAAGTTTAGAAAGACTTCCTAAAGTTCAGGGAGGTAATATTTATCTCTCACAATCAGCAAATAAAGTCCTATTGGATGCGCCGAACATTGCAAAGAAAATGGGTGATGAGTATGTAACAATCGAACACTTGTGGCTGTCACTTTTGGATACTTCATCTGAAGTTTCTAAAATGCTTAAAGATATGGGGGTTACCAAAAGCTTACTGGAAGGCGCTATTAAGGAATTACGAAAAGGGAGCAAAGCCAATTCTGCAAGTTCAGAAGAAACTTACCAATCTCTCAATAAATATGCTAAAAATTTTAATGAATTAGCTGCAGAAGGAAAACTGGATCCGGTAATCGGACGTGATGAAGAAATCCGTCGTGTATTACAGATTCTTTCCAGAAGAACAAAAAACAATCCGATCCTAATTGGAGAACCAGGTGTGGGTAAAACTGCAATTGCAGAAGGGATTGCACATAGAATTATTAACGGAGACGTTCCTGAAAATCTGATGGATAAAACTTTATATTCATTAGATATGGGAGCATTAATCGCCGGAGCAAAATATAAAGGAGAATTTGAAGAGCGTTTGAAGTCTGTCGTTAATGAGGTAATAAAATCTGACGGACAAATTATTCTTTTCATTGATGAAATCCACACATTAGTAGGAGCTGGTGGTGGTGAAGGCGCTATGGACGCAGCAAATATTTTAAAACCTGCCTTGGCAAGAGGAGAATTGAGAGCAATAGGTGCCACTACCCTGAATGAATATCAAAAATATTTTGAAAAGGACAAAGCCCTTGAAAGACGTTTTCAGAAAGTAATGGTGGAAGAGCCGGATACAGAATCTGCGATCTCTATTTTACGTGGAATTAAAGATAAATACGAAGCGCATCATAAAGTAAGGATCAAAGATGAGGCTATCATTGCAGCAGTTGAAATGTCTCAGAGATACATCTCAGACCGATTCTTACCGGATAAAGCAATTGACCTTATTGATGAGGCTTCTGCCAAGTTGAGAATGGAAATCAACTCCAAACCCGAAGAACTTGATGTCCTGGATAGAAAGCTTATGCAGATGGAAATTGAGCTGGCTGCTATCTCAAGAGAAGGCAATCAGACTAAAATAGACCATTTAAAAGAAGATATTTCAAAAATTTCCGAACAACGGAATGAGATTAATGCAAAATGGTTGAAAGAAAAACAAAAAAGTGAAGATCTTACACAGATTAAAAAAGATATTGAATCTTTAAAACTAGAAGCGGAAAGAGCTTCCAGAGCTGGAGATTATGCCAAAGTAGCAGAAATCCAATATGGAAAAATCAAAGAAAAAGAAGATGACTTGCAGAAGCTGGAACTTGAAATGCAAAATCATCAGAACGAATTAATAAAAGAAGAGGTAACTGCAGAAAATATCTCGGAAGTAATTGCTAAGTGGACAGGAATTCCTGTAACAAAACTTTTACAATCGGAAAGGGAGAAATTGTTGCACCTTGAAACAGAACTTCATCACAGGGTTGTAGGACAAGAAGAAGCCATTCAGGCTGTTTCTGATGCGATCAGAAGAAACCGTGCAGGATTGAGTGATGAGAAAAAACCAATAGGATCCTTTCTTTTCCTCGGTACAACAGGTGTCGGTAAAACAGAGTTAGCAAAAGCGCTGGCTGAATTTTTATTCGACGATGAAAACAATATGACCCGAATCGACATGAGTGAATATCAGGAACGTCATTCTGTTTCCAGATTAGTAGGAGCGCCTCCGGGATATGTTGGATATGATGAAGGAGGACAACTTACAGAAGCAGTGAGAAGACGACCTTATTCAGTTGTTCTTTTGGATGAGATTGAAAAAGCCCACCCTGATGTTTTCAATACCTTATTGCAGGTTTTGGATGATGGTCGTTTGACAGACAACAAAGGTAGAGTTGTCAACTTTAAAAACTCAATTATCATTATGACTTCTAACCTGGGCTCACATTTGATTCAGGAAAATTTTGAAAACATTACTGAAGCCAATCAGGATGAAATCGTAGAGAAAACAAAAGAAGAAGTTTTTGACTTATTAAAGCAAACTCTTCGTCCGGAGTTCTTAAACAGAATTGATGAGATTGTATTATTCCAGCCTTTAAGAAAAAAGGAAATTGGAAAAATTGTTCAGTATCAGTTACGAGGCTTTAATGATATGTTAGCAAAACGAAATATTATCATGACAGCAACTCAGGATGCCGTAGATTATTTAATGAATAAAGGATATGATCCTGCTTTTGGTGCAAGACCTTTAAAGAGAGTTATCCAGCAGGAAGTTTTAAATAAACTATCCCGCGAGATTCTGGCCGGAAATGTAAATGAAGGAGACCGAATCACTTTGGATTATTTCGATGAAACAGGTCTGGTTTTCAGACCGGCGGAAAAATAAATAGTTTTTTTCATATATATTATTTTTGTAGTAAGTGCTGTAGACAAAATCTACAGCACTTATTTTTGTTAATTCACATTGACATAAATCTGGACAACGCTATGAAAGTAACACATAACGATATCAAAAAAGATTCAAGTGTAAAAAAAGCGGTAGAAATTATTATTTCTACCGCTTTTTTATTTTTATCCGGACATCAAAGTTATTTAAGAGCCGGGAGATTATTTAGAATATTCAAATTTTTACTATTTGCATCATTCCCCTTAGGAAATGCTGTAAAAAAGATACATTGGCTTCCTGCCTTTTGCTTCCCTTTATTCACAGCGCCCGAACTGAAGCTATTCTGTCCCATATTAATTGCAATATTCACGTCAGTAATACCATTAATCACAGCCTGTTCTTTTACGTATTGAAGATATCCCTTCAATAAACCAATACTATAAAAATATTGCCTTTTAACTTCAATTCCCTTTGCATCCAACGTCTTTTCATTGTTTAATGCATAGGTTTTATCCAGAAGTGAAGCCGTTTCATTAGCTATGAGATAATTATTAATATTCTTATCTAAAATGTCATTTTTATCTGCCGTCGCATCAGGAGGAATAATACTACCATGATTCATTGCCTCTACACAATTAGCTGCAGAAACAGTATCTGCAGGAGTTTTGTAAGACATTAGATACATAGTCTGATATCCTTTATAATCTTCTCTCTGATGAGCGTCCACTATTTCGGAAGAAGGGTATTGTCCGATATTAACCCCAATTAATGCATCTTGCCCTGCTTTCTCTTCTACACTTGCAATAAACGCTTCCAAAATTTCTATTGGATAAATTACCTGTCTTGCATCTTCGGCTGACAATCCCCTAGCTGTTCGTCCCCCTAATAATACAGCGTAGTTATTAGTGAGATAAGTATCTCCCAGCGCCTGAGCTGTTTTACTATCAATTAATCGGTCCTTGTAATTTTGAGAAATTACTTTATCGCTTGATGCTTCACTTTCATTATCACTGTTGCATGATTGAAATAACATTCCAACCGATAAAAGTCCCAATATGGCAATGCTAAAAAGTTTTGTTTTCAAAATTATTTTTTTTTCTACAAGTAAATATATTCAATTATTAATAATTATAATATAATAAGCATTTATTTTAACATAAAAATAAAATCTAATTAAGATTCGAAACATCAATTTTTTCACCAAAAAATTGCCATTTTATAAAGAAAATCCATCTTCCCGTAAAATCACGGATAACAAAT
This sequence comes from Chryseobacterium sp. LAM-KRS1, assembly GCF_013184525.1. Classification (GTDB taxonomy): domain Bacteria; phylum Bacteroidota; class Bacteroidia; order Flavobacteriales; family Weeksellaceae; genus Chryseobacterium; species Chryseobacterium proteolyticum. The sequence goes on from NZ_JAAOIZ010000007.1 coordinate 79,927, forward strand.
AGGAGAAATCCCTGTCATTTAACCTAAAATTTTTCCGAGATTTGCATTACTAACTAACACTGTGTTTAAAAAACTAACATTATGGAAACAAAACCTATTCTCGAAGGTGATGTGGAGACACTAAGTCTTCCAAACACCATGAGTAATGTCTTTATTCAGGAGCTGATTAATAATTACCGTAATAATCAACTGAAAGCAATTAATTCTACTCTTGAAATGACTGATGCAGATTCTATCTGGTTCGACTTACCTAAATTGAAAAAATTCATTAACGATCTTGAAACAGAAGCTAAGAAAGTGAATCCCGCAACCAGTGAAAGTGATTTGGGTATTAGATTTTATTATGCTGCTTATCCTAAGATTGACAATTGGACAATTATGGAAAGTCATACTGTTCCAAAAGAATACGCTGAACGACATACTTTAATAATGGTTCCCACTCTAAAAAAAGAAGACAAAAACGGAAAGATTTTACATTACGATTTCAATCCATCCAATTCCAATGGTCAGGTAATCGCTATGGCATTAAAATCTCGAAATACAACAGATCCTATTGAAGAAGAAGGCGGACTAGCACAAAACCACGGAAGCTTAATTCCTCCTGATTCTCCAATTGTTCAAAACTATTAAGTAAAAAATGGATTCATTGCGAAGTGTACTGGACTATTCATTATATTGTACAGAAGGTTTATCCGCTTTAGTTTCGATTTTTTTTCTAAAATCATTAAAAAATCAATACTGGAAGTACTTTTCAATATATTTGATAGCAATTTTTATATTTGAGTCTTTTGGCAGGTATGGAAATTTTTCCTTATTCTCAAAAATCAAATATTATAATTATTTTGTAATCCCCATGGAATTTTTGTTTTTCTATTGGTTATATGCTGCAAAATCGTTCAACAATAGAAAACTATTCGGGATCCTTTCCTTATTTTATCTGATTTCATTTATTCCCAGTGAACTGTATTTTAAGGAAAGTAAAATAATTTATTCATTTAATTATACTTTTGGGTGTTTACTTTTAATGATTTTAGTTATTATGGAGTACTATAAACAGGTGAATTCTGAAGATATAATCAATTTCAGTAATAATAAAATGTTTTATATAAACCTGGGAGTAACATTATTTTATATTGGAACACTTCCATTTTTTACATTTTATACACTTCTATATTATGACAACCGGGAAATCTGGAGTATTTATTGCAATTACTCACAGATTTCAGATATTATCATGTATTTATTATTTTCAGCTTCATTCATATGGGGAAAACGGAACTTTTAATAACCATTATTTTATTTAACGTATTCTTTGTATTATTCGTAGCTGCGCTAATGGTATACATTAGAAAATACAGACAGCGAAAAAAAGAGTATTTAAATGAAATTGAAATAAAAAATGAAATCCATCAGAAGGAGCTCTTGGCCACTCAGCTGGAGATCCAACAGGCTACTATGCAACAGATTGGCCGTGAACTTCATGACAACATAGGACAGAAACTCACATTAGTAAGCTTGTACACTCAGCAGCTTTTATACGAAAATAAAGTTCCTGAAGTCAATGAAAGAATAGAACAGGTATCACAGATCATCAACCAATCCCTTCAGGACCTTAGAAGTCTTTCGAAAACTTTAACTGATGATAATATCAATCAAAAGGAAATCGTAACCTTAATTCAGGAAGAAGTTGACAACACCAATGCTTTTAAAAAATGTAATGTAAGCTTTAAACATAATTTTAAACAACTGGATCTGGGATTCGTACATAAGAATGTACTTTTGAGAATCACCCAGGAATTTATTCAGAACAGTATAAAGCATGCCCACTGCAAAAATATTTTCATTAACCTCAATACTTCGAGTGAAGCACTTTGGGAACTGAATATTCAGGATGACGGTATCGGATTTGACAGGACTAACATAAGATCTAATGGCATTGGATTAACCAATATGAAAAACAGAGCGGAAATCATAGGAGCAGACTTCACTCTGGAAAGCTTAAAGAACAAAGGAACAACCGTTAATATTACACTAAAAAGACAGCCATGAAAAAAACAATTGTTATCGTTGACGACCACATCCTTATTGCGAAGGCATTGGAAGGTATTATTGACAACTTTAAAGATTTTGAAGTTATTTATGTCTGTGAAAACGGAAAAGATCTTATTCAGAAATTCGAAAATAACAATAAAATTCCTGATATTATCTTACTCGACATCAGCATGCCAATTATGGACGGTTTCGAAACCGTGCTGTGGCTCAAAGAAAACCACCCCGATATTAAAGTAATGGCCTTGAGCATGCAAGGGGATGACAAAAGCGTCATCAAAATGATCAAAAACGGGGCAAAAGGGTATTTATTAAAAAACACCCACCCTAAAGAACTGGAAACAGCTCTTGTGAAATTAAATACGGAAGGATTCTTTTATCCGGAATGGGCGTCACGCATTATATTTTCTAATCTGAACAATGAAACTGAATCTAAAGATACAGTGCGGATTTCTGAGCGTGAAAAAGAATTCCTGAAATATACAGTTACTGAACTAAGTTATAAAGAAATAGCTGATAAAATGTGCTGCAGTCCAAGAACTGTGGAAAGTTACAGAGACCAGCTTTGTGAAAAATTAGATTTGAAAACCCGTGTGGGACTCGCTGTTTTCGCCATGAAAAATGGATTCGACTAGCTTCTCGAATTGTTTACTGATTAAAACCTTTTCAAATTTAAATTATAAAAAGTCCCTTTCTGAAATTCAGAAAGGGACTTTTTACACTGTAAATACTGGCAAAAGAAAGACAAAACATTCGAAGAGCAGTAAATCATACCTCCACACAATATGTTTTTATTAATTATGCAATGAATATCAATTTTACTTACATAATTATAACTAAAATAAAGATTTAGATATGGAAATTATGAAAATGAATAAAAACACGAAAACACCGCCAGTAAAGTATAAAATCACCATAAAATGAAATAAATTACTGAATTAAAATTTATAAAAATCCATAAAACAATAGCAATTCACAAAAATGGGATCTTGCAAACTCACCCAAAATAATATAATTTCGTTTTTCCACAAATAAATTTATAGAAACTATGAAAAAACTATTATTTGGAATCCTGGCATTAGGATTCATGTCCGCTTGTAACAGCGACAATGTTTCAAATCAAGGTGAAGAGACTGCAAACAAATCTGCAACTGCTTCAGATTTAGCCAACAGAAGATCTTGTCCTTCAGAAGAAATCAGAAAGCAAACACTTCAGAACAATCCTGAACTCAGACAAAAGTATGCAGCTATTGAAGCGAATACTGAAAGATTTGCAAACGCAATTAAAATGGGGAAAGTTCTTGCAGATGGTACTGTTGAAATCCCTGTGGTAGTAAATGTATTGTACAATACTTCTGCACAAAATGTTTCTGATGCCAGAATAGCAGAGCAAATTGCTGTTCTTAATGCTGACTACGGAGGTACGAACAGTGATGTAAATAAAATACCAACAGAATTTCAATCTGTAAAATCAGGGGATGTAAAAGTGAGATTCAGACTAGCAAATACCGTAAGAAAATCTACAACTAAAACAAGCTGGAGCACTAATGATGCTATGAAAAAAGCTTCTTCCGGCGGTATTGACGCCACCAATCCTACCAACTATTTCAACATCTGGGTAGTAGGTAGCATGGGACAAGTTCTTGGATATGCGACCTTCCCTGAATCAGCAGGATTATGGAATGATGGGGTGGTGATTGCAGCTCCTTATTTTGGAAAAACAGGAGCATCTTCTCCTTTCAATTTGGGAAGAACAGCTACTCATGAAGTAGGACACTATTTAAATCTTAGACATATCTGGGGTGATGCAAATTGCGGAAACGATCAGGTAGCGGATACACCTACACAAACGGGAGCTAATTATAACAAACCTACATATCCTGTATATAATACTTGTAGTGGGGTATCAAGATCTATTATGTTCATGAACTATATGGACTATGTAGATGATGCTGCAATGTTTATGTTCTCTGCAGGGCAAAAAACAAGAATGCAGGCAGTTGTAAGTTCTTCTGGTCCTAGAGCAGGTTTAAGAGTATTATAAGTTTTCTTAATATGTTAAAAAAGCCTTTCTCAGTTTTGAGAAAGGTTTTTTTTTATATTTTTGGCAAATTTTAAAATTTAAAATAAAAAACACACAATGATGAATAAATTAGTATTAGCATTTTTTATGCTGCTTACCTTATGCCTATACAAGGCACAGGATACTCTTCAGCAAGAAAACAATCTCTCTCATTCTATTTCAGAACCTCCCGCACTTTCAGAGAAGGTACCTTTCTTAAAAAAAGAATGGGTCCAAAAATCAATTGCCCCAACATTATTATTTACCGCTTCAGCAGCTACCTGGGGTGAGCGTAAAAACATCCGTGACATAAGAAATCGATATCTGCCGGATTTTAAGGCTAGTTTTGACGATTACCTTCAATATGCTCCTGCTGCTACGGTGTACGGTTTGAAGTTAGCGGGAATTAAAGGACGTAATAATATTGGGAGAGCTACTTTATCTTATGCCACAAGTTTAGCTATTATGGGAATCATCGTCAATTCTGTAAAGTACACATCTAAAGTTGAACGTCCGGATGCATCAGCCAAAAACTCTTTTCCATCCGGGCACGCTGCAATGGCTTTTGCCAACGCCAGCTTTCTACACAAGGAGTATGGACTCGTAAATCCGGCTTACAGTATTGGAGGATATGGCGCGGCTACATTGACAGGACTTGGAAGAAACCTGAATAACAGACATTGGATGCCTGATATTCTTGCGGGTGCAGGAGTAGGGATTATTTCTATTGAATTAGGATATTTTTTCATTGATAAATTTTACAAGAATAAAGGAGATAATCTAAGCCTGCTTTCCAGGATAGAAAGTAACGGATACCCTTCTTTTCTGTCTATAAAAGTGGGATCAGCACTCGCCACCACAAACTTCCTGAAAGAATCTGAGCTCGATAACAGAAAGCAGGTTGGCTTTGATGCAGGATTAGAAGGAGCCTATTTTTTTTCAAAAAAATGGGGAATTGGAGGAGATCTTAGCTTTAGTAGTTTCCCGATCAAACCTCAAAGACTTACTTTGGATGATGAGGAACACTATGAAAACTTTGATATCACGACTCAGTCATTAGGATTTCTCAATTTTGGTTTGGGTCCATATTTTTCTCATGAATTTGCAAAAAACTGGGAAGTCATGTTAAAAGCTACAGGTGGCTATTCAATACCTGCAAGCGGAAAAATTTTTGTTAAAAGTGAGCATATTAGCACTCCAGACAATCAATTGGAGTTGGCAACTTATAAACCATCAAAGGCTTTCAGGCTTAATTTAGGAAGTGCTATTACTTATAAATTCAATCCTGAACTCGGGATTACCGCCTACGCCGAATACAACCAGATTAAGTCCACGATGAATTACCACTTTAGCGACCTGGTGAAAGACGACGAAGAAATGAACGAAGTATTCAACACTTCTTTTGCTAAAGAAAAAGTTAGATATATAACGATTGGATTAAGATTAACAGCATATTTCTAATAATCAAAAAGCCTTCAGTATTCTGAAGGCTTTTTGATTATAAATTTTTAGAATTATTTTCAGGAGTATAGTCCATAAAAATATCCCCATCCAGCTTAATCGATTTTACTTTATTTTTTACAGGAATCGTAAGAACTGCCTGTTTTTGATTTTTCTCCCATAATGAAGGTGTAAAATGAAGATTTTCAATTCCTCCGTCGTCATAAGTTATTATAGCATCAAAAGGAATTGCAAAACCTCCTACATTATCAATATTTACTGTAAGCAATCCGTTCTCCTGAGTTCCTTTTGTAATTTTGAGATCTATATAATTGTTTGTATAGAACCAATTATTCCAGAACCAGTTCAAATCTTTCCCTGATCCTGTATTCATAGAATTAAAATAATCCCATGGAATTGGGTGTTTTCCATTCCAATTGTTCATATAATGGTGTAATGCTTTTTTAAACAGATCATCTCCAAGATAATCTTTTAAAGCCAGATAAGACAGAGATGCCTTCACGTAAGAATTATTCCCATATCCTGCTCCACTTACCTGTGTACTCATGGTAATAATGGGCTGATCCTGTTCGGCAGAAGGATCATTGATCCATTTCTTTACCCTGAAATTTTTATAAAAATCCTTTGCTTTAGCTTCACCATTCTCATCAATTCCAATCAGATATTCGAGGGTTGTTGCCCAACCCTCATCCATAAAAGCATATCGTGTTTCATTGATCCCCATATAAAAAGGAAAATAGGTATGAGCAATTTCATGATCTGCCGTTAATCTCGCATCTTCAAAATTATCCGGAATACTGTTATCATTAATCATCATTGGATATTCCATATCAGCATATCCCTGAACAGCAGTCATTACAGGGTATGGATATTCCACGCCCGGCCAGTTTTTAGAATACCAATCAAGGTTATAACGCATCCAGTCTACATAATGTTCAAAATCTTTAGCACCTGCTTTGTATGCAGACTGCACACTTGCTCGTTTTGTTTTGAGCTGAACACTTGCCCCATCCCATACATAATGATTACTCAAGGCGAAACAAAAATCCGTGATATTAGCGGCTTTGAATTTCCAGGTATTCCACTTATTCTGCTTAGTTACCTTTCCTGATTTCATTTCCTCCTGGCTTGCAATATGAACAACCTGATCGCTCCTCAGAGATGTCTTGTATCTTTTTAAATAATTAGGCTGTAAAACAGCTTCGGGATTGAGAAATTCTCCCGTTGCCCAAACCACATAATTTTTGGGTGCAATGATTGCAAAATTATAATCATTAAAATCATTGTAGAATTCTTGCCTGTCCGAATGTGGCAGCATATCCCAGCCATTATAATCATCATACACTGAAATTCTTGGGAAAGAATAAGCAACATAAAATGTTTCAGGATCAATCTGTCCTTCTCTTTCACTTTTTACAGACAATGGATATTCCCACTCTATTTTAATTTCTGATTTTGATTTCGATTTAATAGCGGTTTGCAGCTTTACACTTGCAACAGTTCCCCAATCATCACTGTTTATGTTATATTTTTCCCCATTTACAATAAAAGATTTGATATGCAATCCTGAAGATAGAAAGTCTTTGGACACAAAGCCTGATCTCGGAGCCTGCGGCTTATGAAGGTTATTGACAAACCTTATGGCTAAAGAGTGTAAATCGCCGGGGCTATTGTTACTATAAGTAATCGTTTCTTTTCCGGAAACGATTTTTGTATTATCATCTACTTTTACTTCTACATTGTATATCCCTTTGTTCTGCCAGTAATTTTTACCCGGAGCCCCGGAAATATCACGCGTCCCATTTTCATATGCTTTTTTTACATTTCTTGGTATGTATAGTTCTTGTCCTGAAAAATAGTGTGCTGAAGCAACCATTAAACATCCAAAAAGCAATCTCTTCATATCTATTTTTTAAAAATAAGTCTCAAAATTAGGTAAAATGTAACAGAGAAATATAATTAATCACCGCACAGATGCTGATATTAGCAAATTTTAACGTATGTTTTTTACATCCACCCTCGTTTATCAGTTTTTTTGTTGTTCTGGCACTATTAACACATAAGCTAATCCAATCCCTGAGAGGAATTGGATTTGAAATTAATTTTCCGAATAAAGAAGATTAAATTATAATGAAAGCTCTGCAATAACCGGAAAATGATCCGAAGGATACAGCAGGTTTTCTCTTCTGTCATTAATATGCCTGTGAGATTTTATTTTCATTCCCTTTACAAAAATATAATCAATTCGGTCTTTAGGAATTTCATTGACATTAAATCCGGTGAATGTCCCTTTTGGACCATAGTGTTGGGTTTCAGAGTTATAAAAACTATCCTTCAGATTTTGGGAAATAATCTTTATAGGTTCACTGTTGTCTGTTAAATTGAAGTCTCCACTTAAAGTTAAAGGCAGATTTCCAGGATTCAATTCTTTTATTTTTTTAAGAATCAACTCCGCAGATTTCACTCTTGCAACATTTCCAACATGATCAAAATGAAGATTCATTGCTAAGAATTCTTTTTTAGATTTTCTATCTTTAAAAACTGCATATGTACATACCCTGTTGCATGCCGCATCCCAGCCTCTGGAAGGCTTATCCGGTGTTTCCGAAAGCCAGAATGTACCGGATTTCACAACCTGTAACCTTTCATTATCATAAAAAATAGCTGAAAATTCACCTTCTTCTTTTCCATCGTCCCTGCCCACACCGACATAATTATAATTTTGCAATCCTTTTTTAAGGTCTTTCATCTGTTCTGGCAATGCTTCCTGAACCCCAAAATAATCCGGATGATAATACATTAATAAATCCTGTACATCTTGCTTTCGTTCTGTCCATGCATTTTCCTTATCAGATTCTACCTGTAATCTGATATTGAAACTCATAACTTTAAGGTTTTGTGAAAACCCTATAACAAAAAACAAGACAAACACAATTGAAAATCTAAAACTCATAATCACCTATTTTAAATAATAATTAAACAAAAATAAGGCTTCTCTACCAGAGAGAAGCCTTAAAACCATGATTATATTGTTAATTTTCTGTATTCTTTTTTAAAACAGAATTATTATTCCTTCGTTAATTTAATTTCCTTTTCACCCTGAGTAATCGTCATTGTTTTCTTGTCTTTAGCAAATGTAAAAACAGACTGCCCGAAAAGAAACTTATTATCTCCGTTGTATTCAAGAGGAAATTGTGCATCTCCACCGGCCTGGCCGAAAAGCTGTCCGTTTTTTACTTTAAATGTCAGCTTTAATGGAATCTCTTTGCTTCCAAATGTCCCTGTAAAATCTTTAGGATCAATTTTATCAATTTTCTTGGTATCTGTTACAGAAGCAGAATTGTTTTTCGGATTGATATCGGGAATCTGAGAATTAGGATCCACCTTTACCTCTTCGATTTCCTTAGCAGATTCAATTTGAAAAGTCCATTCTTTATTACGTTTCCAAACCTCAACCGGAAGCTTTACAATTTGTGTTGTCCCGTCTTTAAATCTTACCTGAACTGTAGTTGGCATAGGTAATTGCCCCAGGTTTTCTACCGTAATCTGAGCTCCATTTTTAAAGTCACCACTTATATATTTTACACTTTTAACGGATTGATCAATTTTCCATTTATTAAAGAACCATCCTCGCCAAAACCAATTAAGCTCTTCACCCGAAACGTTCTCCATGGTATGGAAAAAGTCCCAGGGAGTAGGATGTTTGAAAGCCCAACGATCTATATATGTTTTAAATGCTTTATCAAATTTTTCAGGTCCAAGGATTGACTCTCTCAAAATGCCTAAGCCCATACCCGGTTTGAAATAAGCAAGAACTCCGATACTGTGTTCTTTCATATTATCCGGTCCTACCATAATCGGTTCAAAATTATCGCTCATCAGATAACTTCCTGTTTGTGCAATATTTTGTTTTTTGTAATACTCCCCTTTATTGAAGGCTTCAGTAGAAAGCTGATTAATGAATGTATTAAAACCTTCATCCATCCAGGCAAATAACCTTTCATTAGATCCCACAATCATCGGAAACCAGTTGTGTCCGAATTCATGATCCGTAACTCCCCAAAGATCATCTCCCTTGGAATCCATATGGCAAAACACAATACCCGGATACTCCATTCCACCTTCATTACCCGCAACGTTTGTAGCTGCAGGATAGGTATATTCATACCATTTCTGAGAATAATGTTCTATCGCAGCTTTCGTGTATTCGGTAGATCTTCCCCAGGCTTTTTCACCTCCACTTTCAGCCGGATACGCTGATATTGCCAAAGACTTCTTGCCACTCGGCAGATTAATTCTTGCCGCATCTAAAACAAATGCAGAAGATGATGCCCATGCAAAATCCCTGGCCTGTTCTATTTTAAACTTCCATGTTTTCGTTCCTGAAGATTGATTTTTACCTATCTCCGATTCAGGGCGGATCATTACTGTTTTATCACTATTTCTTGCCTGTTCCCAACGGTTATTTTCCTCCTTGCTATACACTTCTTTCCCATTAAGAAGTTCCCCTGAGGCAACAACATAATGATTAGCAGGAACGGTTATACTGGCATTGATATTTCCATATTCCAGATAAAACTCCGAAGCTCCCAGATATGGCAACGTGTTCCATCCCAGAACGTCATCATACACACACATCCTCGGATACCATTGTGCAATCGTAAAAACTTTACCATTTTTAGTTTCCTGTACTCCCATCCTATCAGAACCATATTCAGGAGAAATAAATGAATAATCAATACTAATTTTCGCTACTCCTCCTTTTGCCTTCAAAGCTTTTGGTAAATCAATCTGCATTCTGGTGTCGGTAATCGTATATTTTACATCTTTACCATCAAGTTTTACCGATTTAATTTTGTAACCACCCTCCAACTTTTCTCCATGGGCTCCATTTCTACTTCCTGAAATAGGAACTACCGCATTACCCCGGGAATCCTGATTAAACAAATTCTGATCGAGCTGAAGCCAAAGAAAACTCAGCTGATCCGGGCTGTTATTGGTATATTTTATTTCAGCAGTACCGGTTAACTCATTTTTAGTGTCATTTAAGCTTATGTTAAGATTATAGTCTGCAGAATTTTGCCAATAAGCATGTCCCGGCTGTCCACTTGCAGAACGGGTTTCCGTGCCTGTTTGTGGATAGAAAAACGGCTTAAATGCCTCTACATAATCATATTTAGGTGTTTCCTGAGCAAAAGCAGATCCTGAAAACAGAAAAACCGCTATCGCAGAAACAAAGGTTGATACTTTACACTTCATTTTAAAAATTTATAAACTTACTTAATGGATAGGTAAAAAAAATCCCGGAATTGTTACAAATCCGGGATTTTTTAACTTATTTTGAATTAATTTGATTTTTTAGACTTGATCATTGCCTCCAAAGCATCCCACATTTCCTGAGGAATATCTTCCAACATATTAAACTCTCCTGCTCCTTGCAACCATTCACCACCATCTATAGTAACAACCTCTCCGTTCATATAAGCAGAATAATCCGAAACGAGGTAAGCTGCTAAATTAGCCAGCTCCTGATGCTCTCCGACTCTTCTCAACGGAACTTTTTTTCTCATATCGAATTTCTCCTGGAGATCTCCCGGCAATAATCGATCCCATGCTCCTTTTGTGGGGAAAGGTCCCGGAGCGATTGCATTAAAACGTATTCCATATTTTGCCCATTCTACCGCTAAAGACCGAGTCATTGCCAAAACTCCTGCTTTAGCACATGCGGAAGGAACAACATAAGCAGAACCTGTCCACGAATAAGTCGTTACAATATTTAAAACAGTTCCGGGAGTTTTGGAATTTATCCAATGTTTTCCTACGGAAAGTGTGCAGTTTTTCGTTCCCTTTAAAACAATATCTAAAATAGAATCAAATGCAGAATGTGTTAATCTTTCTGTAGGTGAAATAAAGTTCCCGGCAGCATTATTAAGCAAAATATCAATCCTTCCGAACTCCTTTAATGCGGCTTCCTTCATAGCTTCCACTTCATCCCAGTTTCTCACATCACAAGCCACACATAGCACTTTTCCTCCTGTTTCCTCTTCCAGTTCTTTGGCCGTTCCTTGTAATTTTTCGATATTCCTTGAAGTAATCACCACTTTAGCGCCCAATTGAAGAAAATATCTGGTCATTGCTTTTCCCAAGCCGCTTCCTCCTCCCGTTACAATAGCTACTTTATCTTTTAATGCGTCTTCACGCAACATTGGTTGTGTATACAGATTCATACGATTTAATTTTTCCTAAAAATAATAAATATTCAACGGATAAAGCTCAGAATAAGTTTATAAATAAATGTTATAAATAATTGTTCTTTGTTTTTTATTTAATTTTACCACTCTAAAATTTATGCATCCATGAAAATATCAGGAACTCCATTTCTTTTATTCTTCCTGTTTTTTAGCCTTAATTATAACGCTCAAAAATTTGAAAAACTAGCTCAATATGTAAATCCTCTTATAGGTACTGAAAAAATGGGACACACCTATCCCGGAGCCACTTTTCCTTTTGGTTCCGTACAGCTCAGCCCTGAAACAGATACCATTTCATATGAACTTAATGGAAAATATAATGGAGAAGTCTATAAATACTGTGCTGGCTACCGCTACGAAGACAAAACCATCGTCGGTTTCAGCTCTACACACTTTAGTGGAACCGGGCATTCTGATTTAGGAGATTTTCTAATGATGCCTACTGTTGGAAAACTTCAGTTTAATCCGGGCACCGCTTCTCATCCGGAAAGTGGTTACAGAAGCAGGTTCTCTCATCAGAATGAAAAAGCAGAAGCCGGTTACTATAAAGTGAAACTGGATGATTCTAATATTTTGGCAGAGCTTACAGCTACTACAAGAGTGGGAGTTCAGCGATATACTTTTCCAAAGTCTGATCAGGCCCACATTATTCTGGATCTGATGGCCGGAATTTATAATTACGAAGGAAAGAATGTCTGGACATATGTTCGGGTAGAAAATGATCATACCATTACCGGATACAGACAGACTAATGGTTGGGCAAGAACCAGAACAGTATACTTTGCGATACAGTTTTCAAAACCATTCAAATCATACGGCCAGAAAAATTATGATGGGAAGCAAGTGTATGGAGGATTCTGGAGAAAATTCGACCAGACTAAAAATTTCCCGGAAATAGCCGGAAAAAATCTGAAAATGAATTTTGATTTTGACACCTATGAAAATGAGGCCATTGAGGTAAAACTTGCTTTATCCCCGGTGAGCCAAAAGAATGCTCTTGATAATCTGGAGAAAGAAACAGGAAATTTATCTTTTGATCAGGTAAAAGCCCAAACACAGGAAAATTGGAATAAAGAGCTGAATAAAATCATCATTAAAGGTTCCGATACCGAAAAGACCAATTTCTATACCGCCATGTACCATACCTTTATTAATCCAACAATATATATGGATAGCAATGGAGAATACAAAGGTTTAGATCAGAATATTCATAAAGCAGATGGTTTTACAAATTACACTACATTTTCCCTCTGGGATACCTATCGGGCATTACATCCCTTATTTAATATTATTCAGCCTAAACGAAATAATGACATTGTAAAATCCATGATGGCCCACTATAACCAGTTCTCTTTGAAAATGCTCCCGATCTGGTCTCATTACGCCAATGAAAACTGGTGCATGAGTGGTTATCACAGTGTGAGTGTTGTTTCAGATGCTATCATCAAAGGTGTTTATACCGGTGATGCAAAAGAAGCGCTCTATGCCTGTGTTGCAACAGCAAATAAAAGGGATTATGAAGGAATTGGGCAATATATTGATTTAGGATATATTCCTGCTGAAAAAAGCGGGACTTCTGTGTCCAATACTCTGGAATACGCCTATGATGACTGGGCAATTGCTCAACTGGCAAAACATTTAGGAGAAACAGAAATTTACAATCAATTTATTACACGTTCTGAAAACTGGAAAAATAATTTTGATAAAAGTATTGGTTTCATGCGGCCCCGTTTAGCAGATGGAAGTTTCAAAAAGGATTTCGATATTCTGAGTACTCACGGACAGGGATTTATTGAAGGTAATTCGTGGAATTATAGCTTTTTCGTTCCACAAAACCCCAATGAACTTATTACCATCATGGGAGGAAAGAAAAAATTTGCATCCAAACTTGATGAATTGTTCACGATGCATTTATCCGATGAATTTTTTGCCGATACTGAAGACATTACGAGAGAAGGAATCATTGGAGGATATGTCCATGGTAATGAACCCGCTCATCATGTAGCTTACCTGTATAACTGGGCTGGGCAGCCATGGAAAACACAATCCCAGATTCGCCATATTCTTGAAATGCAATATAAAGCTACTCCTGATGGATTAGGCGGAAATGATGATACAGGACAGATGAGTGCATGGTATATTTTAAGCTCACTCGGATTTTACCCGGTAGCTCCGGGTTCAGAAGATTATGCGATTGGAAGCCCGGCAGTTGATTACGCAGTACTTAATCTGGAAAATGGAAAAACGTTTGAAATTGAAGCAATTAATCAGAGTCCACAAAATGTATATGTTCAAAAGATTCTTTTAAATGGTAAAGAAATTAAAAACTTTACTTTAAAGCATTCCGATATTATAAAAGGTGGAAAACTCAGTTTTTATATGAGCGGCAAAGCAAAAAAATAATCAGTCTGCAGATTTACAAGATCCGTTTTTCGAAACAAAAATAAAAAAAGACTACAGTGAGTAGTCTTTTTCTTTATTATATACACAGCTGGGTTTTCAATCTTCCAACTTACTCCTCAACTTCAAAAAGTAATCGCTCACCAAATTTTTCGTCAGCAATTTTTCCATTATCGAATACAAGATTCCCATTGACAAATGTCTGGGTAATTTTAGAATGAAAATTCATACCTTCTAAAGGACTCCAACCACATTTATAAAGAATGTTTTCTTTATTTACTGTCCAGTTTTCATTTAAATCCACCAAAACCAAATCTGCTTTATATCCTTCTCTTATAAAACCTCTTTTCTCTATTCTGAAAAGAATTGCGGGATTATGGGACATCTTTTCAACGATTTTTTCCAGAGAAATTTTCCCATTCCTGAAATTTTCGAGCATTACATTTAATGAATGCTGAACCAACGGTGCTCCGGATGGACATTTTGTATAAACATTTTGTTTTTCTTCCCAGGTATGAGGAGCATGATCGGTAGCAATTACATCAATTCTACCATCTAAAAGAGCTTCCCAAAGTCCGTCTTTGTCCTTCTGAGTCTTTACTGCCGGATTCCATTTAATTAGACCTCCTCTTGTTTCATAATCATCGTTGGTAAATGTTAAATGGTGTACACAAACTTCCGCGGTGATCTTTTTATCTTTTAAAGGAATGTCATTTCTGAACAAGGCTGTCTCTATAGCTGTTGACAGATGGAAAACATGGAGTCTCGCTCCTGTTTTTTCTGCTAATTCGATGGCTTTGGAGGAAGATTTATAACAAGCTTCTTCACTTCTGATGAGATGATGAAACTTAACAGGAATATCTTCTCCATATTGTTCTATGTATTTCTGGGTATTTGCTCTTATCGTTGCTTCATCTTCACAGTGAACAGCAATCAGCATTTTTGTATTGCTGAAAATATTTTCAAGGGTTTCAGGATTATCAACCAGCATATTCCCTGTAGAAGAACCTAAGAATAACTTGATTCCCGGAACATTTCTCGGATTGGTTTTAAGCACCTCTTCAAGATTATCATTAGTCCCTCCCATCATAAATCCGTAATTAGCGTATGCTTTTTGGGATCCTATTTCATATTTATCCGCCAACAATTCCTGCGTTACAGCGTTAGGTACAGTATTCGGCTGATCAATAAAACTGGTAATCCCACCTGCAATTGCTGCTCTCGATTCACTTTCAATATCTCCTTTATGAGTTAACCCCGGTTCACGAAAATGCACCTGATCATCAATCACCCCTGGTAAAAGATATTTTCCGGAGCCGTCAATAATCTGATCTGCTTCATCAGAAATATGGGGTTGTATTTTAGAAATTAAATCGTCTTCAATTAAAATATCGCTTTCAAAGATTTTTCCTTCATTTACGATAGTAGCATTTTTGATAAGGGTCCTCATTTACTTTTCTTTAGACTTTATATTCCTTACAAAATTAAGGTTTATGAATGAATTTTAATATCCCTGATAAAAAATCAATTTCTAAATATTTACATTTGCAAGAAATTTCGCATTTTGAAAAAACTTCTTAACGAAACTATTATCTATGGAATAGGGGCAATTATGCCGAGAGTGATTGTAGTATTGCTGAATTATTTATTCATTAAGCATATTAATGTTAATGATTTTGCCATCTTCACCAATCTGTATGCATTAATTTCTTTTGTTAATATTGTTCTTTCTTTCGGCTTCGAAACGGCTTACTTCAGATTTTCCTCCAACAAGAATGACGAGCAAAAAGTCTTTAATACCTCTTTTTGGTTTTTAGCCACTTTATCTCTTGTCTTCCTTATCTTAGTATTGCTTTTCAACCAGCCTATCGCCGATATTTTTGGCTATTCAAAGACTCCTGAATTTATACGATGGTTTGCATGGATTGCTTTTTTTGACAATCTTCTTGTCATTCCTCTGGCATGGCTGAGGTTCCATAACAAACCAATAAAATATGCTGCTGTAAGGGTAATTCAGGCAGTATTTCAAAGTATTTTTGTAATTGCTTTATTTTTATACATTCCTGACACGATCAGCTCCAAATTTGGGCTAAGGGAAAAAGTAACTTATCCGTTTTATAGTAATTTAGTCGCAAGCTTTTTGGGATTTCTTCTGGTTTTTCCCATTATTCTGAAGCTTAAATTCCAATTCTCTAAAGGTCTTTTCCTTCAGATGATCAAATATTCCTGGCCGATAATGATTGCTGGTCTTGCATTTATGGTGAATGAAAATTTTGATAAATTTATTCAAAAATTCATTATTGATGACAGCTCAGCAGGAGCCTATGGGGGATGCTACAAGATGGCGGTACTCATGACGCTGTTTGTAACGGCATACAGAATGGGAATCGAACCATTTTTCTTCAAACAAATGCAAAATGAAAATGCAAAACTAACCTATGCGAAAGTAACTGAATATTTTTCTTTTTTTGCCTCCATCGTTGCATTGGGAATCATTGCGAATGTATCATGGATAAAGCTTCTTCTGGTTCCCAATAGTTCTTATTGGATCGCCATCAACATTATCCCTATTATTGTAATTGCCAACTTGTTTTTCGGAATATATTATAACCTTTCAACCTGGTATAAAGTAACAGACAGAACACGTGTAGGAACATATATTTCATGGACCGGAGCTATTCTTACTATTGTTTTGAATCTTGTGCTTTTGCCTAAATATGGCTTTATGGTTTCGGCATGGGTAACGTTAACTGCTTATTTTACCATGATGGTACTATCTTATTTCCTGGGCCAAAAATATTATCCTATCCCTTACCGAATGAAAAAAATCGCGTTTTTCATATTACTTTTGGGAGTTTTCAGTTATATCATAGCAAATGTATCCGACTATAACTTCTGGATCGGAAACCTATTGTTTTTGTTCTACACAGGAATTCTATTATATACTGAGAAAAATATGTTATTAGCAAGAATGAGAAAAAACTAAACTTTGGTCTCTATTTTGATGCTAATGAATTTGAAAAATTAAACAAATATTTAATATAATACACCGTTTCAATACTATGGCTTTATTTATGAACAAAAGCCATCAGATTAAAAACAACTAAAAATACCCTAATATAACTTATGAAAATTATCGTTCCAATGGCTGGACGTGGTTCCAGATTACGTCCACATACCCTAACCGTTCCAAAACCTTTGATTCCCATTGCCGGAAAACCAATTGTACAAAGGCTTGTAGAAGACATTGCTAAAGTTGCCGGTGAAGAAATTGAAGAAGTAGCCTTTATTATCGGAGATTTTGGCCCTGAAATTGAAAAATCCCTGATCCATATTGCAGAAAAACTAGGTGCAAAAGGAAGCATATATTATCAAAATGACCCTTTGGGAACGGCTCATGCCATTAAATGTGCGGAAGACTCTATGCAGGGCAATGTAGTTATCGCGTTTGCTGATACTCTTTTCCGTGCGGACTTCCAGCTTGATAAGAATTCAGATGGTGTTATCTGGGTGAAAAGTGTAGAAGATCCTTCTGCATTTGGTGTTGTGAAATTAGACAATTATGGTTTTATTACAGATTTTGTTGAGAAGCCAACAACCTTTGTGTCCGATCTTGCCATTATAGGTATTTATTACTTTAACAGTGCTGAGAAGTTAATGGATGAAATCAATTATATCATGGATAATGATATAAAAAATGGAGGAGAATATCAGTTAACAACTGCATTGGAAAACTTAAGAGCAAAAGGTGCCAAATTCACTTTAGGAAAAGTAAATGACTGGATGGATTGTGGAAACAAAAATGCTACGGTAGAAACCAATAGCAAAATTCTTGCTTACGAAAGAGAAGAGATGTCTCAATATCCATCTTCGGCCGTTATCGAAAACTCGCTGATTATCCAGCCTTGCTTTATCGGTGAAAATGTAAAGATTTCGAATTCTAAGGTAGGTCCCGGGGTTTCATTGGGTAACAATACTATTATTGTAAATTCTAATATTGAAAATTCATTGATCCAGGAAAACACAAGAATCAACCATGGAAACCTGTCTAATTCTATGATTGGTAATTCAGCACAGTATTTTGGAGTTGCCAGAGAAATTTCTTTGGGTGATTATTCTGTTTTAGATTTTCTATCTAAATAGTTATAAGAAAAGCAGCAATAAATAAGATATATTCAAACCACACAAAATGTTTTGTGTGGTTTGGCGTTAATATTGCAAAGTATTATTTTTAATCGAAAAGACAAATACATGAAAAATTGGATCCCATTAGTTTTATTACTTCTTATCTTGTCATCCTGTAAAACACGGCACGTTTCCAAAAGTGGCAACGGTGGAATTAAGGACAGCACAGTTGTGGAGAATAACAACAATCCAAAAGATGCAGGAGAACCGGTAAGGGATAAACTTACATTTTTCGAGCATGTAATAATCCCTCCTCAATTCGAACAGATTAAAATTAACAGCAAAGTTAACGTAGAAACGGGAAATTTCGTCCCTACCCTGGATGCAACGATCTATATTGAGAAAAATAAAAAAGTATGGATGAATTTATCTGTACTATTTATTAATGCTGCCAGAGGAATAGCTACTCCGGAAGGAGTAAAGGGATTTGACCGGACAAGTAAATCCTATATCGATTCTGACTTTGAATATCTGAACCATCTCTTAAATGTAAATTTCATCGATTATCAATCCCTGGAAAAAATACTTCTTGGACGAACTTTCGTAAAAGTTAACGATTCTCAGTTCATCCTTACAAAAAATGCGCAGGGTTATCAGTTGGTTTCTTCTGTGAATCAAAAGATTGTTACTGATGAAAAAACAAGAGAGTATAAAATCTCATTACAATATGATGATAATTATGATCTGCTGAACGTTCAGTTAAAGGATGTTTTATCTCCGGACCAGTTAGAAATTTCTTATAGCAATTGGGCTGAATATAATGAAATTCGTCTACCAAAAAATGTTAAAATAATTATAAAAGGTTCAAAAACAAGCCAGATTTTATTAGAAAATACGAAATTTGATTTTTCGAAGATGGAAGTGGCCTATTCAGTCCCAGCCAATTATAAGAAAATTGAAATTAAATGATTAAAAAATTTAGCTTTTTAATAGGTATTTTATTGTTCGGATTGCACAATGGGCAACAAAATAAAGAACAATTGCAGAAGCAAAATGCTGAACTTAAAAAACAAATCACACAAATAAATTCAGATCTCGCTAAAACAAGAAACGAATCTAAACTCTCCATAGCTTATCTTAATAATATCAACAAAAAATTAACCCTAAGAGAAAAAGTTTACAACAACACTCAAAAGGAAAAAAGATTTATAGAAGATGATATTTATCTTCGTCAACTGGAGATCAACCGTCAAAATAAAGAATTGGCGGTACTTAGAAAAAATTACGCAGAAGTTTTAGTGAATGCTTATAAAAACAAGGGAGTACAAAACAAAGTAACCTTTATTCTTTCTGCTAAAAACCTTGGAGAAGCTATTCGTAGAGTTCAATATCTTAAAGAATATTCGGACTATCAGGATAAAAAAGCAGCTGAAATTACAGACGCTGCAAATCAGATCAAAAAAACAATTGCCCAAAGACAAAAATCGGTTGCAGATAAGCAACAACTTTTGATAGATCAACAAAAAGATCTGGCTACTATTAATGTGGAAAGAGCTCAGAAAGAGCAGCTTGTTGAGGATTTTAAGAAAAATGAATCGAAATTAACTGCTGAATTAAAACAAAAACAAGTCCAATCCAAAGCTCTTGAAGGGCAGATCAGAAGCATCATTGCAGAAGAAATCAGAATAGCGAAAGCGGAAGAAGAAGCCAGAAGAAAGGCTGAAGCTGAGAAAATCCGTTTAGCTAAAATTGCAGCGGAAAGAGAAAAGGCAAGAATAGAAGCCGAAAACAGAGCAAGAGCAGAAGCACTTGAAAGAGAAAGAAAATTAGCTGAAGCTGAAGCTAAAAGAGCCGAGGAGCTAGCCGCAAAAAGAGCTGAAGAGGAAAGAAAACGTACAGAAGAAGCAGCTAGAGCTGAAGCTAATGCAAGGGATGAAGCACGGAAAATAGCCGCAGCAAAAGCTTCTTCGGAAGCCAATGCAAGGGCAAAAGAAGCAGCCAGCAAACTGGCAGCCGCAAAAGCAGCTGAGGCCGCATTAGAAAAGAGAAAAGACGACGAGAAAAAAGCAGCAGAAACCAAAGCGATGACGAATTTTGGAGTTTCTACTGCGGCAGGCAATAATTTTGCTGAAAACAGAGGAAAGCTAGGCTTCCCTGTTGACAAAGGCCAGATCACCCACCGTTTCGGAAGACAACCACACCCTGTTTTTAAAAATATCACAGAAGAGAATAACGGAATTAAAATCTCCGTACCATCCGGTACACGGGCAAAATCAGTGTTCCCGGGATCTGTATCTTCAGTTCTGGCTAACAGTGACGGAACCAAAACGGTAATGCTGAAACACGGAAATTATTTTACCATTTATTCAAATCTGGGAAGTGTCAATGTTTCTAAAGGCCAGCAGGTTTCCGCAGGTACCATTGTAGGTACCGTAGGACAAGACTTTGATGGGTCTTATACCCTTGATTTCCAAGTATGGAACGGAACTACACCTGTTGATCCATTAGGGTGGGTTTCTTATTAAAAAAAGACTAACTTTGTAAAAAATTTAGAAATGGAAACATTAACAATACTTGCCTTATCATGGCAGCATATCCTTATCGTAGCAATTCTGCTTGTTTTACTTTTTGGAGGTAAAAAAATTCCGGAATTAATGAGAGGTGTTGGATCAGGGATCAAAGAATTCAAAGACGCAGTAAAGGAAGAAGATAAAAATCCTACTGAAAATAAAAACTCTTCGACGAACAATCCTTCAAGCAACTAAAATTCTTCAGAATTAATGAATTTCACTGAGACTGCATGGAAAGTCTTCAATCAATCTATTGAAGACTACCACGTATTTGATGACGTTAACCATCTAATTAATAATCCTTTCGAAAAAGACAGTTTGGAACGAATTTTGTACGCAAAGAACTGGATTGATACCGTTCAATGGCATTTGGAAGATATTATAAGAGATGAGAACATAGATCCGGTTGAAGCTCTTCAATTAAAGAGAACAATAGACGCCTCTAATCAGAAAAGAACTGATCTGGTGGAATTTATTGACAGCTGGTTTCTTGATAAATTTAAAAATACAACTCCTAAACCTCATGCAAAGATAAACACAGAAACACCCGCTTGGGCTGTAGACAGATTATCAATACTTGCGTTAAAGGTTTATCATATGTCATTAGAAGCAAACAGAGAATCTGCTTCAGAAGAACATCGATTAAATTGCCAGGCAAAATTAGATGTACTTCTCATACAGAAAGAGGATCTGTCGACTTCTATTAATCAGTTGCTTACTGATATTGAAAACGGTGATGTTAAGATGAAAGTATACAAACAAATGAAAATGTATAATGATGAAAGTCTTAACCCAATCCTTTATCAAAAGGGGCAACAAAAATGAAAAGATTATTTTTTTTTGGAATACTGTTTATACTAACTTCTTCTTGCGCATCGGAAAAATTAAATTTTTCTCCGTTGTCTAATAATTTTTATAGTGAAGCAAAAGGTTCAGATTCTGATAGAGGACTAAAAAAAAGCATAGACATCAATATCAAAGAAAATGTAAATGCTTCTGAAATATCCAATTTAATTTCCACCTTTCCTAAATTCAAAACTATTAGTATAAATGAAGAGGTTCTGTCGCTAAAATACAGCCTACAGAATTATTTGTATGCAATTGATGCCAACAATATTTCAGGAAAGAACAGAGCCATTAAAAGCTTTGAAAAATCTTATAAAAAAATTCAGAAACTCAGACAGGATCTTCCAAAAGATGATGATGAAATCCTAAACAGATATTTGGTAAGGTTAAAAACCAATATTTCTGTTATAGAGGATTCTCTTAAAGGAAATTAAAAACTAGTTCAACGACCTTATTATTAATGATTAAAATTCAAGCGGAAGCAAACGTTCCAACGGAACACGGAACTTTCCGAATGATCGCTTTCTCTGAAAACGAAAATGACTGGATGCCTCATATGGCTATTATCGCTGAAAATACAGATTTTTCAAAACCAGTTAATGTACGTTTCCACTCAGAATGTATTACCGGTGAAGTTTTCCATTCAAAAAAATGTGAATGTGGGCAGCAATTAGATGCAGCCATGAAATATATCCATGAAAATGGAGGAGTTATTGTTTACCTTCGTCAGGAAGGAAGAAACATTGGAATAATAAATAAGTTAAAGGCTTATTCTTTACAGGAAAAAGGATTTGATACAGTAGAAGCTAATTTAAAACTTGGACTTCCTGCAGATGACAGAAACTTCAATGTAGCCATTGAAATTTTAAATGTGCTGGAAATTAAAGATATCAATCTTCTGACCAATAACCCTGAAAAAGTAAAATATGTTACGGAAAGTAACATCCACCTTAATTCGAGGGTTCCTTTGCAAATACCCGCGAATGATATCAGCAGAGGTTATTTAAAAACAAAGAAAGATTATTTTGGTCATCTTCTGGATGACAATGATAATTAAAAATAAAACAAAGGGCTTCCGGAATAAATTCTGGAGCCCTTTTTAATTATAAAAAAACTGAAAAGATATATCTTAATTCTTAGTCTTTATTTTAGACTCGTCAATATTATAATATTTAATTACACTGTAGTAATCATTGTAATCGACAGGAGCTGCTGCAGTCTTGGAATTTTTCCCACCTGTATTAGCAGGTAAGATTACCACTCTAAATCTTTTGTTCGTATAGTACGTTGGATTAGCCGTTAGATTCAAGCTTGAGTTAACATTAATTCCTATATCAAATTTGCTAAAATCAAATGAATAATCAACAGCAACGTTGTTATTAGTAAAGAACGTATAAGGTAGTAATCTCCAGATTGGAGCATTGTTATTAGTAAGACCCGTTTGTAAGTAAATAAGCACAACATCAGATTGTACTAACTCATTTGTAAATGCATCTGAATACTGATATAAATTATCATTGGTTTTCGTAAAAGTTGGGGTAATGTCAAAAGCAGTCCCTATTGTATCATGATCCACAAAATTATTATCATCGTCTTTATTATCACAGCTGAATATAAATAAGCTGACAAAAGCTAATAGTAGGATTGGAAGAAATTTTTTCATTTTTATAAAAGTTTTAATATTATTTATAAAGCACATCCAAAACATATACCAAAAAACTTAAAAACATCCATTCTGATGATTTTTTTAATTGTATTTTTGTTCTTATTCAAAAGTTATGAACAAAATAGTTTGCACTTCTCTATTCATATTCTTATCTATCAGTTCAAAAATCGCTGCCCAGTATATACCAAAGGGCATTTCACAGTCTGATGTAAGCAAAGCAAACCAGTGGGTTAATCAAACATACAAATCGCTTTCCCAGGATGAAAAATTAGGACAGCTTTTCATTGTTGCTCTTTATACCAACAAAGGCGAGGATTATATCAACCAGGTAAGAAATATTGTCACCCGTGATAAGATCGGTGGATTGATTCTGATGCAGGATGATGCAGCAAGAGAAATATCTCTGGTAAATGAGTTTCAGCAAAAATCTAAAGTTCCGTTGATGATCGGAATGGATGCTGAATGGGGATTATATCAGAGAATCGCAGCGGCTCACAAATTTCCGTGGGCGATGACTTTAGGAGCCATACAGGATAAAAATCTTATTTACCAGATGTCCTCTAAAATTGCCGAAGACTGTAAGAGGATGGGAATCAATTGGGATTTTGCCCCGGTAGTTGATGTGAATACAAATCCTAATAACCCAATCATTGGAAACAGAAGCTTTGGTTCAGAGGTAGATAATGTCATCAGCTCTGCAATAGCATATTCTAATGGATTACAGGACAACAACATACTAGCAGCCATTAAGCATTTCCCTGGCCATGGGGACACCAGTACAGATTCACATCTGGATCTTCCTGTAGTTCCTCACCAACTCGAAAGGCTGAATGCTGTTGAATTGGCACCTTTTAAGGCTCTTATGACTAAAGGTATCGGTGGAGTAATGGTGGCTCACTTATATGTGCCAACGTTAGAATCGGGAAAAGGAATTCCTGCTTCGGTTTCCAAAAATATTATCACCGGACTTTTAAAAGAGAAGTTAGGGTATAAAGGCCTCATTATTACGGACGCACTCAATATGGGTGCAGTAGCCAATAAATATAAGCCCGGGGAATTAGATGCATTAGCCTTTAAAGCAGGTAATGATATTATGCTTTTCTCGCAGGGAGTGTCTGAAGGAAAAAAATTAATTCAGAAGGCTATTGACAATGGAGAAGTTCCACAATCAAGAGTTGAAGAAAGTGTAAAAAAAATATTACTGACCAAATATTATTTAGGGCTGGATAAATACAATTCCAAAAATTCTGAAAACATTAATAACGACCTGAATAATGATTCACACAAACTTTTGGTTCAGAATCTTTATTCTAATGCACTTACCCTATTAAAAGATGAGCAAAAGCTACTTCCCATTGCCGGAAAACAAGTGTATTATGTTCCTTTAGAAGAAGCTCCTTATCAGACGTTTGCCAATCAGCTAGGTTCAAATATCATTCTTAAAAAAGCTGACGAAATCAGTACAATTCCAGCTAATTCTATAGTTATTGCAGGACTTCATAAGGATAATGCAACAGCATATAAACCATATAAAATTTCCGGAGAATCTAAAAAGATTCTTGCTGATTTAACTAAAAATCAAAAAGTTATTTTAAATGTATTTGGAAGTGCTTATGCTTTAAAAGATATCAATACTTCAAAAATTTCCACGGTTCTTGTTTCTTATGAAAACAATGACGATTCCATGATTGCTACAGCTAATGCGCTATTGGGAAAGACAAAGATCCAGGGAAGACTTCCGGTACTTGTTAATGATCAACTAAAAGCAGGAATGGGACTCGATTTGAATCCTGCAACTGCTTCTGAAACAAAAGTGAATTCAACTATATTTACAACATCAAAACAATAATATTCCAATGAAAATAGGCATACTTTGCTATCCAACATACGGCGGAAGCGGTATCGTAGCAACAGAACTGGGAATGTCTCTTGCTAATAAAGGCTATGAAGTCCATTTCATTAGTTCAGCCCTTCCTGCGAGACTCGATATTACCAATCCTAATATTTTTTTTCATAGGGTAAATGTTCAAACTTATCCCCTGTTTCAATATCAACCTTATGATATTGCACTGAGTTCGATGATCTACAGAGTTGTTAATCTGTATAAACTGGATTTATTGCATGCACACTATGCCATTCCTTATGCTTATGCAGCGTTTACGGCTAAACAGATGCTACAGGAAGATAATAACGACATTCCTTTGGTAACAACACTTCATGGGACAGATATTACTTTGGTAGGACAACATCCCAGCTACAAACATGCTGTAGAGTTTTCAATTAACAAATCCGATGCAATTACCTCTGTATCTGAAAGTTTAAAAAAAGACACGCTACAGTTTTTCAATATTAAAAAACCAATCCAGGTGATCACGAATTTCATCGACAATTCTGAATTTGATGAATGTAATGAATGCCAGAGAACACAGTTCGCTGATCCGGATGAAAAAATACTAATACACGTTTCCAATCTTCGCCCTGTAAAACGTGTGGATGAAGTTCTTCAAATTTTCAAGAATGTTCATAAGAAGGTAAAATCCAAACTGATCATTATAGGAGAAGGTCCGGATATGGAGAAGGTGAACCAGTTTTTAGAAGAAAATCCGGATTTGATTTCTAAAATCAGGCTTCTTGGAAAGGTAAATGACCTGTATAGAATTCTTCAGCTTTCTGACGTTTTCTTATTACCATCAGAACAGGAAAGTTTTGGATTGGCTGCATTGGAAGCCATGGCAGCATATACTCCGGTAATCAGTTCCAACGCAGGAGGAATTCCTGAAGTAAATGTCCAGGGAGAAACAGGATTCTTAGCTGAAATCGGAAATGTAGAAGCTATGAGCAACTATACGATCAAGTTATTGAGCAATGATGAACTTTTAGCCAAAATGAAGATAAATGCGAAAGAACAGGCGATAAAATTCGATTTGAAAAACGTTCTTCCTATATATGAAGAAATGTACAAAACAACCATAGAAAATTTTAAAAACGAGTTGTCAAAAGTATAATAGATCTATTATATTTGTGACACACTCATGACGGAAAAATTACTTCAATATCTTTGGAACTTTAAAGTTTTCAAAAATTTTGACTTCAAGGATATTGAAGGAAATTCCGTTGAGATCATACATTTCGGGAAATGGAATACCAATGCCGGGCCTGATTTTCTTCTGGCTTCCATTAAAATCAATAACCTCATCCTGAGTGGAAACATAGAGCTTCATGTAAAGTCTTCAGACTGGATCTTCCATAATCATTCCGGGGATCCCAACTATCAAAATATTATTCTTCATGTTGTTTTTCAAAATGATATTGAGATTGAAGAATTTAATAATAAAAAAATTCCTACTCTTGAACTGAAGAATTATATTGATGAAAATATTCTGTGGAAATATGAGAAACTCATCAAAAAAAATCAGTTTATTCCCTGCGAAAGTATTTTTGATCAGCGTAATGTTCCTCTTCATTTCCACGAAGAAAATGTTTTAAGGAAACTAAATGAGAAATCAAAGGAACTGGAATATGCTTTACAACAGTCAAAAAACAATTTCGAAGCTATCCTCTTTCATAGTCTTGCCTATTCTTTCGGACTAAAAGTAAATGCCTATATATTCAGGCAAATTGCTGAAAGTATTGATTACAGTGTCATCAATAAAATCAGGCAAAACCCAACACATCTTGAAGCTTTATTCTTTGGGATTTCGGGATGGCTTGAGGACACGGAAGACGAACAAATGGAAATCTGGAAACGGGAATTTCAGTTCATAAAGGTAAAATACCGAATCCTGGAAATGAGGTTTCCACCTAAATTTTTAAGGTTAAGACCCCCTAATTTTCCTACCATTAGACTTTCACAACTAGCCGATCTTTATCACCGGCATCAAAATTTATTTTCTAAAGTCATACATTCAAAAAATAGTAAGGACTTGTTTGATATTTTTAAGAACGTACAGGCGTCCGGCTACTGGAATACCCATTTTAAATTTGGGAAAATTTCCTCAGTTAATAAGGTTAAAACATTAAGTAATGACTTTATTGAGCTGATTATATTAAATACGATTCTGCCATTAAAATACACCTACCATAAATATCATAATGAAGAAATTACTGACGATATATTGAAATTTTATACAGAAATAGCCCCGGAAAAGAATACTATTATTAAGTCCTGGAAAAATCTGAACATGAAAATTACCAGTTCCTTAGAAACCCAAAGCCTCATTTATCATTTTAAAAATTCCTGTGAAGAAAAAAATTGCTTAAATTGCAGTATTGGATTTAAACTTTTAAAAGATTCTTCAGATGCTTGATAATATCCGTCACAAAATGGAAAGAGAATGGTTTGGTGTTCTTACAAGAATGGGCGCTAAACTTGGAATTCCTGTTTCTAAACTTCGGGTATTCTTCATTTACTCAACTTTCGCCACGGCGGGTTTCTTCTTTCTTATCTATCTGGGATTAGCGTTTACGCTTTGGATTAAAGATATTTTCATCACAAGGAGACCAAGTGTTTTTGATTTATAATTATGGAATTTTTACCTATAACTTCACCGGAAGATTACAAAATAAAAGATATTTATCACTCCTACTCCACAACCTTTCCGGAGGATGAAAGAAGAGACTGGGACCAGTTTGTGAAGTTATTCAGCAATCCTCATGTGAAGGTTATTTCTGTATTGCACGAATCTAAAGCGATTGGATATCTTATTTTCTGGGAATTAAGCGATTACATTTTCGTAGAACATTTTGAGGTTTTTGCAGAGTTCAGAAGCCAGAAACTAGGTTCTCATATTACAGGATACTTATTCAAAAATTATCCAAGGATTATTCTTGAAATTGAACCAGCCCATATTGGGGAAGATGCTCAGAGACGATATTCTTTTTACCAGAAAAACGGATTCTCATTAATAGAAGAAATGTATGTACAGCCAAGTTACGGGGAAGGTAAGCAGCCCTTAGACTTATGGCTGCTGGCAAATTATTCTCCTGCAGATCTTAAAAAAATAAAAGAAGAAATTTATGATGTTGTTTATCATTAAAACATAAAAAGCCAGCACAATCTGCCGGCTTTAATTTTATCGTACATTTTGGAACTTTAAATGGTCAATAAGTTTAATACAGTTCCCATTAATTCACTTCGTACTCCAGTTTTATCGTGATACTTGCCACTTTCTCTTTAGAAGTTGTGTTAAAAGCACCACCATAAGAATAATCTTCATTTGAATTAGGTGCAGTGATCTGGATAACTCCCATGGTTGCCTTTTTTAAACTGCCAAGACCACTTTCTGAGTTTTCCGCAATTTTTTCCGCGCGTTCTCTGGCATCTTTTGTAGCGGTAGCGATCATTTCCTGCTTTACAGCAGTTAGCTTTGTATAAAAATAAGATGGCGAAGAGGATGTAAATTCTATTCCCCGATTGATAATCTCCGTAATATTTCTTGAAAGGCTTTCGATCTTAGCCACTTCCTTACTTTCTATAGAAACAGTCTGCGTTAGGTTATATCCTGAAAATTCTCCCTGAACACTATTTCCATTGGCATCATTATAATTACGAAATTGTTTCTGAATGTCTACTGAGGAATAAATAATTTCATTTTGCTTTATTCCTTTTGAAATCAGATAATCATTGATCACTTTTTTATCAGCAAGCAGCCCGTCGTAAGCAAGTTTTAAGTCAAAATTATTTTTTGAGAAACTTCCGGACCATGTAATAAGGTCTGATGTAAATTGCTTTGTTCCCAATCCAGTTACAGAGATTGTATTTTCAGATTTATTTCTGTTTTTAATAGCATTTCCCAATAGTCCTAGTCCAAGAACAAAACCAATGGCTGCAATAGCCATTACTATGATATTTCTGTTCATAAAATTTTGTGAATTTGATTGATTGGTCATTTAAATTTAAATTTTCTTATGAACGGATACATCAATTTCCATTCCGTAATTTTAAGATTTCTTTAACAAATCGTTCAATCCTTTTTTAATCGTTCTAAAAATGCCGGCATAGTTTCTTCTAATCTCAGCAGCACCCCCGAGAGATTCCTTGCTTTTACATAAGTTCGGGCCTGTGGTTTGATAACAAAAGAAAACTCTATAAATTCCGAGATTCTTTCCGCAGGAATTCCTGCATTAGTAAAATAATCATCATCCACTCTCTTTCTCACCCATAAAATATTGTCCTGCAGATCGTCATATCTGTATTGACGTTTTTGTCTTCTTGCTTTTCCACTAATGAGATCAAAGGCTCCCTGAACATTCAGCTGCCCTAAAAGTATCGGAAGTAGTACCTGTTTTACTTCTGCCGGTTTTTCCCTCATTTTTCCAACAGGTTGTGGAAGGCCCACTGCCTGCTGAACAATTTCCCCTTTATCAACTTTAGCAACACTTCTTGAATCCTTAGCCAGGTCCCCGGATAATTTCTTTACCTCTACTTCCTCTATTTCTTCAGGAATTTTTATCATTGTTATGAAAAGTTGAGAATCAACACCATCTGCAAAAACTCTTTTAGAAATCCTTTCATATCCAGGTCTTACAAACCTTAATTCATCATTTTTTGAAGCTTCAATAGAAAACTCGCCCGAAGAATTACTATAGACTTTCTTATCTGTTGAAAGGTTGATGACCGTAACAGATCCAAGATTAATGTCATTATCATCTGTTATTTTCCCCGTAACGATCTGTTGCGAATAGGCAATTCCATATATAAACAAAACAATAAATAAAATTATATTTTTCATTTAATTATGATTGTTTTATTGCACTATTAATTTTTAATTACGTGGGTCTTGTCGTATTCTATGAAAGCAATTCTTAGTTCTGATTCGATCACGCTTTTATTAAAAGTTTTCCTGTATTTTTTTGCAAGATACCTTTTATCGTTAGCATATACCAGAAATTCATCTATCTGCTCTTCATTCATTCCCTTTTCTATAAGAAAATCTAAATTGATCTCCAGTTTAAGCCTGTTAATGAAATTTTGGGTTTCATAATAATCAGGTTTGGTAACTTTGGGTTGGCTTGCTTTTTTTACAAGACCTATACCCGTGAGAAACAATTTGACCATATCGACCTGTCTTACATTAAAATCATGTCCACTAAAGGTTTTAGGAATTTTGTTCTCGGGTAATGGCTCTTTCAAAGGGCTTCTCATATAGGCATCCATTTCAGATTTTAATACAAGGGTCTTCCTTGCCTGATCATAATGTTTGCTATCTTTTTCCAGATTACCTGTGGGTTTATAAGGAATTTCAACTTCCGGAATTAGAGTTTCAATCTTGAGGAGTTTAATATCTAATGGTAAATTTATATTCTCCTTATTGATCTTCTTATCAACACGGTAATAATCTTGCTTTACAAAGCGGATCTCTTCGTTTTCCTTAGCTTCAATTACAAATTGACCGGAAGAATTACTTTGAGTTTTTGTGTTGTTGGAAATATTGTAGATAAGAACAGACGCCAGAGCATTATTATTCTCATCCGCTACTCTGCCTGAAATCTTTTGTTGCGAATAAAAATGGGCAAAAGCAAAGCACGGTACGATATACAAAGTATTTTTGATCATAAAACATTCATAGATTATCTCTGGGTTTGAGGAGCGCGATATGAGGAAATTCTAGACAGTACAGCTCTTTGAAATCTCATCAGGTCTGCATCACTGCAAAAACCGTATTTAAGGATCTGTCTCCTCTCAAAACCTGATCTTAAGACATAATAAATGAAATGCTCGATTAAAGATTTATCTATTTTTAAATCTATAAAATACTGATCTCCGAGGCTTTCACGCAAGTAACGCATGAGATCCACATCGTCCCACTTATCTTTCACTTTCCCGATTGAAAACCCTTGTCCTTTTGGCTGGACAAACTCTCCTGCTTTTGCCGCCAGGATTCTCGGATCAGATTTTTGGGCAATGTATTTGTCAATATCTTGGGTTAACTTTTCTACTTTTCTGGGTCTGTTCAGGTTTTTAGAATCTACTTTCAGGTCGCCTGTGAGTCCCTTCTTTACTTCGACCTCTTCAATAAGAGTAGTCTGCCGGATTAACGTTATGCTTAGAGGAGCTGAAATATTGTCTTTTGTAATTCTCCTGTTCATCCTTTCGTAACCGCTTTTTATAAATCGAAGTTCATCTCCTTCCCTGCCTGAGATCATAAAATGTCCATCAGCATTAGTGGTTACACGTTCATCAGTTCTTATGTTGATTACAGTAACATCAGGCATTTCTATATGCTCTTCTGAAGTTATTTTTCCGAAAAGATAATCCTGTGCCTTTATTTTTTGAATGAAGAAAATGAGTGATAAAAGAAAAAGTAGTTTTAATTTCACGGAAAGTTTTTTTATAAAACAAATCTAAACTTATTTTTAATGTTTTCCACAAGTTTAACCACAGTTAACGCGTTTTAGCATTTTTTTTGATTTTCCATTCTGATTTTGTTAAAGCACCATTTTCAATTGTTAAAATTTCATTTAAATTTTAGCTAACTTGCATCTTCAATTCATCTCAAAAAATGCAAAATTCTTATACAGTAATCAATGCTTCCGCCGGTTCCGGAAAGACCTATGCGCTGGTTCAGAGGCTTCTGATGATCTGTCTTCGTTATCCTAATCAGCAGCATGCCATCAGAAATATTCTGGCATTAACGTTCACCAACAAAGCGGCCAATGAGATGAAAGAAAGAATTTTATCCTGGTTGGGAGCCTTTTCTGCAAGCAACTTCGCTGATAATAATGATTTAAAAAACATTCAGAAAGTTTTTGAAGAAGAAGGTTTAAAGATAACCATTGATGAATTGCACATCCGGTCTAAAAAATTACTGGATTATATTCTTCATAATTATTCTACCTTAAATATTGGTACAATCGATCGTTTTAATTCTCGCCTGGTAAGAAGTTTTTCTTACGAATTAGGGTTAGCTAAAAATTTTAATCTCGAGATTGAAGCAGAGCCTTTCCTCATTGAAGCTGTAGACAAAATGCTTGATCAGATCGGTGAGAATGATGCAATATCAAATTCTTTCATGGATTATGTTGATTACAGCCTCGAAAATAACGAGCGAATCAATCTTAACAAGAACCTTTATCACTCTGCAAAAGAGTTTGTAAAAGATATTCACTATGAACAGCTGAAAAGCAATACCAATTTTGACGATTCCAATTATGAAAATATAAAGAATACTATCCGGAAAGAGATTGTATTTAATAAGAAAAGAGCTGTTGAAATCGCTACGAAATCTATTGATCTTTTTAAATCAAGAAATATCGATGTTGAGGACTTTGCACAAGGTAAAAACGGTATTGGAGGATTTTTTACTAAAGTTCTGGATTTTTACCATCAGAAGAGACCTGGTTTTCCTTTTCCGACAACTCAGGAAGACTCTGTGGTTAATAATTACAGAAAAGGAGCCGCCTCAAAATCAAAAAGTAAAGAACCTGAAATTCTAGAAATTCTTGATGAATTATTAGAAAACAGAATGCAGCTTATTCTTCTTTATATTGAAACACAGAAAAAGGAGAAAATATTATCTGCATTACTTCCTTTAAAAGTAAACAAGGACATTCAGGATGAATTAAAAAAAATTGAAGAGGAAAATGATCTTGTTCTCCTTTCCAAATTTAATATCCTCATCAATGAAAACCTGAAAAATGAACCTTCGGCTTTTATTTATGAAAAAGTAGGCTCCCAGTTTCAGCACTATTTTTTTGATGAATTTCAGGATACTTCGGAATTACAATGGCAAAATTTCGTCCCATTAAGAGACCATAGTGTCTCGACAGAGAATACAACATTTACATTGGTAGGTGATCCCAAACAAAGTATTTACAGATTCAGGGGTGGTGAGAGCAAGCTCATGCTGGACATTATCAACAAAAAAGAAATTTCTCCCAAACAAGCCGAACTTCTTGTATTAAAAGATAATTGGCGAAGTGCAAAAAATATTGTTCGATTCAATAATGAACTGTATCAATTTCATGCCTTAAATCTTGAAGAGGAACATAAAAATATATTTGGGACGGATGCCGAACAAAATCCTAAATCAGAAATTGATGGAAGGGTCAAAGTAAATCTTATTGAAAATCTCACCAATGAGGATTTCTACAATGACACTTCCGAAAGAATGCAGAAAGACATTCAGGATTGTCTTGACAACGGATTCAGGTTTGCAGATATTACTATTCTATGTCGTGGCAATTTTGATATTTTCAGCTATTCACAGAAGTTAGGGAACCTGAAAGTGAGGTATAGAGGAGAAGAAACCAATATTAAAACCATATCAGATAAAGGACTGACACTAGAACTCTCAAATACCATTCAGGCTGTCATTGAGTTCTTAAAATGGGAAACCAATCCTAAAAACAAAACCAATTTAATCATGATGATGTATTATCTGAATAAATTGGGAAAAGTAAACATGCCAGATTTTACCCTGAGTATGAAAGAAATTCTGGATATTGAATCCCACGATGACATCCTCCCGTTTATCCAAAACAAATATGCTTTACGACTAAAACAAGATCACTTCCCCCGATTTAATTTATACAATTTTGTAGAGTACTATATTAATGAGTTTTCTTTTGATAATAAAGAAACCGACTTCCTGTTAAACTTTCTTGAAATGCTCTTTAACTTTACTCAAAATGCAGGAGCGAGCACTAAAGAATTTTTAAAATACTGGGATGAAGAAGCCTCCACATATACCATTCAGGCCTCAGAAAATATTGATGCTATCCAGATCATGACGATTCATAAAGCCAAAGGACTTGAGTTTCCGGTTGTTTTTATTCCTATGATGAATAAAAACCGTGATGCTGAATTTTCCAACTGGTTTGAAACCAACAGCAATGAAGCTTTGAAATCTGTTAATATCAATCAGTTTAGCAAAAGCCTGGAAGTCTATGATGAAGAAATTGAAAAATTCAATAAGAAGAATTCCTATAAAAATCTGATAGACAGGTTGTGTCTTCAGTATGTCGCCACTACTCGACCTGTAGAACAGCTGTTTTTCTATATTCAGAAACAAAATAAAACTTCAAATAATCTCGAAATCCTGGAATTTATTCAAGGTAAAAATACAGAACAGTCTGATGAATTTGATCTTTATGAGGTACATCCTGAAATGCTCAAAAAAAACTCTAAAGTCAAAACCTCATCTTTCAGGACAAAAGATATCAGGAATCTCAAAAATATCAACGAAAAAAATACATCTGTAAAAATAGCGACACCATCCAAGAACTATCAGGTTCGCAATGAGAAAGTGAGGATAGGACTTTTCGTTCACGAACTGTTATCTAAGATCAATACTAAAAAAGATATTCAGAAAGTATTGGAAAGCTACCTTCTGGAAGGGCAAATCACAGTAACTGAAAAGAATGAAATTGAGGAAACGCTTCAGGAAATCGTTACAACTCATGCTGAATTCTTTGACGAAAGATGGGAAGTAATCAACGAGAAAGATATCATGATCTCCGAAAGAGGGGAAAGCAGAATTTACCGGCCCGACAGAATTCTGAAAAATGGTGAAGATTATATCATTGTAGATTTTAAAACCGGAGAAGTCACTGAAAAAAATGACCGTCAAATTGAAACTTATAAAAGTGTACTGGAAAGTCTCGGAAGGAAAGTTATCAAGACCCAGCTCATCTATTTATAACGCAAAATCCCTTTAACAGAAGGATTACAGGGATCTTTAAAATTTATAAATCTTAGAATTACGACAAAATATCGTAGAACTACGACATGAAATCGTAGAACCACTACAAAAATCAAATCTTGTCTTTAAAAATTTTTGAGTCCGATTAAAGTACTATACATTTGCTACATAATCACTGAATTATATAATATTTAATAACGATTAAAATTTACCATTATGGCAGCAAATTCAAGAGGAATCTTAAAATTCAACGGAAGTGAAGGTCAGAAATTATTAAAGCTTAACTACAGCGTATCAAGATCTACAGACGTTTCAGGACGTGTAGCTTCTGACCCTTCCAATGCAATCATCAAATTAACGATCGAGGCTACAGAAAAATCTGACATCTTAGAAAGTTTACTTAACGGGAAATATAAGCCTACAACAGGTGAAGTTACTTTCAACAAATCTCACGAAGAAGGAACATTAATTACTTTAACATGGGAGAACGGATATGTAATTCAACATGAAGTAGACTTTGATGCTGTGGATGACAACAGTATGCTGATCAGCTTCATCGTAAGTGCAGAAAAAATTCATTATGGTAACGGTATCTATGAAGGTATCTGGCCAGGTGCATAATCAATGCCTACAAACATTTATACATAAAAGATCATCCCTATGGATGATCTTTTTATCTCTCCGGGAGAATATTATACAATTAATCATTCTCTTTGGTCACTTAAATTGTTCAGTTAGTAAATAAAATATTTTATACTTGTTTTTCAATATAGCGATTATAAAATAAACCTTTACATCTATAAAAGTCGTAATTCTACTACAGTTTTTAAAATTTAACAAAATTAATCAACTTGAATTGGAAAACATTTCTAATTTAGTAAGTGAACACCAAAAACATAAGAATGAAAAATAAGACTACCAACGCAGATAAAATTGCTGAAAATCATATTGCAGGAGTACAGCGTGTGGTGAAGCTGGACGTAGTGATTGAAGGTAAAATTATTAACCATTTCAAACACTTCCGCTTACAGCAAAGTACAAGAAGACATCATAGCTTTGAGTTGACCTTAGCTCACGATTCTTTAGGGTCTTTGCAAAATCATGAGCTTGATCAGGCTCAGCAGTTTCTCGGAAAACGCTTAACGGTCGTTTTTAAATATAAGGATGCTGAAAATGAGAGTCCTGAACAAACTTTCGTCGGACTCATTACCAAAGTGGCTTTTAGTCAGGAAAAAATGAGTTTAGGCAATATTGTTCTGAAAGGATACAGCCCTACTATTTTAATGGATTCCGCTCCACATACACAAAGCTTTGGCGGTGATAAACCGGTGAATACTTCTATCATTGCCGACAGGATTTTAAAGGAGACCCTTAATTCAGGTAAATTTGACTATAAAGTTGATACCCAGAACAAAAGCTATATTAATTACAGCGCCCAGTACAAGGAAACCCATTACAATTACCTTGCGAGGCTTGCCGAAACCTACGGAGAGCAATTCTATTATGATGGCGAAACACTGTATTTCGGTAAACTTCCACCCAAAGATCAACCCATACGCCTTACTTACGGAAGTAATGTAAGTGATGTTTCCGTGGAACTGAGAGCGGTGCATACTAAACCGGAGTTTTTTGGATATAACAGCAGTAATCACACAAAATTATTAAGTACATCTGCAAGCATAAAGCATTTGGGACAGCTGGCTGCCAAGGCTTATGATCTTAATAATGACATCTATAAAACCCGTTCCCTGAACCCATCTCCAATTAATGCCAATATGTCGTTAAATGTTGATGATTCCCAAAAAAGTGCTGCGGGAAGTGCCGCAGTAGAAGTCTTTACCGTATCAGGGACAACCTCTGTTCCTTTTTTACATCCTGGTTGTGTTGCAGATATAGAAATGAGAAAACCGGATAGCAACCAGACGACTTATTTCACCAAGCTTATGATCACTGAAGTCTCTCACGAAGTTAATACCAGAGGTATCTATACAGGATCATTTGAAGCAATAGCCGAGGGGACCGGATTTATTCCAAAACCGGAATTTATTACCCCAAGTGCAGAACCACAGATTGCCACAGTAGTTTCCAATACAGATCCGTTAAATCAGGGACGGATACAAGTACAATTTGACTGGCAGCTAAATGACACCACTCATTTTATAAGAATGATGAGCCCTGATGCCGGAGGGACAGATGTAATCACTCAAAACAGAGGGTTTGTAGCGATTCCGGAAGTTGGAGATCAGGTAATGGTTGGCTTTGAATATCATCATCCCGACTTCCCTTTCGCCATGGGTGGAATGTTTCATGGAGCTGTTGGTTTAGGAGGAGGCGTTAACAATCATATAAAATCGATACAAACGCGAAGTGGAAATAAGGTAATTTTTAATGACGCAGAAGGAAGTATCTACATAGAAGATCCGAGTGGGAATACCTACTTTATGGATGGAAAAGGAAGCATTATTGTGAATGCCCCAAAAGATATGACCTTTACTGCAGGAAACAATATAAGAATGTCCGCAGGAAATGATATCACTTCCATAGCGGGCAGCAATATATTTGCTACAGCAAATGTCAATATCGTATCGAATGCGGGAGTAAACATGGTTGATACAGCCGGAAGAGATCTTTTACAAACTGCTACAGGAAATATTCATGAGTCTTCTGATATGAGAACAGAGATTGCTGAAAATGAAAGAAATGTTCAGTCCAAAAAGAGCGACTCTTATGCTGAAAAGGTTACCGTTGTGAGTACTAAAGAAAATATGATCTTACAAAGTGAGAAAACCGTAAAATCTCAAAGCGGAGAGCAAGGAAATTCACATTAAAAACAGTGATATGGCCATTGTAAAAAAAGCTAATAATATCAATATACAGGTCAGTAATAACTATACTAATCTATGCAAAGTTTCCAATGAAGAATCGGAACATGTAATTATTGAGGCTACGAAGCAAAATCTTGAGCTCTCAAGTCAGAAACGTGCCATATTACAAGGTTTCGGAAAAGATGGAAAAGGTGATGAAGGATGCAAAGAAGGGGTAGTCCGAATAAGCCAGAAGCTCATTGGCAAGGCCAAAAGGGATCCTGGATTCAATTTTGACGGAACAAAGGCCGAAGACATGTATTTTGCCGATAAGCCGGCATCTTCCGCCTCCATACAAAATGATCCGGTTTTTAAATTAAATGATGCAACATTAGGAGCATATCTGGATCAGCTGATGAAGTCTTTATCTATTGGTGATATGGAAACTGTAGCCCTGGAAATGTCGGATCGATTTAAAAAGGGCACAGGTGGAACTTATAAGAGTGATGTTCTGAATAAAAAAATTGCAGGCAATGATGCCTTTATCACTTATCATAATAAATTTCTAACGGATTTTAAAAAGGAGCTGAAAAAAAGTAATTATGATCCAGCTGCAATGGGAGTTGTTTCGATGGGACTTTTAAATTTTTCGTCATTCTGGGATAAAGTATCAGGATTAGGGATTACAGTACATCAGGTATGGAGTGCCAAAGCAGAAATCCAGGATTATTCTTATAACAAATGTACCAAAGTATGGAGCGGAAAGCTGAAATATACGTTTTACGATCACTATGGTCTGGATTGGGATGATATCGTAAAACATGGTGGTGACATTATCCCGCAATACCATACCGGAGATTTTTTCAAAGCCTGGTATATTCTACAGCATTACAGAACGGCAAGACCTTTCATTACAGAAATGGAAAAAAGCGTAGATTTAAATGGCAATTCCGATAAGGACTAAATTTATCATGAAAAACTTAATCATTTTATTAACATTATTTGTGGCATGTATCCAAAACAAGTCGGAAGACTTTCAGTTAGTTGCTTTATCTCCCGTTACCTACGAGTTTAAAGCAGGAGAAAATAAAAATAGAATCGACTATTTTTATGTTGAAGGAAATTTTTCATACGACGTTGATGAATATGAAAAATTGAAAAAGAAAATTGATGACAAAACAGCAGGGACAGATATAAAGAACTATCAGTTATATTCTGTTTATATCTATAAAAAAACAGATGTTCTGAATCAACAGTATAAGGCTGGAAGAGAAGGATTAGACGGTCACAACCAGGATCTCATTGCTTATATCAGATATGATAAAGGAAACAGGGATATTTTTTATATAACCGAAAGAGGCAATGTGGTTTATGATGTTCTTTCAAACAAGGAAGAAGATTTTGAGTTTGAACAATAATACAAAAACTAGAAGCAACCATGGGCGCAGGTGTAGTATTTGATGAAAAGACCAACATTCCCAGAAAAGGGATTGAGGCAACGCAAGTCAAAAGTATTAAGCTGATTTCTGACCTGGATGATGGTTCTTTAAACGACGGAAGTAAAACGATCAAGGAAAAGTCAGGGCTTGTATACGGAAAGACCTATACATTCAAAGTAGAAACATATACCAACGATGCACCAAAGGATCCTAGTATGATTCGGTGGGCGGTTAGCTATACAGATACTGAAACAGGTAAATTCTACA
The DNA here is from genome assembly GCF_013184525.1 of Chryseobacterium sp. LAM-KRS1. Taxonomy (GTDB): domain Bacteria; phylum Bacteroidota; class Bacteroidia; order Flavobacteriales; family Weeksellaceae; genus Chryseobacterium; species Chryseobacterium proteolyticum. The sequence continues at coordinate 119,509 of NZ_JAAOIZ010000007.1, forward strand.
AAAATGCTTTGGAAGGTCCCAATACTGGTGAAGAAATCAGTATAACATTTAATGATGCCAACGGATGTGGAAATAATCTGGAGATCAAAGCATATATCAACGATGTAGATAATGAAGGAAAATTAACCCTTTTCAAACACAACAGATTCCGGTTTTTTGACCGCAAAACATTAAAATCGGAAATCCAGCAAAGGATGAATACCGGAAAAGATATAGATCAGGGACAAAGCTCAATGTGTGCTATTGCACTGATCGGGCACTTTCTGGCTATCCAGAAACCCTCTGATTACGAAAAAATAATTTTAGACATGCACCGTACGGGTGAAGCTATAGTTCCGTCTACTCAATATAAAATTAAAATGGATAAGGATGAGCACCTTATCAAAGTGAAAGATTCCGATGCCAGCTATCCGAATAACAGCAATGGTGGAAAAATGTCTTATGCTGACTTTATATTTTTATTCACAATTAAGGACTATTTGAATAGTGTTTTTGATTACGATCCCGACGGTACAAGTGCAGGCGGTTTTGTAGAAGGAGGTACTGGACTCACACTTCCTCACGAAGTGGCAAGCATGATGAAGAACATTCTTTCTTACACTGATGTGAAAAATGAGACCAACCTTGTGACAAGTAAATGGGCAAGTGCAAAAAATTCGGCAAATGAATTGTCCGGGCTTCTCACCAGCGGCTATAGTATTGGCCTCCTTATTACTGCGGGTAATTTTCAGAATAACAGCAAAGGTACATTTACGATTCCTAACCACTGGGTAGGACTTAAAGGAGTTACATTAGATGAAAAAAATGAAAAAGTGATATTGACCCTGTTTACATGGGGGGATATCAGTAAGGTATGGACTGTATCTTTTGATCCTTTTGAAGACGGATATTTCGGGTATGTAGCAGGAAAATAACTCAATGATATAACTAACGAACGGATTATGATAAATAATTTTATAATAAAAAACTGGAAAACAATTTTCAATATTCAGGTAGTCATATTTGTGGCATTTGCTATCCTTACATTTATTTATTACTGGGATAAACCAGCACATACCTATTTCAACAGAAGCTTTGACACTTCAAACCTCCAGGCCGTGTTTTCTTTACTAATGACTTATCTTTTCGTCTTTTTTATAGCTATGGCTTTTATTTATCCTATCCTCTTTTTAATTCAGATATTGAGTTTACGAAAGGAAAAGGGCAACAAAAAAACAATGAAATTATTGATACTGTTTGTATTATATATTTTAAGTATTATTTCAGTTTTTGCGTTATATACCATTAACAATGCTCAGGCCATAAAAGCTCTTAATCACTAACATCAATAGGAATGTTTTTCTAACCACATTTATAAGAACGCAATGATACCTTCTAAAGCTGACATATTCCCAACATCCACTTATTTTTTACAGGATAAATGTACCGTGAAAATAGGAAGAGAGGAACATGAAGCCTTACTGTCTTATACATTATACGTAGAAACCAAAGAGGATGAAGATTATGATGTATCTATCAGCAGGACGAATCTTAAAGTAAATAATAAAAAAATAGATACGAAGTTCCTTGAAATATCAAACAGTTATATGGAAGCATTATTTCCTATTCACTGTAAAATAGAAAACTACAAACTTAGCATCCACAATATAAATCAGATAAAAAAACGCATACAAAAAACGGACTCAGAAATACGATCTGTTTATAGTGGAGAAGGCACAAATCATATCCGGAATCATTTTTTCAATGCTACAGAAACTGAAGAAAAACTTATGCAATTTATCCGAGAGCTCCATTTCATGAAAGTTGCTGAAGCCAGTATGCAAAAATTCAACAATAAAAAGCAATATGACACTTCCTGGAAGGTACTTCCGATCGGGACATCACAATGGAAGGGAGAAACTTTCTATGAAAAGGAAAAAAATATCCTATTCTTTGAACCTAAAATAGATAATGCCCAGGAAATTATGAATGACGTTATCAGATATATTCATCAACATGAATATGCCGTTGATTTTGAGAAAGAAAACGTCCCTCTCTATGCAGATTTTAAACATAATATCAGCTACACGGGTAAAACAGCAAGAATTGAATCAGCCGAAACCGATGTCTGTATAGAAGTAGAAGATAAATTCTATTACCAACACATTATAACCATACAAACAAAATAACGATATGGCAGCTTCCATCCCATATAAGGTACAGAGCGGTGAGACGTTACAGGATATAGCCAAAAAATTGGGTATCAAAGACTGGACTAAGCTCAAACAATACCATGATCAAAATGCAGGCGCTGACCCAAAGGTTCCGAATGTTCCCTATCCGGGGTTTAATCTCCTGACTCCGTCAAAAGAGGAAATATATGAGATGAACGGAGAAACTCCTCCACCCGACCCTGCTGAAGAACAAAAAAATGCCGAACAAAAACAAGGGGAGGAAAAAAAGAAGGAAGAAGAGCAGAAAAAAGAAGAGAACGCTGCTAAAAGTGATCACGATGGAAAATACTTTGTCGTACATAATGCAAAATGTGTTTGTGATAAAGCTGAAAATCCAAAACAAACCGCTGACCTTCAAGTAACGACTCATAAAATAATTGTTCTTAATGACGATAGCAGTAAGCTGGCTGCTACGGAAGAGGACAAAACCTTCAATCCACCGGTAGCAACATTCGGAAAATGTACCCTTAAGCCCTCTGCCGGAGGCAACCTGCCTTGCGCTCTGGCTCCAGCACCCAAATGGAGCAAAACCTATGAAAGCACACAGGTAATGGGCAAAAATACTCTTACAGAAATATCCGAATTGCAATGTATGGTTGGGGGCAAAATAACCATAGACAAACATGGACAGACCGATTCTGTAAGTAACGCACATGCAGATAATACCAATCCCTTAGAGCTTGCCATGGTAAATCCTGCAGTAGCACAGCCTAAGAAAAAAGAGGAATATCCTGTAGTTACTTCTATAACGCTTACAAAAATAGAAAACAGAAAAGATTTTAAAGAAATCGATTCAAAAGGTAAAAAAGATATCATTTATCTTCGAAAAAATGAAGAAACTGATTTCAAAGCCAACCTGAAGAGCGGAAACAAGCAGCTTACCTCCTGGATGATTTACAAGAATCATCAGGGTAAAAAAGAAGACAGGATTCTTCTCAAAGAACAAATCGGAACTGAGTTTTCACAGAGCTTTGCAGAAACAGGCAAATTCAGAGTAGAAGGATATGGGAAGCCTAAAAGTCCTGATTTTGAAAAAGGAAAATATGACAAATGTGACCCTTCATGCTCAATCGATATTGAAGTGGTAGAAAACACTCTGCTCGATATAGAGTGTACATCAGGAGATTTTTCGACAAGGATTGATCCTTCTAAAAACAGAAAATTCAGACGGGGTGTTCCTTCTGTCTTTAAAGCTAAATTTTTTATTCCTGATCTCACTGAAGAAGAAAAATCAAGACTTACATTATCTTTACTTGATGGAAGCGGAAATGTTGTTACGGATGCTGTTCAAGATGGAGATACATTGACGTTTACTCCTCAAAATACCCAGGCAAAATATACTATTATAGCCCGGTATATAAATGATACAGGAAACGTTATAGAAAAACAAATGTCCGGAGAAACTGAGGGTAATGCTGTAATCGGAATAAGCCATGGTGCCGAAGTAGTAAGACCGGGAACCGCCATGTCATTCAGTGTTTCGAAAATGAAATATAACTTCGGAAACAATCCTCTTTATGACCTTACTTCAGATGAGTCTTCGGAGATCAAGTGGAATTTAAACGGAATATTACAGGGCACAGGTAAAAGCATTACAATACCTGGCAATCTGCTTATGGCGCCTGGAAAATATGTTGTGGAAGCCTATAGCAAAGTTGCCAACGCTACGGGAAAACGAGCAAAAGACGAAGATGACGACTGGCGTTTCGAAGTAAAAAATAATGTGGTCACCGAAATAAAATATGATAAAAAACCAAAAGTTGGAGTCAATATTTTATTTGAAATAAGCAAAATGCTTATTAAAGACTACGATGTTTCAAAAGACGGACCTATTATCTGGAAGATCACAGGTCCGGTTACGGCAGGAGGCACAGGTGAAAAATTTTCATATAAGTTTTTAGTTCCCGGAAAATATACTATCAATTGCAGTATGGGAGGTAGAAATTGTGAAAAGCCTTTATCTTTGGATGTTATTCAGCCCAAAGTAATTGCGGATACTGCAAAATGGATGGATAATGACGGAAGCAGCGGGAATATTATAAAAGAGGCCGGCTACGGCCAGGATATATCTGCTTATGTAAGATATGAGGGATTACAAGGTGAGGAAGTAAAGCTGGAAGTATACGATAATGACAGCACGGGAAGTAATATTATTTTTGAGAAGACAGGAACTTTAAATGAAACTGCTACAGCGGTTTACTGGCCTTTCACGTTAGATGACTCTATAAAACAGAAAATAGAAAGCAAGGGAGTAACTAAAAAAGGAGAATTGTTCTTTAAAATGAAATCCACAAACCCTTCGCTCATCATTCAGAATGCAGATAAGGCACTCGCCTCTTCTCTTATAGTTTCTGATGTTCCCAAAATCGTGGATGCTTATTTTTGTGATGCATCAGACACTGAGAAAAGATACAACTCCCCCATCACCACTCCGCTCTATTTTAAAATTTACGCCATTAATATGGTAGACAAAAATGTTGAGGTGCATTTTATTACAAAATCAGACATATATTTCGGAATAGCATGGAGTCCTAGACAATGGAAAGACTGGAAAGACGTAAAAGAAAAATTTTCTAAAGAGACTTTTTTCAATACACAAACAGGCAAAATCAATAAAAAAGGTGAGCTTATATTAAAAGTTGATCCTACGAAATTAGGAAAGCCTAAAAATTATTTTAAAATTTCCGCCATTATTAAGGTAACAGAAGGAGAAGGAAAAGAAGCCAAGGAAAGGGCAGTGTATCTTGATCATTCCGATATGGCTATCTTATATGCGACTGCCAGCCTTCCTAATATGGTAGAAAACAAAGCTGCGGTAAAAGTTGGAAGAGAATCCTTATCAACAGGAAAAAATGAAGATGGAGTATGTGAATGTGAAGCAAAAGTAAGAGCATTCATGAGAATGCTACGGGTGGGTGAAGGTACACAGGATGAAGGAGGTTATTCAAGAATTGTAGGAGGAAGTACATTAAAAGACCATGGAAAAGATTTCAGTGACCACCCTAAAGTAATGGTCTGGATAGATCAAATAAATGACTATTCTTCAGCCGCCGGAGCCTACCAGATTACAAAAAAGAATTGGCAGGATAACGGTTTTGCAACATGGAGAACCAATCATGGTATCACAGATTTTTCACCTGAAAGCCAGGATAAATATTGTGTATACCTGATTAAAGAAAAGAAAAAAGCATTAGATTTAATTAAAAAAGACGATATCAAAGGAGCCATCAGTAAGTGTAGAACTGAGTGGGCAAGTTTACCGGGGGCAGGATATGGTCAAAGAGAAGAAGCACTTGATCATGTTTTGAAAAAATATGAGCAATTCTATCAGGAAGAATTAAAAGGGCCAACCAATCATTTACATCTGAAAAAAGGATTTCTCAAAGAATTTGGCGAGAAGTGTTGTGACGAAGTGAAAGCAGTGGCAGGAGATATTAATAAATACAAAATTGATGTAGATAAATACACTTGCCCTAAGGTTATGAAATGCGATACATCTAAAAAATACCAATATGATATCTATGACAATAACCAATTAGTGAAAACAATTACTCTGGAGAAAAATGAGCATAACCTATTACCTTTTCCAGAGACAGGACCTAATTGGGGTAGATTCGGAACGAGAGACAGAGGAGGTGATAACTGGGTTGCGGAAGATGTATGTGCAGCATTATTAGGATTCTTTTATTCATTACCTAAAAATAATTTTTCTGAAACCTTGTATTTCAATGATATATCTGCAAATGATGGACGAAATATAGGGCACTCCGGACATAATGAAGCAGGAAATGACATCGATATACGATATCCGGGTAGTTCAAACGGTGGCCAAACTTTATGGAGTGATGCAAAAGAAGCCTATAAAACAGAAGAGAAATTTATTGAAGTTTTGGAAAATATACTCCTGGTGGGAACCAAATGGGGCTTTAATAAAAACTATGCTTATAAAAAAGATATCAAGCATACTACCGGTAAGGCGACTTCAGTTCACCAGGATCATTTCCATTTAGGATTAAGATAACAAATATGATGAAAACAAATTTTTCCCTTTATACACTCATAGCGTTTGTTTTATTATTTTTTAATAATTTTAAAAGCCAGGAGAAAAGAGAGCTAAATTATCAGAATGATGATTTAATACAAACTATTGGGATAGGTCTGGTACAATTAGTAAAAACGGATAAGGATATTGTTCTGTATACTGATAAATCCTTATCTCATATTAAAATAAAAAAAGCACAACCAGGAAAAGATATTATTCCTCTTCTTAATAAGGCAGATTATGGTATTCTTTTCTTCAGCTGTGTAGAAAAAAATGATAAGTTTTACAAGGTGGTAACATCCAAAAATAATTATGCCTATATAAAACCTTCAGAAAACTATTTATTTTATAGCTGGAAGGATTTTTTGGAGGATCAGATAACTAGTATTGAAACGAAGGATCCTAAAAAAAATCCTCCGCGTGAAGCAATTAATGGCAAAATACTAGATATAAAAAACTGGAAATCTGATGATGAAATCGAAGTACTGAAAATCCAGGGCACCTGGTTACAGGTTAAAAACATAACCAGAAATAACCAAATATTTTGGATCGAATGGCGCAGTAATGATCAATTAAAAATATACTTAAACCTTTTAATGTAAAAATGAAAACAACCCTATTAAGTATTATATTAACTTCCATTTTCTTTATAAATTGCAGTAAGCCTACCCCTGAAAAAGGACAAGGCTCAGGAAACCCTACAACAGAAAAAAAAGAAGTCAAAACATCTAAAAATGAAAATTTTGATTTTAAGGTTAGTGTTGCTGCTAAAGATGACGAAAACAGGCCTGTTCAATTAAAAATTAACATCTTTAAAAATAATAAGGGTTTTCAGGAAATCATGTATACACCAGGGACGTGGCCTGTCGTTGAAGATTCTTTGAGTTTAAACAGAATTAATTATTTCTTATCCGGAGAAAAAATAAAAGAAGGAATCGAAAATTATCATGATTTTATCATTGCTGATTTTAATTTTGACCAGCTTGAAGATTTTGCCATTCTGTATGATTCCGGAGGCAATGGTGGACCTGCATACTCTTACTATTTCCAGGATAAAAATGATGGCACATTTAAAATGAATAAAGAATTTCCTTTAAACGAAGGAGCCTTTCCAAAAATTATAGATAGTAACAATAAAACTTTGACAACCATTGCGCCATTAGGTTGCTGTAAAATAAATACTACCATTTTTCAGCTAAAGGAAAACAAGTGGAATATTCTGTCTTCAAAAGAGCAGGATATGAAACGTTAATAAAATATATCCCTACTTGTGGTTTTTTTTCATAAATTTAGTTTCTAAAACAAATTTAAGATGAAACAATTTATAACCTTAATGAGTCTGGGCGCCCTATTGCTGGTAAGTTGCAATGCTCCCAAAAAAGAAGCAATAGCAACAGATAAAGCTTCTCAGGGAAAAAATGTAAAAATCGAGTTTACAGGTACAGACAATGTAATTCCCAAAAATGCAAAGCTTAAAGTTAATTTGTATGGGGTACCTGCTAATATGGCTGATGTACCGGCAACCTTAATCGCAGAGAAAGAATATTCACAGGAAAAAATTCCTTTTACCATTGAACTTCCTGTACCTAACAACCCCGAAAGTCTAATTAAACCGGAAGTAAAGAAAGGAGATCCGGTAAAGTATTACGTTACGATTAATTGGGATTCCGATGGAAACGGAGTTGAAGATAAAGGAGATATCGTTATTGATTATGATAAAAAATTTCCAACCATCGATATTAATCAAGACCATCAACAAATCTTTTTAAAAGTATCAAAATAGAAACATCATATCGTAAAAAATAAAAAGAGTGAACCTGGATAAGGTTCACTCTTTTATATCTTAAAGCTATTAAGTCTTATGCATCTGCAGCAGGAACAAAAACTCTTTGAGCTAATTCCTGATCAAAAAGATACAATGCCGAAGGATTATCACAAACCATTTTGATTTTAGTAACCAATTGAGATGCGCTTGCCTCTTCCTCTACCTGCTCATTAATAAACCACTGTAAAAAAGAAGTTGTTGCAAAATCTCCCTCATCATTTGCATTCTTTACAATATTGAAAATACTTTTAGTTACTATTTTTTCGTGTTCAAGTGCTTTTTCAAAAATATCTGTTGCATTATCAAACTCATGAGGTGGTTTTGGAATTTCTCCGATAATGATTTCTCCTCCTACATCATTTAAATAATCAAACATCTTATCTGCATGCATTAATTCTTCCTTACTCTGAACCCTGAAATAATTGGCAATCCCGTCAAGATCCTTACTTGAAAACCAAGCAGACATTGAAAGGTAATATTGTGCGGCATATTGTTCGTGGGCTATTTGTTCGTTGATTAATTTTGCAATTTTTTCGCTTACCATAATAAAAGATTATATTCAAAATTACGGAATTAAAGCCCGATTTCAAAAAAATTAATGAAAATTAATGTAAAAAGGACGGAATTACTTCCGTCCTCAACACATTAAAAAAACACAATTATAAACTATCAATTTGTATTTGCAGTACCCGCAGGCATCGGCTTAACCATCATTTTTCTGTCTTTCATTTCTGCCCTTCTTTTTTCCATTTTAGCTTTTCTATCAGCCTGCCATTTATCATACTGCTCTGGAGTTAATATCTTTTTCATGTCCGCATCCATTTGTGCTCTTTTAGCTTTCATTTCCTCCATCTTCGCTTGTCTCTCTCCTTTATTCTTTTCGAAATCAGCCATCATTTCCGCTTTTCTCTTAGCCTGAAGGTCTTTAATCTGAGCAACCTGATTCTGGTTTAGATTAAGATCTTTCTGCATCTGATCCAGGCGCTCCTGTTCTCTTTGTTGCATTTTTTGCTGCATTTCAGCCTTTTTTGCCTGCTGATCCTGAGGAGTTGTTTGTTGAGCTATTGCAAAGCTTCCCATTCCGATAAAAGCTATTGCTAAAATTAATTTTTTCATTTTTTATATCTTTAATTAATTGTTATACATCTTTTTGATACTCAAACAAAACAGAAGTTAAATGAAAATATTCATAAAAAATGTTAATTTAAAGTATAAAAATCATAAAATAAAAACATAACATTAAAAAAGGACAGATTATAAAAACCTGCCCTTCACACCACTTAAATATAATATATGAAAATTAATTATTTGCCAGTTTTTGTCTGAATCCGGAACCTCTGTTGTCGTTTCCATTATTTTGCTTTCTAAAACCGGAGTTTTCAGTTCTTTGTTGTCTGAATCCTTCTCCTCCTCCGTTCCGGAAACCATTATTGTTTTCTCTTCTCGGTCCATTGTCCCTTACGGCATCCTGATTTCGGTTTGTACGGAATCCACTGTTTCCGGATCTTTCTCTGTTTATATTATTATCACTTCTGAATCCGCTGTTATTTCTAACGTTGTTATCCTGATTCCTGAAACCTCCCTGGCTTCTGAATCCATTGTTTCCCTGATTTCTGTTGTCATTATCTCTAAAGCCAGAATAGTTTCTAGTGGAAACAACTTTAAGAGTAGGATTATCCATTCTTCGGAATCTTGCCCTATCTACTCTATAAACATTGATGTTTATATTTCTGTAACGTGGCATCACAGCATATCTTGGAACATAATAGCTTCTTCTGTAGTTTTGAAAGTAAACAATAGGACTTGAACCGTGATAGTAATTGTTTTGGAAAACAACAAAAACCCTTGGTCCTAAAATTCTTTGCATTGCATAAAATCTATCATAATACCATCTGTCCGGATTGTACCTGTAGAAGTTATTCCAGCTTGAAAAACTGGAGTAAAGATTATTCAGATATAAGATCTGATCAATCTGCCACCGGTTTAATCTGTTTTGAGCAAAGAATACATTCCAGTTTACATTGATGATACTGTTCCTGTAATCATTGTAGTAGCTTTGGTAATAATCATTAGGATAATAGTCCTGAGGATAGTTGTAATAGTAATCGTCAGGGAAATAATTCTGATCGTCCTGGTTGCTGTAGTATCCGTTATTATTATCATACCCATCATCATCCCATCCGTTATTTGGATACTGCTGGCCGAACGACAAAGTCGCCAAACCCAGTGCAAATCCTAAAAGTATATTTTTCATCTCAATAGCGTTAATTGGTTAATATATAGTAGAATATCTCTATTCTATCTCTTTGATACGAATAAAAAAAAGAAGTTAAATCTTTTCATTCAACTTCTTTTAAAATATCATTAATTAATTGATAATCAATTGTTAAATCTTACTTCCGACCACTATCTTTTACCCAGTGACTGATTTTTTCATTAAATGCAGTTTTGTCCATTAAGCTTTCGAGGTTCAAATGCATGCGGTAACGCCAGTAATGAGGGAAAACAGCTGGATCATTAATTCTTTCATTATCCATTTCAGGGTTTACAAGCTCTTCATCAGTCGCTAAATATTCCTGAAGAGGAAAAACCGCCAGCATAGCATCATTGTACAAATGCTGCTTCATAATGATTTCCGCCAAATAAGCATTAAGATCTTTTGGAGCCTTTCCATATTGTATCAGCTGATTATTAAAATATTTTTGAGTTAAATCCGGATCCTCCTTCCACCATTGCCGTAAAGTTGAGCTATCATGTGATGATGCCGTAACCACATTCATATAATTTGCAATTTTGGGATTATAAAATGGAATATCATCCGAAGGCATACGCTGGACTTTTAGAGCTATGATACCGAGCTCATCCATCACTACAGGCACACAAGCCGGAACCATTCCTAAATCTTCCCCACAGATCAACATTTTTGTTGCGTTAAGTATCATAGGTAATTTTTCCATGGCCTTTTCGTACCAAAGGTGGTCTTGCCTTCTGAAAAAATAGTCGTGATACAAATTATAGATCGAATTCTTCTCCCAATCAGACAAATAAAAATAAGAATCCGTATTGTATACATTGAATCTTGGATGATACACAGTTTTCCCATTTCTCTCTTCTGTCACAAACAAAACATTTGCGCAAAGAGAAAGAAGCCTTTCTTCCAAAAAAGAATTCTCCTTATTTTTTTTGAAATAGTCCGATAATTTCCTTTGTGTATCAAACTCTTTTTTAAATGAGTAAGTTCCATCGGCATTCTTATTTACAAACTCCAGAACCTTACTACTCTCGTCTGCAAAATACTTCCATAAAATATGGTCATTAATAAAAGGCTTACAATACCGCTCAAAATTAAAAGGAATGTTCAGAGCTTTAAATTCCTCAGCTACTATAGGAACAGCTGGATAAAAATATCCGAGTATACCCTGAGTGGCGGATATGGGCATTCTCCATATTCTGAAAAAGCCTAAAATATGATCTATTCTCATGGCATCGAAATACTGCTCCAAAGCTTTAAACCTGTTCTTCCACCATCGATAATCATCTTTCTTCATGGCTTCCCAGTTATAGGTTGGAAATTCCCAGTTTTGTCCCAGTTCAGTAAACTGGTCAGGTGGTGCCCCAGCCTGGAAATCCATTCCAAACAGTTCTGGTTCAGCCCAGGCTTCTACAGAATACCTGTAAATACCAATAGGCAGATCTCCTTTTACCGAAACACCCAAACTATGAATATGATCTATAGTTTCCTTCAGTTGCTTATGAAGCTGATACTGAACCCAGGCATGAAGCATCGAATCATCATAATCTTTACTTTTTGCAGAAAAAAATGGGGCAATTTTTCCGGCAATATATTTTTTGTGTGTTTTCCAGTTATTAAAGTTGGGCGTTTTATATTTATCCCTCAATACACAAAACGCACAATAAGGAATCAGCCAGCTTTCATTATCTTTTATAAACTTTTTGAAATTTCTGTCTTTATAAATCTTGGTCTTCTGCAAGCTAAAAACAGCTTTCAGAAATTTCCATTTGCCGGCAATTACTTTTTCATAATCAATCAATTCTAAAGCATTCAATTCTTTTTTTTCTGACTGATATTCTTCAACTAAATCATCAGGTAAAGCATAATCAAGATTTTCCAGTGAAATATATTGTGGGTGTAAAGCATAAACAGAAACAGCGGCATAAGGATAGGAATCCGTCCAGGAATAATTAGCTGTAGTGTCATTAATAGGAAGAATCTGAATAATACCAAGATCAGTCTTTTGTGCCCATTCGGCTAACTTTTTCATATCAGCAAATTCCCCTACACCAAACCCATCTTCACTCCTCAAAGAGAATACAGGAACTGCAACTCCTGCATCATGGTACATCTGATAAGCTTTAAATTTAAAATAATGGTTGGCAAGGACCTGTAAAACATCAGGCTGAAGATTAGGAACCGTAAATCTATTCTCACCAGTTTCTACGTCTACAACTTTCTGTAAACTTTTATCGTAAATACAATATTTATACTGTATAAATTCATTTTCAGGAATTTCCACTGTTGCTTCCCAAACTCCAAAGTCAGTTTGGGATAAATGAATTACCCTTTCATAATCCCAGCTACCTAAAGATTCAGTGTTCCCAAAAAGAACGACCTGCCAGTCCGGGTTATAAATAGGAGCTTCAATCCTGAATAAATGAGTATGCTTCTTGAGAACCGTAATTTTCTCCGGAACAAAGTGATTAAGTTTATTATAAAGAATTTTATTGTTGAGATAGTTTTCAGGAAAGTTCTTATTATTCCACTCATCAAAGATTAAAAATTCTTTATAATTATGGGGAAAATTCAAATGATGGGATACAAACTCTTCCCTCAGGACATTCCCTCTTTCATTGATATGTTGATATTTATAAGAAATAGATTTTGAGAAATAATCTACCTCACATTTCCATAAACCGTTTTCTGTGTAGAACATTTTATGAACTTTAGATGCAGCTCCTTCTTCTTTGATCACCAACTGTAATCCTTCTCCAATTTGCGCGCTGTATCCTACATTAAAGTATAATTTCATCTCTATTTTTTTATAAAAATACACTATAATCTCGAAAAACAAAACTTATTCAAGATCAAATATTCATTAAAAAAACCTTTTCAGTCACTTTGAAAAGGTTTTAAAATCATAAAAATTCAGGATATTATTTAGTGACAATAATCTTCTTATTTAATAATATTTTACCTGAGTCTTCTGTAAGATTTACAATATATGCTCCGTCCACTAAATTATTCAGAAATACTTTTTGGTTTAAAGTTCCTCCTTTAGCAGATATATTTTGTTTCATCACATTTTTACCAGACATATCAAACACATTAAGTATAATATTTTCTTTGATCTTTTGATCATTCATATCTATTGTAATAAAATGCTCGTTAACCTTTGTGGGATAAATATCTACGTGGGTTAAAATATTTGAGCTTACGGACTTATCGTTTACAAAATACTTACTTGCCAGGTCATAAATATGCAGATTCAGATCTCCGGGAATTTTATCCGCGGTTAATGTCTGCATATCCACCTCATACAATGGGGCTCCCTTTGCACTTGCAATCACTACCTTTCCTTTTGAATTAACGGCAGAACCATTCACTGAATAATTTTCAGGTAGACCGGTGATCTTCCCCACAAACCTTGCCTTAAGTTCTTTTTTCAGAATTTTAAAGACATTTCCTGATGTCGAAAAAACATAGAAATTACCGTCTGCATCAGCAATCATATCTCCACCAAAACCTGTTTCAATAGTTGTAAAAGAATTCTTTCCGTTGGATATATCATCTTTAATAATTCCCAGGTCATGAACCGAATATTGATTACCTGTTCTGGTAATTTGTAAAAATTGAGTTCCTGCATTATTAATAGCATAAACATTTCCATCGTATCCTGTTGCCATTCTCGTTATATGGGAATTAATATCACACGCGGTTACTCTTGTTACGTTATTTTCTACCAAAGTAATTTCTTTGGTTTTATTGTTTAAAACATATACATTAGAAGAAAACATCGGCATGTATATCAGATTATTTCCCGACGGATCATAAGCTAAAGCAGCCATCGTTGCAGACTGGGCATGGTTATAAGAGTTTTTATCCTCAATAACAGATCCGTTTCTCGACTGTGAAAATACTTTTGCCATAGAATCAGCTGCCAACACAGTTTCACCGGAAGTTCCATTGATAACATCCAGGGCCCGGAAATCATTAAAAATAATGCTCGGAGTATCTTTTCCGGTAAGTGCGAAGAAATCTTGCTGCCCGGAGGCTTTCACTCCTAATAACAGTAAGATGACAGGGAATAAATATTTTTTCATAATTAATAGGATTTATTATCACTAAGTTACATATTTTCTAGATTAAATAATAAAAAATACAATTATTTAAAAATTTAATAATACATCAGTAGCTTTAATTAGCATATTCATTAAATCTAATATTTATTCAAATAAAAAAATCCCACAGATTCTACTGATTTGAACAGACATTCTATTTGAAAGCTGCGTAATCCGTAAAACCTGTGGGAGGTAATATGTAAAAAGATCTACTTTTAATTCAAAACATAAGTAGTTCCGTCTCTTCCATCTTTTAGCTCTATTCCTTCAGCAAGTAACTTATCCCTGATCTGGTCTGAAAGCTCAAAGTTTTTAGATTTTCTGGCTTGATTTCTTAATTCAATCAGAACCTGTAAGGTCTGATCAAGCTTTTCATTATTATTTTCTTCAATAGGCTGTAGGCCCAGGACATCAAAAATAAAAGCATGTAAAGTAGATTTTAAATCAGCAAGATCCTCTGTAGAAATGGTTTCTTTCCCATCATTCAAAGCAAAAATAAATTTCACCGCTTCAAACAAATGCGCGATCAGTATTGGTGAGTTAAAATCATCTGTCAGCGCGTCATAAGCCTTCTCCTTCCACTCTTTAAGATTGAAACCTGATTCTTTACTATCATCCGGCACAACAGAATTCAGCACTTTTACGGCTTCCATCAGCCTGATAAACCCTTTCTCACTGGCAATCATAGCATCATTAGAAATGTCCAGGACACTTCTGTAATGAGCCTGAAGGAAGCAAAATCGTACGATTGACGGGTGGAAAGGCTTCTCAAAGAAATCATTTTCACCGGAAACCAGCTGCATCGGCAGTATATAGTTTCCTGTTGATTTACTCATCCGCTGGCTGTTCATAGTTAACATATTGGCATGCATCCAGTAATTAACCGGAGCTACATCATTGCAGGCTTTACCTTGTGCAATTTCACATTCATGATGTGGGAACTTAAGATCCATTCCACCACCGTGAATATCAAATTTCTCACCGAGGTATTTAGTACTCATTGCAGTACATTCCAGGTGCCATCCCGGAAAGCCTTCTCCCCAAGGAGAATTCCATCTCATGATATGAGCAGGCGACGCTTTTTTCCAAAGTGCAAAATCCTGTGGGTTTTTCTTTTCCCCTTGCCCGTCCAGATCACGGGTATTAGCAAACAGTTCTTCTATATTACGTTTTGAAAGTTCCCCGTAATTCAATCCTCTTTTATTATACTCCAGAACATCGAAATAAACAGAACCATTACTTTCATATGCAAAACCTCTTTCAATTAACTTTTGAGTCAGCTCAATCTGCTCTACAATATGCCCGGTCGCCGTAGGCTCAATATTAGGAGGCAAAAGATTGAACATATCTAAAACTTTATGAAAATCCACAGTATATTTCTGTACGATCTCCATAGGCTCTAATTTTTCAAGACGAGTTTGCTTTACAAACCGGTCATTATCTACATTCCCATCATCAGTAAGGTGTCCCGCGTCTGTAATATTTCTAACATATCTTACTTTGTACCCTAAGTGCATTAAAGTACGGTAAATAAAATCGAAGGAAAGGAACGTTCTTACATTTCCTAAGTGTACATTGCTATAAACCGTCGGGCCACAAACATACATCCCAATGTTTCCTTCTAAAATAGGTTTGAAAATTTCTTTTTCAGCAGTTAGCGAATTATATATTTTTAATTGCATTGATTTTAAAATTAAAAGATTTAATGATTTATAATTTAGTTTAAAGTTTTAGTATTAAAAGATTGTGACCTTTTAACAGCAGCATTTCTGGCAACAACAAATGATTGTGGTTACAAAAATTTTATCTGAAACTTTTTTAAATTTTATCATTATTAAATTGTTTTTAAATGGTGCTGCAAATGATCCATATAATCCTGAATCAGATACTCCAGCGTATACACTCTCTGCTCTGTCTTTGAAGTATCACAATTTTTATGCAAAACCTCATCCGGCATATTTTCAACAACATTCACGATCTGAAGATTGAGATATTTCCAAAGATTGATCACGTCAGCTATCGGAATATTTTGATAATTCTGAGCTTTCACCCAAAAATTCTGATCGTACACTATATTTTCATTTTCCTTGTATTGGGTAACCACAAATCTCCTGATATTGGTTAGTGCACTATCACAAAGATGACCTAAAATTTCTTTTTTGGACCACTTCTCAGCAGAAAATTTGTAACTCCATTCTTCTTCAGAAATCATTCCAAATCTTTTCACCTCCGCCTCCACGGTATCTTTTAAAATCTGATAATCCATTTCGATTAATCCAAAGTCGTATGACTTCCTACATAGTGCAGGAATTCCTGTCTGGTAATAGGATTAGTCCTGAATATCCCACTTAATTCTGCCGTAATCGTAGAACTTGCCGTATCTTTAATTCCTCTGCAGTTCACACAAAGATGTTTCGCATCAATAATACACGCTACATCTTTTGTTCCCAAAGCTTCTTTAAGGGCATTTACAATTTGCATTGTAAGTCTTTCCTGAACCTGAGGTCTCTTTGCATAATAGTCTACAATCCTGTTAATTTTTGAAAGACCAATTACCTCACCATTTGAAATATAGGCAACATGTGCCTTTCCAATGATTGGTAAAAAATGATGCTCACAGAACGAATATACTGTAATATCTTTTTCCACCAACATCTGACGGTACTTATATTTATTGGAAAAAGTAGAAATTCCCGGCTTGTTTTCCGGAAGTAGTCCACCAAAAATTTCATTCACGTACATTTTTGCAACACGTTTGGGAGAATCTTTTAAGGAGTCATCCGTCATATCCATTCCCAAAGTTTCCATAATTTCCCCAAAAAGCTGGGTAATCTTTTCTATCTTTTCCTGTGGCGATTTATCAAAAGCATCTTCCCTTATAGGCGTATGTTCTTTTCCAGTGAAAATATCATCGTCGTTATCAGTAAAATCAACCATTTTTTATAATTTGCAACAAAAATACGGATAAAATCGATTCATTGATTTCAATTGAAACCAAAAACATTATCTTTCACCCTCTATTTTTATAAAATTTATGATTATTGTTGAAGAAGTACAGGATCAAGAACAAAAAAAAGAATTTCTGCAGTTTCCAGCTGTACTTTATCAGCACGATAAAAATTACATCAGACCTTTAGACAAAGATATCGAAGAAGTTTTCGATCCCAGTAAGAATAAATTTTTCAAAACCGGTGAGTGCCAAAGATTTTTGTTTAAAAATAAAGACAATCAGACTGTTGGAAAGGTCGCTGTTTTTATCAATACTTTCTACAAACAGGATCAGCCAACCGGAGGATTAGGTTTTTTCGACTGCATTAATGATCAGGAAACAGCTAATTTTATTTTTGATTATTGTAAAAACTGGCTGCACGAAAGAGGTATGGAGGCAATGGATGGACCTATTAATTTTGGAGAAAGAGATAAATTCTGGGGTCTCCTTTCAGATGGATTTTCACCTCCCTTATTTGGCATGAATTATAATTTTCCTTATTACAAAGATCTCTTTGAAAATTATGGATTCAGGTTATATTTTGAACAGCTTTGCTTTTCAAGACCTATCTTCGCGGACGTTTCACGGGTATTTAAGGTAATGCATGAAAAGCACCGCCGAAATCCGTCCATCTCTGCACAGCCCATGAAAAAAAATAATCTGGAAAAATTTGCAAAAGATTTCACGGAGGTTTATAATAGTGCCTGGGCAGCGCATGGAGAAGGAAAAAGACTGGAAGAAGGTAAGGTGCTGAAAATGTTCAAAACTATGAAACCTATTATCAACGAACACATTTCATGGTTCGTTTATGAAAATGAAAAGCCGATTGCCATGTGGATGAATATTCCGGACGTGAATCAATGGATCAGATACCTTAACGGAAAGTTCGGATGTATAGAAAAATTGAAGTTCCTTTGGTACAAAACATTCAAAAAAAATGAAAAAATGATCGGATTGGTTTTCGGCGTTATTCCCGAATGGCAAAGGAAAGGAATTGATGGATATATGATCTGGGAAGGAACCCAGCATCTGAGAAAACATACAGATTTTAAAGTGACCGAGCTTCAATGGATCGGAGACTTTAATCCGAAAATGATAAAAATTGCAGAAACTCTCGATACTACTGTGACCAGAAAGTTAATTACCTATCGGTATCTTTTTGATAGGAACAAACATTTTGAAAGACATCCTATCCTTTAGTTCTATTTCAGAACGTTTGCAGAAATGGAAACTGATGGCTTTTTTTAATGTATTAAACTCGGCTATAATCTCCTGAACATTTTTTTTGGGAGATAAACAACAATCTACTTAGCATTTTTTTGCTAAAAGCCCATTCCATTCTATGAATATTTTTCAAAATTTTAAAAATCCAGATTTATTTTTTTCTTTATTTTTTTAAATAAATTACAAATACAGACCAGAATATCAAATTGTTACGTGTTTTAAATCTACATATAGTGAACATTTCATATGTTTGCAAAAACACAAATAAATTTGATCACTACATGAAAAATAATTTCCCCTATACATTTTAACAGATAAAATGTATTTCTAATGACTTTCCATTTTTAAAGGTTTATTCCCTTTAATTTTTTATGGACTTAATCCTTTTAATGATTCTGATTCAAAAATCAGGACCATCTAACCATTATACCCAAAAGTATATTTAAATCTACAACTATCGTAATAAAAAATTCAATAATGAAAAAAAGTTTACTCATTGGCATTATTTTATTCACTCAGTTACATTTTGCACAGCAGGCCGCTAATCTGCAGGTTCAGGATACAAGAAATGTAAATCCACTTCCATCTGAATATAATCGTGAATTTAAAGCTGAATTTAAGGACAGAGCTATCATTGAAGCACCCGGCGCCGGAAAATTTTCAGGATTACTAACTATAGCTCCGTGGTCAGGAAATTCAGGAAATAAAAATCATCAGATCAATTTTAATGATGGAGGTGTATTTTATAGAAATGCTCTTCCTAATGATCCCAAATGGAGCAAATGGGGCAAATTTCTTATCGAATCAAGTGAAGGTACAGTAGCCATCGGAGGTCCAACAGACCCTAATATTGCTTTTAAAAACTATGGAAGAGCTCAATTTTACACCAATATCAACAGTGATGGTGTTCAGGTAAGAAGTACAGTACAAAATGTAAGTTCAGGAATGGACCTGATGTGGCTTGTATATGACCACTATCAATCTAATGATGTAGGATTGCTTACACTTTCTTCTCCCCACACACAAGGGGATTGGGCAAAATACGTGTTCACTGTACGAGCAAATGGTAAGGTCCTTATCGGAACTTCATGGAATAATACAGCACTATCCGCCTGTAATGACTGTAATGAATATCGCTTGTTTGTAAAAGACGGAATAAAAACAGAAAAAGTAAAGATTGAAGTTCCTTCTACCAATGGATGGGCTGATTATGTCTTCGGGAAAGATTATCACCTTCGTTCGTTGGAAGAAGTCGAAAAGCATATTGAACAAAAAGGGCATTTGCCCAATATTCCTTCCGCTGAAGAAGTTGTAAAAAACGGAATCAATGTGGGTGAGATGGACGCCAAGCTACTGGAAAAAATTGAAGAGCTGACACTATATTCTATTGAACAAAACAAACAATTAAAATTTCAATCTGAAAAAATAAAGCAACTAGAAAAACTATTAAAGTCTCTTTTTTCAGGAAAAATCAAGTAAATGCAACTTATGAAAAGAAAAATATTTTCCTTCTCTGCCTTACTTATGGGATTCTTTGGTTTTTCGCAAACTGAAGTTTATTTCAAATACGATGAGGCTGGAAACCAGCGATATCGTGGTACTAATAACACGAGTAAAATGGCTTCAGATGAAACAAAGAAAGAAAGTCAGGAAACCAGAACCATAGCTCCCTTGCAGCAAAATCCAGCCATGGATGAAAAAACATTCTGGAAACAAATCAGGCTTTATCCGGTTCCTGTGAACGATATTCTTACTATAGACTGGACCAACGAAGCAGACGGTCTTATTGAATCTATAGCACTGTATCAACATAACACCATCAACTGGAAATTCCGGAAGCAAAACATGCCTGATCTTAATAAAGAGATTAAAATCAATATGTCCGGCTACGATTGGGGAGTATATATCCTTCAGTTTACCTTAAAAGACGGAAGAGTTTTCAGCAGGAATGTTACAAAAAGGTAGTTGTTTAGACAAGAAAAATTAAGTATTACTTATTATTTTATCATCTATGAAATTTTTATACTCGTTTATTATTTCATTCTGCTCAGTATTGGGCTTTTCACAAACAATTTTATATCAACAGGAAAACGCCTCACGAACAGTACAGGATCCACAGGCCATACTACTGGCACAGGGATTCAAAGCAGCTGCAGATACCTCAAATCCATTTGTGGCAAAGATTGGACCTGCTACAGAAAATCCGGGAGGAGGTCCAACAGATTCTAATGCAGGAGTAACCAATCCATACGGCACAACTGCCCCGGAAGGACAAAGCTTCCATGATACGAAAGGAAATATTGAAGTATCCGAGTCAAGTCAATTACAATTTACCCTGCCCATAGCTTTGCCTCCCGGGATAAAAAGTGTAGCCCCACAGGCTAATCTTATTTATTCCAGTGGTTCCGGAAATGGAATTGCGGGATATGGATGGAGTTTATCAGGAATCACCTCGATTTCAAGAACTGGAAGGAATATGGAAAAAGATGGTGAGATTAAAGGAGTTCAGTTAGATGAGTCGGATTATTACAGCTACAATGGACAAAGACTGATCTTAAAATCCGGGGAATACGGAAAAGATGGCTCAGAATATGTGACGGAAAAATACTCTAATATTAAAGTAAAATCAATAGGAACAATAACCGGGCAAGCATGGAAAGGGCCATTATATTGGGTGATTACTTTTGAAGACGGATCTCAAGCCTGGTATGGAGCGACCACTTCAGGAAATAGTCCGGCAAGAACTCCGGTAGACTACAATATTGTAAAATGGAAAGATGCTCAAGGTAATTATATTAGCTATCAATATACTCAATCCAATAATGTAGCCATCATTTCAAATATACAATGGGGAGGAAATGAAAATAGTAATACCGCTCATTTTAACACTATTTCATTTAATTATGAAGCAAGACAATTGACAGAGACTTCTTATCTTAAGACACAGAGCTTTATCCAGTCTAATTTACTAAAAGACATTACCGTCCATACCAATGGTCTCTTATTTAAAAAATATAAGATTCTCAATGAGCTTAATAGTGATAATAAATATCAGCTGGTAAAGTCGATTACTGAGCAGAATGCTAAGCAAGAGTCTGCCAATCCTATACGTTTCACCTATGAAAACGCCACGGTGAAAGATTGGAAAGAATCCCGAATTTACGATGTGAATGGAGATAATAAAGGAATTAATGGAGATTTTGATGGCGATGGAAAAGTTGATGTATTAAGAAATGAAGGAACCAATATTATTTTATATAAAGATGTTTTTGGAAATAATATCAAAGTCCCTGTTGGAAGTCTTGCTTACATGAATGCCCAAATCTGGTCATCAAGTACTTCTTTTACCATAAAAAATACACAAAACCAGTTATTAACACGACAAGGTTGGGTTACACTAGAGCAAAAAACAATTAATGGAACTCTAAAAAAAGATTTAATCATACGTGGGTATTCTGTGAACGATGATAATCAACTTATAGCAGAGTTTGAGAAAACTTTATCTGGAGACAAATATGATTATTCTTCATCCAATGATTACGAATATGCACCTTATCCTAATAACCCCTCCTATACTATAACTTTAAACAGCTCTCTAAACTCAACTCTTGAAGCAAGTAAAGAACTTGATCTTGACGGAGACAATCAGTCTGAACTGATCTTGAAAATTACAGATATGTATTGTAACGATGAGGTAACTAATAATCCGGATCAGGATCAAACATTTCCTATCATTGATAGGAAGTGTAATAATAATTCCAGAACGATGATTGTCTCTCTGTATGATGATATGCAAGTTTCTCATGCGGGAGGGGGAACAAAATCTTTATTTGAGTCATTAGCCGGAGATTTCGATGGCGATGGTGTCCTTGAGTTTATTTCTTATAATGGGTCCATAGAGAGTTATAAAAAAGGGCAAAATGGCTTTACTGCAACAATAAGAAATATATCTCGCCTGGAAGGCGTTTTTGACAGGGCTATTGTAGGAGATTTTAATGGAGACGGAAAAGCGGATTTAATGATTCCCCAAGCAGACAAATCATCTCATTGGAACTTATATATTTCCAATGGAGTGGGTTTTATAAAAGAAGTAAAAAATAACCTTGCCTATTTTACCTTGAATTACGAAACGAGTAAGGAGGGAGTGCATAATACGTTTTTCGAATCAGGGTGTAGGTATGCCACGTTTACGGGGCAACTTTTTGCTGCTGATGATTTAGACGGAGACGGAAGATCAGAATTCATTGCAACTACTGTTTCTTTTGTTGATCATAGTTGGAACAATCATTTTAACTGGGAAAATACCAGCGTTTCCTCAAAAGTTTTTACTACAGCAAATTCTAATGGAGCACCTATCGTATTCACTCAACATGGGCCGACAAAGAATTTTTATTTTAATCAGGTTGTCGTTCCTTTTGCAACAACAACGATGTATAGAGATGGAAAGAAAGTCATTATTCTTGGGAAACCTCAAAACTGTGGCAAAACCGATTGTGAAAGGTTTATTTTTCTTGAAGCTAATGGCTTTAGAGATACCGGCACTTACTCAAGAATTTCTTCCATTGTGCAAGGAGATCTAAGTACAAATATAGAATACAAGGAACTGAACCCCTCTACCAATCCCAATCTTTATGCTTCAGTAAAAAAAGAAGAATACCCTTATATTGAGGTAAATAAATTTTCTGGATTGTATGCAGTATCACAACTACTTCAGACCACCAATAATGGAGTCCGTAAACAAGATTTCCGTTATAGAGGATTTGTAAGTCATTTGCAGGGTCGGGGAAGTATTGGCTTCCGCCAGACCGCCCGTTCTTCGTGGTATGCAGATGGGTTTGAAGCTACCAAAATCTGGTCCGGAGTAGAGATCGATCCATTGAATGAGGGCGTTCCTGTAAAAGAATGGTCTATCCGTACCAATAACGAAAATTTGATCTTCCCCGCCAACATCTCTGAAAACAACACCCAGCTTTTAAGCTTTAAATCAACCATTTACGAAAGACAACAACTGGTAGACGGACAGGTTACAACCAATATTACGGAGGCAAACCGGCATAAGGTAGTGGTAGCCATTATACCTACGACTAATAAAATCAAGGATTTTTTAACCAATACCCTTACAGCAAGCACGATTATCTATGGAGATTATTATCTTCCTGCAAAAAGGGAAACCAGAATCAACAATAACTTTGCTATAACTACTTCAACCTTTGACTATTTCCATAATCCATCAGGAACAGGAGCTAATTATTATATTGGCCGTCCGAAAATTAAAGAGGATGTCGTACAGGCTTATGGTGACACCAAAAGAACCAAAGAAGAATATACCTATGAAAATAACCTGTTAAAAACACAGATCACCTGGAACAGAAATAATACCGAATCTATAACAGAAACCTATAACTATGATGCCTTCGGAAATATTACAAAAAGGGCAATAAGTAATAGTATAGATTCACGGATTCAGAGTACGGAAAACAGGTATGATCCTAAAGGCCGTTTTGTGGTAAAGAAAATGGACAATTTAGGTCTTGAAACCAATATTGTGTATAATGACTGGGGGCAGATTGAAAAGCAAACCGATCCATTAGGCAATACCTTAGAAAATAAATATGATGGATGGGGTAAACTCTTAACCTCTAAAACCAATCTGAGCGGAATCACTTCTTATCAATATGAGAGAGATAGTAATACTAATATTACGATGACTCAAAATGATCCTGATGGGAATATAACTAAAAAGTATACCAATAAACAAGGCCAGGAATATAAGACTTCCACTAAAGCCTTTGGACAAGGGCAATATATTTCTAAAGAAACTCAATATGATGTATTGGGTAGAAAAATCAAAGAAAGCGAACCCTATTTTGAAGGTCAATCAGCCAACCAGTGGAATAGTATTTCGTATGATGATACTGTATTTCCAGCTAAGATAACGGCGACCTCATTCAATGGCCAGAAAGCAGAGACTTCTGTTTCAGGGCTGACCACAACGGTCAAAGAATTGAATGGCTATGAAAGAACAACCACCAAAACAACAGATGCCTTAGGAAATGTAATTTCAAGTACTGATAAAGGAGGAACCATTCAATTTAGCTATAATGCTGCTGGTGAACAAATCAAAGCCCAATACGCTGAAAATATTGTCACGACAAAATATGACCCTTGGGGCAGAAAATCAGAACTTAATGATCCGTCGAATGGAATCTATAAATATGAATATAATGGTTCCGGACAACCTAAAAAGATTATTAGCCCAAAGGGAACGAAAGAATATACTTATAATAATCTAGGTCAGCTTATTTCCCAGAAAGAAATTTCTACAATGGACGGTGGGGAAGCCACTAACAAAAATATCACTTTCTCTTATGATGATAAAGGAAGGGTGATTTCAAAATCAGGAGCCTCTAAAGGTCAGGCATACAATTCCAGCATAATTTATGATCCACATGGAAGAGTTTTATCCTCATCGGAAAGCAGCAATGGAAAATACTTTATCCAAAAAGGAATTACCTACGATGATAAAGCAAGAGTTATCTCCTATGAAAAACAGCTCTACTCTTCTGGAGTGTTGACTAAGATACAAATAGAAAATGTCTACAATCCATGGAATGGAGAATTGAGTCAAGTCAAAGATAAAATAACAGGTAAGGTTCTCTGGCTTCTGAATGCTACCAATGCCAAAGGCCTGGTCTTACAAGCTCGTCTGGGATCAGCGGATATTAGAAACACCTATGATGGCAATGGCTTCCTATCGGATGTCAATCACTCTTCCAAAGTAAAAGCAAGTATCTTACAGCTTTCCTACTCTTTTGATGCCATCAAAAATGAGTTGAAAAGCAGAACGACCGGAGGAGATTTTAACATCATTGAATCTTTTGATTATGATGACAATAACCGTCTGGTTAACTGGACCAATCCGGTAACAGGGGCTAAACCATCAAATAATAGGAATGCCTACGACGTAAAGGGAAGAATCACCCAAAACGATCAGGTAGGAACAATTAAGTTTGAAAACAGCCAGAAGATCTATCAACCTACCGGGATGACCCTGAATGCAGCAGGAACACAGAACTACAATAATGATTTGATTCAAAACATTGTTTATAATGAAAACAATGACCCGGTATACATCGATGGTGAAAAAGGAGATGTGGCATTCCAGTATGGATTAACCAGTATGAGGCAAAGGGTGAACTATGGCGGTAACTTTACTACTAATGGAGAAGGAAAGTTTACAAAATTTTATAGTGAAGACGGAAGTTTTGAAGTAATTAAAGATAACGCTACAGGAAGAGAGAAACATATCCTTTACGTTGGTGGCAATCCATATGACAGCAATATTGTATATTTGAAAGACTATACAGAGAGCAGTGGATCTTATAAATTTTTGCATAAAGATTATATAGGAAGTATTCTGGCGATTAGTGATGAGGCAGGAAATAAATTGGAACAAAGGCATTTTGACGCATGGGGTAACTTTACCCATCTTAAAATTGGGAATGGAGCTATTATTACCGATCAAAATGTAATTCGTAATTCATCACTCTTAATTGAAAGAGGCTACACCAGTCATGAGCATTTTACAGAAGTGGGAATCATTCATATGAACGGAAGATTATATGATCCTCTCTTAAGAAGATTCTTGAACGCAGATGAGAATATCCAGGACCCCACCAACACCCAGAATTATAATAAGTATGGATATGTATTGAATAATCCTTTAATGTTTGATGATCCTAGTGGAGAAGAATTGGTCACATTATTAGGGATTTCAATGTTTGCAATATGGAAAGCTGTATTTATAGGAGCTGCTGTAGGGCTGGTATCTTATACATTGACACTGGGACTCACAGGAAATATAGATAAATGGAGTTTTGGGGGAGCCTTAAAATCGATGTTCTTTGGCGCAGTCGGGGGTGCTGCTACCTTTGGGATAGGAACTATTTTTTCCGCCGCCGCGAAAACCTTTGGTAATGCAGTATTACAAGCCGGGGCTCATGGCCTCTCACAAGGAGTATTGGGAATGGTGCAGAATAATGGCAGTGGGTTTCTTCAGGCTTTTGCTTCAGGAGCTCTGGGAAGTTTAGGGGCAGCAGGTTTTCAGAAACTTGTAGGCGATGCTGCCAACAGTACCGTGGGTACGATTGCTTTTGGAGCCTTAGCAGGAGGGATTGGATCAGAACTCACAGGAGGAAACTTCTGGCAAGGAGCCGTTATAGGTGGTATTGTTGCGGGGTTGAATCATACGTTGCATAGAAATGGCGATGATCCTACAAAAAGGAGACAACAAATTGTTAGAAAAGCAAAGGCTCATAATGGAAGTGGGGATTGGTCGTATGATAATAAAAAAGGGCGTTTTGGCGCAGGAACCAATAAATGCAATTTATTTGTGGATGATATATTAGGAGAGGCAGGAGTTTATACTCCTGATCCTAATGGAAACCTTGCTGTGATCGGATTTGGAACACCTGTAACTGCTGGACAATGGGCAGATCCAAATTATAATATTCCAGGTTGGCAAGTTGTTAGTTCTCCACAAGCAGGGGATATAGTTGCAATTTCAGCTAATTTTTCAGATGCTACAGGTCATGTTGGTATAATGATTTCTCCTACAGAATCTATATATGCCGCGCATAATCAAGTTAAAATATCTGATTTTGGATCTAGCTCACGTCATTTTGTTAATTATCCAGGAAATAATGGATATATTTATCGAAGATATGTGGGATTACCAAGTGTTAACACAGCAATAAAATATAGCGGTTTTAAACTTTTTGGACAGTAATTAAATGAAAAAAGTAATGGTAATTATAATAGTAGTATTGTTAGTCCTACTTATCTACACAATACAAAGAGGAACTTTTCTAAAATACGAATACAAATATAATGTGATCAATGAAGGTGGGAAAACTATTCCTGCAAAAATATATTCAAGGACTGTTCAATCAAAAATAAGCGATAAAGAAGAAAGGGTTTATGAAATTCTTATATTTTTTGATGATAACCAAGATATGAAGTCCTACAATCCAATTTTAGTTATTCCGAAGTACAATATGATTGGTATTGTAGATGGGGGCAAAAGAGAGTTCTTATTTTTTGGGAATACAGTTTTTCAAAAATCTGAGAAATCTAATAAATTTACTTCTTTAACAAACTCCTTGATTTTTGATGATAAACCTCCCATTGATAAAATTGTTTTCAAAGACAATGAAATTGTTTTTAATAGTTTTGAGGGACTCAAGAAATATGGAAAAAATATAACATTAAAACTTTAAAATATCTCCCCATACTGGTACGAGCTTCTGGTTCGTACCATTTTTAGTCATAATAGTTTATTCACTACTCACACTGGACACGGATGGAATATAGGAGCAGCTTTAAAGTCGCTGTTCTTTGGCGCAGTCGGGGGTGCTGCTACCTTTGGGATAGGAACTATTTTTTCCGCCGCCGCGAAAACCTTGGTAATGCAGTATTACAAGCCGGGGCTCATGGCCTCTCACAAGGAGTATTGGGAATGGTGCAGAATAATGGCAGTGGGTTTCTTCAGGCTTTTGCTTCAGGAGCTCTGGGAAGTTTAGGGGCAGCAGGTTTTCAGAAACTTGTAGGCGATGCTGCCAACAGTACCGTGGGTACGATTGCTTTTGGAGCCTTAGCAGGAGGGATTGGATCAGAACTCACAGGAGGAAACTTCTGGCAAGGAGCCGTTATAGGTGGTATCGTTGCGGGGTTAAATCATACATTGCATACTCCAAAGGGACCAGGGGATGATGCTAAAGCAAAAAAGCGAGTTAAAGAATATAAGACTAATGAAGACCGGATAGTAGTTGAAAGTCTAGTTGCAGAAACTCTTTTGGAATCAACTGAAGTTGGAGAGTTTACTTTAAAGGCTGCCAGAGAAAAAGCAATAGATACATATGGAGATCACGATTTGAAAAGATTGAATGAAATTTATTCTACTATGGGAGATGTATTTGGTGAAACTAGTAAACAACTTGTTGGAAAGAGTTTTGACATAGCTAATAAATCAAGTAAAAGGTTTGATATTATTAAAGCAAAAATAGCTGCTGGATTAGGAGCAGATGTAATTAAATTACAAGCAAGAAACTTATTTTTAGAATACAGAATTCAATATTTGAGTAAGAGTATTTATTATGAATATATTCGCCCTGATCTAAAACCAAAAGGAGGAACTTTTGGAGGCGGGGGCACAAAAGGAAAATGGTAAAAAAATGAAAAAGTTTTTATTAATACTATTAGCAAGTACCGTATCATTCGTAGCTATATGTTTTGCAGTATTTTACAGCTACAAGTCATTTGTTTTAGAAAAGCTAAGACAAAAAGATAATCATATTAAAGAAGTATGGAGCTCGCTTTACAAAGAGAGCTTGGAAAGAACACTAGTAATAGAAAATCTTATAAACATTTCAAACTGTGATAGATCTTCTATTGACAGTACTATTGTTAAGAATAAGAGTAATAGAGATCCTAATAAAGTAGAGGAATTATGGAATTTGGAATATACAACTAACAAAGCTTATATTCAGTTAGGGAAATGTTTCGAAGGAAAATCAAATACTAAAATCAAAACGGATTCATTAAAGCTAAATGCCGAAAAATTGAATAGAATCGTTGATGAGTACAATGCAAATGTCCTGGATTTTAATAAGTATTATTCTATTTTCCCCAATTTTATGTTTGGTAGCCAAGAAGGCTTTAGGAGAAAAAAGTTTTTTTATCTGAAATATGGAGAAGATAATGAAGAATATTATAAACAGAAGAAGAAAACAGATAAGTGGATTGAAACAGGAAAGTGGGAATAGATAAAACGATTGTAAGGTAGGTCAATCTCATTTTAGTCTCACTACCCCGAAGGCCAGAGGAATTGAATCAGAACTCACCGGAGGAAACATCCAGCAAGGACTTTGATTGGAGGGGTTGTTGCTGGATTAAATCACACATTGCATACTCCCAAAGGATCAGGAAATGGTAATAATAAACAAATTATAAAATACAAAGACAAAATAGTCCTTGGGTTTAGTTCTCCTGTAAGAAATACAGCAAACTCTATAGGAAGATGGGTTGCAGGAAAAGGAACGGAGTTTCAAATAAACTTTAAAGGTGTAAATACAATCATACATAAAACTTAACCAACAAGAATTTATCCTTAAAATTTTTATCAGAATGAAAAAGCATTTGTTAATAGTATCATTGGGTATTTTATCTTTATTGATTATTTTTTTGATAGTAACGACTAATTACAATTTTTCTGATTTTACAGAAAAAGGACCTTCTGGATATGTATTTATTTTTGAAGGAGGCAAACAAAATAGTATAATGAAAGATGATAAACTTATCATTGATAGCGGGGCTGTAGACTTTAAATATAATAACAACTATATTACTTTTTCTGTTGATACCACTTATTCCATGAAGCCTCAAGAAGTAAGTAAATCAAAATTAGCATATTATCTTTATGATGTTAAAAAGAATGTTTTAAATAAAGAGATTGGCTTTGACGAATTAAAAAACCTAATAAAAGAAAAATCTTTGGAAGACATTGATATTACTAAATAAAAGCCTTTTAGTATATCTTAGTGTAGAAGCTGTTTTCCAAGATTATCCTTGCGAAATGTTTAATTGTTTATGAGTTTTATTCTTTGAAAAAGGGTAAAAATATAAGATGCAAGTTCAGTTAAAGATAAAATCCAAAATATATAAATCTAATATGGTAGAATTTGTATACTAAAAAATAACTCCTCATTATCGCACGAAATGAAAATCAACGAAGTCAATCCTTTTGTATGGTTGAAGAAAAGGAGGTTAGATAATAACCCTAGATAAAGATAAAACCCTTACACCCGGCTACCACACGAACCTTTTGTGTGGTGGATAATAACAAAAACAATTGTGATACTACTGATTACATGTATGATGACAATGGAAATGCAATATCTTCTACATCGGTAAAAATAAGTACATTCCAAGGTGGAGAAGTTAGTTCAAGCGTAGAAGGTTATGGATACAGAATAAGAACTATTGGAATCGGAGGAGCCATTTATGAGGCTGGCTGGGATGTAGCATCTATGTGAAAGCCGGGATGACAAGGAATTGGGCTAGTTTTTATGGTCGAAATGCTGTTTGGTTAGGTGCAGGAAGATTCACTATAGGAGATTAATCTATAATAATATAAACAAATAATTAAATGGATACAACTGATATTGTAGTAGATTATTTTAAAAAACGTGGGTATTATAATGAAGAACTGAAATATAAAACAATTATTAATGATAAAAATGAAGATTTTATGGATATGGAATGTCTATTTGAATCTTTTTTTAAAGATTTCAATATTAAAAACAGTAATGAGTTTAATGTAAATAAGTATTTTTACAACAATTTTCTGATAGAGAAATTTTTAATAAAAATAGGAATTAAGACTAATACCATTTCTAAACCTTCAATAACAATCGCTCACATGATAGAAGTAGCAAAAAGACAGAAATGGTTTGATCCGGAATGAAAAAACCAGCTCCTTGCCTTTGCGAGGAGCTAGTTTTTATAACACAGTCATTATCATCCACAACACTGATGCTGCTCTGATAAGTAACTCGGGAAACACTGATGCTTAAGATTAGCTATATATAAATAAAGCAGGGGTTTCTGTAAATGGAGATTGGATAGGTGGTGGATTGAGATATTATTCTTCCGCTACAAGAATGACAATGAATTATTTGAATAATTTCGGATGACAATACACTTATATTATAGTTAATCAAATACCTCGAAGCATAAGATGAGTAGACTACCCTATATATTTTTATTAATTTTGTTATATTCTTGTAATCAAAATAAAAAGAAATCATATTTGAATGGATTTGATGTTTCACCTGATATTAAGACTATAATTTTCTCTTACAAAGAGGATTCACTATATTCTGTATATGCTAAGCTTATTAATACCAATAATAGAATAACATACAATATTTTCAAAGGTCCCGGAAATTATGTTAACCCAAAATATTCTGATAATGGTAAAACTATAATTGCCTTATATTATCCTAAAAATAAATTACGTCCCGAATTTCACTTTTACGATCTCCTTAGTCATAAAATAACTAAGAAAATTAAAGTTGGTGATGGATTTATTTCCGATTATATATTTTCACAATCCAATAAAATATTTTATCTGCAAGCGAAAACTTTTCAATCGTATTCTCCAATTGTGCCAAATGCTTATCATAATTATGACATTTATGAATTAGACATAAATAATTTAAAATCAAAAAAAATTTCAAATTTAAACTCATATTCTATACAGGAGATTTTAAATTTAGGAAAAGATAGCTTAGTAATTTCTATGCAAGGATACCCAGATGAAAGTGGTTTGTTTTTCTTTAATACAGACCATAACATAACGAATCCAAAAACACTTAATAAAATTATGATTACAAACGACACATTACGAAATTCTACAATGTATTCTAACCCTGTATTACTGACAAATAATAATGTACTATGTGCATCATCATATCAATTAGTAATGTTAGACTTAAAAGCTAAAAAAGAATTTCCTGTTTTGCCATCTACAGGTTACCATTATAATATTATAAGAAGTGTAAATGACATAATTTTTTATCAACAGAACGACAATACAAATAATATATATTATTTCAATTTAAATGAAAAGAAGATAAATTCTATAAACATTCATTACCCGCAATAATTCGGATTATCCTATTTTATAAAAAAATCCCTGTTGACAGAACAACAGGGATTCCTTTCATTAATACTCCTTCATTAAAATAATTCCCCTGCGACTTTCTTTATGTTATCACTTTTACCCATAGAATAAAAATGTAAAACAGGCACTCCAAAATCCAGAAGTTCCCGGCACTGATTGATTGCCCACTCTATCCCAATTTGCTTTACAGCTTCATTGTTTCTGGCATTTTCAACTTCACTGATCAATTCTTCGGGCAAATCGATTTTAAATACTTGTGGTAATAATTTTAAATGCTTTTTGGTTGCAATGGGTTTGATTCCCGGAATAATAGGAACCGTAATTCCCATTTCCCTTGCTTTGTTAACAAACTCAATGTATTTTTTATTATCAAAAAACATTTGCGTGACGATGTAATCTGCACCCGCATCTACCTTTTGTTTTAGCCATTTGAGGTCATAGTTCATTGAAGGGGCTTCAATATGCTTTTCTGGATATCCTGCAACTCCAATGCAGAATTTATTCAGTTCGTCACCAACCTCATCTTCATTATGAAGGTATTTTCCACGTCCGAGATCATTAATTTGATATACAAGATCCATCGCACTTTCATGTCCGCCTGGTGTTGCTTCAAAATACTGATGTCCTTTCATCGCATCTCCTCTCAGTGCCATAATATTCTCAATCCCGAGATACATACAATCTACCAAAAGGTACTCTGTTTCTTCTTTTGTAAAGCCTCCACATAATAAATGGGGAACGGTATCTACATTATATTTATGCTGAATAGCAGAACATATCCCCAAGGTTCCGGGGCGCATTCTTGTAATTCTGCGTTCCATCAGACCATTTCCTTTATCAAGATAAATATATTCTTCCCTGGAAGTTGTAACATCAATAAAAGGCGGTTTGAATTCCATTAAAGGATCTATATTCCTGTAAAGGTCCTCAATACCAATTCCCTTTTGTGGCGGAACCACTTCTAAAGAGAATAAAGTCTTTCCATTTGCTTTTTTTATATGTTCAGTAATCTTCATGCTTGTTTTAATCTGCTAAATTAGGTGACAGCCATTTTTTGGCTTCCTGAATGCTACACCCCCTTCGTACGGCGTAGTCTTTTAATTGATCTTCTGTGATTTTCCCCAACCCGAAATATTTTGCATGAGGGCTGCCAAAATAATATCCGGAAACTGACGCTGTAGGGAACATTGCTAAACTTTCGGTAAGATAAACGCCTATATTTTCTTCTACTTTTAAAAGATCCCAAATGGTTTTCTTTTCCAGATGGTCAGGGCAAGCAGGATATCCGGGAGCAGGACGTATTCCTTTATATTTTTCGGCAATAAGTTCTTCATTACTTAGCTCTTCCTGTTTTGCATACCCCCAATATTCTGTTCTTATTTTTTTATGTAAAAATTCGGCATATGCTTCAGCGAATCTGTCTGCCAAGGCCTTTACCATAATGGAATTGTAATCATCATTCGCCTTTTCATATTCTGCAGAAAGCTCATCTGTTCCAAAACCTGTTGTTACACAGAAAGCTCCCATATAATCTGTCTTTCCTGAACTTTGGGGAGCGATAAAATCACTTAATGCGAGATACTCTTTGCCTTTGGACTTTTGAACCTGCTGTCTTAAAGTCAAAAACCGGGTCTGTTCCTGATTATTTTCATCAAAGATGATAATATCATCCGTTTCATTAGCATTGGCTTTAAAAACTCCAAATATGGCCTTTGCAGTAAGAAGCTTCTCATCAAGAATTTTTTTCAGGATCACCTGAGCATCTTTAAAGAGTTCTTTTGCCTGAGCCCCTACTACCTCATCCTCTAATATGTTCGGGTATTTCCCATGAAGATCCCAACTCCTGAAGAAAGGTGACCAGTCAATAAACGGAACCAATTCATTCAGATCCTGATCCTGAAAGATTTGTACACCGATATTGTTGGGTGTAAAGATATCTTCGCTTTCCCAGTCTATTTTAAAATGATTTCTTCTGGCTTCTTCAATAGAGACGTAATCTTTATCGATCTGTCTGTTCAGGAACTTTTCACGGAAATCCGAATATTCACTTTTTAAGTCATCCACGTACTCCTTATTCCGGTCTCCCAATAAAGAACTTACCACATTTACCGCCCGGGAAGCGTCGTTTACATGTACAACAGCGTTTTTATATTTCAGATCTATTTTTACGGCTGTGTGCGCTTTTGATGTTGTAGCTCCTCCTATTAGTAATGGAAAATCCAGATTCTGTCTTTCCAGCTCAGCAGCAATATACACCATTTCATCAAGGCTTGGTGTAATTAAGCCGCTCAGTCCTATAACATCCACTTTTTCTTCAATTGCCGTCTGAATAATTTTCTCAGCCGGAACCATTACTCCAAGGTCTACGATTTCATAATTATTACAACCCAAAACAACACTAACAATATTTTTTCCGATATCGTGAACGTCTCCTTTTACGGTAGCCATAAGTATTTTACCATTCGCAGGTCTTGAACCATCTTTTTCCGCTTCGATGAAAGGCTGAAGATAGGCAACTGCCTTTTTCATTACGCGTGCAGATTTTACTACCTGCGGAAGAAACATCTTTCCGCTTCCGAATAAATCTCCTACAACACCCATTCCCGTCATCAGGTTGACCTCAATAACATGCAATGGTTTTTCTGCTTCTTTTCTTGCTTCTTCTACATCTTCTTCTATAAAACGATCTATCCCCTTTACCAAAGCATGGGTAATTCTGTCCTGAAGAGGTTTTGTTCTCCATTCCAGATCTTCCGTTTTCTCTTTTTTTACAGACTTATGTTTTTCAGAATAATCCAGAAGCCGTTCAGTAGCATCTTCCCTTTTATCTAGAATAACATCTTCTACAAGCTCCAGTAATTCTTTATTGATTTCATCATATACCTCAAGCATCGCAGGGTTCACAATCCCCATATTCATTCCTGCCTGGATCGCATGATAAAGAAAAACCGAGTGCATCGCTTCTCTTACCGTATCATTCCCCCGAAAGGAAAATGAAACGTTACTAACTCCACCACTTACAGAGGCATAGGGAAGGTTTTGTCTAACCCATCGCGTTGCATCGATAAAATCCAAAGCATTTCTTCTATGCTCATCCATTCCTGTTGCAACAGGGAAGATATTTAAATCGAAAATAATATCCTCAGCAGGAAAATCAATCTGATTAACTAAAATATCATATGACCGCTTTGAAATTTCTATTCTTCTGTCTAAGGTATCTGCCTGTCCTTCTTCATCAAAAGCCATCACAATAACAGCAGCACCATATCTTTTTATTGCTTTTGCCTGTCTGATGAATTCTTCCTCCCCTCCTTTTAAACTGATAGAATTCACCACACATTTTCCTTGAACAACCTGTAGTCCTGCTTCCAGGATCTCCCATTTGGAAGAATCCACCATAATGGGAATTCTCGCGATATCAGGTTCGGAAGCAATCAGATTCAGGAATTTAACCATTGATGTTTTTCCATCAATCAATCCGTCGTCAAAATTAACATCGAGGATCTGCGCTCCCCCTTCCACCTGATGTCTTGCAATATCTAATGCTTCAGGAAATTTTTCTTCTTTGATTAATCTTAAAAACTTTTTAGAACCGGCAACATTAGTCCTTTCACCAACGTTGATGAAATTACTTTCCGGTGTTATGATAAGAGGCTCAAGGCCCGATAATCTTAAATATTTCATCAATTTTTTATTCTTCTAAAATGTAATATGCATTATTTGCATTTTGCCTCAGCAACTCCACATGTTTGCCTAAAGCGGTAAAAATTGGAAATCTTTTGTATACTAAACCATGTTCTCTAGCAAACTCTTCTATTTCTTCTGTTATCTCGTTATAGTACATATAACTATAATTTGGAAAGAGGTGGTGAGCCACATGAAAATTGAAATTCCCCAATACATTTCTGATCATCCAATTATTATTGGTTAAATCATTGGTTACTTCCAACTGATGCCGAATCCAGCTGTATGGAAGTGAGTTTTTCTCATCTAATTTTGGAAAAGCATTATCGGGAAGCGGATGTAATGGCAATAAAACAAACAAAGCAAAAATGCTTGCTGTAATGACCTGTAAAAACCAGGCTCCTATCGCCAATCCAATCGAAACTTTAAAGAATACAACAGGAACAACAATCTGATAAAAGAAATAAAAGAGTTTATAAACAACCATCTTTACTTTCTCAACAACCGGAATGGCGCCCTGGGTTTTTAAAATAACCCTTTCCTTATCAAAGAAATCCCTGAAATCCCTGATAAACATCCAGTTGAATAAATATAAAGGATACACCAGAAAGAAAAACAGATGCTGGTATTTCTGCACTCCTTTTGCCCGGATCCATGGAACAATCAGCAGTAAACCACTCTGCTCTATATCAGTATCCCATCCGTCTACATTCGGATATGCATGATGGCTTGCAATATGCCTTTTCTTCCAGATATAAGAATTGGCTCCCACAAAATCAAAAATTTGCAGTACCCAGCTATTTAATCTTTTGTTTTGGAATATATTATTGTGAGCTGCTTCATGAATTAAATTCAGATAGATCAACACCAACATAATTCCCATTAACACAAAACTCAAAATATAAAGCAAAGATTTCTCAACATTAATCAACGCAAAAACATATAGCCCAATATAAATAAGGGGCAATAAAACAGCTTTAATCTGAATGTAGATATCTCTGTTTTCCTCTATGTTTTCGACTCTCTGGTTCACCTTTTTTCTTAATTCATTAAAGATTTTTGTGTCTTCTGCACTCTTTAAGTAACTCGGCTTTTCCATATGATTAGTTTTAGTTTAACTTAAAAATAATAATACTAAACCGTTATCTTACAATTGATTCAATGAAAAAAATCTATCAAATCATGCAAATTTCCTCAATTTTCTTGGCTCATACTTATTCACTAAGTCTGCTATAGCCCTGATATGTTCAGGGGTTGTACCACAACATCCTCCAATAATATTGATCAGACCTTTTTCCACATATTCTTGTATCTGTTCTGCCATAAACTCGGGTGTCTCGTCATATTTACCGAAAGCATTCGGTAATCCCGCATTGGGATATGCTGAGACATAAAAATCCGAATTATGAGCCAATGTTTCCAGATAAGGTGTCAGCTGATTAGCTCCCAGCGCGCAATTGAATCCGACACTCAAAAGATTCAGATGTGAAACCGAAATTAAAAATGCTTCTGCCGTCTGACCACTCAAAGTTCTTCCCGAAGCATCGGTAATAGTTCCTGAAACCATTATCGGAATTTTTATTCCTCTTTCATCCTGAATTTCATCAATGGCAAATAAAGCTGCTTTCGCATTTAAGGTGTCAAAGATTGTTTCTACCAGCAAGATATCAGAACCCCCATCCAAAAGAGCTTCGGACTGCTGTTTATAAGCAATTCTCAGTTCATCAAATGTAATGGCACGATATCCCGGATCATTTACATCAGGGCTCAGGCTTGCCGTTCTGTTCGTAGGACCAATAGATCCTGCTACAAACCTAGGTTTATCCGGGTTCTTAGCTGTGAATTCATCACATACTTTTCTGGCAATTTTTGCAGATTCATAATTCAGCTCATAAACCAGGTCTTCCATATGATAATCTGCCATTGCAATTGTAGTTCCCGAGAATGTGTTGGTTTCGATAATATCAGCTCCCGCTTCCAGATATTTTCTATGAACTTCTTCAATAGCATGAGGCTGTGTGAGGGAAAGTAGGTCGTTATTTCCTTTAACCAGATGCGGATAATCTTTGAAACGCTCACCACGATAGTCTTCTTCTTCAAATTTGTATCGTTGAAGCATCGTTCCCATCGCCCCATCAAGAACTAAAATCCTACTCTCAAGTTGAGAGAGCAGAGTTGAGAGTTGAGAGTTCTTTATTTTATTTTCCATTTTCTATTTTTTTATAATAATTAATAAACCCACTAATGAGCTTTTTACATAAAAGTATTCTAGTGCTTATTACATCAAAATCTTCTTTTGTAACATATTCTTGGTCAAAGGCAAGATAAAACTGAGTTTCAAGTTCATAAAGAGAACCTCTTGCGACATGAAGGAACTGTAATGTATCTCTGGAGGTCCGTCTTCCACAACCTTCTGCAATGTTCGACGGAATTGAAATAGCAGCCCTTCTGATTTGATTAGTTAACCCAAATAATTCTTCTTTAGGAAACTTTTTAGTTAAAGTGTATACTAAATCAACTAATTGCCTCCCTTCTATCCAAACTTCTAATTCTGTATAATCTTTATTCATAAAAATAAAAAGGATATGATTTATCTATAAACTGTCAACTCTCAACTGTCAACTAATTTAAAGCCTGTTTTAAATCTGCAATAACATCTTCCACGTTTTCCAACCCTACAGAACAACGTACAAGGCCGGCAGTGATTCCCACTTCATTCCTTTCCTCATCGGTTAATTTGGAATGTGTAGTAGAAGCAGGATGTGTAACAATTGTTCTGGTATCACCAAGATTTGCTGAAAGTGAACACATCTTTATTTTATCTAAAAACTTCCGACCGCCTTCAATTCCTCCTTTGATTTCAAAAGCGACAATATTCCCTCCTAATTTCATCTGTTTTTTTGCTACTTCATAACTTGGATGTGAAGGTAAAAAAGGATATTTTACTAATTCCACATTCGGGTGGCTTTCCAAAAATTCAGCGACTTTCAATGCATTTTCACAATGCTTTTCAACTCTGATGGCTAAAGTTTCAAGACTTTTAGATAAAACCCATGCATTAAAAGGAGACATGGCCGGACCTGTATTTCTTGCAAAAAGATAGATTTCCCGGATAAGGTCCTCTTTTCCTACCGCAACTCCACCAAGAACCCTTCCTTGTCCGTCAATTAATTTTGTTGCCGAATGAACCACAATATCAGCTCCGTACCTGATCGGCTGTTGAAGATAAGGGGTGGCAAAACAATTATCTACAATGAAGATAAGATTATGTTTTTTTGCAATTTTCCCGAAAAACTTAAGATCCAGAATCTCAATTGCCGGATTAGTCGGAGTTTCCAGATATAAAATTTTTGTATTAGGTTTGATAAGCTTTTCAACATTTTCTGCATCTTCTGCCTTAAAATAGGTAGTCTCAATATTCCATTTCGGGAAATACTTTGTAAAAAGTGTGTGTGTAGATCCAAAAACAGACTGGCAGCTTACAATATGATCTCCGGCATCAAGCAAAGTTGCAAATGTTGAATAAATTGCTGCCATTCCGGTAGCAAAAGCATATCCCGCTTCCGCACCCTCCATTTTCACAATTTTATCGGTGAATTCAGTAACGTTTGGATTAGAGAATCTGCTGTATAAATTTTTTGATTTTTCTTCTGCAAAGCTCGCCCTCATATCCTCTGCATCCTGAAAAATAAAGCTGGATGTAAGATAGAGCGGAGTAGAATGTTCATCAAACTGAGTTCGTTCAGTCTGCGTCCTTATTGCAAACGTTTCAAAATTTTCCATATAGTTTTAATTTTAATATCATGTATCAATGCAACAGTTTACCAATGAATCGATCGAATCTGATCTGAGCCATTTTTATCGACACACTGTTATATCGTTACATTCGTACATTGATTTATTTTGTTTCACTTACTCTTAAAATATCACCAAAAACACCTCTCGCGGTTACCTGTGCTCCCGCACCGGCTCCCATAATTACAATAGGGTTTTCACCATAGCTCTCCGTATAGATTTCAAAAATGGAATCTGATCCTTTTAATTGCCCTAATGCGGAAGTAGCCGGCACAGAAATTAATTTTACATCAAGTTCTCCTTTTTCTTTTTGAAGATCGCCATGTAGATCGCCTACATATCGTAGAACATGATCTGCCTCCTGATTTTGTTTAATTTTCTGGTATTCCTCGTCCAATTCTCCCAATCTGGAAATGAATTCATTTTTGTCAATAGAAAGAAGGTTTTCAGGAATTAGATTCTGAATATTAATATCATTGAATTCATTAATCAGATCCAACTCTCTCGCCAGAATCAAAAGCTTTCTTGCAACATCATTTCCTGAAAGGTCCTCACGAGGATCCGGTTCAGTAAATCCTTTCTCCATTGCTTCTCCTATAATGGTTGAAAATTTCTCATCTCTAACTGAAAAATTATTGAAGATATAACTTAAAGAACCTGAAAACACGCCTTTAATTCTTGTAATATTTTCCCCTGACAGGTGCAATAGTTTAATGGTATCGATCAAAGGCAAACCTGCTCCCACATTGGTCTCATAAAGATATCGTCTGTTATTTTTATTCAACGTATATCTTAGTTTACGATATTCTTCTATTGGAAGGGTATTGAAAATCTTGTTGGAAGATACAAGATCAAATCCGTTCTCAGCTAAAGCATGATAATTCTTAACAAAATCCTTACTCGCCGTATTATCAACCACAATAAGATTCTCCAGCTGATTCTCTCTGGAGAAACTGATCAGTTCATCAACATTGGAAGGGCTTTCAGCAACTAAAACCTCATCATTCCAATTATGATCAAAGCCTTTTTTATTGAATGCTATTTTTCTTGAATTAGCAACAGCCACTACTTTAAGATCTATTTTTTTTCGTCTTTTAATTTCTTCGGAAGATTCCAATACCTGGTCAATCAGAGTTTTACCCACATTCCCATGTCCAATGATTGCAAGATGAACGGTTTTAGGTTTTTTGGATATTTCAGATTCAATGATATTCTTAGTTTTCTCATCCTGAGAAGAAGTAACTACAATATTTACTCTTTTTTCACTTGCTATCTGATTCAGAAGCAAAGGAAAAACATTATTTCTTGCAAGTTCTGCCAGTATTTTATTAAAATCTTCAGCTACAAACCCCAGAACTGAAACGTTATTAATACTATAAATCTGAGATACTGCTCCTGATTTCCTTTCCGCTTCAAATTCCTCAATCAGACAATTAACCGCATTTTCAGAATCATTTTCGTGAACCAAAATTGATATTCCGTTTTCTATAGCTTGTTGTGAGATCACTCCTACACTAATCCTGGCTAAAGTAAGTGCTTTAAAAATTCTACCGTCAATACCGATTTCCCCTAAGAAATCTTCTCCTTCAAATTTGATGATTGATCTGTTCTTTAAAAATTTTATTTCGTTAACATTTTTCATCTGTTCATTCTTTATTGTTTAGCTTTATTACAGGTTTCTTGTAATTGTTCAGTTTCTTTCTGTAATAAAATGGTTTTAATGATATTATTTAATTGTTTGTATTCCATTAGGAAGGCATCATGCCCGTGAACTGAGGTGATCTCGTGATAAGAAACATTCTTTTTTTTACCTTTCAGTTTTTCAAAACACATCCGGATTTCGGAAGCAGGAAAGAACAAATCTGTATCAACGGAGATCAAGTGCATTCGTGCCTGTATATTCTCCAGCCTTTCTTCCTCGGCATTAATGTTCATCAGCAAATGATTCATCAGTTGATAAGATTTTAAACTAAATCTTTCATTAAGAGCTTTTCCGTGATATTCA
Organism: Chryseobacterium sp. LAM-KRS1; assembly: GCF_013184525.1. Lineage (GTDB taxonomy): Bacteria > Bacteroidota > Bacteroidia > Flavobacteriales > Weeksellaceae > Chryseobacterium > Chryseobacterium proteolyticum. The sequence continues at coordinate 161,387 of NZ_JAAOIZ010000007.1, forward strand.
AGCCAATCTTCCGATTCAAGCTTATTTTTTGTGGTATTGTATTTATTTTGAAATCTGTCGTTTAAAGATTGTGGGGTTCTATAACATAGCATTGCATGGATTCTTGCCTTTTGTAACGGAGCGTCATTTCCATTTAATAAAAATTTCTGAACCATACATTGCGCATGCAGCCAATCATGAGTTCTGAAATCACAGGCAATGGGAATAAATACTTCTGCAAGTTCCGGGCGTTTAACCAGCATTTCCCATCCTATTCCTCCACCAAGAGAACCTCCGATAATCGCATATAGGCTTTTAATGTTAAGTAATTCTAGCCCTTTTAAAAATATGCCTGCAATATCCGAAGGAGTAAACTCTTCATATTCTTCAATTAAAAAATCATCGTACCCATTTCCGGGAATATTGAAACACAAAACCGTATAGACATTGGTATCAACCACCTGGCCATCTCCTACTAATTGCTTCCACCAGCCATTTGTTCCCGATACATTGGAATTTCCCGTTAAAGCATGGTTGATTAAAATAACAGGTGCCGAAAACAGCTCTTTCCCGAAGGTCTGATAGCTCAACGGGATATTGCATTCCTTTCCGGAATTAGTTTGATATGAAAGATTAATATGTTTTAGTTCTGTTTTCAATTCTATTATACATTATTTATAATACAATTGAAAATGCCACAGGAAATGGCTGAAAAACTCAGTAAGTTATCTGTCCAAAAAATAATTTGGTAGAACGTAGCACCTTCTTCGCTTGCACAAAGGGTTGCTAAGGTTTCATCGGGTCTAATCCCTCAACCTTTCTTGATAACATTTTCAATATTTGAATGATCGAATGCTGCAAAGATATAATATTTTATTTAATTTTTTCATGAAAAAATTAATTTATTCTGAAAATCCCTGTAATCATTATAGTTACAAGGATGTGTTAAGAATTATTCAGATAGAAAAAATTGGAATTATTTTTCAAAAAAATTACCTTCGTAGTGAAAAATGATGAACTATGACTGCAGAAAAACAAAGATTACAGGATATAAAATGGAAAAACTGGGGGCCTTATGTAAGCAACAGACAATGGGGTAATGTTCGTGAGGATTATAGTCCCAATGGCAATGCGTGGAATTTCACCAATCATGATAAAGCTGAAAGTTATGCCTACCGTTGGGGTGAAGAAGGGATTGCCGGAATATCGGACACCAAACAGCTTTTTTGTTTCGCTCTTTCATTTTGGAACAAAAAGGACAAAATGATCAAAGAACGTTTTTTCGGATTGAGTAATCCCCAGGGCAATCATGGTGAAGATATCAAAGAGATCTTTTACTATCTGGACAACACGCCTACCCATAGTTATATGAAGATGGTGTATAAATATCCGATCCATGAATTTCCTTATGATCACCTGCTATCTGAAAACGGAAGACGAAGCAAAAAAGAAGCTGAATTTGAAATCTTTGATACCGGAATCTTTGATAATGATGAATATTTTGATATTTTCATCGAATACTGTAAAGCAGATGCTGACGATTTTTTAGTCCGTATCACAGTTTGTAACAGGAGCCAAAACGATGCACCTATTGTTGTCGCTCCAACAGCCTGGTTCCGTAACAACTGGAAATGGGGATATAATACTTATAAGGGGCAGCTAAACGCCTCATACGACGGCTGTATTGATATTAACCATGATAGTATTTCCATCAAAAAATTCTATTCAAGAAACACCGGTGCCAAAAGTCTCTTTTGTGATAATGAAACCAATACACCTAAATTATACGGAGCTCCTTTAACAGATAACACCTATTTCAAGGATGGTATAAACGATCACATTATTCATAACTCCAATACCGTTAATCCGGAAAAAAGAGGCTCAAAAGCGGCTTTTGTGATTGAAGAAATTATTGGTGGGGGACAATCAAAAACCTTTGATTTCAGGCTGTCGCCAAACGACACCGATGAACCATTTCATCATTTTGATGAGATTTTCAACACCCGGATTGCTGAGGCCAACGAATTCTATGAAGAAGTTCAGCACGATGTAACGAATGATGATGAAAGAAATGTTCAACGTCAGGCTTTCGCAGGGCTATTATGGAACAAACAATTTTATCATTATAATGTTGGGAAATGGCTTAAGGGAGATCCTAATTTTGATGCACCGAGGGATTTCAACCACTATGTAAGAAATACAGAGTGGAACCACATGCACAATAAGGACATTATTTCAATGCCGGACAAATGGGAATACCCATGGTATGCTACCTGGGATCTCGCTTTTCACTGCGTTCCCTATGCATTAATTGATGCCCAGTTTGCAAAAAACCAACTTCTCTTGTTAACCAAAGAGTGGTATATGCATCCTAATGGACAACTTCCGGCGTATGAATGGAACTTAAGTGATGTAAATCCACCTGTCCATGCTTGGTCTTGTTTCAGGGTATTTAAGATTGATGAAAAGACCAATGGAAAACCGGATCTCCTGTTTCTGGAAAAGGTTTTTCAAAAATTACTTTTGAACTTTACCTGGTGGGTAAACCGTAAGGATAAAAACGGTAAAAATATTTTCGGCGGCGGTTTTCTAGGTCTTGATAATATCGGAGCTTTCGATCGTAATATGGAACTTAAAGACGGTGAGCATCTTGAACAGGCAGACGGTACAAGCTGGATGGCAATGTATGCATTGAATATGATGAGAATTGCAATGGAACTTGCCCAATACTATCAGGTATATGAAGACATGGCCATTAAGTTTTTTGAGCATTATCTTTACATCGCGGAAGCGATGGAAAACATGGGTGATGGAAAAGAAGGCCTTTGGAATGAAGAAGATGGTTTTTTCTATGATGTACTACAACTTGGGAACGGCGAAAGTGTTACGCTTCGTTTAAGAAGTATTGTCGGACTTATTCCTTTATTTGCTGTGGAGATTATCGATCATGGATTATTGGAAAAAATGCCCAACTTTAAAATAAGAATGGAATGGGTGCTGAAAAATAAGCCGGAACTTACGAAACTGGTTTCCCATTGGGATGAAGAAGGTCATGGCAGAAAACATTTAATGAGTATTCTTCGTAAAAACAGACTAACAAAAGTCTTGACAAGAATGTTGGATGAAAAAGAATTTTTAAGTTCTTATGGGATCAGGGCTATGTCTAAAGTATATGAAGAAAATCCTTTTATTTTCTCTGTTCATGGGACAGAAAATGTGGTTTATTATACCCCCGCGGAAAGTGACAGCAGAATGTTTGGAGGAAATAGTAACTGGAGAGGCCCGATCTGGTTCCCTATTAACTTTTTGATTGTCGAAAGTCTGCAGCGTTTTCATTTCTATTATGGAAACAGCCTGAAAGTGGAATTACCAACAGGAAGCGGAGATAAAAGGAATCTGGATGAAGTAGCACAAAATATCAGTAACAGGCTATGTTCTATATTCCTTAAAGATGAACAGGGACAAAGAGCTTTTAATGGGGGGAACAATAAGTTTAATCACGATGAGCATTTCAAAGATTATATCACCTTTTATGAATATTTTCACGGAGATAACGGACGTGGAGTTGGCGCCTCACATCAAACAGGATGGACGGCAACGGTCGCTAAATTGATGAAACCGAGATAGAATAAAAATGTACCACTTTCTTAAGTGGTACATTTTTTTTATCAATTAATTAACCTTTAGTATTGAACATCATTGATGCCTTAATTTTAGCCATAAACCAAAACAAGCAACAAAAATAATAATTATAATAGATTATTGATAAATATTTCATATATTTACATCGTTAACCTTTAAGAAAATGAAACTCAATGTTTAAATCTTAAAGAAAGAAAATACCCTCAACAACACATAATAAGCATAAAGCCGGATTTTAACAATCCGGCTTTTTTATTTTGTTTATAACATCCTTAAATTTTTTCGCCATTTACAAATACATCATAACCGATTTCTACGTTCGGCTCCAAAGTTTTAGAAACAGAACAGTATTTATCAAATGATAACTGCGCTGCTTTCAAAGCCTTAGCAGGGTCGATGTTACCTTCCAAAAAAAACTGAACTTTAATTGATTTAAAAGGCTTAGCATCATCGACAGGTACTCTCTCTCCTTCTACTTCTGCTTTAAAACCAGTGATATCCTGTCTTTGTTTTTTTAATATGGACACGACGTCTATTCCACTACATCCTGCAACTGCCATTAAAACACTTTCCATGGGAGAAACACCTTTTGCTCCGGGTTGTGATGTATTATCCAAAAGGATTGAATTTCCTTGAGAATTAGTACACTCAAATAAAAAGTCGTCGTTTATTCTGTTTAATGTAATTTTCATTCTAATTAATATTTTTCTTTATTCGTAAATTAATCCTTCTGCATCCATTTCTTTTTTTTCTTCAGGACTCATATATTTTCTTACAACCTTTATTGTGTAAGCCCCTTTTACAATATTCTTGTCATTATATTTCCAATCACTAATTCTTTCAATGGGAACTTCAACCGAATCTCCTAACTTGACCAATATTTTTTTATCAAACGGCTCATTTTGAACAATCCCATAGTATTTCCCATCCTTAAACTGAATATCTCCGATCCAGATATGTTCTCCACCTCCATCAGATGTGTCAAACTGCTGTTTTAATGTAAAATTGGAATAATCAGGGTTTTTACTTTGTATCGCGTTTTGAAATTCGGGTAAAGTTTCTTTCGCGTTTTTTACAGCACTATTCATTTCCTCATCAGCATTTTTGAAATACATGATATCGGGTTTACCTTCTCTCTTAAGTTTTTCTCGCTTCTCCTGGCAATTTATCAGAAATGCCAAAAGACAGATAACAGTTATTATTCTCATAGGCAAAATTATAAAATTCCTCTGGCTTTTATCTCCAGATATTTATTGATAACATCGATATTTAAATTTTCAGGAAGTGTATATACTGTATAAATCCCATATTTCCGTAGTTCCTGAATGATCAGTTTCTTTTCAAATTCAAATTTTTCAGCAATAACTTCATCATAAATCTCCTGCATACTCTCCGGATTCTTATGAATTAAAGTCTGGAGTTCCGAATTCTTAAAAAATACAACGACCAACAAATGATTTTTTGAAATGCCACGCAAGTACTTTAACTGCCTGTTCAAACCATCCAGCGTTTCAAAATTTGTAAAAAGTAAAATCAGGCTTCTTTGGTTGATTGAATATTTTACATCCTGATAAAGGCGATTAAAATCACTTTCAAAAAAATTGGTTTTTATATTATAAAGTGATTCCGAAATTTTCTTTAGCTGACCGGATTTGTTTTCTGCAGCTATCTTGTTTTCAGTTTTTTTAGAGAATGTCATCATCCCTGCCCGATCTCCTTTTTTTAATATAATATGAGACAGGGCCATTGTCGCATTGATAGAATAGTCAAGAAGACTTAGCTCTTTAAATGGCATTTTCATGGTTCGCCCAGTATCAATCAGCATGAAAATCCTTTGAGATTTTTCATCCTGAAACTGATTAACCATCAAACGATTGGTCTTTGATGTAGCCTTCCAATTGATTGTCCTGATATCATCCCCGGGAACATAATCCTTGATCTGCTCAAACTCCATGGTATGGCCGAGCTTTCTGATTTTTTTGATACCCCCCAATAAGAATTCACTTTGAAGAGCCATTAATTCATATTTCCGTAAATGAACAAAAGAAGGATATGCCGCTAAATTTGCATTTTTCTGGAATCTATATCTTTTCGAAACAAAATCTATCGGAGAAGAAGTATAAACATTTAAGCTACCAAAATTATATTCACCTCTTTCTTTAGGCTCAAGAATATATTGAAAGAATGCATTTCTGCCGGGATCAATTTCTTTTCGAATTAAAAAATCCCTTTTCTGAAACTGAAACGGAATTTCATCGATGATTTTAGTATTGATCTTAAAACCATAATTATTTTTAATATCAATTTTTATTGGATTCTCATCACCATTTGATAACTTTTCAGGTAAGATCCTTTGTGCTAAAACACCTTCTTTTTGATTAAAAAGTAAAAGATAATCTACCATTGCAGCCAAAAAGCAAAGCAAGAGCACAATATGAGCTACATAAATAAAAATTGGAAAGAAAAAAGCCAGAACATAAAGTATCCCCACTCCAATGAGCGTGAAGAAAAAGCGATTATTAATGTATAAGTTTCTCATTTTTCAGGTTGTGGATAACAAATTTTATGACAGCCTTATAAATCCACTACAAGGAATCTATTACTCTCTTCAACATTTTGAAATTTTATAATATCACTTATTATTTATCTTGGAATTTCTATTCCCTCCAGAATCTGTCTGATAATTTCGTCAGCACTTAAACCTTCCATTTCTCTTTCCGGCGAAACAATTACTCTGTGTCTCAACACTGCATAACTGGCTTCTTTGATATCTTCCGGAGTTACAAAATCCCGCCCCCTTAAAGCCGCAAAGGCTTTAGATGCCGTAAGTAAGGCTAAACTTGCCCTTGGTGAGGCTCCTAAATATAAAAACTGATTTTCTCTTGTATTAACAATGATTTTAGCAATATACTCCATCAGCTGTGCTTCTACAATGATCTCTTTCACCAACTGCTGATAGTTTTTTAATTGCTGCGCAGTGATAACACGTCCTACTGCTTCTGTTTTATCTTCGGTCCTGCTTTCATGTTGATTCTTAATAATCAGAACTTCCTGTTCAAGATTAGGATACCCAACATTTATTTTAAACAAAAACCGGTCTAACTGTGCTTCCGGAAGCCTGTATGTTCCTTCGTGCTCAATCGGATTTTGTGTAGCAACGACTAAAAACGGCTCCTCCATCGTATATCGGATACCGTCCATTGTAATCTGCCTTTCTTCCATTACTTCAAACAAAGCAGCTTGTGTTTTTGCCGGAGACCTGTTGATCTCATCAATTAAAATAAAATTGGAGAAAATAGGTCCTTTTTTAAACTCAAACTCCGAATTTTTCACGCTGAATACTGAAGTCCCTAAAATATCCGAAGGCATCAGATCAGGGGTAAATTGTATTCTGCTGAAATTTACATCAATAGTTTTTGCCAGCAACTTTGCCGTAATGGTTTTTGCAACTCCGGGAACTCCCTCAATGAGAACATGTCCATTTGAAAGGAGCGCTGCCAAAAGATGTTCTATCATACTCTCCTGCCCCACAATCACCTTACTTATTTCGGCTTTTACTTTTTCTAAACTCACACGGAGTTCAATCATATCGATTCTCGATTGAAAATCGTTTTCTTCTTTATCAAGATTTATAGAACTTTGATTTTCTAAATTTTCGTTCTCAAGGTTTTCCATACAATTTTAATTTATCATTTGTCAATGTATCCGTAACCACAGTTACTACATCGTTATATTATTTATCGTATTATTTCATCCAGGATCGTATTCATTCTGGTGAGATCTTCTTTCATTACACTGGCATAAGGATCCTGAGCTTTCCGGATAAGAGCAATAGCTTCGGTAATTACCTCTATATTTTTCCCTGTTTTCAATTGCAGTTTCTTTGCAAACGCATTATCGAGATTCTGGGTATCGATAAGAAGATCCATTCTAACTTTATTCAGGAAATATTGGGCTTTTTTAGCCATCATATCATGAAAATCACCTTCCTGCAGATAAAGATTTCCGATACTTTTCACAAATTCCACAGAAGTATTTTTCAGAGGTTCTATTACAGGAACAATTCTCTGTTTCCTTTTTGCATTGAAAAAAATAAATAAGATCATCCCTCCTAAAAATACCCACCATGCATATTTCAGCGCTGGTTTTGACAGAATAAATCTCATAAAAAAGCGGGAAGAAGCCTTGGCATCTGCAGCTTCCACAAACCAAATGGTTTCTTTATCGTTAAGATACGAAAAAACATCCTGTGCATATTTTATATTTCCAGGTTTCAGAAGATAATAGTTGGTGAGAAAAAGTGGCTCACTATGAACGAAAATATTTCCCTTTCCCAACTTTACTTTTATAAAATTTGCCTGATCAGTGTTATTCTTTTCAACAGTCTTTCCTAGTATCTCAACACCGGGTTTAACATAAGAAAATCCTCTTCCAGACGGAAATTTATCTAAGTTAATAAAATCATTCTGATATTTCTTATCTGTAAGCTTTAACACATTCTGATCTTCAAAAGAGATTTGAGAAGCACAAAAGCCTATACTATCAGAAATTTCTTTTGGTATCCTGCCTGCAATCAACATAGCATCCGATCCTTTGGAGACTTCATTCAAGATACTGCGCCAGGATTCCCTGTCAATTTCTTTTTCTATTATTAAAATATTGTGAGACTGCTTTTTATTCTCATTATAATATTCATATGGTGTTTCAGCTATTTTTTTAAGCTGATTTTTAAAAAGATCTTTAGACTCTTTGTTAAATACAAATAACCCAAAAGGTGATTTTTCATTTGGATCAAAGTTCTTTCGCCAGTCTGTAACTTCCTTTTTATTAACTTCAAGCAATGCCAGAATCACCATGATAATGATGAAAATTACAGCATATATTTTGAAAGTTTTATTCATTTTTAAAGATTTTATTATGGCTTAAATGTCTGATATTGATTTTTAAATTTCAAATAATCCTGTTCGGTAATACTAAATTCACCATACCATACATAATCAAATATATAGGAAAGGTTTGAAAATTCTTTTTTCAGGTGTTCTGTTTTAAGCTCTGCTGCATAATCTTTATTCGTCTTTTCAGGATTCCAGATGATAAGCTTTTTATCGCTCAACTTTTTAAGAACGTACAAAAACTGATAACGTACTGCGGAACGGTAATCTCCTGTTACTTCAAATTTTGCAATGCTCTCAGGAAAATTGATTTCATGGATATTTTCATGCAATTCTTCTTCATTGATATTTACTTTTTTATTCTTTTTCCCAAAGAAGAAATTGCCATCTTTACTTATGAGATACCTGACAATAAAATATAGCAGAAAACCTATAAGTAGAATGGCAAATAAACGCATCACAATAGTGGTAACCTTTGCAGAGGTTCCAAAGGTATCCTCACCGAAAATACCCTCAAGAATTCTTGCTATTTTCCGTTGCAGTTTTTGCCAGAAAGATTCCTTGGGTTTTATCGTTGTGTAATCAAACTCATTTCCTTTGTATCTTGACTTAAGATTTTCCCTGAATTTTTTAGGATAAACCGTATTTTCAGAAACCGGGTGTTCTATCAATACAGAATCTGCACGGTACATATTTTTATAATGCCCTGTACTCAAAGAATCTTCAACATATGCTTCCGGCGGCAATTCAATGTCATCCTGAGCATACACGAATCCTGTTGAGAAAAAGATCAGTAAGAAAAAAACAATTTTATTCATTATTACCGATGGTTTCTATTTCTGCAAGTTCCACCTTCTGATGCAGATCTGTCCTGCTATCGTAATACATCAATCCAGAATTGATATACATAATATTTGAAAGAAAAAATGAAAGCAGCATGGAAATCCCATATATCACAAAAAAAAGCACTCCCATGGCTCCCTGAAAGGGATTTTGTTCAAAATTTCCATCAGGAGCTGAAGTAAGAATTGAACTGTAGAAAAATATCATGGGAATAAATGTGAAAATGGTGGTTATGGTATACATGATAAGAAAAATGATCGTTGTAGCTCCCCAATACTTCCAGTAAGGAGACTTTTCCCTTCCGTTGGTATAAGAAAACTGTGATCTTATCGAATAACTTAAACTCTCAAAAAAACCGCGGCCACTATTAAAATAATCATACATCAAAAATGTAACAACATTAAACAATGTCGGATACACCAGCAACATAATAAATAATCCGATGATAATTAGTATCAATGCGTATGAGATGCCGATCATAATCAAAGCCAGGGGAGTTACAATAAATACCATTCCCAGGCAAAGTGTACCTATTCTTCCTGCGTTATTTTTAAAATCGCTGAGAATATCATCTGTCCTTATTTTTTCTTCGCCCTTTGAAAGTCTTTTCAGATAAAAAACAGGATAAAGATAATTGACAATCACCAGGATAAAAAAAAGCAGAAACGTAAGCAAGCAAACAACAATTAACATCCCTGCATTATCTTCAAAATACTGCTGAAAATAGTAACTGTTACCATTCATATTTGACCCGAATATCTGGGAAAACAGTTCCCTGTATCCAAAAACAAAAATGGTAGTCATTAAAATCAGCAACAAACCATTCAGCAAAATATAGTTTTTGAAATAATTCTTTCCATATAATTTGAAAAAATTAAAACTATCACTGATAAAGGTCCCGAAATCTCTTTTTTTATATAGCTGCATCATCTGTGTTTTTAATTTTTTTATTGACAACGGATGGATAAATAAAATAATAATATCCGATAACCGTTAGCGAACCTAGGATAATAATTAAGTTTAAAGCTAATGGCATTTTTAAAGCATGCCTTGTAACATAGCCTTCAATAATTCCCGCACAAATGGTAAAAGGAATTGTACTTAAAAATATTTTGAAGGAATCTTTAAATCCATTTTTAAATGAGTTGAATCTCGACAGGGTTCTTGGAAATAAAATTGATGCCCCGAGAATTAATCCGCACATAGCTTCAACAACCATTGCGAAAATTTCAAAAACACCGTGTAACCATATTCCTCTTGCACTATCCTTAAGTGCCCCATAGTCATAAAAGAAGTACTGGAAGGATCCGAGCATCACACTGTTTGAAAGTAATGCATACAGTGTACCTACTCCTCCAAAAACTCCGTAAATATACAATTTAGCACCTACCCCAATGTTATTAAAGATAATCCCAATGGTACTTCCCCATGTAGAACCACTTTGATAGACACCAACCGCATTTCCTTTCTTAATATTCTCTATTGTTTCATTCACATAACTTTCACCCAGAATTATATTTACAAAATCCTTATCATAAATTGCTGAAAGGACTCCTATTGAAGTAAACAATGCAAAAAACAAAAACGCGTAGAGCAAATATCTTTTGTATTGATACACTAACAAAGGAACCTCTGTTTTGAAGAAATAAAGGACTCTGTTTTCCTCTACCCTTTTTGTTTTGTAAATTTTCTGGAATATCTGTGAAGAAAGATGATTTAAATAAACCGTAGTATTACTTTTAGGATAATAAGTCTGAGCAAAAGAAAGATCATTAATGAGGTTGATATACAACGATGACAGGTCATCCGGATTTTTTTTTATTTTCCCTTGAATAACCTGTTCAATTCCCAACCATTTTTCTTTATTTTGTTTTATGAAATAAACTTCTCTCATAATCTAAAGGCTAAAATAATAAAAATTATGTCTCAAATTGCGATTAATACCTCACAAAATGTAAATATTAATTTCAACATTGCCAGTGTTGGAGAAAGAATGCTTGCATTTATTATAGATCTCCTGATCAAAGTCGCTTATGCAGTCGTTACTTTCTATGTATTTTTCAATTTTCTTGATTTGGGATATTTATTAAATGGCCTGGATCAATGGTCTCAGATGGCTATTTATATTGCCATCACATTTCCCATTTACATCTATCCTTTGGTTTTGGAAAGCTTAATGGAAGGGCAGACTCCCGGAAAAAAAGTAATGAAAATCCGTGTGGTAAAAATCGACGGATACCAGGCTGGTTTTGGAGATTATCTGATCCGTTGGGTATTCAGGATAATAGACACATCTTTTGCGGGTGTTATCGGATTAATTTCCATGATTGTTTCTAAAAATAATCAGCGCCTCGGGGATATCGCATCAGGCACAGCTGTTATTTCATTAAAAAATAGCATTAATATTTCTCATACGATCCTGGAAAACATACAGGAGGATTACGTTCCTTCATTCCCTCAGGTTATTGCGTTAAGTGATAATGATATGAGAATTATTAAAGATAATTACACAAAGGCCCTAAGAGTAGATGACCGGCAAATCATCAGTAAGCTTTCCGACAAGATCAAGAATATTTTGAAACTGGAAGTTGATCCTGTAAAAATGACGGAAAGACAGTTTATTAATATTATCATCAAAGATTATAACTATTATACAGGAAAAGATAATTAGAATTTCTGTTTGGAATTATCTTTGTCCATAGATTACATTCGAATCCAAGTCGGTGCAGTTTTTGCACGTGATACAATACTAAGCTTTTAATTATGAAATTTGAAAACAATAAATCCGGAAACGGAGGAGTTCTTACACTAAACAATGAACTTACAGAAATTGGCAGACTGACCTACACCATCTTCCCGGAAGAAAACAAATTCATTATATCCTTTGTTTTAGTGCATCCTGAATTTGAGGGCAGAGGAATGGGAAAATACCTCGTAGAAGAGGCCATCAGATTCGCAAGGGAAAACAATTGGAAAGTGTATCCTCATTGTTCTTATGCCAGATCAGTAATGATGAGAATGAATGATGTAGATGATATTTTTTTAAAGAATTAAAACCTCGTTTAACAGTATTTGTTCAATATCATCAGGGTAATCTACTTTAATGTGATGATCTGAAGCTACCCATTCCATTATTTCCCCAAGCTTTAATACTTTAGAATTGGGAATTCCCATCTTATCCAGAGCACAGGCATTGCACTCCTGCTCATATTGATTATGAATTGGAATAACAAACAACTTTTTATCCATAAAGAGAGCTTCAGCCGGAGCTTCAAAACCTGCATTACATAAGATACCATCACAATTTTCAAAACAGGTCAGGTATTCCTTTTCATCGATGGGGAATATTTCAACATTTTTTATTTTAAGCCTCACTTTACTGTACTTGGAAAAAACCTTCCACTGCACAGGAATTTGTTTTAATACTTTAATAATATTTTCATCAGAAAAGCTTGGTAAATAAACCAGGTAGTATCCTTTTTTATCAGGATTAAGATTTCGTATTTTATGTCTTATGACCGGCTTCTTTATTTGTGGATGATAATTTTCAAAATGAAAACCAATCCTTCTTTCACTGGGTACATAATACTTCAAGATAAGTTCACCCAGGAAATCTCTTTTTTTAGGTTTTGGAGTTTCAGCAAAACTCATCGAAGCCTGATGACTAAGCTCAATCATCGGAAGATTCTTTAGCTTGCTTGCCCACCCCGTTAACGGTTCATAGTCATTAATGATGAGATCGTACTGCTTTAGTTCCAGATCATTGATTGTTTTTACCGCCTCAATAAATTTATTTTCAGTAAATGTTTTTCGATAGGATAAACCACCTGTTTTGTTATAGAGTAAGGAAATCCCTTTATATTGAAAGTTAATGTCAAAATCAGCCTTTAATTGCGATTGATGACCACTGATTAAAGTATCAACCGAAGCATATTTTTTTAATATAGGAATGATCTCCTGAGCCCTTGCAACATGTCCGTTACCTGTGCCTTGAAACGCATATAAGATTTTCATTCAGAAAAGTTAGTTACAATTTTAAGAAGTTCGTTGGTATCAAGATCCTGAATTTCCTCTGTTTCATCATCCTGCAGCAGATGTTTATGCTCATCATAGTAAAAGATCTTCCATTCTTTATCATGGTACTCCAAAGCTGATAAGTTCTCTATCCAGTCTCCGGAATTAAGATAAGTGCAAGCGCCTTTTTTATTGGTAACTTTACGAATTTGAGGCTGATGGATGTGACCGCATATAACATAGTCGTAATGATTATCTATTGCAAGTTCAGAAGCCGTAAGTTCAAAGTCACCAATATACTTTACCGCCTTTTTTACGTTATTTTTGATTTTTTTGGAGAATGAGTATTTTTCCCTACCCATTTTTTCCAGGATCCAATTAACGACGTTATTGATCATGATTAGCAAATCATATCCTTTTCCGCCTAGTTTTGCGATCCATTTAGAATGTTGAACAGATGCATCAAATACATCACCATGAAAGATCCATGTTTTCTTTTTATCAATATCAAGACAGATTTTGTTGCAGACTTTAAGTTTACCTAATTCGAAATCGGTAAACTTTCGGAACATCTCGTCATGATTTCCGGTAATGTAATATACCTTGGTATTTTTTGTTGCAAATGAGAGAATCTTTTTAATTACCTTCAAATGAGGTTTAGGGAAGTAAGACTTTTTGAATTGCCAGATGTCAATGATATCACCATTCAAAACCAGAATTTTCGGTTGAATAGAATTCAGATATCTTAACAATTCTTTAGCCTTACATCCATAAGTTCCCAAATGCACATCCGAAATAACAACTAATTCAACGTTTCTTTTCATAGTTTTATGCAAAGAAACTAATTGAAAGTTAACTGTATATGAATGTTATATTATTTTTTTACAAAGAGTTCATGAGCTCCTCTGTAATTTCCATGTTATGATAAACATTTTGTACATCATCATCTTCCTCAAAGCGATCAAGCATTTTCATATTGGCTTTAAACTGCTCTTCAGTAACTTCTTTTGTATTGTTTGGAATTCTTTGAAGCTCTGCGCTTTTAACTTCAATTTTTAGTTCATCTAATTTATGAGATAAAGAACCGAAATCTTCAAATGCAGTAGTGATCATTATTTCTTCATCATCTTTATCAATATCTTCTGCGCCACCATCAATCATCTCCATTTCAAATTCATCCCAATCCATTTTTACCTGGCTTGGATCGATGTAAAAGATCCCTTTTCTATCGAAGATAAAGGCAAGTTCCCCGTTTTTCCCCAGGTTACCATCAAATTTATTAAAGACAGCTCTTACATTCGCTACCGTTCTTGTCGTATTATTTGTAGTACATTCTACAAAGAAAGCAACTCCTCCTTGTCCATACCCTTCGTATGTTACCTCTTCATAGTTTTCAGCATCAGCTCCACTTGCTTTTTTGATTGCTCTTTCCACGTTATCTTTCGGCATATTTGCACCTTTGGCATTCTGGATGCATCTTCTTAACGCCGGATTTGATTCCGGGTCTGCTCCACCTGCTTTTACTGCTAACGCTATATCTTTACCAATTTTAGAGAAAGTCTTGGCCATTTTATCCCAACGCGCCATTTTCGAAGCTTTTCTATATTCAAACGCTCTTCCCATTTTTATTTTTAAATTTTGAACAAAATTACTTAAAAGTCAACGAAAAAAAAATACCTCCAAAAAATTTGGAGGTATTAATTATTTAGAAAAATTAATTATTTTTTCTTTTTAGCAGCAGCTTTTTTAGCTGGAGCTTTTTTCTTAGCTGTAGATTTTTTCTTAGCTACTGCTTTCTTAGCAGGTGCATCAGCGTAATCTTTCTTAGCGATTGAATTCCATTGAGCATCATCTTCGATAGCAGTTACAACTACTTTTCTATCAGCTTGTCTTTCAGCATCAGAAGCTGTTGCAGGAACTGTAGCTTTAGCTTTACCAACACCTACAGATTTAAGTGCGTTAGCATCTACTCCTCTTGCATCTAAAGCAGCAACTACAGAAGCAGCTCTTTCTCTAGATAATTTCAAGTTGTAAACTTCAGAACCTTTAGCATCTGTTCTTCCTTCTAATAGATAGTGACCTCCATCTTTCTTAATGATATCAGCTGCTCTATCTAACGCTGGCTTAGACTCAGCTTTGATTGAAGACTTGTTGAAATCGAAATAAACATTTCTGAATTCGTTTTCTACTTCAGTTGCAGTTTGTTTTTTAGGCTTAGGACATCCGTTGTATTCTGGTAATCCAGGAACTGTAGGACAAGCATCATCTTTATCAAGGATACCGTCACCATCTGTATCTGGCCAAGGACAACCGTTGTTTTCAGCTGGACCTGCTACTGTAGGACAAGCATCATCTTTGTCGATAACACCGTCACCATCTGTATCTGGCCAAGGACAACCGTTGTTTTCAACTGGTCCTGCTACATCTGGACATTGATCGTCTTTATCTGGAACTCCATCACCGTCAGTATCAGGACATCCTTGGAATTCTGGTAAACCTGGAGTATCAGGACAAAGATCGTCTTTATCTAAGATACCATCTTTATCTCTATCTCTGTTACCAAATCTAAAGTTCAAAGATGCAGAAGCTTGCCAGAAGTTTGCAACTGTAGATTTATCACCTGGAGTTGAAACATAATCTCCTTGAACACCTAAACCGAAGTTTTTAGTTACCCAGAAGTTGATACCAGCACCAGTAGAAACTGTAAAGAAGTTAGCTTTACCGTTTTCATTACCGTTATCCCCGTTACTGATAACATAACCGTTAGCGTCAGTTCTTGGGAAAGTTAATGCAGTATAATCATGTCTTAAATAGTTCGCACCTACTCTTAAGTATGGATCAAACCAAGACTCCTCGTTCCATAAAAGACCCGCTGCCTTAGCTTGGAAACCAAGACCAGTCATTAGGAAAAATTCTTTCCCGCTGTTGAATCTCTTATTGTCAACGTTCCCTACTGAAGTCTGCCAGTCGATTACTAAACCTTTACCGATATTTCTTGCTACAGTAAGTTTAGATAATGGAGGCGTAATAGAGAAGTTGTTCATATTGAACAAAGTCTTTGTTAAATTTCTTGCAGCAAAAGTATTACTGAAGTTGTTTCTCTGAGCTGTATGATTTTCCGCATGAGCACCAACTCCGATCATCCACGGATTGTTGGTAGTCTGTGCGAATACAGTAGAAGCAACAGTAAGTGCCAATGCTGAAATTCCTAATTTTAGATTTTTCATAGAATTAAATGATTAAATAATTGATATTGCAAAATAAATATAATTTTTCTTTATATACAAAGTTTTTTGAATGATTTTTAACTTTTCTTTAATATTCTATCCAGGGTTCGTTTATTTTCTCTATCTTTTATCGCTTCCCTTTTATCAAAAAGCTTTTTCCCTCTTGCAAGGGCTATTAAGACCTTAGCTTTTCCCTTATCCGTAATATACAACTTCAAAGGTATAATTGTGTTCCCTGCATCTTTTAACTTTTTCTCGAATTTTTGTAATTCTTTTTTGTGCAAGAGCAATTTCCGTTCCCTTTTTGTTTTATGATTGTAAAAAGTGCCTAATTTGTACTCATCAATCATCATGTTAATGATGTACAATTCCCCATCAATAAACTGACAGAAGGATTCTGCGATAGATGCTTTTGAAGAACGTAAAGATTTTATCTCTGTGCCTGTTAAAACCATTCCAGCTTCAATTTCTTCAATGATTTCGTATTCAAAACGGGCTCTTCTGTTTAATATGTTAACTGTTTTCTCGATCTTCATTATATTAAAATTTCTTTATGAAATATACAAAAATACCTTTCATTTAAAAACTTGACTATTACATTATTATAAATTACCCAAATTCTTTTCGTATTTTTGCGCCAAATTTACAAAACTATATGTTAACAGTATCTAACTTATCTTTACAATTCGGGAAAAGAGTTCTTTTTGACGAGGTAAACATTATGTTTACTAAAGGAAATTGTTATGGGATTATCGGAGCTAATGGTGCAGGAAAATCAACATTCCTTAAAATATTAACCGGAAAACAAGACCCAACCACAGGAAGTGTATCATTAGAGCCTGGAAAAAGAATGTCTGTTTTAGAGCAGGATCACTTTGCATACGACCAATATAATGTCCTTGAAACAGTATTAAGAGGTAACAAAAAGTTATTCGAGATAAAAGCGGAAATGGATGCGTTATACGCAAAAGAAGATTTCTCTGATGAAGATGGTATTAAAGCTGGAGAGCTTGGTGTTATCTATGATGAAATGGGAGGATGGAATTCAGAATCTGATGCGCAAACAATGCTTTCTAACGTAGGAATCAAGGATGATATGCATTGGCAGATGATGAGTGAACTAGAAAACAAAGACAAAGTAAAAGTTCTTTTAGCTCAGGCATTATTTGGAAATCCTGATGTTTTAATTCTCGATGAGCCTACCAATGACCTTGACATCGACACTATCGCATGGCTTGAAAATTTCCTGGCTGATTATGAAAACACCGTTATTGTTGTTTCTCACGACCGTCACTTCTTAGACACCGTATGTACGCACATCGGAGATTTAGACTATGCAAAACTTAATCTTTATACCGGTAACTATTCTTTCTGGTATCAGGCGTCTCAGTTGGCAACAAGACAGAGAGCTCAGGCAAATAAAAAAGCAGAGGAAAAGAAGAAGGAGCTTCAGGATTTCATCGCAAGATTCAGTTCAAACGTAGCAAAAGCAAAACAAGCTACAGCAAGAAAGAAAATGATCGACAAACTGAATATTGATGATATCAAACCTTCTTCCAGAAGATATCCTGCAATTATTTTTGAAATGGAACGAGAAGCCGGAGATCAGATTCTTGAAGTAAAAGGACTTGAAAAATCTAAAGATGGGGAACTTCTTTTTTCTGATATTAACTTAAACCTTAAAAAAGGTGATAAAGTTGCAGTTCTTTCAAAAAATTCATTGGCTATAACTGAGTTTTTCCAGGTATTGGCTGGGGAATCACAACCAGACAAAGGAACATTCAATTGGGGAATTACTACTTCTCAATCTTATATGCCTCTCGATAATACTGACTTTTTCCAGGAAGACATCAACTTAGTTGACTGGTTAAGACAGTTCACTAAAAATGATGAGGAACGCCATGAAGAATTTGTAAGAGGATTCCTTGGAAGAATGCTATTCTCCGGTGACGAAGCTTTGAAATCTTGTAAAGTGCTTTCAGGAGGTGAGAAAATGAGATGTATGTTCAGTAGAATGATGCTTCAGAAAGCCAATATTCTATTGTTAGATGAACCTACCAACCACTTAGATCTGGAAAGTATCACAACACTAAACAACTCTTTATCTAATTTCAAAGGAAATCTTTTACTGGCGTCTCATGACCACGAAATGCTTCAAACAGTCTGTAACAGAATCATTGAGTTAACTCCTAACGGAATTATCGATAGAGAGATGAGTTATGATGATTATCTTGCGGATAAAAAAGTAAAAGAATTAAGAGAAAAAATGTATTCTTAATTGATCAAGACAACTTGAAAATAAATAAAAAATCCTCAATTTATTTGAGGATTTTTTATTTATTTTCAAGTATTTACTATTTAGTAAGTTTTGTTGTTGGTAACGTGACAGTTCCAGGATCTTTCCATAGACCATCCTTTTCTGCTCTTTTCTTAATATTCTGAGCGCGCTTTTCACTATCGGGATGGGAATTAAACATTTTTTGAAAACCGGATTGTGTACTTCCTTCGGAAAGCAAAGCCAACTTTTTAAATGCTGTATATTCTGCTACGACATTATACTTATTCGTTTTCATAAAATCGTATGAGTATACATCTGCTTCAGATTCCTGTTTTTTACTGTGTGAAGCATCCATAAATGCATTAGCCATCTTACCTATCTGACTGTCATTTAATGTGGCTACCGCAGAGGATGCTGAAGATGCAGCATCTAATGCCGCAGCCTTTAAATAAGCAGATTTAATAGCGTCTTTAGTATCCTGATTTTTAACATGACCGATTTCATGTCCGATTACTGCCAGCAGTTCATCATCTGTCATTATATCCATTAATGAGGAAAACACGCGAACGCTTCCGTCTGCACAGGCAAAAGCATTAATATCTTTTACTTTATACACTTTGTAATTAAGATTAAGTCCATCTTGTGATTTATGTTTACCGAAAAGTTTATTCAGTCTGATGGTGTATGGGTCTTTAGGGCCGGCCACAGGGTTATTTTTATCCATCCATTCCACAGATTCTTTAGATAACTTTACAGCATCCTCATTTGTAAAAGTGAGTACCTTCGCTCCTTTAGAAGCAACATCTGTAATTTTTCCTAAGCTAATTTTTTGTCCCTGAAATGCGTGAACAGCTCCCAGTAAGCATATGCTTAAAACAATTCTTTTCATATTAATTTTATTTTCCTTTTGGCCCGCGAATATAGGATTTTTTCAACAAAAAAAATCCTTTTCTGAAAAATTTCAGAAAAGGATCCACACCTAATATTAAGAAATCACCTACACAATAAATAAAGATGCAATTGCTGTTGCATCACTACCACTTAAAATTTCATCGTAAGCAGCAGAACCTGCTGCAGCTCCAAATGCAGTTGAAGTATTGTATCCGGCTTGATTTGTATTATCCTCACCCGCGTACACAGGGTTTGTTGCAGACGGCATATTTCCTCCGTTGGCCAGTTCAATCCATCCTTTATTTCCTCTCATTCTTCTTACTTGCGAAGCATGTCTGGCTTCTACAGAGTGAATTTGTAAAGCAGCCTGTAATACTACTTTATTAGACATTACATTTCCTGCCTGTCCC
Organism: Chryseobacterium sp. LAM-KRS1; assembly: GCF_013184525.1. GTDB lineage: Bacteria > Bacteroidota > Bacteroidia > Flavobacteriales > Weeksellaceae > Chryseobacterium > Chryseobacterium proteolyticum. Next base: position 181,563 of record NZ_JAAOIZ010000007.1, read on the forward strand.
TTATAGGCTCTAACACCCGTATCTTCAAAGGCTTGCGCCAGAACAAGAAACTGATTATAATCTGTAAACGGAGTAAAATTACCTCCCGCCGTAAAGTCAAAAGTAGGTTTCGATGCGGGTGTAACTCCCAAAGAGGTCAATGTACTTTTCAAGAAACCAACATGTGCAGACTCATGTTTAGAAATTTGCATAAAAACGGTACGGTCAGCATTAGGAATTAAACTTGCTGTAGATAGTCCAATACTGTAATATTCATTTTCTAAGTATTCCAGCGTCAGGGCCAGTTGTAACGCATCGGTTAAAGCACTTTTTAAAAAGCTTCCTGTAACTGGTGTTGTATTTCGGTTTTCAGCTTTCGCCGGAGTTGACATTGCGACTCCTAAGCCCAGAGGAACCGAAGCAATAGCTGCTTTTTTTCCAAATGCTGAAAGATTTGTAATGGTCTCTAATCTTGATGCTTCTGTTGTAAAGAATTTATCATCAGAAAATCTATCTAGTAATTTAAGAATGTTCATAATAGTACGTTTTTAAAAGTAAATAATTTAGTTAATGCCTCTTTCTTTCCAGGTAAAAGGTGTCTTTATAAATCCTCCTGCAGCCATTACAACATCTTTTGGCTCTTTTGCCACATCCAATCCATTGGCATCAATTACATCATCCCCTGAAAAATCAGCAGATCCGGGATTGATAAGATTTCTGATCGCAGAAGCATGTCTTGCTTCCACAGAAACTATTTTCCCTGCAATTACTAAATAGTTAGGATCCGTAATATACTTTCCTGCTGCATTATACGCAGCAACACCTGTATCTTCCAAAGCCTTAGCAGTAGCTAATACTGAACTTCTGTTATTAAAATTCACACCCGGATATTGAAATTCAAGCTTTGGCAGTACATTAGCAGTAACTCCTGATATTGCAGCTTTAAAGAAATCCCGATGGATTAATTCGTGATGATAGAGGTCAGTAAATAATTCTTTTTCAATGGTTGAAATACCTGAATAAAAACTGTTAACAACTTTAGTATAGAAATCTGCTTCGAGCTGCTCAAGAGCATAAGCATAATTCAATACCCCGACATCGCCTTTACCAAGGTCGAATACCTGGTCGTCTGTCATTTGAAAATCATCATTATCATCACAGCCTACTAATGCAAGACCTGCCATGGCAAGTCCAATGCCGCCGAGTTTTAAGAAATTTCTTCTACCGGTATCCAGTGTGGCACCCTGGCTAGAAACATTAATCGTCTTTTTCATAATATTAATTTTTAAAGTGTTTAGTTATTTAATATCATTTACGACAATCAATTATCTTTGGATTTACAAAATCAAAAAAATGTTAACTTTTCTCTAAAACTTTTCCAAATAACCTATCGAACATCTAAAAAGCGACTCGATAAATATTAATAACAAATCAGAATTGAAAGGTCTTTAACGTCACTTAAAATCTTTGTTTTATATTATTATATTAACAGTTCATCATTCCTTTTTAAAATATATTTTCCCTATTTTTGTGAAATGAGTCAAAAATGGATTTACAGACCTGAACCCGATGAGGAAGTTGTAGACAGATTAAGTTCGTCACTTGGTTTCGGAACTTTTGAATCTAAACTTCTCGTTCTTAGAGGAATTGACAATTATCAAAAGGCAAGAGAATTTTTTAAGCCCAATCTCACTGATATACATAGTCCGTTTTTAATGGCTGATATGCAAAAGGCTGTAGAGCGTATTGCAACAGCTATTGAGAATGGTGAAAAAATATTGGTTTATGGAGATTATGATGTAGATGGAACAACTGCTGTTGCGCTGATGTATTTATACCTCAGCAAAATAGTTCAGAAAAAATATCTTGATTATTATATTCCGGACAGAAACTCTGAGGGATACGGTATTTCAACAGAAGGGATAGATTTTGCAAAGGAGAATGGATTTTCTTTGATTATAGCTCTGGACTGTGGGATCAAAGCAATTGATATGATTAATTATGCGCAGAATTTAGGCGTTGATTTTATTATTTGTGACCACCACTTACCAGGAGAAGAAATTCCTAATGCAGTTGCCGTATTAGATCCTAAAAGAAGTGATTGCAGATATCCTTTCAAAGAGCTTTCAGGGTGCGGAGTTGGCTTTAAATTATGCCAGGGTTTAAATACAATTTATAAAATACCGGATTCGGAGCTGTTTGAATTAACCGATTTGCTTGCAATTTCTATTGCTGCAGATATTGTCTCAATGACCGGAGAAAACAGGGTTCTGGCCAAAATGGGTTTAAAAACCCTTCGAAAAACAAGAAATTTAGGATTAAGACTCTTAATTCCCGAAGATAAACTTTCCCATTTTGAAATTTCAAACATTGTTTTTGAAATTGCTCCAAAGATCAATGCTGCCGGTAGAATTTCTCATGGAAAAGCAGCTGTAGAACTTATGGTTTCAGATAATCTGAAACATGCGCATCAGATTGTAAGTGACATTATGGGACTTAATGATGAAAGACGGGAACTCGATATGAATTCGACGCTTTCGGCACTTAATCAAATCATTGAATCGCAACAGGAAACCAACCTGACAACGATTGTTTACCATCCTGAGTGGAATAAAGGTGTTATCGGAATCGTGGCATCCAGACTCATTGAGACTTATTATAAACCCACTTTGGTTTTTACAGATGGTAACAACGGAGAAATGGTTGCTTCCGCAAGATCAGTTTCTGATTTCGATGTTCATGAGGCGTTGGATATGTGCTCAGAGTACTTTTTGAAATTTGGAGGACATCATGCTGCGGCTGGACTTTCAATGGAAAAATCAAAATTCGAGGCCTTTAAGGAAAAATTCGAAAAGGTGGTCGCTGAAAAGATTCAGGAACACCAGAAAGAATCATCGATCATTATAGATTCTGAAATAGAAATTGATGATATCAACCGCGAGTTTATAAATTTCCATAGAAAACTGGCACCCTTTGGTCCACATAATATGAAACCCATCCTCACTTTAAGGAACCAGAAATTATCCGGTTATATAAAAACAATGGGGAAAGATAATAACCACGTGAAATTTTATATTAAACAGGAATCCACCGGTAGAAATATAGAATGCGTTGGTTTTAAATTGGGGCAATTTTCTGAAGACTTCAGAAATAAGCATTTCGATCTCGCATTTACTCTGGAAGAAAATCACTGGAAAGGAAATGTAACACACTACCTGAATATAAAGGATGTGAAGTTTAGGGACTAAGGATAAAATACAACTTTAACACTATACTTTGCATCTCATATACACCTGCAAATGAAAATGAAAAAAATCGGTTTATTCTTCGGATCTTTCAATCCTATACATATTGGACATCTTATTCTTGCGAATTATATTCTGGAAAATTCAAATATGGAAGAATTATGGTTTGTTGTAAGTCCTCAAAATCCTTTTAAGGATAAAAAATCATTGCTTAAAGATCATAATCGACTGGATATGGTGCAGGCAGCTATTAAAAATTACCCGAACATGAGGGCTTCCAATGTGGAGTTTTCTTTACCCAGGCCAAGTTATACTATTGACACTCTGACGTATCTCAATGAAAAATACCCTGATCATTCATTCAGCTTGATTATGGGAGAGGACAATTTGGAGGGCCTCCATAAATGGAAAAATTCCGAAACTTTATTAAAGAATCACCATATTATTGTTTATCCACGAATTTTTGAAGGCGAGAAAAAAGATTCTGAGTATGTACAACACGAAAATATTTCTTTTATCAAAGCCCCTATCATTGAAATTTCTGCAACAGAAATTCGCCATATGATCAAGGAAGGTAAAAATGTGCGTCCTATGCTCCCTCCTGAGGTTTTTGAATATTTGGATGGTAGTAGTTTTTATAAGTAATTTTGCGGAGTAGAAATCAGATACTGAAAACTATCTAGAAGGTAAAGAGGAACTCTTAACTTTTAATTCTCAATTTATAAGTAAATAAATGAATTTCATCGAAAAATTTTTCTCAAAATATCCCCAGGAAAAAATCATTAAATGGTTCAAGCAAATCTGTGTAGCTGAAGCAGTTTCCTGTTTTTTACTTTATGGGGTTGCCATGATCTGGAAGAGATATGATGACGAAGGATTGCTTCCCACAATTTTTATTATTGTCATCGGAAACATTCATGGTCTTTTTTTTACTATATATCTTTTACTTTGTCTTCCGGTGAGAAAAATATTCAAATGGGATGACGAAGATTTTGTTTTTGCTCTCCTCTCGGCATTTTTCCCATTTGCCACAATATGGGTGGACAAAAAATTAGCCCGTTTCGACAGAGAATAAATCGGTTCTCCACTGAATATACAATATATTAAAAAAGGACTTATCAGTCCTTTTTTTATTTATCTACATTGCATTCCTGTACATATCTATCACATCACTTTTAATTGAGCAATAATCAACATCGAAATATAACTGAGACAGAAACTTTTTTTAGTCTCTTTTATGTTAATTTTTCCTAATTGCCGATTATGATGTAACAACTTTAGAACTTAAGTTGTCTAAATAATTGAAACAATCTTAATCTGTAAAATTTTTAATTTAAAATTTATATCCTGAAAATCAACAAGTTAATAATAAGTCAAAAACATTTTAAGTACTTTGTATTGCATAATACTAAATTTATTATATATCTTTGTAATGTTAAATAATAACAAATACAAGCTATTAACAAACTAAAAATAAAATCATGAAAACGCCACTTCTCATTTCAGCTTTATTTTTCAGCGGATTTATTTTTGCCCAACAAAAATCTGATACTTTAAAAACTAAAAATATAGAGGGTATAACTTTAAAGAAACAGGTCTTTAGAAAACAAAGCGACCGTTTTATTTATGATGTTGCATCATCCCCTATTGCGAAAGGAACCAACTCTTTCAATCTGCTAAAACAAACTCCTATGGTTTCCAGCATTGACGGAAAATCATTAAAAATTATGGGAAAGTCAGAAGTTGTTATCTACATCAATAATAAAAAGACCAACATGGATTCTGAATCATTAATTGAAATGCTAAAAAATACGCCTTCAGAGGATATTCAGAAAATTGAGGTAATTACAGTCCCTGGCAGTGAATTTCAGGTTGAATCCAACGAGGGAGTTATCAATATTGTGATGAAAAAGAAGAGGAATAATGGTTATAATGGAACTTTGAAAATGCAAAATGAACAAAGTTATTATAACAATCCTTCAGCCGGAGTTTCTTTTAATTTCAGACAGAATAAATTTGCTGTAAACTCCAATTTCAATACAGGAAGCTGGACAGAAAGAGAAAAATACAGATTATCTAACGGAGATTCTACATTTAAAAATGAATCTTTTGGTTTTAATGATGATCCAAATAAAAATTTTGGCGGAAGCGTAAATATTGATTATGAAATCGATAAAAAACAGAACCTCAGCTTCACTTATAATATGAGGTACAACAAGAGCTTTAACTCAATCTTAGATATCACAAATATTCAGAACGGAGTTTTAAAAAACAGAACCGTAAATGATGAAGACGCACAAAGAAGAAACCATTCTTTCAATTTAAATTATGAAATAAAAACGGATACATTAGGTAGTAAACTGACTTCCAATATTTCATATTTGTGGTTTAACAGGGATAAATACAGTATTAACGAAACCTTCCCATTTGTAACTGACAAGGATAACAAATATGGAGCGTTTAAACAATGGGTTCCCCAAATCATCAATAATTATGCTGCTAATATCGACTACCTTAAAAAAACAAAATCTGGAGATTCATGGTTGATGGGAGTAAGCTATAACAATACGAAAACAGATAATGATACAAGACAGGATATCTATACTGCTAATGGTTTTGTAAATGACTACGATCAAACAAATTATTTTATTTACAAGGAAAACATCTTAGGAGCATATATCACTTATGAAAGGAAATTAAACGAAAAATTGTCCAGTAAAATAGGAACCCGTTATGAAATGACTAAAAGCAGCGGAGAGATTCTGGGAAAAACCAGCTTCGACAGAAATTATAACAACCTGTTGCCGTATGTTAATATCAACTATGCAATTAATGCAGATAATAACATAAGCTACACTTTCTCAAGCCGGATCAGAAGACCAAGATTCTGGGAACTGAATCCATCAAGAACTTACTTTACACCGGATAATTATACTCAGAATAATCCTTTTGTATTAGCTTCTAAACATTACAATCAGGAAATTAACTATATGTTTAAGAATGCATTTTACGCAAATTTAAGCTTTAACTATGTAGAGGATGCTTCGAATCAGGTGCCATTACAAGGAACAGTCACCAAACCGGAAAAGGACAAAAATGGTCAGATCATTCTGGATGAAAATGGAAATCCTAAAATGGTTACGACTAAATTCCTAAGATATATCAGAACGAATTATGGAAATAACAAACAGCTGGGTCTCACTCTGGGAATGAATAAATCATGGATCAAAGAAATCTGGACAACCAATTACTCTGTCAATTTAGCTTATGTAATGTATTCAGGGACAGTAAGTGAAGATCCAACATCTGTTCAAATACCAGGACAAACAGAAGTTCTTGCCCCGTATATCGTTGATGTGAAAAATTTCAATTTTTCAGCACAGTTTAATAATACCATCCGCTTATCTGCCAAAAAAGACTGGTTCCTGGGAATCAATTATTTCTTTGCAAGCAAAAGTAAAATGGAAATCGGAGAAATGGGTATCAGACAAAGTCTCGACCTGAGTGTCAAAAAGATCATGGGTAACTGGACTTTTGTAGCAGAATTATATGATGTGTTTAACCAAAACTTCAATAAAATCAATGGTGTCCAGCCTAATGGCAGCTATAATAATGTGACCAATTTTGGTTATCCAAGAATATTGAATATCGGGGTCACTTATAACTTCGGAAACCAGAAACTGCAAAAAGCAAGGGAAATAAAATCAGCAAATGATGCTGTAAAATCAAGAACTTAATTAACTAACCTATTACAGCTTTAGATCAAATACATAAGAGTCCAAAGCTCCACAAAAAAATAAATTTCATGAAAACGCCACTACTCATCGCAGCCTTATTTTTCAGCGGATTAGCACTCGCCCAGGAAAAAAAATCAGATTCGGTAAAAACCAAAAATATCGAAGGAGTTACTCTAACAAAACAGATTTTTAAAAAGCAGAGCGACCGCTTTGTATATGATGTAGCTGCTTCACCAGTTGCTAAAGGAAATACAACATTTGATCTTTTGAAGCAAACACCACTGCTATCAACTACAGATGATAAAACATTAAAAATAGCAGGAAAGAATAATGTACTGATCTATATCAACGGACGAAAAACCAATATGGACTCTGAGTCTCTAGTGCAGTTCCTTAAAAATACTCCTGCAGAAAATATCCAGAAAATTGAAGTCATTACAGTTCCCGGAAGTGAATACCAGGTGGAATCCTCTGATGGAATCATCAATATCGTTTTAAAGAAAAAAATGAGCGACGGATTGAATGGGAATATGAGAATGTCCAATAGCCAAAATAAATACAATGCAAGTTCGGCCAGTTTTTCTGCTAATTACAGAAAAGATAAATTAGGAATCAGTGCTAATCTCAACGGGGGAGAAAATATTCAACCTCAATCTTATATTCTGCGAAATGGTACAGATCAGCTAAAAAATGAATCGGTAGGAGATATTGATGATCCAAATAAAAATATTGGTGGCTATCTGAATATTGATTATCAACTGACCGAAAAAAGTAATCTGGCATTATCATGGAATTCCTGGGCTAACAGAAGTTACAACTCCACGATCGATTTATTTAATACCTTAACGCAGCCAAACTCGTTGGGTGTGGTAGAAACAACGCATACATGGACTAAAAACAGAGAAGATTCCAGAAACTACAATAACTCTGTGAATTTAAACTATGAGCTAAAACTGGACTCCCTTGGAAGTAAATTTAATGCAAATGCTGCATATCTTATTTACAAAAGGTTTCAGTTTTCAAAAAATAACACCATGATTCCGGATGAAAATGGTAACGGTTATTCCAGACCAGGAAAAACAATCACACAAAATACTCCGCAGGTCATTAAGAATTTTTCAGGTACAGTAGATTATATTCAGAAATTTAAGAACGACTTTACCCTCTCTTTAGGTGGAAATTTCAATAAAACCAAAACTGATAATGATACAAAGAACTTTACATATCAGTTTATAGATAAGGATGGTAATTATAACAATAATCCACAGCCAGCACCGGATTTCAACCATTTTATATATGATGAAAATATCTATGGAGTGTATCTCACTCTTGAAAAAAAGTTTTCAGATAAATTTTCAGGAAAGGTGGGTGCCCGATATGAAATTACAAACAGCCTGGGAACAGCGGATAGTCCTACCAATATAATTGAAAGCCAAAAACATCAGAGAATTGAGAGAAATTATAATAATTTCCTGCCGTACCTCAGCTTCAATTATGCTATCAATGATAAGAATAATATTTCCTATTCATTTTCAAGCAGAATGAGAAGACCAAGCTTCTGGGAATTAAACCCGATAAGAAATTACATTACAGAGTTTAACTACACACAAAACAATCCCTTTGTAAAAGCTTCATCAACATACAATCAGGAATTGACCTACATGTATAAAAACTCTTATTTCCTGATTTTAAACCACTCTTATTTTAAAGATCAGATCACACAGGTTCCATTACAAGGCTTTATAAAATCTGCGGATGGAAAAATAGGCACTCAAAATGTACTGCGTTACATCAGAACAAATTTTGGAGACAAGCAGGAAATGTCTGCCATGGTAGGAATTCAGAAAAATTTCTTTAAACAATACTTGACCCTGAATTTTAATGCCGGTGTTCAGCACAATATCAACAATGGTTCTTTGGCTGAAGATCCAACTACAGGAGACACTTTTGTTGATAAGGACGGAAAGCCATTGGTTTATACTAATACTGTAAAATCGACAAGCATTGTAATCACGAGTAATAACACCATTCGTCTAGATAAGAAAAAAACCTGGTTTTTAGGAGTTAATTATTTCTTTATTGACAAACAACAAATAGAGCTTGGAATGCTGAAAAACCTGATGAGTCTTGATTTAAGTATAAAGAAAAACTGGAACGACTGGACCTTTGCTCTTAATGTGAATGATGTTCTAAGAACCAATATCGTAGAAATAGAAGATTATCAGCCAAACGGAAATTACAATTACATCAGAAACGATCAGTACAGAAGAGGAATGACTTTAAGCATCACTTACAATTTCGGAAATCAAAAAATAAAAAAGGTAAGGGATATTGAAAGCGCCTCAGATGATATTAAAAACAGAACCCGATAAAAACATTCATTCTTCATATCAATTATTTTTGCCAAACTCACTGATTTCTCAGTGAGTTTTTTATCTTAGAGCATATGAAAAATCTGATATCCTTTTGTAGTTTATTATTAATCCTGTGTAGCATAAGTTGCAAAAAGAAGACAGTCAGTCTTGGTAATAAGATATGTTTTAAAAGTGAGGAAAATATTTCCTACGGTGAGAGTCCGGACCAAAAAATGGATTTATATTTCCCACCTCATTACAATTCAAAAACTGATGTCTTTTTAATTATACATGGTGGAGGCTGGCGTAGTGGAAATAAATCTCAATTAACATTCTTTACTCTATCCCTGATGCAAAAGTTCCCGAATTCCATTTTCGTTAATATGAACTACAGATTAGCTTCAGTTTCACAGTTTGGAATTCCGAATCAAACCAATGATATTGATAGTGTTTTATCCCATTTGGAAAAAACACTTAAATACAAACCACGTTTTATTCTTCTTGGAAATAGTGCAGGAGCTCATTTATCAATGATATATGCTTATAAATTTAATAAAAACAAGAGGATAAAAGCAGTTATTAACATTGTAGGCCCTACAGACCTGGCAGATGCAGGTTTTAAAGGGTATTTTGATTACTCATTTGTTGAAAAGCATCTGATTGATACAAAAGTGATCCCTTCTGGTATCTCAACAGTACAGTTTGCGAGCCCCGTTAGCTGGATTACAAGAACCTCAGCTCCTACTTTATCTTATTACGGAAAGAATGATCAGGTTATCCCCGTATCTCAAAAAAAAATTCTTGATTCTGTTTTAAATAAGAATAATATTTTTCACGAATCTTTTGAATTTAATGGCGGACACCTTGATTGGGATAAAGAATATAACAGTACTTTTCTTATTACAAAGATTGATCAATTTTTAAAGCAAGCTGATAAAAAATAAGCGCTTTGAAAAATCCAAAGCGCTTATTTTTTATTCTGATTTCATTACTTCTGTTCTTTCCGAGATTCCATTAGCGTTGAAAGCTTCTATCTGAAAATAATACGCATCCGTTCTGTCTGCTCCAGTAAAGAAATACTCATTCTTTCCATATACCATGATGCTTCCGTATAATTTATCCGGCGACTTACCCCAATATATTACATACCCATCGGCATCCTGGTTTTGCTGCCATTTCATCCAGATACTTCTTCTTTCTCCATATTTCTTTGCATCAGCACGCAAAGGAACAAAGTTCTGAACTTTTGGAGGTTTTTGTCCCGCTCCTTTTCCAAATACCCTGAAACCACTCAATGCAAATTTTCCGGTAGGCATTTTAAGGTTTTCCATTTTAAGGAATCTTGCTTTTGCCGGTTTTTCCAGCTCCACATAATCGTGAGGAACATCCTTTGTGTTTTTACTTTTATCCACAATAACAGTCCATTTTTTCCCATCATTGGATCCATAGATTTTGTATTGATGCATTTTCCCTAAAGTCTTCCCTAAGAATTCCACGTCCTGATCAGCATAATTGATCTGAATTGCATTGATCGTGGAAACTTCGCCAAGATCCGTCTGAAACCACTCACCAGAATTACCTGTTTTAGCACTCCAATAGGTCTTTATATCTTCATCAACAGCGTAGTTTGAATGATATCCTCCTAAGGTCGAAGAAACCTGGACAGGCTTATTATAATTTAACAGCATCCATCCTGCAAAAAGACCTTTGGAGAAATCTTTTCCCTGAGCATATTGTGGAAGATAAGTAGGGTAATCTCCATAGGATGTATTACAATACATTACATCATCTTTATCGAAACCTGCAGGCCAGATCCCCAGTCTTCTCTCAAAATTATTTTTTGTGGAAATAAAAATTGTTGAAACATGCCACCAGTTTTTATAATTGTCTTCGAAGGTTGCTCCATGTCCGGCACCTCTTGCAAAACCACCTGGTTTGTATGAAAAGGGATTATGCTGTTGATATTCGAAACCTTCTAAAGGGTTTTTACTCACATACACTCCATCAGAATATCCACTGAATTCAGTAGCGGGAGCTCCGTACTGCATATAATATTTGTTATTATGTTTCGTCATCCATGCACCCTCAACAAAAGGCTGTAAAAATACGTTATCATTATATTCTCCAAAACGTTCCCAGCCATGATCCTCCGGCTTTAGTCTCAATATAGGTTTTACAAACCCTTCAGATTGTAATGTCTTTACTTTTACTTCTGTTCCAAGCAAGGGCCATTCATTACTTGAACCCCAATACAGGTAGAGTTTATTTTTGTCTTCATCATAATGAAAGGCAGGATCCCAGGCTCCGACTTTTAAAGTATCTACAGCAATTTTCCAATCATCTTTCGTGGGATTTGTACTTTTCCATATCGGAAAGTCCTGCTCCCAGGTCGAGCCGAAAACATATAAAGTATCTTTCATGGCCCAAACTGCAGGTGCGTTTAGATCATGAATGTATTTCTTATCCCGTAAAAATTTTCTTTGTACAAATTTCCAGTCAAGCATATCATCACTATACCAATAACCTTCCTGGTTTGTGGAAAACAAAAAAAGTTTGTTTTTAAAGTTCACGATAACCGGATCAGCAGTCGCCCGGTGTTTTCCCTGTTGGGAAAAAGATTCAAAAGGCGTATATCCGTAGTCGATATTAATGGGATTACAAAATGTTTTTTGCTGGGCTTTCAGACTTCCTCCCAACAAAACAAGCATCATAAAAAAGTACTTCTGCATCTTCATAATTTTTATGTAAGATCCAAATTTACTTAACTTTTTTCGGTTTACTTATAAATTAAAAGTATCAATATCTTCAAGTCTACTCATTTTTAAATAAAATCTTCCGGCATAGAAATCAGGCCGGAAGATAATATGTAATATTTTTTTGGTTTATTTTATATTGTTTTTTTGGGTAAAAAAACTTCCGCCAGCATACAACGTGCACTTCCACCACCATTTACTTCTATTGTATTTAGATCTGAATAGATAATTTCACAATATTTTTCAATGGCTGATACTTGATCTGATGTTAAAGATTCATATGCAGTCTGGCTCATTACTAGAAATTTCTGACCCTCCTTATTCTGGACCTGAAGCATATTCCCCGCAAATTGCTGCATCTGTTCTTCTGAAATCTCAATAATTTCTTTTCCTGAATTTTTGATGGTTTCAATAACTTTACTTCTTTCAAGCTCGCTATCTATACAGTCCAGGCAAATGACAACAAATTTGTCAGCTACACACATCATAACATTGGTATGGTAGATAGGAAGTCTCTCTGAGCCTACGGTCTGAAAAGAATGAAAAACAATAGGCTCGAAACCATATTTTTCGCAAAAATCTCTGAATAATTTTTCATCCAATCTTAAAGAAACAGAACCATAAGCGATTTTATTGTCATGGTCAAAGATCATGCTTCCGGTTCCCTCTAAAAAGTGTCCCTGGATTTCAGGAAGTGACCAATCATCTACTTCCGTTATTTCAAAACCTTTACCTTTTATTGTTTCCAGGATATCTTCTCTTCTTTCAACTCTTCTGTTTGAAGCAAACATAGGGTATAAAACTACTTTACCATCATTATGGAAGCTTACCCAGTTATTCGGAAAAATAGAATCCGGAGTATGAGGGTCTGGGGTATCTTTAATTGTAATCACATTGATCCCTTTATTTCTTAACTTTTCAACAAAAACATTGAATTCGCTTAAAGCTTTAGCCTGAACATCCGAATCTTTCTGTTCAACTTGAAAGTAATTATTTTCTGCGGTCTCCGCATTATAACCGAAAGCAATCGGTTCAATCATTAATACTGTATCTGTAGTTTGCATTTATTTTTATGTTTGAGAATATTAGGGTTTGAGAGTATGAGAGTCTTAATCTGTTTAAAATTAGAAATTACCATCTTCATGATTAAAAGATGAAAATGAACACCATTTTTCAGATTGATTTATCATACTAACCAACATCCCAATTATTTGATTATACTGATTATTTAAATTATTGAATTGCTCTTCATTAATATATTTACACGCTAAGGAAAATTGTAACCAAGTCTGAGTCTCTCTTGCTTCACCTTCTGAGTCTGTAAGTTTTGCGATAAAAGACTTTTCATATTTCCTTTTTCCCCATGCCTCACTAATATTAGCTGAGACCGATCTGGACGACCTTCTGATTTGATCTGTAAGAGAATAAAGTTCTTCTTTCGGAAAAGATTTTGAAAGTTCATAAACCGCCATGGCCATTTCAAAAGACTTTTGAAAAACTCTTAAATCCTGATGAAACTTAACTATTGACATAATTTAAATTTTATTCATAAGAAAATGACACCCTCAAAACCTCCTACTCTCAAACTCTTTCACACTCTTACTTTATTATTCTCTCACTAATGGCATTGTAGAGCAGCGTAAAAGTCCGCCCATTTTGGAAATTTCACGGTATGGAATCTCTTCTACGGTCATTCCCCATTCATTTCTCAGATGGTTGTTCATTCTTGTAAATGTTTGATCTGAAACCACTATTTCAGGAGATATAGAAAAGATATTTGGAAACATTTCGAACATCTCTTCATCTGTCAAATGGAAACAATTTTCCTCCCCGAAAATATCAACAATCAAACGATAATCGCTTTCGTCCACAAAACCATTCTTATAGATAAGGCATTTATCCTTTCCAACAGGATTGAATGTACAATCTAAGTGAAGGATACCCTCGAAAGGAATTTTATCATTCTTTTTTAACTCGAGGTCTATGATCCTCTTTTTAGGAAAGTACTCTTTTAGGATCTCTATGGCGTATTCGTTGGTTCTTGCTGTTTTGTAATTTCTGTAATCTTCGCTAAAGCAAGTTCCTATGAACAGGAAATCATCCCAGACAATAACATCTCCACCTTCAATATGAGCCGTTTCCGGGAGATTAATAATTTTTCTCCAGGCCACTTTCTCAAAAACTTTTTTGTAAGCTTCCTGCTCATCTGCCCTGTCAGCAATTACATTGGAAATAATCATCTTATCATCAATTACAAAAGCAACATCTCTTGCAAAAACCTGATTGTAATCTTTGATAATGCTCGGACGCAAAACTTCCACATCGTATTTTTTCAGTACTGCTTCAAAAGCATTCATTTCATCAATAATATCCGATTCTTTAGGATATATGTTGTGTTCGATTGAGTAGTATGACTTGGCATCATAACTTTCCTCAAGGGTGGGAACCGGTCCCAGAGAATTAGGTTGGCCCAGAACAACTGATTTTAACCTCCCCGTTTCGTTTTTAATATTTAGTTTCATAAAGATTTATGCAATGTACAAATATAAGTAAAGGTCCCTAGCTGGAAAACTTTTGAATTAGTTTCTCGAAGAATTTATTCTTGGTTACAATAGAATAATGCTACTCATTCATTTCTGAGACCCGTTAAACTTTAAAAAAATCTATAAACAACTGTTTATCATCTACATTTGTTGAAAAATAATAGTAAATATTACAAATAAAACTCCTATATTAGTGATATAATTTTATGTAAAATTAAAACTAAATCATCAACATCAAAAAATCAAAATCATGAACAAGAACATTTCAGTGCTAAAAAATGCACAAAAATTAGGAAGAGATCAACAAAAATCAATTATTGGAGGAGCAGGCCCAACGAAGCCAAGATACTGCTGTGAATGGAATGATGACGGAAGCTGCAGAATCTGGACATGTGGTAATTGTGTATGTCCATAATTAAAAACAAAAACCTGCTATTTTAGCAGGTTTTATTTTATCTTGTTCTATTCTCCTCGTCAGTTTTCTGTATTTCCTTTCCCTGATATTTTGAGCTTCCGAAATTGTAACTTACCGCAACCAGAAATCTCCGGCTGTCCCACCAATGGGTAAATTGATTATCTATGATTTGCTTATGCCTGAATACCAGACGTTGATCATATGAGTCAAACATATTATTATAACTGATCTTTGTATTCAGCTTATTGTCAAACCATGTTTTTTGTATTGAAAGATCGACCGTATACCTGGGCTTAATGATATACAGGCTATTTCCCGTTTTAGATTCATAGTTTGTAAAAAGATTTACAGTGTAGCCCTTAGGTAGTGAAAATACCTGATTAAATCTCAGCTCATAATTGTAAATTGAAAAAGCAAACACCTCATTAAAATAAGGCCGGAATTCGTAATTATAATATCCTGTAATCTGCGTATTGATATTCCACCACTTTGTAATTTTTATAGGAAAGCTCATTTCCAGAATAGCAAAATTCCGATAAGGTAAGTTCGTCCCTAAATATTCTAAAACATTTGTTTTGGGATCATATCTCGGATATCGGACCATAACATCCGTTTCTTTTCCTATCGTTAAATCTGTCACCCAATTTTTATAACGATAAGTTGCCTTGATCTGACTGGTAAATGAAGGTTGCAAATAAGGATTTCCAATCCAATAGTTCAATGGGCTGAAGTAAAACCTAAAAGGATTGAGCTGTGAAAAAACCGGTCGTGTAATTTTCCTGCTGTATGAAACAGAAATCTCATTAGATTTGTTAAAGGCGTAATTTATTCCAAAGGATGGCAACCACTCAACATAATTTCTTGCTACCACAGAATCGGAACTGATTGCATCGGAAATACTTTTTGTGTTTTCAAATCTTATTCCCCCATTGATTTGAAGTTTGTTAAGTTTCCGGCTGAAAGCTACGTATCCTGCAAATACCTCTTCCTTGTATGAAAACATATTACTACGCGTAGGATCCGGAACAAACTGATTATTTAACGCCAATGTATCATACCTGATGTTGTTGCTGGTTTCTGTATTGCCATATTTTATTCCGGCTTCAAAATTAGTATTTTTCACTTTTTGACGAACATCAAGTTGAGCAGTATAAATTTTTATCCTATTTGATAAATCGGATTTCCAATATGATAATAACGCATAATCAGATCGCTTCTTATTAATAAAATCATCTTTTTGCTTGTTGTTAACCAGTAGATAATTTCCTAAGAAATTCACTTCAAAATTTTTGCTCCTCCATGAATAATCTGTCGATATTCCATAATTCTCCTGACTGTATTCTGTGGGATTATTGCTTTCAGTATTAAAAATTAACTGCGTTTCATCTTCATTGGTAGTATACAATGATCCTGTTCGTGCCCTGTTATTATTTCTGAAATTCCCTCTCAGTGTAAACCTTAGTCGATTCTTACTATTTAGCCGATAATCAATGCCAGTAAGAACAGAGGTTACCTTCCCCGCATCTTTTTGATAGGTTTCAGTTCTCATAACATTTGTGTTAGCAAGTCGTTGCATCGCATTGTAACGATAAGTTGAAACTCCCTCATTATAACCCATCTGCATTTGATATGCTATCTTTTCAGTGTTATAGGATAACGTCAAAGAGTTTTCTCGGTAATTGAACTTATTAACTGAAATATTTCCATTATAATTTCCTTTCCAGCCCAGATTCGCATTTCTTTTAAGTCTGATGTCAATGATACCTTTGAACTCAGCATCATACTTAGATGACGGATTGGTATTTATTTCAATAGATTCAACCATTTCAGGAGATAAGGACCGCAGATAAGCTCGAGTTTCCTGAATACTCATCACTACAGGCTTTCCATCAATGAAAATTGCAGGAGCTATTCTTCCACCGATAAATATCCCGTCTTCCTGATCCACCGTCACTCCGGGTGTTTTCCTCAGTACATCCAGCATGTGAGTTGCCGTTTTAAAATCCTTATTCCCGGCTATATTCATTACCGTATTTCCATCATTCAATTTTATATTACGGGATGGTGATTGTAAGACTATTTCTTCAATAGTTTTTCCGGATGGGATCATTTCAATGACAGAAATTTCCCTGAATGTATCCAACCGTTTTGTTTCATATCCTCTTTTTTCTACTATTACATAAAGTCCTTCCGGGAAACCTTTAAAACTAAAACGGCCTAGAGAATCTGTCGCTTTTTTCTCAATAAGTTGGGAAGTGAGTCCATTGAAAAATGAAAGATTAACGTACGAAAGGTTAGCCTTTGTCTCAGAATCCACAATTTTCCCTTGAATATTCTTTTGGGCTTTAGCAAAATATGACAGAAACAATACCATGATCAGCGTCCACAATCTTAGGTTCATAAATTTTATATTTTATGAAACCAAAAGTAGGATTCGGAAATACAAAGGAGGTTTTAAAGTTTAAATTCCGAAGTACGAAATTATAAATTTGAACTCTGAAGTTCGCTTACAGATGGCGTTTGCGAATGTCTGTATAAAAGAGGTGTAGTATTTTTTATTTTCTTGAATGTCGAAAAGAATGTCGATTTAGAATTAAATCCTACTTCGTATCCGATTTCTTCAATTTTTAGAAATGAACCGTTTTCAATGATCACACAGGCTTCGTGAATCCTGTACTCATTAATGTAAGTTGAAAAACTTTTTCCCAGATTATCATTAAGCAACTGAGAAAGCTGGTGAGAGGATATCCCCATTTTTATTGCCAGATCATTTAATTTCAAATTAGGATTTTTGTGCAGTTCTTCGACTTCCATTAATTTCTCGAGTTTTGAAACAAAGCTGTCTACCTGCTCGTTCGATATTTTCTTATTAGAATACCTACCAGGCTCCTTTATTTCGGTAGTATGGTACTTTTTATTAAACAAAATGAGAAAATTCGCATACAGAACAAATGAAAACACTAAACTCCCACCTGCACAATAGATCTGAACCCAGCCTGTAGAAATAAGCTGATATGTTAAGAATATAATCAGATTACTAATAAGAACCGGTAGTATGAATTTATCCGGCTTTTGTGATTGTTTTATAGTCCTGTTATAATACTCATACACCGACATGAATACAAATATTGTCCATACTGAATAAATAAAAGTACCGAAATAACTATCCCACGTTACCGGAAAAAAAAGGTATAAAAGACCTACAGTACCCAAAATTAATGTCAAGATACCAAATGACTTTCTGCAATTTTTAAGGATAAACTGTTCTTTTAAAAAAGATGATCGGATATAATAATATATCGCAGGTCCGGTAAAAAACAATGCAGACAATCCAAGATGAGGAATAATCCTGGGTAAGTCCGGATAAAAATAGATGCATACAGATATGCCGACTCTTATGCTTAAAGTTAATAAAATCAGGCCTAGAAAGAAATCAGGAAGGTACTTCAGCTTTTTAACAAACAAAAGGTAAATCCCAAGCAAAAGCCCGTTAAAAGCTCCTACAGCACTAAAGAAGAATAACAATTGTTGCCCGAAAGTCATTGTATATTAGTTTTTTACACCAAGTAAAAATAAGAAATTTCAACATCCGATTTTTAAAATCCCATCATTTTTTTATTATAATTCTTCCTCCTACACCCTACAAAGAATATGATAAGAAACAAAAAATCCCAAAGCTCACTTTGGGATTTTTTTATTGTTGAAGCAGATATTATCTGTTTACCATATCGATATAGTCTCTTTGCTGAGCTCCTTGATATACCTGTCTTGGTCTTCCGATAGGATCTCCTTTTAATCTCATTTCTTTCCACTGAGAAATCCATCCCGGAAGTCTTCCTAATGCAAACATTACAGTGAACATTTCTGTAGGAATTCCTAACGCTCTGTAAATAATTCCTGAATAGAAATCTACGTTTGGATATAATTTTCTTTCAATGAAGTATTCATCCTCAAGAGCTACTCTTTCTAATTGCATTGCAATATCTAGAGCTTTATCCTGGATTCCTAATGCACTAAGAATATCATCAGCAGCTTTCTTAATGATTTTAGCTCTTGGGTCGAAGTTTTTGTAAACTCTGTGTCCGAATCCCATCAAACGGAAGTTATCGTTCTTATCTTTTGCTTTTGCAACATATTTAGAAACATCTCCTCCATCTTTTTCAATTAATTCAAGCATTTCAATTACTGCCTGGTTAGCGCCACCGTGAAGAGGCCCCCAAAGTGCAGATACCCCAGCAGAGATAGAAGCAAAAAGACCTGTATGAGCAGAACCTACCATTCTTACAGTAGATGTAGAACAGTTTTGCTCGTGGTCAGCGTGAAGAATTAATAACTTATCCAATGCACCTACAACTACCGGATCGATTTCGAAATCAGCATTTGGTAATCTGAAAGCCATTTTATAGAAATTCTCAACATAGTTAAGATTGTTATCTCCATGGTTTAATGGTAAACCTTGAGTTTTTCTGTAAGTCCATGCACAAAGATGAGAGAATTTAGCAATCATCAATTCAGCAGCATGGTCCATTTCTTCTTTAGAATTTACGTTAACAGCTTTTGGATTAAAAGCGGTTAATGCAGAAGTCAGGGAAGATAATACTCCCATAGGGTGAGCAGAACGAGGAAAAACATCAATGATCTTTTTCATTTCGTCTGCGATGAAGTTATATTTTTTGATATTGTTTTCGAAAGAACTGTACTGATCCTGAGTAGGTAATTCACCGTGTAATAAAAGATACATTACTTCCGTAAAGTTAGATTTTTCAGCAATCTGTTCGATTGGATAACCTCTGTAGAATAATTCTCCTTTATCTCCGTCTAAGTAAGTAATATCACTAATGGTAGCTCCGGTGTTTTTATACCCTAAATCCAGGGTAATAAGACCCGTCTGGTCTCTTAGTTTTGAAATATCTATCCCTCTGTCTCCGATAGTACTATCCACGATAGGATATTCATATGAATTACCGTCGTAATTCAATATAACTTTGTTGTCTGACATTATTTATTATTTTTTTTAAATTTACTAAAATTCCATAAAAAAACAGCAAACAAATTATCGTTCGCCGTTATTTATATTTTCAATTATCTTTTAATTTTAAATGCTTCCAATCCTGGGAAAATAGCTGTTTCTCCAAGAGCTTCTTCTATTCTCAATAACTGGTTGTATTTAGCCATTCTGTCTGATCTTGAAGCTGATCCTGTTTTGATCTGCCCGCAGTTCATAGCTACTGCTAAATCAGCAATAGTAGAATCTTCTGTTTCTCCTGATCTGTGAGACATTACTGAAGTAAATTTGTTGTGCTGAGCCATTTGTACAGCAGCCATCGTTTCAGATAGAGAACCTATCTGGTTTACTTTTACAAGTATTGAATTGGCAATACCTTCTTTAACACCTCTTGCAAGTCTCTCAACATTGGTTACGAATAAGTCATCACCTACAAGCTGAACTCTGTCTCCGATTTTATCCGTTAACATTTTCCAACCTTCCCAGTCATTTTCCTGCATACCATCCTCGATAGAGATAATAGGGTATTTAGCTGCTAATTCAGCAAGATAAGAAACCTGCTCACTGCTTGTGAACTGAGCAGCGTCAGCCGTCTGGAATTTTCTGTAATCGTAAATTCCATCTTTATAGAATTCTGATGCAGCACAGTCCAGCGCAAGCATAATATCATCCCCAGGTTTGTAACCTGCTTTCTCAATAGCCTGAAGTAATGTATCCAAAGCATCTTCCGTTCCTGTAAACGTTGGAGCAAAACCTCCTTCGTCACCCACCGCTGTAGATAAACCTCTTGAATGAAGAATAGATTTTAAGCTGTGGAAAATTTCAGTCCCTTTTCTCAATGCATGGGAAAATGAATCTGCTTTTACAGGCATGATCATAAATTCCTGGAAAGCAATTGGCGCATCTGAGTGTGATCCTCCATTGATTACGTTCATCATAGGTACAGGAAGTGTATTTGCATTTACTCCTCCTACATATTTATATAATGGCATTCTTAACTCTGTTGCTGCTGCTTTTGCTGCTGCTAATGAAACTCCAAGAATAGCATTTGCTCCAAGATTTCCTTTATTCTTAGTCCCATCAAGGTCGATCATAATCTGATCTAAAAGGTTTTGGTCATAAACCGGAAGCCCTACTAATTCAGGAGCAATAACTTCTCTTACATTCTCAACGGCTTTAAGGACACCTTTCCCCAAATATTCTGAACCTCCGTCACGTAATTCAACGGCTTCATGCTCTCCCGTAGAAGCTCCTGAAGGTACCGCAGCACGCCCCATTGCACCATTCTCCGTGAATACATCAACTTCTATTGTAGGATTCCCTCTTGAATCCAAAATTTGTCTCGCTTCAATGTAAGAAATGTAACTCATAATTTTTCTGTTTATACTATCTGCAAAATGCTTCCAGTTGTTTATTATTAATTAATATACTTGAGTTACAAATTTAATGAAAAAAACAGTGGTATGAAAAAACTGGACTTTAATATTTGGTAATAAAAACATAAAATTCTCCAAAATTTTCAGGGTAATTTGGAGAATTTAAAAATGCATGACATAGCAACTGATTTTTGTTGGTTATTTCACGGTGTCAAATCATATTTTTTTCGTTCTTCAGGCGTTAATGTTCTTAAAGTTTTAGCTTTTTCTTCTTCAGCCTGGGCTTTTGCTTTATTGGCTTCCTCTTTTGCCGTTTCTGAAATTTTGCCCTGAAGTTCAGTGATATTATTAACAATATTATTAAAACTAGTCCAATAGAGCTCTCCTTTGCATTGCTCTTCAAAATTAATACAATGTTCTTCCAATCTGTATAATGCATCTCTAAGCATATTAACCGGAGCAGTCCTTTCACCAAGCCTGGAAAGGCTTTCTGTAATTTTAGTCATTTGTTCAGCAGAAACACTATCCCCCGACTTCAGCTTACCCATGAGCGTACTTGTTATATCTGTGGTTCTGGCAATGGCAGCATCTGGTTGCACCTCCGATAATATTTTGTTGATTTTTCCATCTGGTCTGATGCTTACTATGGCTCCTCTTCGCATGGCATCATAGGACATCTGATAGTTTGAGGTTGTACTTTTCAGTTCTTCCAATGTTGCCTTATGCAGGTTACTGCAAGAAGTGAACAAAAGAACTGTTCCCAATGTTAAAAATATATTTTTCATCACATTACATTATAAATTGAGTTATCAGTTGGGTCATATTTGGCTTTGCCTTTTCCAAGTACATGTGCTAATGCACTGAAAGTTTCGTAATCTAAATCCTCCATGATTTCTTCAGATCCTGCATCTTTAAACTTTAAGATGATCTTTCCGCTTCTGGATTTAATGTTCCAATCTAAGAGGTAGTTTGTGATAATTTTAGTCATGATTATAGTTTTTAGGTTATTTGTTAGGTGAAGGAGCTAAAAGTCCTGCCAGGGCACCAATCGCTCCTGATGAAATAGCAGTAAAAATGGTAATTAACTGCTCGTTTAAAGTAATTTCCTTGTGCAAGGATAATATAATCAATCCGGTTATGATACCAATAATTGCAAGCCCAAACATCAGGACGATAATTCTATATATCCAGGTATCGGTTTCTTTGGGGGTTTTTACTTCAATACTGTTGACAGCCTGAATAGGATTATCCCTAAATTCCTGCTGTAGTTTATTGTTGTTACTTAGTGTCTGTTTGAAATCTTCAAAACTGTTGTTAATTGTAGTTTTCATGATGGTGAATTTTACTCTATCAAATTTCTCACTAAAAGAGATTAAAGTCAATTACACAAAAGGGTGATTATGTAATTCGCATGATGGTTAGATCTCTATTTTAAAAATCAAAGCTGTTCCATATTCTTTGGAAACAATTTCTAATTCCCCATTTAATTCCTTCATCCTGCGTTTCATATTTCGAAGACCATTCCCTTCATTTTTTCCTTTAATCATCCCTATTCCATCATCCGAAATCTCCATACTAAATTCACGATCCCTTTGTGAAAACGAAATTGATATTTTATTTGCCTTGCTATGTTTATAGGCATTATTCAATGATTCTTTTAAGCACAAAAACATATTTCTTCTTATTTCAGCGGAAACCGGCATATTCTGAATGATACCCCCATCTGTTACAATAAAATTGATGGATGTTTTTTTCAGGAAGCTTTCAGTATACATTTTTGAGTAACTTGTAAAGCTTCCAATCGTATCGTTTCCTGAATTCAAATTCCAAAGCATTTCTCTCATGGAAATATTCATTTCCTCAGATGTTTTCAATAGCTCATCAATATCATTTGTTAGATCACTATTCTCTGCTTTTTGTTTTAAAAATTCTGCCTGAAGCTTAAGAGCTGAAATTCCCGCTCCCAGATCATCGTGCATATCATGTGAGATCCGTTCCCGCTCCAGCTCAATCAGTTTTTGTTTTTCGAGCTCTTTTTGTAACAGTTGATTTTGGTATTCTGCTTCTTTAAGTTGTTTTTCTTTTACAAACAAAAGCTGCTTCCTATTGTACATTAATACTACAAAGATGATAAATACCACAAAGAACAGCATAACAACTGTAATGATTGCATAGGTTAATTTCAGTTCATTAAGAGAAGTCATTATGTTTTTTTGTGTATTTGGATAAAGAAATAAAAAAAAGGGAATAAAAAATGATATTAACAATGAAAAAAAATGACTGTGACGCAATTAATACTTTATCATCAATTTTATCAAAAACATACCGCGGTATAATTCTTAAAACAAAAAATACTCCCCAAAATAATAATCCACACGAAATCCAGAACTTTGGATCCTGCATGATGCTCCTGGTATTTGGACGCTTTAATTTTCCATAGAACCAAATCAGACTGTAGAGTATGTATACTAACGAAAAAGCTATACCTATTGTCTGATTGACTTCTTTATAATTTTTTAAAATGAAACCAAGATAGATAATGAGAAAAAGAAAGAAAATTACATTATTGATTTTAACCAGGACGACATCCTGTCCCCGATTAAAATAAATGAGGAAAAATAATGTACAAAATAGAATATAAGCATTGTATAAGAAACCAAAGTTCGCGGTGGTCTTAAAATATATCTGGACAATGTACATTAAAAATTCAAGAATAAAAGTCAATCCGAGGTAGAGACACAAAAATTCCTGTTGCTTCTTTCCATTCCTTATACATAGGATCAACGAAAAAGAAGCAACAAGAAAAAGAATAATCAAATATGCTAATTGGAAATCAGAGTACATTACGGTTGCATATTACCTATATCATAGAATCCTTGATCTTCCTTTTGAAATGCTAATGATAATCTGCTTTGTTTTTTATTATCATTTAAAACTCTTGATACTGCAACATTTTGACTGTTAATATCACAATTTTTATGTATTGCAATTAACCTCACATTCACCTCTTTAAAGTTTCCGGACAAATCATTTCTAAAGGTTTCAAACATAACATTAGAAAAAGATATATATTCTGTAATTGCATTGTAAGTAGAGTTTTCTCTAATAGCCTTTCCTACTCCTCCCAAAAACTCTTTTCTCATTTCAGCATAAATTTCCTTTGGCAGTTCTATTGCTTTAGCCATTCCGGCACTATCTACTAAATAAGCATCATAAGTGATGAAATCAAAAACATTCAGATCTTCATGATCACACACAACAATTATATAGTATAAATTATGCTTATGACTTCCCGGTTGAATAGTAGGGAATCTCATCAAAGAGGTTTTATCCACAAAAATAAAGTGTATATATTTATATTTTATGGGAAGGTTTTTGAAAGATCCGGTTTCAATTTTAAAGTCTTCAAGAGTTTCCTTCAGTATTCTATTTGCTCCCTCGTTCATACATCCGGTTTGTTCTGCTGAAAGTTTCAAGTTCACAAGTGGACTCAGTGTAGAATAATCATTGATTACCTCGCAATCTAATTGTAAAATATCCCTTATTAAGTCCAATTTTTTTTCAGCACAATCTGTGCTTTCATTCTCTAAGTTTCTCATGGTTTTTTAGTTTTTAAAGTGGTTAAATTTATTGATAGCTTCTACTTTATTGCTTACATGCAATTTTCGATAGATATTTCCAACATGCTTTTTTACCGTATCCATGCTTATGCATTTTTGATCTGCAATTTCTTTATACAACAAGCCTTGTGAAAGTAGTTCAAGAATTTCTTTTTCCCGATGCGTCAATTCATCAAATTCTTTTACATCTGTTGTCTTTTTTTCAAAATGATTTAGCACCCTTCGTGCTATAGAAAAGCTCATCGGTGCACCTCCATTGTATACATCACGAATAGAGGCGAGAATTTTGTCCATGCTTTCTCCTTTGATGAGATATCCCATTGCTCCTGCTTTTAGAGAATTAAAGATCTTTTCATCATCTTCGAAGCTTGTACACATGATAAACTGGGTATCGGGCATATCTTTCCGTACTTTTTCAATGATTTCAATTCCAAGCATATCCTTAAGCTGGATATCCATCATCACAACGTCCGGAGAAATAAGAGGTAAATTATGCAGTGCATCGTTGCCGTCAAAGAACTGGGCAATGACTTTCATATCAGCCTGATAATTGATGACCTTCTTCAACGCATTGTTGTAGTTTTTTTCATCTTCTACTATGACTATTGAAATGCTCATGTCCTTTACTTATTTGAGACAAATATCTACAGAAAACAAAGCAGAATCAATTACACTTTTGTGTAATCTTTAAATTTGAGTTGGTTTATTTAGTTTTTCTTCTTTTAAAGTTAATCAATTTCTTTCAGTTAACGACTGATATCATATCACTTAATTTAAAATAATATTTTTTTGATTATTTAATCAATTCATCTAGAATTGGTGTACTTACACTGTTAATTTCTGATATGTTTTTATCATTAATCTGCTCAAAAACCTGAATAGTGTTTTCTCCTTTTTTCAACCATACACCAGGAACATACAATGTAAGCTGGGGACCTACCTTGCTCCAGTATCTCCCTACATTTTTTCCATTCACAAACACAATTCCTTTTCCGAAATTTCTCATATCAAGAAAAGTATCTCCTTTTTCTTTGAGTTGAAATTTTGCTTCTTTTATTACAGGGCTCCTTTCAGGAATATCTTTCGACTTATTTTTTAGTTCAGGTATCTTATCAAAAGGAAGCGAATACATTTTCCATAGACCTTTAACAGGATCTCCATTGATTTCAACAGGACTTATAATTCCCTTAAGGTTATGTACAATTTCAGCTCCGTAATTGATCCGTCCCATATTTTCAACAAGGATATCCAAAGTCTCCCCGGCTTTGATTGAGATATCAAGATCATATTTTTTATAGTATCTGTTCAATTCACCTTTCCAAACCTTATCAATATAAATATTTGCATAATCTCTCAACCCTTTTATTTCAAGTTTCCCTTTATGATCTTTATCAAATTTTATCCGGTAAAGAACGTAGCCGTTACCTTGATTCAGTTCTTCAAATGTATAGGGTCTTTCTGCTGATACAAATTTCTGTCCCTCTATTAAATCAAAAATAGAAAGAGTTTTAGAAAATTTTGCATGTGAGAATGTAATAACCTTTTCCCGGGCAGGCACTTCAGGAAGCTTTTTTGGATTCAGTTTTTGAAATATAGTACGTAGTGCTGTATATTTTGGAGTTTCCCATCCTGCTTCGCTTATCGGAGCGTCATAATCATAGCTTGTAATATCCGGTTGAATGTCGTGGTTCTTATCATAATTAGCACCACTCGTAAATCCGAAATTGGTTCCTCCATGAATCATATAATAATTAAATGACACCCCATTCTTGATGTATAACTCAGTTTGCTTTACTACATCTTCTACAGGAACTTTCACAAAAGGTTCGGCCCAGTGGTCAAGCCATCCCGGATAATATTCAGCTACCATATACGGTCCTTTATTTCCGTTATATGCATTCACTTTCTCTTTAAGGGTCTCAATATTATCTTCCCCGTTGGCCGTCGGTAATGCACCTTCTATCGCTCCGCCCTCAAAAAGGGAGCTTCCGTCCGAGGTAAAGAATGGGACAGAAATGCCCGATTTAACCAACATATTTTTAATTTCATGGCTGTATCTTCGGTGCTGCTCCAATGGTATGTCTTTTCTTTGGGCAACATAGGAGCCAAACTCATTTTCTGCCTGAACCATTATAACAGGTCCGCCATTATTGATCTGCAAAGGAATGATCTGCTTTGCCAGCTGATTAATATATTTTTCGCACTCTTTCAAAAAGGGCTGGTTATAGGTCCTTATTTCTAAATTTTTATCCTTTTGCAACCACCATGGATATCCTCCAAATTCCCATTCTGCACACACGTAAGGTCCAGGACGTATAATCACATACAATCCAACTTCCTGTGCTGTTTTTATAAATTTTTTCAGATCCTTTTCTCCGGAGAAATTCCACTTTCCAGGAGCTTCTTCATGATAATTCCAAAATACATAGGTAGTAACCGTGTTTAGCCCCATTGCTTTCATCATCTGAAGACGGTGTTTCCAGTACTCTGATGGCACTCTAGGATAATGAAGTTCACCCGAATGGATAATAAACTCTTTTTCATTCAATAAAAAATGACTGTCTTTAATTTCAAATTGATCTCTTTTTATTTGAGAAAACACTGAATTAAAGGACATAATCAGAATGATCAGAAGAAAATATTTATAGTGAGATTTCATAGGGCAAGGCATGATTTTTGTAAAAATAAAGAATAAAATTAAAGACTTCATATTAAACTTTATCAATCATGAAAAAAACGATCATTTTACTCAACACTATATTTCTTTTAGCAGTAATAGGCTGTAAAAAATCAACCGATGGCAATAAAAACATCATTAAAACTGATAGTTCAGTATCAGCAGTATCTGATCAAAATGGAAAGATAGATTCAGCTTCGGCAAGTTCATCCATTATAGACGTAAACGGTAAAAGAATTGAAAAAACAGATTTTGTATATAAGGCAACCGATGGATCCTTGGTAAAAGTAGTTTTCAAAAATGATCCAAAAGAGAGTACTGTCGCAATAACCAGTAACAAAAAGACGTTTACCCTTCCTAAAGAAGAAACTAAAGATGGGGAAACAGTCTATAAAAAAGATGACATGACTGCAAGGGTAAAAGGAGATAGCCTGCACCTTGAGCAAGGAAACAATGTGATCGAATTAGTAAGAACCAAAATATAAAAATAAAAAAACCGTTCAGAGTACTGAACGGTTTTTATTTATATCTGAATGAATATTATTCTTCAGTCTTTTCCTCTGTAGAATCAGCTGCTTCAGCCTTAGGCTCTTCAACTTTTTCTTCTACTACAGGAGCATCAGCAACTACAGTTTCTGCTTTTTTAGCAGTTGTAGATCTTCTGCTTCTTCTTGTAGCTTTTTTCTCTTCAGCATTAGGATTGTAAAGCTCATTGAAGTCTACTAACTCGATAAGAGCCATATCAGCAGCATCACCTTGTCTGAAACCAGTCTTGATGATTCTTGTATAACCGCCATTTCTTTCAGCGATTTTAGGTGCTACAGTTCTGAACAATTCAGTAACAGCTTCTTTATTTTGAAGATATGAAAATACAGTTCTTCTATTATGTGTAGTATCTTCTTTTGCTTTTGTTAATAGGGGCTCAACATATACTCTTAAAGCTTTAGCTTTAGCAACAGTAGTGTTGATTCTTTTATGCTCAATTAGAGAACAAGCCATATTAGAAAGTAACGCACTTCTGTGAGAAGCTGTCCTTCCTAAGTGATTGAATTTTTTACCGTGTCTCATTATTAATTATTTATCAGCGTCTAACTTATATTTTGCAACGTCGAAACCGAAGTTAAGACCTTTTGAATGCACTAATTCTTCTAGTTCTGTCAAAGATTTTTTACCAAAATTTCTGAATTTCATCAAATCAGACTTACTGTAAGAAACTAATTCTCCTAACGTTTCAACTTCTGCAGCCTTCAAACAGTTCAGAGCTCTTACTGAAAGATCCATATCTGCTAGTTTAGATTTAAGAAGTTGTCTTGTGTGAAGAGTTTCTTCGTCATATTGGATAGATGCTTTTACAGCTTCTGTTTCAAGCGTGATTCTCTCATCAGAGAACAACATGAAGTGATAAATTAATATCTTAGAAGCTTCTGTCAAAGCATTTTGAGGACTGATGGAACCATCAGTTTCTATATCTAATACAAGTTTTTCGTAGTCTGTTTTTTGCTCTACACGATAATTTTCAATACTGTACTGCACTTTCTTAATTGGAGTGAAAATAGAGTCGATAGCAATAGTACCTACAGGTGCATTGTTTGACTTATTTTGTTCAGAAGGAACATACCCTCTACCCTTTTCTATATTGAAAGTAATTTCGAAAGTTACATCACTGTTCAGGTTGCAAATCACCAACTCAGGATTCAAGATCTCAAATCCGTTGATTGATTTACCTAAATCTCCAGCAGTAATAATCGTTTGACCAGAAACCTTAGCAACAACCTGCTCGTTGGACTGGTTTTCCGCTATAGATTTTAATCTTACCTGCTTAAGGTTAAGAATAATTTCGGTAACATCTTCGATTACTCCTGGAATAGTTGAAAATTCGTGCTCTACACCTTCTATTTTGATAGATGAAATAGCATATCCTTCCAGAGAAGAAAGCAACACTCTTCTCAAAGCATTACCTATTGTAAGCCCGAAACCTGGTTCTAAAGGTCTGAATTCAAATTGACCTTTAAATTCATCAGAGTTAAGTAAAATTACTTTATCGGGTTTTATGAATTGTAAAATTGCCATATTATTGGGTTGAGCAAAAATTTGATTAAAAAATTATTTAGAGTAAAGTTCGACGATAAGCTGTTCCTTGATCTCCTCCGGAATCTGGATTCTTTCAGGCGCAGATACGAAAGTACCTTCTTTCTTCTCATCGTTGAATTGTAACCACTCATAGTTTGCTTTATAAGCTAATGCATCAGTAACTACTTCAAGAGACTTAGACTTTTCTCTTACTGCAATTACATCACCAGCTTTAAGCAAATAAGATGGAATATTTACCAGTTCTCCATTCACAGTGATGTGTCTGTGAGAAACCAATTGTCTAGCACCAGCTCTGGTTTTAGCAAAACCTAATCTGTATACTACGTTATCCAATCTAGATTCGCAAAGTTGTAATAGAACTTCACCTGTTACACCTTTACTTCTGTGTGCTTTATCGAATAAGTTTGCGAACTGTCTTTCTAAAATACCATAAGTATATTTAGCTTTTTGTTTTTCAGCTAACTGAACTGCATATTCTGATTTCTTAGCACCTCTTCTTTTGTTAGGACCGTGTTGTCCTGGCGGTTGGTTTTTTCTTTTCTCGAAGTTTTTATCATCTCCGTAGATTGCAGCACCAAACTTTCTAGCAATCTTAGTTTTAGGTCCAATATATCTTGCCATAATGGGTAAATTCTAAAAATTAAACTCTTCTTCTTTTTGGTGGTCTACATCCATTGTGCGGCATTGGAGTCACATCAATGATTTCGCTAACTTCAATTCCTGAATTGTGAATAGTTCTGATTGCAGATTCTCTACCTGCCCCAGGACCTTTCACAAACACCTTTACTCTTCTTAATCCAGCTTCATGAGCAACATTAGAGCAATTTTCTGCTGCCATTTGAGCAGCAAATGGAGTATTCTTTTTAGAACCTCTGAATCCCATTTTACCGGCAGATGCCCAAGAGATAACTTCTCCGCTTTTATTTGTTAAAGAAATGATGATGTTATTGAAAGAAGCCTGAATATGCGCTTCACCAATAGCTTCAACTTTTACTTTTCTTTTCTTAACTACTTTAGTTTGTTTTGCCATAATTCCTAACGATTATTTACTAGCTTTTTTCTTGTTAGCAACAGTTTTTCTCTTTCCTTTACGGGTTCTAGAGTTGTTTTTCGTTCTCTGGCCTCTTAAAGGTAGTCCTAGTCTGTGACGTATTCCTCGTTGGCATCCTATGTCCATCAATCTCTTGATGTTCAATTGCACTTCAGAACGTAATTCTCCTTCTACTTTAATGTTTTCAGAGATATAAGTTCTAATTGCAGCCAATTCATCGTCATTCCATTCGTTGACTTTCTTGTCTTCGCTGATACCGGCAGCTTTAAGGATTTCAGAAGAAGTACTTCTTCCCACCCCATAAATATAAGTTAAACCGATAACGCCTCTTTTGTTTTTTGGTAAATCAATACCTGCAATTCTCGCCATAATTTAATATTAGCCTTGTCTTTGTTTAAATTTTGGGTTCTTCTTGTTGATCACAAAAAGTACACCTTTTCTGCGTACAATTTTGCAATCAGCGCTTCTTTTCTTAATTGATGCTCTAACTTTCATTTGATAGTATTTATTTTTTAACAATAGCCAAATGGAAACCCGAAGACTCCATTTGGCGTTTGTTTAATATCTAAAAGTAATTCTCCCTTTTGTCAAATCATAGGGAGACATTTCTAGTTTTACCTTATCTCCAGGTAAAAGTTTAATATAATGCATTCTCATTTTACCAGAAATATGAGCTATAAGTATATGCCCATTTTCTAGCTCTACACGGAACTGAGCGTTCGAAAGTGCTTCCGTTATTACGCCGTCTTGTTCAATATGTTTTTGTTTCGCCATAAATTAATATCCAGTCGTTCTTGATAATTTAGACTGCATTAAGCCATCATAATGATGGTTCAGCAGATATGTATTAATCTGTTGAACAGTATCTAAAATAACTCCAACCATAATCAATAGTGACGTTCCCCCGAAAAATAGGGCGAACGCATCTGTCTGAACTAAGCTTCCGTGTACAATTGCCGGAAGGATTGCAAAGATAGATAAAAATATTGCACCTGGCAAGGTAATTTTAGATAAAATATCATCTAAATAATCAGCCGTCTCTTTTCCTGGTCTTACTTTCGGTACCAAACCTCCGTTTCTCTTTAAATCATCGGCCATTTGGTTCACCGGAATTGTAATTGCAGTATAGAAAAATGAAAAGATTATAATCAGTAATGCAAACAATACATTGTACTGCCAGCTAAAAACATTCTTGAAACCTGCAAGAAAAGTATTGGATTCATCAAATTTAGTTAATAAACCTGGAACAAACATCAATGCCTGAGCAAAGATAATTGGCATAACTCCGGCAGCGTTAACTTTCAATGGGATCCACTGTCTTGCTCCCTGCATAAGATTTTTATTTACACCTCCTCTTGCTTGTGCTCTGCTTACATATTGAATTGGAATCTTTCTCACAGCAACAGATAACACTACTGCTAAAAGAACAACCAACATCCAGAATATCACCTCAATAAGGATCATAATAGATCCCATCCCTCCTTTTCCGTTCTGCACGGCCATTTCCTGAACAAATGCTTCTGGAAGTCTAGATAAGATACCTACCATAATAAGGATAGAAATACCATTTCCTATTCCTTTATCGGTAATTTTCTCACCTAGCCACATTGCAAATACTGAACCGGCAACCAAAATAACAATACTTGGTAACCAGAACATGATAGAATTTGGCTCTACATAGTATGCAGACTGGAACTGAGCATATGGTAAAAATAATTGAGTAATAGAAGTTAAATAAGAAGGTGCTTGTACTAAACACACACCGATTGTTAACCATCTTGTAATTTGATTCAATGTATTTCTACCTGACTCTCCATCTTTCTGAAGTTTCTGAAGATAAGGAATAGCCATCCCCATCAACTGAACAATAATAGAAGCTGAAATATAAGGCATTATACCAAGTGCCATAACAGAAGCGTGGCTGAAAGCCCCCCCTGTAAACGACGAAAGCAAGCCAAGGAGACCTGCTCCTTGCTTGTTACCGCCTTGACTTTTATAATGCTCTAAGAGATCTCCTACTTGTGCAAGGTTAATTGCAGGTAGAGAGATATAAGATGCGAATCTATACACAAGGATAATACCTAACGTAAAAAGAATTTTATCTCTTAATTCCTTTAGGCTCCAAATATTTTTGAGGGTTTGTATAAATTCTTTCATTAGTTACTATTATAATGTAATTGCTTTTCCACCTGCCTTAGCAATAAGCTCTTCAGCAGATTTAGTGAATTTGTCAGCAGAGATTGAAACCGCAGATTTCAATTCTCCTCTACCCATAATTTTCACTATTTCGTTTTTAGTAGCTAAACCGTTTGCTACCAAAACTTCTTTAGTAATATCTCCAGTGATAGATTTATTTTCTATTAAAGTTTGGATAGAGTCCAGGTTAATAGCTCTATATTCTTTTCTGTTTACATTTTTGAAACCAAATTTCGGTAATCTTCTTTGTAAAGGCATCTGTCCACCTTCGAAACCGATCTTCTGAGAATAACCAGCTCTAGATTTCTGACCTTTGTGTCCTTTTGTAGAAGTACCTCCTTTTCCACTACCTTGTCCTCTACCAATTCTTTTTGAATTAAAAGTAGAACCTGCAGCAGGTTTTATGTTGTTTAAATTCATTTTAATTTCTTTTTAAAATTATTTTTGAACTTCAAGTAAATGACTAACTGCAGCTATCATTCCTAAAATAGAAGGCGTAGCTTCGTGCTCTACAACTTGGTGAAGTTTCTTAAATCCTAATGCTTCAAGCGTTCTCTTTTGGGTTTTTGTTCTTCCAATAGCGCTTCTTACTTGTTTTACTTTAATTGTTGCCATTGTTTTTATATTAACCGTTAAACACTTTAGTTAAAGAAACTCCTCTCATTCTTGCAATTTCCTCAGGTCTTCTGATGTCTAACAATGCTTTGAAAGTAGCTTTCACCACGTTGTGAGGGTTAGAAGATCCTTTAGATTTTGAAAGGATATCGTGAATACCAGCAGATTCCAATACCGCTCTTACCGCACCACCGGCGATAAGTCCTGTACCGTGAGAAGCAGGTCTTAAGAAGATATCTGCACCACCGTATCTAGCAGTAGTTTGGTGAGGAATAGTGTG
Organism: Chryseobacterium sp. LAM-KRS1; assembly: GCF_013184525.1. Classification (GTDB taxonomy): domain Bacteria; phylum Bacteroidota; class Bacteroidia; order Flavobacteriales; family Weeksellaceae; genus Chryseobacterium; species Chryseobacterium proteolyticum. The sequence continues at coordinate 215,500 of NZ_JAAOIZ010000007.1, forward strand.
GTTCATTACAGGAACTTTCACAAGGTTTTTCTTAGCATCTTCAACTGCTTTAGCAATTGCAGAAGCAACTTCCTTAGACTTTCCTAAACCGTAACCAATAATTCCATCTTCATTTCCAACAACAACAATAGCAGAAAAGCCGAAAGCTCTACCTCCTTTAGTTACTTTTGTTACTCTGTTTACAGCTACGAGACGATCTTTTAATTCTAATCCTCCCGGTTTTACTCTTTCTATATTATCTAGTCCTAACATATTTTCCGAAATTTAATGATTAGAATTTAAGTCCACCTTCTCTCGCACCATCAGCTAGAGCTTTCACTCTTCCATGGTATACGAAACCGTTTCTATCAAACACAATATTTTCAATTCCTGCAGCGATAGCTTTAGCAGCGATAGCTTTACCAACAGCAGCAGAAACTTCAATTTTAGTTCCATTAGCGTCTACTCCTTTCTCTCTTGAAGAAGCAGCTACTAAAGTTTTACCATCTTTATCGTCGATTAACTGAGCGTAAATTTCCTTATTACTCTTATATACCGATAATCTTGGCAATTCAGAAGATCCAGAGATTTTTCCTCTTACTCTTCTTTTGATTCTTATTCTTTTTTCTAATTTACTTAATGCCATTTTCTTATAATTTATTAAGCAGATTTACCAGCTTTACGTCTAACATTTTCACCTACGAATCTTACACCTTTTCCTTTGTATGGTTCAGGTTTTCTGAATGAACGGATCTTCGCAGCCACCATTCCAAGAAGTTGCTTGTCGAAAGACGTTAAAGTAATAATTGGGTTTTTACCTTTTTCAGTCAATGTATCAATTTTAACTTCGCTAGGAAGCTCTAATGTAATACCGTGAGAGAATCCTAAAGCCAACTCAAGTTTTTGACCTGAGTGAGATGCTCTATATCCTACCCCTACAAGTTCTAGTTTCTTTTCGAAACCTGCAGATACACCAACAATCATGTTGTTGATTAACGCTCTGTATAAACCGTGAAGCGCTCTGTGTTGTTTAGAATCAGATGGTCTGTTTACATTCAGTTCTCCATCTTTTTGTTCTAAAGTAATTCCTTCTGTAAGTTCCTGAGTAAGTTCTCCTTTAGGACCTTTTACAGTTACTACACTGTTATTTTCAGTGATGGTAACTCCAGCAGGAATTGTTATAATTGCTTTACCAATTCTTGACATTTTCCTTTGATTAAAAATTAATAAACATAGCAGATTACTTCACCGCCTACTTTCTCTTCTCTAGCTTTCTTATCTGTCATTACTCCTCTTGAAGTAGAGATAATAGCTACACCCAAACCATTCAATACTCTTGGAAGTTCAGCAGAACCTTTGTACTGTCTCAAACCTGGTCTTGAAGCTCTCTGGATAGATTTAATAGCTGGTTTGTTAGTTTGCTTGTCATACTTTAAAGCGATTTTGATAGTCCCTTGAACAGCGTTATCTTCAAACTTGAAGTTTAAGATATACCCTTGATCAAATAAGATTTTCGTAATCTCCTTTTTGATTTTCGATGCAGGAATTTCCACCACTTTGTGGCCTGCGCTTTGTGCGTTCCTTACTCTGGTTAGGAAATCTGAAATTGGATCTGTTACCATTTTTCTATTTTAAATTATTGGTTGAAGAACAATCAGTATTGAAAGGACTTGAAGAGTAAAATATCAGACTTCAGAAATCTTAGGTCTGATATTTTTTTCTTTAGTATCCAGACAACTTAATTGTCCCGATTATTGATTAATGATTACCAACTAGCCTTTTTAACTCCTGGGATAAGACCGTTGTTTGCCATTTCTCTGAAAGTTACTCTGGAAATTCCGAACGTTCTCATGTATCCTCTTGGTCTACCTGTTAGTTTACATCTGTTGTGTAATCTTACAGGAGAAGCATTTTTAGGTAATTTCTGAAGTGCTTCATAATCACCAGCTTCTTTTAAAGCTTTTCTTTTGTCAGCGTATTTAGCAACTAGTGCTTCTCTTTTGCGCTCACGCGCTTTCATTGATTCTTTAGCCATTTCTTAGTTCTTTTTAAATGGTAAACCGAAGTGAGTTAATAATGCTTTCGCTTCTTTATCTGTTTTCGCAGTTGTAACGAAAGTGATGTCCATCCCTTGGATTTTTTTCACTTTGTCGATTACGATCTCAGGGAAGATAATTTGCTCAGTAATACCTAAGTTATAATTACCTCTACCATCGAAACCATCAGCTTTGATACCAGAAAAATCTCTAATACGTGGTAAAGCAGAAGAAGTAAGTCTGTCTAAGAACTCATACATTTTATTCGCTCTTAAAGTAACTTTAGCTCCTACAGGCATTCCTTTTCTCAATTTGAAAGCAGCTTCGTCTTTCTTAGAGATAGTACCTACGGCCTTTTGACCAGTAATGTTTGTAAGTTCTTCTACAGCATAATCAATGATCTTTTTGTCTGCAGTAGCATCACCTAATCCTTGAGATAAGATGATTTTTTCCAATTTAGGCACCTGCATTACAGATTTGTACCCAAATTCTTCCATCATTGCAGGAACAATTGTTTCTTTATATGCTTTCTTGGGTCTTGCTATATATTCCATGTGTTATTTAAAATTATAAAGTTTCACCCGTTTTTTTGTTGATTCTTACCTTCTTATCTCCTTCAGTTTTGTAACCTACTTTTACAGCTTTACCGTCTTTACCAACTAAAGCTACATTTGAGATATGAATAGAAGCTTCTCTTTCAACGATTCCTCCTTGAGGATTTGAAGCTGAAGGCTTAACGTGTTTCTTAATGATGTTAAGTCCTGCAACAATTACTCTAGGGTCTCTACCTTCTTTTTTGATCACTTCAATAACTTCACCAGTCTTACCTTTGATATCTTTCTTACCAGTAGTAATGATTACGTTATCTCCTCTTTTTATTTTTAACTTTGACATTTTCTTTTAAAAATTTTTAAAATTAAAGTACTTCAGGAGCTAATGAAATGATTTTCATATATTCTTTGTCTCTCAACTCACGAGCCACAGGTCCGAAAACACGTGTTCCTCTCATTTCTCCTGCTGCGTTTAGTAATACACAAGCGTTATCTTCGAATTTGATGTATGATCCATCTTTTCTTCTAACTGCTTTTTTAGTTCTTACTACTACAGCTTTAGATACCTGACCTTTTTTAGCATTTCCTGATGGTGTAGAATCTTTGATCGTAACTACGATTTTATCACCAACTGAAGCATATCTTCTTCTGGTTCCTCCCAGAACTCTGATAACCAATACTTCTTTAGCACCTGTGTTATCAGCAACTTTTAATCTTGATTCTGTTTGTAACATTACTTAGCTTTTTCAATGATTCTTACTAATCTCCATCTTTTACTCTTGCTCATTGGTCTAGTTTCTTGGATAAGAACTGTATCTCCTTCTGTGCATTCGTTGTTTTCGTCGTGTGCAGTATATTTTTTCGTTTTTAATACGAATTTACCGTACATCGGGTGTTTCACTCTAGTAGTCTCACTTACAACAATGGTCTTTTCCATTTTATTGCTGGAAACTATTCCGATTCTTTCTTTTCTTAAGTTTCTTTCCATAATGTATGAAAATCTTATTGTTGTTTAGTGGTTAACTCTGTATTTAGTCTTGCGATTGTCTTTCTCAAATCTCTGATTTGAATTGGATTTTCAAGAGGACTGATTTTGTGAGCTAATTTCATTTTAGAGAACTCAGCTTTAGCTTCAGTCAATTTAGCTTGAATATCTTCTGCGCTTAGATTTTTAATTTCAGCTTTTTTCATTGTATTCAAAGATTATAGAGGTTTAACAAAATCGTTCGCAACTACAAATTTGGTCACTACCGGTAATTTCTGAGCAGCAAGTCTTAAAGCTTCCTTAGCGATTTCGTAAGGTACACCACCCACTTCAAACATAATTTTACCTGGCTTTACTACAGCTACCCAATATTCCACAGCACCTTTACCTTTACCCATCCTTACTTCAGCTGGTTTTTTAGTAATTGGCTTATCCGGGAAAATTTTGATCCATAGTTGACCTTCTCTCTTCATATATCTTGTCGCAGCGATACGCGCAGCTTCAATCTGTCTTGCAGTGATCCAAGCTCCTTCTGTAGCTTTGATTCCGAAAGTTCCGTAAGCAAGTTGATTACCTCTCTGAGCAATCCCCTTCATCTTCATCTTATGAACTCTACGGAATTTGGTTCTTTTTGGTTGTAACATAATTTCTTAAATTTTAGATTTTAGAATTTAGATTTTAAAAAAGTAACGGTCATTTAAAAACTATCCTCTAAAATTTTATTAATTATTTTTTTTATCTCTTGAAGGTCTTCTGTTATCTCTGTCTCCTCTGTTTCCTCCTCCTGAAGGTCCTTTTTTCTGTTGTCCTACTAAAGGAGAAAGTTCTCTTTTACCATAAACTTCACCTTTCATAATCCAAACTTTAACCCCAAGTCTACCATAAGTAGTATGAGCCTCTGCAATGTGGTAATCGATATCAGCTCTGAAAGTAGATAAAGGAATTCTTCCGTCTTTGAAAGATTCGCTTCTTGCCATTTCAGCTCCGTTCAATCTACCAGAGATCTGAACTTTGATACCTTCTGCACCCATTCTCATTGTGCTTGCAATAGCCATTTTAACAGCTCTTCTGTAAGAAATTCTGTTTTCAATTTGCTTAGCAATGCTATCAGCAACTAATACTGCATCAAGCTCAGGTCTTTTGATTTCGAAAATGTTGATCTGAATATCCTTACCAGTCAATTTCTTCAACTCTTCTTTCAATTTATCAACTTCCTGACCTCCTTTCCCGATGATAAGTCCCGGTCTAGCAGTAGTAATAGTAACTGTAACTAATTTTAATGTTCTTTCAATAAAGATTTTTGAAATTCCACCTTTAGATAATCTAGCTTCAAGGTATCTTCTGATTTTGTAGTCTTCAGCGATTCTGTCTCCATAATCGTTTCCACCAAACCAGTTAGAATCCCATCCTCTGATGATACCTAATCTGTTACCAATTGGATTTGTCTTCTGTCCCATACCTTGATTAATTTTCTTTATTACCTAAGATTAGTGTAACGTGGTTAGATCTTTTTCTGATTCTATGACCTCTACCTTGTGGAGCTGGTCTTAGTCTCTTCAATTGTCTTGCACTATCCACGAATATTTCTTTAATGATAAGGTTAGCTTCTTCTATATCCGAACCTTCGTTTTTCGTCTGCCAGTTTGCCATAGCAGAAAGAAGTAATTTCTCTAACTTGTTAGATGCTTCTTTTTTAGAATATTTAAGGATATAAAGAGCTTTATCTACCTGCTCTCCTCTGATGATATCAGCAACTAATCTCATTTTTCTTGGAGAAGACGGGCAATTGTTTAATGAAGCCTTTACAACGTCTTTGTTAGCTTCTTTTCTTGCGATTGAACTATCTTGTTTTCTTGATCCCATGATTATCTGCTTCCTTTGTTTTTGTTACCACCATGACCTCTGAAAGATCTTGTTGGAGAAAATTCGCCTAACTTGTGACCAACCATGTTTTCTGTAACATATACAGGGATAAAAGATTTCCCGTTATGTACAGCAATAGTTTGTCCTACGAAGTCCGGAGAGATCATCGATGCTCTAGACCAAGTTTTGATAACTGTCTTCTTACCAGACTCTATATTTGCCTGAACCTTCTTATCTAAAGTATGATGAATGAACGGTCCTTTTTTAAGTGATCTTGCCATAATTATTTTCTTTTAGATACGATGTAACGGTTAGACACTTTGTTTTTCTTTCTAGTTTTGTAACCTTTAGCCGGTTTACCGTTTCTAGATCTTGGGTGACCTCCTGAAGAACGTCCTTCACCACCACCCATTGGGTGATCTACTGGGTTCATTACAACCGCTCTTGTTCTTGGTCTTCTACCTAACCATCTGCTTCTACCAGCTTTTCCTGATACTGTTAATTGGTGATCAGAGTTAGAAACAGATCCAATCATTGCATAACATTCAGTAAGGATCATTCTAGATTCTCCTGAAGGCAATTTGATGATTGCATATTTTCCATCTCTTGAAGTTAATTGAGCTGAAGAACCAGCACTTCTTGCTAAAATAGCACCTTGTCCAGGCTTCATTTCAACACAAGAAATAACAGTACCTAATGGAATATTTTTCAATTTCATTGCGTTACCGATATTTGGCTCTACGCTTTCTCCTGCAATCACCTTTTGATCAACTTTAATACCGTTTGGAGCGATGATATATCTCTTCTCTCCATCTGCGTACTCTAATAAAGCGATAAATGCAGTTCTGTTTGGATCGTATTCTACAGATTTTACCGTTGCTTCAACATCATGTTTGTTTCTTTTGAAGTCGATAATTCTGTATTTCTTTTTGTGTCCACCTCCGGTGTAACGCATGGTCATTTTACCTGTTTGGTTACGTCCACCTGACTTTTTAATACCAACTGTTAGAGATTTCTCTGGTTTGTTGGTAGTAATTTCCTCAAAATTATTTACAATTCTGAATCTCTGTCCCGGGGTGATAGGTTTTAATTTTCTAACAGACATTACTATTATTTATAATTAATAATTAATTTACAGCAAAAATATCGATAACCTCACCTTCAGCAAGTTTGATTACCGCTTTTTTCAATTTGTTTGTCTTTCCTACTTGAAGACCTTTTTTAGTGTATTTCGAAGAAACCTTCGGAGCATAAATCATTGTGTTAACGTCTGCTACTTTTACACCGTAAGCTGCTTCAACAGCTTTTTTGATCTGGATTTTATTCGCCTTAGTATCCACTAAGAAAGAATAAGAACCTCTTAAATCTGTAAGGTAATTAGCCTTTTCTGAAATAACTGGTTTAATAATAATAGACATGACTTATTTCTTTAAATTTTCTTGGAATTTCTCGATAGCACCTTCTAAGAATACGATCTCACCTGCATTGATTAGGTCATAAGAACTAATTTCGTTATAAGCAAGAACTTTAGTCTTAGGTAGGTTTCTTGAAGATAAATAAACATTTTTGTTTGCTTCATCTAAGATGTAAAGAGATTTTTTACCTTCGAATCCTAAAGCGTTATTGATGTTGATAAACTCTTTAGTTTTAGGAGTTTCGAAATTGAAAGCCTCTAATACTTTAATACTGTTATCTCTCAATTTCTGAGATAAAACAGATTTTTTTGCTAATCTCTTAAGAGCTTTATTCAATTTGAATCTGTAGTCTCTTGGCTTAGGTCCGAATACTCTACCTCCACCTCTGAATGTTGGAGATTTAATATCACCATATCTAGCAGATCCAGATCCTTTTTGCTTCTTAAGTTTTTTAGTAGAAGCAGTAATTTCGCTTCTTTCTTTTGATTTATGAGTACCTTGTCTCTGAGCGGCAAGATATTGCTTAACTTCTAAGTAAACCGCGTGCTGATTTGGCTCAATTCCGAATACTGTTTCGTCTAGAGTTACTTTTCTTCCGGTCTCTTTTCCTGATGTATTTAATACTACTAGTTCCATTTTCTGATAATTACATAAGAATTTTTAGCTCCCGGAACAGCACCTTTTACTACTAAAAGATTTTGTTCTTGATCCACTTTTAATACTTGAAGGTTTTGAACAGTTACCTGCTTACCTCCCATTCTACCCGCCATTCTCATTCCTTTGAATACTCTCGAAGGATCCGATCCAGCACCGATAGAACCTGGAGCTCTAAGTCTGTTGTGCTGACCATGAGTAGCTTGCATTACACCTCCAAATCCGTGTCTTTTAACAACACCTTGGAAACCTTTACCTTTAGAAGTACCTGTTACGTCAACATATTCACCTTCAGCGAATAAATCAACTTTTACTTCTTCTCCTACTTTTACTTCATCAACGAATTCTCTGTAGAATTCTACCAATTTAGCTTTAGGAGCAGAACCAGCCTTTTTAAAATGGCCAGCTAACGCTTTACCAACGTTCTTTTCACTCTTGTCATCGAAACCTAATTGAACTGACTTGTATCCGTCCTTTTCAATGGTTCTGACCTGTAAAACCGAGCACGGACCAGCTTGAATAACTGTACAAGGAATGTTTTTTCCTTCTTCGTTAAACAAAGACGTCATACCGATTTTTTTACCAATAATACCTGACATTGTTTATGTTATAATAAAATTTATCCTTTATTTATCCTCATTTTCAGCAAGCTAAAGTAATTTCCACGTTTGAGATGGGCATACTTTTCCCCTAAAATGAGTGTGCAAATTTATGGATAATTTTTAGATTGACAAATTTTTACAGCAAAATATTTTGATTTTTAGTCGTTTACAAAATAAATTACTTTTCAAGCCCGAATCTAACCAGAGCATAGAACATAGCATGGCTACTTCGTGATAACACTCAGACCTATTTCTTCGAGCCTCTTTTTATCCTCTTCCAGTATGCCATCATCGGTAATCAGATAATCTATTTTATCTAAAGAAGAAATCTTACCGAAGCCTTTTTTGTTTAGTTTGGATGAGTCCGCCAATATCATCACTTTATCGGAACATTCTATCATTAATTGATTGAGGTGTGCTTCAGCTGCATTGGAAGTACTGATTCCAAAATCCATATCAATGCCGTCTACTCCCAGGAATAATTTATTGCATGAAAACTGAGCAAGAATTGTTTCGGATATAGAACCCACGATCGATGTAGAACTTTTACGAACCTCACCCCCCAATTGTATAATATTTATATTAGGATTATTGCATAACTCGAGTGCCACTCTCAGCGATGACGTAAGCACAGTAAGACGGCCGAAATTCACCAGCATCCTTGCCAGATAATGCATTGTAGTTCCTGAAGCCAGAATAATACAATCGTTTTCTTCTATAAGTTTCACTGCCGCCTTGGCAATATTCTGCTTAGCCTCTACATTAATATTCTCCTTTTCATCTACGTTCTTTTCATACGCATACCTCACATGCTTGCTTGCACCTCCATGATTTCGAAAAAGAAGACCCAAGCTTTCTAAATAGTTCAGATCCTTTCGAATGGTAACGGAAGAAACATTATACTTTTCGCATAATTCCTGCACGAGAACATAATCTTTCTTTTCCAGCTCCTGCAGTATCTCAGTATGCCTTGGTATTAATTTTTCCATTCTTTTTCTTTCCCCAAAGTTATTGTTTTTTTTCAAGAACATAAAATTTCACTTATTTTCTTTTTACTTTCATTTTTAATTACTAGCTTTGAATTCGAAACTTAACGAAACATTATGAAACGAAATGAAGAACTCAGCAAATTAACCACCGTAAAAGAATGGGACTTTTTAGTCATTGGTGGAGGAGCAAGCGGTTTAGGTTCGGCATTGGACGCAGTAAGCAGAGGGTTTAAAACATTACTGCTGGAATCTCACGATTTCGCGAAAGCTACTTCCAGCAGAAGTACAAAGCTGGTACACGGCGGTGTAAGATATTTGGCACAGGGAGATATCGGTTTGGTAAAAGAGGCATTGAAGGAAAGGGGATTATTGGCAAAAAATGCAGCCCATGTGGTAAAGAACCAATCATTTATTATTCCTAATTATACATGGTGGGGAGGAATTTATTACAAAATAGGACTTTCGATTTACGATTTTCTGGCAGGGAAATTAAGCTTAGGTAAAACAAAATATATCAGCAAATCAAAAACAGTTGAAAAACTTCCGACGATTGAACAGAAAAATCTGGCAAGCGGGGTTGTATATCAGGACGGACAGTTTGATGACGCGAGATTGGCTGTTAATTTAACCCAGACCATTATTGAAAAAGGAGGCACAGCGGTTAATTATGTTAAAGTAATTAACCTGATAAAAAACAGCTCCAATAAAGTAATCGGTGTAATCGCTGAAGATCAGTTTACCAAGCAGCAATTTGAAATCCACGCAAAAGTAGTCATCAATGCGACAGGAGTTTTCACGAATGATATTCTGAATATGAACAACCCGAAACATGGAAAATTCGTTGTTCCAAGCCAGGGTATTCATTTGGTACTGGATAAGTCCTTCTTGAAAAGTGATGACGCCATTATGATTCCGAAAACTTCTGACGGAAGAGTCTTGTTTGTCGTTCCATGGCACGACAGAGCGCTTGTAGGAACAACCGATACATTATTGGAAAGTGAAAGTTTTGAGCCACGAGCATTGGAAGAAGAAATTAAGTTTGTTTTAAATACAGCAAGACAATATTTAGCAAAAAAACCTACTCGGGAAGATGTAAAATCTGTTTTTGCAGGACTTAGGCCGCTTGCCGCACCAAAGGATGGAAGCAAAAGCACAAAAGAAGTTTCGAGAAGCCATAAAGTAGTAACATCCGATACAGGATTGGTTTCCATCATCGGAGGAAAATGGACTACCTATCGAAAAATGGCAGAAGATACTATCGATGAAGCGATGAAAGTTCACCATCTGGGAACAACTACATCCAAAACAGAACATCTTTCGATTCATGGAAATGTAAAACCTGAAACGGTAGACAGAAGCAACCATTTGTATGTTTACGGATCAGACATTCCGGAAATCAAAAAACTACAGCAGAGCAATCCTGAATTTTCAAAAAAAATACATCCTGATCATCCATTCACAGTTGCTGAAGCAATTTGGGCAATCCGTCAGGAAATGGCAGAAACCATTGAGGACATCCTGGCCCGAAGAGTCCGTCTTTTATTTTTAGATGCAAGAGCAGCAATCGACAGTGCACATAAGATTGCTTCTATTATCGCAAAAGAAAACGGGCATTCAGAGGAATGGGCTAATGAGCAGGAAAGAGAATTTATCGAATTGGCAAAGGGATACCTGTTAACTCCTTATTCGCCAAGATCCATTTAACCTAAATCAACGTCACAACATGAGTGAAAAGTTAATTCTCGCTCTGGACCAAGGCACAACTTCGTCAAGAGCCATTTTATTCAATCACAGCGGAGAAATAGAATTTGTTTCTCAGAAAAGTTTTGAACAGATATTTCCTACCCCGGGTTGGGTAGAGCATGACCCTAATGAAATCTGGTCTTCCCAGGTATCGGTAGCAGCAGAAGTTATCGCTAAAGCAGGTATCTCAGGGCTTGAGGTTGCAGCGATAGGGATTACAAACCAGCGCGAAACAACGATCGTTTGGGACAGAGAAACAGGTGAACCCGTTTATAATGCCATCGTATGGCAGGACAGGAGAACATCAAAATACTGTGACTCGCTAAAAGAACAAGGGTATACAGACATGATCAAAGAAAAAACAGGTTTGGTTCTTGATGCTTATTTTTCAGCAACCAAAGTAAAGTGGATCCTTGATAATGTAGATGGAGCAAGAGAGCAGGCAGAAGCAGGAAAATTGTGTTTTGGAACTGTTGATACATGGCTGGTATGGAAACTAACGCGTGGAAAAATGTTTATCACAGATGTTTCGAACGCAAGCAGAACAATGCTCCTAAACATCCAATCTTTGGAATGGGATGAAGATCTTTTAAAGTTATTTAATATTCCAAAAGCGATCCTTCCTGAAGTGAAACAAAGCAGTGAAGTTTATGGAGAGACCGCTACCACTTTATTCTCAACAAAAATTCCAATTGCAGGTATTGCCGGAGACCAGCAGGCAGCTTTGTTCGGACAAATGTGTACAACACCGGGAATGGTAAAAAACACATACGGTACAGGATGCTTTCTTTTGATGAACACAGGGAAAGAGGCTGTTCACTCTAAGAACAACTTGCTGACAACCGTTGCATGGAAGATAAACGGAGAAGTTAATTATGCGCTGGAAGGCAGTGTTTTTGTGGGAGGGGCTGCAATTCAATGGGTAAGAGACGGGCTCAAATTAATTAACTCTGCTGACGAAATTAACAGTCTGGCCAAAACCGTCGAAGATAATGGAGGTGTTTATTTTGTACCGGCACTTACGGGTCTGGGAGCTCCATATTGGGATCAGTATGCAAGGGGAACTATTGTTGGAGTGACAAGAGGAACCACTAACGGACATATTGCCAGAGCTACTCTAGAAGGTATAGCATTCCAGGTATATGATATTGTAAAAGCGATGGAGGCAGATTCCGGAACTGGTAGTTTAGAACTAAGAGTTGATGGTGGTGCTTCCAATAGTGACTTACTAATGCAAATACAGTCTGATCTATTCGGTTTCAAGATTACACGCCCAAGAACTTTAGAAACAACAGCCCTGGGTGCTGCCTATCTTGCCGGACTTGCTGTAGGTTATTGGAAAAATATTGACGAAATTCAATCTCAATGGATCGTGGATAAAGACTTCCACCCTCAGCTTGAGAAAGAAAAAGCCGACAAGATGATCCACTTCTGGCACAAAGCAGTAAAGCGTTCTCAAGATTGGATTGAAGATTAATTTCCACTAAATAAAAATAAACTATGACTCCATTTATAGCAGAAATCATCGGAACAATGCTTATGATCCTACTCGGAAACGGTGTAGTGGCCAACGTTGTTTTAAAGGATACAAAAGGAAACAATTCCGGTTGGATTGTAATTACCACAGCCTGGGCACTTGCAGTTTTCGTTGGGGTAACAGTTGCAGGGCCAGTGAGTGGCGCTCATCTGAACCCTGCCGTAACGTTAGGCCTGGCTATCGCGGGAAAATTTTCATGGGATCTGGTTCCCACATATATCGCCGGAGAAATGATTGGCGCCATGTTAGGTGCTTTTCTTGTCTGGCTATTTAATAAGGATCACTTTGCCATTACCGAAGATGAAGGCGCAAAATTAGCATGTTTCAGCACAGGTCCGGCAATAAGAAAGCCGGTTTCGAATCTTATCAGTGAAATTATAGGAACGTTTGTGCTTGTTTTTGTGATCTTCCATTTTGCCGATCCAAGCCTCACTTTGGGTAATGATCCGACCGCTAAGATCGGACTGGGGACTGTTGGTGCTCTACCTGTTACCTTACTTGTTTGGGCTATTGGCTTATCATTAGGAGGAACTACAGGTTACGCCATTAATCCTGCCCGTGACCTTGGACCAAGGATTATGCACGCTATTCTTCCGGTAAAAGGAAGCAGTGATTGGGGATATGCATGGATTCCTATTGCAGGACCAGTGCTAGGAGCAACCCTTGCGGCTTTATTGCATCTCGCTTTAAATTAATCAAAGAAAGTTTACAGTATGAAAAAACTACTTTTTATATGCCTGATTATTTTAGGTACAGGGAGTCTCTTTGCCCAGGAGGACACAGAAATCAAGGATGACGGCCGCCTGGATTTCACTGCTAATATCCAGAATAACCACTTGTGGAGAGGCTTGATCATTACAGATAAGCCCGTGGTAATGGGAAACCTTTCTTACGCTTTGGATAAAGAAAAAAAATGGAAAGTGGGAATATGGGGAGCTTCCGCTTTAACCGATGACAAGGATGGCACCCATTATAAAGAGATCAATTATTATGTTCAGTATTCTGACGGACGGCTTTATATTGGGTTATGGGACTTATTTAACTCCAGAAACATCAATACTACAGTAGCTTCGGATGATATCTTTAATTATTCAAACAGAAGAACCGCCCATATTATTGATCTGAGAACAAATTACACCTTCGGTCCTTCGTTCCCTTTAAACATTGAAGCAGACATCATGCTTTATGGAGGTGCTAACGCGGGAGAAGTTGTTTTGAAACCGGACGGGAGCTATAAAAAGAATAAATATTCCACGTATGTTCAGGTAAGCTATCCTGTTATTGCCCATCAAAAAGTAAATCTGGATGCATTTGTTGGTGGAGGCTTCGCCTTCAATGACAGCACATTTTTATATGGTAATGGAAAAAACAGTTTTGATATCGTAAATGTAGGTATCAAAGCCAGTAAAGCTTTAAAGATAACGGAACATTATACCCTTCCCGTATCAATGATGGCCATGTGGAATCCATCAAATAAATATGCAAGGATTCAGCTGGCAGCAACCGTATTTTAAAAAAATCAACATTATAAGAGGTCCATTCCGGTCACAACCGGAATGGGCTTTTTTACATATATCATTGATATCCTTAAGACAAAGTAAATACCGTGTTTTTACGGTGTAATTCTTGCATAAATCTTTTTACATTTGATCAAAAAAATGAAAAAGATATTCTGCGTGCTTATCCTCTGCATCGCAACCCTTTCCTTTTCACAATCTAAAGTTCCGTTTACTGGAAAAAGATCTTTCAATATAATAGAAGGATACAGCGGAACCGGCACACCAGCCTATTATCTTGATGTAAAAAAGAACGGCGATGTTTATTTTGGCTATGTACAGGTAAATCAGGCTAGCGGAGAAGAAACCAGTGAAGAAATAAATGCTGGGAAATACACACCTCAGGTCATGAAGGTCCAGTTCAAAAAGTACAATGAAACTTTCTATGTAAAGTTTGATAAAGAAAAAATATACCTTACTGATGAAAAGGGAAATATTCAGAAATCTGAGGATTGCTGTTCTGCGATGGAAAATGATAAAGAAAGTTGTACCTGTGAAAGCGCTTTTTACCAATAATGAAAATAATTAAGTTTTTAGTCATTCTTATTTTGCTTGTTTCATGCAGCGAAAGAGAGAAACATCCGTACACGTTTTATTACTGGAAAACAAAATTGTCTTTAGACAATGAAGAGAAAAAAGCATTAGATAAAACAACCGTCCCTATTCTTTACACAAGGTTCTTTGACATCAATAAAGTAAACGGCAGATTTCAGCCTTTAGCCGTCATCACCAAAGACGAAAGTTTCGAGACAGACAAACAAATTGTCCCTACCGTATTTATCACCAACCAGACTTTTGTTAATATTTCAGGGGAGGAAATACACTTCCTTGCAGAAAGCATACATCATTTAATTGACAAAAAGAGTAAAGAATATAAGCTGAAGACCAATCATGAAATTCAGATTGATTGTGACTGGACAGCCGGAACACGTGACGATTATTTCGCGTTTTTAAAAGAACTTCACAAAATTTCCGGCAAAGACATTGACTGTACGCTTCGGCTTCATCAGGTAAAAGATAAAGCAATAATGGGAATCCCTCCTGTAAAAAAAGTATTCCTGATGTGCTACTCCACCTCTTCTCCTTTGGAAACATCTGATAAGAATTCAATTCTGGATGTTAATATCCTTAAGAGCTATCTTTCAAAATTGGAAGATTATCCAATCAAGGAAATTGAAGTGGCTTTACCTATTTACTCGTGGGGAATTGTTACCAATCATTTAGGAAGACACAAGCTCATCAATGCTTTATCACAAAATGACCTGAAAAATCCTAATTTTAAAAAGATTTCAGATCATGAAATTGAAATTCAAAAAGATGGATTTTACTTTGGAAATTACCTGAATAAAGGATTTACCATAAAAGTTGAGAAAATTACAAACGACCAGCTCAGAGATGTCATTGCTTTTTTAGATAAAAAAATACCGTTGTTTAATATCGTTTATTATCAATTAGATACTAAATTTGTTGTGAACCAAAATTTCAAACTGATGTCTAAATTCCAGAGTGATTTTTAACATCATAGAATACAATAAAACACAACGCAAAAAATACTACATACCCATGAAAAAGTATATTCTCACAATTGCAGTCTTTTCACTTTTTTATACAAAATCAGAAGCTTGCGCCTGGTCAGATCCGGACTATGAGTATTTTAATCTTTTTACCCAAAGTATTATCAAGGATAAATCATATCTGCCATTTCTGCACAGTTATTCAACAAGATTTTATACTGACTTTAAACCTGGTCAGATTCCGGATGAAAATATTGGGGCATGGAGGAAATTCTTTGGCAATCAGCTGAGCTATCAGGAAACCAATTATCTGGTAAATAATATAAGCCTTAATGAGCTTAATGAGCTCAAAAAAGGAAATCCGGGTAATCAACTATTGAAAAAACTGGGAACAGGTTTCTATCAGAAATATCGCGAAGGAATTGATTACTTAATTGAAGCCAAATATCTTGAGCCCTATATGAGGATCAATTTTATTGAAAATCCTGACTCTTATTTTTACAACGGGCCTCAAAGTGATAAAAATGCAACCAACCTTGACTATAACAAAACTATTTCAGCATTAACCTCTTTATATAATGCTGCAAAAAATCCTGAGATAAAACAGCGATACGGTTACCAACTGGTCCGTTTCAATCATTATACCAGAAATTATGACGCTGCACTTCAGGCTTTCAGAACCTATATTGAGCCGATCAAGTTAAAAGGAGTTCCTTACTTTATGGCCCTTGACCAGTTAGCCGGCGCACAAAGAGGTATGAAGATGAACAGTGATGCCAACTGGAACTTCTTTCAGGTTTTCATGAATAGTGATAGCCGTAAAGAGTCTGCTTTTGTTTCTATGAAACTTTCTGATACCGCATCTTTTAATAACATTTTAAAAAGAGCAGGTACTCCGAATGAAAAGAATATGGCTTATTTTCTTTTGGGATATGAAGATTTCACCAATCCTATTCCTATAATGGAGAAGATGTACGATATTGATCCTAATTCGGAAATTCTGAAAGTAATGGCGGTAAGAAGTATCAATGAACTGGAAAGAGCTTATCTTCCTACTTATTATTATTCTGACGACACAGATAACGCAACCGTTCAAAAAGAAAACTCAAGTACATCTGCTGATTCTCAGAAAAAAGAATCTCCGGAAGTAAAAGAAAAAAAACTTTCATTCTGGCAGAAGATTATCCGGTTCTTTAAAAACCTGTTCGGAGGGTCTAAATCGGATAAGACAGCTGACGGAAAAGCAGATCAAAGTGATGATGAGCTATTAGATAATCCTAATCGAATTCCTTTCCACACAAAAAATCAAAGTTTTTGGTATGGAGATAGCAAGCAGATAGATTATCTTAATGATCTTGAAAAATTTACCTCAAAAACCAAAGAGAAATCTAAGGATGAATATTGGCAGATTGCAGATGCATACCTTAAATTCTTAAAAAAAGACTACAAAGCAAGTACTGAAATTCTGGAAGATATTAAAACAACCAATCCTGAATATCTTGAAGAGATCAAAAGGATGAAGGTCTTAAATGATATTGTTTCCCAACCGAAGATTACTTCCGATTACGAAGATCATCTAATGAAAGATTATCCGGAATATTTCATCGAAAAAGAAGTGAAGTCAGACAGTACAAATTCCGATTATGACAATTATTACGGTCCTGTTCCATCTACTGCCTCATTCCTTAAGGACGTTTTAGCTAACCGATATTTCCTTCAGGGAGAGGATGGGAAATCATTCCTAATGAGCAATAAGCTTTCTGATCTCCAATATAATCCTAATTCAAGTTTGGTTAAAAGTGTAGAGGACTTTTACAGGAAGCCTAATAAAAATCAATTCGAACAGCAGATCATTGCCAAAAATATGGACGATGTAGGAAATATTGAGGCATTCTTCAGTGTAATTTATGGCGACCGGGCGATGAGAGTTGCCGATTTTGAAAAAGCAAAATCATATTATCAGAAAGCGCAGGACTTTGTAGGAATTCCTAGGATCAATTATGACTGGGTTTCCAGTGAACAACCAAAAGTTCCTCATCAATATGCTAAAGACGAATACAATGGTTTCAGAAATATCCCGGATTATGTTTTTGGCCATAATGTATGGGAAAGCTTCGAAAGTGATGCAGCCACCAGCATGGAAAACGAAGACTACACTCAATTTCCTTTCATAAAGACCATGATGAATAAGCTTGAATTAGCAGATGCTGCTATAGAGCTTAAGAAAATTGGTAACGGAAAAGATGAAAAAGCTGCTAAAGCGAGCCAGCTTATTGGTAATTTATTGTATAATACTTCCATTCTTGGTTATTACCGACAGCTATTCGTAATGGATGTAAATAATAGTAATGGTGGCAAATATGATTTCTGGAATACAGATAAGAAAACACCATATCAATATTATTATAAAAATTTCCTTGACAGATCTTACATTGAACCGGATAATTTTGATCTGGCTATCAATTATTATAAAAAAGCCCTGACCCTTTCAGGGAATAAGGAAGAAAAAGCGAGAATCTTATTCCAGATGGCTAGTGCAGAGCAAGGAAAATACTATCAATACGAAGCAAAAAATCCATCAAAGATAAGTTATTCCGATCCTCAATATTCTGAGAAAAGCGATGCCTATCAAAAGCAACTGGACAATATAAAGAATGAAAAGTTCCGAACGTATTTTGCTTTATTAAAAACCCAGTATTCTGATACGGAAACTACCAAAAATCTAATGGGAAGCTGTTCTTATTTTAGTTACTTCATGAAATAGAACAATCGCTTTCGGTCTGAAATAAAAAAAGGAATCACTATGATTCCTTTTTTTGTTTTTCCAACCATTCCTCATGTTTCTTTTTAAACAGATCATGCTTGTAGCTTTGATTTCTTTTAGCCGCATCAATAGAATGAGAAGTATGGATATCCACATCATCTTGAGCAAAATCAGCTAATTTCTCATAATAGGTATGCAGCTGATCCAATTCTTTTTCGGATAAGTCTTCTATATCTACAATCCGGTTACTCGCTTTTTCATGGGCTGCGATCAGCTCATTTAGTTTAATCTGTATAGCTTTAGAATCTTTATTCTGGGATTTCTGAATAAGAAATACCATCAAAAAAGTAATAATCGTTGTTCCTGTATTGATCACCAGCTGCCAGGTTTCAGAATAATGAAATACAGGTCCGGAAAGAGCCCAGATTACAACAATAGCAGTAGCTCCAATAAAAGCATGGGAACTTCCTGTAAATTTGGTTGCCCAATCTGAAAACTTTTCAAAAAAATTATTATCCTTATGACTCATAGTGGCTATTATTTTAAAGAATAAAAGTATTAAATAATATTGTTCTTTAAACAAAATAACTACAAAGCATTTTAGAAAAAGTAATTTGCTCCAAATTGATATCTGATTCCGTCGATCCTGAAGCCAAAGTTATTAGCCGGATCAGAGTTATCATTGCGGATATTTTTATCCAATAGATTATAAACACCAAAAGTAAAGCGAACATTTTTATTGAGTCGATACACCGCTCCTAAATCCAGTAAAAAATAAGATGGTATTGGAAATTCCTGTGCTCTTCCTCTGGATACTCCCGGCTGACTTTCACTTCTGTAGTTCATTCTTGACCAAAACTCGAAGCTATAATTTGCTTTCCAGGCTAAGTTTGCATTTACCATATGCTTTGGTATTCTTGCATATGCTTTATTGTAAAGCGAAGGAACTTCATTGGATTTAATTTTGGTGTCTGTATAGGTATAGTTGGTTTTTAAGGTAAGATCTTTTGTCAAGTTGATTCCAAGATTAGCTTCCATTCCTATACTTTTAGCTTTACCCAGATTTTCCCTTGTTGAAATAAAATCATAAACATGATTGTATAGACTTTCAAATTGTGCACATTCCTCAGTATTATTACACTTTCTTACTTCTACCAATTTATTTTTGAAATCAGTATTAAAACCTGTTACACTCAGACTAATAACTTTCTTGTTATCTTCAAACATTATAGTTGCTTCCTGATTAAAACTTTTCTCTGGTTGTAAGTCTTTATTTCCGATAATTACCCCATCCTGCGATCCTCCACCGGTTACTTGTCCCCAAGCTGGATTTACAGCTCGCAAACCTGGTGCCTTGTACCCCCAAGAAGCCCCACCCTTGGCAGTGAAGTTTTTATTGATACTCCATACCAGGTAGCCTCTCGGAGTAAAATTGGATCCATAATTCTGATCATTATCCAAACGTGCTCCCGTAACTAAATGAAGCCTTTGAATCAATTTCCAGTTTCCTTCAGCAAAAGCAGACCAGTTCCAACGGGTTAATTGATCCACTACATCATTTTCTGATTTAAGTTTATTTCCAAAATCATTCAATCTTTCATATCTATATTCAGCACCAAAACTGATGACATGTTCCTTTATATTGAAATTGTTAAGGCTATAAGCTACAAAAGTCTCATACCTCATATCCCTGTTAGGGTTATTGGTATTGTCATATTGCAGATAGGAATTCGTATGAAAATTAGAATAGTCACCCTTATGGCTTAATGACAATACATTTCTTTCATAATTATTACTGGAACTTTTTGCATTAGCAGCTAATGAATACCCTGCATTCTGATTTCTTTCCTGACGATTAAAATCATAATTTAGCTTAAACGTGTTCTTCGTGTCAGGAGTAAGACTAAGTTCTGTTCCAAAAGCTTTAATAATACGTTCCGTAAATCCTCCAACAAATTTATCTTCATTTCTATCCGAATAACTTCCTGTAATTTTTAATTGAAGAAGGTTTTTGATTAAAGATCCAGCAGTATATCCATCTATTTGATAAGTATTACCAGATTCTTTATGAACTTGCTGTATCAAACTGGTCGCTATTGACCCTTTCCAGCTATCTGTAAGCTTCTTAGTAATGATATTGATCACTCCTCCCATTGCATCAGAACCATATAGTGAGGACATCGGTCCTTTTACTACTTCAATTCTTTCAATAGTCTCCAATGGAGGCATCCATCCTTGTTCAATTCCGGGACCATCAGAATTTGGTCTTGTCTCCCTTGTATTAATTCTCTTCCCATCAATTAAGACTAATGTCTGCCCGGATTCAGCCCCTCTTATTGAGAAATCACTGGTACTTCCCCCTCCCGTAATAAAAACTCCGGGAACATCCTGTAAAGCATCTGTTATATCCCGATATGCCCTCTTTTTTAGATCTGCCTGTGTAATCACAGAAATAGTAGCTGGAGTATCTTTAATTTTTTGTGCATATCCTGATCCGGTTATAACCACTTCATCAATATTTCCGTTTTTTAAAGAATCTTTTACCTTCTGACCATTTGCTAAACCAATCCCTAGCAATGCTAAATAAATAGATACTGTTCTCTTCATAATCATTTTTTGCAAAAATATTATTTTTATTAATTCTAAATAAATTAATAATGGTGATATATGTCATTGCAAAGAATTACTCTTTGTAATTTTATTACCACTCAGTTTAATTCGCAAAAAAATCTACAAACATAAAGTTCAATATTTACCAAATAAAAAAAAGGTCAATCGTTCTCTACAGACTCCTCTACTTCTTACGGTTCCTCGTCCAAATATCATTGAAATCTTTCTTATTGATACATAAAAAAATCCGCCCCTTTTACAGGGACGGATTCTATAATCATTGCAAAGTATGCAATTATCACACTTTAATTTCTACGTCAACACCGCTTGGTAACTCTAATTTCATTAGAGCATCAACAGTTTTAGAAGAAGAAGAGTAGATATCCATCAATCTCTTGTGAGCTGATAATTGGAACTGCTCTCTTGCTTTTTTGTTAACGTGTGGAGATCTCAACACCGTGAAGATTCTCTTGTTAGTTGGTAATGGAATAGGTCCGTTTACAACAGCCCCGGTAGCCTTTACCGTTTTTACGATCTTCTCAGCAGACTTGTCTACCAAGTTGTAATCGTAAGATTTTAGTTTTATTCTGATTCTTTGTGACATTTCTTTAATTTAAAAATTAACCTTTTGCTTTAGCAATGATTTCTTCAGCAACGTTTTGTGGAGTCTGAGCGTATTTCTCTAATTCCATAGAAGATGTAGCTCTTCCTGATGAAAGTGTTCTTAGAGTTGTTACATATCCAAACATTTCAGAAAGTGGAACAGAACCTTTGATAACTACAGCACCGTTCTTTTCTTCCTGACCACTGATCGTACCTCTTCTCTTGTTAAGGTCACCAATAATGTTACCCATATATTCTTCCGGAGTTACAACTTCCAGTTTCATAATAGGCTCCATAATTACCGGCTTAGCAGCTTTACCAGCTTCCTTAAATCCTAATTTAGCAGCTAATTCGAAAGAAAGAGCATCAGAATCCACCGCGTGGAAAGATCCATCTTTAAGAGTAACTTTAATACCTTCAACTTCGAAACCAGCCAATGGACCGTTCTTCATTGCAGCTTTAAATCCTTTTTCAATTGCAGGAACGAATTCTCTTGGAACGTTACCACCTTTGATCTCATTGATGAATTCTAAACCAACTTTACCTTCGTCAGCAGGTCCTAGTTCAAATACAATATCAGCAAATTTACCTTTACCACCTGATTGTTTTTTGTAAACTTCTCTATGGCTGGCAACTTTTGTTAAGTTTTCTTTGTACTCTACCTGAGGTTGTCCTTGGTTTACTTCAACTTTGAACTCTCTCTTCATACGATCTACAATGATATCCAAGTGAAGCTCACCCATACCAGAGATAATCGTTTGTCCAGAAGCTTCGTCAGTTCTAACAGTAAACGTTGGATCTTCTTCAGCCAATTTTGCTAATGCGTTACCCATTTTATCCTGGTCCGCTTTAGTTTTAGGCTCAACAGCGATACCGATTACCGGATCAGGGAAAACCATCGATTCAAGAACGATTGGGTTTTTCTCATCACACATCGTATCACCAGTTTTGATAGATTTGAATCCTACTGCTGCACCAATATCTCCTGCTTCAATATATTCTACAGGATTTTGCTTGTTAGCGTGCATCTGATAGATTCTTGAGATTCTTTCTTTATCTCCAGAACGAGTGTTCAGGATATAAGAACCTGCATCTAATCTTCCAGAGTATGCTCTGAAGAATGCTAATCTTCCCACGAATGGGTCAGTAGCAATCTTAAATGCTAAAGCCGCGAAAGGCTCATTTACGTCTGGTTTTCTTGTAATTTCAGCGTCTGTTCTTGGATCAGTACCTTTGATATCATCTTTATCCAATGGAGAAGGCAAGTATTTACATACTGCATCCAACATAAACTGTACTCCTTTATTTTTGAATGAAGAACCACAAGTCATTGGGATAATAGATAAATCAATAGTAGCTTTTCTAAGAGCTTCGTTGATTTCTTCTTCAGAGATTGAATCCGGATCTTCGAAGAATTTCTCCATCAAAGTCTCATCATAGTCAGCTACAGCTTCAACTAATTTCTCTCTATATTCGTGAACCTCAGCTTTCATGTCTTCAGGAATTGGCACTACTTCAAAAGTAGCTCCTTGTCCTGCTTCATCCCAGATGATAGCTCTGTTTTTAATTAAGTCTACAACACCTTTAAAGTCTTCTTCAGCACCGATTGGTAAAACGATTGGAACTGCATTAGATCCTAACATTTCTTTAACTTGTTTTACAACGTTAAGGAAGTCAGCACCTTGTCTGTCCATTTTGTTTACGAATCCCATTCTAGCAACTTTGTAGTTGTCAGCAAGTCTCCAGTTTGTTTCAGACTGAGGCTCTACTCCATCTACTGCAGAGAATAAGAATACCAAACCATCCAATACTCTCAAAGATCTGTTTACTTCTACTGTGAAGTCAACGTGTCCCGGTGTATCGATGATGTTGAAGTGGTAAGGTTTAGTGTCGGCTACAGGTTTTCCTTGATCTGTTGGAAAGTTCCAAGAACAAGTAGTTGCAGCAGAAGTAATGGTAATACCTCTTTCTGCTTCCTGCTCCATCCAGTCCATTGTAGAAGCACCATCGTGAACCTCTCCAATTTTGTGGTTTACACCAGTATAGAATAAAATCCTTTCTGTAGTGGTAGTCTTACCTGCATCAATGTGAGCAGCGATACCAATATTTCTTGTAAATTTAAGATCTCTTCCCATTTCAGATTAGAATTTAAAGTGTGAGAAAGCTTTGTTAGCTTCCGCCATTTTATGAGTGTCACTTTTCTTTTTATAAGCAGCACCTTCTTCTCTAGAAGCAGCAACAATTTCGTTAGCTAATTTCAAAGCCATAGACTTATCATTTCTAGCTTTAGAATATTTAATTAACCATTTCATCGCCATAGAAATTTTTCTATCAGCTCTGATTGGCATTGGGATTTGGAAGTTAGCACCACCTACTCTTCTTGAACGTACTTCTACGTGAGGCATTACGTTAGTAAGGGCATCTTTCCAGATTTCAAGAGAAGTCTTTTCAGTTTCTCCTTTTTTAGTTTCTACAACGTCTAATGCATCATAGAAAATTTTGAATGCGATAGACTTTTTACCGTCTAGCATTAGGTTATTTACAAATCTAGTTACCAATTGATCATTAAATTTTGGATCTGGTAACAACGGTCTTTTTTTCGCTTTTGTCTTTCTCATTGTTTTGTACCTTATTTAATGATTATTTTTTCTTTCCTTTAGCTGGTGCAGCAGCTGCCTGACCTGGTTTAGGTCTCTTAGCTCCGTACTTAGATCTTCTCTGTGTTCTTCCATTTACACCTGCAGTGTCTAATGCACCTCTTACGATGTGGTAACGTACTCCCGGTAGGTCTTTCACCCTTCCGCCTCTTACCAATACTATCGAGTGCTCTTGAAGATTATGTCCTTCGCCCGGGATGTAGGCGTTGACTTCTTTACCGTTTGAAAGTCTTACCCTTGCTACTTTTCTAAGTGCAGAGTTAGGTTTCTTAGGAGTGGTAGTATATACTCTCGTACATACACCTCGTCTTTGTGGACAAGAATCAAGGGCAGCCGATTTGCTCTTCTTGGCAAGCGTGGCTCTTCCTTTTCTTACTAATTGTTGAATAGTAGGCATTTAATTGCTTTTTATTTTAAGCTGCAAAAATAGTAATATTTTTTTAATTGACAAGTAGTTATGTATTTTTTATATACTTGAAACTAAAATATTTATTTGAATACTTCTTTGATTACTTTTCCTTTAGCGTACTGTAAAGGAACTCCCAAAAGTTCGGCTATAGTACTTGCTATATCAATCTGCTCATAATTTCCGGTACTAATCGTAGTGTTCTTTTTAAAATCCGGCCCAAGAGCAAAAAATTCAATATGCCTACATCCGTTACAACTGTCCCCGTGCTCGGCAAACCCACCATTGGCATCCAAATGTCTCCCGTGATCATTAGAAACAATAAGAGTAGTTTTATCTTTATAGGCAGGAAGAGACTGAATATGATCCCACACTTCTTTAATGGAAGCATCCGTCGTTTTTATTGCATTGATATAGGCGTTCCAATTGTTAGCATGTCCATAAGAATCAACATCTTTTAAATTGATGATAATAATATTTGGTGCATATTGTCCCATTATATTTTTCACCCTGGAAATTGTTACATCGTCAGCTCTGTAGCCTGAGCCATTTCCACTTACCCCGCAATCCGCACTTGGTTGGAATTTATCTTTCCAGTCTACCTGCTTGCAGTTATTTAAAACTTCCAGTTTATCTTTAGAAGATACAATCCAAGCTTTTGTTTTAGCTGCTCCGGTATATTTCAACCATTGTTGCATTACCGAAGGATAACCTGGTAACTCCGTACCATTATTCTTAATATTTTCATATACTCCGGAACACATGGCGCTATGCCCGGGGTTGGTGCTCGTAGTTCCATTGTTTTTAAAATTACTGATAAATACTCCTTGACTCAAAAGGCTCACTCTATTAGGAATATTCTTTTTTGTTGATTCTTCCCAGGTCTCAGAAATACGGGGACCATCTACAACCAATAAAACAACATTCTTGGTTTCATATTTTTTTTCAGTAGGCGCCTGTCCGTCTTTATCTCTATCTGAACATGAAAAAATAAAAAGAAGGAATGCTAAAAGTAAAATAGTCTTTTTCATAATTTGTAGAATTTTGGTTCTAAAATTAGGAAAATACATCATCGAGTAACATTAATTAATTGTTATACATTTTTAAAATTAATCATAACAACAGTATGCAATAGAAATCACGAAACTGAAATTAATAAAAAGCTTTCTTCATCTACTAGTCCACAATACGAACTTCAACGTTCTTATTCCACTTAAAATCCCGGATATTTCTTCTTAATGTCTCTGGATTAGTTTGCTCAAGCGCATAAATGGAAACCTCATCTTTTGATACAGCAATCATATTTTTAATCTTCAAAACGGCAATTTTTTTCCAATTTCGTGGAATATGCCCCTGAAACCATTCATCATATATTACTGCGATTTCATATTTGTTATTAGTAGTATATTGAATTAGAAAATTCTCAAATTCCTCATCTAAATTTCTTTTATCAGCGGTAAAAGGAATCATTTCTACAGATCCAAGCCCCACAATATCCAGCAAATGGATATCTGTATAGTAACTTATAGCACCAATATCATTCGCTACCACTTTAGACGTATTATAATAGGTATGTAAAAATCTTGCGGATTGTATTTGTTGTTCATAAATATTTTTTCCGCCATTCTCAAGAATACGATCTGCGAACCAACTTTTATAAAAAAGAAGCAGGATATTCATAATTACCAGGATAGTAATAAGTTTTTCTCCTTTGATGTAACTTTTATAGTCAGAAAACAGAGCAGATATTCTGGGAATAATTGCCATACAAAACCCTGTCAATATATAGGCTTCATACCTGAACATCCCTTTAAGATCAGCAAACATGGCATGACAAATCATTAAGAGGGAAAAAACAATTAGGAAAAAGTTCTTTATAATAACTTCTTTTAAAGACTTATTCCTGATAGTATCTCTGCATATGAAAACAGTACTTATTAAAATTGGAAAAATACCTATTTTATAAAAGCTTTTATTAAGGAATAAATGATCAAGAAAGATCGTTTTAAGCCGCACAAACATTTCAGGTCCTAAAGTCAATTGAGTTCCTTTTACCACAACTGAATTGGGAAAAAAATAACCATCCTGCTGATAATTGAAATAACAGAATAATAATACAGGGACAAAACCTGCAATTAAAACACCTAAGGCATTTTTCCATTTTTTAACCGTAATAAGAACACCAGCGAGGATCACAAAATAAAACATACTTTCGAAGCGGACCAGCCCCATCAATATAAGGGAAAGATAAAATGCCGGAACTGCCATCCTGCTCTTATTCCAATTGCTGAAGGAATATATATTGACGATAAAAAGAAATACCTGAAAAACATGTTCCATACCGGAGAGTACCTGCAAATGCAAAACAGCAAAAAACAAAGTAACCAACGTTGCTAAAACAGTATTTCTTACATTCCTGAAAGTTTCTCCATAATACATGGAAAGGAAATAAAGAATTCCTAACGCGAAGGTTATATTAAAATACAGAGGGATCTGATCATGATTACCGAATACCTGGATTAAAAAACTGATCATAAAAGTAAACAAGGGAGAGGAAGAAGTAGACGAAAACCCATACCTTGTAATTCCCCATACATCATGTAAAGCAAAATTCTTAGCGATAGCGAGATGAATATAAGCGTCGTCAAGAGGATATACATATTGTCCATCTGTTTTTGAAATACTAAGTATATAATAAAATATACAGATACCAAAAAATACAAAAAGAGATAAAAAGAAACTCTGCAAACCTATATTTCGCGATGACGACATTTTATGATAAATTATAAGAATACCAAAGATAAGTATCATCAATCAGGAACCTACTATTTCGGCACAATATTTACTGCATATATAGCATAAAAAAATAAACGTATGAAAAATGCCAGTATTATCGGTCTTAAAGAAACCGATTGTAAAAACATTTCGGAAAAGCTTAATGTACTATTAGCCAATTATTCAGTATTTTATCAAAACACAAGAGGTTCTCACTGGAACATCAAAGGTGACCAGTTTTTCACACTACACCCGAAATTTGAAGAATTATATAATAGCCTTGTATTAAAGATCGACGAAATTGCCGAAAGAATCCTGACCTTAGGAGCAACTCCCGGACATAATTATTCAGACTATTTAAAAATATCTACAATTAAAGAAAGTAAGGAAGTAAGTGACGGAACGAAAAGCGTAGAAATCATTTTAAATTCTTTCAAAGTAGTTTTGGATCTTCAGAGAGAGCTTCTTGATATTACCGAGAAAGCAGGAGATGAGGGAACAAATTCACAAATGAGCGACTATATTACGGAGCAGGAAAAAGAAGTATGGATGTATAACTCTTATCTGGGTAAATAACCCACAAAGATCATCGATATATAAAAAAAATCGTCTTACATTTAGACGATTTTTATTTTTAATTATTAAATTTGCGTTAAAATTACACAATATGCACGACGTACGATTGAATTCCATTCTAGATAATGATTTCTATAAAATAACCATGCAGAATGCCGTGGTCAAATTATTTCCAAGCTCCATCGTTAAATATGAATTTATCAACAGAGGAAAACATCAGTTTCCGGAAGGTTTTGATATTGCCCTAAGAGAAGCTGTAAACAAAATGGCCGAACTTAAGCTCACCAAAGATGAGAAAAAGTTTATGGCGAGAACCTGCCCTTACATCGACCTTCCCTACCTTGATTTTTTGGAAGGGTATCATTATGATCCTTCCGAAGTAAAGATCCATCAGGATGGCGGCGATCTTTCGGTAACTGTTGAGGGGCTTTGGTACAGAACTATCTTGTGGGAAGTTCCTTTATTAGCATTGATCAGCGAGCTGCATTACGAAATGAACCATATGGAAAGGGATTCCAATGAAATCGTTATGCATAGAACCATAGAAAAAGCAGATTCATTAGGAAGGCTTGGTGTTACTTTCGCAGAATTCGGAACCAGAAGAAGACATTCTTATAAAGTTCAGAACCTGGTGATGGAAGCCTTGACCCAAAAAAAAGACTCCACTTTCATAGGAAGTTCAAATGTTCATTTCGCCATGAAATATGGGGTAAAGCCTATCGGAACCCATGCACATGAATGGTTCATGTTTCATGCGGCCGAATATGGCTTCAAAATGGCCAACGAACTGGCCTTGGAACATTGGGTAGATGTGTACAGAGGTGACCTTGGGGTTGCTCTTTCAGACACATATACCACTGATGTGTTTTTCCAGCAGTTTGATAAAAAGTTTGCAAAGTTGTTTGACGGAGTACGCCATGATAGTGGTGATGCACTGGAATTTGCTGATAAGACGATCGCCCATTACAAGAACAATGGAATCAATCCACTCTTTAAATACATCATTTTCTCTGATGCATTAAATCTTGAAAAAGTAGAAGAAATCACTAAATACTGTAAAGGTAAAATCGGTGTTTCATTTGGAATCGGAACCAATCTTACCAATGATGTCGGTTTGAAACCGATGAATATAGTTATGAAATTAATTGGGGTACAGGCTCCAAATAAAGAATGGATCCCGACTGTAAAATTATCTGATGAACATGGAAAATATACAGGTGATCCAAAAATGATCGAATTGGCAAAAGAATTTCTTAGAATAAAAGATTAAGTACATGCTAGATGTCAGATGTCAGACTTATAACTAAATAACTACTATATCATGAAATTTAAAATTTATTTTTCTCTTAGTCTCTTGATAGTAGCTTTATCTTTCGCTCAAGAGAAAAAAGCGGTAAAACCGAAATTCAACCAGGAACTGGCTACTTCGCTGGGAGCAGATCAATATGGAATGAAGGCTTATACTATTGTTATGCTTACAACAGGATCCGCAAAGATTGAAGACAAAGCTAAAATGAGTGAGATAATGAAAGGACATATGACTAATATTGGAAAATTAGCTGACGAGGGGAAGATTATAGTAGCCGGACCTTTTTTAGAAAAGAATAAGGAAAATTATCGTGGAATGTTTATTTTCAATACCAAATCTAAAGAAGAAGCCGAACAATGGGTAAAAACAGACCCTGCAGTAAAGGCCGGAGTTTTCAGCTATGAACTTCTTCCCTGGTATGGATCAGCTGCCTTGCCTCTGTATGTAAAGCATCACCAAGAGATCACAAAGGAAAATCCATAAAATGGGCTTTTATCCTCTTTATATATTTAATTAAACAGGATGAATTACCTGAAAAACAAGAGATAATCTGACTGTATTTGTTACAACTGTCCTTAATTGCTTTTGTTTTATATTATTTATTTCCAATTAAAAATAATAATTATATCTTCACCCATAACAAAATAACGACAATGAAAATAAGACTATTTGTATTGATATTTTTAATATCAGCAAAACTACTCTTCGGGCAAAATACTCCAAAAGAATATACGGAGAAAGTAAAAAAGGCCGAAGCATTTTATAAAGCCAAGGATTTTAAAAACTCTGCTAATAATTATTCCGAAGCATTTAGGTCTAATGGGTGGAAAGCCTCTCTTAATGACAGATATAATGCAGCATGCTCATGGGCAATGGCATCCGTAACGGATAGCGCATTTTCTCAGCTGGAAAAAATTGCTTCTCAATTTAGTAATTATAACCATATAACAGGAGATACGGATCTGAACTCTTTGCATGCAGATGTTCGATGGAAGCCATTGCTTGAAAAAATTAAACTCAACAAGGAGAAAGCAGATGCCAAATTGAATAAACCTCTGGTTGAAAAGCTTGGAAGCATTTATAATGAAGATCAAAACGGTAGACGCGAGATTGGAGAAATTGAAAAAAAATACGGCCGGGATTCAAAGGAAATGCAAGAGCATTGGAGAACTATAATTAAAAAGGATTCTTTAAATTTAATAGAAGTAAAAGCTATTCTTGATAAATATGGTTGGTTAGGCCCTGATGTAGTAGGTAACCAGGGAAATACCACCTTATTTCTTGTTATCCAACATGCTGATTTGGAGACGCAGGTAAAATATTTGCCTATGATGAGGGAAGCTGTAAAAAATGGCAAAGCCCAAAGCGGTAGCTTAGCTCTTTTAGAAGATAGAATCGCTTTAAGACAAGGTAAAAAGCAAATTTATGGAAGCCAGATTGGGCAAGATCCTGAAACTCATGCATTTTATGTATCACCTTTAGAAGATCCTGACCATGTAGATAAAAGACGGGCAGAAGTTGGACTTCCTCCATTAGCAGAATATGTAACCCATTGGAATATGAAGTGGGACCCGGAACAATACAAAAAAGATCTACCGAATCTCGAAGCCAAAGAAAAACGCAAATAGAATAAAATTATTTTCAGATAGTTCTATTCTCATGGAATAATTTACTACTTTAGTGTATATAACTCATTCTTATTTACGTAATTATAAAAAAGTAATAAAAGATAATCACTAAACAAAAAAAATTAAACCATGAAAAAATCTAATTCAAAAAAACTTTCAAGAACAGAATTAAAAGATGTAATGGGAGGAACATTGTATCCGGCACAATGCCCGGGAGGATGCCCTGGTGAGGCCTTGATCAGATGTCCTGACGGTTCTACCACGATGACTAATTTTATATGTATGGGTGGAAGATGCGAACCGGCTGCAATGTGCAAGCCATTGGTTCTTGAGCCGTTCCCGGATCCGATTATCATCACGCCATAATCTGACCAAAGACAATATACAAAGTGAGCTTTCCGGCTCACTTTTTTTATTCATAAATCAAAAAAATGCCGGAATCCTCACATTCCGGCAAACAAAACTAACATGTAATAAAATTGAAAGAATTATAATGTTGCTTTGTATTTTTTCTGATATGCATAATAGAAAATAACAGGCAATACGGTAAAAGACAATATCATGCATATAATCAATCCTCCCACGATCATAATGGCTAAAGGCTTTTGAATCTCAGACCCCATTCCATTGGACATTGCTGCGGGAAAAAGTCCCATTGATCCCATCAAGGCAATCATTATCACCGGTCTGATTCTGCTTTGAACTCCCTGGCTGATTGCTTCTTTCAGGGACATTTTATTCTGAAGATTTTCTTTCATAACCCCTATTAATACAATTCCGTCAATCGTTGCAACACCAAACAGGATAATAAACCCTATTCCCGCTGAAATTCCAAAAATAGTTCCGGTAAACCAAAGCGATAAAAACCCACCAATAAATGCAAAAGCCAATGTTACAGATGAAATCAGTGTATCTTTAATATTACCGAAGTTAAAATAAAGCAACATCAGGATAAGCAAGAGCGAAATCGGAACAACCATTGCCAACTGTTTGGCAGCCCTCTCTTTACTTTCGAATTCCCCTGCCCAGGTCATTTTATGGTTTTTAGGAATATGTACATCTTTTGCTACTTTTGCTTTTGCATCTTTAATCGTACTTCCAAGATCTCGTCCCTCAATATTAAATCCGACACCAATATATCGGCTATTACCTTCGCGATAAATAAAGGATGGCCCGGTATGGTAGTCAATCGTTGCAATTTCCTTCAACGGCACCTTCTTATTATCCTGTGTCGGAATCAGAATATTTCCTATTTTCTCCGGATTATCACGATATTGTTTTTCAAATCTTAGCATCACGTCAAACATCCTTTCATCTTCATAGAATTTTGTTGCTGCCTGTCCTCCGATAGTCATTTCAATCACCGCCTGTGCATCAGCAGTTGAGACACCGTATTTTGCCATTTTGGAATCATGAAGCTGGATCCTTAATTCCGGTAAGCCTATATTTTTAAAAACATTCACATCGGAAATTCCGGGTACGGTTCTAATGGAATTCGCAACCTGATTGGCATAGTTTTCAAGCTGGAAAAGGTCATTACCAAAAATCTTGATCACTAGAGGAGCCTTTACGCCTGCCACATATTCTTCCACATTATCCTGAATAGGCTGGCTGAACCCAAAATTAATGCCCGGATATTTTTCCAGCGAAACCCTCATTTCCTCCAGAAGTTCTTCTTTGGAAATCTTTTTCTTCCATTCATTTTCAGGTTTCAACTGAATATTAAATTCAATATTAAAAAACCCCGTCGGGTCTGTTCCGTCATTCGGACGACCGGTTTGCGTCATTACAAATTCCACTTCATCATATCTGGAAAGTATTTGTTTCATTTCTTTAGTAAGCCTCACGGATTCATCGAGATTTACACTATTGGGAAGGGTGGCACGAACGTAAATTGCCCCTTCATTAAGCTTTGGTAGAAACTCTGATCCATAGTTGGAAAACCTCCATCCACAAATAACCAAAAGCACCCCAAATCCTATAATAAAAGCTTTTTTGTAGCGTGCGCTTAACTCGTAAAGTTTATAAATGTTTACCCTGAAAAATTTCGAAATAAAGTTCTCCTTTTCCTCTATATTTTTCGTGAGCAAAAGTTTACACATCGCAGGAACATAGGTTAAACTCAGAATTAAAGAACCCAGTAAAGCATAACCAAGGGTAAACGCCAACGGAGAAAACATTTTACCTTCTACTTTCTGGAAGGAGAAAATAGGCATTAACGCTACAATAAGAATTAAAAGGGCAAAGAAAATATACCCTGCAACACTTCCCGCACTTTTCTTGATAATACCCAGTTTCGACATTTTATTGAATCGCCGTAAGCCTACCTTTTTGGCCTTTTGTTCGAGAGCTACAAAAACATGCTCTACAATAACGAGTGTACCCTCAAGAAGCAGTCCAAAGTCAAGGGCTCCCATTGAAATAAGATTAGCCGGCAATCCCTGGATCCTCAGCATAATGATCGCAAATAAAAATGCTAAAGGAATAACTGACGCCACAATAAATGTTGTTCGCCAATTGTATAAAAATATAAATACAATAATAGATACCAGAATTACACCTTCCACCAAATTTTTGGATACGGTATGCACAGTGGTATTTACAAGTTCTGTACGATCGATGATAGGAACGATCTTTACATCGCCTGGCAATTCTCCTCCGTTCAATTCACCTATTCTTTCTTTAAGACGTCCAATCACCTCACTCGGATTCTCCCCACGAAGCATGATCACAATTCCTTCTACAACATCATTTTCTTTATTGTACCCCACCTGCCCTAACCTTGGCTTGGCAGAAACTTTTACTTCGGCCACATGCTTCACCAGAATCGGGGTGGATCCTTTAACCTCAATTTGTATGTTTTCAATATCTTCTTTACTTTCCAGAAGCCCTATACCACGAACCACATATGCCTGATCTCCTTTTGAAACCACATCTCCCCCTACATTAATATTACTTTTGGAAACAGCTTCATAAACATCCAATGGCGAAAGATCATAATTATGTAATTCAGTTGGATTGATCTTTATTTCATAAATCTTTTCTTCTCCCCCGAAACTTACAACATCCGCAACCCCCGGGACCGCACGAAGCTCTCTTTCAATCACCCAATCCTGAATAGAGGTAACCTCTTTAATAGGCAATTTACTTTTAATGATGTATCTGTAAATTTCTCCGGTAGCACCTGAAGGTGGTTCTATACTGTAATTTGCTCCATTAGGAAGTTCAACATTCCCCAATCGGTTCGAAGCATATTGCTGGGCATAAAAATCATCCACATGATCATCAAAAATAACCGTAACCACAGATAAACCAAATAAAGAAATAGACCGTACTGAGGTTTTATTCGGTATTGTGCTCATTTCTTTTGAAATTGGAAGCGTGACAAATTTTTCTATCTCTTCAGCACTTCGTCCCGGCCATTGTGTAATTACCCTCACCCTGGTGTTGGTAACATCCGGAAACGCTTCTATTGGAGTATGCATGTAAGAATAAATTCCACCAGCAAGCAAAAGCAGAGTACCCAGAAGTACAATCAAAGAATTTTTTAACGAGAAAGAAACTATACTTTGTACAAATTTTCGCATTACTTCGTAGAATTATTGGATTGATTTTTCATGTTTTCGTAGATAAGCAATCCATTGGAAGCAATAACCATCTCCCCTTCTTTAAGGTCTCCTTCTACATAAATGTACTGACTGTTGGATGCCACTTCGGTAACAGCTCTCATTTCTATGGCACAATCTTTTTTATAGACGACAACATAACTTTGGTTATTATCAAAGATCAGAGCTTTGGCAGGAATTGCCAATGCTGTTCTGTTTTGTGCATTAATAGGTAAAACAATATCTGCAGACATTCCCGGTCTAAGTTTCATATTATTATTGTCCATAATAATTTTAGCTTTCAACACTCTTTCATTTTCATTAAAAACCTGGGAGATGACATTAATCTTTCCGGAAAAACTATCATCCGGATAGGCAAGCGTTTTTACTACTACAGGCTGATTCACGTACACATGTCTCATATTGGTAGCATACACATTAGCCATTACCCACACCTTATCAAGATTAGAAATGGTAAAAAGCTGTTCACCTCCGGCAGTTACAGGCATACCGGTAGAAATATTTTTAGCAATTACGTAACCATCTGCAGGAGCTTTAACCTGCATATTTGTACTGCCTGCAGAATACAGCTGCATATTCTTTTTGGTTTTGGAAATATTGGACTGTATGATCTGAACTTCAGACCTTGCTTCCTGCAAATCTTTTTGTGAGGCAATATCATCTTTATACATTGCCTCCACAGAAGAGAGCTTTCTTTTAGCAACAGCCAACTGAGCCTGTAAAGTTTGGGTATCATCCTGCATTTCGTTTAGGGATACACTTTTTATACTGGCAAGGACTTGTCCTTTTTTTACATAATCACCCAGGGAAAAATAAGTATCTGTAACCACTCCATCCACTAAACTTACAAAAGGAACTGTTTTATCAGAATTGCTTTCAACTTCTCCGGTAAGAGTAATACTTTCTTCCACAGAGCGCATTTCTACTTTTGCCAGCTTAAGATCTTTTTTTAGCTCTTTGCTAATGCAGTAGTTTTCGGATCCGGTATTTTCATTGAGCTTTTTCTCTGTGCAACCGGTCAGGACAACAAGTGCTAAAAAATAGCCAGCTGCCATATATTTTGTGCTATTCATTTTCATATTTATAAGTCTTGCCCTACAACGTACTGCAGGTTTTCATAATATTGATTAAGTTCTTTTTTCGTATCGAGTATGATCATTTTATTTCCGATGTAGGTTTCCAGGAAATCCATATATTCCAGCATGCTGATATTTCTCAGTCTGAAGTTTTTCTCATGACTGGCCAATAAACCATCCAAAGTACTTTCATACGATCCATCGAGTTCCTCAGAAATCTTTTGCGTTCGGGTATAATTCTGAAATACGGAAACGATTTCATTTTCCGATTTAAGGATGTTTTTGCGGGTCTCAAAATTGGATTTGGTAACTTCCAGTTTAGCCTCCTGGATATTTCCTTTATTTCTGTCGAAAACCGGAAGATCAAATGAAATACCCAACCCTACAAAATCCTTCATGATATTTCCACCACGGTCATATCCCACGGAGAGCGCTATGTCAGGAGTTCTGAGAGCTCGTTGTAATTCAAGATTTTTTTGTGCGTATTTCTCTTTATTTTTTGTAATCTGGATGTCCGGACGATTTTCTTTGGCAATATTCAGCCAGTTGGATAATTCCAACTCAGAAAGCTCCTTTTCAGGAATTGACAAATGATCTGTAATAACAAGATAAGATGTAGCCGGAAGAATGAGTAAAGCTTTCAACTCGACCTGTTGTTCCGCAATTTCCTGTTGTAATGAAATTAATTTCTTTTTGAATTCAATTTCCTGGGCCTTCAGCCTCACATATTCGGATTTGCTTATGTTTCCAAGGTTTAACTGATTCTGATAGGATTTTGTTAGTTTTTCTATAGAGGAAATCTGACCGCGATACAGTTTCTGCTGTTCCTGATTGTAGATAACCTCTGTCAGAGTATTTCGCAATAACTTTTTCAGCTCACGCAATACTTCCTGCAATTCATACTTTTCTCCATCTACTTCAATTTTCTGTAGTTCTATATTTTTCCTCCTTTTTCTTGCAGTCTGGATTACCTGCTCTATCTCAGCAGAGAATTGGGTATTCTTTCCCCAATTCCCTATTAAAGCTGGCTGCTGTTCGATATCGTAAGTACGCCAAAGATTAACTTCATTGACAGTCAGCTTAGGATTAGGCCAGAATTTCGCCTGAACGACACGGGCTTCCGCCTGGGAAATTTCCAGTTTTTGCGCAATAATATCCAGGTTATTCGCAAGAAATAATGTTTCCGCTTCTTTTCTTCCAATCTGCAACGTGTCCGCAATTTGTGCCGAAAAGAACCCGAAAAAATGAATATAGAATAGTGTAAAAATGGTTTTCTTCAAGGTCTTCTGTTTAAGACCACAAAGCTATTTTGTAAACATTAAAGCCAATTCCAAATACCATTAAGATTCGGTTAGTCCAAAATTAGAATTCGATTAGAAAACTATTTTGTAACCGGAAATATGAGCGAGACCTGTGTTCCTGAGCCCACAACAGAATTAATTTTCATCTGAATATGATGATGATCGAATATACTTTTAGATAAGGATAGGCCAATGCCACTTCCTTTTATATTATCCACATTTTTTCCGCGATAAAAAGTTTCCGTGATCTTTTGAAGATCATCCTCCGAAATACCTCTGCCCTGGTCCTTAACTTCAATCAATAAATGCCTATCCTTTTCTTCAGACAACACAATCTCTACAGAATGATGCCCGGAATATTTAATAGCATTTTCAACAATATTGTACAATGCCAGATAAAGCAAAGTTTCATTACCCGGAAATTCCAGTAAATCCGGAGTGTTTACCTGAAGATTGATTTTAATAGAAGAATTATTTTCCTGGGCTTTAGGATTCAGCTTTTCATATATCTTCCAGATCAGCTCATCAATTCTTACCTGCTGGTGAGAACTTTCAAGCTTGGTAAGACCTGACATCAGCAGCAGGTTATTAAGGATACTTTCAATTTCATATACGTTATCCAATGATTCTTTGACCACTTTTCGATATTCTTCAGGCGTCCGGTCCTTTTGAGCAAAAACCTCAAGATTGCCCGAGATAGCGGCTAATGGTGTTTTAAATTCATGAGACACATAGTTGATAAAATTCTGCTGAAGCAAAATACTTTCAGAAATTCGTCCAAATAATTTGTTATAGGACTTGATCAGGTCATCTATTTCATCATGAGTATGAGTAGATGTAATTGCGCTGGAAATATTGGTATAATCTACATTATTGATCCTATCCACAACATTGGATAGAGGTTTATACACGATTTTGGAAAGATACCTGCTCAGGAAATAAATAGCAAGTAATCCTAAAATCAGTACTGCCAGCATAATTATGGAAAGCCTTACCATTTGTGATTTAAAAGAATCATTCGGGGCTTTGACAAAAACGACAAAATCACCCTGATTATCTGGATAGAATATGCCGTAATAAAAATTATTCCCGGCCATAAACTGTACCATCTTATTATTTCTTGCAGACTTCAGATGAAGTGCTTTGATATTCTTATCATTCAGGTTCTGCCCAAAAGTGACTTCATTGTATTTATTGTAAACGGCTACTTTTTTATTCTCTATCAAATGATTGTATTCCGTTTTTATCTGGGCATGCCTGCTTTTTGGCAATTCATCTTTTTCCAGATAATAAATGGCAGAAATAAGGGCCGTATTTCTTAATCTTTCAAAATAAGAGATTCTGGTACTGTCATAATAAGCAAAAAACACCACCGCAAAAGCGATGATGGTAACAATACCGAATGAAAGACTCGAAATTATGGTAAACCTGTTTCTTAACGTCATCTTTAATCTTTAATCAGATATCCTGTTCCTTTAATTGTGTGGATAATCTTTTGATCCGTTTCATCAATTTTATTCCGCACATAAGAAATGTACACATCAACAACATTCGTTGTACTGTCAAAATCAATTCCCCATACATTATGTAAGATCTGAGTCCTGCTCAGAACTTTGTTTTTATTTTCTAAAAGGAAAGTCAAAAGTTTATATTCTGTAGGGGAAAGTTCAATTTCTTTATTATCCTGAACCACTTTGTGGAGATCTGTATCAATTGTAAGGTTACCACAACGTAAAAGCTGCGATCCTTCCTGATAGCTTAATTTATTTCTTCTGGTCAATGCTTTGATTCTCGAAATCAATTCTTCAAAATGGAATGGCTTTGATAAATAATCATCGGCTCCTAGATCAAGCATTTTTATTTTATCATCAGGACTATTCAGAGCGCTAAGAACCAAAATCGGGGTATAATTTTTTTTAAAGCGGATGATCTGCGTCAGCTGCATTCCATCCAGCCCTGGCAACATAATATCCATGAGAATAATATCAAAGTCATAGGTACTGATTAGATCACGGGCTTTCTCTCCGGAATCTGCGAGAACCATTTGATATCCGGCCTCGCCCAAGCCTTTGACAAGAAATTTACTGATTCGCTCATCATCCTCTACTAACAAAATGTTCATAAACACTTAAATTTCCTATAAATATAAGTATTCTTATTCAGAAAGGAGGTTGTGGAAAGAAAGCTGGGAGCAATTGAAATCTCACAAAAAGTCAATAAGTATTTTATTTTTATCTATTTAAAAAACTTAAACTATTTAACGGAAAACGGCAGGTTCCTGATCTCACTTCCAGCTTCCAGCCTTTTTTCATAATTTTGAAGAATGGAGATGACATATTTAATCGTAGGTTTTATAACCGGTGCCTTATTAGGTGCCGTTATTTTATATTTTATGCTGAAATCTTCAATGGTTTCAAGGGCTTCTTATGACGAGATAAACAATTTATATATAAGAAAGAATTCTGATGTGGAAAATATCAATCAAAAAATCCAGGAATTATATCAGGATATCAATCATGAAAAAGATCAGAATCAGCAACAATCAGATCTTCTCAATGATCTTAAAAATGAATATGCAAAAATTTCCGCGGAATATTCATCTTTAAATAGTCAGTTTCAGGAACAGAAACAAATTATTTCCAAACAAGCCTCGCAGCTTGAAAGCCTTCTTACGGAAAAGCAGCATTTATATGCGCGTAACTCTGAACTTTCGGCAGTGAATGAAAATTTACAGAAATCACTTCAAACCCAGAAAGAAGAAATTATTAAGATACAGGAAGATTCAAAGGTTCAGTTTGAAAATTTAGCCAATAAAATCCTCGAGGAAAAAGCTGAAAAATTTACCACTCTGAATCAAAATAACCTTAAAACTATTCTTGAGCCTTTTCAGCAAAAGATCACTGATTTGAAAAACAGGGTAAATGAAGCTTATGAAAAAGAAAACAAGGAGCGTTTTTCGCTGGCTGAAAAAGTAAAAGAACTGGCAGAGCTCAATCAGCAGATTTCCGAAGATGCAAAAAAACTGACCCGGGCCTTAAAAGGAGAAAGTAAAACACAGGGAAACTGGGGAGAAATGATTCTTGAAAGCATTCTCGAAAAATCAGGACTGGTTAAAGGAAGGGAATATTTTCTAGAACATGAGCTGCGTGATGAGGATAATAAGGCGTTATTTTCAGAGTTTTCAGGAAAAAAAATGCGCCCGGATGCGGTAGTAAAGTATCCTGATGAAAGAAATGTTATTGTGGACTCCAAGGTTTCCCTCACTGCCTTTACAGAATTAGTAGACGAAACCGATCCTGAAATCTACGCCATTAAATTAAATCAGCATCTATCGTCCGTAAAAAATCATATCTCTCAATTAAGTCAGAAGGCTTATGATGATTATGGCAAATCTTTAGATTTTGTGATGATGTTCATTCCGAGTGAACCGGCTTATATTGCAGCAATGCAGGCCGATCAGAATTTATGGAATTTTGCTTATGACAAAAGGATCCTGCTTTTAAATCCAAGCAACCTGATTACTTCCTTAAAACTCATTGCAGATCTCTGGAAACGAGAATATCAGAACAGAAATTCTATGGAGATTGCAGACCGGGGGGCCAGATTATATGATAAGTTTGTAGGTTTTGTAGAAAACCTTGAAAAAGTAGGTAAAAACCTAGATCAGGCCAAAAATGTTTTTAATGATGCTTATAAACAGTTATCTACCGGAAATGACAACCTGATTATCCAAACACAAAAACTTAAATCCCTGGGAATAAAAAATAAAAAAGAGCTTCCTCAAAGCCTTATTGATAATAGTGAAAATATAACCAGCATAGAATAATGATCAAATGAAAAAAACACAAATTATTTTTGCAATAAGCCTTGTTATATTCTTGATTTCTTTAACACAAGTAGCTGTTTACACGCAAGGGCGTGAAACCGATGCTTCTAACTGCTTTCTTTTAGGATGGCTTGAGCTAGAAAATAATATAGCCTGGTTAGCCAATCCTTTATTGTTTATTTCATGGCTTGCCCTACTTTTAAAACAGGTTAAAGTATCTGTTATTTCCAGTCTGATCGCTTTCTGTCTGTCATTATTTTATTTTTCATCAAAAACGATAATTATTGATGAAGCAGGTAACGAGTCTGCCATCATTTCTTTTGGTGCAGGATATTACCTGTGGGTTACCAGCTGTTTGTGTATGGTAGTTGGAAGCAGTATTCTTTTAAACTCATCTAATAAAGAAAAACATAGTAAGCTTTTCTAAATACAGCTACTGAATTTTAATATTTCTCTTCCTCATCCTTTTTCAGTTCTTAGGAAACAAAAACCGATCAATAAATTTCCATAATTTTGCAGCATGTTAATAGAAAGTTTTCAAAACGATAAAATCAAGAATATTACTAAGCTTCTTACAGATAACAGATTTCGTAAAAAATCTAAAATCTTTATAGTAGAAGGCCAACAGGAAAATGAAAGGGCTCAGAAGTTTGATTTTGAACCGGTCGAATTTTATATCTGCGAAAAAATTTTCAAAGGAGAAACTCCTCTTGGGAAGGTATTTTATGTCAGTGAAAAAGTATATGAAAAAATTGCATACAGAGGCACTTCGGAAGGGATCATTGGAATTTATAAAGCCAAAGAAGCTGACCTTTCCTCTTTTAAACCTAAAAAGGATGCAACTGTAATTATTGTTGAAGGAATTGAAAAACCAGGAAACCTTGGTGCTATTTTAAGAAGTTGCGAGGCCTTTGGAATAGATGCACTGATTATTACAGATGCAAAAGCTGATTTCTATAATCCTAATGTGATCCGATCAAGTGTCGGATGTCTTTTCGGAATGGAAGTATTCCAGGCCGGAAATGAAGAAACCCTTGATTTTCTGAAAAAGAATCAGTTCGGTATTTATACAACCATTATGGACAAAGACTCTGAAGATCTCTACAA
This sequence comes from Chryseobacterium sp. LAM-KRS1, assembly GCF_013184525.1. Taxonomy (GTDB): domain Bacteria; phylum Bacteroidota; class Bacteroidia; order Flavobacteriales; family Weeksellaceae; genus Chryseobacterium; species Chryseobacterium proteolyticum. Next base: position 257,188 of record NZ_JAAOIZ010000007.1, read on the forward strand.
AAGGGATCTGACCAAAAAGTCTGCAATCTTATTCGGAACCGAGCATTCGGGTTTAAGTGATTTCTGGATTGGCAAAGGGGAAAATACATTAATTCCTATGGCAGGAAGTATAGATTCTTTAAACCTTAGTAATGCCGTAGCCATTACGTGTTACGAATCCCTGAGACAGAAAAAGGAATAAGGAAGATAATATATATAATAAAAAAACCGCTTCGCTGAGCGAAACGGTTCTTTTATTTAGTAACGTACTAGAATTATTTCTTAGCAGCGTCTTTAACTTCTTTAGCAGCTTCTTTAGTTGCATCTTTAGCAGCATCAGCAGCACCTTTAGCAGCATCAGCAGCTCCAGCAGCAGCACCTTTAGCAGCGTCAGCAGCAGCAGCAGTAGTTGCAGCAGCAGCACCTTTAGCAGCGTCTACAGTAGCAGTAGCAGCAGAATCAACAACTTGAGCAGCAGAATCAGCTACAACAGCAGCAGAATCAGTAGCAGCAACAGCAGCAGAATCAGCAGCACCTTCAGTAGAAGTAGCTTCAGTTTTTTTACAAGCAACTAGAGAGATTGCAGCGATAGCAGCTACGAATAACGACTTTTTCATAATAAATTAAATTTAATTTTGTTAATATTGTTTTATAAAATTTTCTTTCGTTCTGTTATTTGAACAAGACAAAGGTAGAGCAGATAGAAAGTTTGTCTATGAAAAATAATTGTAATACCTTTGTAAAACAATTTTACAAATAAGTACAACTGATAATCAATAACTTAATCACTTTATATAAACTTGACAGATTTAGATCTATTACACTTTGAGCAGCTGAAAAGGGATGTACAGGCTCAATATTTAGAAGAATACACTCCTTCCTATGATGATATTTCTAAATGGAAGGGGATTGATATTATCTATTTTCAGGAGGATCTTCGGAAAAAGGCGAAGGGAAACATCAGCGAAAAATCATTTTATACTTATTTCAAGAACTCACCGGTAACAAAATTGCCTAGGATAGACATGCTCAATTTATTGAGTATTTATGCGGGATACGACTCATGGTACGAGTTTAAAAAGCAACATCTTTTTGCAGGAGAATTATTACAGGATGAGAAAGATCTCAGCGATGAAGAACTGCAGGAATTGGAAGAAACGATCAATCAGCTACCTTCAACGCCAAAAAATGATGATCAACCACAAAAAACACCTATAAAAGGGCAAGAAAATGTTGATTTACAAAAATCAAATACTGAAAATCAAACAGTTAACCAAAATCAAAATTTCAACACTTTATCCGATACAGTTTCCCCTGAACCGGAAAAAAAGTTCATGAAAAGGAATGCCTGGGCCATGATAACCTCCATTTTAATTATCATTACAGGAGTTTTAGGTTTTAAGGATGAAATTTTCTCTAAAGAGTATAAATACTGTTTCACAGATGCAGACAGAGGGGTTGCAGTAATCAATACCTTAGAAATAAAAGTATTTAAAGAAAACGAATCCCCAATCCTGTTTAAAATTAACCCGGGAGAATGTTTCAGGTACTCTACGAAGGATAAAATTCTGAAAATGCAGATCACGGCACCCTTCTACGAACCTCTAACTGTTAACAGAAGCCTGGAGAACGCCCCTGAGGAGGAAATGATCGAAATGAAGCCGGATGATTATAAAATGGCGGCTTATTACTTCTCTATCAAAGATGTAAAGGGAGGAAATCCGGAAGAACAATTTGCCCTGATCAAACAAAAAAGAAAACAGTTAGAAAATTTAATCAGCAACAGTGCCGTAATTTATCAGGTATATGACAACGATACGTATGGTATAGAAACTTTAGACAAACAAAAATATATTACCCTTGTGACGACTCCTACAACATCCCTGAAAAATTTAAAGGTGATTGAGATGAAAAAGGATGATAAGGGTAAAATAATATCTATTAAATTTAAAATTGCAAATACTGATGAAAAGAATAAATAAATTTTTAATTGCCTTATTACTGATAACAGCTTTTATTTCCTGTAATAATAAAAAAAGCGAGGTAAGTGATCTGGATAAATTGAGGAACAGCAATAATACAAAAACCTATCCGGCAGTTCAGATGGACAGTATGCAAGCTATTAATTCTATTACCAAGCAGAAAGTGCAGGAGCTTTTAGACTTATCTACATTATACCTGTCAGGAAAAAGAAATACGGAAATTGATACGGTAATTTACTCCCAGATGGAAAGCTATTTTCACAAACCGGACAGCCTTACCTTCAAAAATCTTTTCAGGGAACTAGACAGCTTAAAGGTGAAATCCGTGAAAGTAAATAACCTGGAGGTACATAAGGACTTTTATAAAAAAGATACTTTGGATTATGCAAAATTCAATGTAGAGTATTTCGACGATAAGAACAGATCACTTGGAACTTTTGAGAAAAACGCTCAATACACCCTTATGTCAAAACCAATAAAATTCAAAAAAGAATTCAAATTTTACTTTTTAAAATTCTATTCCTCTCCTGTAAAGAAAGACAGTACCTCAGTAGGAGTAACCAAATAATCTAAAGGGATATCATTTTCCCAGATATCATCTATAATCTCATCGGGATTGAAGTAATTCACCCCGATTTTTTTTGGTTTTCCGTAAAGTTCCTGAAAAAAGCTATCATAAAAACCTTTTCCATATCCTACCCTATTTCCTAAACCATCGCAGTAGAGAACAGGGGTTATCACAAGGTCAAATTCCTTTATGCCGGAATCCTGATTGGAAAAAGGCTCTGAAATCCCCCAGGAACTGGTTTCAAACAGGGAGTCTCTAAATATTTCAATTGAAATAAGCTTCTGATCAACAACTTTCGGGACGAAAACACGAATGCCACTGTTTAAGAAATACTCAACAAAAATCTGAGTATTGATCTCATTAAACTTTGCAATAGGAAGAAAAATATGCACCTTCTGACCTGGGAATGGCTTAAAAAAATTAACAAAATTTTTGAAAATTGCTTCAGATAACAAGAAAACCTCATCAGATGACAAGGTTTTTCTTTTTTGCATATATTCTTTTCTAAGTTCGGACTTCAGCATTTGTACTTCTATTCTTGTTATACTCCTTCCGAAGGTTGTCCGATCTTATATAATTTGTCTGACAAACGAATTCTAAAAGGAATTTCAAAAGTAATCTGATCTCCTTTTTTTGCCGTTTCACTTGAGCTTCCATTCACATAAATCTCAGTAATCGTCAATTCCTTTTCACCTGTTGTAGGTCCTGAAATCAATACTTTGTCACCCACGGTAAGTTCTTTATTTTCAATCAGGAATTGTCCGATCTTTGATTTAGAATAATAATGTTCTGCTTTCCCAATCAATACTTTTTTAACCGCTATTTTTTTGCGGATATCTTTGGTTTCGGCTTTTGCTAAAGGTTTAGCAGGTAAATCACCGGAATTCTTAAATTTCAAAGCATCGGATTTGCCTTTTCTGAAAACCTTGTTTCCTACCTGTAATCCTTTCCTTAATTTCACCTGTTCTTCCATTGGCAAATGTATGATATCCAAACACTCTGTAGAGCAGCAGTTTTCCATTGCCGCTTTACATTCATCACATTGGATAAAGAGTAGATGACACGCATCATTGGAACAATTGGTATGATTGTCACAAGGCTTTCCACATTGATGACACTGTGAAATGATATCATCTGTAATTCTTTCCCCTAAACGGTGGTCAAATACAAAGTTCTTACCTATGAATTTACTTTGTATTCCTTCCTCTTTTATCTGGCGGGTATATTCAATAATTCCACCTTCTAGCTGGAACACGTTTTTAAAGCCCTGATGTTTAAAATAAGCACTGGCTTTTTCACAACGGATCCCGCCGGTACAATACATCAACAGATTTTTGTCTTCTTTAAAATCCTGTAATTGCTCGTTGATAATCGGTAAGCTTTCTCTGAAGTTTTCCACATCAGGTGTAATAGCCCCTTCAAAATGACCGACTTCACTTTCATAATGGTTCCTAAAATCAACCACAATGGTGTTAGGATCCTCAAGCATATTATTAAATTCCTGAGCTTTTAAGTGAACCCCTTTATTGGTTACGTCAAAAGTATCATCATTTAATCCATCGGCAACGATTTTATGTCTGACCTTTATTGTTAATTTTAAAAAAGAATGATTGTCTTGCTCAACAGCTACGTTCAAACGAATTCCTTTCATAAATTCATACACCTCCAGTGTATCGCGGAAAGCCTCAAACTGATCTGCAGGAACGCTCATCTGAGCATTGATTCCTTCGTGAGCAACATAGATACGCCCTAAAGCATCAAGTGCATTCCAGGCTATAAATAATTCGTCGCGAAATTTTTTGGGATCTTCAATTTTGGCATACGCATAGAAAGACAATGTAAGACGTTCCTTACCGGCTTCATCAATAAGTTGAGCTCTTTCTTCTGCGCTTAAGGTGTTGTACAGTTGCATGCTATAAACGTTTTAAGTGAGAAAAATTTTTGCAAAGATAATCATTTTTTCTATTAGCCCTATTCTCGGTTTAAAACACTATCTTTAATGGTGCTGAAGAAAAAGATTAATAAATATGGTAATTTGTTGTATGAAAATACAGACAATTTAACCTTTGTGACAATACAACCATCTATATGTCATATTGTCTTTAATAAATTTTTAAGTTTCGTTAATTGAGATTTCATCAATTATCAGTAATACCATAAAAATACCGTATTCCTGTTAAATTTTAGTTAAAGTTGAAACACATTGCACTAATTGCACACCTATTTAGCATTAAATTTGTTTACTGTAAAACCAGAATTAATTAATAAAAAATAAAAGAAGATATACAATGAAGAGTACTTTAAAAAAACTATTACCATTTGCTGTAGTAGGAGTTATCTCAGGAGCTACTACCGTTGGCACGATACAATATTTCGGTCACAATGCCAACAACGGAGACCAATCTTATTTTACTAAATCTGCCAATACTTCTTTCGCTGGAATGAATACGGCAGCTACAGGAGATGATTTTGTAAAAGCTGCAAAAACAACAGTTCCTGCTGTAGTTACCATTAAAAATTACCAGACCAGGACTTCAAGCAGAGCGTCGGAGCAGGATTTATTTGATTTCTTCTTCGGAGATCCTTTTGGAGGAAGAGGCGGACAACAAAGACAGAAACAACAACAGATTCCGGACAACATGCCTTCAGGGATGGGTTCAGGAGTTATCATTTCTCCGGACGGGTATATCATTTCAAACAACCATGTTGTAGCAGGTGCCAATAAACTGGAAGTTGTTTTAAGCAATAAAAAGTCATATATCGCTACATTAGTAGGAACCGATCCTAATACGGATATTTCCTTATTAAAGATAGAAGAAAAGGGACTACCCTATTTGAATTTTGCTAATTCAGACAACATTGAAGTAGGGCAATGGGTTCTTGCTGTAGGTAACCCGCTTGGGTTGAACTCTACGGTAACTGCAGGTATTATTTCCGCAAAAGGAAGAGGAATCGGTATTCTTGGATCACAAGGAAAAGCAAGTAATCCGATTGAAAGTTTTATCCAGACAGATGCTGCCATTAACCCTGGAAATTCAGGAGGAGCCCTTGTAAATGCCAATGGCGACCTGATCGGGATCAATTCGGCCATTCAATCTACCACAGGTTATTATCAGGGATATGGATTTGCAATCCCTTCTAACCTGGCAAGAAAAATTGTTGAGGACATTAAAAAGTTTGGAATTGTACAGAGAGGATTCTTAGGAGTTGCTTCTTTAGACCTTTCAGATGATCAGCAGGTTGCTATGTACAACAAGCAGAAAAAAGCCAACGTTAAAGTAGGTTCCGGAGTTTATGTTACAGAAGTTACGGACAACAGTGGTGCTGAAAATGCAGGAATCAAAAACGGAGATATCATCACTAAAATAGACGGAACATTAATTACAGACTTTGCAGATCTTTCTATGGCGGTAGGAAGCAAACGTCCTGGTGATAAAGTTCAGGTTACTTATCTGAGAAACGGTAAAGAAAATGTGACTACGGTTACTTTAAAAGACCAGAAAGGAGGAACTTCTACGAGAACTAAGGCTGACCTTAGCGTTACAGAAAAAATAGGATCTGAATTTGAACCATTAAGTGACTCCTTTAAAACCAGCTACGGACTAAACAGTGGTGTTATCGCTAAGAACGTATCAGAAGGAAGCGAAATGGCTAAAATAGGAGTTGTAGATAACTATATCATTATAGAGATCAATGGTAAGCCGGTAAACTCACAAAAAGATGTTGAAAAGATCCTTGACAAGTATCAGGGAAATGTTCAGGTGAAGTTTGTGGATGAATATGGAAGAATCTATACAAAAGGTTTCAAAATGCCTTAATCAATAAAGAAACCATAAATAAAAAAACGCTGCATTTGCAGCGTTTTTTTTATTTTGTTTTATTCATTTTATCAGCAATCCTCTTTTTCTTATTCCTTTCATAAATAACTTCTACAATCTTACCTCCGATCCAGGAGAAAGGGAAAAAGGTAAGAAATATGGAAATTTTATAAAATGTAGGATGGTAAGGAAATATAATAACATCCAGCATTGCTATGAACAGCATGATAAAGCCAATAAGAATGGCATAGGCTACTTTAGCATATTTTACAATAATCGCGGTTGCCACACCTCCGATTGTTGTTCCTAAACCGGAAATAAACAACAGAAATCCAAAAAAGGCCCCGTCATTTCTCATGCTGTACAGAAATCTCTGCCAGTGTTCAAAAGGAGCAAAAGCATCAAAAGTAATCCACTGCGGAAAAGCTCTTATACCAAGAGTAATAATAAGCCCTGCAATACCAAGACCTACCAACACCGCAAATGTATTTCTTATAAAGCTCATTAATCCTGATGTGCAATCATCGAAATTTCAATATCAACATTCTTAGGCAGGCAAGAAACCTGTACCGTTTCACGAGCCGGATAGCTTTCTGCATCCAGATAAGATGCATAAATATCATTCATCACAGCAAAATCATCCATACTCTTAAGAAATATTGTCGCTTTTACAACGTTTTTAAAAGTCATCCCAGCTTCAGTAAGAATTGCCTCAAGGTTTTTCATTACCTGATGAGTTTCTTTCTCAATTCCTTCTACCAATTTACCTGTTGCAGGATCTACAGGAATCTGACCTGAAATATATAAAACTCCGTTAGCCATATTTGCTTGTGAGTAAGGTCCGATTGCTGCAGGAGCATTAACTGTGTTGATTATTTGTTTCATATGTGGATATTTATTTTTTTATCTATACTATCACCATTTGCTTTATCCCTCTTCCGGGACTTTAATGGATTCAGCAAAATTTATTTTGGGTGCAAATATAAAATTTATTCTCAAAACTCCACCTTATATTAGAAAGGTGCATTCGGTTGGGTAAAACTTCTATCCTTATATTTAAGTGCATCACTCAGAATATTAGCTTTTATCCCTATAAAAAAGTCATATACCTTATATTGTCCGAAAGGAACCCAGTTAAAATTAATCGTAAAACTTCGCTGATCCCTGGAGAACCCTATCCTTGTATATGCCAGCTGTTTGGTGATCATATCATAGTGTGTACTCCCGTTAATGTTCCAATAAGGAGTAAGCTTAATACTTCCATCCAATCCTACTGAAGCAATTTTCGTCCCAAATCTGGATAAGTTTTTGGAATAAGCGTAGTTTGCATTAACATTCAAAGTCCATGCCTGATCAAAATGAGCATAATGATCATCATCGAAATAATAATTTTCATTTCTTATTTCTCCTTTAGACTGGTATTTTTTAGCATAATCTGTTTTAGCTCCAAAGATCTCACTGCTTAAAGGATATGACACCTGAATATTGAACCCCTGTACACTAAATCCCCCAAAACGTTCAGTCCTGATACCAGTATCTGATCCCGGAACAAAAAGAATTTTATATGGATCTAATGACAGGCTGGTATTAACACTTAATTTATTCTCAAAAAATGAAGATTGTCCGTTAATTGAGAAAATTGACCATGGATGATCTTTAGCAGCAAAATTATAACTTCCGGAAAGATTTAATGATTCGAAGATTTTTATTTTCTTCACTCCTGTAGAGTCTTTCTTAGATTTTACCTTCATTTCAATGTTATTCCCTATATTAAAACCTAATGATCCTTGCATACCACTTGTAGGCGATCCTACAATCCCACCGTCAAAAATAGAATAAGGAGTTAAAGCCCCGTTGGCATCATAATAATTCTTATAGTACCCGAATCCAGGTTTTCCGAAGTCAGGAGAATAAGTGAATCCGATACTTGGGGTCATCATATGCCTGATGGCTTCTATTGCAGATCCTTTTTTGAAATTAAGCATTCCGTATAATGTAGTCTGTAAACTCGCCGTACTTGAAAAATAAGAATATCCTGCAATCTGCTTATTCACCTGGTCTACCACTTTATTGGAATTGTTGCTTAAAGGATCATAATATCTGGTAAGGGTCTTTGTTGTCAGGGCATTATTAATTGTAGTTCCTAAACTGAAGGTAAAATATTTAGCAACGGTGGTATTCGTCCCTAAAGTAATATTATTCGTAAGACCAGTTTGAAGCTTATCCCACATAGCCTTAGTAAATAGCTCCCCTTCGTTTGTTGTCACAAAGTTTGTTAAATTTAATCCGGTATTTACCGTAATATTTTCCAGAAGACCTTGTCTTACTCCGGTTTTTGATTTAAATAAATAAAACTGATTGATTGCAACGTTCATTTGCGGCAAACGAAGATCTGCCAATCCGGTAGCAAAGTTCTGTGAATACGATGCCGTTGCCGTAACAGTAGCAGGAAGTTTTAAGAACCTTTTAGTCACAGTAACCGTCGAGTTCTGCTGGGTATTCAATACGTTCTGATTGAATATATAGTTATTGTTGATGGTATTATTATAGAATTTATTACTTACGATATCTACCGATGCAGAAAATGTAAGAAACGGATTTGCTTTTGTATCCTGCGTATGCCTCCAGGCAATCCTGTATGTACTGCTTCTTGAATAATCATCCAATCCTTTAATTCCTCTGATGGTCGTTCCTATATCAGCGGTGAAATTCCCCGAATACCTGTATTTCTTTACATAGTTCATTTCCGGTCTCACGTTCCAGCTTCCTTTCGTATAAATGTCAGCAAGGACTTTCATGTCAAAATGGTCTCCAATGGGCTGATAATATCCGATGCCATTCAGGAAAAACCCTACATCCTGTCTTTCCCCGAAACTGGGGATCAGGATACCGGCAGACCTTTTACTGGAAAACGGTAAAATAGCAAACGGCATAATTAGAGGTGTAGGCACCTGCTCTATATACATTTGTATCGGTCCTGTAATAATCTGGGATTTTTCTTTAGTTTTTACCAGTTTGATATTGGAAGCGAGCAAATGGTAATCTGCAGCTGTATCTTTTTTCTTCAGGAAATACTCATCTGTAGTATATAATGCGTGTCTCATTGCAAAAACAGAATCATTATACTTTTTCGTTTTATTGGCAATGATTACCCCTTCGCTTTCTTCCGTTCGTGCATTATAGGCAATCGCCTGTCTTGTCTTATAATTATAATTGAACTGATCCGTCTCATACTTTTTCCCGGCCTGGGTAGTAAGTACAGGTTCTATAATCTTCTTTCCTAAAGAATCCTGCTTTCCACGGGCATAGATCAGATTTTTCTGCTCATCAATAGAAATATAATCCGCATCAATCTGCATATCCTGATATTTTACCTGAGCTTTTTGGTTCAGGTATATCATTTTTTTAGGGAAATCTCTCCGGATATTATCCGCTTTTGTCATAAGAACATCATCTAATGATTCCTTCTTTGCAACAATGGTATCCTTTTTGGAAATAGTATCATTAATTACCGTATTTTTAGGCAATTTTTCAGGGGTTTTCTGTGCTAAAAAATTGTTAAAAATTAGGATAATTAAAATTTGTAATATATTTTTGAGGACGGTTTTGGCCAATTTTATTGTATGTAATTAAGGCTCAAAATTAATATAATTTTTAAAACTGTAAGATGTACAAACAAAAATTTAAAATAATTTTATCATTTATCCTCATTCTTTTGAGCCAATTTATTTTTTCACAAAAAAAATTTACGATCGTTTTAGATGCAGGACATGGAGGCAGTGATTCAGGGGCGAAGAGGACTTATAGTGATATTGGACTTCTTGCTGAAAAAGATGTAACCCTTTCAGTTGTCCTAAAATTAGGAAGGATGCTTGAAAAAAATAAAGACTTTAAAGTAATCTATACCCGCAAATTTGACGAATATCCTTCTCTTTCCGACAGAACCAATCTCGCGAACAGAAGCAAAGCCGACCTTTTTATCTCGGTACACTGTAACTCGGCACAAAGATCTTCAGCTTACGGAACGGAAACGTATGTACAGGGACCCGACCAAAATGACACCAACCTGGAAGTTGCCAAAAGGGAAAATGATGTGATCTTTCTTGATGAAAAAGACAGACAGACCTTTGGTTCCTATGATGCCAGCTCTCCGGAATCTCTGATTGCATTAAAGCTTCAGCAAAGCAAATACCTGGAATCTAGCTTATTATTCGGTGGATTGGTAGAAGATAACTTTGTAAATAAAGACAAAAGATTTTCAAGAGGTGTTTTCCAAAAAAACCTGCACGTTCTTCGTATGAATGCAATGCCTTCAGTACTTATTGAGACCGGATTTATCAATCATGCAGAAGAAAGTCACTATTTAGCCTCGGACAGAGGACAGGAAGAGATTGCGGAAAGTATCTATCAGGCGATTATCGATTATAAAAAAGCAATTGACAGAAAGTCAGGAGGTCCTTCTATGATCGCAACCAAAAAGCCTGAACCAGAAAAACCTGTAGAAGTTGCATTGAAAAATGATTTCAGGATCCTGCTAATGAGCTCCCCTACTAAATACAATGATGGAGATCCTGCTCTTAAAGGATTGAATTACATTCTTCCTATCAAAGAAAACGGACTGTACAAATATTATTATGGAGTAACGAATATGGCTTCCGTAAAAGATATTAACCTTAGAACAGCCAAAGATGCCGGCTTCAAAAATGCATTTGCCGTAGGATTTATGCCTAACCAAAAACTAAGTACCGGATACTATACGATAGAGGTATATGTAGGAGATAAATTAAACGGTAACTCATTTATTCTCCAGACCCTGAAAGACGTGGAAAGGAATAAAGAAAGTGGAGTTTTCTACTACACTTATGGAAAAGTATACACATTGGAAGATGCTGTGAAAATCCAGAAAGAGCTTGAGACAAAGGGCATTAAGAATACTATCATACAAAAAGTTTACAGATAGTGTAAAAAATAATTTTGAAGTTAAGAAGTTAATTATTACTTTTGCAACCTCAAAATTTGGCCTATTCGTCTAGTGGTTAGGACTCAAGATTTTCATTCTTGCAACAGGGGTTCGATTCCCCTATAGGCTACCAAATTTGATATCATGCCGGATTTAAAAATTCAAGAAGCAACATTGCTTTTTAAGAAGATCCACTCTAACCCAAAAAGTTACGACTTGAAAGTTAATGAAGATGGGATAATAGGCAGAGATGACAAGATAAGTTTCAGACTTTACAGGTATGGAGAGAGGGTAGCCTTTGAAGTAACTATAGATGGACTAACTTTCACCAATACTACTGGAGAATGGAACAACGCAATGATAATGTTGGGAAATATTATCAAGAAAATAGATAAGGAACAAGAAAATTTTAAAATAGAACAAGCAATAGACAAACTGAGAAAATATTTATCTGAAGAAAATTGAAATTATTTAAAAATAAATTTGGCAGATAAAAAAAAAGTTTTTACTTTTGCACTCACATTTGAACGATATGGCAAATCATAAATCAGCATTAAAGAGAATTAGACAAAACGAAGTTAGAAAAGTTCGTAACAGATACTACCACAAAACTGCTAGAACAGCAATGAAGGTTTTGAGAAATGAAGAAGACAAAGCTGCTGCTGTAGAGCAATTGCCAAAGGTTATCTCTTTGTTGGATAAATTAGCTAAGAAAAATATTATCCACAAAAACAAGGCTGCTAACTTGAAAAGTAAATTAACTAAGCACGTTAATAAATTAGCGTAATACGGATAGTTGGCCCGTTCGTCTATCGGTTAGGACCTCAGATTTTCATTCTGGTAAGAGGGGTTCGATTCCCCTACGGGCTACTAATAAGAGTTGTAAACTTATAAAAACAAAAAATCTAACACATTAAGACATCTTAGTGTAATGGTAGATGGCCCGTTCGTCTATCGGTTAGGACCTCAGATTTTCATTCTGGTAAGAGGGGTTCGATTCCCCTACGGGCTACAAAAGCTGCAAACATTGTTTGCAGCTTTTTGTTTTATAGTCCCTCTCATTCATAAAGACGGGATTTTTAAAAATTTATTTATATATCTCTTTGCCTTATATACTATAAGTTCTATCTTTGCAATCATCAGATGATAAGATGTATATGACACAGATCCAAAAAAAGACATTAGCTCAGGAAGTTGCAGAAAGACTCACAGAAGGAATACTCAATGAGACTTATTCAATCGGTGATCAGCTACCTACGGAGCCGGAACTGATGAAAGTATATGGTGTCGGACGCTCGAGTATTCGCGAGGCTATTAAAATACTATCCATTAAAGGTGTATTAAGTGTACAGCAAGGTGTAGGTACATTTGTGGTTTCAAAAAATGTCCAGGAATCTCTGGAAATCCAGATGAGCAATGCAGAAATTGAAGAAGTAGAAGAAGTACGATCCCTGCTGGAGTCAAAAGTTGCCGCAAAAGCAGCTCTCAATCATACAGAAGCCCAACTGAAAACCATAAAAGAATATCTGGATCTGAGAAATAAGTTTGCGGAAGAAAATATGGCACTCGAATGTTACCAGGCTGATATCAATTTCCATTTATCCATAGCGGAAGCGTGTGGAAATAAACTCCTGAAAGAAATTTATAAAATAGCGAGCAGACAAGTCCTCAGAGTCTTTGAAAGCAGCCATAAAAACAATACTGAAGCATTCAGGATCTCACAGAAATTGCATGCGGAACTCTATGAATATATTAAGAACAGAGATGCGGCTAATGCGGCTCTTGTTGCTGAAAAAATAATTCACAAACTATTATAAAAAAAGATTTTCTATTAACAACTCAAAATTCATCAGATGACAAGATGAATTAAAACTATTACTTTATGAACACTGTACAGACAAAAACAATTGACACCCATAAGATTGTTTATCCCATTCTCTTTATGATCAGCTTTTCTCATTTTTTAAATGACCTGATCCAATCTACAATTCCTTCCTTATATCCCATTCTAAAGGGAGAGTTTAAGCTGTCATTTTCCCAGATTGGCATTATTACCCTGGTGTTCCAGCTTACCGCATCTATTCTACAGCCCTTTGTTGGTATATACACAGACAAAAAACCTAATCCAAGGTCACTGGCTATAGGTATGGCGCTTTCCATGGCAGGATTATTACTCCTTGCGGCAGCACATGAGTACTATGTTATTCTCATTTCAGTTGCACTCATCGGAATGGGATCTTCCGTTTTTCACCCTGAGGCTTCACGGGTTGCCCAATTGGCTTCCGGTGGCCAGAAAGGGCTGGCACAATCTATATTTCAGGTGGGAGGAAACTCGGGAAGTGCAATTGGTCCCTTATTAGTTGCACTTATAGTCCTTCCCTTAGGGCAGGGTTATGTGGGACTATTTGCTATAGCTGCTTTCATTGGTATTATCGTTTTATGGAGAATAGGAAACTGGTATGCTGAAAGGTTATCCATAAGAAAGACGGTAAAACATTCAGATATGGTCGTACACATAAATCTTTCAAGAAAAAAAGTAATATTTTCGATTACTATCCTTTTGGCTCTGGTATTTTCCAAATATATTTATCTGGCATCAATGACCAATTACTTCACATTTTTCCTTATTGATAAGTTTCATATTTCAGTAAAGGACTCCCAGCTGTATTTGTTCATGTTCCTTGCAGCAGTTGCAGTAGGAACGATCCTTGGTGGCAAACTGGGTGATAAATACGGCAGAAAGAAAATAATCTGGATTTCTATCTTGGGTGCTGCTCCTTTCACTCTTTGTCTTCCTTATCTTTCTTTGATGTGGACAGTTATTTTTGCAATTCTTATCGGATTGATCATTGCATCCGCTTTCTCTGCTATTCTGGTATATGCTACCGATCTTATGCCGGATAAAATCGGATTGGTAGCCGGGTTGTTTTTCGGATTCATGTTTGGAATGGGAGGTATAGGATCTGCTGTTTTGGGAGCAGTAGCAGATGACACCAGTATAGAATATGTATTTAAAATATGCGCTTTCTTACCTCTTATGGGTATCATTACCGCATTTTTGCCTAATATAAAAGGAACAAAAAAACACTGATTATAATTATAAATTTGGCAAATGTAATCCCCCTTTATACATGGTAAAGGGGAATTATTTTTAATCTCATTTTCAATAGATTATACATTAAGCCATCGTTAATTCTTAATGAATTTTTTCCACTATAGGTAGAATTAAAATACATAATACAATATTTGACATCCCTTTATAGATAAGGGATTACTTCATTTTCAACGACTTGCTTAGGTTAAGAAAAAATTAAAAATCATTATTAAATCACATAAATATGAAATAAATGCATTATCGTAACCTTTTTTTTTGTAATTTTAAAATTCTAAAAACTAATTTCTAACATATGAAAACAAATCTATTCGCAGGCCAAAGCATGACGAAAAAAGTAGTCTTGGCTTCCTTACTATTGTTCCTAATGAACACAATGTCTTTTGCACAACTTAACAAAGTGTACGCAAGCAGTCAAACAAACCGGGCATATGGTATCTGTGTTGCCTGTTTTGTACAAAATCCAGAAAACGCAGTAGGCAGTAATGAAAACGACTACTCTACCCTACTTGTTCCTATTGGATTATTGGGAAGAACAGAACAGACTCTGATTTTCCCTACGTCCAATATCCTTGCTGATACGAATAAACTTGTCATTGGTGTTGGTACAGATCAATCTATTCTTACTGCACAATTAATAGGTGGATTATCTGTAGAGACATTTCTTGGCGATGTTTCCAATAATGATTATATGAACATCTTTGATGATGTGCTTAAGTTGGGTGGTACAGATGCTAGTAGAGGAGCTCTTGAACTTACTATGAACAAACCCTTCGACCGAGTGAAAATAAGCCTTAACTCAGGATTGCTTAACCTTAATGGAGGTTTCCGTATTTATTACGCTTATCAGTACAAAGATCCACACATCAGCTTAATGGCATACAGCAAGAATGGTCAGGTTACCCTTGATGGAAATGTACCTTTCGAAGGATCTGACGTTGCTTTAATCAATACATCAGGAAAAGAAGTGTATCGTTCAAAACTAAAATCAAAAACGTTTGAATCTACACTACCGGAAGGAGTTTATATTATGACCCTTACAACAAAAGAAGGAAAAATATACTCTCGTAAAATCATGATTAAATAAAAAAACATGTAATAACAACATGTGAAAAATACGGCAGGCTTTTAGCCTGCCGTATTTATTTGTAATCAATTTAGAATAATGACGATCATTGTGCCACTGAATATTTTCAACTCTACGAGAGTAAGCATTCGGGTAATCAGTTAAAAACAGATATATATAATCTGTTTCATGATATCTTACAAAAGCCCTTAATCTATATAAAAACCCTCTATCATGTGATAGAGGGTTTAATTTATAAACTATTCTTTAAGAATTTAATTCTTAATAAATTTTTGTTGATAAACTGCCTTATCAGTAACCACCTTTAGAATATAGATCCCCTTAGTAAGAGTGCTTACATTGATTTGTCCATTACTGAACTGAGTAGGAATAATTTTTCCGGAAGCATCATATACCACCGTATTCAATACTTTATCCTGAGTTTTAATATTAAGAACATCTGTCGCAGGATTAGGATAAATTCCCAATTCAAGCTTTCTAACGTCTGCTGTTCCTAATGTAGACAAATTAGCATTTACTACAAGTGATTTTTCCACAAGCTTTCCATTTGAATTAAAGCTTATAACAACTGTAGAAGTTCCCGTACTTTGTGGTGTTAATACTAACTCATCATTTGTATTAATCACAGCATTTACAACTCCTGAATTACTATTGGACTTTACAGTTTTTACAATAGCTAACGAAAGGTTATCAGCATCAGAAACCACTGTTTTAAGGTCGATGGTAGTCGTACTGTTCACTGTAGTTTGTGATGGGAATGTACTTTGTACAACTGGAGCAATAGTATCCGGGAATACGGTAACCGCAGGAAACCAATAATAATCATTTAATATTTTAGTATTGGTAAGAGCTCCTGTACTACTGAATGTATGTACCCAGTTTTTCTGATAGTGTGCTCCATAACCACTTTCTGTTGTATTCAAAATCAAATCATCCGTAACAGGATTTACACGCAAAGCAGCTCCATAAGGAATCTGCTTGTAAGTTCCCGTTTGTCCTGGAATCGCTGCAAAGCTTTCGTTAAATGTTTTATTGGTAACATCAAATTTCACAATCTGGCTACCTGAAGAGAATGCATTGATTGAGTTGATCCAGTACAACGCATTTTGTTTGGTACTATATGTCAATCTTCCGGCATACCATGCTCCCCAGTCTCCAATGTATTTAGTGGTAGGAATAGCATAATCTGTTGTTACAAAAGTAGTAGGATGGATATTCACCAATTTCTGTTGCTGAATCGCCCAAACACTTCCATCTTTAGCCTGTACAATTGAATAAAATGCACCTGCAATAGTCTGAACAACAGCGTTGGTATTCGGGTTGATCACAAGAATTCCCCCGTTTTGTGTCACAGCAAATACATATTGTGATGTACGAATCATATTCCCAATCTGGCCTTTACCATTAGTTTCGGGCACTAAAGTTCCAACCTGCAAATTATCAATATCAAATAAAAAGATTCCGGTAGTGGTCCCAATATATCCCTTATGTTCATTGACACCCAGGAAAAACCTTCCGTCTCCTCCTCCAATAGTATTAAATCCAGCGATCTTTTGCATGGTAGTGGCATTCGCTACAACAAGTCTCCCTCCAGGTGTATATTGTGTATCACCCCCATCAGCAGCCTGTTTCGAAATAAAGTAAAACTTATCACCATAGATCGTTCCATACTGTGTAGTAGCTCCGAATGCTTCATTATTATTTTTGTCACTATATATCCTATAGTTGATCTGTCCATTATTATTTACAAAATTAACAGAGCCATTGGTATGTCCGTACCAATCTTCATTCACCATAAAATAACCATCTGTAAAAGTTGCCGGTGAAGCATAAGCCGATACTGGTGTTAATGTTGTAGAAATCGGCTGATCAACCATTCCCGGATAAAAATTCCAAAGATCCCATGCTCCGTTTTCTAAAGTACGGCTGCTGGCACCTAAACTAGAATATCCGAAATCGGCATCTGTAGGATTCTTCACCCAATAAGACCAGTATCCGGTAGTCCAGCCAGACTTCCAGTGATCATTAGCCGCATCTATCGCTGTATAATCATCGAAATCATATGCTGTCGTATTGATGATACCATTTAAAGGATACAATGGATATGTTACATTGTTATTCTTGTATAATCCATTGGTCCCTTGTCCGTTCAGATCAAAACCAAGTCCTCCGATCGCTGTTCCGAAAGTAGTTCCCTGATACAGCAAAGAATAAAAACGGTGGTCCGCTTTAGCAATGGCCTTTAGCATATCCTCTCCTGTAGCATTTCCATCCCACTTAAATCCCCAAACTAAAGCATCAGGATTTTTTCCATCATTCCATTGGACAACAAAAGCCGCCTTTTTAGAACCCGTCCCCACCCAGTACTGAATATCAGAAAAACTGGTTACGGTAGTTGTTGTTTTCAGCCCATTTTTATGTACTGAATTTTGTTTGATGTCATTTCGGGGCACGCCCTGAACTGTGACCTGTGCATTCGTGAAAAATGCAAAGAATAACAGTAAAGTTAAAAGATAGATCTTTTTCATTTTTAAATAAATTTATTGTTGAATTTTATTTTATGTATAAATCGTATGCTCCTGCTACTTCCGTAGACACTTCTCCCAGCCAGCCTGCTTCCTGATTGATTCCCGTGTGCACTTTTACAAAATCGATCCCCGGAAGCTTTACATATTTCCCGCTCTTATCTACGGCCCAGGAAATATCAATATTGGATGCCTCATCATTATTCGGAGCGTTATCCGCGTATCCAAAGTCATATGATTTACCAATCCAATAAGACCCATTTCCACTCTGATCGTAAAAATTGTTTTGTAATCTAGTTCCTGACAAGCTGTAAGAAGCATCAGAAATCCATAAAGGGAAGTAGCTGTGATCATGGAACCCGTTCTTGGTTTTAAATCCGGTATTTCCCTGATTATCCTGCCATTTAATATATTCGATATCAGTTTGCCATGGCTCACTTCCGGGAACAGGAAGTTTAGTTTCATTGGGTTTGAAATAAGTGATGCTGTAATTCTTTACGGTTGTATTTTTAAAATATTCACTTCCAGCAATTTCGTACCACTCATTATCATCAGGTTTCCCGTTTTTATTTCTGTCATAAGCCACCATAATAATTCCCGGCTCACAAGAACCCGAACGTGGATCGTTAGCATTATTTCCCCAGAAAGCATTTCCAAGAATCTTAAAATCCCGGCCGTTCATATTTGGAATCGTATGATCAAACCCAAAAACAACATAGCCCCCGAATCCTCCTAAACTGATCATTGTGGAATTTGAGCCGATTAAAGATTCCCTGGCTTTTTGCAACATAGTATTGGCAGTATTTCCAGCAAGATATTCAGGAATTTCATTGGTAAACTGTCCTATTGCAGGTCGGAAATCCAGTACACTGGCAATATATTTACTGTAGGAACCCGGCTCCTTATTTACAATAATGGTAGATTGATATGTTTTCACATTTCCATTTTGTTCTATTTTCAGTGTCAGTGGATATGTCTTCGCGTAAGGGCTGATAAAATCGAGTTCGGATCCTTCAGAAATAATGGAATCTTTAATACTCCAGGTGAGTTTGCCAGGAACATTTGCGGGAATATTCAGTACCTTAAAACGATTGATCGTATAAGACTCTTCCAATCCCTTAAATGAAAACTCTTCATCTCTGTCACTTTTACATCCTGATATTCCGGTTAAAAGAAATATAACCAGTACAGCAGGTATTATTTTTAAAATTTTTCTGTCCATATCTAAGATTCAGTTATTTATATAAAAAGGTAAAGTGAGCCGGAATATTCCCTCCTTCCGTTTTCCATTTAAAATGACCACTTTTATTAAAGCAATAAACAAATCCCGTGGATACATAATTCCTCGCATCGGTAATATAAATATCCTCAGTAATGGGATTTACAGCAATTCCATAAGGAGCCTTGATTGCATCTGCATATTCCTGATCGATAATTTTATCAGAAATCACCTGTTCGGTCTTTACATCAATAATTCCAAAAGTTTTAGTGTAAGAATGGGTATTATAATTGAATTCATTTCCATAGTAATAAAGCTTATCATTCACAATGGTCATTTCACTCACTGCGAGATGAAAATCTTTTTTCACAGTTCCGGTTGCTGCATCAACGAGGAATAAACTTGATGGTACATTGTAATAATCTCCTCTTGAGCTTACATACAAATCCCCGTAATTATCCTTTTTAAGGCGGTGAAGGTTGATTGCAACATTTATTTTTTTACTTTCTGTAAATGTATTGAGATCGATCACAGAAACAGTTTTATCATAATTTGGAACCATATACCCTCCTGAATTAGCTACAAAAAGCTGGTTTCCCACAATCTCAATTTCTTCAGGCTGATATCCTACGGTAACTTGTCTTTGAATGGCAAGGGAAGTCGTATCAATCTCCACAACTTTTCCTTTAGGAGAATTAGGATTGATATCAACAGGCCCAGCGTAACTGCTGGCATAGGCTTTTCCATCTTTGAATTTAATGTACCTGCAGTTTTGTAACTGGATTGTTTTGATTCGCTTTGCTGTTTTTGCATCCAGCACTTCGATTTTATTGGATACATTCACCACAACATACAATTTACCTCCGTAAATCTGAATATCATTTCCCACATCGCCTAATTCTTTGACAACATTGGGATTAATTTCTGCATAAATATTCCTTCTGTAGTTTCCTGTTGTATAATCAAAAAAATCAAGTGTGCATTTATTGCTCCCCATATTTCCTTCATTCAAAACATAAAAACCTTTGATTGCAGTATTTTCCGGTTGTGTAAGACCCGTCTCAACTTCTTCTTTCGGAGTGTATTCATCTGTTCTGCATGACAGTAGTGAAAACGCAATGAATAAGAACACGTAATAGCTTATTTTTTTCATAATGTATAGCTTACAATAAGTTTAAAATTTCTTCCTGGCATTGGATAGTTCCTTACCACATCATAGTGCTGATTCAAAGTATTATTGACCTCAAAGCTTACCTTGAACTGGTGAGAATACCAGTTAAACCTTTTCTGAATCGATAAATCGTGCGTATACCAGGGTTTGATGAGATTATATTCAATATTGTTTTGTTGTGCATCATAACGTTTCCCCGTATACATAAAGCTATAATTAAAGCTCCACTCCTTATAATCAGCCATCAAAGTAAAAGTTCCTGAATGCCACGGCACATAAGGAATCTGATCTCCATAATATGACTCTCCTTTTTCAGTAAAATCGCGTGCACTTTGGTAGGTATAGCTCAACAATGGTTTCAATATTACTTTCCCAAGGTCCAGCTCAGCCTGTATATTCACATCTGATCCTATGATCTGAACATCTCCAAGATTCGTCATCATCCATCTGAAAAGATTGGTTGTGGGCACTGCAATGATCTTATTTTCCACTTTGTTATAATACCCGTCTGCCTTGAAGTAAATACTTTTCAGAACCTGATGGTTATAAGTCTTCTGATAAGTAAAACCTACGTCATATTGATTGGTAAATTCAGGTTTAAGAAAAACATTCCCGATCATGGTATAGTACAGGTCATTGAAAGTCGGCATTCTAAAAATCCTTTTATAAAATGCTCTCACAGTTAAATTCTTAAAGGCCAGTGGCTGGTAACTCAAAAATGCAGAGGGTGTCCATTCACTCTTATCCGGCGACTTGGAATTACGTTCAACATTCTCCCGAATAAAAGTGCCTAAAACACTTCCAAGAAATTTAAACCGGTTCCATTGGTAAGTGGTTGCAAAAGCAACCAATGAGGTATAACGCGTGGGAAATGAGAAAAGCTTAAGATCGGAATCCAGATTATTATACTGGAAATCAACATTAGCACTAACATCCCAGTTTGGTGTAATTGAGTAAATATTGGAAGATGATAAATATAATTCTCTCTGGATATATGTATTATCTGTTTTTAAAGCTGTTTCAGCTACATTTACCGTATCCATATACCGGGTATAGTCGTAGGCAAATTTAGCTTTGAGCTGAGTCTCAAATTTTGGAAATATTTTTTTCCTCAGGTGAGCCTGAACAAAATAATTTCTATCAAGTAATTTTTGTCCTTTCGGATTAAAACCATTATTCACAATTGCTGAGGGAATCCCACGATCTGAAATATATCCGTAGCCCCGGACATTCCAGTCTCCATTATTCAGATTTCCCTGCAGGCTGGTCTCAAATCTTTTGGCAGTAATATAAGAATCATATCTTGTTGCAATTGTATCATTGGCTATAGTACCATCGGGGCGTTTTTTCTGGTATTTGTATTTATATTGTCCGTCACTCTGTATAAATTCGGAGCTGAAACTTGCGGAAATTTTATCTGAAAGCTTTTGCTCCAATCGAAATGACGGGTTGAAAAGATCGATTGAGCTGTTTTTTATTCTAAGTACAAGATTCGTTTTTTTATTTCCGGAAAAATAAGGAGTCTTGGGTTGGAGATAAATTGAGCCGGAAGATCCAAAATCTTTTGCAGGCTGAAAGATCTCACTTTTCTGTCCGTTGTATAATGAAATTTCTCCGATATCATCCAGCGAAAACTTTCCCAGATCGATAACCCCGTTTTGTGCATTTCCCAATTGAATTCCATCATAGAAAACACCGACATGCTGGCTACCCATGCTTCGGATATTAACCGTTTTCAATCCGCCAATTCCACCATAATCCTTGATCTGTACTCCCGAAAAATAGCGTAATGCATCGGCTACGGACTGGCTGTTCAACCTTTCCAGCTGTTCTCCTGAAAGAGTTTGAGCGGGAAGAATTTCTTTAAAATCTTTTTTATAAATGGTAACCGGAAGGATCCCTTTTTCCTTTATACTATCTCTTGACTGAGAAAAATAAAGCTGGTTAATTAGCACAAGGATTGTGATAATTATTTTTTTAGTTGTAAAAGTAAATTTCGGTTCCATTAGCTCATTGAAAATAATCTTGACACTAATGGATATAAGAAAGCAGCAATAACATTGTACAGCCATAGCTGCACAGAAGCATTGTTGTCCTTAGCTTTATTCCACGAAAGCATCAAACTTTAATCTTCTGGCAGGTCTTCTGACTTACTCCATTTTTGAAATCCTTCCCATTAAAAACAGTGGATATATACATCAAAAATTTTGGTTTAGAGTTTACAGCAGCGGGTCTGTTCCGGATTTACACCGGATTCCCTTTTAAAAGCCTTTTACAGCTCACCAGATTCCGGCAAAGATAGAAAATTCTTCTTAGAAACAATATTATACTTAATAAAATGATTTTCAACAGAATAAAAACAAACATTCCGTTACATGAGTAACGGAATGTTCATTTGATTTTTATATCCCAAAGTTAATAAACACACTGAATCTGGATTTAGCTTCAATGTTTCCACCGGCCAGATTTGAATAGGCCGGAAGCATCAGTTCACTACCCAGGCTCCATTTACTATAAGAAAGTTCAAAACCTAATTTTCCATATAAAGCACTTCCGGCAGTATCCGGTAAGGCTTCATCAAATTGCTTATTCCTATCATATACTTCTCCCTGTAATCCGGCTTTCCCGGAAAAGATCATTTTTTTGTCTGCATGAAACTGATAAAATCCGGTAGCTGCATAGTTCCATTGGTTTCCAAACTGATAATACTTCTTATTTTCACCTTTAACAGTATAATCCGTATTAACAATTACCGCAACTTTGTTCTTTTGGTATTTATAGTTCACAACCATCTGATAATCCCAGCTTCCTGTTCCCAATTGGAAACTCGGATTCACTCCCGTAATTCCTTTTTCATCAAATCTTCCTAACGGAACTTTTATTCCTAATCCTCCATTTAATTGGTGAGATGCATCTTTAGAATTGATCAGCTGATAAATACCCATTATATTCAGATCCCCTATTCCATTAATTCTGATGTCTCCCTGCATTGTTTTTTTTTCATGAAACTGAAAAGGGAGACTCCCGTAAACACTCAGCTTTTTCGTAATGGGAACTTTTCCCCATAACTGGATGGTATTGAAGTACTGATCCTGGGTGAGATCATTCACAAAAAGGTTTTCTTTGGCTTTATAATGCTGTGCAAAATATTTTATTCCTATAAATTGAGGATTAAGCAAAGACTCAAATCCTGATGATCCATTTCCTGCAGCACAGCCACAAGCATCACAATCATCATCAAAAAATTTGCTGGGGTTAAAACTATTTTCAGGAATATACAAACTGTCTCTTATGGGTTCTGCATAGGCTATTTGGCATAAAAATAAACCCAATACTATTAAAAAAATGTTTTTCATGTTTGATTAAAATTTATTCTGAGAATTTTGGGTTGGTAACAAAGTCTTTATCAGATAGAGTTTTCAGGAAAGCAATAATGGACTGCTTCTCCGCATTGTTCATCGTGAGTCCGATATGTCCGTTTTGTTTAAGCAGCGGATCAAGGTTAGGATTGTCCTCTACATTATCCGAGTAAAAATTAAGAACAGCATCCAGGGTATAGAATCTCCCGTCATGCATATAAGGTGCTGTATATTCCACATTCCTTAAGCTGGGTACCCGGAATTTCATCCAATCTACCTGATCCAATGTTACCCTATAACGCCCGGCATCCTTAAACTGACTATTGTAATACATCCCTGTATTGCGGAAACTTTCATCCGTAAACAATTCTCCGCTATGGCATGAGGAACATTTCTGCTGGAATAGTGCCATTCCCTTCATTTCCGTTGTAGTAAAAGTTGCTTTTCCCTGCTTATACTGGTCATACTTAGAATTACCAGAAATCATCGTTACCATGAACTGTGACAAAGCCTTCAAAACCCTTTCCCCTGTAATATATTCATCACCATAAGCGGCTTTGAAAAGATTTCTATACTTACTGTCGGCATTTAATTTAGCAATCACTTCAGGCATTGAACTATCCATTTCGTTTGCGTCAGTAATAGGAATAATGGGTTGCTCATTAAGGTTATGAATTACCCCATCCCACATATATCGCTTTAAGAATGCCATATTCTGGATAGGAGGGGCATTGCGTATTCCGATCCTGTCATCCACCCCATGGCTCACATTATGCCCATGGTGCGTAAAAGCATTTTCCTGTATATGGCAGAAGCCGCACGAAATGGTATTATTTCGGGAAAGCCTTCCTTCGTAGAATAATTTCCTTCCCAGCTCTACTCCATTTTTGGTGATCGGATTCCCAGTTTTATCAAACGTCATTTCAGGAAAATAAGCTGGAAACTGTAAGTTATAAGCCTCATCCTTTTCCAATGGCTCAATAACCTCATCTGAGCACGATATGATATTAAAAAATGTAACAATAATCAATCCTGCCTTCAGAATATTTTTAATCTTCATCATTATGAACGTGGTTTACAGTAAACATTTTAGTAAGGTTGTTGGTTACACTTACCAAATGCGGACTCGATCCCATCATCATATCGTTAGATGTATTCAGGGTAAGTTTTGTGTCACCACTCAGATACTGATTAAGATCGGCCAGAATATGAATCGACGGTCTTATTTTTCCGGTCACTCTAGCCGTTGTTGGTAGGTCTAAAGTAATTTCCCGGTATAAATCAGGAGTATTATTAGCCGCTACATTTCCCATATTTCCCGTATGATTCATAAACTCCTTCTCTACAGCAGTACTTCCATATTTCCCTTCCAGCTTTACAAAAACATAGCCCGCAGCCCAGGACCAGGACATTCCTTTTGTTTTAGCTTTATTCCAAAACTCTGCCTGCCCGTCCATTCCCAGGAGATAAGCATTCTGGCTGATTCCCAGACCGAACTTCACTTTTTTATAATTGTTTTTAGGAATTCCGGTAAGGTTTACATAAACGATTCCTGCTACGGCATCTGCCTGGTCTATGATAAAGGCTCCTTTATCAGGATTATTTTCATTGTATTTAAATTCTTTCCCGGATTCATCAATCAGGCTGATATTACTTACAATATATTTTAAAGTAGAAAACTGGTGTTTTTGTCCGCTTGAAGAAGTTTGGGTTGTCTGATTCAAAACAATACTGCCAAGGTTATTGAATCCGTTTTCAAACTTTATCTGTAGGTTTCCCGGTGTAGTATCCTGTGAATTATCCCTATCGTCATTATTTTGACATGATGAAGCACTAAGTAATATAAGGCCAATAAACAATAGAGATAAAAATTTATAAATTTTCATTGTTGATTTTTTAAGTTGTATTTGTTTGAATAGAAATAAATATCGAATGTTGAAAACATTCATTTTTTCAATCCCAATAGACATAAAAGTTTTAGCACTTTAGAATTATAAAGTGAATCATGAAACAATTATGATGAACACATGAGTGTGGAAAATCTGTAATTTTCGCAGTACGTGAACTTTAACAATTGGAGATAAAATGTATAAACAACTTTAAAAAACCGGCGGCCTGAAAATATGTTTCAGGAAAAGAAAAGAGTAATTCTTTTGATAAATAAAAGTAAAATTGTGATCGTATGTTAGACCTGTGTTTTTTATTTCTGTAATTTCCGGAAGGATGTAGATATCAAGAATTTTTTGTCCGGAAGTTTTTCCCTTACTCAAAGGGGCTGTTTCTGTATCATTGGTTTTAGCGAGTTCTTTACTCAAATAACATTTACCATTACAATTCAGCTCTGGTTTGTTTTTGTTAACACAAAGAACCTCAGCAATATAATCATAATTTACAGCATATTCCATGATGGGGATCAGAGGTCTGACCACGATATAGAAGGTAAGGAATATGCTGCAAATATAATTCATGATCTATTTTTTGCTCAGTGCGTTTTCATATCTCTTACTTACCTCTTTCCAGTTTAATACATTCCAGATCGCGGTAAGATAGTCAGCTCTCTTATTCTGATATTTTAAATAATAAGCATGCTCCCAAACATCAATTCCAAGAATTGGAGTTCCTTTTTCTTCTACAACATCCATTAAAGGATTATCCTGATTAGGAGTTGAAGAAACAAACAACTTCCCGTTCTTATCCACGGAAAGCCATGCCCAGCCGGAACCAAAACGATCAGCTCCTGCCTTGCTCATTTTTTCTTTAAAGGCATCAAGACTTCCAAAAGTTTCTGTAATTGCTTTTAGTAATTTCGCAGAAGGCTGGGTATTTTTCTCAGGCGTTAACATGGTCCAGAAAAGTTCGTGGTTAAAATGTCCTCCGGCGTTGTTTCTGATCGTTGGACTAAGAGTTGAAACTTTAGAAAGGATCTGGAATAAAGTCTCTTTTTCCTGAGGTGTTCCAGCAATTGCCTTATTCAAATTACTTACATACCCCGCAGCATGCTTTGTATAATGGATTTCCATCGTTTGTGCATCTATTGAACCTTCCAACGCATTGTAAGCATATGATAAAGGAGTTTGCTTGAATTGCGCAAAAGCAAATTGCGCCGCCAAAACTGCACCTAAGGCAGCTATTTTCATAATCTTCATAATGTTTTGTATTTATGGTTTAACATTTTTTTAAAGAGTAAGTTTGATGATGGAAGACAAGGGTCAAAGACCTTTATTTATAATCAATACACTTCCTGATATCCAACTTTTAATTTACTAACTTCTTAATATCTTCAATCAGCCTTTCCCTGTCCGGATGATATTTGCCGGTAAGCTGGGTTTCTTTTCCTTCAGGATCCTTATAGTTTAATCCTGAATAGTAAAGGATTGGCATATTGTCTTTATTATATCTGCAACGGATATTTCCTTCCTGATCAACAAGCGCAATCATCCCACTGTGATTAAGACTCTCTCCCTCATCTTCTTTATCCCCAACATAAATATTGAACTGATCCGCAAGGTTTCCAATGTAGGTACGGTCTCCGGTTAAAAAATGCCAGTTGGGAGATTTTGCTCCGATTCTATTGGCATGTTGTTTCAACGTTTCCGGAGTATCGTTCAACGGATCTATGCTTATGGAAATAATCCCAAACTCAGGATTGTTAATCTCCTCTTCGATCACTTTCATATTGCTGTTCATTACAGGACAGATGGTGGGACATTTACTAAAGAAGAATTCCACCAGATATACTTTACCCAGCATATCTCTATTGGTAATCTTTTTATTATTCTGATCGGTAAGCTCAAAATCAGGAACCTTCATTACAGTATAAAGGTTTTTTTTAAAATAGCTCATACCAAAACCTACTCCCAGGAAAATAACTGCAATAATTGCAATGGGAATAACGATCCTGCTTTTTGAGCTTTGGGTTGTTTTTTTATTTTTGGACATATTTTTCAGGATTTTTGTTGAATTCGTCCTTACAGGAAGCACTGCAAAAACCGTACACCTTGTTCTTATATGTTGCTGTAAATTTTAAATAATCTGCCGTTTTCATATGACATACAGGATCTTCAGCGTTGACTACTTTTACCTTAAGGTTCTCTTTTGGAGTCATCATACTTTTGCTATGCTTTACTTTAGGTGTTTCCTGGGCACAGGAAATAAATGATACTGACAGCAGCAAAGCTGTCAAAATGAATATATGTTTCATTGGATTGAAATGAAAATTTATAATAATGGATTAATTCAGAGATGTGATTAAAACTAATCACATAATAAATAGCTAATAAAGATTAGGTATTCGACTAGTAAATTAGTTATTATAAATTATCCTAAAGGAGGATGGAATATCCTGGAAAAATAATCTGAAGAATGGGATTTTATATAGCCTGGATTAGCAACTTTTTGCAAGAGTTCAAATCTTTTGGCATCAGCAAATGAAAGAATATCATTGGAAAGAAATACATCAATAACAGAAATTTTTATCGTTTGTGGCCCCGATTGCTTTTCTGTTTTAGCGAGTTCTTTTTCTACATAACATTTACCCTTACATGTAGATTGCGGTTTATCTCTATTTTCACAGAGATTTTTTACAATATAATCATAGTTAATCGCATAGTTCACTAATGGCAATACAGGACGTATTGCTATGATAAAAATAATGAATATGGATATGAAAAGTTTCAATGATCAATTCTATTCCACAAATATACTACTCAAATTCTTCTTAAGTATAATTTATGATGAAAGTCATCGATATTTTTTCAGACAGAAGCCTTACCGAAATTCAGCAAGGCTTCTTATAATTAAGTTTAATTATGGTTTATGATTAAAATTTCATCCTTTGGATCCTTACGGCATTAAGTATTGCAATCAGTGAAACTCCGACATCTGCAAAAACCGCTTCCCACATCGTTGCCAAACCTCCTGCACCAAGGATCAAAACAATTCCTTTTACCACAAATGCCAGGGTAATGTTTTGCCATACAATCTGTTTGGTCTTCCTACCTATATTAATGGCCATAGGAATTTTACTTGGCATGTCATCCTGTATTACAACGTCAGCTGTTTCAATCGTTGCATCACTTCCCAGTCCACCCATTGCAATTCCTACATCACTCAAAGCGACAACCGGAGCATCATTCACTCCATCACCAACAAAAGCAACCGTCTCATTTTTAGCTTTGATAGCTTTTACTTTATTCACCTTATCCTCTGGAAGTAAATCCCCATAAGCATTTTGAATTCCCAAAGTATCCGCTACATATTTTACAACTGAGCTTTTATCGCCACTCAGCATGGTTGATTTTATATTTAATGCTTTTAATTTATTGATCGTTAATTGCGCATCGTTTTTAATGGTATCTGCAATAGTAAGATATCCTACAAACTTATTATCATAAGCGACCGCAATTAATGTATACACAATATTATCCGGGTTGATATCATACTGAATATTGAATCGATCCATCATTTTGAAATTCCCAACCAATAAATCTTTTCCATTAATTGTTGCTTTCAGCCCGTGCCCTGCAATTTCCTCTACGTTTTCCATAGGAATGGAATGATCTATTTCTCCTACATACTCATGAATAGCTGTTGCTACAGGGTGCGTACTCTGGCTTTCTAAAAGGTTAACTAGCTTCAATATTTCATTTTTATCAAACTCAGGCTTGAAGTCCACTTCCTGAACTTTGAAAACACCTTCTGTCATTGTTCCGGTCTTATCCATTACAACATTCTGGATTTTAGCAAGTGCATCTAAGAAGTTACTTCCTTTGAACAGAATTCCATTTCTGCTTCCCGCTCCAATCCCTCCGAAATATCCCAAAGGAATTGAGATCACCAATGCACATGGACAAGAAATCACAAGGAATACTAAAGCTCTGTACAGCCAATCTTTAAATTGATAGTCCGCTACAAAGAAATAAGGTAATAATGCAATTGCTATAGCAAGCAATACCACAATCGGAGTATAAACTTTCGCAAATTTTCTAATGAATAATTCGGTTGGAGCTTTTTGCGCTGTAGCATTTTGAACCAGCTCCAGGATCTTACTCAGTTTACTATCCTGATATGCAGTGGTAACTTTAACCTGGCTAACAGTATTTAAATTGATCATTCCCGCAAGCACTGCATCACCTTTGGTTTTGGTATCCGGCTTACTTTCTCCTGTTAGTGCAGCTGTATTAAATGAAGCAGTTTCTGAAAGCAATTCTCCATCCAGCCCTAATTTCTCTCCGGATTTCAGTTGAATAATCTCTCCTATGCCTACAGTCTCTGCTTTCACGGTTTGTGGTTGCCCACCTTTTAAAACAGTTACCTCATCCGGACGCTGATCTAATAATGATTTGATATTGCTTTTCGCCCTTGTAACGGCCAAAGTTTGAAATACTTCTCCAACGGCATAAAAAAGCATTACTGCGACTCCTTCAGGATATTGGGCAATAACAAATGCCCCAATTGTTGCAATCCCCATTAAGAAGAATTCTGAAAACACATCTCCTTTAATGATGCTTTCATAAGCCTCTCTTAATACTGGAAGTCCAACAGGAATATAGGCCGCTGAGTACCAAACGATCCGAACCCAACCGGTAAACCATTCTGTTTTTATATAATTGTCTAAAGCGACACCGATCATTAATAAAACAAAAGAGATCACTGCAGGTAAAAACAACTGGAAAGTCGTTTTATCTGAAGTATCATGAGAGTGACCGTGATCATGGCCATCTCCTTCAAAATGATTGTGCTCTTTTTTTTGAGGTTTTGTATTACAGCATTCTTCCATAACTTATAATTTTCAACAAAATTAATTTTAAAACAAGTGCAATACTATTGCAAACTTTCCAGACAATCTTCGCAAATCCCTTTAGCAAAAAGCCTTATTTCATCAATCCGGAAATTAGTTTGGATGTTATCTGGAAATGAAATATCTTCTTTACAGGTCGTTTGCTTACAAATTTTACAGTAAAAATGAAGATGCCAGTCTTTATGTGTTTTCTCGTCACAATCATCATCGCAAAGCTTATACTTGGTAGTTGTATTTTCCTGTATCCCGTGAACAATTCCTTTCTCTTCAAAAGTTTTTAAGGTCCTGTATATAGTTGTTCGGTCTGCATTATCAAAATGACTTTCAATTTCAGACAATGACAAAGCAGCTTCCTGAGAGCTCAAAAAATCATATACCAGGATACGCATACTTGTTGGTTTGGTATTTTTGTCTATAAGCTTATCTTCTATATCTTTTTTCATTTCTGATATTTTTTAATTAATAATGGGTAACATCTTCCTGATAACTTTCTTCCTCAATCTGAAAAGTAGTATGGCTGATGGTAAATCTGGATGTTGTTTCTTCGGTCAGTTTTTCCAGCAGCTGATTTTGAGTAATTGTATCATCTTTAACAATATGAGAACTCATGGCATTTACGCCGGAAGTAAGAGACCACACATGGAGATCATGCACGCTTTTTACGCCAGGAACCTGTTCCAGTGATTTACGTAACACATCAATGTCTACATCTTTGGGAGTACTCTCCAGTAATACATTAACAGCTTCCTTAAGAAGTCGCCAGGTTCTGGGAAAGATCAATAAGCCAATTGCTGCTGAGATCAATGGGTCGGCATAGTACCAGTTGGTTGTAAGCATAATTACACCTGCAATCATAACTCCCACAGAAGTAAGCATATCCGAAAGAACTTCAAAATAAGCGCCTTTCATATTGAGACTCGCTTCAGAATCTTTTCTCAGGATCAACATTCCCGCAATGTTTACTACAAGTCCGATTCCTGCAACAATCAACATTGATTTACTCTGCACTTCTGGAGGGCTTTTAAATCTCTGATAAGCTTCAAATAAAACATACACGGAGATTCCCAGCAGTACCACGGCATTGATCACCGCTGCCAATATTTCTGTACGGTAATATCCAAAAGTTTTTTTGGAGTCCGCTTTCCGTTCTCCGATTTTTATTGCAATAAAAGCCAGTAACAATCCTACCACATCTGTAAGCATGTGAGCGGCATCTGCAAGCAACGCAAGACTATTGGTAAGAATTCCTCCAATAACCTCCGCAATAAGATATGTTCCACTAAACGATAATACAATAAGAAGATTCTTTTTATGTTTACTGGCTGCGGAAACTGTTTGTGTGTTTTTTTCGTTCATCATTTCAAAAATAAGTTGGGTTACATTTCGTAGTATAAAGGATTTTCTTTCTTCATAGGAACATTCTTTTCCCCGACCATCTGTCTCAGGTTAATTTCTATTGTCTGTGCTAAAGAAGTCATTGGGGTATCAACAGGTGTATTTTCAAAAGGATCCTGCATGATGATTGATGTTCTTTCTATAGCGATAAACATTGTAGGAACTAAAATAGTGACCAATACTTCGATTATCAATTGATTATCATCCAATCCAAATGGTAAAATAGCAGCAAATACATAGATTAACACATGGACCAAAATACTATATGATCGCGGGAAAACCGTATTCTTTAATCGCTCACATTTTCCCATGCTATCACAAAGCTTTGTAATGGCATCATTAAGTTGTAATTGTTGAAATTCTGAGATTTCCCCTGAAGAAAAAGCTTTTCTTACCTGCCTGGAATGTTCATCGAGTAATGCATTCGGAACATTTAAAGCATCAATTTGATGAGCAGTAAGATATTCCTGTACCTTTACAGAAAAGGGCAGCTTTCTAAGCGATTCCCCTAACGCAAAAGTCCAGATGATCTGTCTTTCCGCGAATTCCTGTGCTTGTTTTTCCGGTAAAAACTGAATTGCTAATCTGATCAAAGTCCGGGAATCGTTTACAATGGCTCCCCAGACAATTCTTGCCTCCCACCATCTTTCGTAAGATTGTGAAGTACGGAAAGCCAATAACAGAGAAACGGCCGTTCCCACTAATGCAGGAATATTCAGAGGAAGTGATATTTTTCTAAATCCGGGAAGTAAATCTAAAAGCCCTATACAAAAAGCAAATATGCAAATGAAAAGAATCTGAGATTTTATTTCATTAATGAAATACCAAATGGATAATCTTTTGTTTAATAACATAATTATTTTTTTTAAATTAAGTTCTAACCCTTTAAGATCTGTTGTTTTCTAAAAGTCTCGTTTTCATTTTTAATACTTTGAGTACAAAGTACATCATCATTGTAATGATCGTACCAGAAATGAACAACAAATTATGATCAGAATGATCTCTAATCCATTCTCCTGTAATATCGAAAAGCGTAAAGATCAAAAACATAGCAAAAAGCCCATTCTTCTCTTTCTTCAACACCTTTTTTAGACTAAAAGAGAGCTCGTTCTTCCTAAACAATCCTAAGTTAGGAATAAAAACCGGTACTTTGGATGCCCAATTTCTATATTTTTCTCCAAACTTTCTTTCTAAAAATTGCTCTTCTGCATAAATAATCCGCTCATAATAAATCCAGTAAAAAAGAATGAAGGAAACGATAAACCATAAGTTCTGTGTAAATAAGGCAAGCCCCAACCACATAAAAAAGTTCCCTAGATATAAAGGATTTCTTACTACACTGTATATTCCTGTTGTATTAAGTGTATCAGCTACCTGGCCTTCTGAGGTATTCCTTCCCGAGGTATTTTTAGGTGTATATCCCACTGTATAAACTCTAATCCCTAAACCTACAGCACTTATTAAAAGGCATGCAAATTCGTATAGAATTTCGCAGCTCGTTGTTTCTTCTTTTAAATTCATTTGAACAGAAACCACAAAACCGATAAATAAAATACCTATCGGTAATGTGCTTCTATATTTGAAAAGCCAATTCCCTTGTTTTTCAAGTTCTTCTTTTAAAGCCATCTTGTGAAATAATATTATTGTGTTTTTTTGTCGGAAGGCTTTTAATTAATCCTGCTCGCCAGCATTGGTGAGCTTTGCATTTACAAAAAATGTACTTTTCACTACTATTTTAGAATCAGGGGCAATTTCTGTTACCGGAGTTATTGCTGTATAACCCATATCAGAAGAACCTTTTACCACTTCAATTTTCTCAAAATTGATCATTTTCACATTTTCTTTAGGCATTTCTTTCTTAGATTTTTCTTCATCATGATTTTCAGCAGGCTTTTTATCCGTTTGCACAAAAATATAAGACTTGCCATCTGCTTCTACAATTGCATCATTAGGAACAGCCGGTGTGGTTGTTTTTTCGAGACTTACAATTCCTGTAATGCTCATTCCATCAATTAATCCTGCCTTATTCCCGATTACATTACAGTGTACAGAAATCGTTTTACTCGCATTCTCAAAAGATGAACCTATGCTGAATACTTTGGCATCATACTCTGTCTCCGGGTTGTTGGTTAGATTAAAATGAACAATTTGCCCAACTTTCATTTTCGGAAGATCTTTTTCGTATATCTGTAAATCCAAGTGAATGGATTCATTATCAATAACTTCAGCCACCGGAGATGAAACATCAACATAGCTCCCTATTTGTGCAGAAATACTACTCACAGTTCCATTGATAGGTGATGTTATTACCAAACCTGATCTCATATTTGCATTGTTAACAGCACCGGGGCTTATTCCCATCATCTGAAGTTGCCTCAACAAAGAGGCCTTCCTCGTTCTGAGGGTTTTTAATTCTGCATCGGAACTCTGCAGGTTTTTCTTGGCTCCTGCATCATTATCAAAAAGCTCTCGTTGTCTTCTGTACTCCTGTTCCGCAAATGTAATTCTACTATTCACAGTCAGGTATTCTTCCTGAAGTCTTATAAATTCAGGATTGGCAATTGTTGCGATCACCTGTCCTTTTCTCACCACACTACCTACCTGAACAGTAAGCGTTTTAATAATTCCTCCATATAAAGAGGTAATGGTGGCTTTACTGTTATTAGGTACATCCAAGGTACCATTGGCTTTAACGGTAGAAGTTAACTCCTTCATTTCAATGGTTCCCATTGTAATTCCAACAGCTTTTATTTGTTCTTCCGTTAATGAAGCAATAGTCTCGGAAGCTTCTGCGGGTTTCTCAATTTTTTGCTCTGCTTTTCCCGCAGGATTTTCCGCCACCTCTTCCTTTTTACTACAACTTACAGTTAACAAAGAAAGAGCAATACAATATATGATGATGTGTTTTTTTCTCATTTTATTTATTAATTATTGAATTAATCGTTACAACAGATTGGTTCACCTGCTGGATGGATTCCAGGTATTTTAATTGAATATTTGTCGCAGTCTGCAAGGCGAAAAGATACTCTACATAAGTAATTTCACCTGTTCTATATCCTAACTGAGCCGCTTTTACAATTTTCTCAGCATTAGGAATCGCTTGCCCCACATAGTAATTATATTGCTGCGTATCCTGTTGATATTGGGTTAATGCATTTTGCAATTGAGTGGAAAGCTGATTCTTCTGATACATAGCATTGGTTTCCGCAACCTGCTTCTGAAATTCCAAAGATTTTATTCTCGCCTTTGTCGCTCCGAAAGTTAGAGGAATTGCTATTCCTACATTTACAAAGCTAAACCGGTTGCCTGAGTTATAAAATACTTCCTGTCCGTTTACTGGATAAGATCCTGTTAAAGACTGGTTGGTATATCCTAAACTGAATTCCGGAAGTCCCTGCGCTTTTTCTACATTTTTGTTTCTTTCAGCAATTTCCATTTCCTGATAAAATGCTTTAATTGTAGGGTTATTATCAACCTCTTTGCTGTCCAGAATATTTCCGGATTTAAGTGGCTCATAATTTCCGTTAAACGGGACCTCAATGTCCTCAGAAATATTTAAAAGTGTCTTTAAATTTTTATATGCGTTATTTAAAAATACCTGATTTTGATTGAGCAAAAGGTTGATTTCTCCTTGTTGGGTTTCAGCAGTACTGATCTCAATCTTTTTTATGTCCCCAGCCTTGAACCTTACGGTGGCTATACGAATGAAATCGCGATACAGGCTGTCCAGATTCTTTAATTGCGCTTTATTATATTGCAGATATTCAATCTGATAATAATAGGAGCGAACCTGTTTAACAAGCTCATTCATAGAAATTTCCTTCTCTATCTGTTTACCTTTTATAGTTTCCGCAATTAATTCTTTTCTGGCTTTGAATATGGTAGGAAAAGGAATACTTTGTGAAATTGCAAAAGATTGGTCAAAAGTAGGACTATTATACTGCCCGAGCTGTGCATTAAAATTCATTTTTGGCAATTCTTTAGCCGTAGGTTTTAAAGCCCTTGCAGCCTCAATACCCAGGTCTTTGGATTTCAGTCCGGGATTGTTCGCCACGGCCTGTTCTACTGCCTGTTCTACAGTCAATGTTCTGGATTGAGCGCTGGCGAATTGACCCAACATTATAAATCCAAGAATAATCACCGGTGTAAATGGTTTCATTTTCATCTTCTTAATTCGAAGTTTTGTATTGAAAATAATATACAGCATTGGTAACACAAATAAAGTAAGAAAAGTAGCACTGATTAATCCACCGATTACAACGGTTGCCAATGGTTTCTGAACCTCAGCTCCTGCGCCCGTGGAAATCGCCATGGGTAAAAATCCTAACGATGCTACCGTTGCAGTCATTAATACTGGTCGAAGCCTTGTTTTAGTCCCCTCCATCACTCTTTTAAAGATATCTTTTTCGCCTTCTTTTTCTAATTCATTGAAGGTTCCTATCAATACAATTCCATTAAGAACCGCTACTCCGAATAAGGCAATAAATCCAATTCCGGCACTGATACTAAAAGGCATCCCTCTTACAAGAAGGGCAAAGATCCCACCAATAGCACTCATTGGAATGGCTGTAAAAATCAATGCCGCCTGTTTTAAAGAGTTGAAAGTGAAATACAATAATAAAAATATCAACAACAGCGATATAGGTACCGCAATCATAAGACGCTGGCTAGCCTCCTGAAGGTTTTCAAATTGTCCACCGTAAGTATAATAATATCCTGCAGGTAGCTTAACGTCTTTGTCAAGCTTCTTCTGAATATCCTGAACCACACTCTGTACATCACGTCCTTTAACATTAAAGCCTACAACAATTCTACGTTTTGCCTGTTCGCGGCTGATTTGTGCGGGCCCCATTTTGTATTTGACATCTGCGACCTGTGAAAGCGGGATCTGTGCTCCTGTTTTAGTATTGATCATCAGGTTATCAACATCATCAATATTAGTCCTATTAAGACTATCCAAGCGAACAACCAGATCAAAACGTCTCTCATTCTCAAAAACCTGACCGGTACTTTTTCCTGCAAACGCGGTACTTAAGGCGTTATTTACATCTTCAATATTGATTCCGTAATTAGCCATTCTTGTTCTGTCATAAGTAACATTGATTTGTGGAAGTCCACCCACTTTTTCAATTTGAGGAGCATTAGCTCCGTTTACCGATTGTATTGCTTTTCCAACTTTCTCTGCATAAATGGCCAGGGAATCCAGATTCTCCCCGAAAATTTTAACGGCTACGTCCTGTCTAATTCCCGTCATCAATTCATTAAAACGCATTTGGATCGGCTGGTTTCTTTCAAAATATACCCCGGGAATCGCTTCCAGTTTTTTACTGATCTCATCTCCCAGTTCCGCATATGATTTTTTTGTTTTCCACTCGCTCTGCGGTTTTAGCACCACAATGATATCTGAAGCCTCTGGTGGCATCGGGTCAGTAGGTACTTCGGCTGATCCGGTTTTTCCTACAACCATTTTTACCTCATCAAATGACTTGATGATCCTTGATGCCTGCATGGATGTTTCCAAACTTTGACTCAATGAGCTTTGCTGAGGTAGGATACATTGAAATGCATAGTCTCCTTCCTGCAATTGCGGGATAAACTCCCCTCCCATATTTTTGAATATGAAAATTGAAATCACAAAAATAGAAATCGTTATAGTGACAATTACGAGCTTCAATCGAATGGCTTTTTGCAACAAAGGCTGATAAATACCTTGAAGGAAGTCCATAATTTTGTCACTGAGTGTCTTTTTATGACTAACATTTTTAGAAAGGAACAACGAGCTTACCATTGGAATATAAGTAATGGATAAAATGGTAGCTCCAATAATTGCAAATCCTACTGTTTTTGCCATTGGGGTAAACATTTTACCTTCTACTCCTGCTAAAGAAAGTATTGGAATATAAACGATCAGAATAATGATTTGTCCAAAAATGGCACTATTCATCATTTTGGACGCTGCCGTTCCTACTTCCTTATCCATCTGGATCTGCGTAAGCTTCCCGCTGTTTTTATTATGTAATAAATGCAATGTTGCCTCTACAATAATAACGGCTCCATCTACAATAAGTCCAAAATCTATTGCCCCCAGACTCATCAGGTTGGCACTCACCCCAAACACATTCATCATTCCTAAAGCAAATAATAAGGATAGAGGAATTGCTGACGCAACAATAAGCCCGGCCCGAAGATTTCCAAGAAAAACAACAAGTACGAAAATTACAATTAATGCACCCTCTACCAGATTTTTCTCTACTGTTTTCATTGCTCTTCCCACGAGATCGGTCCTATCAATGAAAGGCTCAATGACTACGTCGTCAGGAAGAGATTTTTGAATAGTAGGGATTTTAGCTTTCACATTGTTCACCACCTCATTACTATTCGCTCCTTTCAGCATCATTACGACTCCACCCACGGCATCTACTTTTCCGTTATAGGTCATCGCTCCATATCGCACAGCACTTCCAAAACGAACATCTGCGACATCTTTTATGTATATAGGAATACTTCCTGTTTCATTTTTCACTGCTATGTTCCGAATATCTTCTAACGAAGTGACCATTCCGACCCCGCGGATAAAATAGGCATTCGGTTTTTTGTCAATGTAAGCACCTCCGGTATTCTGATTATTTTTTTCTAAAGCAGTAAAAATATCGGAAATACTTACTCCCATCGCTTTTAGTCTATTGGGATTAATACCAACTTCATATTGTTTCAACTCACCTCCAAAACTGTTGATTTCTGCAACACCAGGAGTTCCGTTAAGCTGTCTTCGAACAATCCAGTCCTGCATGGTCCGAAGATCTTTAGCACTGTATTTTTTTTCGCTTCCTTTTTTCGGATGCAGAATATATTGATATATTTCTCCTAATCCCGTACTTACCGGAGCAAGCTCCGGAACGCCAACTCCTTTGGGAATTTCTTCAACGGCTTGTTTAAGTTGCTCACTAATAAGCTGTCGCGCAAAATAAACATCAACATCTTCTTTAAAAACAACTGTAATCACAGAAAGTCCAAACCTTGATACACTTCTCATATCTTCAATGCCTGGAACATTTGCTATACTCTGTTCAATTGGAAAAGTAACCAATTGCTCTACCTCCTGTCCCGCTAATGTAGGACATACCGTAATAATTTGAACCTGATTGTTCGTAATATCAGGTACCGCATCAATGGGTAATCTGGTAGCACTCCAGACTCCCCAGATAATCCACAGTAAAGTCATTAAACCAATAATGAACTTATTCTTAATACTGAATTTTATAATTTTATCTAACACAAAAAAGATTTATTTTATTGAAATTATATGCACAGACATTTTAAAATGTCAAGTGCAAAAATATCATGAAGATCCATGCAATAGAATTGCAAAGTTTCACGTAAGGTTGGAAAGCTGTGCTTTCCCTAAATCAATAAAATTAAATTTTAGGAGGCTGCCAGATGTTTTCGTAAACCTGATAGGCAAAGTTATTTTTGTGGAAAAGAATCTTTTTGGAAAAGTAGGCCTGTTCTTGTCTTGGAATACTTATCTGAGGTTCCATTTTAAAAGCCGCAACCGTTATCTGACAACAATTGCAAACACACAATGGAGAACAGATATCTCCCTGATCCTTTGAATGGGACTCTTCAACACTTAGTGCAAAGTCGGATTTGGAAGAACTCAATTGTTTATGCACATCTTCACATGGCATTATGGATAATGCCGCAAAATAAAGCGCTAAAATCAATCTTAAGAAGTTCATCTGGACAAAGGTAGAATTTTTTTATTAAAAAAATATTAAATAAAATTAAACATACTCCATTAGCATATTTTTTAACTGGAGAGCATTACATATACATATAAATTTATGAATCTATATAGTATTTGTTTGCACACTCATCCAAATGATGGCATCTTTGAATGGGAAATAACTCCTTTTTTACTTCTTATAATACGCTATAAAAATAATATGAAATTCATACTATTTCAATAATATAAAAATATTTGCATTTTAAAATTTAACAAAAATTAACAATTCATGAAAACTACACTTGTACCGCTATTTATAGCCGTATCTTCTATGGCTTTTGCCCAATCCTGGAATCTTACAGGAAACTCAGGAACTACTCCTCCATCTAATTTCATCGGCACCATTGATGACCAGGAACTTGTTATCAAAACAAATAACATGGAAAGACTTAAGGTATTTAACGGACCTTATGCCAATGGTATTGCTATCGGAAACTCTGCGGCTGCAGGAACCGTTAACGGAGCCAAATTAGAGCTTGCAACTGTTCTTTGTAATGGCTGTGCTTCACGTTGGTCTGTTGCATCAGATGCAGTGATCAGAACTTTGGGAAGCCATAATCTAGAATTCCATATGCCTAATGACAATGCGGTTGATCCTAACTCTGATACCTCAACTCCTAATTCATCCGGAATCACCAGGATAAAATTTACAGATTCAGTTCACCCAAGCAGCCTTGTGGTTTTCAATACCGGAAAAGTGACCGTAGGAACAGATCAATATGATAATGACCCTAATTTCATCTTTTATGTAAGAAAAGGAATAAAGGCTGAACAAATAAAAGTTGAAAATCCTGCAACCAACGGATGGGCTGATTATGTCTTTAAAAAGGATTATAAATTGAGATCATTGGAAGATGTTGAAAAGCATATTTCAGAAAAAGGACATTTACCAAACATCCCTTCTGCCGGAGAAGTAGAAAAAAACGGAATCAACCTGGGAGAAATGGATGCTAAGCTGCTTGAAAAAATTGAAGAATTAACATTGTATTCTATTGAGCAAAATAAAACGTTGAAACAACAATCCGATAAGATTGAAAAGCTTGAAAAACAATTGTTGTTGTTGCTTCTTTCAGAAAAAACGAAATAAGTAAACTATGAAAAGAAAACTACTTTCCTTATTTTCTTTGTTGATTGGTGTTTTCGGGTTCTCACAAACCGAAGTCTATTTCAAGTATGACGAAGCCGGAAACCAGAGATACAGAGGTACAGATGTGAATGGTAAAAAGGCCCCTGAGGACTTCAAGAACGTGGCCAAGAGCGAAGAAAAACCTAAAGCTGAAGAGGTAAAGACAATCGCTGAGAT
>NZ_JAAOIZ010000008.1 GCF_013184525.1 Chryseobacterium sp. LAM-KRS1
TATAAAACAAAAAAGTCTCATACAAATTCATGTATGAGACTTTTAATAAAAACTGGCGGCGACCTACTCTCCCGCTTGTCGCAGTACCATCGGCGCTGGTGGGCTTAACTTCTGTGTTCGGAATGGGAACAGGTGAGCCCCACCGCTAAAACCACCCTAAAGAAGGTATATAAGATATCAGAGGATAGATTTCAGATTTCAGACCTATTATAAAGTCTCTTATCTGATGTCTTGTATCTGACATCTGTTTTATCGGTAAATTTCATCACAAAGGCAAAACCAGTATTGCACTTATAAGACTTGAATTAGTGTAACCTATAGGCTATAAATCTACGGGTAATTAGTACTACTCGGCTATGCTGTTACCAACTTTACACCTGTAGCCTATCAACGTGGTCATCTCCCACGACCCTTAAAAGATGTCTCATCTTGAGGCGAGTTTCGCACTTATATGCTTTCAGTGCTTATCTCTTCCAAACATAGCTACTCAGCGGTGCACCTGGCGGTACAACTGATACACCAGAGGTTTGTTCAATTCGGTCCTCTCGTACTAGAATCAAGCCCTCTCAAACATCTAACGCCCGCAATAGATAGAGACCGAACTGTCTCACGACGTTCTGAACCCAGCTCGCGTGCCACTTTAATGGGCGAACAGCCCAACCCTTGGGACCTTCTCCAGCCCCAGGATGTGACGAGCCGACATCGAGGTGCCGAACCTCCCCGTCGATGTGAGCTCTTGGGGGAGACTAGCCTGTTATCCCCGGAGTACCTTTTATCCTATGAGCGATGGCCCTTCCATACGGAACCACCGGATCACTATGTCCTGCTTTCGCACCTGATCGACTTGTAGGTCTCACAGTCAAGCACCCTTATGCCATTACACTCTACGCACGGTTACCAAGCGTGCTGAGGGTACCTTTGAAAGCCTCCGTTACTCTTTTGGAGGCGACCACCCCAGTCAAACTACCCACCACGCAATGTCCTTCCTAAAGGAAGTTAGGCTCCAAGTAAGTAAAGGGTGGTATTTCAACGTTGACTCCACAAACACTAGCGTGCCTGCTTCATAGTCTCCCACCTATCCTACACATTACTTACTCAAAGTCAATACGAAGTTATAGTAAAGGTTCACAGGGTCTTTTCGTCCCATTGCGGGTAATCGGCATCTTCACCGATACTACAATTTCACCGAGCTCGTGGCTGAGACAGTGCCCAGATCGTTACACCATTCGTGCAGGTCGGAACTTACCCGACAAGGAATTTCGCTACCTTAGGACCGTTATAGTTACGGCCGCCGTTTACTGGGGCTTCAGTCAAACGCTTCGCTTACGCTAACGCCCTTCCTTAACCTTCCAGCACCGGGCAGGTGTCAGACCCTATACAGCATCTTTCGATTTAGCAGAGTCCTGTGTTTTTGATAAACAGTCGCCTGGGCCTCTTCACTGCGGCCACCATTGCTGATGGCGTCTCTTCTTCCGAAGTTACGAGACTATTTTGCCTAGTTCCTTAGCCACGACTCACTCGAGCACCTTAGGATTCTCTCCTCGACTACCTGTGTCGGTTTTGGTACGGGTTGCTTCACTTCGGCTTTTCTTGGAAGCACTTTCCCTGCAGCAGCTTCGCCCGAAGGCTAGGCCTTGACTATTCCGTCAGTCTCCAGCAGGTACGGCACTCCGTCCCCTTTTTAGTGTGAGCAAGTATGGGAATATTAACCCATTGTCCATCCACTACCCCTTTCGGGTTCGCG
The DNA here is from genome assembly GCF_013184525.1 of Chryseobacterium sp. LAM-KRS1. GTDB lineage: Bacteria > Bacteroidota > Bacteroidia > Flavobacteriales > Weeksellaceae > Chryseobacterium > Chryseobacterium proteolyticum. Next base: position 1,745 of record NZ_JAAOIZ010000008.1, read on the forward strand.
TTAGGTCCCGACTAACCCTCAGCTGATTAGCATGGCTGAGGAAACCTTAGTCTTTCGGTGAGGGGGTTTCTCGCCCCCTTTATCGTTACTTATGCCTACATTTTCTTTTCTGTCCGCTCCACAATACCTCACGATACTGCTTCGGCGCAAACAGAATGCTCCCCTACCAGATGTACATTGTACAAATCCATAGCTTCGGTAATATGTTTATGCCCGATTATTATCCATGCCGGACCGCTCGACTAGTGAGCTGTTACGCACTCTTTAAATGAATGGCTGCTTCCAAGCCAACATCCTAGCTGTCAATGCAGTCCAACCGCGTTGCTTCAACTTAACATATATTTGGGGACCTTAGCTGTTGGTCTGGGTTCTTTCCCTCTCGGACATGGACCTTAGCACCCATGCCCTCACTGCTGATCAACATTTATTAGCATTCGGAGTTTGTCAGGAATTGGTAGGCGGTGAAACCCCCGCATCCAATCAGTAGCTCTACCTCTAATAAACTTATAATCAACGCTGCACCTAAATGCATTTCGGGGAGTACGAGCTATCTCCCAGTTTGATTGGCCTTTCACCCCTACCCACAGGTCATCCGAAGACTTTTCAACGTCAACCGGTTCGGTCCTCCACTCTGTGTTACCAGAGCTTCAACCTGCCCATGGGTAGATCACAAGGTTTCGCGTCTAATCCTACTAACTATCCGCCCTATTCAGACTCGCTTTCGCTCCGGCTCCGGACCTGAAGTCCTTAACCTCGCTAGTAAAATTAACTCGTAGGCTCATTATGCAAAAGGCACGCCGTCACCCAACTTGTGGGCTCCGACCGCTTGTAGGCGTACGGTTTCAGGTTCTATTTCACCCTTCTATTCGAAGTGCTTTTCACCTTTCCTTCACAGTACTTGTTCACTATCGGTCTTTCAGGAGTATTTAGCCTTGGAGGATGGTCCCCCCATATTCAGACAGGATTTCACGTGTCCCGCCCTACTCATTTATCATCTATATATACCTTTCGAATACCGGGCTATCACCGTCTATGGCCGCACTTTCCAGTACGTTCTTCTAAATATATAAAGACTTTTGGGCTAATCCGCTTTCGCTCGCCACTACTTACGGAATCTCTTCGATTTCTTTTCCTCCGGGTACTTAGATGTTTCAGTTCTCCGGGTTTGCTCCTCTTACGAGGTAATACATCTTCAATGTATTGGGTTGCCCCATTCGGACATCTGCGGATCAATTCGTGTGTGCCAATCCCCGCAGCTTTTCGCAGCTTACCACGTCCTTCGTCGCCTCTGAAAGCCTAGGCATCCGCCATACGCCCTTAACGATTTCTTTCCTATTTTTAGGTTACTCAAGCACTTATAAGTGCTCGGTTTTCTCTTTGTGATGTCTTTACCGTTAATGTCAATGATCTTAAATTCTTCTGTATTAATGTAAAATGTATTCATGTATTAATGACGGCTCTCGTCATGAGGTTTACATGCTTCTTTTTTACATATACAAACTGTGGAGAATAAGGGAGTCGAACCCTTGACCTCCTGCGTGCAAGGCAGGCGCTCTAGCCAGCTGAGCTAATTCCCCTCTAGTTGAGTTGGTGAGTGAAGGCGTTAGAGGGATTGAGCGTTAAAACTCGTATTCTCTAATACTCTAAAACTCTCTTACTCAAAATTAGTAGTCTCGGGCAGGCTCGAACTGCCGACCTCTACATTATCAGTGTAGCGCTCTAACCAGCTGAGCTACGAGACTGTCTTGTTAGACTTGCAGATTCAAGATCCCAGATATCAGACTTACATGGTCTTTCTTCTTCTATCTTTCCTCTTGTCTCTCTTCCCTTTACTAATTTCTAGTGGGTGTTGTATTTTTTTATATATCAACCAAATAAAAAACTAAAGCTTTACTTTAAGTAAGTACATGGTACACTTAAGTACCTTTATTTTGTTTAACGTTCTTCAACGCTCTAAAATGAGATGTTCCAGCCGCACCTTCCGGTACGGCTACCTTGTTACGACTTAGCCCTAGTTACCTGTTTTACCCTAGGCAGCTCCTGTTACGGTCACCGACTTCAGGTACCCCAGACTTCCATGGCTTGACGGGCGGTGTGTACAAGGCCCGGGAACGTATTCACCGCGCCATGGCTGATGCGCGATTACTAGCGATTCCAGCTTCATAGAGTCGAGTTGCAGACTCCAATCCGAACTGAGACCAGCTTTCGAGATTAGCATCCAGTCGCCTGGTAGCAGCCCTCTGTACTGGCCATTGTATTACGTGTGTGGCCCAAGGCGTAAGGGCCGTGATGATTTGACGTCATCCCCACCTTCCTCTCTACTTGCGTAGGCAGTCTCACTAGAGTCCCCAACTGAATGATGGCAACTAGTGACAGGGGTTGCGCTCGTTGCAGGACTTAACCTAACACCTCACGGCACGAGCTGACGACAACCATGCAGCACCTTGAAAAATGTCCGAAGAAAAGCCTATTTCTAAGCCTGTCATTTCCCATTTAAGCCTTGGTAAGGTTCCTCGCGTATCATCGAATTAAACCACATAATCCACCGCTTGTGCGGGCCCCCGTCAATTCCTTTGAGTTTCAAACTTGCGTTCGTACTCCCCAGGTGGCTAACTTATCACTTTCGCTTAGTCTCTGAATCCGAAAACCCAAAAACGAGTTAGCATCGTTTACGGCGTGGACTACCAGGGTATCTAATCCTGTTCGCTCCCCACGCTTTCGTCCATCAGCGTCAGTTAAGACATGGTAACCTGCCTTCGCAATTGGTGTTCTAAGTAATATCTATGCATTTCACCGCTACACTACTTATTCCAGCTACCTCTACCTTACTCAAGACCCGCAGTATCAATGGCAGTTTCATAGTTAAGCTATGAGATTTCACCACTGACTTACGAGTCCGCCTACGGACCCTTTAAACCCAATAAATCCGGATAACGCTTGCACCCTCCGTATTACCGCGGCTGCTGGCACGGAGTTAGCCGGTGCTTATTCGTATAGTACCTTCAGCTACCCTCACGAGGGTAGGTTTATCCCTATACAAAAGAAGTTTACAACCCATAGGGCCGTCATCCTTCACGCGGGATGGCTGGATCAGGCTCTCACCCATTGTCCAATATTCCTCACTGCTGCCTCCCGTAGGAGTCTGGTCCGTGTCTCAGTACCAGTGTGGGGGATCACCCTCTCAGGCCCCCTAAAGATCATTGACTTGGTGAGCCGTTACCTCACCAACTATCTAATCTTGCGCGTGCCCATCTCTATCCACCGGAGTTTTCAATATCTAATGATGCCATCAAATATATTATGGGGTATTAATCTTCCTTTCGAAAGGCTATCCCCCTGATAAAGGTAGGTTGCACACGTGTTCCGCACCCGTGCGCCGCTCTCTAGATCCCGAAAGATCTATACCGCTCGGCTTGCATGTGTTAGGCCTCCCGCTAGCGTTCATCCTGAGCCAGGATCAAACTCTCCATTGTATGTTTGTCTGACTCACTCAAAGTTTTGACGCTTTAGTTTTTCCTTACTTGGTTGTTATATTGTATTTCAATGATCTCTTTTCTTCCGCTTTTCTCTAAAGCTTTTT
>NZ_JAAOIZ010000009.1 GCF_013184525.1 Chryseobacterium sp. LAM-KRS1
GAACACAGAAGTTAAGCCCACCAGCGCCGATGGTACTGCGACAAGCGGGAGAGTAGGTCGCCGCCAGTTTTTATTAAAAGTCTCATACATGAATTTGTATGAGACTTTTTTGTTTTATAATTATAACTATAGACATCTATACCTACTACACCACACCATAGCAATAAAAGATAAATGATCAGTGATGAATTATAAATGATAAAAGATCATTCATCAATTATCAATCATCATTTATTATTTATCATTCATAATTCTTCACTCCTCACTGGTATCTGCTAAATGACTTCTCTACAATTTCTCTGGCATTCTTTTCTACATTCTGATAAGAATAAAAGCCGTAGATGGTATCGTAGTTTATTTCTTCAAAACGTTTTTCGATTCTTTTAATTTCATTCAAAGGAAAAGGAATTCTGTTGGGATAGCTTCTCATTGTGGCAAAATGATTCATAGATGGGGAAAGATACATGGTATCCCCAATTAAAAGCGTTCCGTTTTCGCTCATCCATGGTATTTCTATGACAGAACTTCCCTCAAAATGGCCACCAATATTGTGAAGCTTTAATTGATCCCATAGATTAAGCTGATGACCGGTCCAGTATTCTACAAAATCACCTCCATTTAAAACCCATTCTTTATCGTTTTCATGAATATAAATTTTAGAATTAAAGGTATCTGCCCACATTTTCATATTGGAATAATAGTGCGGATGAGAGAAAGCAATAGCTTTTAAGCCTCCTTTAGAATTAATAAATGCAATAGCTGACTCATCAAGAAGGGGAATGCAATCCCATAATATATTTCCGTTTTTAGAAAGTACCAGCAAGGCCCGCTGTCCAATAGAAAACCTTGGATTAACAACCAGTTCGTAAAGGTTATTATTCAGTTTTTTAATTTTTATGCTATGCTTTTCCAGAAGCTTTTCATGGGTAGTCCACGATTGTCCGCTTTGAGGGACTGATTGTCTTTCGTCATTACAAATTAGGCAAAGATTGCCCTGATAGCTTTCCGGATATTGTATACCACATTCCGTACACATTTTAAGATGGTTATCATTCATAAAAAAGTTTTTATTAAAAATACATACTGTTCAGTGATCGGTATGTTATTTTATATAGATTTTACCTATCCGTAAATTGCGCTTAACTGCTTCTGGATAAGGGAAGATTATCTTTTCAATTAAAAACCCTATCTAACTTTAGATAGGGTTTAAAAACATCTTATTATGGATAAGAATTATTTGATAACTTTCATTTCATCAATCAGCCACTTGGAATCGGCAAATTTTTCAATGATGAATAGAATGTACTTGGTGTCAACCATGATGTTTCTGCTAAAACGGGGGTCATAATTAATATCACTCATAGTTCCTTCCCATTGTCTGTCGAAATTTAATCCTACTAGATTTCCGTAAGCATCAAGAGCCGGACTTCCTGAGTTTCCCCCTGTGGTATGATTGGTTGCCGTAAACCCTACAGGAACATCACCTCCCTTATCTTTATAATTTCCAAAATCTTTTTTATTGTAAAGATCGATTAGCTTTTTAGGAACATCAAATTCATAATCCCCCGGAATGTATTTTTCTATAACTCCTGCCAAATGAGTTTGATAACCATAAGAAACAGCATCTCTCGGATTTGAACCTTTTACTTTACCGTAAGTCACACGAAGTGTGGAGTTGGCATCAGGGAAGAATTTTCTGTCTTTATCGGTCGACATTTGCTGTTGCATGAATTTTTTCTGCAGCGCATCAATTTTTGTCTGGATTGAGGTATACTGAGGATCAGCTGTTTTTGAATAAGTGTCTTTGATATTTGAAAATAATTGATAAAAAGGGTCTTTTTTTAATGTTCTTACCAGTTTATCCTGATTAGAAAATGCCTTGTCAATATCTGCACTTAAAGAAGCTCCATTTACAGCTGTTCTGCCGGTAATGATAGAGTTTTTAGAAATCTCTTCGATATTCTGAATGTTCTGTGCTTCGTTTTTAAATTTATCAAATCCCGCTGGTAAAAACTGAGCGGTTGTTTTGTTGGCATACAGAGCAAGGAGCTTTGCAGTTACTTTTGCATCAAGCTCCGGACTGTAATCTTTATAGAAAGAAGTCAGCTTATTTTTAAATGCTGTAATTTCCTTCTCATCCATTCTTCCTGCTTCTACGGATAAGATATAGTTGGAATACATATTAGCTAATGCTAATGTCTCAGCATTTTTAATTAACTCAGAATAATAGGCATTATTTAAAGCATAAGGAGCCTGCTCAGTGTATAGCTTATTCAGCTGGTCTAATGTTGTTTTGATTTCCGGATTTTTAGCTACCAGAGATCCTTCGTACATTACTTTCTTTTCTACAGCATTAGACTTTTTCAGGCCTTCTACTTCTCCAATCCATTTTTTCCAGTAATTTGCCACTGAAGCATATTTAGAAGCATATTTAATACGTGTTGCATTGTCCACACGCATTTTTTCATCCAAAGTCTTTAAAGCGACATCTCGGACTGCAATTTTTGCAGGATCAATCTCATTCATGATTTTTTCAACTGCAATTGATGGAAGATACTCAGTGGTTTTTCCCGGAAAGCCAAATACAAATGTGAAATCATTTTCATTCTTATCCTTGATGGAAACAGGTAGAAAATGTTTAGGTACATAAGGGACATTATCTTTGGAATATTCTGCAGGCTTATTGTTTTTATCTGCATAAATTCTAAACATGGAGAAATCTCCCGTATGCCTTGGCCATACCCAGTTATCCGTATCACTTCCGAATTTCCCTATACTTTGTGGCGGTGCTCCTACCAAACGGATGTCTTTATAAGTTTCTATTGTATAAGCATAGTATTTATTTCCATAATACATAGGCTTTACAGTGATAGACTGATAATTTTCTATTTTTTGAGAATTCTTGTATATCTCAATATTGTTGTTGATTTTTTTTGAAAGATCAGGTTCGGAAAGATGATCCGTACCCTCCAGAATTTGATTGGTTACTTCTTTGATATCTACAATAAAATCTACTTTTAATCCGGGATTAGGAAGCTCGGTGCTCATATTCGTTGCCCAGAATCCATTGGAAAGGAGATCATTTTGTACTGTAGAATGTGCCTGAATTTGTCCGAAGCCACAGTGATGATTGGTTAATAAAAGTCCTTTAGGAGAAATAATTTCTGCTGTACAGCCACCGTTAAATTGAACAACGGCATCCTTAATACTGGCCTTTTGAGGATTGAAGATGTCTTTTGCAGAGATTTTCATTCCCAGGTCTTTCATTTCCTTTTCATTCAGCTCCGTTGGAATCCACATTCCCCCATATTGTTGGGCAAAAGCCATTGCGGCAGGCAAAAGAAATGCAGATAAAAGTATCTTTTTTATCATAATCAAAAATTTTGTCCAATTTACGAAGAAAATTAGGATTATAAGTTACAAGTCATCCTGAAAACGAGGTAGATTCATAGATAATGGCATTTAATATTTTGTATTAAAAAATATAATGGGATGGATCCCGTTATTTAATGACCAGAAACAAATAATATTTATGGAAAACAAAACTTTTTTATCCGGAACTGTACTGGCCATATTACTGGCTTCATGTTCACCCAAAGAAAAACAAAGAGAAATATTTTCTGCCCCGGAAACAGATTCAGCTTCGATCCAAAAACCATTGGATTCAGTGGCTGGCAACGCTTTGATTGATGGGCATAACTCTCAGAATTCATTGGATTGGAACGGAACTTATGAGGCTGTGGTTCCATGTGCAGATTGCCCGGGGATCAAAACTTCTCTCACATTGAATAAGGATAATACGTTCCATATCACAGAAGAATATATCGACAGAAAATCAAAGAATGAAGATAAAGGAACCTTGGAGTGGGATAAAACGGGCAGTATTGTGACTTTAAAAGGAAAATCCGCTAATTACAAATACAAGGTCGGTGAAAACCATCTTACTCAGCTTGATTTGAATGGAAAGGAAATTACCGGTCCCAATAAAGATCTGTATGTTTTCAAGAAAAAATAAAGGCTGCTGCCTTTATTTTTTATTTTAAAATTGATAGGACATAATTTTAGGGTCATTCATCATTTGCTTAATCAAAAGCTCGTGTTGCCGGGTATTCCCCGTAAGTCTCCAGGTCGTAATTAAACTGTCTTTGGAATATTGCTGTCTCATGATAAGAAATTTTAAATGATTATTCCTGAATAATTCCTCACAATGACTGATGTGATCAGAAGCGGAGATAGATATTTTATATTCCCTGATTTTATGATTATTGTCGATAAAATTCTGCAAATAACTTAACGAGCTCAAGACAAGAAGAACCAATGTAGTGCCCAGCAACGAAAAGTATACATATCCTGAACCGACAGCCATTCCTATTGAAGCAGTTGCCCAGATGGTTGTTGCCGTTGTAATTCCATCGATTTTATTATCTCCTTTGAAAATAACTCCTGCTCCCAAGAAACCTATACCGGTAATAATATTGGCTGCCAGACGATCTGGATTCTGAACTCCTATTTTGATTGATAATATGGTGAAAAGACAAGATCCAAAACATACCAGAATAAACGTGCGAAGTCCTGCAGACTTATTTCTATATTCACGTTCAGCACCGATAAAAAGCCCGAGCATAACTGAAATAAATATCAGTATCAGTTCATTTTGAATGGAATAGTGATCTTGTAGAAAATCCATAGATGTATAATTAAAACCTTGAATAAAAATACAATAAATTCTTACGTGATCGTTCAAGCATATAAAAAAAGACTGCTTCTTAAGGCAGTCTTTCGTTTATTGATGTAAAGTGATTTAATTTTTTATAAATTTCTGTACCATAACCTGATCTTTTGTAAACAATCTGATCATATAGCTTCCTTTAGCAAGTTCAGAGATATTGACAGAATTATTGCTTACGCTTATTGAATTTAAGATCCTTCCAGCTGTATCATAGGCTTCTGCCTTTACAACTTTCTCTTTTGACTTAATGAATAAAACATCTTTTACCGGATTCGGATAGATACTGAACTGGTCTTTATCATTAGTAATTTCGGATGTTCCTAAGGTATTCTGA
>NZ_JAAOIZ010000010.1 GCF_013184525.1 Chryseobacterium sp. LAM-KRS1
CGGTTCAGGAGCTGATGAACAGTTACCAGTCTCATTTAGAAGAAATGATTGTTGAGGGCAGATCATCAGAAGTGATTGTAACTCCATCGGACTTTACTTACAAAGGATTGTCATTCCAAGCGATTCAAGAAATTAATAAGAATGGTGATATTGAGGATATTTACGAGTTGTCTCCAATGCAGCAGGGGTTGTATTATCACTGGCTGGCAGCACCTCAGGGATCTGCATATTTTATCCAAACTTCCTACAGAATCAAATCTGAAAATCTTGATTTATCAAAAGTAGAGAAAGCTTTTAGTACAGTAGTTAATAATTACGCTATTCTTCGTACTTCATTTGATAATAAATATGCAGGAACTACTTTACAGATCGTACATAAGCAGGCTCGTGTAGATTTTAGGCATACAATTCCAGAATCGGAACTTGAGTTGCAACATATAAAACAAAGTGATGTAGATCGTGGTTTCGAATTGGATAAGCCTACTCAGATGCGCCTGGAAGTGGTAGAAATGCCGGACGGTGATTATGAGTTTATTTGGAGCCATCACCATATCATTATGGATGGATGGTGTCTAAATATTTTAATCAATGATTTTTCTGCTGTTTTAAATTCGCTGCAAAAGGGAGAAGCAATGCAGCTGCCTGATCCTCCCAAATATTCCTCTTATATTAAATGGTTGGGAGAAGTTGACCGAGAAAAAGCTGAGCATTATTGGGAGAATTATCTTAAAGAATTTAATAGTCCAACGGTTGTTCCATTTTGTAAAGAAAGCATTGAGGGCACAGCATATGAACTAGCTTCCCACGTATATTATTTAGATACTGAGGTTTACAATGATCTTAAAAGGTTTTGCCAGGTTTTAGGAATTACTCTTAATTCTTTTGTACAAGGTGTATGGGCTTATCTTTTAAGTACATACAATTCGGGCAAAGAAGCTCTATTCGGTTCAGTGGTATCAGGAAGACCTCCTCAACTGGAAGGAGTGGAAAATATGGTTGGTCTGTTTATCAATACAGTTCCTGTACGTATAAAAATAGACCGTGATGATACTCCTGAAATTCTTTTGAAAAAAATACATCAGGATTCTATTGCAAGTATTGATTATCATCACTTAGGTTTGGCCAATATCCAGGCTAAAAGTGTACTAAAAAGAAACCTAATCAATCACATTCTGGTTTTTGAAAACCTATCCAGAGATAACAATCCGGAAGAACAACAACAATTGATAACTGTAAAAAATGAAAAATATATTCAGACTAATTACAATTTTAATTTTGAAATTCTTCCAACAGACTCAGATTTCAGGATTTTGATTGATTATAATAAGAATCTATTTGATGACTATTCGGTCATCAATATCGTAAAGGCATTTAAAGATATATTGATATTTTTTATGGAAAATAAAGATTTGCATTTTAATGAAATCAATAGTCAGCTGGAATCTCAAAGTTTACATTTTAAAGCAATAGTACAAAAAGATATAAAAGAAGTGATTTCTCAAACGGATTCCAGTCTTATTAAACAAAAGAATGTAAGAAAGCTCAATGCATTTATAAACAAAAAAAATCATGAATAGGTTAGGCAAATTAAAAGAACATAAAAGTATTCTTATCTGTTCGGATGGAAAAAATGCTAAGGTGTTCAGAGTAGAGAGCATTTCTGTACCAAGAGGGTATGGATATAAAAGTGAAAGAAAGTAATAGTATCTATTTATAAAAAACTTAAAATTAAATGGAAAAAATTGAAAGATATAAATTATCTGAAAATCAGGTGAATTTATTATCATTAAACAGAAAAGATATAGAGCAATTCTATAATCAGACTATTATAGAACTTACAGAAAGCCTTTCTTTTGAAGAAATCAGTATCCATATAAAAAAAACCATTGAAAATCATGAGGTACTATCATATAAATTGCTTTCAAGTAAGCAAATGGACTATCCTACTCAGGGTATTGATGAAAATGGGGAAGATATACAGTGTTGGTACTATAATGAAGATATAAGCTATGAGGATTTTGCAAAAATAGTGGAGACCGAATTGAACTACTCTTACGACTCAACAAAAAATAAAGCATTAAGAGTGGGTGTCTTGATTGTTTCAGGATATGTAAAATATATTGTAATACGACTGTATTCTTTATTCGGAGATTTATATAGCTGCCTTTATTTGTCTAAAGAAATTCTTAGAAGAATAAAAAATAGCTTTGATGAAAGTGAAAAGATAGAATACTATAACTATTGTTCCTGGCAAAATGATCTTTTGTCAGAACCGGAAAAAGAAGCCGAACTATTCTGGAAAGCGTATAACAGCAGACCGGAAAATCAAATATTACCTTTTGGGGAAAAATCTCAGAATTTTAGAACAAGTAAGAAAACCATCTTTTCACTTGATCATTCTGATTACGCTGAATTAATTAGAAGCCTGACCGGTTTAGATCAAGATATAGATTTTTATGCTCTGCTGTGCTTTAACAGATATCTGTCATCCTTTACTACAGATCAATACATCACGATAGGTTACGTTAATCAAAATAGAAATTATGATGAGCTTCTTCATACGGTAGGTTATGTGAATTCTATGGTGGCGCTGAATTTGAAAACCTATTCAAATGATCTTAGTCTATCTGAAAATCTGGAAGACCTTAAGAAAAATGTAGATACAATAATGAATTGGAGTGATTATTTTACACTCAACAGAAAACAGCACAATAATACCTATTTTAAGTATTGTTTTGAAAATGTCAATACTTATAATATGATAAAAGATTCAGATTGTAATGTAATGAGTACATATTCTGTACAGGACATTTTTGATATAAAATTGAGCGTAAATAACTCGGGTAAGGACCTTAAAATAGACTTATATACCAATGATGATGTATTTTCTCTATTAGAAAAAGAACTTATAGAAAAGCAATTCAAGAATATTTTTATTCACTTATTAAGTAAGAATAAATTAGGTATTACTGATGCTGATAAGAAAGTCATCGATACTTCCAACTCAACAGATATTTTCATAGATAAAGAATTTACATTTATAGACCTGTTTAAAGCGCAGGCTAAACAGAAACCCAACCAAACTGCGGTTGTATTTGAGAATAATAAACTGACGTATAAAGAGTTAGATACAATATCTGATCAGATGGCTGATTATTTAATAGATAAATATAACATCCAGCCGGATGATTTGATTTGTATACAGCTGCCACGAAGTGAAAAAGTTATTGTTTCTATTCTGGGAATTTTAAAATCTGGAGGAGTATATGTACCTGTAGATGTAGATTATCCAAAAGAAAGAATAGAGTATATTATCCAGGATAGTAATGCCAAAGTTGTTATCAATGAGGATGAATACAAGACTTTCTTATTATTAAAATCAGAATACAATAATGTTAATGTGCCCAAAAGAGTTCATTCTGAAGATCTCGCTTATGTTATTTATACATCGGGAACTACTGGTAATCCAAAAGGAGTAGGCATTACTCATTCCAATATACTAAACTATATTTTATGGAGTAACAGTTTTTATTTTACTGAAAAGGATCGTGGAAATTGGGGGTTATTTACATCTATCTCTTTCGACTTATCAGGTACGGCGATTTTCTGTTCATTATCCAGAGGAAGTGCATTATGGCTGGAAGATACGGAGAAAAATGCTTTTGCAACTCTTATTAAGATGTTTGAAAACAGTAAAATAGATGTTCTTAAACTTACCCCTTCTCATATTTCTCTGTTAAAAGACGCATCAATAGAAAATACAAATATCCGTAAAATTATTCTGGGAGGTGAAAAGCTTAATAAAGAGCATATTCAGATTATTCATTCTATTAACAAAGATATTGAAATCTATGATGAGTATGGTCCAACTGAAGCAACTATTGGTTGTATCGCACGTGAAGTAGTACAGATACCTGCTTCTATTGGTAGCCCAATTTGGAATACACAAATCTATATACTGAATTCAAATGGTGAACTGGTATCCATAGGAGTGAGTGGCGAGCTGTATATAGCCGGAGCAGGTGTTGCTCGCGGATATTTGAACCGTGATGAGCTAACTGCTGAAAAGTTTGTAGCTAATCCTTTTGTTCCCGGTACAAAGATGTACCGTACAGGAGATTTAGGCAGATGGTTACCGGATGGAACCATTGAATATTTGGGAAGAATCGATGACGATCAGGTCAAGATCCGTGGTCACAGAATAGAACTGGGAGAGATCGACAGCCAGGTTTTATCCTACAGCGATGCTATAAAGCACGCAGTTACCGATGTTAAGGATCACGAAGGTGACAAGAGTTTAGT
>NZ_JAAOIZ010000011.1 GCF_013184525.1 Chryseobacterium sp. LAM-KRS1
GAAGGTCATGGTAGAGAGGTGATGAATACAGGTTTAGATATCAGCAGAACAGTAGGATGGTTCACCAGTGTGTATCCTTTTTCGTTAGATATCAGCAATGAGAACCAGCCTGCTTTGGTAAGTATCAAAGAAGATTTGAGAGCTATTCCTTCTAAAGGGATTGGTTATGGAGTATTAAATTATCTTGGAAATTCGTTTTCACCAGTAAATAATCCATCGGTTCAGTTTAATTACCTTGGAGATTTTGATGATGCAGTAGGACCAGCATTTAATTATAGTTCAGAGTCTATTGGTAATGCGGTGTCAGAAGAAAACCTAGGAACCGATATTCTATTGGATGTTTCAGGAATCACGATGAGTGGTGCCATGACTATCACGATCCGTTATTCAGGAGATCTCTTTACTGAAGCTACGGTTCAGAAATTGATAGATAGCTATCAGAATCATTTGGAGAAAATGATTGATGAGAGTGAAGGCTCAGAGGTGATTTTAACACCATCAGATCTTACTTATAAAGGATTGTCATTCAATACGATTCAGGAGATCAATAAGAAAGGGGATATTGAAGATATTTATGAGCTTTCGCCAATGCAGCAGGGCTTGTATTACCATTGGCTTGTGGAACCCAAAGGAGCCACGTATTTCATGCAGACTTCGTACAGGACAAAATCCGAGGGTCTTGATCTGTCAGAAGTAGAAAAGGCATTTGGAATCCTTGTCAATCGCTATACGGTTTTAAGGACTTCTTTTGATAATCGTTATGGAGAAGTTCCTTTGCAGATCGTTCACAAAAAAGCACAAGTTGACTTTAAATATCATACAATAGGATCTAAAGATTCCCTGGAAAACGATCTGGAGATTATTAAAGAAAATGATATTATCCGTGGTTTTGCTCTGAATCAACCTACACAATTACGTTTGATAATAGTAGAATTATCAAATGATACATATGAGTTTATTTGGAGTTATCACCATATCATTATGGATGGATGGTGTCTGAGTATCTTGATCAACGATTTCTCTGCAATATTAGACTCGCTTAAACAAAGTCTGGAAGCCAATTTACCAGAACCTCAGAAATATTCTGCTTATCTTAAATGGCTAAGCGGGATTGATAAAGATTCGGCAATGTTGCATTGGAAAAACTATTTAGAAGGAATTAATACTCCAACGCTTATACCTTTTGAAAAGAACTCCAAAGAAGAACCTCCTCATTTTGTTACCGAAAAATTTAGTGTGGTGGGAGATGAATTTAAAGAAATTGATCAGCTGTGTCAGAAACTTGGAATTACTCTCAATACTTATATACAGGGTGTGTGGTCTTATCTTTTAAGTAAATACAATTCCTCAGAAGAAATCATATTCGGAGCTGTTGTGTCAGGAAGACCGGCAGAAATTGAGGACGTAGAACGTATGGTCGGATTGTTTATCAATACCATCCCTGTAAGGATTTTGGTTAACAAAGATGATACACCGCGTAGCCTTTTGAAAAAAGTACATCAGGATTCTATACAGAATACAGGATATCATTTCAACAGTTTGGCGGAAATTCAATCCTTATCTTCTTTAGGGAAAGATTTGCTAAGCAACATTATTATATTTGAAAACTACGTAAAGAATGAACCGAATGAAAACTTTGAAAATGTAAAAGTTTTTGATCAATCCAACTATAACTTTACATTAGTCGCAGAACCATATGAGGATCATTTAAATATGGATTTTGAATACAATGCATCAGTATATTCTTCTTTTATCAAGATTCTGGTTTCTCACTTGAAAAATGCCCTTAACCAATTTAAAACGTACATTGATACTCCTCTGTCGGAATTAGATTATCTAAGTTTCTCTGAGCGAGAGTTCCTGATCAATGAGCTTAACACTACAGAAGTTGCTTATCCTGCAGATACAACAATTCTAAGTTTATTTGAAGATCAGGTGAATCTTACTCCTGACAATATTGCTGTTGTTTTTGATGATCTTAGCTTAAGCTATACCGAATTGAATGAAAAAGCATCCAGCCTTGCTCTTCAGCTTCAAAGTGCTTATGGAATCAAGAAAGGCGATCAGGTAGGAGTAATGCTTAACCGTGGAGAGAATCAGATCGTTTCCATTCTTGGGATATTGAAACTAGGAGCAGTTTATGTACCTATAGATGCGAATCTTCCAGAATCCAGGAAAGAGGTGATGACCTCCGGATTATCTTTACTGATCACCGAATCTTACTATTTCTTTGACCTTGATTTCTACTCTGGTGAATCTTTTTCTATAGATTTAGAATTCACGGAAGAAGATGCTTCAGGCTTTACATCAGCCGTTTTAGAAAGAGATGATATAGCCTATATCATTTACACTTCAGGTTCTACGGGAGAACCAAAAGGAGTTTTGAATACCCATGGTGGTATTTTAAATACGATGTTATTCCAGAAAGAATTCTTTGAAGTTTCCTCTTATGAAAATGTTGCTCAGTTCGCTTCATTTTCATTTGATGCTTCTATTTCAGAGATTTTCATGACGTTGCTAAGTGGTAAGAGTCTTCATATTTTGAGTGATTCAGTGAGAAAGGATGCTTATGCCTTTGAAGATTATGTAAATAATCATTCCATTGATCTGGTAACACTGCCACCTGCATTTTTCAGTTTATTAAATGTTGAGAGACTTCAGGGATTGAAAGGTTTAATAACCGCAGGAGAATCAGCTATTATGGGGAAGACTAAGGAATATTTGAAGTATGGTACTTTTTACAA
>NZ_JAAOIZ010000012.1 GCF_013184525.1 Chryseobacterium sp. LAM-KRS1
TTGTAAAAAGTACCATACTTCAAATATTCCTTAGTCTTCCCCATAATAGCTGATTCTCCTGCGGTTATTAAACCTTTCAATCCCTGAAGTCTCTCAACATTTAATAAACTGAAAAATGCGGGAGGTAAAGTCATCAAATCAATATAATTCTCAGAAATATAGTCCTCAAACGCATAGGGATCTTTTCTTACCTTATCATTAAGAATATAAAGAGTTTTGCTTGACACTAAGGCCATAAATATTTCCCAAATAGAAGCATCAAATGAAAATGAAGCAAATTGACCGATACAGGAGTAAGATCCGAGATCAAAAAGGTCTGCTTGGGACAATATCGTATTCACAATACCTGAATGCGTCGTTAATACTCCTTTAGGCTCACCGGTGGAACCGGAGGTATAAATGATATAAGCCACATCTGAACCTCCTGTTTCCTCTGAAACAAAATCACCTGCATAGCTTCCGTTAAACTCAACATCTATTGCAAATGAATTTCCTTCGTAAAAATCCAAATCAAACAAAAAGAAGGATTCCGTAATCAATAAATGCAATCCTTCACTCATGCTCGATTTTCTGGATTCTGGAAGGTTAGCATCTACTGGTACATACACGGCACCCAATTTTAGAATACCAAGAATGGAAATGATCTGTTTCTCACTACGCCCAAGCATTACACCTACATGATCTCCTTTTTGAATACCATAATCATTCTGAAGCTGAGAAGCTAAGGCATTAGCCTGATGATTCAGTTCTTCATAGCTCAATACTGTCTCTTCAAAAACAACAGCTACTGTTTCAGGATTTTTAGAGGCTTGTTCTTCAAATAAACTAATAATCGAAACATCTGAAGGGTAAACAACCCTGGTAGCATTAAATTCATTTAATAATAAATTCTTTTCTTCTGTTCCCAGATATTCAATATCAGATAGAGGTTGGTCTACAGAAGCATTAAATTTATCTATCATATTTCCAAAGTGGGAAATTAAAGAAACTATTGATGGACTGTGGAATAAGGACGAATTATATTTAAATTCTATATTTATTTCTTCTTTATCAGGAATAACGATAATATTGAAATCATAATTATTCAGGTCAAAGATTCCTGCTCCTTCAAATGATAATCCTGTAGAGGAAATAGTTTTTTCTTCTTCTTCCTTATCATTTCTCAAATGATTTTCAAAAACTATAATATTGTTGATCAAATCTTTTCCTAATGAAGATAAAGACTGAATCTCTGAAAGGCTGTTAAAATGGTAGCCTTTATTCCTGATAGAATCATCGTGTAGTTTTTTCAAAAGACTTCTTGGAGTTTCAGCTTCATCCAAACACACACGCACAGGAATGGTGTTGATAAATAGACCAATCATATTCTCTATACCTTCCAACTCTGCAGGTCTCCCCGATACCACTGATCCGAAAACAATTTCCTCAGAAGAATTATATTTACTCAATAGGTAAGACCACACTGCCTGTATATAGGTGTTTAAGGTAATTCCTAAATCTTTACAAAATGTATTGAGTATTTTAAATTCTTCTTGTCTTATACTAATTTTTTCTATGAGAAATAAAGGCTCTTCCTCTACTTCCTTTTTAAAAGGAATCAGTGTTGGAACACCTGTTCCTTTCAGATAGTTCATCCAATAGGCAGTAGCTTCTTCATTATCTACTCCTTCCAACCATTTGATGTAAGAAGAGTATTTCTGGGACTCAGGTAAACTGACAGCTTCTTCTTTCTGCAAAGAATTTAAAATTGTTGAAAAATTATTGATCAGAATACTTAAACACCATCCATCCATAATGATATGGTGATAGCTCCAGATAAATTCATATTCTCCGGACGACAGCTCAATGACTATCAGACGCATCTGAGTAGGCTTATCTAAAGCAAAACCATGAGCTATATCTTTCTGTTTGATCTTTTCTATATCTTCAGCAAAAGATGTTTTGTCTGACAATATCACATGTTGAAAGTCTACATGGGCTTTTTTGTGGACAAGCTGAAGCGGAATTTCTCCGTAATGGTTATCAAAGGAAGTTCGAAGAATGGTATAATGGTTAAGCAGAATACCAAAAGCTTCTTTTATACAACCTACATTAAGATCCGAGGATTTTACTCTGTAAGAAGTTT
>NZ_JAAOIZ010000013.1 GCF_013184525.1 Chryseobacterium sp. LAM-KRS1
TTGTAAAAAGTACCATATTTCAAATATTCCTTAGTCTTCCCCATAATAGCTGATTCTCCTGCGGTTATTAAACCTTTCAATCCCTGAAGTCTCTCAACATTTAATAAACTGAAAAATGCAGGTGGCAGTGTTACCAGATCAATGGAATGATTATTTACATAATCTTCAAAGGCATAAGCATCCTTTCTAACTGAATCACTCAAAATATGAAGACTTCTGCCACTAAGCAACGTAATAAAAATCTCTGAAATAGAAGCATCAAATGAAAAAGAAGCGAACTGAGCAACATTTTCATAGGAGGAAACTTCAAAGAATTCTTTCTGGAATAATATCGTATTTAAAATACCACCATGGGTATTCAAAACTCCTTTAGGCTCTCCCGTAGAACCCGATGTATAAATGATATAGGCAATATCATCTTTTTCTAAAACGGCTGATGTAAAGTCTGAAGCATCTTCTTCCGTGAATTCCAAATCAATGGAAAAGGATTCTCCGGAGTAGAAATCAAGGTCAAAGAAATAGTAAGATTCGGTGATCAGTAAAGATAATCCGGAGGTCATCACCTCTTTCCTGGATTCTGGAAGATTCGCATCTATAGGTACATAAACTGCCCCTAGCTTCAATATCCCAAGAATGGAAACGATCTGATTCTCTCCACGGTTAAGCATTACTCCTACCTGATCGCCTTTCTTGATCCCATAAGCACTTTGAAGCTGAAGAGCAAGGCTGGATGCTTTTTCATTCAATTCGGTATAGCTTAAGCTAAGATCATCAAAAACAACAGCAATATTGTTCGGAGTAAGACTTACCTGATCTTCAAATAAACTAATAATTGTGCCATTTGAAGGATAAACTAACTCGGTAGCATTAAAGTCATTTAGTAATAAATTCTTCTCTTCTGCTCCCAGATATTCAATATCAGAAAAGAATTGGTCTGCTGAGATAGTAAATTCATTCAATACGTTTTTGAAATGAGATACCAACGTCATTATCGATGATGAATAAAATACAGATGAATTGTATCTGAATTCAATCTTTAAAGAATCTGCAGTAGGAACCACTACTATATTAAAATCATAATTGTTCTGATCAAAAGCTTCTGCCTTTTTATGCATCAATCCTGCTTCTTCTGCTGAAGTCTGATCATCATACTTTGCAAAGTTCTCAAAAACTATAATATTATTAATCAAATCTTTTCCTAATGAAGATAAAGACTGTATTTCTGCTAAACTGTTAAAATGATAACCTGTACTTTGGATAGAATCCTGATGAAGCTTATTCAAAAGGCTACGAGGGGTTTCTTTTCCATCTACTTTTATACGCACAGGAATGGTATTGATAAACAATCCCACCATATTCTCTATGCCTTCCAGCTCAGCAGGTCTTCCCGATACCACTGATCCGAAAACAATTTCCTCAGAAGAATTATACTTACTCAAAAGGTAAGACCAAACTGCCTGTACATAGGTGTTTAAGGTAATTCCCAAACTTTGACAAAACTGATGAATCTCCGTAAACCCCTCACCATCAATCATTATTGCTTCAGAAATAAAATGAGGTTTCTCTCCATGTTCTTGTTTTTTAAACGGAACTCCTGTAAGAGTGTCAAATCCTTCTAAATATTTTTTCCAATGAAGAATTCCTTCCTTTTTATCAAGGGTTTCCAGCCATTTAATGTAGGAAGAATAGTTTTGAGTCTCTCGTAAATTAATCTCTGTTCCTTGTTTAAGGGAATTTAAAATTATAGAAAAATCATTGATCAGAATACTTAAACACCATCCATCCATAATGATATGATGATGACTCCAGATAAATTCATATTCTCCATCTTTCAGCTCTATAACCATCAAACGCATCTGAGTAGGCCTACTCAGATCTAAACCACGCGCTATATCACCCTGCTTGATGTTAGCTAATTCCAGATCGGATTCTAATATCAGATGCTTGAAGTCTACATGAGCTTTTTTGTGGACAAGCTGAAGCGGAACTTCTCCGTAATGGTTATCAAAGGAAGTTCGAAGAATAGTGTAACGGTTAACCAGAATACCAAAAGCTTCTTTTATACAACCTACATTAAGATCCGAGGATTTTACTCTGTAAGAAGTTT
>NZ_JAAOIZ010000014.1 GCF_013184525.1 Chryseobacterium sp. LAM-KRS1
AAGCCATACGATCTTATTAATGTTCAGAAGCCTTCTCTGGCTCAGAATATGGATTACTTCATTACTTTCCAGAACGGATATTACTTTGTAAGATACCTGATGTGGAATTTTGTAGGAAGACAGAATGATCTTGAGGGGAATATGGAAAATACAAAAGGAAACTGGATTTCCGGATTTTCTTTTATAGATAATGCCATGTGGGGAAATCAGGATAAGATGCCTGCTAAATTTAAAAATGAAAGCACGGTTGCCTTTTTCTTTTTACCTCTTATTTTGGGATTAATCGGATTCTTCTTCCAGCTTAACAGGGATTTTGGAAGATTCTATGCTATATTATCATTATTCGTTATTACCAGCGTTGGAATTATTTTCTATACAGGTGTAAAACCATTTGAACCTAGGGAGAGGGATTATGCGATGGTAGGCTCATTCTATGCTTTTGCTATATGGATAGGCTTAGGAGCGGGTGCTATTTTATGGTTCTTACAGTCTAAAGTAAAGTCCGGTGCAGCGAATATTGTTGCAGGAGTGGTTTTACTGGGTATACCTTTTATGATGGGATTCCAGAACTATAATGTACATGACAGAAGTAACCGGTATACAGCATATGATTATTCTTATTCCGTATTAAAATCATTGCCAAAAGAGGATATTTTATTTGTATACGGTGATAATGATACATATCCGGTTTGGGCTATTCAGGAAACCGAAAATTTCCGTGATGATGTAAAAGTGGTCAACTTTACTTTGCTATCAACACCATGGAACATTGACCAGGTAAAGAGAAAAACCTATAATGCCAATGCTATTCCAAGCCAGTTAACTCACGAAGACTACAGGGATGGTGTGAATGATCAGATCTACCTGATGAAAAAAGAAGACTGGCAGAATATCTTCAATAACCTTCAGGAACAAGGAGCCTCTTCTACGGAATTCCAGGCTTTTAGAAAGTATCTTACCCAGGATTCCATTACTTTAAAAGAAGCAATCAATTTCATCAAAATGAAATCCCCTGAAAAGGATGAAATTCTTAAAATGATCTTCGGAGAGGCGCGTTATGAAAAATACAACTTCTTACCGGTGAGTAAATTTATTTTACCTGTCAACAAGGAGAATGCTTTAAAAGCGGGGATTATCAATCCAAGCGATCTTCCTAATACTGTTAATCAGATCATGATCGATTATAAAGCGAATACTCTTTATAAGAACAACCTGATGATGTTTGATATTCTGGCTAATTTTGATTGGAAAAGACCGATTAACTTCTCCTCAGGCGGAGTATATGACAGCGAAAATATTTTCTATCTGGATGATTATTTGCAGTTGGATGGTTTCAGTTACCGACTGATTCCTATTCACACGCCACCTAGCAGCGATGGAGATATGGGAAGGGTAGACGCCAACTCTCTGTACAATGTGGTGAAAAACTTCAAATGGGGTAATTTTAAAGACTTAAATGCTCATTTTGATGAAACCGCAACTTCCAATATCATCAGCTATAGAAGTGCAGCGAGCAGAGCAGCAGCAGCCCTTTCTTTAAAAGGTGAAAAAGCTAAAGCGATCGAGTTACTGGACCTTGCTGCTAAGGAAATTCCGGTAGAAAAATACAATGATCCACGCTCATTAAGTTCAATTGTGTACGGATATATTGTAGCAGGACAGGAACAAAAAGGATTGAAACTGGCAGAAGTTCTTAAGAAAGGAATATTCGAAGAATATGATTACTATTTAAGCCTTAGCCCTGGTGATCAGAGATACCTGAGAAGACAAATGGGAGCTAAACCTATGGAATATTCTCTTGTGGTTTCTGCTGTAACTACAGCTTACAACGCTATTGGGCAGAAAGATAAAGCATACGACTACCTTGTGAAAT
>NZ_JAAOIZ010000015.1 GCF_013184525.1 Chryseobacterium sp. LAM-KRS1
GTAGAAAAGGCATTTGGAATCCTTGTCAATCGCTATACGGTTTTAAGGACTTCTTTTGATAATCGTTATGGAGAAGTTCCTTTGCAGATCGTTCACAAAAAAGCACAAGTTGACTTTAAGCATTTAATCTTAGAATCAGAGCTTGAATTAGATACTATAAAAGAAGAGGATATAGCCCAAGGATTTGACTTGGGTGTACCTACCCAAATGCGCCTGACGGTTATCACGCTTCCTAATGGAGAATATGAATTCATTTGGAGTCATCACCATATTATCATGGATGGGTGGTGTTTAAGTATCCTTATCAATGATTTCGCTGTTATTTTGAACTCCCTGAAGCAAGATGTGGAGATTAATTTGCCGGAATCTAAAAAATATTCGTCTTATATCAACTGGCTGAAA
The DNA here is from genome assembly GCF_013184525.1 of Chryseobacterium sp. LAM-KRS1. Classification (GTDB taxonomy): domain Bacteria; phylum Bacteroidota; class Bacteroidia; order Flavobacteriales; family Weeksellaceae; genus Chryseobacterium; species Chryseobacterium proteolyticum. The sequence goes on from NZ_JAAOIZ010000015.1 coordinate 403, forward strand.
ACAGTAAATAAAGAAGAAGCCCTAAGTTACTGGAAAAATTATCTCAAAGAGGTGGTTTCTCCAACACTTATTCCTTTTAAAAAGAGTACATCAGAAAAGGATCGTCACTTTATTACCGAAATAATAAAAGTAGAAAATGAGGAATTCGCTGGTATTAGCAATCTTTGTAAGAATCTGGGAATCACTCTCAATACATATGTCCAGGGAGTTTGGTCTTATTTGTTAAGTTGTTATAATGCATCTGAAGAAGTAGTTTTTGGGAGTGTGGTTTCAGGAAGACCGGCAGATATTGAAGAGGTTGAGCATATGGTCGGACTCTTTATCAATACTATTCCTGTATGTGTGAATGTAAGTAAAGATGAAACACCAAGAAATTTACTCGAAAAATTACATCACGATTCTATTCAGGGTACCGGATACCATTTTACCGGTTTATCCGATATCCAGTCTCTATCTTCATTAGGAAAAGAGTTGATCAACAATATTATCGTTTTTGAGAACTATGCAAAGCGGGATGTTAATAATCATCTTTCGATCATGGGAATGGCTGATCAAAAAGCAGATACTTTTGAACAGACGAATTATGATTTTAATATTATTGCCGTTCCGGGAAAAAATAGCTTATCAATAGATTTTAAATACAATTCATCTGTATTTTATAAATCTTTAATAACATCTTTAGCCGGGCATTTTAAGAATATATTGGGACAGTTTGCTACTTTTCCTGATCAGGCAATCAAAAACTTCAGCTATTTAAGTAATCCGGAAGTAAAGGAATTATTGGAGGACTTCAATGGTGCAGAAACTTCATATTCTTCTGAAAAGACTGTTGTAAAATTGTTCGAAGAACAGGTTAATAGCTGTGCGAATAGTGTAGCATTAATATATGATGATGTAAAGCTTAGCTACAATGATTTAAATGCAGAATCTAACCGTCTAGCTCATTACCTGAGAAATCATTACAATATCAGATCTAATGACTTGGTTTGTATTGAGTTGCCACGTAATGAAAAGATGATTGTTTCGATTCTTGGAATTCTAAAATCAGAAGGAGCGTATGTTCCGATTGATGTGAATTACCCTCAGGAAAG
>NZ_JAAOIZ010000016.1 GCF_013184525.1 Chryseobacterium sp. LAM-KRS1
GAACACAGAAGTTAAGCCCACCAGCGCCGATGGTACTGCGACAAGCGGGAGAGTAGGTCGCCGCCAGTTTTTATTAAAAGTCTCATACATGAATTTGTATGAGACTTTTTTGTTTTATATCTATACCTATACATATCTATACCTACTATACCACACGATAGCAATAAATGATAAATGATCATTGATGAATGATAAATGGCTATTAATAAGCGATAAGAAATAAATGATGAATTATAAATGATAAGTGATCAATCATCAAATATCAGTCATTATTGATTGACAGACAAATATCAATTAATAGCACTCAATTATCAATCATCATTTATCATTTATCATTCATAGTTAGTAGGTCTTTGTATTTTACTCCGCCAACAACCACAACCACAACAACAACAACAACAACTACTACTACTACTACTACTACTTTAGGCTCTTTATTCTTTTACAAGCTTTCATCAATAGAGTTGGTCTTTAGCCCTTCAGTAATAGCCTCCAAAATCATAGTGGCTTTAGCCAACTTAAAAACGTTCCATTTTTAATTTTCAGCTTTTAGGTTTTAATCGCCAATCATCAATAATTTCTTAATCAATTATAAATTATTCCATATTGTTATTGCATGCACGGCTTAATGAATTATATGCCTGGAAGAATGACTTTATCCGGAATAAAGATATTCAATAGTATATTGCAATTGATGAAAAGCTTTCCTTTAGGAACAGGATCTAAATCCTAGGAAATTTGAGCTCACAGATTTTATCCTACCATCCGGAGCAATACAAGATATAATATGATCTATACTTTAATATCGGCATAATGATAAAGAATAAAGAATAAATTGATACTTATTGATCTTATAAAATGCTACATCATATTTTTTTGTTGTGTTCAAACCGAATTTATTGCAGTCTTTTTTTAGTCAGATATTTTTTTTCTTTACTTTTCAGCACTTCATTTTCCATTTTTCTCCTTACTTTTCCCTTTCTACTTCCTCTTTTTCCTGTCTCAACCCTTCATTTTTCCATAGAAAATCTTTCTTTTCTTAGGTTTTATTTTTTTCCTTTTCCCTTGTTATGGCAGTTTTCTCCTATGTTTTCGCTTTTATCACTCTAAACCCAGGAAAAAGCATCAAAATTTTTAAGGTTGCTTATCAGCGAGTTAAGACCAAATATGAACTAAATATGAATTTAAGTATAAAATGATTTGGATTGTTTGA
>NZ_JAAOIZ010000017.1 GCF_013184525.1 Chryseobacterium sp. LAM-KRS1
ACTTCAGTCACAACAGATTTAATTGTTGGGCTATAAGAAAGCACCTGATGATCAATCTCTCCAAGCTCTATTCTATGCCCACGGATCTTTACCTGATCATCAATCCTTCCCAGATACTCTATTGTACCATCTGGCAACCATCTTCCCAAATCTCCGGTACGGTACATTTTTGTACCTTCAACAAACGGATTGTCTATAAACTTCTCTTCTGTCAGATCTTCACGATTTAAATAACCTCTTGCTAAACCTGCTCCTGCTATATACAATTCTCCATGAACTCCAACTGGTAACAAATGTCCATATTCATCCAATATATAAATCTGTGTATTTGAAATTGGACCTCCGATCGTGTTAACAGATAGCTCAACTTTCTGGGCAATACAGCCTACGGTTGCCTCTGTTGGGCCGTACTCATCATAGATCTCAATATCTTTATTGATAGCGTGAATAATCTGAATATGCTCATTATAAAGCTTTTCTCCTCCTAAAATAATTTTTCGGATACCCGTATTATTGATTTCTACATTCTTTAATAATGAAATATGAGAAGGCGTTAATTTTAAAATATCTATATCTGGATTTTCAAACGCATTCATAAGAACAGCTAAAATGTCTACTTCATTCTCTCCCAACCATAAAGAGCTTCCTCTCGTCAGAGAACAGAATAGTGCAGTAACTGAAAGATCAAAGGATATTGAAGTGAATAATCCCCAGTTGCCTCGGTCTCCACCATTAAAATAATATCCATTACTCCAGGAAACATAGTTCATCAAACTAGAATGGCTGATACAAACTCCTTTAGGGTTTCCTGTTGTACCCGACGTATAAATAACATAAGCCAGATCTGAAGGATGAATCTCTGTAGAAAGATTTTCTATTGAATAATTTTCTTTCAATGAATCAAACTCTTTCCAGAAAGACTCATCTATACACAATTTAGACTGTGTATCTTTCACAATAAAATCTTTTCTTTCCTGAGGGTAATTCACATCAATCGGAACATACGCTCCTTCTGATTTTAGAATTCCAAGAATCGAAACAATCATCTTTTCATTACGTGGCAACTCAATACAAACCAAGTCATTAGA
>NZ_JAAOIZ010000018.1 GCF_013184525.1 Chryseobacterium sp. LAM-KRS1
CTTTCCTGAGGGTAATTCACATCAATCGGAACATACGCTCCTTCTGATTTTAGAATTCCAAGAATCGAAACAATCATCTTTTCATTACGTGGCAACTCAATACAAACCAAGTCATTAGACCTGATATTGTAATGATTTCTCAGGTAATGAGCTAGACGGTTAGATTCTGTATTTAAATCATTGTAGCTAAGCTTTACATCATCATATATTAATGCTACACTATTCGCACAGCTATTAACCTGTTCTTCAAACAAACTCACTATTGTTTCTTCAGGATAAACAATCTCCGTGGAATTAAAATTTTTCAATAGTAGCTCCTCTTCTTCCGGCCCTAAATAATCCATTTCTGAGACTTCTACATCAGGAAAAGTCCTAAACCGGTTCAGTAGATTATGGAAATGCAGTAATGAATTGGTTATCGCTGATGAATGATATACAGATGAATTGTACTTGAACTCAATCTTTAAAAAATCCGTAGCAGGAACTACAACTATATTGAGATTATAATTCGTTTGTTCAAAAGTTTCTGAATTTTCGTAAACAATGTCTGTAAGCATTTCCTGATCGTCTTTCCTTGCATAATTCTCAAAAATTATGATATTATTGATCAGATCTTTTCCTAATGAAGATAAAGACTGTATGTCTGCCAAGCTGCTAAAATGATAACCTGTACTTTGAATAGAATCCTGATGAAGCTTATTCAAAAGGCGGCGAGGAGTTTCTTTTCCATCTACTTTTATACGCACAGGAATGGTATTGATAAACAATCCCACCATATTCTCTATGCCTTCCAGCTCAGCAGGTCTTCCCGATACCACTGATCCGAAAACAATTTC
>NZ_JAAOIZ010000019.1 GCF_013184525.1 Chryseobacterium sp. LAM-KRS1
GGATGGTAGGATTAGTTTCTGATGAAAATGACTCACCCAGATAATTTAAAACACCATAACCGATTCCCTTATTCGGAATACTTCTCAAGCCTTCTTTGACACTCACCAAAGCAGGCTGGGTATTATTGCTGATATCTAGGCTAAAAGGATAAACACTGGTAAACCATCCTATTGTACGGCTGATATCCAATCCCGTATTCATCACCTCACGCCCATGGCCCTCCATCTGGATTTTGGCCTTGCTAATACCAAACTGATCCTGTAAAGACAAGGCTAGCCCTGTTAACAGAACATCATTGATCTCAGCACTGTACTGCTTCCCTGCCTGGGTTTGCAATAAACGGGTTTGTTCTTTATTAAAGGTAAAACTTACATGGGTATTTAAAATATGGTTGCCCTGAACCGGATGATCGGTAGGAATCGCGGAATAGGTTTCGAAATCTACTGCTTCCCAATATAAACGCTCTTTGGAAAGACTAGAACTCTTACTGTAATTTTCCAATGCTTCTCCCCAACTCTGGAAAGAATCGGTTTTAGATGGAAGATTATAAGATGTTCCATGAACTCCGGATTCGTACAGGTTCCCTAAATCTTCCAACAAGATCCTCCAGGAAACACCGTCAATGACCAAATGGTGAATCACTAAAATAATACGGTCACCATCACTCATCGAAACATGACCAACATGGAATAATATTCCGGATTCTATGTTTATGGTACTTTGAAGAGTTTCACCTATTTTTTGTAAGGCAGCCAATTCGTTTTCAATGGA
>NZ_JAAOIZ010000020.1 GCF_013184525.1 Chryseobacterium sp. LAM-KRS1
AATACGGAACCGAAAAGCCTTTCATCACTCTTTAAAATAACGGACTGGTTGTAATAGTTCTTATCAACAAGATCATCACTCTCAAAGAAATATCTCTGGATAGGAGTAAGAACGCTGGACCCTGTAACTGCAGACTGATCTATCAATACAACATCAGTGGTCATATAACGAGCCAGCTCTTCTAATACAGGATATTGGAAAATATAATCTACTTTTAAAGTGTAGCCTCGTTGACGAAGTCTGGATACGATCTGGATGGATTTGATGGAGTCTCCTCCTAAATTATAATAATTATCGCGGATACTGATAGGACTGTGTTTTAAGACTTGCTCACAGACTTCTACTAAAACTTTCTCTTCTGCTGTTGCCGGTGCCACATATTCACTCTTGATCAGATCTTCTGAACTAACAGCTGGAAGGCTTTTTCTATCTATTTTCCCATTACTTGTCAATGGTAAACTTTCCAACTCCACATAAAAACCGGGAAGCATATACGCAGGTAATTTGTTTTCTAAATAATGAGACAGTTTCTGCTTGTCAATGACGGAATCACTTACATAATACACCACCAAACTCTTGTCACCTTCGTGATCCTTAACATCGGTAACTGCGTGCTTTATAGCATCGCTGTAGGATAAAACCTGGCTGTCGATCTCTCCCAGTTCTATTCTGTGACCACGGATCTTCAC
>NZ_JAAOIZ010000021.1 GCF_013184525.1 Chryseobacterium sp. LAM-KRS1
AAGATCCGTGGTCACAGAATAGAACTGGGAGAGATCGACAGCCAGGTTTTATCCTACAGCGATGCTATAAAGCACGCAGTTACCGATGTTAAGGATCACGAAGGTGACAAGAGTTTAGTGGTGTATTATGTAAGTGATTCCGTCATTGACAAGCAGAAACTGTCTCATTATTTAGAAAACAAATTACCTGCGTATATGCTTCCCGGTTTTTATGTGGAATTAGAGAGTATTCCGCTTACCAGTAACGGGAAAATAGATAGAAAAAGCCTTCCAGCTGTTAGTTCAGAAGATCTGATCAAGAGTGAATATGTGGCACCGGCAACAGGAGAAGAGAAAGTTTTAGTAGAAGTCTGTGAGCAGGTCTTAAAACACAGTCCTATCAGTATCCGCGATAACTATTATAATTTAGGAGGAGACTCCATCAAATCCATCCAGATCGTATCCAGACTTCGCCAGCGTGGTTATAGTCTGAAGGTAGAACATATCTTACAATATCCTGTATTAGAAGAGCTGGCTCGTTATATGACCACTGATGTTGTATTGATAGATCAGTCTGCAGTTACAGGATCCAGCGTTCTTACTCCTATCCAGAGATATTTCTTTGAGAGTGATGATCTTGTTGATAAGAACTATTACAACCAGTCCGTTATTTTAAAGAGTGATGAAAGGCTTTTCGGTTCCGTATT
>NZ_JAAOIZ010000022.1 GCF_013184525.1 Chryseobacterium sp. LAM-KRS1
TGTGGTGAGTACATATCTTCTGCAGTAAAATTAGAAGTAACGCACGCTCCCGGGGCTGCTTTATTCCAGATTGTGGGCGCTGTAGCGGCCATTTTTGCATTAGGAAAAGGCGAAAATTATTCTATCGTAATCAATGCAATGTCTGCTACGTTCAGTGCTTTTACGATTTTATTTTTATTCTGGACCATTACGCATTTTGTAAGACGATTACTTAATAAAGATTTTGAAGAAGTGACCAAACATCAGGAAATTTCGATTCTTTTTGCCGGTGTGATAGGCGCATTGTGTTTTACATTTTCCGATACTTTCTGGTTTTCGGCGGTTGAAGGAGAAGTGTATTCCATGGCTTCGATGTTTATTGCGCTTTTGGTATGGCTGATCACCAAATGGGAAAATGAGTATAACACTTCGGACAATGAAAGATGGATCATTCTTATTTTCTTTATCGTTGGACTTTCAGTAGGTGTACACATGATGTGTATGTTATCTCTTCCCGCAATCTGCCTGGTATACTACGCCAGAAACTATAAGTTCACGTGGAAAAATTTCATCTGGGCAAATCTGATCACGTTGGGGATTCTGATTATTGTATTTAAAATTAT
>NZ_JAAOIZ010000023.1 GCF_013184525.1 Chryseobacterium sp. LAM-KRS1
GCATTTTTCAGTTTATTAAATGTTGAGAGACTTCAGGGATTGAAAGGTTTAATAACCGCAGGAGAATCAGCTATTATGGGGAAGACTAAGGAATATTTGAAGTATGGTACTTTTTACAATGCTTACGGTCCTACAGAGACGAGTATCTGTGCTACTGTACATAAACTTGAAAAGGGAAGTGATTTAGCTTCTTCTACAATACCTATCGGTCAACCTATTGCCAATACACAGATTTATATTTTAGATGAGAATAAACATTTGGTTCCTGCAGGAGTAAGCGGGGAGATGTATATCTCTGGAGCTGGATTAGCTCAGGGTTATTTAAATAATCCAGAGCTTACCGCAGAGAAGTTTGTAGACAATCCATTTATTCCGGGTACGAAGATGTACCGCACAGGAGATTTAGGAAAATGGCTAGCTGATGGTACAATAGAGTATCTAGGAAGAATTGACCATCAGGTGAAGATCCGTGGTCACAGAATAGAACTGGGAGAGATCGACAGCCAGGTTTTATCCTACAGCGATGCTATAAAGCACGCAGTTACCGATGTTAAGGATCACGAAGGTGACAAGAGTTT
>NZ_JAAOIZ010000024.1 GCF_013184525.1 Chryseobacterium sp. LAM-KRS1
CATGTTTCGATGAGTGATGGTGACCGAATCATATTGGTTATTCACCACCTTGTGGTTGACGGAGTTTCCTGGAGGATTTTGCTTGAAGATTTAGGAAGCTTATATGAATCGGGAATGAAGGGAGTATCTTATGAACTTCCTTCCAAAACAGATTCTTTCCAGAGTTGGGGAGCAGCATTGGAGAAGTATAGCAATAGTTCTTCTTTATCCCAAGAGCGTTTGTATTGGGAAGGTATAGAATCAGAGATTTATCCGGTTATTCCAACCGATTACCCTGCAAATGGCAAACATATTTTAGATAGCAGCATCAGCTTTTCCTTAAATGAATCGTCTACGAAATTATTACAGACGCGTGCAGGTAAGAAATACAGTGCAGAGATTAATGATGTTTTATTGACGGGATTGGCCTTATCCTTACAGGATCAGTTTGGTATTAACAAGACCAAGGTGCTAATGGAAGGTCATGGTAGAGAGGTGATGAATACAGGTTTAGATATCAGCAGAACAGTAGGATGGTTCACCAGTGTGTATCCTTTTTCGTTAGATATCAGCAATGAGAACCAGCCTGCTTTGGT
>NZ_JAAOIZ010000025.1 GCF_013184525.1 Chryseobacterium sp. LAM-KRS1
GAGCCAAGACCACGGTTTGCGGATCCTGTACTGTTCTTGATGTACTTTCCTGCTGATAGAGTATGGTCTGGGAATAGCCCAACACCGAACAGAGGGAAAGTACCAATGATGAAAGAATCTTCATATTCTTGGTTGTTAGTAAATTGTTATGATTAAAAGTTTATCGTTTTGTAATATTTCTGCTGAAGACCCTGCCGTCTTTTAATGTAAAGTGTAAAACATATACACCCCATTCGTAATTGGACATGTTAATTTTTAGCTGCTTATTTAATCCCGGAGTATTCTGTTGCTGGAATTTCCAGTGAACTGTACTATGCTGGTAAAGAGAAACGGATTCTATAAGTCCGTCTACTTCATCGGTCCAGTCTATAGTAAGAAAATCATTCACAGGAACAGGATACAGTCTGATCTGTTTCCAGAATGCTTTTTCATCCAGAACCGGTTGTTGCTTGATCTCAGCGATTGTCTTTACCTCTTCAGCTTTAGGTTTTTCTTCGCTCTTGGCCACGTTCTTGAAGTCCTCAGGGGCCTTTTTACCATTCACATCTGTACCTCTGTATCTCTGGTTTCC
>NZ_JAAOIZ010000026.1 GCF_013184525.1 Chryseobacterium sp. LAM-KRS1
CTTCCTACAAAATTCCACATCAGGTATCTTACAAAGTAATATCCGTTCTGGAAAGTAATGAAGTAATCCATATTCTGAGCCAGAGAAGGCTTCTGAACATTAATAAGATCGTATGGCTTTACTTTCAGATAATCTGCTGCCGTAATCGTTTTATCTTCGTATTTCTTTCTCAGTTCATTGAAGATCTCTTTTGCCTGAGGATTATCTGCCACATCTTCATTTCCATAATTGAAGGTAAAATCAGGAGCCCCATACATTGAAATGTAGTTCGCCATCACCGATTTGTCCTCATTGAACATTCTCGGCATTAAACTTACCTGGGACTTGCTGAAAACATAGTTAAAACGCTCTCCTGTCTTTCTATAGGTTCCTGTTTTTTCATCCTTTTCATAAATGTCGCCGGTTTTCTTTGTTTTAAAACTTCCGTCTTCATTTTTCTCAATTCCGTTGGCATCAAGGAAAGCGGTATAGTTTTGCCCGTAAATTGTCGGCCAGTCTCCATACTGTTCTCTGTTATAATAATCAAGCATACCGATAGCCGTATCGGGATCATTCAGGTTCATTGG
>NZ_JAAOIZ010000027.1 GCF_013184525.1 Chryseobacterium sp. LAM-KRS1
ACCATATTCTCTATGCCTTCCAGCTCAGCAGGTCTTCCCGATACCACTGATCCGAAAACAATTTCCTCAGAAGAATTATACTTACTCAAAAGGTAAGACCAAACTGCCTGTACATAGGTATTAAGGGTAACACCGAGGTCTTGACAAAACTGATAAATCTCCGTAAAACCCTTACCATCAATCCTTACCGATTCAGAAATAAAATGAGGTTTCTCTTCCTGTTCTTGTTTTTCAAATGGAAATAATGTTGCAGAATTAATCCCTGTAAGATAATCTTTCCAGTAAGACATTGCTCCTTCCTGCCCTATCCCTCCCAACCATTTGATATAGGAAGAATATTTTTGTGGTTCAGGTAAGTTTAACTCTACATCCTGCTGAAGAGAATTTAAAATTATAGAAAAATCATTGATCAGAATACTTAAACACCATCCATCCATAATGATATGATGATGACTCCAGATAAATTCATATTCTCCATCTTTCAGCTCTATAACCATCAA